>NZ_CP168900.1:1489864-2979728 GCF_041765605.1 Listeria monocytogenes
TCGCGGATAAGCGATTTAACGATTCGGTTTGATGCGTTAAAATCCAGTAATCTTTTAAATCACGGTCCGTTAACTTTTCAGGTTCAACGGTGATTAGTTTTTGGAGTGTTTGAGCTACGTGAAGTGTTTCTGCTGTTTCTGTTTGTTGGCTACGTGTATACGTAATGGATTTAACAGCTGAATTACCAACTAATAAATTGTAATTCCGGTCATAAATGCTACCACGTGGCACATTTTTGGACACTGTTACGTTATCTGTTTCTTCTAATTGACGTTTGTACGTATCCCCCTGCACGATTTGGACGATACCAAGTCGTAAAATTAATACAGAGAATAATATAAAAATAATAAAGAATAGAATATTTAAACGTAGTGGAATGATGGCGCGTTTCTTCTTAGTGGAATCTTTTTTCTTTTTTCTAAAATTTAGTTTCACGCATAGTTACCTCACTTTTCAATAATACCTTTCCCTATTGTAGCTGAAATAACATCATTTTTCCACTGTAAGTTCATTAGAAATTCATTAGAAATTAAAAAAGACCCACCGAAGTGAGTCTTGTAATTATTATTTAGCTGCGTCAAAGCGTTTATTAGCTTCATCCCAGTTAATAACATTCCAAAATGTGTCGATATATTCAGGACGACGGTTTTGGAATTTAAGGTAGTAAGCATGTTCCCAAACATCTAAGCCAAGAACCGGTGTTTTGCCATCGCTTAGTGGAGAATCTTGGTTAGCTGTAGAAACGATTTCTAATTTGCCGTTGTTAACTACTAGCCAAGCCCAGCCAGAACCAAAACGTGCTGCAGCTGCTGCATTGAATTTTTCTTTAAATTCATCAAAAGTACCAAATTCGCTTTCGATAGCAGATTTTAAGTCGCCAGTTGGAGCGCCGCCACCATTTGGGCTAAGAATAGACCAGAATAATGTATGGTTAGCATGACCGCCACCGTGGTTACGAACAGCCCCGCGAATATCTTCAGGAACGCTATCTAAGTTAGCTACTAATTCCTCCGCAGATTTGCTTGCAAGTTCAGGATGACCAGCAACCGCTTCGTTTAGTTTTGTTACATAAGTATTGTGGTGCTTTGTATAGTGAATTTCCATAGTTTCTTTATCAAAATTCGGCTCCAAAGCATCATAAGTATAAGGTAATTTAGGTAATTCGTAAGTCATTAAAAATTCCTCCTTGTATTGTTTTTACGTGAAAAGAAATGACATATAAGGCAAAAGTTTCATGTCCTATTTCGATAGAACTACGCTAAGCCTTAAAAACAGTTTCTTCTTACACCATTTAGCCTACCATGCTCCTGAAATGCTTGCAATTTTTCTGCTCAGTGATGTTTCAACATTGATTTTGCAACCATTTCAAGCTATGATTAAGTTTAGGTGGAAAAAGTACGTTCTTTTGCACATACATGTATCTTTTTCCCTGAAACTCAAAAGTTAAACCATTAGGCGAGGTGTTGAAAAAAGAATGAATATTTTTAAACGCTTCTGGAAGAGTTTATACTCCCCTGCGGATATAGCATCGTTTCGAAATGATAAAATCAGAAAAAGCATCGTGTACATTATTGTTTTATCCTTTGTAACATTCCTTCCATTAGCATACTTTACGAACATTACGACGAAAAATGCACTCAAAGTTGGCGAAGAAACTATCACCAACGAAATTCCAGATTTTAAAGTGACGGACGGCAAATTAGTGTTAACGGATGATAATGTAAAAAATATACCTATCTCAATTGATCAAAATGAACTACATATTTATTTTGACGCTTCCGGAACACTAGATAAAGATGACGTAGATAATAAAATCGCTTCTTATGATAGTGCCGTAGCTTTTCTTTCAGATAGTATTTATATTACTGCAGCTGGCGTTTCACAATCTGTTAGTTATGATACAGCTGGAATTAGCGATAAAGCAGATTTAGTTCATTTATATAATTCGATTGAATCATTAGCGAAGTACTTTATTCCGATTGCTTTACTGGTACTCTTTATCTTTACGCTAGGTTCGGTGTTCTTCCGAGTGGCACTTTATGCGCTTTTCGGATTTATTCTTTCTGGATTTGGCAGAACCGGTATCGCCTTCCGACAAAATTGGATGATTGCTTCTTACAGTATAACTCTAGCAGCAGTTTTCACCATGATTATGGAAGCTCTACAAATTATTGTTCCGTTTGGAATGGAAATTAATATGGTCGTGAGCATGATTTTTGTTTTCCTTGCAATTCGCGCCATTCCTCCAAGCGAACCGACGATTTTAGAAAAATAAACTTTAGCCACTTGCATACGTAAGTGGCTTTTTTTATGGCGCCGTTTACGTGATTTTGTTTCATAAAAATGATATGATAAAAAAATCGATGCTAGATTTAAAGGAGCGATTTCTTTGAAGGAAAGAATATCTCGCATACATACTCGCCCAGTTTAAGTAGGAAATTTAATTATTGATGGGAATAAAGAAGGAACGATTCAAAGCAGGACTATTACTAAGACACCTGAAGTCGAAGAAAATAGATTTTTAGAACCTGGCATAATTATATCTAGGTTGTTGTTTCAAGGGGGAGTATTGATGGAAAAAGAACAGGAGCTCAGTTTTTATGATGGTGTTAAAGCTTGCCTTCCTACCGTGCTTGGTTATGCGGGAATTGGTATTGCTGCGGGAGTTGTTGGAAAAGCATCCCATTTAAGCCTTTTAGAAGTGACGCTACTGGCGATTATTGTTTATGCAGGCGCGGCACAATTTATTATTTCTGGATTGTTATTATTACAAAGTCCGATTTCAGCCATTATTTTTACTACTTTTTTAATTAATTCAAGGCATTTTTTGATGAGTATGGCGGAAGCTCCTCATTTTAAGAAGTATTCTTTGTGGAATAATATTGGGATTGGTGCCCTTCTGACGGATGAAACATTTGGGGTTTCGATGAATCAGATTGGTAATAAAAAGCCAGTTAGTGCCAAATGGATGCACGGAATAAATGTGACTGCCTACTTGGCATGGATTGTCGCCTGTATCGTTGGGGCATTTATTGGTAACTGGCTCCCAAATCCAGAACAATTTGGTTTAGACTTTGCGTTGTCTGCAATGTTTATCGGTTTGCTATATTTACAAGTAGTGAGTGATAAAAGTAAAAAAATAAGTACGAGTTTGTTCGTCATGATACTAGTTGCCATATTTTTAATTCTCTTTATGCGTGTGATGACACCAGAACTAGCTATTTTAACTGCAACCTTACTCGGATGTTTGATGGGAGTGATTTTAGAGAGATGGCGTTAAGTTCCTACACTTTATTTGTCATTGTTGGTTGTGGTCTTGTGACGTTTATACCGCGTGTTTTGCCGTTTATTTTTGTTCGTAAATTACAGCTTCCTGATGTGGTGATTCGTTATTTATCGTATGTCCCCCTTTGTATCCTCACTGCGCTGTTCGTTCAAAGTTTATTAATTACAAGGGAAAATGGTTTTCCAGGAATTAATATAGAGAATTTACTCGCATCACTTCCTACCATTTTAACAGCTATTTTGACTAAAAATTTAATGTGGATTGTTATTATTGGAATTATTTCCATGGCAATGATTCGTTTATTTGCATAGAAAAGCCCTTTACTGGAGTGTGTTTTTGACGGGAATCAAAACCAGTAAAGGGCTTTTCGTATAGGTGGATCCGAAGTAATATTAGTTAGATGTTGTTGTTGTGGAACTTGTTGAAGATATACTTGTGTAATCTGCAAATGCATCTTTTAAATCACTATCTTTAATATCAATATTAGCAGCTTTCAACTCTTTTTTGAGTGCAGCTGTCATATTTTCTGTGGTTAATTGAGATTCAATATATGCGGCTTTTACGTTTGCTTTTTCTTTAGCGTAAGTGCCTTTTTCTGTTTTCTTCACTAATTGGATCAAGTGATATCCGTAGGTAGATTTCACAATGCCACTTACATCATCTTTATTTTCTAATGCATAGGCTGCTTTTTCAAAAGTTTCGTCCATTTCACCGGGGCCAAATGGATCTAAAAGCCCGCCATTTGTACTAGTTGCTGTATCTGTAGAATATTCTTTAGCTAAATCAGTGAATTTTTCACCGTTTTTTAATTTCGTTTGAATTTCTTTCGCTGTAGCTTCATCGTCTACTAAAATATGGCGCACGGTAATATCTGGTTCCCAAGTTTTATAGTAGGTTTTTAGCTTGCTTTCACTTAAATTCATGTTTGCTTCTGTTGCTTTTTGAACAAGTAAATTATACTCTAAGTTTTCTTTGAAAGAAGTTTTTGTCAGATTATTAGAGGATAACGTTGATTCAAATGAGTCACCGTATTGTTCTTCATATTTCTTGTATTCTGCATTTACTTCTTTTTCTGTTACAGTGTATTTATCTTCTAAGATTTTTTTAAACGTTAGCTGTTGTACGACCTCATTTCCATAAGTCGTTTTCATTGCTTCGTAAAGTTCGTCTTGCGTGACGCTTCCTGCATCTGTTTTTACAACAGCACTACTTCCGCAACCAGCGAGTAATAGTAATGTGGCTGCTATCACAGAAATCATCACTTTTTTTAAATTTGTCAAACTGTTCCTCTCCTTCGTCTTTCGGCTACTTCTTACTTTAACGATAAAAAGTGTCCAGAATAAGAAACAAATATGAAATAACTATGAACATTAGGCATAAAATAAAAAAAGGCCCGAATTTCGGACCTTTTTTGCTATTAGGATGCTTGTAAACATTCTGGACATTCACCGTAAACCTCGAATTTATGACCATCAATTTGGTAACCGGGTAAAGCTTCGGTTAAAAAATCCATTGGGCACATCATTATTTCTTTTGTTTTCCCACATTTCATGCAAATAAAATGATGATGGTGATGCTCGTGTGTACAAGCTAAGCGAAAGTTTCGTTCCCCAGAAAGATCTGTTTCTTCAAAAATACCTAATTCTACAAATAAAGAGAGATTACGGTAAATCGTATCAAAACTTATTCCTGGGAAATCATCTTTCATATTTTCTAAGACATCTTTTGCCGTCAAATATTTATTTTTCCGAGCTAGTAAGTTAATTAGAAATTCACGTTTATCTGTGTGTTTATAGCCTTTTTCCTTCATTTTCGTGAGTGCTTCAGTTGCTGTAAGTCCCATTTTCCTCACCTCGTTTTGAAATTAAGATTTTTTGACGTATTTTTTGATATAAAATGGTGACGATTAAAAGTAGCACGGATATAATAACGATGGCTCCACCCGGCGCTAAATTCAAGTAATAAGCGGTAAACAGACCACCGATAACGGCAATTTCACCAAATAAAATCGATAATAAAATGGTTTGTTTAAACCCTTTAGCAATACGAATAGCTGCTGCAACAGGCAATGTCATTAAAGACGACACAAGTAAAATACCAACGATTCGCATAGAAGACGCTATTACAAGAGCGACTAATACCATAAAAATAACATCGAATACTTTGGCTTTTAGACCTGAAACTTTCGCATATTCTTCATCAAATGATAACAGAAATAGTTCTTTATATAAAGATAAAATAACGATAAATACAATAATCGCGGTAACGACAATCGTAATCATATCCGTGCGGCTAACAGCACTAACACTACCAAATAAATAACTAAACAAATCTGTATTAAAGCCATTTGCTAAGGAAATAAAAATTACGGAGAAACCCATACCAGCCGACATAATAATCGGAATTGCTAGTTCCTCAAAATGCTTATAAACGGTGCGAAGTTTTTCCATTAATAAAGATCCTACAACAGAAAAACCAAAGCCTAGATATAGCGGATTAAGAGCAGCTAATGGCAAATAAGTTTTACTTAAAAACAAACTAACTGCAATCCCACCAAGCGTCACATGACTCAGTGCATCTGCCATTAAAGAAAGTTTTCTAACAACGATAAAACTTCCAAGTAATGGAGCGACAATACCGATCACAAGTCCTACAATAAATGTATTACGAATAAAATCATACTGGAGAAGCGTCGCAATCAAGACAAGCATCCTCCCTTCTACGCTGTTCTGCTAATATTTCAAGTTCACGGTCAGCCAAATAATGTTGATATTCATGTGCGGATCCGTCGAAAATAATGCGCTTATTAATGCTAATAACATGATTGACATACGTATTCACTGCCATCAAATCATGTGTCACGAGTAAAAGTGTCATTTCTTCTGTCCGGTTTAATTCGGCCAAAAGTTCATAAAAAGCTTTGACATTTTCGACATCCACTCCAACGGTTGGCTCATCTAAAATTAACAGTTCGGGTCTGCTAACCAAGGCACGTGCAATAAAAACGCGTTGCTGTTGTCCACCAGAGAGCTCCCCGATGTTGCGATGCAGATAATCTGTCATTTCTACTCGCTTCAAAGCGTAATCTATGTCTTCTTTATCTTTATTGTTTAATGTTTTAAATAAGCCTTTTTTCTTTGTTAATCCGCTTGCGACAACTTCTTTCACAGTGGCTGGGAATGCGGAGTTAAAGGCGTTCGATTTTTGAGAAACGAAGCCGATTTTGACCCAGTCTTTGAAATCTGCTTGTTTTTCTCCAAATAAGGAGATGCTTCCTTGTTGTTTTTTGAGTACACCAAGAATTAGTTTTAACATAGTTGATTTACCTGAACCATTTGGGCCAATTAAACCAGTAAAACTGCCTTTTGCAACTTGAAAATGAATGTTTTCTAAGGCATGTTCTTTGTCATAATGATAGCTTACATTATTTACTTCTATGATTTTGTTCATTCATGTTTCTCCTTTGACAGCATTTGCTAGCCGCTTTTACTAGTATATAAAATAATAGTGAAAATGTAAATCGTAATTACTTCGAATTAAAAAATTAGACAAAAAAACCTGGAAAGCTTGGAGCTTTTCCAGGTTCGTATAATTATTTAGCAAATGTATCCGTTAAGATTGGAACAACTTGTTTTTTACGAGATACAACGCCTTTTAATGGTGCTTGGTTTTCGACAAATTTAACACCATATGCTTCTTCTACGACTGCTGTTTTTGAACCAATAGCGATTCCAACAGAGTCATTAGTTAGGATATTAGTGATGACGAATAGATATAAATCAAGTCCTTTATCCACAATGTTTTGTGTCATAAGTGCTTCCACTTCTGCGCGACGGCTAAGTACATCGTTTACATCCACTACATTGATTTGAGCGATTTCTACTTTGTTATCGTTCATGTTGAATTCTTTCGCATCTAGTAGGAGTTCAGCTACTGTTTTTTTGCTAACATCTGCTCCTGCTTTTAGCATTTCCATGCCGTATGATTGAATTTCAACGTCTGCAATCTGTGCTAATTTTTGAGCAGCTACTTTGTCTTCTTCCGTGCACGTTGGCGATTGGAAAAGAAGTGTGTCTGAAATAATTGCGGAAAGCATTAGACCTGCAACTGTTTTACTTACTTCTACTTCATTTTCGCGGAACATTTTTAGAAGGATTGTAGTAGTGCATCCAACTGGTTCAGCACGGTAATAAAGTGGATCAGATGTTTCGAAGTTTGCGATACGGTGATGGTCAACTACAGCTGTAACTGTCACATCGTCAATATCATCTACGCTTTGTTGGCGTTCATTATGATCAACAAGTGCTACTTCAGAAACTTCATTCGCAACTGTTTGAACTAGGCGAGGAGCTGTTACTTGGAAATAATCAAGAACAAAAGCTGTTTCACTATTAAGCTCTCCTAAACGAACCGCTTCAATATCTGCTCCTTGTGCTTTTTTTAATTCTGCGTAACTAATGGCAGAACAAATCGTATCTGTATCTGGATTTTTATGACCGAATACAAGTGTTTTTGTCATTATTTTCGTCTCCTTTTTAACTGTTTTGGATTTTATTTAATAAATCTGGGTCAAATTCGCCATTTCTTAACATCGCGATTTCCCATTTATATGGTGCTTTTTTTGATGCCTTATCTTCACCAACATAAGGTGTTTCAAGGATTTTCGGGACGTCAGCTAATTGCGGATGATGTACAATATAATGAAGTGCGTCAAAGCCAATATGACCAAAACCAATATTAGCATGTCGGTCTTTATGCGCTCCACGCTCGTTCTTGCTATCATTGATATGTAATACTTTTAAGCGATCGACACCGATGATTTTATCGAATTCATTTAACACCCCGTCAAAATCATTCACAATATCGTAACCAGCATCATGTGTGTGACAAGTATCGAAAGTAACGGATAATAATTCATTGTGCGTTACGCCGTCTATGATTTGAGCAATTTCTTCAAAAGTACGACCACATTCAGAACCCTTACCTGCCATTGTTTCTAAAGCGATTTGTACATCTTGATCATGTATTAATGCTTCGTTAAGACCTTGGATAATTTGTTTAATCCCTTTGTCTGCCCCTTCGCCAACATGAGCGCCAGGATGAAGTACGATTTGCTTGGCACCAAGCGCACGCGTACGTTCAATTTCAGATTGCAAGAAATTAACACCTAGTTCAAAGGTTTCTGGCTTAACTGAATTGCCAATATTGATGATATACGGCGCGTGAACGACGATGTCAGCCATATCATGTGCTTTCATGTGTTCTAAGCCGGCTTCAATATTTAATTCTTCAATTGGCTTTCTACGCGTGTTTTGCGGAGCGCCAGTATAAATCATAAACGTATTTGAGCCATAAGAAGCTGCCTCTTCACTTGCGCCAAGAAGCATTTTCTTACCACTCATTGATACATGAGAACCTAATCTTAGCATAAATTTATTCCTCACTTATCGTTTTTTCCGTCTTTCACGACGTTTGATTTCGTTCATTTTGTAGTTAATTTTCTTTTTATAGTTTGGTTTACCTTTTTGTTTTGCTTTTTTACGCATACCAATTTCACGTGGATCGGCTGTTTCGCGTTTCGCTTCACGTTTGGCACGGCGGTTGCGGTCTTCAAGTGTAACAAATTCTTTATTTTTCCAGTCAACGTGCTTAAATTCGATTCCCATTTTTTCTAATTGGTTTAAGCGGTCTTCATCAGCTGGTTCAAATAATGTAAGTGCAATACCAGAATGTCCGGCACGACCAGTACGACCAGTACGGTGAATGTAGAAATCTAAGTCATCGGGCAACTCATAGTTCACGACATGACTAATTCCTTGAATATCAATACCACGAGCAGCTAAATCTGTCGCAACAACATATTGATAATCTAAGTTTTCGATTTGTTTCATCGTCCGTTTACGTTCACGAGGGTTTACATCACCATGGATTTTCGCTACTTTTAGCCCACGTTCGATTAAACCGTTTGCTACTTCATCAGCTGTTGTTTTTGTATTAGTAAAAACAATCGCTAAATAAGGCTGTGAACCAACTAAAACATTTTTAAGTAAATCGAGTTTATTACGGCTACGAGTGGCCATAATGCGATGTTCCACTGTTTTTGATGCAGCTACTTTTGGTTGAATGTGCTCATAACGTGGATTTTCCATATATTTGCTTAAAAATGGTTTTAATTTTTGCGGAATTGTAGCAGAAAAAACAAGCATTTGTAAATTAGCCGGCATTTTTCCAGCGATATGGTCGACATCGTTTAAGAAGCCCATATCCAGAGTCATGTCTGCTTCGTCAATAACGAGCGTTTTCGCCGTATGAACAAATAACGCTTGCTCACGGATTAAGTCATTGATACGACCAGGCGTTCCGACAATGATTTGTGGTTGCTTTTTCAGTTTATCAATCGCACGTTGTTTGTCTGTGCCACCAATAACAAGTTGTACAGCGATTTCTTTTTCACTGTATTTGGTTACTTTGCGAATTTCATTATAAATTTGAGTAGCAAGCTCACGACTTGGTGCCGTAATAACCGCTTGTACTGCATCTTTTTCAGGATTCACATTGTTAATAATTGGCAAAATAAAAGTATGGGTTTTCCCTGTACCTGTTTGAGATTGGCCAATGATACTTTCACCTTTTAAAATGCCTGGGATTAGCTTCTGTTGTACTTCTGTTGGCTCATAGAATCCTAATTTATCTATTGCAAGTCCAATAAAAGGTTGAAAGCCAAATTGGTCAAACCTTGATTTCTTCGTCATAAAATATTTCCACTCCGTTCTATACCTAGTAGCCATTATAGCACATATTAAGTCATTCGTGCGCGCGATAAGACAACTTTGTCAAAACAATCAAATCGATTATGCTAATTTCCTAATTTTTTAACGAAATAACGAAAAAACGACTAATTCCTTTTTATGGAGATTAGTCGTTTTTAATTAACAAAATTGGAAGGGATCGGTATTGACCTCTGAAACAATAAATTCTGCTTCATAATCCAAAATTTTTGCTTGTTCTTCCATCTTGGTTTTCAGGTAACCCTTCATCACTTTTTCGATGTTATGGCCTGCGTCAATAGTTGGAAGGTTAATAGCTAATAGATCATGGCCTGTATGATAATAAACATCGCCAGTAATAAAAACATCTGCACCAGTGGCTTTTGCTTGGTGAATAAATTTATTTCCATCGCCACCAATGATAGCTACTTTTTGAACAGTGGTTTTCAAATCACCAATAAAACGAACATTATCTATAGCGAAAGCTGTTTTTAATTTATCAATAAAGGAAACCATGCCGAGTTTTTTAGGAAGCATACCAACACGTCCTAATCCCTCTTTATATGTTTGCATTTCAAGCGTATATACATCAATCGCTGGTTCTTCATATGGATGGGCAATTTTAACTGCTTTAGTGATAGTTTCTGTTAAATACTGCGGGAAAATCGCTTCTATTTTAACTTCAGGAATAGAAGTCAAAGTCTCTTTTTCACCGATAGTTGGGTTGGCATTTGCACCTGGTTTGAAAGAACCAATCCCTGTCGTATGGAACGTGCACTCGGTATATTCTGTCCCAATTTGTCCGGCACCATTATTTACAAGTGCCAAACGAACGCTTTCTAACTCATTTTCTGGTACATACACAGCGATTTTACAATATGGTTCGGAGTAGGTCTCCTCAATCATCGTTGTATCTTGCAAATGGAGTAAATCTGCTAAAATATCGTTCACGCCTCCTTGAGCGATATCAAGGTTTGTATGTGCAGCAAATACAGTAATATCATGTTTAATTAATTTTTTAATCATTTTCCCTTGTTTAGTTGTTGTGTCGATATGTTGCGTTGGTCGATATAAGAACGGATGATGCGCGATAATTAGATCCACTTTTTTCTCAATAGCTTCATCCACAACTTCTTCTAATACATCTAGGGTAAACATGATTTTTCTTACTTTTCTTGATAAATCTCCTACTTGCAAACCAATAGGATCGCCTTCCATTGCGAGTTTTTTTGGTGCAATTTTTTCCATTATTGCGGTGTACTCATAGCCATTTGCAACTTTCATTTTAGCACATCCTCTACTAATGCGATTTTATGTTCTAATTCACGAATTTTCACCTGATTTTCTACTGAAACAGGTTGATTGTTAGAAATGGTTTGAATAATATTTTGCCAAGTATTCGCTTCATGTCGCCATTTGCTTTTAAAAATAGCATTTTGTTCTTGCAATAAACACGGACCAAAAAAGATTTCTTGTTTCGTCCAAGTAACTGGTTTTTCAGAAGGTTCTAAGACGATAATTTCATAAATCTTATTATCTTCTCGTAAAATTGCTTCCGATGTAATAGACCAGTTGTTTAGCTCGGACCATTCTCTTAGTTGCCATGCTGCGATATTAGGTTGCAATATTAGTTTGGTTACGCCGTTTAATTTTGCAGCACCTTCTTCTAAAATGGTTCGAATTAATGTGCCACCCATTCCGGCGATAACGATTGTATCAATAGCATCTTCTTTTTCTATTACTGCTAGACCATTTCCTTTTCTTACATCAATCTGTTCTGTTAACCCGGATGAGCGAACTTGTTTTTGTGCAGATTGGAAAGGGCCATCGACTACCTCACCAGCAATCGCGAACGAAGCAGTGCCGTTTTTAATGGCGAAACATGGTAAATAAGCATGATCACTTCCGATGTCTGCAATTCGTTCATTTGTTGTTATGTAAGAAGCCACTTTTTCGAGTCGCTTCGATAGTTGCTCTTCGTTCATTTGGTTCCCTACTTTCCTTATCATTAAAAAGACAGGAGAACGATTTGTCCTCCTGCCCGGTTGTGCTTTATTCCAGGAAGTCTTTCAATTGTTTGCTGCGGCTTGGATGACGTAATTTACGTAAAGCTTTGGCTTCAATTTGACGAATACGTTCACGAGTTACCCCGAATACACGACCAACTTCTTCTAAAGTACGCGTACGACCATCATCTAGACCGAAACGCAAGCGAAGTACGTTTTCTTCTCGGTCTGTTAATGTGTCAAGCACGTCTTCCAGTTGTTCTTTTAATAATTCGTAAGCTGCGTGATCAGACGGTGAAGTTGCATCTTGGTCTTCAATGAAATCACCTAGATGAGAATCGTCTTCTTCGCCGATTGGTGTTTCAAGAGAAACTGGCTCTTGCGCGATTTTTAGGATTTCGCGAACTTTTTCTGTTGGTAAATCCATTTCTTCGCCAATTTCTTCTGGTGAAGGATCGCGGCCTAAATCTTGTAATAAGGAGCGTTGCACACGGATTAATTTATTAATTGTTTCAACCATATGCACTGGAATACGGATTGTTCTAGCTTGGTCCGCAATCGCACGGGTTATCGCTTGACGAATCCACCATGTTGCATAGGTACTGAATTTAAATCCTTTGTTAAAATCGAATTTTTCAACGGCTTTCATTAATCCCATGTTACCTTCTTGAATTAAATCAAGGAATAACATACCGCGACCAACATAACGTTTGGCAATACTTACTACTAAACGAAGATTGGCTTCTGCAAGACGTCCTTTGGCTTCAATGTCGCCGGCTTCGATACGTTTTGCTAAGGCGATTTCTTCATCCGCTGTAAGTAAGTCTACTCGACCAATTTCTTTTAGATACATGCGAACAGGGTCATTAATTTTTACGCCTGGTGGGACACTCATATCTGTTAAATCAAAGGACTCGGTTTCTTCTTTTACAAGTTCAGTTTCATCTGGATCCTCGTCATCTGCATCATCAGAAACTTCAATCCCTGCTTCACCAACATGTTCTAAATACTCATCCATTTGATCGGAATCTAAAGTGAATGGAGCTAATCTGGCAGCGATTTTCGCATAAGTTAAAATCCCCTTTTTCTTACCTTCTTCTATCAGGGCTTCTTTTACTTGCTCAACATTAAGTTCAGCAACTGGTTTTGTGTTTTGTGTTTTATCACTCATAACTGCCTGTATTCCTCCTTCCAAAATGCCGCTAACCTTATTAAAAGGCTTCTCTTAGGTAATAATACCATCATTTAGCGGTTTTAAAACGTTATTAATCCAATTGGCCGCTATTTAGCTGACGGTTGAGTTGGACAATTTCAAGCATGACGCGAATTTCATTTTCTTTGTCGTTTTCACGACTAAAAGCCGCTAATTCCTGCTCAAGTTCTTTTTTCTTTTGTTCTAATTTAAACCGTTTTAGACTTCTAATGTAGTCTTCAAACTGGGGTTTCCCTTGTTCGTCTGGACTAATAACCATTTCAAGGCTACTGATAAGTCCTTTCATTGTAGCGTCAGGAACACTATCCATAAATTTCGTTGGGTCCGCATCATTACCTTCTGCAAAGTAGCCAATTAGATAGGTATAAAGCGCTTTGTAATTATCATGGTAAAACGTAGTGTCGCCAAGAAGTTGCTTAATTAAAAGAAAATTATCTCGGCTCTCCATCATTGCTTTCATGAGTTGTTGCTCTGAGGTTGTATGGGCAGATAATTTTTGGGTTGGTTGCTCGAAAGAAAATGGCATTTCTGTATCTTCTTGAGGCATCATTCCCATAAAAGAATCATCTATTGGTGGTTCATTATAACTAGCCATTTGTCGTGATTTCTGACTGTTTTTTAGTGATTGCTGTAGCTGTTGTTTTAATGTTTCTATCGTTAATTCAAATTCATCTGCTAGTTGTTTTAAGTATAATTCGCGTTCGACAGCTTGATCTAGTTTCGCAATTTCGCGTAAACAATCATCAATATAACCAATTTGATCTGTCTCATTCTGCAAATTGCGTTCTTTACGCAAATAATGAATTTTGAAAGCAGTCCAAGTCATTCGTTGCTGTTTATAGATTTCTTTGAATTTTTCTGCACCACTTGCTCGAATAAAGTCATCGGGATCTTTTCCTGCTGGAAGTTGCAAAACAAAAACATCTAAACGATTCCGTTCAACTAGAAGTGTGCCAGCTTTATAGGCTGCTTCAATTCCAGCACGGTCACCGTCATAGCAGATAATCGCTCGATTAGTAAGCCGTTTGATTAAATCAGCATGTTCTTCCGTTAAGCTTGTCCCCATCGAAGCCACTGCGTTTTGAACACCAGCTTCTTCTGCAGAAATAACATCCATAAATCCTTCCATGAGCGTAATTTCTTCTTGTTTCCTAATAGCCTGTCTTGCTTCTGAAAAATGAAATAATGTACGTCTCTTATTAAAAACAGGCGTTTCAGGGCTATTTAAATACTTAGGACCATCATCACGATCAAATAATCGGCCAGAAAAGGCAATAATTTGTCCACGATCATTCGTAATTGGAAACATAATCCGATTACGAAAACGATCCACCATTTGCCCATCATCTCGTTCGGATAAAAGTCCAGCCATACCAGCTAATTGTAAATCCATGCCACGTTTTTCTAGAAAAGAAGTAATCGTTGCATGGTGATTAGGGGCAAAACCAATTTGGAAAGTGGTCATCATCTGTTCAGACATACCGCGCTCTTTCAAATAAGTTAATGCTGCTGCGCCTTCTTCTGTTTCCATTAAAATATAATGGTAAAGTTTGGCAGTAAGCTGGTGCATTTCCACCATTTTTGCTGTTTCAGAAGTTTCTTTTGGCAAATTACTTGTATCCCGTTCTTCAGGGAGCTCAATAGCCACATCTAAATGACTCATGTCTGCCACTTTTTTTACCGATTCAACAAAAGTGAGTCCGTCATGCTCCATTAGAAAAGAAAAAACATTTCCGCCCTTACCACAACCAAAACAATGAAAAATCTGTTTTTCTGGTGATACAGAAAAGGATGGTGTTTTTTCACCGTGGAAAGGACATAAGCCAGAATAATTACGTCCTTGTTTTTTTAACTGAACATAATTACCGATAATATCGACTATATCCGCTTGATTCCGGACTTGATCAATTACTTCTTCAGGAATCCGCGCCATTTTGACAGTCAACTCCTATTTACTTATTTTGCAAAAATGTCGTCAATCGGTCTTTGAAAAGAGAACGATCTTGATCGCTCATTGCTTTTGGACCTTTGCTATATTTGCCTTGTTGTCTTTCCTTGGCGTGTCTATAGCGAATATCTAACATTAATGACATTTCTTCTTCTCGGTAAAGTTCGCCGCGATTAGAAAAGACAAATGTGCCCTTTGCAAGTAGAATACTAGCTAGACCAATATCTTGCGTTACGATAATATCGCCTTTTTTTGCTAAATTCATCATTCGCATGTCCGCTGATTCTTTCCCTGTGTCAACAAAAATCCAATTTTCTCCGTCCGTATTGACAGAGTAATGGTTAAACGAGGCGACAAAAGTAACTTCTAATTGAAATTCTTCTGCCACTTGTTTTATTTCTGCTTTGACTGGGCAAGCATCTGCATCTACCAAAATTTGTGGCACACATTCCATCCTCTCTTCAAAATCTATGAAGGCATGTTAAAAAACGAGTTTTTCCACCCGTTTTTAAAATAATATGCATAGATTTAGCTTTTTTTGTAAGCGAAATTAGATTATACGGGAAGATACGCACTTTTACAAGCAGATTTTCCCGTATAATATATATATTCGCCACAAAAACTAAAAGTCCTTCTTATAATTCTAAATTTTCATCAACAATTTCACCAATATGGATTAAAATCTCATTTGCAGTCTCTTCAATGGCTTTATTTGTCACATCTAAGACGAAACAATTAAGTTTGCTCGCTAGTTTATTAAAAATCGCTAGTTCCTCATCAATGCGCTGGTTACTAGCATACGTACCGGCACCCGGAAGACCAATGGAAATTAATCGTTCTTGTCTGATTTTCGTCAATTTTTGTTTGCTGATTTTTAAACCAATAATTTTTTTCGGATCAATTTCAAAAAGTTCATCTGGAATTTGTGCCTCTGGAACGATTGGAATATTAACGATTTTCAACCCTTTTAGAGCCAAATACTGTGATAAAGGCGTTTTTGATGTCCTTGAAATACCAATTAAAACATAATCCGCTTGCAAAATACCTCTAGGATTACGACCATCATCATTTTCAACGGCAAATTCAATTGCTGCTACTTTATTGAAATACGCTTCATCCATCGAACGAACGCGCCCTGGTTCAGAAAGTGGCTTGATTTTATACGTTTCCTCTAACTGATTTAAAAGCGGACCAAATAAGTCAATAATTGGCACACCGAAAGCTTGAGCTGTTTTATTTAGCTCTTCCCGAACGCTCTCCAGTACAATCGTATGTACGATAATACCATTATTCACGGCCACTAAGTCGACAATTTCTTCAATCATATGAGAAGAATCGACGTGGTGAAAACGATGGATAAATTTCGGTGTCTGACCAAATTGACTAAGTGCCGCTCTTGTCACAAGTTCGGCCGTTTCTCCTGTTGAATCGGAAACCACGTATACGGCTGGTTGAGTCATACATACTTCCTCCTCTTTGCTCAAATTCTTCCTTTTATTTTACATTAATTTCATCCATTTGAGCAAATTCTTTAATGAAGCTTGCAAGTTCGAATAATAGTGCTAGACGGTTATTTTTCAACTCATCATTATCACTCATAACAAGCGTATTATCAAAATAAGCATCAATCGTTGTGCGTAAATCTGCAAAAGCTTTTAGACGTTCAATAATCGTTAGACCTGCATAATCGAATTTCAGTTTTTCTAATTTATCAAAGAGAGCTTGTTCGTATTCATTTTCAAATAACGCTGGATCAACTTCCACGCCATCTTCATATTTTTTAGCAATTTTCACGACACGACTAAGTGCTTCAATCGTTGGACGGAACCATTCAGCCTCTGCATGTTCATTTAGAATTTGCGCGCGGTCGATAAGTTGTGGAATCACATTTGGGTCCCCGCCGATAACAGCATCAATAATATCGTGGCGAATATGGTGACCTTGTAGAATAACACGTAGGCGGTTTTTCAAGAACGTTTGTACTTCTTTCTTCACGTCTGCTCCAGGTAATTCAGCAGATCCTTCCGCGCGTTCCATATCAACAATACGAGAAATAACTTCTAGCATTGGGATATCCCAGCCGTTTGCTTGAATAATTCGCATCGCTCCAAAAGCACTGCGGCGTAAACCAAATGGATCAGCGGAACCTGTTGGAACAATGTTCACGCAGAAAAATCCAATAAGTGTTTCTAATTTATCTGCAATAGCAATTAAAGAACCTAAATCAGTTTGTGGTAATTCACCTTCCGCTGAGTTTGGTAAATAATGCTCACGAATTGCAGTTGCGATTGCAGGTTTTTCACCTTGTAATAACGCATATTTTTCACCCATTAATCCTTGTAGTTCAGGGAATTCACCGACAATATTTGTTACTAAATCAAATTTATAAATATTCGTTAACCGAATAATATCTTGTTTATCTTCTTCTTGCCAATCTAAATAGTCAGCAAGCATTAGAGCTACTTTTTGAACGCGTTTCATTTTTTCCGTTAATGTACCTAATTTTTCATGGAAAACGATATTTTGAAGTTTAGCAACTGCTTCGTCAATCGTCATTTTTAAATCTTCTTGATAGAAGAAATCAGCATCTGACAAACGAGCGCGCAAGACTTTTTCATTTCCACGAGCGACTGTGTCAAGATTTTCATGATTTCCATTACGTACAGTAACAAAATGAGGTAATAGTTCACCCGCCTGGCTAAATACAGGGAAATAACGTTGGTGTTCTTTCATAGTAGTGATCAACACTTCTTCTGGTAATTCTAAATATTCTTTCTCGAAATTACCAGATAAAACTGTTGGATATTCGACTAGATTTGTTACTTCTTCTAGTAAGTCATCATCTTCTTTAATTTGCCAATTTTCCATGGATTCTAGTTCACGTAATTGTTCTACGATAGCTTGTTTACGTTCTTCTGCATTCACAACTACAAATTGTTCTAATAACGCATTCGGATAGTCGCTAGGTTGTTTAATTGTGGCTGACTTACCTAAGAAACGGTGACCACGCGATGTGTTACTTGTTGTTACTCCAGTAATCTCAAATGGAATGATTTCTTCGCCAAACATTGCAATAAGCCATTTGATTGGGCGAATATATCTTAAATCATTGCTACCCCAGTGCATACTTACTGGGAAAGTCATGCTAGTTACTACTTTTTCTAAATTTGGAAGTAATGTGCTTGTTTTTTCACCGATGACTTCTTTTTTAATGTAAATATATTCCACGCCTTTAATATCACGGAAAGTAAGATCAGCAGGGTCGACTTTTTGGCTTTTAGCAAAACCTAATGCAGCTTTTGACCAATTGCCTTCATCGTCCAAAGCAATTTTTTTCGCTGGACCTTTTGCTTCTTCTACACGATTTGCTTGTTCTTCTGCCATTCCTTCTACAAGAACAGTTAAGCGTCTTGGTGTTGAATAGGTTTTAATTTCGCCAAACTCGATTTTATTTTCAGTTAGCCAGTCCGTTACACGTTTTTCTAGTTGTAAAACAGAACTAGTCACATATTGTGCAGGCATTTCTTCTAAACCAATTTCTAATAAAAAGTCTTTACTCATGACGTTTTCCTCCCTCTTCTTTGAGTAATGGGAAGCCTAGTTTTTCTCGTGATTCATAAAATGTTTTCGCGATGCGTCTTGCTAAGTTTCTAATTCGACCGATATACTGCGCACGTTCGGTAACCGATACAACCCCGCGAGCATCTAAAAGGTTAAACGTATGCGAACATTTCAATACGTAATCATATGCTGGGAAAACAAGGCCGTCTTGCATTTGGCGAGTGGCTTCTCTTTCATATGTGTCGAAAAGTGTCAACAACATATCTGTATTCGAAGTTTCAAACGCATATGTCGAGTTTTCGAATTCTGCTTGGAAGAAAATATCGCGGTAACTAATACCTTCTGTCCATTCTAAATCAAATACATTTTCTTTATCTTGAATATAACTTGCTAAACGCTCTACACCATATGTGATTTCGGAAGTAACAGGGAAACATTCTAAACCACCTACTTGCTGGAAATAAGTGAATTGTGTGATTTCCATTCCATCTAACCATACTTCCCAACCAAGACCCGCACAACCAAGCGAAGGATTCTCCCAGTTATCTTCTACAAAACGGATATCATGTTCAAGTGGATTGATGCCTAATTTTTCTAAAGACCCTAAATAAAGCTCTTGAATATTGTCAGGAGAAGGCTTCATTACTACTTGGAATTGATGATGTTGGAATAATCTGTTTGGATTTTCACCGTAACGACCATCAGCAGGACGACGCGACGGCTCAACGTAACCCGCTTTCCACGGTTCCGGACCAATTGCTTTTAAGAAAGTGTACGGGCTCATTGTACCGGCACCTTTTTCCACGTCATACGATTGCAACATAATACAACCTTGCTCGGACCAATAATCTTGTAATGTTCTAATCATTGTTTGTAAATTCATTGCTTCCACCTCCAAAAATAATTCAGCCAATATAAAAACTCTCGTCTCTATATGCTGATTTAAAGCATATAGGGACGAGAGTTAGCTCGCGGTTCCACCCTATTTGGAATTAAACAATTCCCACCTTGATTTCGCTGTACTCCAGAACGCCTTCACAAAAAGTTAAATATTCGGCTCCCACCAAACCCGAACTCGCTAAAAATAGAGCTTTTTGTTACTATTTTCCTTCAACGCACCTATTAGTTGATATATTAAAAGATACTGTATTTTTGCTAAAAAGTCAATCGTCGCTATCTTTTTTTAACATATTTTCCCATTTGTCCATTTCTCGTATAAATTTCCTGCTTTTTAAATACAAACCAGAATATTCATCGTAGTAAGTATCAATTGCTTTTTGAAGCCAGTCCTTTGTTTCTTGCTTTACATCAATGTTGCCAAGTCTATCCAATTGAAAAATGAAAAACAGGCGTAAAAGTTTTACGACATTTTCCGGCAAATGCATTCTGTACCGATCTTTCTCAAAACAGCGATGACAAATAATACCATTACTGCTTGTCGAAAAATCAAAATGTCCAGTTGTTTCGCCGCAAATAGCACATTTATCCATCGTTGGATAAAGACCGAGCACAGGCAACATTTTCATTTCATATATTTGAGTAAGGATTTGCGGATCATAACCCTCGTCGATATCTCGTAAAATTTGAAAAGTTAATTCGTATAGATACGGATTCGGTTGACGTTCTTCTGTTGCTTTATCCAGCAATTCGCAAACATAGGTCGCATAAGCAGTCATAAAAATATCTTGCTGAATAGAGGAGAATGTTTCTATTACTTCTCCTTGTTGAAGTGTGCCGAGTCCATTACCGCCGAAGAAAGTAAAATAACCATTCGTAAATAGTTGTGTTACTGCAGCCAATCTGCTTTTCGTTTTTTTTGCCCCGCGAGCTACCACACCAATTTTTCCGAATTCACGTGTATACATTCGGACAATTTTATCTGATTCACGGTAACTCGTTTGTCGTATCACGATTCCTTCGCATTTTTCCATGTGGCACTCCTCCCTTTTTTACACGTCTTATTATAACATTTTCTTAACGATTATGTCTTTTTATATTTTTTGCTATCTTTCCTTGCGTGGCTATTGTAAAATAGAGAAAAAGGTAAGTCAGAAAGGATTTTTTTACTATGGATATGTTACTTATATTACTAACAAGCTTATTTACACTCACATTCATAGGTGTTATTGTGGGAATTATTTTTCTTATTGTAAGAAAAGAGAAATGGGTAGGGATTATTGTTGCTGGATTATCAATGGGAATTGGTTTCTTAGTATTAATAATTGGGCTCAATGTAACAACAATTAAATTGTTTGAAGGAATGAATAATCCCTTCTCTACTTATAACTATGAAGCCGATTATAATTATGAAACAAGTGATGATTATGATGACGAATATGACGAAGATTATTATGATGACTACACAGATGTAAAATACGGAGAAGCTGTTGAAATAGAGAATAATAGTACAGTGACCATTTACAAACCTGAACTTTCCCAGAAAAAGGAAGGTTATGACATTTATAAAGTGAAAGTAAAGTACGTCAATACTAGCTCTGACCCAATCACATTTTACTCCGAAGATGTTTCGCTTTATGATAATGCGGATGATGATTATGGTCGACAAATCACCGAAGATACTTTCTCAGGAGAGATTCAACCTGGTGAAACAAAAGAATTAACACTTTATTATGAAGTGTATAACCTTGGACCATATGATGTAGAGTACGACAACTATAACTGGACTACAATAAACGAATAAGTAAAAGCATCTGATGCGCAATCGAAATTGTGCGTCAGATGCTTTTTTTTAATACTCTTCGCGGTCGAAACCGTAATCTTGCAAATAATGTTCTTTGTCGCGCCAATTTTTTTGAACTTTCACCCATACTTCCAAGAAAACTTTGGAGCCAAGTAAACGCTCAATTTCTTTTCTAGCTCGCATACCAATTTGTTTTAGCATTTGTCCTTGTTTACCAATGATAATTCCTTTTTGCGTGCTTCTTTCTACAATGATGGTAGCATTGATCGTAAGCTTTTCTGTTTTAGGATTTTTTTCAATCCCCTCAATAACTACGGCCACCGAATGCGGCACTTCTTCTCGTGTTAATTGTAAAACTTGTTCACGAATAAGTTCAGAAATGATGAAGCGCTCGGGATGATCGGTGATTTGATCTTTTGGATAATACATTGGTCCGATTTCTAAATTAGCATTCGTTTGTTCTAATAAGTTAGGTACATTGTTTCCTTGAAGTGCTGAAATAGGAATAATTTCGTCAAATTCCATTAAATCGCGGTATTGTTCAATCAATTTGAATAAGTCTTCTGGAGCTATCAAATCAATTTTGTTAATCAATAGAAAGACTGGTGTTTGTACATTTTTCAGTTTTTCAATGATAAATTCATCTCCGCGACCGAATCCAGTAGAGGCATCAATTACGAAATAAATTAAATCTACTTCTTGAAAAGTATTTAATGCGATTTTTACCATGAAATCGCCTAATTTATGTTTTGGTTTATGTATACCTGGTGTATCGATAAAAATAATTTGTGACTCGTCTGTTGTATAAACTCCTTGTACTTTATTTCTAGTTGTTTGGGCTTTATCGCTCATAATAGCGATTTTTTGGCCAATGATGTGATTTAATAAAGTTGATTTCCCAACGTTAGGTCGCCCAACTATAGCTACAAATCCTGATTTAAATGGTTCACTCATAACATATCCTCCGATGTGAATGCGCCTGGTAAAAGTTCTTTCACTGTTACCGTCGCTGTTTTTCCTGTTAAGTTTGTTAAAATTACTGGCATATCTGGCGCACAAAATTCACTGATTACTTGTCTGCATGCTCCGCAAGGCGAAACTGGTCCATCTGTATCAGCTACGACAACTAGCTGTTTAAAATCCCGTTTTCCTTCTGATACAGCTTTAAAAATAGCCGTTCGTTCCGCGCAATTCGTTAAGCCAAAAGATGCATTTTCAATATTACAACCAAGTACAACCTCGTCATCTGATGTAACAAGAGCTGCTCCTACTGGGAATTTCGAGTAAGGAACATACGCAAATTCTCTTGCTTGTTTAGCGAGTGAGATAAAATTATTTTCTTTCATTTACCAAGTCACAATCCCTTCTTTTTATAAAAACATCTGGCAAAAGTATGGTATGAATATTATTAGTCCAATAAAACTTGCTACAATTGCTGCTAACAGTACAGCTCCAGCAGCTACATCCTTCGCTTTTTTCGCCTCATCAATGTATTGCTCTGTCGCCACATCCACCGCTCGTTCAATCGCTGTGTTTACCATCTCTAGCGTTAACACACCAAAAATAGAAAGGATTAATAAAATCCATTCAGATTTAGTTACATGAAAGAAAAAGCCACAGATGACAACAGCAAGCGCTGCAAAAGTATGAAATCTCATATTACGTTCTTCTAAAAAAGCAGTTTTTAGTCCAGTAAAAGCATGATGAAAAGATTCTGCATAATTTTTACTACGTTTGTATTTTCTATCTTTCAAGTCCATAAGCATCCAACACTTCTTTTTGTAAGCCAAACATGACTTTCTCTTCGTCAGGCTCCATATGATCATACCCAAGCAAGTGCAGCAATCCATGAACTGCTAAGAAACCTAATTCTCTTGCTTTTGTATGTCCGTAATCTTTGGCTTGCTCTTCTGCTTTTTCAGTCGAAATAATAATATCGCCAAGCATGCGAGGCGTTTCTAAATCAAACTCGCCCCAATCAATTTCCGTTTCCCCGTCACCCATTTCTTCCAGCGCAAACGAAATAACATCTGTCGCTTGATCTTTGTCACGGTATTCACGGTTAATCTCACGAATGCCTTCGTTCGTTGTAAAAGTAAGTGAGAGCTCTGTGCCTTGTTCGATTTTTAAATATTCTGCAGCAAATTGTAAAATATTTTCAACTAGCTGTTTATCTTCATCAGGTAATTTCTTAGTTTCGTCTAATAAATCAATTTCTAAGACCGTCATCTTTTCCCCTCCTATTTCAATCTTTGTCATCAGGATATTGAATTCGTTGATGATATATTCCATTTAATGTGGCGATTAATGTATCACGAATGATTTTGATTTCTTGAATCGTAATATCACATTCTGTAAATTGCCCATCAAGGAAACGATCTTTAATAATTCCATCAATAATTTCTGTTATTTTTGCCATTGTTGGCTCTGTTGAAGAACGAACAGCAGCTTCTACGCTATCTGATATGTTAATAATGGCAATTTCTTTTGTTTGTGGCTTCGGACCACTGTAACGATAGTCTGCCTCTTTCACATCGGGATTTGTTTCTTTTGCTTTAAAATAGAAATATTTAAGCAATGTAGTCCCGTGATGTTGCAGTGCAATATCAATAATTGGTTGTGGCATATGATTTTCTTTTAAAATCTCTGCCCCGTCTTTCGTATGCGAAAGAATTATATCACGACTTTGTTCTGGTGTCAGCCTATCGTGAGGATTAATTCCCTGCAATTGATTTTCTACAAAATAAGGAGGTCTTAGTGTTTTTCCAATATCATGGTAAAAACAGCCAACACGAACAAGTAAACTATTGGCTCCGATTTTATCAGCACAAGCTTCTGCTAAATTGGCTACCATCATACTATGATGATACGTACCAGGAGCTTTCATTAATATTTTCTTCAATAATGGATGATTTGGATTGGCTAACTCAACCAAACGACTCGTTGTTAATAAACCAAAAATCGTTTCGAATAACGGAATAACTCCAACCCCAAGAATAAACGCACCAAATCCACCTAAAAAGGCATATCCAAGCGCCATTAGTGTAGAAACTTGCAGCAATGTGCTGTTATTTATTAATAATAAAAGTAACACGTACACCATATTAATCAAACCGACCATAAAGCCAGAAAACATAATGGCTGAACGTCTACTATAGTCGCGCAACACAACCACACTTGTCGCCCCACTCAATAAGATGAAAATAGTTATACCACTTGTCGCATCATTTTGAAATGTTAACAAGCTAGTTACAGCAATAAAGATGACGCTTAAAAAGGCATATTTCTCATTAAGCAAGATTTTGAGAATCATCGGTGCAAAGGCGGCTGGGAATAAGAAAGCAATGTTCGAGATGTTTTGCGTTTCTAAGAATAGAATAATTAATAACATGAATAAAGAAACAAGATAAACCGAGGAAAAAATAAGCATTGTTTGCATTTTTTTCGCTTTAGGTTGAGATTGCTTTTTCGTGTAAAGAAATAGGATTGCTGCTAAAGCAATAATGAAAATAGCAAATCCAGCGTACTGTTTTACAGGCATTTTTTGATCAAGTAAGTGTAACATTTTTAATTGACGATAGGTTTCTCTATCAACGATTTGACCTTCTTGAACAATAACTTGGCCTTGTAAAATTTTTACAGGAACAACGGATTGTGCAGCTTCTTTACGTCGTGCATCTGTTTGTTCTTCATCATAAATTTCATTGGGTACAATAGCGTATGAAACTAAAGCTTTGGAGACATTTTTGTAGTAAGCTGGTATCGCTGAAAGTTCAATATCATCACGAGCTCTAATTTTTACTGAATTTAAGTTTTCATCCCGGATTTTATTTTCCATGGATTTTGCGACTTCTGTTGTAACAACATCTTCCATAACATTAAAATCTTTACTTTTCGCCTCGATTAATGTAGTGAAAACTTCGTCAGATATGTTAGAAGTTATTTTTTCGGATACATTACTAGATAATTTGTCTTTTAAGCTTTTTAGTTTGTCTTCAGTAGTCGTTGGCGCAGGAGCAGGTTTGTTTTCTTTTTTTGCTTTTTCTTTATTTTTATTATCGTTTTCCTGGGCTTCTGCGTTTACTTCATTTACATAAGCGAATAAACTTTGGATAAGTGCTACTCGGTTTTGACCAGTTTCACGATTGTAGACATATACATCTTCTACAGCATCGCTTGCTTTGGTCCTTTCTTCTTTTGTTTTTTCTGTATCTTCCACCGTTTGAGGTGAACGAATTGTTTTTTCAGCCACCTGGAATAGTTTAACATTGTAAGATTCCGGTTTCGTCATTTGGCAAACGAGAAAATAAGCTACAACTGCAAAGCAAACAAGGAGCAGCGGAAAAAGGTATTTCTTTCCACTTTCGATGTACCAATCTCTCCATTTCTTGGCTAGTTTCACATCTTTGTCTCCTCTCTAATTTTGTTTCCCTTCATAAGCTTTAATAATTTCAGCAACGAGTGGGTGTCTGACTACATCATGATGTTCAAAGTAAACAAAACCGATATCTTTTACATCTTTTAAAACTTGTTCTGCATTGACAAGACCGCTAGTTGCACCTTTTGGTAAGTCAATTTGTGTCATATCTCCATTGACAATCATTTTGGAGTCATAACCAAGTCGTGTTAAAAACATTTTCATTTGGGCAATAGTTGTATTTTGCGCTTCATCTAAAATGACAAAGGCATGATCAAGTGTACGACCTCTCATATAAGCCAGAGGAGCTATTTCAATGACGCCTCGGTCCATTAACCTTGTTGTATGCTCCGTACCAAAAATGTCGTATAAAGCGTCGTATACAGGGCGCAAATAAGGATCTACTTTTTCTTTTAAATCACCAGGTAAAAAGCCTAAGCTTTCCCCAGCTTCAACGGCAGGTCTTGTTAAAATGATTTTGCTCACATTTCCTTTTTTCCATGCGTCTACTGCCATCACAACTGCCAGATATGTTTTACCTGTACCTGCTGGACCAACGCCGAAAACGATGTCGTGTTTTTTGATCATTTGAATGTAGGTTCGTTGTCCGAATGTTTTAGGTCTAATAGGCATTCCTTTTGCGTTTTTTGTAATTTCTTCTTCAAATAAAGTATGGAAGTAAATAAGCGTTCCATTTCTTTGCATTTTTACTGCTTGAGCGATATCTCGACCGTCTATGTGAATGCCTCGTTTTACAGTTAAAATAAGTTCATTTAAAACAGCAGTCGTATGTTGCACAGGTTCTTCTTCTCCTGTGATCGATAGTGATTCTCCCCGAGTAATAATTTTTACTTGAAGTAACTCTTCTAAAAGTTCGATATTTTTATTATTATTGCCGAATAAATCTTGAATATTTGTGTCATCAGATAATTCGACTACTTCATTAAATTCATTTAGCATTGGCTAACCCCTTCACCTGTTATAAGTGCCTTGATTAGTTATATTATACACGAAATTGCCTTGCTTGAAAAACGAAGCGATAGAAGTAACACAATTCATTTGAAAATAAACGTAAAAAAACAGGATTTCCTCCATAAAATAGGAAGTAATCCTGTTTCTTAATGTTTCAAAACTAGTTTGAATTAGTTTATGAGAGATATTTTTTTACGAATTGGTTAACAGCACCGCCGTCAGCTTTGCCTTTTACTTTAGGCATAATTGCGGACATTACTTTGCCGAAATCAGCTTTACTAGATGCGCCAACTTCTTCGATAGTTGCTTTCACAATGTTCTCAAGCTCTTCAGGAGTCAGTTGTTTAGGAGCATAGTCCTCTACAATGACAATCTCGGAACGGACTTTATCAGAAAGGTCGCTACGTCCAGCTTTGTCAAACTCTGCTAGAGAATCTCTGCGTTGTTTGAGTTCGCGGGAAATCACGGTTACTTCATCATCCGGAGTAAGATCTTTCACACCTTGGTGAATTGCTTCGTTTTGTAAAGCTGCTTTTAACATACGAATAACGGAAAGTTTTTCTTTCTCTTTATCGCGCATCGCTTGTTTCATATCTTCATTTAACTTGTCAAGCAGTGTCAACGAAATCATCGCCTTTTAATTAGAATTTGCGTTTTCTTGCTGCTTCGGATTTTTTCTTACGTTTTACGCTTGGTTTTTCATAAAATTCGCGCTTTCTGGATTCTTGCAAAGTTCCACTTTTGGAAACAGTACGTTTAAAGCGACGAAGAGCATCTTCAAGCGATTCGTTTTTACGAACTACTGTTTTTGACATCTCTCTTTCCCTCCCTCCGGCACTTACATGCACTCACTTAAATCCTTCATTTAAGTTCCAGAATAGGACATAACGGAAAATAAATTATGAATTATTCTGAAGTAATGCAGATAAGCATTCACTCATTAAAAATTATATACGAAACATCGGGCATCGTCAACATGAAATCGTTAACTTTCGCATAAAACTTTGAAATGTTAACGATTTTTATTTTTGTAAAGGTCAAAATAGAAAGAAGCAGCTGATAATACATAGAGCGGAGCAGTTTCTGTTCTTAAAATTCTTGGGCCAAGTCCGGCAAGTTTTGCGTTCACTTCTTGAAGATGCAATAGCTCTTTCTCACTAATGCCACCCTCTGGTCCAAAAATACACAAAACAGACTGTCCAGGCTTCATTGTTTGAAATAAGCTAGCAAGCGCACTATCCTCGCCTTCTCGGGCGCTCTCTTCATAGGCGGCGATAACATAGTCATAATGAACATGGTCATACATTAATTCTTTGAAACTAGCAGCATAATGAACTTCTGGAATGACAGTTCGGTGCGATTGTTCAGTCGCTTCTTGCGCAATTTTTTGAAGGCGCTCGATTTTTTTGATGACTTTTTTATCATCCCATTTCACCACAGAACGTTCGGCTTTATAAGGGATGAATTTATGTGCACCGAGTTCTGTACTTTTTTGAATGATGAGTTCTAGTTTGTCGCCTTTCGGTAGACCGCTCGCAATAGTGATTTCTATGGGCAATTCGGTATCTTCTTCTAGCCATTTCACTAGATTTAATAATACCTCTTCTTCATTTATTGCCGTAATAGCCGCGATGCATGTTTTTTTGCTCGGGAAAACAATGAAAACTTGGTCGGATTCTTTCATCCGCATTACACGTGCAATATGATGGAAATTTTCTCCTGTAATGCTTAGTGTATCGTTATCATTTTCTAGCTCATTAGTTACGAAATAACGCTGCATTTACTCCACTCCTCGTTTGGAAATGATCGCAACCCAGTCTCCTTGTTGCTCAATTTTTTCAATGATAAGTCCAGCGTTTTTAAGTGCTTCTTCAACTACTTTTGCTTTATCTTCAATAATTCCTGAAGCAATGAAAATACCACCTGGTTTGAGTGCTCTATAAACATCTTCTGGGAAAAGTAAAATGACTTCCGCTAAAATGTTTGCGACAACAATATCTACATTTGTTTTGTTAATATCTTGAAGTAGATTATTTTGTTTTACAGTAATAATGTGTTCAGTTTTATTTAAAGTAATATTTTCTTCTGCTGCACGAGTGGCAATTTCGTCTAGGTCTGTTGCTAAAATAGATTTAGCTCCTAGTTTAGCACTGGCGATACTTAAGACACCCGAACCCGTACCAACGTCAATGACTTCATCCCCTGGTTGTAAATAATCACTTAGCGCGCGGATACAAAGTTGCGTTGTCGGGTGTGTCCCTGTACCGAAAGCCATTCCTGGATCAAGCTCAATGATTATTTCGTTAGCAGAGGGTGTGTATGATTCCCAACTTGGGACAATCGTGATACGGTCTGTGATTTGAACTGGATGATAGTATTTTTTCCAAGCAGTTGCCCATTCTTCATCGTCTACATCATTCACAACAAATTGAAATTTACCAAGAGGAATATCAAATGTTGTAAGGTTTTTCAATGTTTGTTCGATTTCTGGAATTTGCTCGACAAATTCGGATGTCTTTAAGAAGTAAGCTTTGATGATAACGCCATCTTCTGGATAATCTTCTCGTTTTAATGCATAAATTTCACCGAATTTATCTTCTCGTTCGCGTAAAAAATCAGCTACATCTTCAATGGATACTCCTGCTGCGCCAAATTCAGTTAAAACATTTGCAACTGGCTCCACTGCTTCGTTTGTTGTATGGACTTCTACTTCTGACCATTCCATTTTTCAACACTCCTTTAGTATGTAGAAAAGGTCGATGGTTGCTTCTTGCACAACTATCGACCTCTACGTTCATCAATCGCCTTTAAAAGCTCGTTTCATTTTGTCAAAAAATCCAGATGTTTGTTCGTCTACTTTGTCTCCAGTAGTGGAAGCAAATTCTCGTAAGATTTCTTTTTGTTTATCATCTAGTTTTTTCGGAACGATTACTTTGACGATTACGTGTTGATCGCCTGTTCCGTTTCCACGAAGATGCGGAACACCTTTGCCACGTAAGCGGAAGGTTGTCCCTGTTTGTGTACCACTAGGGATTTTGAGGCGAACTTTACCGTGCACAGTTGGTACATCGATTTCGTCACCTAGAGTAGCTTGTACGAACGTGATTGGCACTTCTACATAAATGTCGTCAGCTTCTCGTTCGAAAAACTCATCTGGAATCACAACGAATACTACATATAAATCGCCATTAGGTCCGCCGTTAATACCAGCTTCCCCTTCGCCAGATACGCGCATTTGTTGTCCATCATTCACACCAGCCGGAACTTTCACTTTGATTTTTTTCGTTTTAGTCACGCGGCCTTTACCGTGACAAGTTGGACATTTTTCTTTGATTTCTTTACCAGTACCATTACAGTATTGACATGTGCGTTTATTGACTACGCGACCAAATGGGGTATTTTGTTCCACGTTAATAGATCCTTTACCACCACAATGGCTACATTTTTCAGGTGTAGTTCCTGGTTTTGCGCCGGATCCATGACATGTGTCACAGTTTTCTTCACGAGGAATTTCGATTTCTGCATCTTTACCAAAAATCGCTTCTTTGAATTTAAGACGCATTGTATATTGTAAATCGCTACCTTGTCTTGGGGCATTTGGATCTTGTTGACGTCCACCACCACCGAAGAAAGTGTCAAAGATGTCTTCAAATCCGGAGAATCCGCCTCCGCCAAAGCCACCACCTGCACCGCCGCCGAAGCCTTGGTTTGGATCTACGTGTCCATATTGATCATATTGCGCACGTTTTTGTGGGTCACTTAATGCTTCATAAGCCTCTGATATTTCTTTGAATTTTTCATCAGCGCCTGCTTCTTTATTTATGTCCGGATGATACTGTTTGGACAGTTTCCGGTAAGCTTTTTTTATTTCGTCCGCTGAGGCGCTTTTGGAAATACCAAGCACTTCATAGTAATCTCGTTTTGCCATCCGCCATCACTCCTGTCCATGATAGATTTTTATAGTCCTAACGTATTGTAACATTTGAAAGAGATGTTGTAAAAACTTTATTTCAGATAAAAAGCCAAAGCCACAGTAGACTTTGACTCATTATCTTTACCTTCTAGAAAGATTATTTGTTTTCTTTGTCGTCGTCATTTACTTCTTCAAATTCAGCGTCTACTACGTCGTCATTTTGAGGAGCTTCTTGACCTTCTGCGCCGCCAGCTGCTTGTTGTTCTGCTGCAGCTTGTTCGTATAATTTAACAGATAGGTTTTGAACGATTTCGTTTAAGCTTTCTGTTTTTTCTTTGATAGCTTCGAAATCTTCACCTTTAAGCGCTTCTTGTAGTTCATCGCGAGCTGCTTCTGCTTTTTTCACTTCTTCTTCTTCCACTTTGCCTTCTAGTTCTTTCAATGTTTTATCTACAGTGAATACTAGTTGGTCAGCATTGTTGCGAAGTTCTGCATTTTCTTTGTTCTTTTTATCTTCTTCTGCATTAGCTTCTGCATCTTGAACCATTTTTTCGATTTCTTCGTCTGTTAAACCTGAAGAAGATTTAATTACGATATTTTGTTCTTTACCAGTTCCAAGATCTTTCGCGCGAACTGTTACGATACCATTTTTGTCGATATCAAATGATACTTCGATTTGAGGGATTCCACGTGGTGCTGCTGGAATGTCTGCTAATTGGAAGCGACCTAATGTTTTGTTGTCTTTTGCCATTGGGCGTTCACCTTGAAGTACATGGATATCTACGGCTGGTTGGTTGTCAGCTGCTGTAGAGAAAGTTTGTGATTTAGATGTTGGGATAGTTGTATTACGTTCGATAAGTGTTGTCATAACGCCGCCCATTGTTTCAATACCAAGGGATAATGGAGTTACGTCAAGTAGTACAACATCTTTTACATCACCAGTGATTACGCCACCTTGAATTGCAGCACCCATTGCTACAACTTCATCTGGGTTTACACCTTTATGAGGTTCTTTGCCTAATTCTTTTTTGATTGTTTCTTGAACTGCAGGAATACGAGTAGATCCACCAACTAGAATTACTTGGTCAATATCGCTTGCAGACAAGTTTGCATCTTTTAATGCTTGACGTGTTGGCGCAATAGTACGTTCAACTAAGTCGTGTGTTAATTCATCAAATTTAGCACGAGTAAGGGTTACTTCTAAGTGAAGTGGACCAGCTTCTCCAGCTGTGATAAATGGTAAGGAGATTTGTGTGCTTGTTACGCCAGAAAGATCTTTTTTCGCTTTTTCAGCTGCATCTTTCAAACGTTGAAGCGCCATTTTATCTTGGCTTAAGTCAATACCATTGTCTTTTTTGAATTCTGCTACTAGATAGTCGATGATTTTTTTATCGAAGTCATCTCCACCTAATTCGTTGTCGCCGGCAGTAGAATGTACTTCGAATACGCCGTCACCTAATTCAAGGATAGATACGTCAAACGTACCACCACCAAGGTCAAATACTAAGATTGTTTGGTCTGTTTCTGTTTTATCCATACCGTAAGCAAGTGCTGCTGCTGTTGGTTCGTTAATAATACGTTCTACTTCAAGACCAGCGATTTTACCAGCGTCTTTTGTTGCTTGACGTTGCGCATCATTGAAGTAAGCTGGAACTGTGATAACTGCTTTATCAACAGTTTCGCCAAGGTAGTCTTCTGCATAACTTTTTAGGTATTGCAAAATGATTGCACTAATTTCTTGTGGAGAATAATCTTTTCCTTCAATTGTTTCTTTATAGTTAGTACCCATATGACGTTTAATGGAACTAATTGTATTTGGGTTTGTGATTGCAGCACGTTTCGCTACTTCGCCTACTTGGCGTTCGCCATTTTTGAAACCAACGACAGAAGGTGTTGTACGTGCGCCTTCTGGGTTAGGGATAATTTTAGCTTCTCCGCCTTCTAATACTGCTACTGCAGAGTTTGTTGTTCCTAAGTCAATTCCGATAATTTTGCTCATTGTTATTTCCTCCTGTTATTCAGTAATTATTTTTTATTGATTTACTTTTACCATAGATGGGCGTATAACCCGGTCTTTAAGTTTATAACCTTTTTGAAGTTCCGCAGTGATTTCATTGCTGCCTGCATTTTCATCACTATCTTGCATAACGGCTTGATGGAAATTCGGGTCAAATTGTTCGCCGACAGCCGGAATAACTTCAATACCTTCTTTTTCAAAAGCAACAAGGATTTGGTTGTATACCATTTCCATTCCTTTTAAAATTTGTTTCACTTCTTCTTGATCAGAAGTCGTTGCAAGTGCTTTTTCAAAACTATCTAGTGCAGGAAGTAAATCTTGCGCTAGGCTTTGCGAACGGTATTTCTGACTAGCATCACGGTCTGCGATATGTCTTTTCTTCACATTTTCGAAGTCCGCTTGCATACGAAGGTAGCGATTTTCTACTTCATCTAGTTTGTTTTCAAGCTCTAAAATTTTGGCTTGTTCTTCTGTTAAAGTGTCAGCCGCAGCCTCTTCTTCAACAGTCTCTTCTGTTTCATCTAGAATGTTTAATTCTTCTTGTTCGATTTCATCAGCTAGTTTTTCTTTTTTGTTCTTTTTCTCAGACACCTTAGCCACCTCCTGAAAAAACTTATGCTTTTTCAGCCTTCCTAATTTTGGTTATCACGATAAAGTTTGGTTAACACATCGGTTAAATCTCGGCTCATCACATCAACAAGTCCCATCATTCTGCTATATTCCATTCTTGTGGGTCCTAGGAGTACAATACCGCCAACGCGTTCGCCAGCAATATTATATGTTGCTGTAATGATACTACAATCTTCCATTAGACTATTATTGTTTTCTCGGCCTATTTTCACTTGAAGACCATCGGGAATATCCCTAAACAATTCATACACATCTTGTTCTTCTTCCATCAAATGAAGCATCTCACGGACTTTATTAATGTCATGAAATTCCGGTTGATTTAAAATATTCGTTTTTCCGCCAAAATACACTTTTTGTTGACTTGCTTGAGCAAAAGAATCGGAAAATACATGCATGAAGCTTTCATAGTTTCTAACATGTTTTCCAAGTAGTTCTTTTACTTCCATTGGTATTTGTACTTTTAAATCATCAAGCGAAAGTCCTACTAGCCGTTCATTTAGAATGTTGACCATTCGTTCAATATCGGAGAGCGTTGTGCCCTCAGGTATTGTCACCAGATGGTTATCAACATGCCCTTGATCGGTAATTAAAATGAGCATTGCCTGAAAATTATTTATTGGTACAAATCTAAAGCCACTTAAATGGTTTTTCGTCGCTTCAGGACCAAGCAAGATGGACGTGTAATTGGTTAAATCGGATAACATTAATGCTGAATTCTGGATAAGTCCTTCCATTTCGTAATAGTTCTCTGAAAAGAAGGAACGAATCATTTGCCTGTCGGATTTATCTAGCTTTTTGGGCTGGAGTAAATAATCGACATAGAAGCGATATCCCTTCTCTGATGGGACGCGCCCCGATGAGGAATGCGTCTTTTCAATAAAGCCGTATTCTTCGAGAACGCCCATTTCATTACGGATAGTCGCGGAACTATAAGGCAAACCTTTTTCTTTCAGCAAATTTTTTGATCCAACCGGCTGAATAGTCCAAGTGAAATGATCGATGATGGCACGGAAAATCAAAAGTTGTCTTTCTGTTAACATAGCAATCACCTCTTTTAGCACTCCATAACGTCAAGTGCTAAATACAAGTATAAATTTACCAAACAATTCCACCTTAGTCAACCGAAAACACTCGATTTCAGACTAAAGTAGGATTGTTTGGTCAAAAAAGGTCAAATAGTGCGGTTTTAGAGAAATTCTTGAAAAACATTATTTCCTAAAAATCTTCCGTTTCTTGTAAGTGCCACATTTTCTTCGTTATTTTCAAGCCAGCCTTTTGCAGTTGTTTTTTGAATCGCATTCGCAAATGTTGTATCTAAATCTTGACCGAATTTTTGCTTGAAATGGTTTTTATTTACACCGTCCACTTTTCTAAGCCCTAAAAACATTTCTTCTTCCATTTTTTCTTTTAAAGTAAGCTCTTTTTGTTGGAAAGTTGGGAGTATATTTTTTTGGAGTGGTTCCATGTATTTTTTGATTGGTCCGAAATTGCTATAACGGGTGTTGCCGACATATCCATGTGCTCCGGCGCCAAATCCGTAGTAATGTTCATTGCTCCAGTAAGTAATATTGTGTTTACTCTGAAATCCTTCTTTAGCAAAATTACTAATTTCATATTGTTTACGACCGTGCTTTTCCATTTCGTTGAGAAGTAAATCGTACATATTTGCCTCGGCATCTTGACCAGGTAAGAAAAGCTTTCCTTTTTGCATAAGGTTATAAAAAATCGTTTTTGGTTCGATGATTAATGAATAGGCGGAGTAATGCGGTAAATCAAGGTCAAGCGCTTGTTTTAATGTATCTTGGAAATCCGCTTCTGTTTGACCAGGCAAGCTAAAGATTAAATCAATACTTACATTTTCAAATCCGATTTTGCGCATATTTTCGACGGATTGATAAACATCTTTTACGGTGTGTATGCGACCGATTTTTTTGAGAAGCTCATTGTTGAAGCTTTGAACGCCCATGCTAATACGATTAACACCGTGATCTTGCATGGCTTGTAGTTTAGATAGCGAAAGATCTCCTGGGTTGGCTTCAAAGGAAAATTCGATATCTTTTTTGAGCGGTAGAATGTTATGGATGGCTGTGCAAAGTCTCGCAATTTGCGCTTCGTTCAGGGTTGTAGGCGTTCCCCCGCCAACAAATACAGTGTCGACTGGCGCTATTGGACCTTTTGCAGCAGTTAATTCCATTTCTTTAATTAGTAAATCTACGTATTCGTCGACAGGTTGTCCTTCTAAGAATACTTTATTAAAATCGCAGTAATAGCAAATATGTTCGCAAAACGGAATATGGATATATACCGCGGAACTTTCATTACTCGAATGGTTCGTATTTATCATTTTTATCAATTCCTTGCACTTAAAATTTGCTTCGTTATCCATTAGTCAGTTTAACATATTTTCCAGTGCTTTTGTGCAGGATTCGCTTTTAATCTAATAAACCATACTTTGCCAAACTATCCACTGCAGCAAGAACAGCTTCTTCTTTTGTCGAAATCGGCTGCCATCCTAAAACATCTCTCGCTTTTGAATTGCTTATTTGCCGATTCATATTAATCATCAATTCGCCTTCTTTGGCGTGTTTACTAAATATAGCTGCTGCTCTTATAGCGGCATTTGGTAATGTTTTTTTCGGCATTTTATCTACTAGTTCGGGACGTTCTCGTTGAAGCAAATGTGCGATATCTGCCATACTAATTTCTCCGTCAGCAGAAGCAATAAAACGTTCTCCGTTTGCTTCAGGGGTAATCATTGCTCGAATATGTAAATCGGCAACATCTCTTGCATCTACTACGTTTAATGGAATATTTATAACACGTTTCATAGAACCATTTAACAGATTTTTTAATAAGTCAAAGCTTCCGGAGACATGACTGCTTTGTGATGGACCAAAAATGGCAACCGGATTGATGGTAGCAAATTCCAATTCTGTTTCATTTTCCATGAATTTCCAAGCTTCTTTTTCTGCGATTAGTTTAGATTTTTCATATGCTGATAAACCCTTAGCGAGTTCATCGGTCCAATACGCTTCTGTTGTAATGCTATTTTTATCCGCGTTGCTAAAACCAACAGCGCCAAAATTCGAAGTCATAACTACTCGTTTTACTTTTGCCTCTTTTGCGGCCTGTAAAATTCTTGTAATACCTTCTATTGCTGGGCGTATTAATTCTTCTTCATTTTTAAATTTGCCGAAAAATACTGGAGATGCGACACTTAGCACATATTCACAATCGAGCATTGCTTCTTTCCAACCTTCATCTTTGGATAAATCAAGTTCGACAAAAGACAAATGCGTAAAATCCGTTATTCCATTATTTTGCAATATTTCAATTACTTTATCTTTGCTTTTTAAAGAGCGTACGGTTGTTTTGACCTGATAGCCTTGTTGCAATAATTGAAAGATAATATGCATTCCTAAAAATCCAGTTCCGCCTGTTACTAATACATTGTTTTTCATCGTGAATTCCTCCAATAGTAGTTAATTTTGCTTATTTTCTTTATTAACTTTATACTTACTCTAAACCCTAGAGTATAGTGTAGGGCAAGTAAATTATTTATTGGAGGAAAAAATGACTTATTCTATTAAAGAAGTATCTAAAATATTTAATTTGTCGATTTATACATTGCGTTACTATGATAAACAAGGTTTATTGCCGTTTGTTTCTAAAAACCAATCCGGCTACCGTGAGTTTACGGAATCAGATTTAAATTTAATTCATACGATTTGTTGTTTGAAAAATACGGGAATGCCACTAAAGCAAATCCGCACATATATTGATTTTTGTATGGAAGGCCCCGTTTCTATTGAAGCTCGTAAACAGTTACTCTTGGATCATCGGGCCGCCGTTTTGAAAAGTTTAGAAGATTTAACGGAAAATCTAAAAGAAGTCGATGTTAAAATAGCGAAATATTCGTCTCCTGATGCGGTAGAAATCATTACTGCCGAGAGAAATTATGTCAGTATGGAAAAGAAAAAGCATGATTTGATTTATCCGTATAATATATAAAAAAGTTGTGCCGTGAACATTTCTGCTCACAGCACAACTTTTTTATTATTTGGATTCGTCCATTTTCAAGATTGCCATGAAGGCTTCTTGCGGTACTTCCACAGAACCGATTTGTTTCATTCGTTTTTTACCTTCTTTTTGTTTCTCTAAGAGTTTTCGTTTACGCGATACGTCCCCACCATAACATTTAGCAAGTACGTTTTTGCGTAGTGCTTTAATAGTAGAACGAGAAACAATTTTCGTTGCAATTGCTGCTTGAATAGGCACTTCAAACTGTTGTCTTGGAATAAGTTCTTTTAATTTCTCAACAATGATTTTTCCACGCTCGTAGGCAAAATCACGGTGAACGATAAAGCTAAGTGCATCTACTTTTTCTGCATTTAAAAGAATATCCATTTTCACAAGTTTGGAAGCTTTGTAGCCAATTAATTCATAATCAAAGGATGCATAACCTTTTGTAGATGATTTCAATTGGTCGAAAAAGTCATATACGATTTCGGATAATGGAATTTCGTACACAATACTTACGCGGATATCATCTAAGTACTCCATTGTAATGAAGTTTCCACGTTTGTTTTGCGCCAGTTCCATCACTGCACCAACATAATCATTTGGAACCATCACAGTTGCTTTTACATATGGTTCTTCTACGCTTTCAATAACACCAGGTTCCGGCATTTCAGCAGGATTATCAACCACGATGTTGGAACCATCTGTCAAGTTCACATGATAGATAACACTTGGAGCAGTGGTAATTAAATCAATATTAAATTCACGTTCGATTCGCTCTTGAATGATTTCCATATGTAGTAATCCTAAGAAACCACAACGGAAACCGAATCCTAATGCTTGAGAAGTTTCCGCTTCAAATTGCAAAGCAGAGTCATTTAATTCTAATTTTTCTAAAGCATCACGAAGATCATTATATTTAGAGGAGTCAATTGGATATAGACCACAATAAACCATTGGATTTAATTTACGGTAACCATCCAGCGCTTCTTCTGCTGGATTATTCGCAAGTGTAATCGTATCACCTACTCGTGTATCTCCAACATTCTTGATCGCAGCTGTTAAGTAACCAACGTCACCAACAAGTAATTCGTCACGTGGGGTTGCCTTTGGTGAGAATACGCCCACCTCTGTTACTTCGAATTCTTTGCCATTGGACATCATTTTAATTCGATCGCCTGCTTTTACAACACCATCCATGATACGTATATTAGCAATAACACCGCGATATGCATCAAAAACAGAGTCGAAAATGAGCGCTTTTAGTGGTTTATTTACATCACCAGATGGCTCAGGAACTTTTTCGACAATTTGCTCTAGAATGTCTTCAATACCAATACCAGATTTCGCAGAAGCAAGTACAGCGTCAGAAGCATCTAAACCAATTACATCTTCAATTTCTTCACGGACTCTTTCTGGATCGGCCGCTGGTAAATCGATTTTGTTAATGACTGGTAAAATTTCTAAATCGTTGTCTAGTGCTAAATAAACATTAGCGAGCGTTTGTGCTTCAATTCCTTGCGCAGCATCTACAACAAGGATTGCTCCTTCACATGCAGCTAAACTTCTTGATACTTCATAGGTGAAATCGACATGCCCAGGCGTATCAATCAGATGGAAGATATATGTTTCTCCATCTTTTGCTTTATATTTTAATTGTACAGCATTTAATTTTATGGTTATCCCGCGTTCACGTTCTAAATCCATCGAATCTAGTAGCTGATTTTTCATTTCACGATGCGTCAAAGCACCCGTTTGTTCTAAAATCCGATCAGCGAGTGTAGATTTACCATGATCTATGTGCGCGATAATCGAAAAGTTTCTAATTTTCTTTTGTCTTGCATTCATTTCTTCTTTGTTCATTTCCCCAGCTCCTGATTAGAACTCATCGCATAAATCCGATGGCAAGCTATCCTTGATTATATCAGTAGAACGCTTAACATTCAATGACTTCTTTATTAAATACAGATAAATTTAAAATAAAATAGAAAGTATTATTGCAATATGGCTGTGATTTCGGTATAATAGCATTTGTTCTGATATAATTTAAAAAGGTATGTTATATGAAATAAATACTACCTCATTAGTTTGGACGGAGGTGAATGGAATGCCAAATATTAAATCTGCAATTAAACGTGTAAAAACTGCTGAAACTCGCAACAGCCGTAATGCATCTCAACGTTCTGCAATGCGTACTGCTATCAAAAAATTTGACGAAGCAGCTGCAAACAACGCGGACAACGCGAAAGATCTTTACGTAGAAGCATCGAAAAAATTAGATAGCGCTGTGAGCAAAGGATTGATTCACAAAAACAATGCTGCTCGCAACAAATCTCGCTTAGCTGCTAAATTAGCTAAATAATACCGAGTTCGGTATAAAACATCACACCTTGTGTGGTGTTTTTTGTTTGTAAAAATAGCTTTGTCTCAAATGACAAAGCTATTTTTTATACTCTCTTTTGCCGATTATCCTGTAATTCGAATAAGAACCATTCGAGTTTCTGTTCTTTATCACCAAAGCCAGTTTTCATTTCCAAGTCGATTTCAGCTAATCGTTTTAAAGCTTGATTTAATTGTAATTCCGTGAAATTCTTCGCTTGTTTTGATGCTAACTTAACACGGAATGGATGCACTTTTAGTTTAGTCGCAGCTTGTTGTTGGGAGTAACCTTGTTGTTCTAAAACCTTTAATTGGTTTAACAACCTGAATTGACTAGAAATTAATGCCAGTATCTTAATAGGCTCTTCTTTTTGTTTTAATAAGTCGTAATAAATCCGAAGCGCCCCACCAATATCCATCGCAATCATCTTATCAAGCAACAAGAAAATATTTTGTTCTAGTGAGCGGACAACTAAAGACTCTACATCTTGAATGGTAATTTCTTTTGAATCGAAACAATAGAGCATTAATTTTTGCAGTTCATTCATGGCCGTAGTTAACTGACCACTAGTTAATTCTATCAGTCGAGTAATAGCCTCTTGTGACATTTGCATATTGTTCTCGCTTAATTTTGCTTCAATCCATTTTTTCAACTCATTCTCATTAGGTCGTTTAGCTTCTATAACGGTAGCTGTTTTCTTGAGTAACTTAGTAAGCTTTTTACGCTCATCTAACTTTTCTACCCGTGCTACAAAGCATAATACTGAATAATCAACTGGTTCATTGAGATAAGCCTCTAATTTTGCAGTATCATGTTCCACTTTGTTTTTACTTTTTTCCGTTGTTAAAAAAAGTGGATTATTAGCCATTACTAAACGTTTATCACCGAAAAAAGGCATACTTTCTGCTTCTTGAACGACCACTTCTATAGGCATTTCTTCTAAATCTAAATTGGCATAGTTAAATTCTACTTCTTCGCCTTCCAAAATATTATCTATTAAAAGTTGTTTCGTTTCATTAATAATATAATCTTCTGTACCGATGATTAAATACACCGGCGTTATTTTTTTGGAGCGTATCTGTTTCCATTCTGGCAGCATTCATTTCGCCTCGCTTCACTCTTATTTCTCTTTCTATGGTAAAACATGAAATAAGAGATAGCAAGTTTTATTTCAAAGTCGCTTCAAAGCCTTTTCCAAAAGTATAAATTATTTCACCTTGTATATCTGTTCGTAAAATTGTTACTCCTGCCGTTTCTAGCGTATTGATAGTTTCTGCGTGTGGATGACCAAAGCGATTGTTTAACCCGCATGAAATAACTGCAAAAGTCGGTTTCACTTTTTGAATAAATTCTTTGGAACTGGAGGTCTTGCTACCATGATGCCCTACTTTCAAAATATCTGCTTTGATAGGTTGTTCTGATATGCCCTTTTCTCCGTTCGCCTCTAAATCACCAGTAAAAAGCCATATTTTACCATCTAATACTGCCTTTAATACAATAGAGTCATCATTTCCTCCTTCTCCTGCTTTATCTGGATATAGGCATTCGAAACTGTTTTCGCCAATTTGCCACTTGGCCCCGGCCAAAATAATTGTCTGTTTCACTTTTGGCATCGCAGCGAGAGCTTCTTTCATGATGGGTTTGTTTTCTGCTCCTTTAGCATAAATAAGTTCGTTAATAGTAATGTTTTTCTGTAAATCATCAAGCCCTTCCATGTGGTCAGCATCACTATGTGTAATAATTACTTTATCTAAGCTATTAATTCCTTTTGATTTTAACACTGGGGTAAGTGTACTTCCGCCTATAGTAAATGGTTTTCTTTTCTTAGCCCATGCTTCTTTTTCAAATGGAAGTTGGCCTCCAGTATCTATTAAATAATTTCCCTGATTGTAGGGTAGTTGAATTAAAATGCTATCTCCTTGTCCCACATCAATAAAACTAACTTTTCCGCTAAAATTAAAACTAGCTAAATAACATAAGAAACAAAAACAAATGAATATCCCAAAAGGAAATTTTTTCTTTTGCCACTGGCTGAAAAAGAAGATGATAGTTATAATGATTAGCACTAGTATAACGGTGTTTGGCCTTCCTGTTACAATAGTCTGATGCGGAATCTTGGCAAAAATGTAGGTTAGCTTTTCTACCAATTGTATAAAGAATGTAAGCACTACTTCAGGAAAATGAAATATTTCTGTTGGAAAAAAGGACAGCACAAACACAGTTAGGCAACCTGGCAAAATGATCATCGTGAAAATAGGCACATAAATTAAATTAAAGAATATTCCTACCCATGAAAATGAATAAAAATGATACATCATAACAACGGAAGACATAATGGTTGAAATGAAGGAAATAGCAAGTGACTTAGTAAATGCGTTCTGCTGTTTGGTTAGTATTTGTCTTGACGATAAAATAATTCCAAACGATACTGCATAAGATAGTTGAAAACCCACTTCTTTAACCACATACGGTTGCAAGAGGAAAAACAGAATAAAAGACAAACAAATGGCAGAAAACGAACTCCATTTAGTAGTATATTTTTCTGACAATAATAGTAATGCTGTCATTGTAGCAGCTCGTATAACTGGCGGATTTGCTCCTGTAAAGATAACGTAAAATGGTAAGAAAACAAGTAGACAAGTGATGGCTCGCTCCCGTGTAATACCGAATTTTAGTAGGAGAAAATATATTGCCCCTATTAATAAATTCACGTGAAGTCCAGAGATAGCTAGCAAATGAACAACACCCATTTGTTGATAAACTTCATACATTTCGGGGGAAAAACCGCTTTTTTCTCCACTAATTAATGCGAGACAATAAGGCGAAATAGTTGGAGATATTTTTTCGGTTAAATGGGTAATTATTTTCAAACGTATATTTTGAAGTCTCATTAGGAAGGATGGTGAGAATTGATTGGTAATAGTAAGATTACTTACTCGAAGTATATAGTGTACATTTTGGTTCTTTAAATAAGATTGGTAATTGAATTGATTTTGATTGCGGTTGACGGAAGGTATTTCTACATTTGCAGAAACAGAAATAAACTGTCCATAATGGAGCCTTTTTAGTTTTTGTTGTTCCTCTTCCGTTGTAATTTTATAACTCAATTGGAATTTTTCTTTTTCGCAGCGCACAAAAGCTTGAAAACTATCTCCATCGATTTTTAAATTATCTATAATTTGACAGTTTCCGCTATATTCAGTTGCTGTATAAGAGGAAGCATTGGATTTTTCTACTACAAACAAAAAACTATAGGTTAGAAGATAAATGAGGACAAAAAGAAGAATAATTTTGGATTTTTTAATAAAAGCGATTAAACCGAGCAAAGAAATACATATGGGAACGATAGAGCTTGTAAAATTCACACAAATAATAGCTAAAACAATAATAGCTAAATATCGCTCGATAACGTTCCCTCCCTATTTAGTTTAATTTCTCTGAGATGCTTTGATAAAGTTGTTCTGCTTTTTCTGGATTAATATTTACTTCCACTGCTGCTTCTTTTACTAAAGTATGCATTTTTTCCCCGTTCCAATTGTTTACTTGAAGAACAGATTCATCAAATTCGACTTTTTGTAATTCAACACCAGCAATGTTAAATAATTCTAGAGCATACGGATGGTTTTTGTAGTCTTTTGCGAAATACACTTTCTTTATGCCTGCTTGAATAATGGATTTCGTACAAGCAAGACAAGGGAAATGTGTGACATATAATTCAGCTTTATCTGTCGTGGCACCAAATTTGGCACATTGCAAGATCGCGTTCATCTCTGCATGTATTGTTCGGATGCAGTGACCGTCTACAACATAACAGCCGTGTTCTGCACAATGATCGCCACCAGCGATGGACCCATTATAACCGCCCGCAATAATACGTTTATCTCGAACTATTGTCGCACCTACCATTAGGCGTGTACACGTGCTCCTTGATGATATTAGATGACTTTGCGCCATAAAAAACTGATCCCATGCGATTCTTTGCACATTAAAAACTCCCTTATGATTTGATAAATATTAGTATAGGTGTTTAGAAGGAAGTTCGTCAACCACTTTTATTAATTAACATCCAAATATTCTTTTAATTTCTCTACTGTTTTTTCGCCGATGCCTGAAACATTTTTTAAATCTTCTATTGTTTGGAATAAGCCTTCTTTTTCTCTGTGCTCTATTATCGCTGTAGCTTTTGACTCTCCAATTCCTGGGACTTGTTGTAAATCGTCCTTTGTTGCACTGTTAAGGTTAATTTTTGCAGAACTGGCATTGGTTTCTTCTGTGTTAGCTCCTTGTGTTGTTGGACCTTCTTCTCCCTTTTTATAAACGTAGATACTCATCTCGTCTTTTAGTTTTTCAGCTAAGTTCAATTTACTGCTATCGGCTTCAGCTGTAAGCCCTCCTGCAATTTTCACCACATCTTGAACTCTAGCGTCCATTGGCAGTTTATACACACCAGGCGTCCTTACCGCTCCTTTAATATCAATATAAACCTCATTTGATAATTTTGTTTCTTCTTTTTTCGGTTTTTCTTCTTTCGTTACTGCTTGATTGGCAGTTACAGCATCAGATTTACTATCTGGTATCCAAATGTAAACGAGTCCAGCACAAAGAATAGCAATACCTATTAAGATATAATGCTTGTATTTTCTCAGTAGCTCCATCATCTATATCACCGTCCTTAATATACTATTCGCCATACTAGTGCAAAACCCTTTTTCATGACTCAAGGTAAAAAGGGCATAAAAAAAAGAAAGTAATGATGAAAAATTACTTTCTTGCTACGAAAAAGATTCTTTCGCTCGTATTATTGGGTTTTTCATGACTGAAATCAGCATAAATATCAATTTTCGTAAAACCATATTTTTTTAACAAATTTTCATAAGTAGCGATTGGATAGGTCCGCTCTTTATGAAGTTCATCCACACGGTTATACATATCGTCTTCGCCTAAAATATAGAAAGTAAGTTCATGTTCGACGGAGTGTGGATGTTCGCCAGGAAATGAATTCCAAATCGTCGAAATCTCTTCATCGCTATCTCCATAAGAATAATCTTTAAACCCTTGCTCTATTTTAAAGACGGAATGTACGTCAAATAAAAATAAACCATTTGGTTCTAAATGTGCTGAAACAGCTTGAATAGTAGCTTCAAGAGCTTGTTCTGTTTCCAAATAATTAAGTGAATCGCAGAAGCATGTAACTACATCAAACGTCTGCTTTAATGCTAACTTGGACATATCTTGTTCTATAATCGGCAAATCGATTTCAGCTGCCGCTACTTTTTCTTTAGCAACCGCCACCATTTCTTTTGATAAATCGACACCCGTAACTTGATGGCCGAAAAAACTTAATCGTAGTGCGAATTCAGCTGTTCCGCAAGCCAAATCAAGTACTTTTTTAGGTGAATCGCCAATAAAATCAGCAGAAAATTCTAGCCACTCATCATAAAGTTCGGAATCCATTAATCTATCATAGAAACCTGGAAAATATTCGTAACTCATAGTAATTTCTCCTTAAAAAAACAGACGAGAATTCCCCGCCTGTTCTGTTTTTTATTAAGAAATAAACGCAGCGGAAACGTCCACGAGTGGCGCATCTCCCCATAGTTTTTCTAAGTTATAGTAAGAACGTTCTTCTTTATGGAACACGTGAATAATAACATCACCTAAGTCGATTAAAATCCATTGTGCTGCATCAAAACCTTCTAAACGTTTTACATCTACTTGATTTTCTAAAGCTTTTTCTTTAATTTCACGAGCGATTGCTTGCACTTGTTTGTCTGAATTACCGTGACAGATTACAAAATAATCCGCAAAGCTTGATAACCCCTTCATATCTAATGCTAAAATATCCTCTGCTCTTTTATCGTCTGCTGCCTTAGCGGTCAGCATTAATGTATCATAACTGTTCAAATTATTAATAGTCTCCTTCCAAATTTAAATTAACAAAATAATTATAGGCATCCAGTGTATCTGGAAAAACCAATTGTTGTTTTTTAACCAAGTGCGTAATCGTATTCGATAAAGCGAATAACATTGCTTCGTCCAGTGATTTAAGCGCTAATCTACGCGCCTTATATACCCCAGGAAATGTTCTTCCTTGTTCCGTGTAGTCGGCTAAGTAAATAAGTTTATCGAAATCAGACATTGTAGCGCTCCCTGTCGTATGCAGGCGAATCGCTTCTAGTATTTCGGGATCCGTAATACCAAATTCTTTTTCTGCCAGATAGGCGCCAACTGGAGCGTGCCAAAGCGAACGATGAAACGCAAGCAAACGCGGATCATAACCCTCGTCCTCGATGATTTTTCTCGCTTTATCATCCTCATAGTACTTGGCATAATCATGTAGTAGTGCGGTGATTCTCGCCTTTTCTACATCCATATGATAATGTTCTGCAAGTTCTACTGCTGCTTTTTCTACGCCTAAAGTGTGTTTAAATCGAGCATTAGGCATAGCTGCTTCTACTTTTTTTAGCACTTCATTTCTTTCCATAAAGTTGATGCTCCTTTATATATGACCATACTTTTTCTGGTAAAAAGGTGCTCGCGTTCTCAATATTATTTCTAATTTCCGTAGAAGAAATCGTCGTTTCTGGCATATTGATTTTAACGATATCATACGGAACCTCCGTCTGATAACTGGGGCGATTAACCCCAACGAATGTCACCATTTTTACTAAGTCATCTATATGATACCACTTTGGCAAATATTCTACCATGTCCCCGCCGATAATGAAATAAAAATCTGTATCCGGCTGTTCGCTTATCATATCACGCATTGTGTCATACGTATAGGACTTTCCCGTGCGCATGAGTTCACGTGTATCAATTTCAAAGGAATCTATACCTTCTATCATTAATTGAAGCATTTCTACACGCTCATCACTTGAAGCCATACCACTGATATGTTTATGAGGCGGAATTTTATTAGGTAGAAAAAGAATCTTCTCAAGTCCTAGTTGCTTCTTAGCCTCTTCTGCCATGCGGAGGTGTGCTAAATGTGGCGGATCAAATGTTCCACCTAAGATGCCGACTTTATGTTTCATCGCAGGTTCCTCCCGATTTATGGCAACTTAATTTGTTGCTTATTTACAGAAGTTTTGTACAGAATAATCGTTCTGCCAATGACTTGAACGATTTCCGCGCCTGAACGAGCACTAATTTTTTCTGCAACGGTTTGTTTATCTTCTTCGCAATTTTGTAGAATCGAGATTTTAATTAATTCTCTCGCTTCTAGTGCTTCTTTTACGTGGATAATTAAGTTTGGTGATACGCTTCCTTTTCCTACTTGGAAAATGGGTTGGATATTATGCGCTTCTTTTCTTAAAAAACGTTTTTGTGTAGCTGTTAACATTAGTTTCCTCCTAATTGTTCGAGTACTGCTTCTTTCATCAGTGATCGCTCTGGTTTTATCCCAGTCCATATTTCAAAGGCAAGTGCCCCTTGATTCACAAACATTGGTAAGCCATTTTGGGTAATAGCTCCATTTTTCTTTGCTTCTTTTAAAAAGGCTGTTTCGGCTGGATTATAAATAATGTCAGAACAAATCGTTCCTTTTTTTACATTAGCCAGCGAAATTGGACTTTTGTTTTTGGAAGCTTCTAAACCGATAGATGTTGTTTGAATGATAATCGTAAAATCAGCCAGTTGTTTTTCTGCTTCTTCAAGTGTAATGGCGTGATGATTTTCATTATCTTTCGTCATTTCTATCGCTTTTTCCGTTGTACGATTAGTAACGGTTATTTTAGCATCCGTGTGAGTGGAAAGCGCTAGGTAAATTGCCTTGCTTGCGCCACCCGCACCAGTGATTAAAATAGAATCATCTTTTGTAATTGAGCGGATTTCTTCTAATCCTTCTAAGTAGCCTTTGCCATCTGTATTAAATCCGTACCATTTGTCCTCTTTTTTTAGCACAGTATTCACTGCGCCAGAAGCTGCTGCAAGATCCTCTAATTCATCTAAAAATGGTAAGATACGCTCTTTAAATGGTGTTGTAATATTAAATCCACGCACTCCAGAATCCATTAATTTTTTGATTTCTGTTTCAAAAGCGTCTTCTTCTATTAAAACAGAGTTATACTCCGCATTCATTCCAAGTTCTTGGAAAATCCGATTTTGCATAGCTGGTGATAACGAGTGACGAATAGGATTTCCGATAACAACATATTTTTCCAAATGACAAGCCTCCTTAGTTTTAAACGAGTGATGTCCGGATAGTTGCGCTCACGCCTTCAGGAACCCACGCAGTAACTTTCGCGCCGCCTTCTGGAATTGTCACCCAGCCAAGTCCGGAAAAGACAATATCCGCTTTTTCTTTAATTGTGAAAGAATACGGAACTAGCTTAGGAAGTGTCTCCATCCCTTCTTCTGTAGGCGGTTGAAGTACTATCCCTGCTTGTTTTTCGTATAACGCATCCGCTTTTTCTAATTTTGTCCGGTGAATTGGTAAATTATTAGATACATAGACTACTAATGATTTGCGACCACCTGAAACATAATCTAAGCGAGCAAGCGCCCCTAAAAATAGTGTTTGTTCTTCGTTTAATTGGAAAACAGCTGGTTTTACTTCTTTTTTAGGTGTAATAGCTTTTAACGTTGTTGTATCAATGAAATGCGCCATTTGGTGATGGTTAATAATTCCTGGTGTGTCAACAAGTACATTGCCATCTGCTAATGGGATTTCGATTTTATCAAGCGTTGTTCCTGGGAATTGAGAGGTTGTAATGACATTGTTTTCCCCGGATGCTTGTTTAATAATACGATTGATTAGCGTTGATTTACCAACGTTTGTACAACCGACAACATAGACATCTTGTCCATTTCGCAATTCTTCAATTTTCTCTAAAAGTGTATCAAAACCGTGGCCTTTCTCAGCGCTAACTAATACGACATCTGTCGCCGCCAAGCCTTGCTCTTTGGCACGAGTTCTCATCCAGCGTGTCAACTTATCACGTTTTAATGATTTTGGTAACACATCTTCTTTGTTCCCGACAAGTAATACCGGATTACTTCCTGCAAAACGAGGAAGTCCAGGCAACCAACTACCATCGAAATCAAAAATATCTACTACATACACAATTAAGGCTTGTTTCGAACTAATTTGATTTAAAATACGTAAAAAATCATCGTCTGTTAGGGCAACATCTTGAATTTCATTGTAATGTTTTAGACGAAAACATCTTTTACAAATAACTTGCTCATTGTTCAGGGATGATTTTGGAGCATAGCCGATTTTATCAGGGTCTTCTGTTTGAATAACCGCGCCACAACCAATACATCTAATTTCTTCTGTCAAAGTGATTCCTCCCACTTAATTTGGTTTTTCTTTGCTAATCGTTTTAAAATAACGCTTTCCATCATTCGATTTAATTTTGTCGCCATACCATCTGTTTGTTTTACAGGGCGAACAAAAATAGTTGTTAATTTTTGACGGTTTCCACCGAATATATCTGTCATAATTTGATCGCCAATCATCACAGTTTCTTCTGGTGTTGCATCCATTTCTTTTAATGCCCAGCGGAAATTAGCGCCTAAGGGTTTTTTTGCCCGCGCTAAATAAGGAACATCAATTGCTTTTGCCACACGAGCAACTCGTTCTTCGTTATTGTTAGAAAAAATCATAACTTTGATTCCTTCTTCTTTCAATATAGTAAACCAGTTGATAACTTCATCCGTTGCGTCTAGTTGATCCCATGCAAGCAGCGTATTATCAAGATCAGTCAAAATAGTAGTCTTTCCCATTTTGCGAAGTTGTGCTGCTGTAATTCCAAATGGAGTATTCAACATTTTATCTGGTGAGAATTGCTTTAACACGTATTGGCACCTCATTCTTTTATTTAGTACAGTCTATTCTATCATACATTCAATTAGACTAATAATCTATAAATTTTACCATCTTTCTGCTTATTTTACAAAAAAACCTTAGAAAAATGCTATAATATGAAAGGAAACGTTATTTTTAAGGAGGTAAACAAATGTCAAAAGATTATGCATTAACATGGGATTTAGAAAATATATATGCTGGCGGCAGCGGCTCTGAAGAATTACAACAAACACTTCAAGAGGTAAAAGCTGATTTAGACAGCTTTGTCGTAAATGTTGCGGAGTGGGATGTTCCTGAAAATGTGGAAGCTTCTGCTGAATTTTTACTTCTCGTTAATCAAAATGCAGATATATCTAAAATTTTACTCACAGCTGGATCATTTTTAGAATGTCTTGCTTCCGCTGATATCAATGACTCGCGTGCAAATGAGCTTTCGGCGTTAATTTATCAATACGTCGCAACTCTAGCTACAGCCGAAGATGAATGGCATGACAAATTTGCGCAAGTTTCTGACCGTGTTTGGGACGAATTAATGGAACAAAATGGTTTATCGCAAATTAGCTTTATTTTAAGTGAAGCGCGTACGAGCCGCCGTAAAAAAGGGAGTAAAGAACAAGAAGCAGCTATTAATTCATTAGCGGTCGATGGATATCGTGGTTGGTCTGATCATTATGATACCATTGTCGGTAAACTCCGCATGCATGTTACCATTGACGGAGAAGAAAAAGATGTTTCTGCTGGTCAAGCCCTAAACTTATTAAATCACCCTGATCGCGCGGTTCGCCAAGCAGTTTTCAAAGAATATACACGTGTATGGCAAAGTGAAGCTCGTTTATTTAGCGATACGTTAAATCATTTATCAGGATTCCGTTTAGCTACATATGATATTCGTAAATGGGATAATATTCTAGATGAACCTCTTGCAATTAATCGTTTAGATGAACAAACGTTAAAATCAATGTGGAATGTCATCCAAACGAACAAACCTACTTTTGTTCGATTCTTAGACAGAAAAGCGAAATTACTTGGCCTTGAAAAATTAAGTTTTTATGATGTAGAGGCTCCTCTTGTCTTTTCAAGCGAACCTAAGAAATATTCGTATCAAGAAGGCGCCGAATTTATTATTGAGCAATTTAACAAATTCAGCCCGAAAATGGCGAACTTTGCGCAATCAGCTTTTGAAAAAGGTTGGATTGAAGCGGAAGACCGTGATAATAAACGTCCTGGTGGTTTTTGTACCGACTTCCCTGTCGAAAAAGAAAGCCGAATTTTCATGACGTATGATGGAGCTCCTGGGACAGTCGCTACTCTTGCTCACGAACTTGGGCACGCATTCCATTCACACGTGATTCGCGATGAACCATTTGAAAATACTGATTATGCGATGAACGTGGCAGAAACTGCTTCAACTTTTGCCGAAATGATTATTGCGGATGCTTCTGTGAAAGATGCAAAAACGAAAGAAGAAAAAATCACGTTGTTGGAAGATAAAATTGGTCGTAGTATTGCGTTCTTTATGAATATTCATGCTCGCTTTATTTTTGAATGTAACTTCTATGAAGCACGTAAACAAGGTGTCGTTTCGGTTGATAGACTTAACGCTCTAATGGAAGAAGCGCAACGAGAAGCATATTTGGATGCCTTGGATGAATATCATCCACAATTCTGGGCTTCTAAACTACATTTCTACATTGCTGATGTACCGTTTTATAATTTCCCGTACACTTTCGGTTATTTGTTCTCGCTTGGCATTTACCATAAAGCTCAAGCAGAAGGTGCTAGTTACGAAGATAAATACATTGCACTGCTACAAGACACTGGTTCGATGACAACAGAACAGCTAGCAGAAAAACATCTGGGTGTTGACTTGCGTAAAGCGGACTTCTGGGAAGAAGCTGTTGCTCTTGCTGCCAAAGATGTAGAAGATTTCCTTGCTTTAACAGAAGAATATATCAAATAAAAAAATGCCTGGAGCTTAAAAACTCCAGGCATTTTTTAAATTGTTTTTAGTAATTCGATGATACATGTTGCGGATTGTTTCGCTGCTAAGTGAATGAATTCATCAAATGAAATAGTCGCTTCTTGATTCGCTAAGTCTGAAATAGCGCGAATAATTAAGAAAGGAATATCAAATTGATAAGCAACTTGTGCGATTGCCGCAGCTTCCATCTCAACTGCTTTTACATCTGGGAAAAAAGTGCGGATTGTTTCGTGCTGATCTGGACGCATAATAAATGAATCATTCGTAACAACGAGTCCATAAACTGCTTTATTTTCACTTGCAGCAAAATATTCACGGTAAATTGTTTCTGCTTTTTTAAGAAGTACAGCGTCTCCTTGATAAAAAGCTGGCATTCTTGGGACTTGACCGTAAGTGTAACCAAATTCTGTTACATCTACATCGCCATAAGCTAATCGGTCAGAAATAATAACATCGCCAACAGCTAATCCTTCCGCCATTCCACCAGCAGAACCAGTGTTAATAATTACTTCTGGTTTAAAACGGTCTGCCATAAGTGTTGTTCCAAGTGCGGCATTTACTTTACCGATACCAGACTCTAAAAGCACTACTTCTTTGCCAGCAACTTCGCCAACGTAAAATTTAGCACCACCAATAACAATTTCTTCTACGCTTGGCATGCTATTTTTTAAAAGTTCTACTTCTTCTTCCATTGCTCCGATAATACCAATTGTCATTATGTAACCTCCAAAAAAGCACAGTCGTTAACAGCTAACTTCTGTGCTTTTATCTTTTGTCATTTGTTTTAAGCTCTTCCACTTTAGTTGGTTGCCATCCTTCACCGTCAACCCAAGTAATATACACACGATATGCTTTGTCTGGGTTTTCTTTAGTAGAAAGTGTACCAATTGCTTGTGTCGCAGGATCAGCGCCTTGCTCTACAAACCAAAGTGATGTATTTGAGATTGGAATATCTGTTGCTGCAGAAAAAGCTTTACGTTTTTCTTGCCAATCTACACTTGTGGAACTGTACGAATTCACATGATCACCAGTTTGTTCTGTACCGATAGGTTTCCAATCTTTGGTAATAACTTTCGCTACATTCGGGTCATCGCTTTCGGTTGTTTCAGTTGTTTTATCATCCGAAGAATCTTTTTCTTTCTCGGATGATTTAGTTGATTTAGCGGCATCTTCTTTTTTCTCCGTGGAAGATGCCGTTTTGTTATCTTGTTGCGTAGGATCACTCTCTGTTTTAAACAGCACAAAATACAAACTACCAATGATAAGTAAGCTTACCACGATAATTAAAACGTTTAAAACTAGATTAGTCTTTTTTCGTTTTGTATTTTGCTGGGAGCGAGATCCTTCCACCAAGTTTTGTTTAATTCGACGGTTATTTGATTGTCGTTTGTCTGCCATTTGCATTCACCACCTTATAAGTAACCGCTGTATAAAAACATCCGATAATATTAAGATGCAGTGATTTTTTCGATTTTAACGCTCATGTCACCAGCTGGTGTTTGGATAGTTACTTCTTCCCCTTCTTTATGCCCAAGTAAACCTTTGGCAATTGGAGAATCATTAGAAATTTTACCTTCAAACGGGTCTGCTTCAGCGCTACCTACGATGGTATAAGTTTCTTCTTCTCCGTCTGGTAGTTCAATGAAAGTAACTGTGTTTCCTAGTGTTACTAAACCATTATGCGCTTCTGCTGCATCAATGATTTGTGCGTTACGAATCATATTTTCAATAGTAGTGATACGACCTTCAACAAAAGCTTGTTCGTCTTTTGCGGAATCATACTCGGAGTTCTCCGATAAGTCACCAAAACTACGGGCAATTTTAATCCGTTCTACTACTTCTTTACGTTTTACTGTCTTTAATTCTTGTAATTCATTTTCTAATTTTGCTTTCCCATCTAGGGTCATTGGAAATACTTTTTCTGTCGCCAATCGATTTCGCTCCTTTTTGTTTGTTCATTATTGTATAGAAAAGCACGGAGATATCGCTCCGCACCTTCATCAAAAATATTACTACTCGTCAGAAAGATTAACATGCCACGCTAGAAATAGCAAGCAATTGTCTCTCTTTTTACTAGGAAAATTTTACCTTAATTTTCTCTATTTGACAAGTGATACCTGTTGTTTATACATGTTTTTGCAAGATGGATTCAATTTTTGTTGTCATTAAGTCGATTGCAACGTGATTCTCTCCGCCTTCTGGAATAATAATATCGGCAAATTTTTTCGTTGGTTCTATGAATTCATTGTGCATTGGTTTAACAACAGAAAGATATTGCTCGATAACAGAATCCATTGTCCGACCACGTTCTTTCATATCGCGTAAAAGTCTGCGAATAAAACGAATATCATCATCGGTATCCACATATACTTTAATATCCATTAAATCCCTAAGGCGTTTATCTTCTAAAATTAAAATTCCTTCTAAAATAATAACTTCTCTAGGTTCTTGGATTTCTACTTCTTTTTTTCGCGTATATTTGGCATAATCATAAATCGGCTTTTCTATGGTTTCATAGCGACGCAGTGCGGCAATATGTGAAATGAGTAAGTCCGTATCAAAAGCTAGTGGATGATCATAATTTACTTTTAATCTATCTTCAAAACTAATATTGGCTTGATCGTGATAATAGACATCTTGAGCAATCATCAAAATCGAGTGGCCGCTGAAATGATCACAAATGGCCTTTGTTACACTAGTTTTACCAGAACCTGAACCGCCAGTTACGCCGACTACGATTGGTTTTTTTGTCATGATACGCCTCCAGTTTTCTTTCTTTTGGAAATAGATAGGCCGTCCCCTAGCGGAATGGTCGTTGTTTCAAAATCAGGATGCGTCACTAAAAAATCGTTAAAATGGCGCATTTTCCTAGCAACACGTAATTTGCGTTGTTTTTCTGGTGTCATATCTAGCGCTAACCCTTTAAAAAGAACATTATCACTATAAATAACGCCATTTTCAGCTAAAGAATCGGTATAAATATGGAAAAATTTCTCATATTGCGCTTTGGCTGCATCAATAAATATTGCGTCAAATGGACCGTGAGCCAAAATTTCTTCAGCTCCTTCAATGGCATCTGTTAATAAAACTTTCACTCTGTCACTAGCCCCGTAGCGTTGAATATTATGTACTGCTTGTTTATATCGTTCTTCGTCGCGCTCAACCGTGATAATCTCTGCATCAGGAAGTTTATCTGCCATTTTTAAAGCGGAGTAACCAATGGCCGTCCCAAGCTCCAATATGCGCTTTGGTTTTTGGATATCTAAAATCTGTAATAAGCAGTACAAAGAATCTGGTTCCATAATCGGTACTTCATTTTCCTTCGCATATGCCTCTAATTCTTCAAAAAAAGGACTGCTCTTAGGAATGTTTTTTAATAAATAATCATGAATAATATCATTCACTGCTAGGATCCCCTATCTTAACAAACAAAGCACCTGCCAAAAACATGCTAAACATGCTTCTGACAAGTGGTTGTTTTAATTATTTTTCGTAATATGCTCTTCTTTTAGTTTATTGTGCTCTTCTAATGTTTTAGAGAAGTATACTTTACCAGTTTTTGTATTTGCTAAGAAGTATAGGTAATCACTTTTTTCTGGATAAAGTGCTGCTTCCATCGAAGAGTCTCCACTATTTGAAATTGGACCTGGTGGTAATCCATTGTTTTTGTATGTGTTGTATGGTGAATCGACTTCTAAATCTTTGTAAGTCGTTTTACTTTTGTGTTCACCAAGCGCATAAAGAACAGTTGGATCTGTCTGCAAGCGCATATCTTTTGCTAAACGATTATAAAATACACTGGCAATCATTTTGCGATCTACGTTTTCAGTTGCTTCTTTTTCGATAATGGAAGACATCGTTAAGAATTTGTGTACGGACATTTTTTGTTTTGCTAGTTCATCACGGTACTTGGCAATGTTTACATCTGTTGCTTTGACCATCTCTGTAATAATTTGTTCTGCAGATACATCTGTTCCTTTGAAAGTGTACGTAGCTGGGTATAAATAACCTTCTAATGGATGTTTAATAGATTTGTTTAACACATCGTTTGTTACTGTATCTGGATATGCTTTAATCATGGAAGCAACAAATTCAGGATCGTCCATTGTTTTAAGTACATCAGCTTTTTTTAGTTTTGGTTGATAAGCAACAATTCTATCAGCAATTTGGTCTAACGTGTAACCTTCTGGAATGACCAGTTTGGCAGGTGCTACCGTTTTTCCTTCTTGCATTTTTTTGACGATTTGATCCGTGTTCATCGACGGACTGAATTCATAGTTCCCTGCTTTTAAATTCGTATCATTATTATATTTTACATAAAACGAGAAAATAGAAGCATTATTAATTACTTTTTTATCTTCTAGAATAGTAGAAATGTCTGAAATACTAGAGCCTGCTGGGATTTCTACGGTGATTTTCTCTTTACTTGCTTCATCTTTTGGTTCTAGTTGCGATTTTACATAATAATAACCTGAAAAAGTTGCAATCACTAAAATTAAAATAATAACAGAAATTATAATTGTAATTTTCTTACCTTTTGTATTCTTCATTTTAGACCTCATTTCATTGAAAACAATTCTAATCTATTATACCGATTATCTAAAAAAAATGCTATTCAATAAGGAAAATTTTCTTAAAAAGTGACGTTTTTATGTTTTTTCGGTATAATAAATAGCGTGATTTAACGAACAAGACAGAATCAGTCAGAGACTTGCTTCTGCCAATTAATTAAATATTGAAGGAGTCTTTTGGATGTTACATACATTAATACAAAGTTTGCAAGATTTCACGATGTGGTTAGTAGACTCGCTTGGGCACTGGGGTATTTTCCTCGGAATGCTGATTGAAAGTGTTTGTATACCGCTACCAAGTGAAGTTATTATGCTATTCGGTGGATTTATGGCGGAAGCTGGGAAACTTAACTTCTGGCTCGTTGTCTTTGCTGGTATTTCCGGTAATCTAGTAGGTTCACTGATTGCTTATTACATAGGTAAATTCGGAGGCAGAGCACTTGTTTTAAAATACGGGAAATATATTTTCTTAAATGTCAAACACCTAGATAAAGCAGAACTTTGGTTTGGTCGTTACGGAGCACGGGCTGTGTTCTTCGGGCGCGTATTACCGGTTATTCGAACGTTTATTTCATTACCAGCCGGTATTGCGAAAATGAATGTATGGAAATTTATTATCTATACGATTTTAGGTTGTATTCCGTGGAATATTTTTCTGACATGGCTTGGTTATTCATTAGGTTCCAATTGGAGCGTTGTGGAAAAATATACGCGACCAATTAGCTATTTAATGTTAGCTTTAGTTATAGCCATCGTTGTCTACCTTGCTTACAAAATATGGAATAAACGTGCTAGAAACGCAAAATAAAAAGCATGTCTTGACAGTTGTTGTCAGGACATGCTTTTTTAATTTTTATTCTTCGTCTTCGTCAGCTAAGAAAGTTGCAAGGATTTCTTCAATCATATCCCATTCTTCATCTGTTTCAACTGGTTTAAGTTGACCTTGTTTACCTTCTTCATCTTGGATATAGCTAGATGCAAGGATTTCGATTTCTTCGTCTTCCCCTTTGCCAGCTGGGAAATATAATACGTAAGATTTGTCAAAGTCTTTGGAATCGAAGTCAAAAAGAATTTCGTAAGCTTCTTCTTTTCCTTCTTCGTTTGTGATCCAAATAATATTTTCTTCTTCATGATTATGGTTATGTTCTTCTGCCATTAAATTCACCTCAAATTAATTAGTAGTGTCCAAATAGGACTGTAAAATCATTACTGCAGCTAACTTATCAATTACTTCTTTTCGTTTTTTACGTGAAACATCTGCTTCAATCAAAGTTCTTTCCGCTGCAGAAGTGGTTAAGCGTTCATCCCAAAGTACAACAGGCAAACCGATTCTCGCCTCAAGTACTTCAGCATATATTTTAGAACTTTCAGCACGAGGTCCTATGGTGTTATTCATATTCTTAGGAAGTCCAACTACGACTTTTTCCACTTCGTATTCGAGCACTAGCTCTTTTACGCGGTCATAGCCGAATTGCTTTCTATTCTCGTCAATCTGAATTGTTTCCACACCTTGCGCGGTCCAACCAAGTGGATCACTTATCGCTACGCCGACTGTTTTCGAGCCGACATCTAAACCCATTATTCTCATTTCTCACCAATTTCGTTATTTTTCAGATACGCTTTGACAAGTTCCTCGATAATTTCATCTCGTTCTAAACGACGTATCATACTTCTAGCATCCTTGTGACGAGGAATATAAGCTGGATCGCCTGAAAGTAAATAGCCAACGATTTGATTTACGGGATTATAGCCTTTTTCTTCAAGAGCAACGTAGACTTGTTTCATTAATTTTTTTACATCTTCTTCAATTGAATCATCGCCGAAGTTGTAAAACATTGTTTGATCTTTTGAATCCATAATCGAAGCACCTCATTCCTTCATGTATCTCTTTTCATTTTACACTATGTGAACAGAAATAACAAAGAAAAATGAGGCGCTCTGATGAAATTTATGCTTGTTGTTCTTTTACCCATGTGGAAACGTAATCAAGAGCAGTTCCTAGTTCTGCTGGATTTTTACCACCAGCTTGTGCCATATCAGGACGTCCACCACCGTTACCACCGCATCTTGTTGCTACTTCTTTCAGTAGTTTACCAGCGTGGTAACCCGCTTTGATTGCTTCTTCGGAAACGGCAGATATTAAGTTTACTTTATCTCCTTGGACAGCGCCTAGAACAAGAATGCCGCCAATTTTTTTATCTTTCCAGTTATCCACGAATTGACGTAATTGGTTCATATCTTTTGCGTTCACTTGTTTCGCAATCACTTTTACGCCGCCGATTTCTTCTGGTGATTCAAAAATATCCGCACTTGCTGCACTCGCTAATTTACTTAATAGTGATTCATTCTCGCGTTTCACTTCACGTAAGTCAGCTTGTAATTGTTCTACTTTTTGCGGTGTTTCTTTGGTTGTTGTTTTTAGTAGACTCGCTGCATGTTTTAATGTGTTTTCTTGTTCTGTTACAAAGCGATATGCTTCTTTTCCAGTAACAGCTTCGATACGTCTAGTTCCCGCTCCAATACCTGTTTCGGATACGATTTTAAATAGCCCGATATCTGCTGTATTTCGGACATGGACACCGCCACAAAGCTCAATACTATATTTACCAACTTGTACCACACGAACCACATCGCCATATTTTTCGCCAAATAGTGCCATAGCGCCAAGTTCTTTTGCTTCTGCTATTGGCATTTCTTCAATCACAACATTGATTTGTTCCCAGATTTTTTCATTCACGATTTCTTCCATTTTTGTTAATTCTTCTTCTGTAATTTGACCAAAATGAGAGAAGTCAAAGCGTAAACGATCCGGTGAAACAAGAGATCCAGCTTGGTTAACATGCTCGCCTAATGTGTCTTTGAGTGCGCGGTGTAAAAGGTGAGTTGCTGTATGATTTTTGATTGTTTCGCGACGTTTTACTTTATCAACAGCAAGTTTCACTGTGTCGCCTGTTTTTAATACGCCTTCTTTGACAGAAACACGGTGTATATTTTGTTTATTTGGCGCTTTTTGTACATCTTCTACATAAGCAAGACCTGTTTCGCTCTCAATCGTTCCTTTGTCAGCAACTTGTCCGCCACTTTCTGCATAAAATGGTGTTTCTTTGAAGATGACTTGTGCTTCACTTCCAGCTGCAACTTCCTCCACAAGCGTGTCATCTTGGATTAAATACAAGATTTCTGAAACGTGCTCTGTTGAATTATAGCCAACAAATGCACTTTTTTCTGTTAAATTAGCAAGTAGTTCGCCTTGGACTTGCATCGATTTTACATCAGCACGAGCCGAGCGAGCACGGTCACGTTGTTCTTTCATTTCTGCTTCGAAGCCAGCGTGATCCACTTTTAAGCCATGGTCTTCTGCATATTCTTCTGTTAATTCGACAGGGAAGCCGAATGTATCATATAATTTAAAAATGTCTGCGCCTTTGATAATTTGTTCATTTGTTTCTTTCGCAGTTTTTAGGATTGTTTCCAAAATTGCTAGACCTTCGTTTAATGTTTCGTGGAAACGTTCTTCTTCCGTGCGAATCACTTTTTGGATAAAGTCTGTTTGGTTTTCTACTTCTGGATAGAAACTATTCATAATTTTTCCAACTACTGGTACTAATTTGTACATGAATGGTTCGTTGATTGTTAGGACTTTTGCATAACGAACAGCACGGCGAAGTAAACGACGTAAAATATATCCGCGTCCTTCGTTGGATGGTAAAGCACCGTCACCGATTGCAAATGCTACAGTACGAATATGGTCAGCAATTACTTTAAATGCCACATCATTTTCTTGAGAATGGCCATATTTCACGCCAGCGATTTGTTCAACTTCACGAATAATAGGCATGAATAAATCTGTTTCAAAGTTAGTTGGTGCATCTTGGATGATGGATACCATCCGTTCAAGGCCCATCCCTGTATCAATGTTTTGTTTTGGTAGCGGAGTGTAAGTTCCATCTGGATTGTGGTTGAACTGTGAAAATACTAAGTTCCAAATTTCTAAATAACGCTCATTTTCTCCACCTGGATATAATTCTGGATCACTTGCATCGTCACCAAAAGCAGGTCCACGGTCATAGAAAATTTCGCTGTCTGGGCCACTTGGTCCAATACCGATATCCCAGAAATTATCTTCAATTTCGACGATATGATCATCACTTAAACCAATTTTTTCGCGCCATAACGTTTTCGCTTCTTCATCTTCTGGATACACAGTCACATACAATTTATCTGGATCAAAACCAATCCATTTAGGGCTCGTTAGGAATTCCCAAGCAAAAACAATCGCCCCTTCTTTAAAATAATCACCGATAGAAAAGTTTCCTAGCATTTCAAAGAATGTATGATGACGCGCTGTTTTACCAACGTTTTCAATGTCATTTGTACGGATTGATTTTTGAGCATTAGCCATTCTTGGATTATCCGGAATAACCGAACCATCAAAGTATTTTTTCATTGTTGCTACACCACTATTAATCCAAAGAATCGTCGGATCATTATTTGGCACAAGTGGTGCACTAGGTTCGATAGTATGCCCTTTTTCTTTAAAGAAATCTAAAAATAACTGTCTTACTTCAGCGCTTGATAATTGTTTCATTTTTTATTTCCTCCTTTTGGTTTTTACAACAAAAAAAGCCTATATGATTGCTCACAGGGACGATTTTGGTAAATCGCGGTACCACCCTGTTTGCAATGATATAGACTTTGTATCATTACCTCTTCAGTTATCTGTTAACGTGGATAAGACGGATCATCTAATGGGAGAGCAATTTTGGTGCAAGCGTGGTTTTCCTTCCAGCCATGGGAAAACTCTCTAATCACGTGGAAACCAAAATCATATTCCTATCATGTATCAATTTCTATTCAACAATAAACTAAATTATAAAGAACGGATGGCTAAATGTCAACTGTTTATTAGACTATTCGTTGATTGTTTCTTTTCAACAAAGCTTCCGTTTTTAAGCGTTAGTTTCACATCGGATACTTTTGCGATCTCGGGGTCATGCGTTACCATGATAACGCATTTACCTTCTTTATGTGCTAAATCTTGGAATAAAGTAACTACTTCTTTACTAGTACGTTCATCCAAATTCCCAGTTGGTTCATCTGCTACAATTAATTCTGTTTCACAGCAGAGAGCCCGCGCTATCGAAACCCGTTGTTGTTGTCCACCGCTTAACGTCAATACTTTTTGGCGTGCCATGTCTTCTGTGATGCCTACTTTTTCCAGCATACTCAGTGCAAAGGCTTTTTTGTCTGGTTGATTGACATGGGTGATTTCCATTGCAGTGGTGACATTTTGTAGTGCGGTCATATAGGTCAACAGATTATAACTTTGGAACACAATTGATACATATTTATTTCTAAACTGTTGTAAGCCAATACTTTTGAGTGAGCTACCTTTATAGAAAATATCCCCTTCTTTTTGCGTATCAAGCCCTCCTGCAAGGGATAAGAAAGTTGTTTTTCCTGAGCCAGAACTGCCGACTACTGTATAAAAAACACCCGCTTCAAAATCATAATTGATGTCACTTAAAATGGATTCTTCTTTCGTTTTATACCAATAAGAAATATTTTCAAATGTTAATACTTTGGTCATATCGTCACCTACTCCTGTTTAGTCAGAATTGTTTTTGGATTCATACGAAGAACGAGTGCAGCTGGTAAAAGGACTGAGATAAAGGCAATTCCGATACCAATTCCGCCCATTTTCAGCATATCTTCTAATGTTACTTGAATATCTAGCTCTTTGATTTGTTCGGTGTTTTTCGTCAAGTTGCTCACGCTCTGACCAAATCCACCCGGACCGCCGCCTTGTCCACTACCACCTGGACCACGGTTTTCTGTCGTCGTTGTTGTTTCAGTAGTAGATGAATTTTGTTGCGCCAATAATTGATTGCCTGCTAATTGTGCTACATAATGACTACTTGCAGCAGCTAGGCCAAAGGAAACAAGTGCTACAATCAAAATTTCCACAAAGAATTGCGCAATCAATTTGCCACGTTTTTCACCAATTGCTAAAAGTACACCCATTTCATACTTACGGTCACGCACTTGCATCATCACGAGTAGGCCCAAGATTAGTGCTCCGGCAATACTCACAATATAAACCACATTTTTAGAGAAAGATGCTACGCTGTTAATCGGCCCAATCATTTGTTGGTAAAGCGTATCATTGGCATCTAGTTTAAATGTATCCCAATCAATGCTGTCAACTTTTTTCGCTTCTTTTTCAAAAGCAGAAATGTTAGCTGCGTCATCCATCGTATAAACAGCCGAATCTACTGTATTTTTATAATCAGAGCCTTTAATTGTATTGGCTACTGTGTAAGGAACATATACTTTGTTGTAAGGATTTAGGAAGGAGAAGTTTTGTGCCATATCACTTCCAGAATCAGTTGTTTTATAGATTCCAACGATTTTTAACGTTACTTTTGTATTACCATCACTGGAAGTAACCGTGAAAGAATCGCCTACTTTCCAATCATTTTCTTTAGCTAAATTCTCTTCTACCATGGCTACATTTTTGTCTTTGTCAGCGGAAGTAATTGCTACACCACTTGTTAGTTCGCTTGTTCCTGCTTCAAAATCAGTGCTTGTAGCAGAATCAAGTAAACCGCTAATGCTTAAATCGGCATCAACCATTTGCGGTCCACCTTGGCCGCCTCCTGGTCCTTGTGTTTCAGTTGTTGTGGATGTTTCATCACTGGAAGAAGATGTATCACCAGAAGACTCAATTGGATCAAATCCGGATGCTAAAGCTTGTGTACTAGAATAATAATTATAACTTGCTACATGATTTAATTTCGCTAATTCATTAGCATCACTAACATCTATCGGACTGCTCTCAAATTGCGGCTTGGATTCTGTGGAACTGCTGTCACTACTTGCAGCCTCGTCTCGCATTGCCTGCATTTGTTTTTCTCGGTCAACAGTCAGTGTTACCGTTCCGCCAAGTTGTTCTCTTGCCAACTCGCTTGCTTTATCTGCGGCAGATTGAATGGTAAAGCCTGATAAAATAAGTACACAGACGACTGTGAAAATAATTAATTGTAAAACAGATCTTCCTTTTCTCGCTTTCATGCTGAGCCATGCTCTCTTAAAAAAATTCATGTGTTTTCCTCCATTCGGTTTCTACTCCACTAAGATTACTGGGGAGTTATGAAGAAAGTATGAACAAACTATGATGCATATTTTAAACTTTCGCGAAAAAAATAATTTGGCTTGATTATTACGTCTAATTAGGCTAGTTTTAATGTAAGAGGAGTGAGTACAGAATATGAAATTACTTATGATAGAAGATAATGTAAGTGTTTGTGAAATGATAGAAATGTTCTTTATGAAAGAAGAAATTGACGCTACGTTCGTTCATGACGGCAAGCAAGGTTATGAAGCGTTTTTTAAAGATGAATATGATATTGCAATTATTGACTTAATGCTTCCTAATATGGACGGTATGACCATTTGCCGTAAAATTCGTGAAGTAAGCGATGTGCCAATTATCATTTTAACGGCTAAGGAGTCAGAATCCGATCAAGTACTTGGTCTCGAAATGGGTGCGGATGATTATGTAACTAAACCATTTAGCCCACTTACCTTAATGGCCCGAATTAAAGCAGTGACACGTCGAAAAAATAGCGCCTCTCCTGCAGAAAACAATGAAGATATTTTAGAAACGACTTATTTTAAAATTAGTAAACGAACACGCGAAATTTTTTATCAAGGAGAGCTCCTTGATGCTCTAACACCAAAAGAATTCGATTTACTCTATTTTTTAATGCAACATCCACGGCAAGTATTTTCAAGAGAGCAATTGTTAGAACAGGTTTGGGGCTATCAATTTTACGGAGATGAGCGCACCGTTGATGTTCATATTAAACGTTTACGCCAAAAAATCGCCACCGAAACAAAGCCATTTTTGCACACCGTCTGGGGTGTCGGCTACAAATTTGATGAAACGGAATGAAGCGAATGAAATTTAAATATGCTTACCAACTATTTTTTACGCAATTTATCATTTTGCTCATTGCTTGTATTATGATTGGGCTGCTTGTCTCCCACTCATTAAAAGATTATTTTTACCAAAGCCAAGTAGATGACTTAACAAGCTACGGGGAAACAATTTCTATGGATCTTCGTCACTCGCCACAAGATGCAACGGTTCAAGTGTTAAACACGTATCAGCGCACTTTAGATGTTAAAAAAATTCATTATACAATCAAAAACGCAAATGACGAAACGATTTATCCTACACAAATGGACCAGCCTCTACCTAAAGACTTTTCGATTTCTTCGGAAGATAAGAAAAAACTGGAAAGCGGCGAAACGGTTAGCAAGAAAATAGATAATCGATTCAATAGAGAAATGACGATTGTTTATGTGCCGATTATGGATGGTGATAAATTTGTCGGTTCTATCGTGCTGAATTCACCTATTAGCGGGACCGAGCAAGTAATTGGTACTATTAATCGTTACATGTTTTATACTATTTTACTTTCCATAACCGTAGCACTTATTCTTAGTGCGATATTGTCCAAACTACAAGTGAATCGAATCAACAAACTACGAGCAGCGACGAAAGATGTTATTCAAGGCAACTACAAAGCCAGACTAAAAGAAAATAACTTTGATGAAATTGGCGCGCTTGCGATTGATTTCAATAAGATGACTCAAACACTGGAAATTTCTCAAGAAGAAATTGAAAGACAAGAAAAACGGCGCCGTCAGTTTATTGCGGATGTTTCTCATGAAATGCGCACCCCACTTACAACGATTAGCGGTCTTACAGAAGGTCTAGTCAATGATATTATTCCCAAAAGTGAAACAGATCGTTGCATAGCACTCATTGATACAGAAGCGAGACGTCTAACAAAACTAGTCAATGAAAATTTGGATTATGAAAAAATTCGAAGCAACAAAATCAAACTTCATAAAACCCGGTTTAATGGGAAGGAATTCCTTGAGTTAATCAAAGAACAACTTGATTATGTAGCCAGTGAGAAAGGTAACAAAATCACTGTCGCAGTGGATAAAGATATGGCGATTTATGCAGATTATGATCGCTTAACGCAAGTATTTATCAATATCGTCAAAAACAGTGTCCAATTTACAGAAAATGGTCAGATTACTTTAACTGGCACTCAAGATTATAAAGAATCTGTTTTAACGATAACTGATACTGGAATTGGTATGAATACAGAGGAATTAGAACAAATTTGGGAAAGGTTTTATAAAGCAGATATGTCTCGGACGAATACCGCTTTTGGCGAATCTGGCATTGGTTTATCCATTGTGAAGCAGCTGATTGAATATCATGATGGAACTATTACCGTAACAAGTGAACCGAATAAAGGTACTTCTTTTACGATTCGACTTCCTTTTTTCCAAGATAACGAACAATAAAAAGAACCACTTTCTATTTATTTAGAGAGTGGTTCTTTTTCATCCTGCCATAAATTGTTCTGGCGTAATCCCTTCCATTCCAATCATCGGATCTATTTCAGTAATATTTTCAGCAGTAAGAATTCGTTTATTCGTCATTTGCTCTAATAATACATCTTCGCTCATTAAACGTTCAGAGAGTGTTGTATTGCGCTTATTTTCATCAATTCGTTCTATCCCCATTCGAAATGCTTCTTCTTCCCCGCAAAGAATAAGAAACTGTTTACTCCTCGTTACCCCTGTGTAAAGTAAATCGCGGCGTAGCATCCGGTAATAACTGCGAACAATCGGCATAATCACTATCGGAAATTCACTTCCCTGTGCTTTATGAATCGAACAACAGTAAGCATGGGTCAATTGATTAAATTCTTGTCTATAGTAAGAAACCTCTGTTTGGTCAAATTGAACGACAATCAAATCTTGTTTTTCGGTATTTTCTTTCGCATAGATAATAGACACAATTTCACCTATGTCCCCATTAAACACATTCTTTTCCGGTTGGTTAATTAATTGAAGTACTTTATCATGCACGCGATATTTTATTTCGCCAAATTGAACTTCTTTCCGACGACCGGTATCATTTGGATTGAAGATTTCTTGTAGTTTTTTATTTAAAACGTCAATCCCTGCTGGACCGCGATACATCGGCGCTAAAACTTGGATATCTTTTGCTCGAAATCCTTTGTTTTTGGCATTTTTCACCACTTGTTCGACTACATCGCCAATTTGGTTTACCGTACAATGGAAAAAAGAGCGATCGGCGCTATTTTTGGTGAAATCAGCTGGCAACATTCCCTCTTTTATATAATGCGCCATTTCGATAATGGATGAGCCATCCTTTTGGCGATAAATATCTGAAAGGGCTACGGTTGGAATTTGTTCTGATTGAAGAATATCTTTGAGTACTTGACCTGGTCCAACAGACGGCAATTGATCTTGGTCACCAACGAGTACGACTTGCATATGCGCTGGTAAAGCACGAAATAATTGGTTAGCAAGCCAAATATCAACCATCGACATCTCATCTACAATCAATAGTCGTCCATCAATAAGCCGCTCTGCATCATCATCCATTTGTTCCTGACCGTTCATTCCAAGCAGACGGTGAATAGTCATCGCCGGAAGTCCAGTTGATTCTGACATTCGTTTAGCAGCGCGACCTGTTGGAGCGGCAAGAAGCACAGGAAACGTTGCTCCATCTTTATAGGCATGCGGATCAAGACTTACACCATTTAGCTCCGCATACAACTCTACTATCCCTTTAATAACTGTTGTTTTCCCTGTTCCGGGACCACCAGTAAGTACGAGCATCGGAGACATTAACGCTTGTTCTAACGCCTGACGTTGAGAATCTCCGTAGTGAACTCCAATCCGTTCTTCTAATTCACCTAGAGCTAGCAGAAATTCAGATTGCGGAAATTGTTCTTGGTATTCTGTTTGTTTAAGCATTCGCTTCACGTGATATGCAAAGCCGCTCTCTGAATAATAGAGCGATGGCATGTAAACACGTGTATTTTCCGTGATAATCTTTTGTTCCTCGGCTAATTTTTCTACTTGAGCCACTAAAATATTTTGGTCAATACGAATGCCTTCGCTTTCTTCCAGTAAATAAGTTACTTCTCCGAGCAGAACCTCTTGCTCCATATATACATGACCTTGTTGCATACAAACCGAATCTAACATAAATAAAATCCCAGCACGAAGCCGTTCTGGATGATTCCCGCCAAGACCTAGTTTCCGCCCAAGTTCGTCGGCACGATGAAAACCAATCCCTTTTACGTCTTCAATTAATTTATAGGGGTTATTTTCTAATACTTCAATCGCATTTTGTTTATAAGCCTGAAAAATTTTCATGGATAATTGTGGACCAAAGCCATATTCGTTTAATCCGACCATCACATGCTCCAACCCTTGATTTTCTCTAAGGGAAGCAAGCAAACTTTCTGCCGCGCCAGATGGCAACTTAGGTACTGTATTTAGCAAGCTCGGATCGGATAAAATTTTTGTGATAGCATCGTCGCCAATCGTATCCACAATATTTTCAGCAGTGACTTTACCAATGCCTTTAAAAAGTTCACCAGATAGATAACTAATTAAACCCGCTCGTGATTGTGGCATTTCCTTACGAAATCGGTCTGCTTTAAACTGTTGACCAAATTTAGCATGTTCCTGCATTTTTCCGTAGAAAGTGTACACTTCTTGCTCGTGAAGCGCTGGGAAAAAGCCAGTTACGATAATATCTTTTTCGTCCCAATCCGCATTGGTTTCTTTGACCAATATTCGTACAACAGAAAAGAGGTTTTCGGCATTGTAAAAAATGGTGGACAACATCGTGCCCTTCATGAAAAGTTCTTCTGGTGTATCGTTAAATAGAGCGAGTGATTCTTGTTCAGCCATCCTAAGCCGCCTCCTTTCTAATTCGTTTTACTCTGCTTCGTTTTCTAAATCTTGAATCGCGTTCAAGGCATTTTCAGCCAACTCATGTGATGCATCTGTAGCAATTGCTCTTTCAAAATAATTTTTAGCAAGAACGATATCCCCTTGCCATGCCAGATAAGCAGCACCAATATTGTAAAGTGCATCTGGATCCTCTGGTTTAACAAGTAAAACGCGTTCTAACATATTAATCGCATCTTCATAAAAACCACTGCGAGCAAGCACAATCCCATATTGAAATAACGCTTCGCCGTCTTCTGGGTTTAACTCGACACTTCTAAGTAAATATGGCATCGCAAGTGTTAGCTCTTCCATTTGAACAAAACTCATTCCTAACATGAAAAATAAATCGCCGTTTTCCATTCCTTGTTTTGTTGCATTTTGGAAGCTATCTGCTGCCTCTTGATAACGCTCTAGTTCATAATATAAATTTCCTAAACTATAGTAAGCAGCTGGAACTGTGTCGTCTAGCTCAAGCGCTCTTTTGAAGAATAATTCTGCACGTTCAAAATCATCCATTGAAAGTAAAACATTTCCAAAATTAATATAACCAACTGGATCACTTGGGTGTTCTTCAATCACTTCTGTAAATAATTTAACTGCTTCTTCTAAATTGCCTTCTTGCATTTGTTTAATGCCTAATTGGTTTTTATCCATGTTATCCCTCTTATCTTTCCTGATTTTTTACAGATGTATTAAGCCACTTAATGAGCGCATTCGCTACTTGGTCTGTTTGTTCTGGTCCACTAATCGTCGCTTTTCCGTCCCCATGTTGCTCTCCATATGAACCGAACTGCGCGTGATTTCCACCTTTAATAGAAACGAAGGTAGTGTCTTTAGGTAAGTATTTTTTATTTTTATTATATGAATCTTGGTTTAACACATCATCATTTGTAGCTGTGATAGATAGTGCTGGAAAAGGTGCATTTTTTAAGGAGCCTTTTTTATCTGGGTAACTAGCTAAGAAAAAAGCGCCTTCGATTTCTTTTTCGTTATCGTGTGCGAATCTAGAAGACATTACACCACCAAGCGAATGTCCACCAATAACAAATTTTTCATCCGGAGCTTCGTCAATAATGTCAGCAGCTCGGTTTTTACCAAACACAGCTAAATTAAAGGGCATTTCAACGATGTACGTTTTGTAACCGCTCGAAGCAAGTTTGTTTGCAAGAGGTGCATAACTTAGAGCGTCAACAAAAGCACCCGGATATAAAATGATACTCATATCGGCATCAGATTTCCGTGGGGTAAAAACAAGAATGTCGTTTTCCTCAAGTACATCCACCGCTTTAGTTGAATTTGCCGCATTTTCAGCAATCGTAGACGGTTCTGAGTTGAAATAAAAATATCCCCATATAAGAAGACAAAATAAAACAATCGCACTCCCAAAAATCGCTATCTTTTTCATAAAGGACCTCTTTTCCCTGTTTCGTATAATATTTTACCATAAAATCTGTTTAAAAAAACGCATTTATGCATGAAAAAACCGGAGTCTCCTAGAAAACAAGATTCTCCGGTTCCAATTTTAGCCTACATAATTTAACTTCGCACCATTTTTCCAAACCGTATCGATGGTTCCACCGCCAAGGCAAATGTCGCCGTCGTAAAATACAACCGCTTGACCTGGTGTGATCGCTCGAACTGGATCAGCGAATACTACTTCTGCTGTCCCATCTTCGCGCAAGTGTACGGTTACTTTAGTGTCCGTTTGACGATAGCGGAATTTGGCAGTACATTCGATTGTTTTCGGTTTTGCTGCATTCGTTGTGAAAGAAATATCTGTCGCAATTAACGAATCTGAATATAGTGTTTCGTGATGGAAACCTTGTTCCACAAACAATACATTTTCTTTTAAGTCTTTACCAACAACAAACCAAGGTTCGCCGTCGCCACCAATACCTAGACCATGACGTTGACCGATTGTGTAATACATCAAGCCGTCATGTTTCCCTAACACTTCACCGTTCAGTGTTCTCATTTCGCCAGGTTGTGCTGGAAGATATTCACTTAAAAATTGCTTGAAGTTTCTTTCGCCGATGAAACAAATCCCTGTGCTATCTTTTTTGTTTGCAGTAGCAAGGCCGGCTTTTTTCGCAATTTCGCGCACTTCTGTTTTTTCCATGGCTCCAAGAGGAAACATCACTTTTTTCAATTGATCTTGTGAAAGTTGATTTAAAAAGTACGTTTGATCTTTATTATTATCGACACCTCGAAGTAATTCGATTTCATCGCCGACTTTTTTCACTTGTGCGTAGTGACCCGTTGCCACAAAGTCCGCACCAAGACTTTCCGCATGTTCTAAAAACGCCTTGAATTTAATTTCTTTATTACACATCACGTCCGGATTTGGCGTGCGCCCAAGTTTGTATTCATCTAAGAAATACGTAAACACTTTATCCCAATACTCTTTTTCAAAATTGACTGCATAATACGGAATACCAATTTGGTTGGCTACGCGAATCACATCATCATAATCTTCCGTTGCTGTACAAACGCCAAATTCGTCCGTATCATCCCAATTTTTCATAAAGATGCCAATAACATCATAACCTTGTTCTTTTAAAATATGAGCAGTGACTGATGAATCTACTCCGCCTGACATGCCGACAACTACACGAATGTCACTATTATTTGTACTCAAAGCTCGCCCCTCACCTTCTTATATTTTCATTAAACGCGTTACTACTTCACTAATTTTCGTAGCCGCCGTTTCCACTTCTTCTAAATGGTTTCCTAATCCAAAACTAATCCGAACGGTCTCTTGAATCGCTGGATGATTTTCACCAAAAAGGGCTACTAATACATGCGATGGATCTACTGTTCCCGCCGTACAAGCCGAACCACTCGAAACTGCAATTCCGTCCATATCTAAATTCATTAATAATTGTTCAATCGAAACTCCTGGAAAACGCACACTAAATACATGTGGCAAAGTGTTGGCTTCTAAACCATTCACTTCAAAATCAAGATCTGCCGAACGCCAAATTTCTGCCATTCGTTTTTTGAAGGAAATATATTCCTCATTTTTTAGCTCTCGTTCATTCATCATGATAGAAGACGCCGCACTAAAACCACAGATTCCTGCTAAATTCTCCGTTCCAGCGCGACGTTTTCGTTCTTGTTCTCCGCCGTGCATTTGGTAGATAAGCCGTGTGCCATTTTTGACGTATAAAAAACCTACGCCACGTGGTCCATTTATTTTATGAGAAGAAGTAGTTAATAAATCTACCCCTAGCTCCGTTACATTTATATTTAATAGCCCGTAAGCTTGTACTGCATCTGTATGAAAAATTGCTTGATGGTCACTTAAAATTGCACCAATCTCCGCAATCGGCTGAATAGCGCCTATTTCATTATTACCATACATAATAGAAACTAGAATTGTATCTGGACGCAAGGCCTCTTGTAAGCTCTCTATAGATACTATTCCATGCTCATCTACTGGCAAATAGGTAACGTCAAATCCTTGCGTTTCAAGGTATTCACATGTTTTTAAGACCGCATGGTGCTCAATCTGCGAAGTAATTATATGCTTGCCTTTTTCTTGTTGTGCTAACGCTGCTCCAATAATCGCCAAATTATCGCCTTCTGTTCCACCACTTGTAAAAATTATTTCTTTTTCTGTAGCATGGATACTATCTGCAATTGTGTGACGAGCTTCATCCAAAGCTTTTCTTGCCTCTCGTCCAGCGTAATGGATACTGGAAGGATTGCCGTACGTATTTGTAATTGCGCCAAGCATCGTTTGGATAACTTCTGGATGAATTGGACTTGTCGCAGCATGGTCTAAGTAAATTCTATTTTCCATTTTTTATCGCGTCCTTTTTTGTAGACGAATTCCTGTTCGCCGTTAATCGTTTCTTATTGTAACAGCAATACTCCTGTAAAGTAAAGAGGAATAACTCCTATTTACACGCAAAAAAAGAAACCCCAATCGTACCGTTTAGGATTCCCTTCCTTTGAACCCGCTATCAATTAAAGCAGGTGGGTGCTCTGTCTAACGGTTTGCACTTCCTCGTGTGAAGGCATGTGCGCCGCGCCGGAACTCCAAGCTCCCTAGGTATAAAAAATTGTTCGGTTCAAAAATATTAGGAACTATATCGAATACATTAGGGTTTCTTTTCTTCATTTAGAATACCATAGGAAAGACGAAATTTCAATGTTAGCGACTTTTCATTTGGCACTTTTTTTATTCTTTTTTTGCTTTGTTTTCGTTAATCTTTTGGTACACACCAGCGATTGTCTGCTCAAATTTCGAAGTGAATTTTGGCGCATAATACAATTTGTTTTTAAGACGATCTGGTAAATATTGTTGATCCACCCAAGCGTTATCATAATTATGTGGATATTTATAATCAATCGCTCGTCCAAGTTTTTCTGCACCAGAGTAATGTCCATCCCGCAAATGATCTGGCACTTCTCCACTGTTCCCTTGGCGAATATCTGCTAGTGCCGCATCAATCGCCATAATAGCAGAATTGGATTTAGGCGAAAGGCAAAGCTCAATGACAGCATTGGCGAGCGGAATTCGCGCTTCAGGAAACCCGACTTTTTCTGCGGTTTGGATGGCTGCGAGTGTGTGCGCTCCGGCTTGTGGACTCGCAAGACCAATATCCTCATATGCCATAACAAGCATTCTCCGGCTAATACTGACTAAATCCCCTGCTTCAATTAAACGTCCCATATAATGGAGCGCTGCATTCACATCGCTACCACGAACAGATTTCTGAAAAGCACTTAATACGTCATAATGGGCATCTCCGTCTTTGTCATGAGCTAAACTTTTCTTTTGTAAACACTCCTCTGCCACATCGAGTGTAATATGAATCACACCATCTTCATTTGGTTCAGAAGAAATGACAGCTAACTCTAAGGCATTCAGCGCACTTCGCACATCGCCGTTACTCGCCGTTGCAAAATGTTTTTTCGCAACCTCATCTATTTCTACATCATAATTCCCAAGCCCGCGTTCTTTATCTGAAAGCGCTCGGTCCATTGTTATCATAATATCTTCAACAGTTAGAGGTTTTAACTCGAAAATTTGTGTTCGACTTCGAATCGCCGGATTAATCGCGATATAAGGATTACTTGTCGTTGCACCTATTAAGATAATCGCGCCACTTTCAAGTAATGGTAGTAAAAAATCTTGTTTCGCTTTATCCAACCGATGTACTTCATCTAAAAGAAGAATAACCGTGCCGCTCATTTTCGCCTCAGCTGCTACTACTTCCATATCTTTTTTATTATTGGTAACTGCATTTAATGTACGGAATGCATATTTTGTACTTCCAGCAATCGCACTTGCTATGGAGGTTTTTCCAATTCCAGGCGGTCCATATAATATCATAGAAGATAATTGTTTTGCTTTGACCATCCGATAAATAATTTTATCTTTACCGACTAAATGCGTTTGTCCCACGATTTCATCTAGTGCTTTCGGGCGCATTCGGTAAGCTAAAGGTTGAATTGCCATATAACCGCTCCTTCTTATTTGCTTGCTTACTATTATAACATAAGAACATCTGTGCGTTCACCTACTTGTTTCCTTTGCCTTCTTTCTGTAATTCCGATATAATAGATGCGGTATAAGCGGTTTTGAAATTACTGGAGGTTAAATAAAAATGAAGATTACAACAAAAGGTCGCTACGGCCTAACAATAACACTTGAACTCGCAAAAAGAATTGGCGATGGCCCGATTTCTCTTCGTAGTATCGCCCAAGATAAAAATTTATCGGAACATTATTTAGAGCAGTTAATTGGCCCCCTTCGTAATGCAGGAATTGTTAAAAGTATCCGCGGGGCTCATGGTGGCTACGTATTGAACGGCGATCCTGAAAAAATCACTGCTGGCGACATCATTCGTACATTAGAGGGTCCGATTGTACTTGTCGAGAGTATGGAAGATGAAGAAGCTGCTCAGCGTGAATTATGGACACGAATGCGCAATGCTGTCCGTGACGTGTTAGATCAAACAACACTTGCTGACTTATTAAAACATTCTACGGATGCTGAACTATCGGATGGTTACATGTTTTATATTTAATGAAAAAAGCCTATTTCCGAATAGGCTTTTTATCTGCCATCGAAACGGAAAATACATCCTATTATTATCTGATTATTCCGAAATAAATCTCAAAAACAAACAATTGAAACCGCTGTATGTTAGATAATCTAACCAAATTTATTGAATTGATAAAATATTCTTGCCTTTATTAAAATATAGTGTATTATAAACGCATAAACAATATATTACATGTTAGTTTATCTAACAAAAAGGAGAGTTGAGTATGGAATCAGTATTTATGTTCTTTTGTACTTTATTGGTTTGGTTAATGACACCAGGAATTGCATTATTTTACGGTGGTATGGTTCGACGCAAAAATGTGTTGAGTACGGCCATGTATAGTTTTAGTTCGATGGCAATTATTTCTATCCTTTGGGTGATTGTTGGGTATTCGTTAGCTTTTGCCCCTGGAAACGGCTTTATAGGAAGTTTTGACTGGACCTTCCTTCATAATGTTGGCTTCGCAGCAAATGATACTTACTCAGATGCTATTCCACATATTCTATTCATGATGTTTCAAATGACTTTTGCAATTTTGACTGTAGCTATCATTTCTGGGGCATTTGCAGAAAGAATGAATTTCTCCGCTTATTTGATCTTCATTATCTTATGGTCGTTACTTGTTTATTCCCCTGTTGCTCACTGGGTTTGGGGTGATGGTGGTTGGTTACGTAATCTCGGTGCACTTGATTTCGCTGGTGGGAATGTTGTTCATATTAGTTCAGGTGTAACAGGGTTAGTCCTCGCAATTATGATTGGGCGTAGAAAAGAAGCCGATTCCGCTTCACCGCATAATTTACCTTTAGCACTTATTGGCGGCATTCTAGTTTGGTTTGGTTGGTACGGATTTAATGTAGGTAGTGCCTTAACAATTGATAATGTAGCCATGATAGCCTTTGTAAACACAAACACGGCCGCTGCAGCAGGTATTATCGGTTGGGGACTCGTTGAATGGTTAACGAATAAAAAGCCCACTATGCTTGGAACCATTTCTGGAGCAATTGCTGGTTTAGTATCCATTACGCCTGCCGCTGGATTTGTCACTGTGCCAAGTTCGCTAATTATCGGTTTCCTCGGCGGAGCACTTTGCTTCTGGGCTGTATTCTGGTTAAAAGGAAAAGTAAAATACGATGATGCACTTGATGCGTTTGGCCTTCACGGCATTGGCGGCATTTGGGGCGGCATTGCAACCGGACTTTTCGCCACAACAAAAGTAAATGAAGCTGGAGCAGATGGATTATTCTATGGCAATGCTTCTCTCGTAGTAAAACAATTAATCGCCATTGGTTCGACGGTAGCATATGTAGCTGTAGCAACGGCTATAATCGTCGTAATTATCAAACTATTTTTACCAATTCGTGTAAATGAAGAACAAGAATACAAAGGACTTGATTTGACGCTGCACGGCGAAAAAGCATATCAAGAATAAAGGAGGCAACAATATGTCTGGATTAACAAAAATCGAAATTATTACTCGCCCAAACCGCTTTCACTTATTTCAAAAAGAACTTGCGAAAATCGGCGTAAGCGGCCTAACTGTCACAAAAGCACTCGGTACTGGCTTAGAGAAAGGATTTATCGAACTTTATCGTGGCACAAAAAAAGAAAGCAATATTCACGAGCGAATGAAAATTGAAATCGTTGTTTCCACTGTTCCTGTGGAAGATGTGCTTCGGGTTGTTAAAGAAACGCTTCGTACCGGCGAACCTGGTGATGGAAAAGTTTTTATTTACCCTCTTCAAGACGTTGTTAAGATCAGTACAGGCGAAACTGGAATCGACGCATTACAAGATAAACCATCAAAATGAATAGTTAAAATGGTGAATTAATTAAAAATGGGGCCTCTATTCTAAAAAATCAATGAGAAATGGCGTTTACCCCTTCCGCTTCTTAGCTTTTACACTTATAATGAAAAAGGAAGAACGTTTAGAACAGATAAGGAGGCGCGAAATTCCCTATGCGTAAAATCCCCATTTTCACCGTTCTAGTAGCTATCCTACTTTTTGGCGGTTATTATCTTTATCAACACGCTTCGTCAAAAGTAGATGTTACCTTTAATTTCGTGGTGGATAAAAAATCAAAAGATAATACCATCACTGGCAAAATTGACGGCGCTGGAAACAAATCAATTACACTACCGCTTTCTGAAGAGAGCTGGGATGCAGTAAAAAAAGGGAATCGCTACAATGTGGAAGCCACTTTTTATAATAAAAATAAAATCAGCTCCAGTGAAGCGAAAGAATTGGACGGCCCATTCTGGTCCAATGATTCCAATCGAGGATTACTAGTTAATAAAGTACATGTAGAAAATATTCAAGAATTAAGTGATGATTTTTAAAACAAAAAGAAGGTGAGCTTAAGCGCTCACCTTCTTTTTTAGTTTGTTTCTTTTTTTACTGTTTCCAGTTTCAATTCCGCAAGTTGAGCGGCACTAACCTCGCCTGGCGCATTTGTCAGCGGGTCTACTGCGCTTCCTGTTTTAGGGAAGGCAATTGTATCGCGCAAGTTGTTTCGGCCTGCCAAGATCATAACAATACGATCTAAGCCAAGTGCGATACCGCCATGTGGTGGCGTACCATACTCTAATGCATCCATCAGGAAGCCAAATTGTTCTTTTGCTGATTCATCCGTGAAACCAAGCGCACGGAACATCGATTCTTGTACTTCTTTTTTGTAAATCCGTAATGAACCGCCGCCAATTTCATATCCATTTAATACGATATCATAAGCTTCTGCCATTACTTTAGAAGAATCAGTTTCAAGAAGCGGGATATCTTCTTCTTTTGGCAAAGTGAATGGATGGTGCGCAGATACATAACGCCCTGCTTCTTCATCGTATTCAAATAGTGGCCAATCAGTCACCCATAAGAAAGCAAGTTCTTCTTCATTGATTAAGTTCAAGTCTTTACCAAGTTTATTACGAAGCGCCCCAAGTGACGCCGCAACGATATCTGCTTTATCAGCTGCAAATAGTAATAAATCGCCATCTTCTGCTTGCAGAGCAGCCTTTAGATCTGCCGCTTTGTCTTCAGGGAAGAATTTAGCAATCGGCCCTTTCAGTTCGCTAGCTTCTACTTTTAGCCAAGCAAGACCTTTTGCCCCGTAGTTAGCAACAAAAACACCAAGCGCATCTAAATCTTTACGTGAAAAATTAGCTGCCGCACTCTTCGCATTAATCGCTTTTACTTCGCCACCATTTTCAATAGCGGATTGGAATACTTTGAAATCAACATCTTTAACGACATCTGATACATTTTGCAATTCTAAACCGAAACGAATATCTGGCTTATCACTTCCAAAACGATCCATCGCTTCTTTATACGTCATGCGAGGAAACGGTTTGTCGATAGTAATATTTTTCGCTTCTTTCACTACATCTACTAACATATCTTCCGTAATCGCTTGGATTTCTTCTTTCGTTAAAAAGCTAGTCTCTAAATCGATTTGTGTAAATTCAGGTTGACGGTCACCGCGCAAATCTTCATCGCGGAAGCAACGTACGATTTGGTAATATTTATCAAAACCTGCAGTCATTAGTAACTGTTTTAAAATTTGCGGAGATTGTGGCAATGCATAGAAGTTACCAGGGTAAACACGACTTGGTACAAGATAATCGCGTGCACCTTCTGGCGTACTTTTCGTTAAATAAGGTGTTTCAATATCAAAGAATCCGAGTGCATCTAGTTTATTGCGGAACGTTCTCGTTACCGTGTGACGCATTTTGAAAATGTTGTTCATTTCCGGGCGTCGTAAGTCTAAATAACGGTATTTCAAACGCAATTCATCCGAAACATTCACGCCATCTTCAATATAAAATGGTGGTGTTTTAGACGTATTTAAAATGGTAATTTCTTCTGCTAAAACTTCTACTTTACCAGTTGCTAATTTTTCATTGATAGCTTTTTCACCACGAGCATGAACTGTTCCTTTAATAGTAACAACAAATTCATTTCGAACACTATCAGCGATTTCAAGCGCTTCTTTTGAAAATTCAGGATTGAAAACAACTTGAACGATTCCTTCACGATCACGTAAATCAATAAAAATTAATCCACCTAAGTCGCGTCTTTTTTGTACCCAACCATGAAGGACAACACTTTGACCAATATGCGCTTCGTTTAATTCACCGCAGTAACTTGTACGTTTTTCCATTTTTATTTCTCCCCCTTGGTGTTTGTTAATTTTTCTAGAATGGTTGTTTCAGACACAGCTTCTTGCTCGCCTGTTTCCATATTTTTTAATTGATAATTGCCTGTTTGTAATTCTTCTTCACCAAGAATAATGGTGTATACGGCATTTTTTCTATTGGCATCTTTTAGTTGTGCTTTGAATTTACGTTTTAAGTAATCTTTTTCTGCACTAATGCCGTTTTGTCTTAATTTATTTACGAGTGTTACGGCTTTTAGTTCTGCTTCTGGTTGCGCTGTAATCACATAAACCTCTAATGGTTTTTTCGCAGGTATTTCGATGTCCGCTTTTTCTAGTGCTAGTAAAATACGCTCCACACCAATACCAAAGCCCATTCCTGGTGTATCTGGGCCGCCAAACTCTCTCACTAAACCGTGATATCTACCACCACCACAAAGCGTTGTTTTCGCGCCAAATCCTTCTTCTACGCTCATAATTTCAAATGTCGTGTGGTTATAATAATCTAAACCACGAACCATCGTTGGGTCAATTTCAAACGGAATTTCTAGCGCATTTAAGTAATTTTTAACATTTTCAAAATAGGCAACAGATTCCTCATTTAAAAAGTCTAAAATAGATGGCGCAGATTGAATCAGTGGATTGTCATGATCTTTTTTACAGTCTAAAATCCGCAGTGGATTTTTGTGTAACCGCACTTGGCATTCTGCACAAAATTCATCAATGTGTGGTTCAAAGTGTGCAACAAGTGCTTCCCGATGTTTTAAACGGCTTTCTTTATCACCAAGGCTATTAATGACTAATTTAATGTTTGTTAAGCCAATTTTTTTGAAAAATGTCATTGCTAGTGAGATAACTTCTACATCAATAGAAGGATCGTCACTTCCAAGCGCCTCAATACCCATTTGAGTAAATTGGCGTTGTCTTCCGCCTTGTGGACGTTCATAACGAAACATTGGTTCATTATAATACATTTTGATAGGTTGGCTCACTTCGCCGTATAATTTATGTTCAACGAAAGCTCGAACAACCGAAGCAGTCCCTTCTGGTCTTAGCGTTAAGCTTCTGCCACCTTTATCTTGGAAAGTGTACATTTCTTTTGATACGATGTCCGTAGAATCGCCAACCCCACGCTCAAATAATTCTGTATGTTCAAAAACAGGCGTCCTGATTTCTTCGTATTGGAAGTTTTCGCAAACATTTTTAAACTCGGTCTCTAAAAAATGCCATTTACTAACCTCTTCCGGCAAAATATCTCGCGTCCCTCTTGGTAATTGCAAATCCATCACCATAACCTCCTTTATTTACTTCAAAATATAAAGAAAAACCCCCGTCACTTGTTATAAAAACAAGGGACGAGAGTCTATTTACACCCGTGGTACCACCCTAATTAGAACTACTAATGAGTCCTCACTTAAGTCAGTTAACGCCTGAATACGTTCTTGCTTACTGTTTTTCAACAAGAAACCTCGAGAGTGTCTTTTCAGAAAATATGACTATCTTTATCCTTTCAGCCAAATGGGATAAATTCTCTTTATAGCATGGATTTTCTTACTTTTCTCTGTCGCTAGTTTTAAATATGAATTATTCTAAGATTACTAAAAACACACTGAAAAGTCAACATTTTGCCAGTTTTTTTATAAAAATCCACTTTCTAGTTCCATGAAAGCGCATTTTATGGTAACATTTTACTGTCAGATAAAAGTTTATGAGTATATGGGTGGTGTTAGCTTTAAATGAAGAATAAATTCATTTTTATCACCGTTGTCTCCATTTTATTGATTGCAGCAGGTATTTTTACAACCATAGCAATGGCGAACGCGAATTCCGTTGTCGTCAAAGCAGAAGTCTTGAATGTCCGCAGCGGTCCTGGTTTAGCATATGATGTAACGAGCCAAGCCAGAAAAAATGAAGTACTCCGGGTAGTCGGTGAAGAAAATCAATGGTACAAAGTTCAGTTAGATAACGGAAATAGCGGTTGGGTTGCCAGCTGGTTAGTAGAAAACACAGATGTCAGCGCAGCAAGTAACAGTGTCGCTATCGTTTCTTCTGATGGCGGATTGAATGTCCGCGAGAAACCAAGTACCTCAAGTAAGTCACTTGGATTACTAAATAACGGTGACCAAGTAACAGTTACTAGCCAACAAAACGGCTGGGCGCAAATCCAATATAATGGTACAAGCGCATGGGTTAGCTCCGATTACTTAACGATTCGTGAATCCGTTACAAAAGTAGATGAAAGCGAACTACAAACAGTAACCATTCGCGATGACTCCACTAATATTAGAAATAAGCCAAGTCGTGATGGTGCCGTCATCGAAAAAGCAAATTCTGGTCAAGGATTCGCTATTCAAGGAGTACAAGGTGACTGGTATAAAATTCGCACGACAAGCGGTGAAGAAGGTTATGTAGCTAACTGGGTAGTCGATGTTTCCGACAAAGGACAAACCTCCAGCCCTCGAAGCAAAACAACCAAATTATCCGAAGCGACAATCGTTATTGACCCTGGACACGGCGGCAATGATCCGGGTGCAAAAGGCGCAAATGGTACGATTGAAAAAGAAATGACTTTAAAAACAGCCAAACAGTTAAAACAAAAACTTGAATCTAGAGGCGCTAAAGTTATCTTAACGAGAAATAGTGATAAGTATGTTTCTCTAAAAGGAAGAACAAATATAGCTGCCGAAAATAATGCAGATGTCTTTATTAGTATTCATTTTGATAGTTTAGAAGACACAAGTAAAGGCGTAAGCGGCCAAACTACTTACTATTACGACAATAGTGATAAATCGCTCGCTGAAAGTATTAATACTACGCTTGGGAAAGACCTCCCTACTTCTAACCGCGGCGCAAGAGTCGGCGATTATTATGTAGTTAGAGAAAATTCACAACCTGCTGTCTTACTTGAACTTGGTTACTTAAGTTCCGCAAAAGATGAACGTAATATTAATTCAGCATCTTATAGAAGCCAAATTGCTGATTCCGTAACAGACGGTCTAGCTAATTACTTCTCTAATTAAAAAAAGCAATCATTCAGTTTCCTGAATGATTGCTTTTTTACTACTTACTACGCATTTCATCTGAATCAAGCATGATGGTAATTGGTCCATGATTGACGATTTTCACATCCATCATCGCACCGAATACACCTGTTTCGACAATAATCCCAGAGTCTGCAAGCTTTTGATTAAATAAGTCATACAGCGCTTCTGCTTTTTCTCCAGGAGCGGATTTTGTGAAGCTCGGACGTTTCCCTTTACTGACATCTGCATATAAAGTGAACTGGGAAACACTAAGAATGGCGCCACCTCGATCGGCTAAAGAAATATTCATCTTCTCTGACTCATCTTCAAAAATTCGCAATCCTACGATTTTTTTCGCCATGTAGTCAACGGTTTCTGGGGTATCTGTATGGGTGAATCCAACTAATAAACAAAGACCTCCAGCTATCTCGCTAATGACTTCCTCTTCCACACTCACGGAAGCCTCGTAACATCTTTGTAGTAGCACACGCATCGCTTCTCCACTCCTTTAGTTCATTAATCTTCTCACTGTATAAACATCTGGAATTTGTTTTATTTTATCCACTACTCGTTGCAAATGATTAATATTATGAATTTGTAGCGTAACGACTAATGTGGCCATTTTATTATTATCAACTTTAGCATTGACGCCGTTAATATTGGAAGTCAGGCTATTAATCACTTGCAAGATATCATTTAATAGGCCGTTACGGTTATAGCCATATATTTCGATATCTACATTGTAGTCATTTTTTGCTTGAGAATCAGCATCTTCCCAGTCTACTTCAATTAGTCGTTCTGGTTCGATAGCTTGAACATTGGGGCAATCTTGACGATGAATAGAAATGCCGCGACCTTTTGTAATATAACCGACGATATCATCACCAGGCACCGGATTACAGCATCTGGATAGTCGAATTAATAGATTACCTACCCCTTGAACAACTACTCCTGCATTATGCTTAATCTTCAGTTTCTCATTGTTAGCATCGGAATTGGAGGGTTTATTTTCTGATTGTGTTAATAGTTTCTCCGTTTCCGCTTCCAGTTCACGTTCTTTACGTAGTTTTTCTGTTAAGCGGTTAGCTACTTGTAAAGCTGTGATGCCGTTATAACCAACAGCTGCAAACAGATCATCTTCATGCGAAAAATTTAGTTTATCAGCTAATTTACGAAGATTTTCTGGCGTCATAATTTTTTTCGATTCGAATCCAAGTTGTCTAATTTCTTTCTCAACTAAATCGCGACCTTTTTCGACATTCTCTTCTTTTGCTTGTCGTTTGAAAAATTGTTTAATTTTATTTCGCGCTTGCGAAGTTTGAACTAATTTTAGCCAGTCGCGACTTGGTCCATAAGAATGTTTGGACGTTAAAATATCAATAATATCGCCCGTTTTTAATTTATAGTCGAGTGTCACAATTTTTCCGTTAATTTTAGCCCCGATTGTTTTGTTTCCGATTTCGGTATGGACACGGTAAGCAAAATCCAGTGGTACAGAGCCATTTGGTAACTCGTACACATCACCTTTTGGAGTAAATACGTAAACAACATCCGAAAATAAGTCGAGTTTCAAGCTTTCCATAAACTCTTCCGCATTATCCGATTCATTTTGATATTCTAAAATTTCTCGGAACCATGTTAATTTGTTATCGAATGAAGTTTTGGAATTAACCACTTTGCCTTCTTTATAGGCCCAGTGTGCTGCAACCCCGTATTCAGCGATTTGGTGCATTTCGTGCGTTCTGATTTGAACTTCAAGCGGTTCTCCTTGAGGCCCTATAACCGTCGTGTGAATCGATTGATACATATTCGACTTCGGCATCGCAATATAATCTTTAAAGCGACCTGGCATCGGTTTCCAGCGCGTATGAATAATACCAAGAACAGCATAGCAATCCTTGATACTACTAACGACAATTCGAACAGCCAACAAATCATAAATTTCGTTAAATTGTTTATTTTGTTCGCTCATTTTCCGGTAAATCGAATAAATATGTTTTGGTCTTCCAGAAATATCCGCTTGAATATTGAGTTCATCTAGATTTTCATTCACACCGTCAATCACATCATGCAAATAACGCTCTCTTGCATCCCGCTTTTGTTTCATTAAGTGGACGATGCGATAATATTGTTGTGGATTTAAATAACGTAGCGCTGTGTCTTCCAGCTCCCATTTCACTCGTGAAATACCCAAGCGATGTGCAAGTGGCGCAAAAATTTCTAATGTTTCGTTCGCAATTCTACGTTGTTTTTCCACGGGCAAATGTTTTAATGTCCGCATATTATGCAAACGGTCCGCTAGTTTGATTAAAATAACGCGAATATCCTGCGCCATCGCAATGAACATTTTCCGGTGATTTTCAGCTTGTTGCTCTTCGTGTGATTTATATTTAATTTTACCAAGTTTCGTTACTCCGTCTACTAGCATGGCAACTTCACTGCCAAAAACTTCTTCTAAATCTGCTAGTGTGACTGGCGTATCTTCCACGACATCATGTAAAAATCCAGATGCAACGGTCGATGGATCCATTTTTAATTCGACTAAAATGCCGGCAACTTGAATTGGATGAATAATATACGGCTCACCTGATTTACGAAATTGCTCTTTATGAGAATCGCGCGCAAATTCATACGCTTTTTTTACGAGCGCTAGATGTTCCTGATTCATATAATGAGAAGCCATATCGATGACTTGCTCAGCTGTCAGATTTTGTTCTTTCGCCATTTACATTCACCCTCTTATCTCCATGTCATATATACAACTTAAAAACACCCAAAAACTGAGTGCTCTAAAAAATATTCTTGTTTAATATTATAGCATGAGCCGTCTTTGTTTAGAAAGCACTTTTCCTTGATTTTTCACATTTTCTGGCAGTTTTCAGCTTTTTAATCAAAAAACTACCCCTAAAATAATAGGAGTAGTTTGATTTTTATAATTGCATAAGGATTAAACGGTCATAACCATTTAATTTTTTATGTCCTTCTAGCTCTTTTAGTTCGATTAAGAAAGCACAACCAGCAACAATACCACCTAATTCTTCTACAAGTTTGATAGTTGCTTCGATTGTTCCACCAGTTGCAAGTAAATCATCCGTAATTAAAACGCGTTGACCCGGTTTAATCGCATCACTATGCATAGATAATTTATTCGTACCATATTCTAAATCGTATTCCATTTCGATTGTTTCACGAGGAAGTTTTCCAGGTTTACGAACAGGCGCAAAACCAATTCCTAACGCATAAGCAACTGGGCAGCCGATAATAAAGCCACGTGCTTCTGGTCCAACAATAATATCAATTTTTAATTCTTTTGCGTATTCCACAATTTTATCTGTAGCAAAACGATATGCTTCTCCGTCATTCATAAGGGGTGTGATGTCTTTAAATACAATCCCTTTTTTGGGCCAATCGTTCACAATCGCTACATAATCTTGTAAATCTTTAATTTCCATTTTCTAGTTCCTCCGCATTCGGGTAAATTGATGTTTCCATCATTGATTCCATCCAACTATGAAGTTCCGTATAGTTAGAGTACAACAGTTTTTTTCTTGTAGTTATTTCTTCTACCTTTTGTTGATAAACAAGTGATTCGTCCAGATTACGTTTTTCAACAACTTCATTAATAATAATCTGACCACTTTCCATTTTAGCAAATTCTAAATCAAAAAACACCTTTGACATGAAATCTATTTGCTCTTTATTCCAGCCAAACTTTTGCATTAGCCGTGGTGTGTACTTTTCAATTGGAAATGGTTGAAATTTTTTAATGAGACTATATAGCTCAGCAAAGGCTAACCGGTCTGGTATTGCTGGAATTTGATTCCCCTCTGCTGCATCAAAATGGACAAAAATACGTTCTGGTTTCGTTTCGCGAACAATCGTTTCCACTAATTCAGTCTTCGTTGGCATATCCGCAAAAACAAGTTCTTCTGTCTGAAAATCCGCCGTAAAATCAGCTTTTTCATCCACTAAAATATAGTTTTGTTCTCCAAGCGTGCCAATCGTTCTTTCTTCAAAACAAACAAAGACTCTTGATTCTGTTTGTTCTTGGAGAATCCTAGCCCACTCAGATTTATTACGTACATCGAAAAGTTGCCAATGCGAGATGTGAATGTCCATCATGCGTAGTTGTGGTTTTTTCACATTATTCCATTCATTGATGGATAATTCCCCAACCACGTCCACGGCTGCATTAGGAGAAATTTTTTCTACCAAATCGCCTACACCAAATCCGATAGAATCTAAAGTGGCATCATTTTCCTCTGTAGCAAGCATTGTTTTTAAATGGGTTTTATCTGCCCCAATTCTTTTCGTTCCTTTTAAATGCATATTTTCTAACAAGAAAATCGGTTTAGGGTTATCCATTCCAAAAGGAGCTAATTTTTCAAGTTGAGCAATAAATGCTACGGAAACATCCGCAATATTTATTTTCTCTTCTATTTTCAAGGCTGGGCGGAAATCTTCTTCAGAAAGAAAACTTGCTTCTTCTTGTAATTTAGCTTCTAATTCTATTAAATTTTCAGCTGGCAATGTAAGACCCGCAGCCATTGGATGCCCACCAAACGCAGTCATTAAATCACGATGTTTATCAAGCGCTTGATACAAATGAAATGCATCGACGCTTCGACCAGATCCTTTGGCAATTCCAGTAACTGGATCAATTCCTAGTACAATCGCCGGACGAGAATATGTTCCAACTAATTTAGAAGCAACTATCCCTAAAATCCCTGTATTCCAACCCTCTCCGTAAACAACGAGCACATTTCCTAATGTTACTTTTGCCTCAATTGCCTCCATCGCGAGCTTCGTTGTATCAACAACTATTTGTTTCCGTTCTTTATTCGCATCATCAATTTCTTCCGCTAAGAAAAGTGCTTCTTCTGGATCCTCTGTTAAAAGTAAATCCGCCGCTGGATCTGCTGGACCTAAACGACCAACTGCATTCAGTCGTGGAGCTAAACCAAAGCCAATAGTTTCTTCCGTAGCCTCTTCTAACTTCAAACTAGCTTTTTTAGCTAACACTGAAAGTCCAAGGTTCGCGGATTCGCGCAATTGACGCAATCCTAGTTGAACAAGTAAGCGATTTTCATCAGTTAAAGAAACTAAATCTGCCACAGTCCCAACTGCAACTAAATCAAGCAATTCTTTCGGTTCTTCTCCAAGTAAAGCATGCGATAACTTATAAGCAACACCTACACCCGCTAGTTCATCAAACGGATAAGCTGACTTAGGATGCTTCGGATGAATTACTGCAACAGCTTCCGGCATAATTTCCCGTGGTTCATGGTGATCCGTCACAATAACATCTAAACCAATCTCTTTGGCATGCGTCATTACTTCAAGCGCTGCAATACCATTATCAACAGTAATAATTAAATCCGTTCCTTGGTTTTTAGCCATATCGAACGCAGCGATATTTGGACCATAACCTTCCGTAAAACGATTAGGAATATAAAATTCAGCATTTGCCCCTAAATGCCGCAGTGTTTTCATTAAAACGGCAATACTAGTAACTCCATCTGCATCATAATCTCCGTAAACTAAAATCTGCTCATTTAGTTCTATCGCTTGCTTAATTCTAGCAACCGCAAGATCCATTTCAGCAAATAAAAATGGGTCATAACTTTCATATTTTTCTGGGTGGAAAAATTTATCGAATTGTCCTTGCGTTGTAATTTTTCTTTTCCAAAGTAGTTTTGCAAGTGGAAGCGAAATTTTTAGCTGTTCTGCTAATTGGCTAGCTTTGTCTTCCGCCGCTTCCTCGATATTCCATAAGTATTTTGAATGAATCACATTACCCCACCTCTCAACCTTCCTATTATATCGAAAATCACTAGAAAAACCAAGAGGAATCTTCCAAACAAAAAACGCCGACCTATTAAGTCAGCGTTCCATTTTTATTTTGTTGTATCGACAATCTTTTCTGTATCACGTGTTTCTACTTTAGATGAATGAGTTTTCATTGCTTTAGCAGCTGCTAGTTGGCGTTCTAATTCGGCTTTTTCGGATGTTAATTGTTTTACTTGTTTCTTCATACCACGCGATTTCGCGATATTTAAGAAAAAGATAATTAAACAACCGCAAAGAACAGAGCCTAAAATAATTAAAATTAATGGCCACTCCGCTTGCGCAAATAAAAAGTTTACTTCTACTGGATCTACATTAATAACTGCAAAAATAGCAATAATGAGTGCTAAAATAATCCCCGCAATTACTTGCCACTGTACTTTATTTTCTTTCATGTTTTCTCCTCCTTGCACAATTATCTTATTATTTACCCGTTTCTAGGCTATTAAAAACGGCCGAATCTCTTTTTATGAAATTCGGCCGTTTATTTTTATACGACTGGTTGTCCGTTATTACGTGGTTTTTTCTTTTTAACGGTGCTAATTGGTCCTTTTCTACGTAGTTGTCTTGCTTTAAATACGTACCATAATTGCATCGCCATAAAGATGGAGGAGAATACACTAGAAACAAGTCCAACAAGTAAGGCGATGGAGAAGTTCAGAATAGACTCACTACCAAATAGTACAAGTGCAAGTACGGTGAAAATAACCGTTAAAATGGTATTAATCGAACGAGTAAATGTTTGACGTAATGCTTTATTAACAGCATCCGCAATTTCTTCTTTCGTTTTGAAACGTTGCATCTTCATACTAATATCCCGTATCCGGTCGGCGGTGACTATCGTGTCATTAATGGAATAACCGATAACCGTCAGTACCGCGGCAATGAAAGTTAAGTCAACCTCCAGCCTTGTTACACTAAAGAAGATAAAGATGATAAATGCGTCGAATAGTAAGGAAAGAATCGCCGCAATACCCATATAAAATTCAAATCGGACCGCAATATAAAGTACAATCAGCACAGACGCCACACCGAGTGCCCAGAAGCCATTTTTGGCAAGTTCTTTACCGACAGTTGGTGAAACGGTACTAATGCTTGGTTCGTGCTTATATTTGTCCTCAAAGTAGTTTTTGAATTTAGCTACATCATTTTGTGATAATGTCCCTTTATAAGAAACAACGGCTGTTTTAGAACCAGATCCTTGGAAAACAATATCATCCGATGGCATGTCAATCGCATCTAAATCTTTCTTAATTTGCGTTTCTGTCAGTGTTTGATTAGCTGTTACTTCCGCTCGTGTCCCACTGGCAAAGTCAATACCTAGATTTAGTTTGAAGATGGATAGAATCACAATACCGACAATAACAATCGCAGCAAAAATAGATAAGAACAGACGGTGATGTTTTACAAAGTCAAAACGGTCAAAGTGTGTTTTTAAGCTAAAGCTATTAATGCCCTCATGTAAATTATGGATATCTTTTCGTTTAACTGCAAAGAATCCTGGTTTATTGTTAAGCCAATTACTTTTCACTAATAAGCCTAATAAGAATCTTGATCCCCAAACGGCTGTCAAGAAGCTGACTAAAATACTAATGATTAGAACCGTAGCAAAACCTTTGATAGAGCTTGTTCCAAAGTAGAAGAGAACCGCAGCTACGATTAGTGTCGTTAAGTTACCATCTAAAATCGCACGGAATGCTTCTTTACCGCCGACTTCAAAAGCCGCTTTCGTCGACCTACCGACTTTGATTTCTTCTTTTATCCGCTCGTAGGTTATTACGTTCGCGTCAACAGCCATACCTATCCCCAGAATCAAACCTGCAATCCCTGGTAAAGTAAGTGTTGCGTTAAGCAGACTCAGTATTAATAGTACTAAATAAGTGTATGCAACTAAAGTGATACAAGCAATAACACCTGGTAAACGGTAAACTGCCATCATGAAAATAAAGATAGCCATAACTCCAATAATACCAGCTAAAATTGTTTCTTGTAAGGCATCTTGCCCAAATTGAGCACCAACAGATGTCGAGTAAACTTCTTTCATTTTAACAGGGAGTGCACCAGAGTTTAGCAAATCAGCTAAATCTTTTGCTTCTTCCGTTGTGAAACTTCCGGAAATTTCTACTTTATCTGTATCTAGCACGCTACTAACGTTTGGTGCTGATAAGTAAGCTGGGTCTTTCTTCTCGCGTTCTGTTTTGTATTTTTGGCCTTCTTTCCAATCTAACCAAATAACTAATTGATTGTCGGGTGCCTCAGCCAAAATTGTTTTTGTTACACTAGCAAATTTGTCAGCACTTTTTAGTTTTAGAGTAACGATTGGATTATTGCTTGAATCGAAAGCTTGTTTGGCACCGCCCGCAACTAAGTCACTACCATTCATCATCATTTTGTCATTTGCATCTCTAAATGATAATTGGGCTGTGGTTGATAGCATTTTACGTGCTTCTTCCTGGTCAGTTACGCCGGCAAGTTGAACACGAATACGGTTATCCCCTTCGATTTGAATACTTGGTTCAGCTACACCTAAGGAATTGATACGCTTATCGAGTGAAGCTACCGTATCTGTCAACGTTTGTTTAGATACAGTCCCTTTCCCATCAGCTGGTGACACTTCATATAGAACTTCGAATCCCCCTTGAAGATCCAAGCCTAAGTTGATGTTTTGCATAACCATTTTTGCGGTACCAAATACAGCACCAAAGATAATTGCAACTACTAGAAAGAAAATAACTATCTTACTCTTTTTTACCATTTCTGTTTCGTTCCTCCCTCATCTAAACCATAACAAATCCCAGTCTAACAACAAATACTTCTATTTTATGTATGAAACTCAAGCATTTGCTAACAGGCTGTTAATCTTCCACATTTGGTTGAAGCATACTATCTGCTTGAGAAACATGGTTATTAGATTCTTGTTCAGCTGTTGTCATAATAAATTGCATTAATTGTCCAATATTCATTTGCATGACATCATTAATACGTTCATGCAAAGCAGGGGTTGGTTCATTCTTCCACTTTTCTTCTGTTAAAAATGCCCAAATATGGCTTGCCTTGATTTCTCGGTAACCTAAAATATGAAAATCTTCCACTTTTATTGCTATTGCAGGCGCTAAATCTTCATACCATTCCGAAAATGTATCCATATCAAGTCGTCCCCTTTCTTAAACAATAAGCATATTCCCATTTTATCTAAAAAAAGCTTAAATGGGAAGTATAAGCTCTATTTTTATGGTTAAAAAATGCCATTTCACCGTTTAAAGGGAAATGGCATTTTTATTTCAAGTATTATTTGTTGTCTTCTACAACTTCCGTATCATCAGAAGCCGTTTCTGTTACAACTCCGTTACCTTTTTCAAGTACAGTTCTGATTGCATTACGGTCAAAAGTTAATTTGCTGTTTCCGCATTTCAAAATGACTGTGCCATCTTCAATTGCTTCTACAATACCGTGAAGTCCACCAATAGTAATAATTTTATCACCTTTTGCTAAACTACTTTGCATATTTTGTACTTCTTTTTGACGTTTTTGTTGAGGTCTGATTAATAAGAAGTAAAACAAAACGATCATCAAGATAATTGGTATAAATGTTACAATACCGCCCATATTTTCCAACTCCTTTCGATACTTTATATATATTTAGAAATTTTTTGCATCAGGACGATTGAATCCATATTGCTCAAAAAATTCTTCCCTAAAATCAGCAAGACGATCTTCCATAATAGCGCCACGAACTTGCTTCATTAAGTTTAACAGAAAATGAAGATTATGATAAGTTGTAAGTCGAATTCCAAATGTTTCCTCACAACGAATCAAGTGTCGAATGTATGCACGTGAGTAATTTTTACAAGTATAACAGTCACAATTTTCATCAATTGGACGGAAATCATGGGTAAACTTAGCATTTTTAATAACTAAGCGACCACTTGATGTCATACAAGTACCATTTCGTGCAATACGTGTGGGAAGAACACAGTCAAACATGTCCACTCCTCGAATCACGCCATCAATCAATGAGTCAGGCGAACCTACGCCCATTAAATAACGTGGTTTGTTTGCTGGTAATAGCGGTGTCGTATGTTCCAAAACTCGGTTCATGACGTCTTTCGGTTCTCCGACAGATAAACCGCCGATGGAGTAACCAGGAAAATCAAGCGAAACGAGATCTTTCGCACTTTGCGCACGCAAATCTTCGTAAGCTCCACCTTGGACGATACCAAACAAGCCTTGGTCTTCTGGTCTTTCGTGTGCTTTTAAACCACGCTCAGCCCAGCGAGATGTTCTTTCTACTGATTTTTTCATATATTCATGCGACGCTGGATATGGTGGGCATTCATCGAAACTCATCATGATGTCAGATCCAAGCGCATTTTGAATTTGAATCGCTTTTTCTGGTGATAAGAAAAGTTTGTCTCCGTTTAAATGGTTACGGAAATGAACGCCTTCTTCTTTGATATCACGCATTTTACTCAAACTAAACACCTGAAAACCACCTGAATCCGTTAAGATTGGTTGATCCCAGTTCATAAATTTATGTAATCCGCCCGCTTCTCGAATTAATTCTTCTCCCGGACGTAACCATAAATGATACGTATTACTTAAAATAATACCTGCACCCATTGCTTTTAATTCTTCGGGTGACATTGTTTTTACCGTTGCAAGTGTTCCAACTGGCATAAACATTGGTGTATCAAAAGTGCCGTGTGGTGTATGGATTTTACCAAGACGAGCACCCGTTTGTTTATCTGTTTTAATTAGTTCATAACGAATGGCAGACATGTGTTACCTCTTTCTTATTTACTCTATTCACTAGCATAACGAAAATTACCAATGAAAACAAGCTTTTCTGTTAATTTTTTCGCAATTTAATGGATAAACATGGCATCGCCAAAACTAAAGAAGCGATATTGTTGTTCTACAGCATGATTATACGCTGCTAAAATTTTCGTGCGGTCTGATAAAGCAGACACAAGCATAATTAATGTCGATTTCGGTAAATGGAAATTCGTTATTAGTGCATCTACTGCCTGAAAAGTATACCCTGGGGAAATAAAAATCTCTGTCCAACCTGATTCAGCCACTAGTTTGCCGTCATGACGACTCGCGATTGTTTCTAATGTTCGGATAGAAGTCGTTCCAACTGCTACAACTTTTCCGCCTTGTACTTTGATTTTATTAATTCGCTCAGCAGATTCTTCTGTTAAACGATAAAATTCAGAATGCATTTTATGATTGGCAGTATCTTCTACGTCCACTGGGCGGAATGTTCCGAGCCCTACATGAAGCGTCACGAAAATGATTTCTACACCTTTTGCGCTAATTTTCGCCAGTAAATCTTCTGTAAAATGAAGGCCCGCTGTTGGCGCTGCTGCTGAACCATTCTCTTTCGCATAGACGGTTTGATAACGATCTTGATCAGCAAGTTGTTCTTTAATATATGGTGGAAGTGGCATTTCGCCAAGTTGTTCTAAAACTTCATAAAAAATGCCTTCATAAGAAAATTCTAAAATCCGACCACCATGCTCAAGCTCTTCCAAGCAAGTTGCTTTTAAAGCGCCGTCACCAAAAGTAATGGTTGCACCTTTTCGAATTCTTTTGGCAGGTTTTACTAAAGTTTCCCATGCATTGCCTTCTTTTTGTTTCAAAAGGAGCACTTCAATGTGCGCGCCAGTTTCATCTTTAATACCATGCAGCCTCGCTGGGAGAACACGCGTGTCATTTAATACAAGTGCGTCTCCTTCGTTTAAATAGCTGATAATATCTGTGAAATGTTGGTCTTTTATGTCACCTGACTCTTTATCAAGCACCATTAGTCGGCTTGAAGTCCGGTCTAATAGTGGGGTTTGTGCGATTAATTCTTCTGGTAAATCAAAATCGAAATCTTCTACTTTCATGCTTTATACCTCTTTTTCATAACTTATTCCTAAATGGTTATACGCCGTTTCCGTTGCAATTCTTCCTCGCGGCGTTCTTTGTAGAAAACCGATTTGTAGTAAATATGGTTCTTGCATATCTTCAATGGTTTCTCGTTCTTCTCCAATACTTGCAGCGATTGTATCCAGACCAACTGGACCGCCTCTAAACGATTGGATAATTGTATGCAGGAGTTTCTGGTCAATCGTATCTAACCCTCTTGGATCTACTTGGAGTAAAGTAAGTGCTTCTTTCGCTAGCTTTTCAGTTACCGTTCCATTTCCTCGAACTTGCGCGAAATCACGTACTCGTTTTAATAAACGATTGGCAATCCGCGGGGTTCCTCTTGAACGTCTCGCTATTTCACGCGCACCAAGATCATCAATTTTTGTATCTAATATATTCGAAGTTCTGAGTACAATTTCGGTCAACTGTTCTTCTGTATAAAATTCTAAATGATCAATCACGCCAAAACGATCTCTAAGTGGCGCTGATAACAGTCCAGCTCGTGTTGTTGCTCCAATCAAAGTAAATGGTGGTAAATCTAAACGAACCGAACGCGCAGTTGGACCTGTTCCAATCACAATATCCAAGCAATAATCTTCCATTGCCGGATATAAAATCTCTTCAATCGCTCTCGATAAACGATGGATCTCATCAATAAATAAAACATCCCCTGGCTCAAGGCTTGTCAAAATTGTCGCCAAGTCGCCTGGTCGTTCAATAGCTGGTCCACTCGTTGTTTTAATTTGGCTACCCATTTCTGATGCAATGACCATCGCAAGCGTTGTTTTACCAAGTCCTGGAGGGCCATATAAAAGCACATGATCCAGCGCTTCATTTCGGAGTGTGGCAGCTTCTATAAAGACCGTTAAATTGTTCTTTACTTTGTCTTGTCCAATATATTGTGAAAGGGTCTGTGGCCGCAAACTAGTTTCAAAAGATACTTCTTCTGCGTCTACCGTTTCACTTGAAATAATTCGTTCATCCATGCCACAAGCTCCTCTCTATTTTGTCATTAATTGTAGTGCTAGCTTGATATATGCGTCGCTTGTTAGGTCTTCTTCTTTTGCCAATTTTGGTATTACTTTTTTAAGTTCTCGCGTGCTATAACCGAGCGCTTCTAAAGCTAATACAGCTTCTTCTAATTGCGGAGAAAGTCCAGCAACCATATCATTTTCTGGTGCAACATAAACAATTTCACTTGCAACAACATCAGCCAGCTTGCCTTTCAAATCGAGAATGATTTGGCGCGCTGTTTTTTTACCAACACTTGGAAATTTGGTTAAATAAACATCGTCTTCGGATTCAATAGCAGAAATCAGTGGAACGACATCGCCTGAAGCAATAATAGCTAACGCGCTTTTTGGTCCAATGCCCGAAACACTCAATAATTTTTTGAATAAATAACGTTCTTCTGTTGTTTGAAAACCGAATAGAGAAATATTATCCTCCCGCACATGTTGATACAAAAAGACTTGCGCTTCTGTACCTTCTAATCGTTGAAAGGAAAACGGGTTTCCTGTAATTATTTGATAGCCGATTTGTCCTGCCTCGACAACAATATATTCGGGTGTAATCGTCGTAACGGTTCCTTTTATGTAATCGTACAATTTATTCGTCCTCTCTTCATTTCACGTCATACATTATATGATAGCATAAAATGGAACGTCTGTACTAGTTTTTGTTCATAAAAGAAAAGTAACTTTAGTTTACATAATAATATTATTGCCACCTTAAATAGATTCGATGCTTTTTTTAATAACTGCTACCGAATTTGCAAAAGCTTGTTGTTCTTGTTCATCTAATTTTAACGAGATGATTTCTTTTACACCATTTTGGCTTAAAACAGCGGGAACTCCGATGGCTAAGCCACTTTCTCCGTACTCGCCATCAAGCACACAAGATACGGTCAAAGCACGCTGGCTACCACTAAAAATATGGCGACAAATCTCAACAATTGTACCGCCTATGCCATATTCTGTGCATCCTTTTTGGTGATAAATTTCAAAACCAGTATCACGAGCTGTTTCACCAATTTTTTTCAAATCCAGTGCCTCGCCTAATTTTTCCATGCTATATTCATTTACCGGTTTACCATAAATAGATGAATGTGACCATACTGGAAACTGGGAATCACCGTGTTCTCCAAGGATAAAAGCATCGATGCTTTGTGCGGCAATGTCTAGTTTCTCTGCAAGTAAACGACGTAATCTTGTTGTGTCTAGCCAGACGCCTGTTCCAAGTACTCGTTCTCTTGGTAAGCCAGACAATTTCCACACCTGATAAGTGATGATATCACACGGATTCGTTGCAATTAAGAAGATGCCTTTAAATCCACCTTTCATCATTTCAGGAACAATGCTTGAAACGATTCTTGAAGTGCTTCTAAGTTCGTCTAGGCGAGTTTGCCCTTCTTTTAAAGGTCCTGCTGTCACAGTAATTACAGCAATATCTACATCCGCACAATCACTTGCCTCACGAACTGTAATATCCATTTTCCCTGGCATAAACGCTGCGGCATCCGCCAAGTCTTTCCGATTTCCTTCTACGCGTTCTTTATTTAAATCTACGAGAATTAACTCTTCGACAAATTTTTGATTAACAAAGGCGTGTGCTGCAGCTGTCCCTACATTCCCTGCTCCAATTATCATTACTTTACGTGGTTTCATATTTTCTCCTCCTAGTGATTCATATAAAACACCCCTATTCAAATTGTCCGAAAAAGGGGTGTGTTGACTTAATTTATCTCTGCGTTCGTATAAACTTCTTGCACGTCATCATCATCTTCAAGCGCTTCTAACATTTTATCAAATTGTGTTTGGTGATTTTCTGCAACTTCATTATAAACCGTTGGAAACATGGATAATTCAGCAGTGGCAAAAGTATAACCAGCTTCTTGCAAAGCCTCTTTCACTTCTGGAAAAAGAGCCGGATCTGTAAAAATTTCAAATACATCCTCGCTTACTTCCACATCGTCCGCCCCTGCTTCAATAGCTTCCAGCATGAATTCTTCCTCGTCCACATCTAAACCTTCGCGTAAAATAACAAGATAACCTTTACGATCGAACATATAGCTCACACTACCGGTTTCACCAAGACTTCCACCGTTTTTATTAAAAGCTACTCGAACATTGGTGCTCGTACGATTTTTATTATCTGTAAGCGCATGGACAAGAACCGCAATTCCTCCCGGCGCATATCCTTCATAGGTTACTTCATCATAATTTTCGCCACTCGTATTACCAGCAGCTTTATCAATAGCTCGCTTAATATTATCGTTCGGCATGTTGACCGCTTTTGCTTTATCCATAACTAATCGGAGCGATGGGTTTAAACTCGGATCAGGACCTTTTTTTGCTGCAACAAAAATTTCTCTCGCTAATTTTTGGAATACTTTGGAACGCTTGGAATCTTGTGCATTTTTTCGACCTTGAATATTATTCCATTTTGAATGTCCTGACATATATTTCACTCCTTTTAGATTTGGTAAAGCTTTTCTCCTACAAATTCTAACGTAAAAAGGGAGGTATCGCAATAAAAAAGTTACCGCAAAAATCGCGATAACTCTTTATTTAAGTCGTTTGTAAGCGGTGAACGTGATAGGTTCCGAGTTTATTTGCCGTTCCACCTAAAAGTGTTATTTCATCAAGCGCATTAGTTACGAGAGTTTCTTTTCCTTCTGAAAGTACATCTATCAAGAAAAAGTACTCGCCTAATGAGGTTTTAAGCGGCCTTGATTCGATTTTACTTAAATCAATATCCCGCCAAGCAAATGTAGATAAGACTTTATGTAACGCACCTGGCATATTGTTAGGCAAAATAACAGAAATAGACGTTTTTTCTTCTTCTTTTGGTAATAAAATCGAAACAGGTTTACGGCTTAAAACAAAAAATCTTGTTTGATTTAATTCCAAGTCTTGCGCATTTTCTTTGACGATTTCAAGTCCATACTCATTCGCCGCCATGCGTGGTGCAATAGCTGCGACAAGTTCTGTCGGATTATTACTAACCCATTTTGCAGCATAGGCTGTAGAAGGTGTAACTTCACGCTCCACTCCATATAATTCTGATTGGAGAAATGTATGACACTGTGCAAGTGCTTGTGGATGGGACATTACTTTTTGTACTGATTTCCAAGCGGATACGTGTGCTGGATGAACCATTAAATGTTGCGCGATTGGAAGAACAATCTCCGCTACTACAGGGACACTTGAAAAATGAAATAAGTAGTCCAGCGTGATATTAACGCTTCCTTCAATCGTATTTTCAATCGGAACAACAGCCACGTCCACATCTTCTTTTTCAATCGCCATAATACAATCTGGAATCGTGCTCTTTGCTATCATCTCTTCTTTTGGAAAAGCCTTCGCTGCTGCCGCATGTGTAAAAGATGCTGCTGGCCCTAAATAAGCAATTTTCATTTTCAACTCTCCTTTTATCGTAGCTAGGAAAAAAGCGTGCGCCAAATGATTGGCGCAGCACTTTGTTTAATCCATAAATTCAAATTCATAATCAAGCAAGCGAACGATATCGCCGTCTTTAGCACCACGTTTTCTAAGCGCCTCATCGACACCCATTGCACGAAGTTGACGAGCAAAACGACTAATAGATGCATCGCGTTCGAAGTTCGTCATCGTGAATAAGCGTTCAATTTTCGCACCACTTAGTACAAAAGTACCGTCTGGCTCTCTAGAGATCTCGAAGTCAGGTTCATCAGCAACATATTTGTAAAGAACTGTATCTTCGTCTTCTTGTTCCAAAATTTCATTAAGTGGAAATTCTGGAGTTGTTTCTAATTTATCCGCAATAGCAAGAAGTAATTCGCGAAGTCCCGTTTTTGTTACTGCAGAAATTGGGAATACCGGAATATCTTCAGCAATTTTTGTTTTAAATTCGTTTAAATTTTCTTCTGCATCAGGCATATCCATTTTATTAGCTACAATAATTTGTGGACGTTCCATTAGGCGCAAGTTGTACTGTTCAAGTTCATTATTGATAGCCATATAGTCTTCGTATGGAACGCGTCCTTCTGAGCCCGACATATCAATGACATGCACGATAACACGTGTTCTTTCGATATGACGTAAGAATTGATGACCTAAACCAACACCTTGACTAGCACCTTCAATTAGCCCCGGCAAATCGGCCATAACAAAGCTACGACCATCCCCTGCGTCAACCATTCCTAAGTTTGGAACAATCGTTGTAAAGTGATACGCCGCGATTTTTGGTCTCGCAGCAGAAACAACCGATAATAACGTTGATTTACCAACACTTGGGAAACCAACTAAACCTACATCTGCTAACACTTTAAGTTCTAATTGTACATTTCGTTCTTGTCCAGGTTCTCCGTTTTCAGAAAGTTCCGGAGCCGGATTTGCTGGTGTCGCAAAGCGTTTGTTACCACGTCCGCCACGTCCGGCTTTTGCAATAACCGCGCGTTGACCATGTGCGACTAAATCAGCAATAATCTCACCCGTATCAATATCTTTCACAATGGTTCCTTGTGGTACTTTGACAACTAAATCTTCTGCGCCGCGTCCATGCATACTTTTACTCATGCCATGTTCGCCGTGCTCTGCTTTAAAGATTCGTTTAAAGCGGAAATCGACCAATGTACGCAGACCTTCATCTACAACAAATACAACGTCTGCTCCTTTACCACCGTCACCGCCAGCAGGACCACCGTTTGGTACAAATTTTTCGCGACGGAATGCTACCATACCGTCCCCACCATTACCAGCTTTTACATATATCTTAACCTGATCTACAAACATAATTTTTATATTCTCCCGTTCCTTAAAAGTCTTATCTTTCATTATAACGAACAAACTATACATCTGTCACTATATTTATTTCTATTTCCAAATATTTATTTGTTTTACATAACAAAAAAGCGCCAAATGCTTTTACACATTTGGCGCATCTTAAGATATTATTTAAAGGCTTGTGCAGCTTTGACAGCTTTATGCCAACCTTCATATAAATCTTCTCTTTGTTCATCTTTCATTTCTACTTCAAAACGTTTATCTAGTTTCCAATGTTTTTTAATTTCGTTCTTGTCTTTCCAAACACCAACTGCCAGACCTGCTAAGAAAGCTGCTCCTAGTACAGTTGTTTCTTTGTTTTCTGGGCGCTCTACTGGAACACCTAGAATATCGGATTGGAATTGCATTAAGAAATTATTAGCAGAAGCCCCGCCATCCACGCGTAATGTTTTTAAGCTAATACCAGAATCTTGTTCCATTGCATAAAGTACGTCTCTTGTTTGATAGGCAAGAGATTCCAATGTTGCACGGATAAATTGTTCTTTTTCTGTACCACGAGTTAATCCAAATACAGCTCCACGAACATCTGAATCCCAGTAAGGCGCACCTAAACCAACGAACGCCGGCACTACGTACACACCGTCACTTGATTCAATTCGACTTGCATAGTTTTCAGAATCACTTGATTGACGAACCATACGCAAGCCATCACGTAACCACTGAATAGCAGAACCAGCAACGAAAATACTACCTTCAAGTGCATATTCTACTTTGCCATCAATACCCCAAGCAAGTGTCGTTAATAGACCATTTTCAGAACGTACAGCTTTTTCTCCCGTGTTCATGAGTAAGAAACAACCAGTTCCGTAAGTATTTTTCGCCATCCCTTTTTCAAAACAACCTTGTCCGAATAAAGCGGCTTGTTGGTCACCAGCAATACCTGCAACCGGAACTTCTTCGCCAAAGAAGTGATAAGGCACTGTATCTGCATACACTTCAGAGGAAGGACGAACTTCAGGTAACATTGCTCTTGGGATATTAAGCATTTTTAGAAGCTCATCATCCCATTCTAAATCATAAATATTATAAAGAAGTGTCCGAGAAGCATTGGAATAGTCGGTAATATGAGCACGACCACCAGTTAATTTCCAGACTAGCCACGTATCAATCGTTCCAAAAAGAAGTTCTCCTTTTTCAGCACGTTCTTGTGCGCCATCCACATGATCCAAAATCCAGCGAGCTTTTGTACCCGCAAAGTATGGATCGATTAAAAGACCAGTTTTAGAACGAATAGTATCTTCATAGCCATCTTTACGTAATTGTTTACAAATATCTTCAGTTTGACGAGATTGCCAAACAATCGCATTATAGATTGGATTTCCGCTTTCTTTATCCCAAATAACAGTAGTTTCACGTTGGTTTGTAATACCAATCCCCGCAATTTCTTTAGAAGAAATATTTGTTTTGAGTAATACGCCTGCAATTACAGCTAAAATCGATGCCCAGATTTCATTGGCATTATGTTCTACCCAGCCTGGCTTAGGAAAAATTTGATCAAATTCTTCTTGTGCAACGCCAATAACTTCTCCTTCTTCATCAATAATCATCGCTCTTGAACTCGTTGTTCCTTGATCCAGTGCTAAAATATATTTCTTTTCCATGTAAAATTCCTCCTCTAGTTTTAAGTACAACGAAAGCCCGAAGACTTCCGCTTAGAGCTAGTTATCATTCTAGCTTATGCTAAATCTTTTTTCTTGTCGAGTTGCATCGTTAAAATAATAATTAAAACAAATAATACTGCGAATACCCAGAACCACATTCCAAGTTCTCCGTTAATAATGGCATTATACCCTAAAGCTCCGAGTGCACCACCCATGATTGGTCCAATAACCGGAACCCATGAGTATCCCCAATCTGATCCACCTTTACCAGAAATCGGCCAAACAAAATGAGCGATTCTTGGACCAAGGTCACGAGCTGGGTTGATGGCATAACCTGTAGTTCCACCAAGAGACATCCCGATAGCTACGATTAACGCACCAACAACAAGTGGATTTAATCCATCTGAAAAGGAATTAGCACCTAGTGATAGTAATCCAAATACTAAAATAAAAGTACCTAATGCTTCACCAAAAAAGTTAGATGTAAAATGGCGAATAGCTGGCGCCGTTGCAAAAACACCTAGTTTTGTTGGTTTGTCTTCTGTTTGTTTCCAGTGTGGATAGTAATGTAACCATATTAGCGTTGCCCCGATAAATGCCCCGATAAACTGAGCAAGAATATATGGCAGCACGTAATTCCACGGGAAAGCACCTGCAAGCGCCATACCAATAGTTACAGCAGGGTTAAGATGGGCCATACTCATATATCCTGAAACATATACACCCATTGTAACACCTAGCCCCCAAGCTAAAGTAATAACGACCCAGCCGCCATTCTCCGCTTTAGATCTTTTCAGTGAAACACCTGCTACGACACCAGCACCTAAAATAATTAGGATAGCCGTACCAATAACTTCACCTAGAAATTGTGTTGCTAAACTTGTGTCAATCATCTTTTCCAACTCCTTCTTCTTGCTTATTTGTAGCACCGGAATTTTAACACTTACTAGTCCCCTTACATTCCGATTATCAATTAACTTCAAAAAAAGAATGACAATCAAAACGTAGGCACACTAGTACCCTTGCATCGTTTCGATTGTCATCTCTTCTCCTGACATGTTAATTAACTTGAGTCTATTTAATCATATCAAGAAAACGCTGTCAATCAAACGACTTGTCCTATTTTTCACAATGTCTCTTCATCTGCCTCTTTACATTTACCCCAATTCACGAGAGTTATAACCCATTTTAAAAGAAATTAATTCACAAAGATGAAAACACAAAAAAACCGTCACAAGTGACGGTTTTTTTGTGTTTAAGCTTCTTGTACTTCAGGATAAACGCTAACTTTTTTCTTGTCGCGTCCCATACGTTCGAAACGTACAACGCCGTCAGTTTTAGCGAATAAAGTATCATCGCCGCCACGTCCTACGTTAGTTCCTGGATAGATTTTAGTACCACGTTGACGGTAAAGGATAGATCCACCAGTAACAAATTGTCCGTCCGCACGTTTTGCACCTAAACGTTTTGATTCAGAGTCACGTCCGTTAGAAGTCGAACCGCCACCCTTTTTGTGCGCAAAATGTTGAATATCAAATTTTAACATGAAATTCCACCTCCTATTTGGAGTTAATTTTTATATGATCAGGATAGCTGTACGCTAATGACCTTAGTTGATTTTCCATCCCTGTAAGCAAGATTTGCACCACGTCATCTCCGACATAATCAGCAGGCACAGAATAGTAAAGGTAACCCTCCGACTCTTCTATTACAGGCTCAAAATCACGTACTTCCGAAATAGCATTCACCATTCCAAAAGCAATAGAGGAAGCTCCTGCACATACCAAATCACTGCCATGTTCGGCAAAATCGGCGTGTCCACTCATTGTAAAAGAAATTATTTGGTTGTCTTCTCGCATAACATCGACTTGAATCATTGTTTTCGTCCTTTCAAATTAAGCATTGATTGCATCAATAGTTAATTTTGTGTAAGGTTGACGATGACCTTGTTTTTTGTGGTAGTTCTTTTTCGGTTTATATTTATAAACTGTCAATTTCTTCGCACGGCCTTGTTTTTCAACTTTAGCTGTTACAGTTGCGCCTTCCACGAATGGAACGCCAACTTTAGCGGAATCTCCACCTACGAATAGAACTTTGTCAAAAGTAACAACATCACCAACTTCACCTGCTAATTTCTCAACATAGATCTCTTGGCCTGCTTCTACTTTGATTTGTTTCCCACCTGTTTCAATAATTGCGTACATACTTGCACCTCCTCATATACTAAGACTCGCCATCACAGGGGATTTACACGAAGTAAACACTTGACCCAGCTCTGTGCGGTTGTAGCTTGGTGCGCTACAAACATAACAGTAAAATGATAGCATAAGCAACCTGCCTATGTCAACCAATTGTTGATTTTAGTTCTCCACTCGGGCAATTTGATAAAACGGGACTCTTTCATCCGCCACTTCCCAATCAATTGGCGCATTGTTAAACGTATTCAAATCTAAAAATGCATCTAAAACGTCTTCTGTTGTGATAATTTGAATACTATTTGGTTCATTTTGCATAATACCAGAAAGTTCTCGTTCTAATTCAAAAGCCAGCGTCTCTTTAGATGCCACATGACCCGTCGCGTAACAAATTGGACAAGGTATCGTTGTCATTTCTAAAAATGATTGTTGCTTCTTGCGTCTTGTCAATTGTAGTAACCCTGACTGCGAAAGTGCTGCAACTTGTGTTGTAATGTATTCTTCTCTTGTTTGGCTCTCTAACGCCTCGTATAGCTCCGTGTAGCCTGCTTCTGACATTCCACCAATGAAGTCTACCAAAATCATCCCACTCATATTACGTAATCTAATTTGTCGAAGGATTTCTGGAACTGCTTTAAGATTTACCAATTCTACCGTTTTTTCTTTTACTGTAGTACCCTTGAACTTACCTGAGTTTACATCAACTACCCACATTGCCTCTGTTTTTTCAATAAATAACGAAGAACCATTACTCAAATGAACAACCGGCCGTGCTAGTCTATCCATTTGTGCTTTAATTCCCAAATCTGCAAATAAATCTGCGCTCTTTTTTAAAGTGATTTGCTGATCTGGCCATGTGGTTTCTAACATTTTTGCAAACTCAAAATCATCCGTAATAATTTCGGATGGTTTGTATCTCTCAACGAATTGCTTTGTATTAGTCAAAATCCCAGAAGCTGCTGCTAAAAGTAGTCCTGGTTTTTTGCGTTTGCTTGCTTCTTTTAATAATGCTTGGTGTTTATCTCTCGCTTGAACCAAGGCTTGTTGTAATTGTTCTTTTGTGGCAAATTCTGCATTAGATCGAATAATTAATGCTTCATTTTCTTCTACCAACGTTTCCATTATTTTTTTTAATGTGATTTTCTCTACTATTCTTTTAGAAACAGAAATGTATTCTTTACCATACAAATAAATAAGCAAATCACTAGAAAATTCTAGCACAGCGGTTAGTAACGGAAGTTTCGTTGCGCTACCTTCTCGAACAATTTGAACGGGAATTTTAGCACCTTGCGTTTTATCATAGCTTGCTGGAATATCTTTCAAATGAATGAAACCTTTGTTATTATTACCTAAATCAACAAAAGCCGCTTCCATTTTTCGGTCAATCTTTTGAATAAATCCATAATAAATATCACCAACCTGAACTTTTTCAGAAGGTCGGACAATTTCGACATCTATTAACAAATCATCTTCCATTACCGCTGCTCGCTTTTCAATAGGAGCCGCACTTACCACTAGCTTTTTCATCCAATCACCTTTTATAAAGACCCTTCATCTAAAAGATAAAGGGTCTAATTTTTTATTTTCCGCCAAAAAGTTGTTTTAAGCGCGAGAAAAATCCTGCTTTTTTCGTTTCAATCGACATTAACGGAATAGACTCTCCAAGAATACGTCGAGCAATATTACGGTAACCTTGTGAAGCACGGTTGTTTGGCAACATAGCTACTGGGTCCCCGCTATTAGAAGAACGAATAACTTCATCATCATCAATGATAATTCCAAGCAATTCAATCGATAAATGCGTAGTAATTTCATCAATATCCATTACATCACCATTCATCATCATTTGCGTACGAATTCGATTAATAATTAATTTTGGTGGCTCAATATCTTCTTTTTCAAGTAGGCCAATAATTCTATCCGCGTCACGAACTGCTGATATTTCCGGGGTTGTAACCACAATCGCTTTGTCTGCACCAGCAACCGCATTTTTATAACCAGTTTCAATTCCTGCAGGACAATCAATTAAAATAAAATCATAATCGGGACGCAATTGGTTAATTAACTCCACCATTTGTTCGCCTGAAACAGCATTTTTATCCGTTGTTTGCGCAGCTGGAAGCAAGAAAAGTAAATCATCAAAACGTTTATCTTTAATCATCGCTTGATGAATTTTACAGCGACCTTCTACCACATCCACTAAATCATAAATAATTCGATTCTCCAGACCTAAAACAACATCTAAATTGCGAAGGCCGATATCCATATCAATCAAGCACACTTTCTTACCTTGAAGAGCAAGTGCTGTCCCTAAGTTAGCAGTTGAAGTAGTTTTTCCTACTCCACCTTTCCCAGAAGTAATGACTATAGCTTCTCCCATGTTTAACGCCCTCCTTGAAAATTAGAAATTTCAGGTCTAATTTTTCTTATCTTATGTATTCCATCAATTACTATCTCACCTGCATCATTAACAAATGCAGAAAATAAATCTGTTTCAGTAACCTCTTTATAATCCTCACTATCAAAGCCATACACCTTACCGGCTATCCTAACTTGTGATGGATAAAGAAATTTCCCTGCTACAACAGCATTTTCGTTTCCTTCAAAACCAGCGTGAATAATTCCTTTAATATTACCCAGAACAAACACATTCCCATTTGAACGGATTTGTCCTCCAGGATTCACATCGCCAATTAGCAAGAAATCTCCTGGAACCTGAACAACTTGTCCAGAACGAATAATCGTTGCCATAGAAAAAATCTGATCATTTTCTTTCCATTTTTTAGCCTCATCTTTAGACATTACATTACTATAAAATGCACTAATCTTCATTTGACTATTTTTATGAATAATAGTGGATATTTCGCGCTCTTCTTCCTCTGAAAATAGACGGTTACCAATTTGAACTTGCACCTCTAATTTTTCACCAGAGTATGGGTTTTGTTTCTGATCTGCTAGCAATTGAGTTAATTCTTGTTGCAACTCAAGTATACTCGCTTTATCACTAAGAAAAATACTAATGCCATCTTTTGTGCCTTTAATTTGAACATTCTTCTTCATATACGATTTCACCCCGCAACATTTATACTCTAGCCTTTAGTATACACTAACTCAAATTAAATGATAATAAAAAAATACTTTTTTTGAAAAAAACAGCTTGAAATCGCAAACTGTGGAGATTCTCCACAGTCATACTTTTTCAAGTAATAGCGAATTCAAACTGATAAAATTACGATAGTTATTCTGATTTAACCAAACGATCGAGAAACAATCGGAATGGGAAAAAGACAACTAAAAAGAATGCCAAATTGAACAAAATGGTTGTCCATAAACGTTGATCAATAAAAACAGGAATCGTCATCGTTGTCGTACCGATCAAATAATAAAACGCATATACTAAACTTTCTGTAAGGATAATATTAAATATCGCGATTAATCCAACAAGGAGTATGTTATTTTGTAACACTTTCATAAATTTATCTGTGATATACACAGTAAAAGGAAAGATTGCAAAATAAATTCCCATCACGCCTGTATAATAAATATCAAACACTAAGCCTAGAATAAAAGCATAAACTAAAGTCGTATTTCGTTTATAAAAACAAGTCATTATCGTCAACATGATTAGTAAAAAATGCGGAATAAAAAGGTGCTTATCATTAAAAAGACCATTCGCAAACTGAAGGCTAAAAACTCCTTCTAGAATAAAGGTTCCAACCATGATTGCAGGAAGTGCAATGTTTTTCTTAACATTCATGATTATTGTCCTCCAGTCGCGTCTGAACTAGTTGCATCATCATCCGTAGTTCCTGCTTCTGCTGAACGCTTGAGCACAGTTACATGGTTTAGATCATACATGTCAGCACCTGGCTTAATAAACGCGGTTTGAGATAATCCCATTTTATCAGTTTCAACTTTTTCAATTGTACCAATAAAGATTCCTGCTGGGAATTTCCCGCCGAGTCCAGAAGTAACAACTTTCTGTCCTTTTTTAAATTTCATGTCATACGGTAATTGTTTTAATTCGAGCAGCTTAGTATCACTGTCATATCCATTGATAATTCCAAATGCGTTTTCCTCACCCTGCACTTTAGCAGAAACACGGTTTTTAACATCCGATGAAGTTAATAGTTCAACCGTAGCCGATTTAGCACCTGTTGTTGTTACTTTACCAATAAGACCGCTTGGTGTAGTAACTGCCATATCAGGTTTCACTCCATCACTTGAACCTTTGTCAATTTCTATTTGATCGTTCCAATTAGTAGGATTTCTAGAAATAACAGAGGCATTAAGCGGATCATAATCACGTATACTATCAGTGATATCAAGGCTTTCTTTTAAATCTTTATTTTCTTTTTTCAAGTCTGCAACTTCACTTTCAAGTTGTGCCAATTCTTCTAAACGTTCTTTCAGATGTTGGTTTTCAGTGTAAGTATTTTTTAAATCAACCACTCCACCAACTGCACCTGAGATAAATGAAGTAGGCTTAGCTACTAGATTTTCGCCAAATCCAACAACATCTTTCACAAATTGTTCCGGCCACGAAGCATTCTCACGATCACGTAAAGAAAAACCAACTAACGCGACAAGAACAATAATAGATATTAACAAGATAATCAAACGTTTATTGAGAAAAAATTGTGGCATAACGACACCTCATCTCGTTAGTACTCTTTTTCCATTTTTTTGAAGCTAATTCATCTTGTTATATGACATAAATGAGTGTGTCCATTTAGTTCATTTTTTTACGTTTATACATATCCATATTTTCTAAAGCTTTTCCTGTCCCAATTGCAACACAATCAAGTGGTTCGTCTGCAATAATAACAGGCATTTTAGTTTCTTCAGAAATAACCGTATCTAAATTACGTAAAAGAGCTCCCCCACCTGTTAATACAATACCTTTATCCATAATATCAGCAGATAATTCTGGTGGTGTATTTTCAAGTGTTCCTTTTACAGCATCAATAATTGCAGCTACTGTATCAGCAAGTGCCTCACTAATTTCTTCTGGTGTAATTTCAATTGTTTTAGGTAGACCAGTTACTAAATCACGTCCACGAATGCTGAATGGAGATAAATCCAAACCTTTTGGACTAGCTGAGCCGATTTCCATTTTGATAGCTTCTGCAGTACGATCACCGATTAATAGGTTATATTTTTTACGAATGTAATTAATAATAACTTCATCTAAATCATCACCGGCAGTTCTTACAGAGCGGCTAGTTACAATACCACCAAGTGAAATAACTGCAACTTCTGTAGTTCCCCCACCAATATCTACTACCATACTACCTGTTGGTTCACCAACGGGAAGGCCAGCCCCAATAGCTGCAGCAAATGGTTCTTCAATTGTAAACGCATCTTTAGCTCCTGCTTGACGAGTTGCATCAATAACAGCACGTTTTTCTACCCCTGTAATTCCAGAAGGTACACATATCATCACGCGTGGTTTACTTGCATTAACGCTCTTACCAGCTTTTTGTATGTAGTACTTCATCATTGCTGCAGTTGTATCATAATCAGCAATAACGCCGTCTTTCATTGGACGAATTGCAACAATATTTCCTGGTGTTCTACCAATCATATTTTTAGCATCGCTACCAACTGCAACTATTTCTTGCGTGTCTTTTTTCATTGCTACAACGGAAGGTTCACGAAGGACAATACCTTTTCCCTTCATATAGACAAGTGTGTTCGCTGTCCCTAAATCAATTCCAATATCTTTATTACCAAATCCAAACATCTGTATTCTCCTTTTCCTTCGTAATATTCTACAGGATACATTAAGTTTCCTTATTCGTCCATTAAATTAATGTTACCTTATCCCTTTGTGTCAATGTTTCTATTTAGACACATAAACAACCATCTTATTATAACATAAGTAAGACTAGTAGACATTAATTTTTCATGAGAAGGAAAAATTTTTAACTTTTCTTTAAAAACTATTTTTAAGTGTCGTTAAATTTATTAAGAATATACTTTTGAAAAGATAAATTTTATTTGAAAAATTCCATCAAGCAAAGAAAAATCGGAATAGTAAACATGCCAATCACTATCGAAAAAACAATGAAATTATCTTTATAAACTTTCCATCTATTTAGCACGATAAACCACCTTCGCTTTTTATTGATACTCACTTTAGCATAAGGCAGTGAAAGATGTCTGTAGATATTTTGTGAACAGTATTTCTGATTTAAAAATAACCTTTTTCTTTTAAACTAATATACTTATTTTTGCCAATGATTATATGATCCAATAAAGTTATGCCAACAATATTACCCGCTTCAGCTAATCTTTTAGTTACAAGTAAGTCTTCACTAGACGGAGCTGGGTCGCCGGATGGATGATTGTGGAAACACATTATCGATGCAGCTGATTTTCTGAGTGCTAATCTAAAAACTTCTCTAGGATGGACAATGGAAGCATTGAGCCCACCCACAAAAATAGTTTGTCGATATATTACTTGATTTTTTGTATTTAAAAATAGGCAATGAAAATGCTCTTGAAAAAGAAAAGCTAACTCAGGCATTACAAGCTTCACTGCATCTTCAGGACACCTAACAACCACTTCTTCCTGTTCTGTTACTATACTTATGCGTTTTCCTAGTTCAATTGCTGCCATTATTTTAGAAGCTTTTGCTACTCCAATTCCATTAACTAGTTGAAATTCTTCTATAGAAGCATATTGCATTTCAGCCACATTTTTGAATTTCATAATAATTCTATTGGCAATTGTCAAAACAGATTCGTTTTTAGTGCCTGTTTCGATAATTAAAGCGACTAATTCTGAAGAGGAAAGTGACTCTATCCCATAATTTAGTAATTTTTCACGAGGTTTTTCATTTTCTGATATTTCATTTGTTAACATAAGACCAGCTCCTATTTCATCAAAATACTAATCACCAAGAAGGAAGCATAAATATATGGCACAAATGGAACTTGCTTATTTTTCTTCACTCTTTTGAGTAGCAATGCAGTGAATAATATAATTGTCCCCAAAATAATTGCTAGAAAAAAGATATAATATCCTGTTTTAAAACCTAAAAAGCTACTTAAAATAATAAGTATTTTAATATCGCCAAGTCCAATCCCTTTTCGAAAGATAATAAAGAAAAGCAGGTAGAAAAAACAACTGAGTATACTTGAATAAATAAAATCTATCAAAGGCTGATTATATAAGAAGGCTAAGATAATTAGCGCACAAGAAAATACAATTAATATAGAATTAGGGACATACATATAAAAAATATCTGTAATAAAGAAAAAAGCTAAAAAATAATAAATAATACAGTACACTGAAAATGAATAAGAAAAAGCATATTGACTATATAAAAGAACTATATATATTGGTGTCACTATTTCCATTAAAAAGTAGGTCGTTGGAATCCGCTTTCCACAACACTCTGACTTTCCGCCCAAAAATAAAAAGGAACAAATGGGAATGATATGATAGAAAGCTAGCTTCTTTTGACAATAATTACACTCTGAGAAGCGGAATAAAAATGTTTTTTTCATTGGAAAGCATTCTCCTGCAACCTGAATAAAAGACATAAATATTACACTATAAATTATTAATAAAAAGTAAATCATCTGTCACCTCCTAGTTGTAAAAATAGAATAGCAGAGTTAAATTATTTTTGCACATAGCTAAAATCGTTTTTTCACACTCTAGACATAGCAAAAAACCCTATTTTCCATCTAAGAAAATAGGTTTTTTTATATATTTTAGCCTCTGAAAATCCTTTTTTAGCTATTTGTTCTTTTTTATTTCTCCAAGTATACTCGTGATATTCAAAAGATTAACGTGTGGAGGTCAGCAAATAGTTACGGACTTCTGAGATGAAATAAAGCGATCCTGTAACAAATATTTTAGCATCAGATTCGCTTTCGCCTTTATAAAGATTGTTTAAAGCTTGCTGCCAATTCGGATTCACAGAGATTCCTTCTTCTTCCCCAATTTGCAGTACTTCTTCAGTCGTCATAGCTCTAGGATAGTTAAAGGTAGTTAGTATTATTTCTGAATTGGAAATAGCCCTTAATGTAGTTAACATTTCTTGATAGTTCTTATCTGCTAAGATACTCACTACTATTTTTTTAGGTTCTGGATACATTTCGATGGAACGCGCGAATGTATTGATACCTTCTGGATTATGCGCCCCGTCCAACATTATAAATGGATTCGACATAACTTTTTCCATTCGTCCTGGCCAAAATGCTTTTTCCAATCCGTTTCTGATTGCTGACAATTCAATCGTAAAGCTAGAAAATGTATTTAAATACTGCAATACTTTAATTGCTATCGCAGCGTTATTCAATTGGTGAATACCAAGGAGCCCAATGGAAAGATCATTTATCTCTTCACCATAAATGGTTTTATAAGTAATTACCCCGTTTTTATTAACCATAGAAAAAGAATCATATAATTGAGCAACATTGGATTTATTGTTAGTCGCTATCTCAGCTATTACTTCTTGCGCCTCTTTTTGAATAGCTCCTGAAACAACTGGAACACCTGGTTTAATTATGCCAGCTTTTTCACTAGCAATTTGCTCAATGGTATCACCAAGAAATTCCATATGATCCATTCCAATTGAGGTAATAACAGAAATAAGCGGCATAAGAATATTCGTAGAGTCTAGTCTTCCACCAAGTCCCACTTCAACAATACCAATATCTATAGAAACATATTCTGCAAAACAGAGAAACATCATCGCTGTAATAATTTCAAATTCCGATGGCGGTCCATAAATAGTTTCTTCTAACTCTTCTGCTATAGGTTTAATACGATTGGCTAATGAAACAATCAGCTCATCACTAATTGGCTCACCATTTACACTAATTCTTTCATTAAAAACCTCAATATAAGGAGAAGTGAATGTTCCTGTTTTATAGCCAGCTTCTTCCAAAGCATTTCTAATAAAAGTAAGTGTAGATCCTTTTCCGTTTGTTCCCGCAATATGTACCCATTTATTCGCCTTTTCTGGATGATTTAGTTTTTCCATCATATACTCCATTCGAGCTAATCCGGGTTTTATTCCTAGGCGAAGCGTTCCGTGAATCCAATCTAAAGCTTCTTCATACGAATTCAATGTCATTATTTAAACCACCTTAAAACTGACCCTACCACTTGGTTTCATGATAAGGTCAGTTCACTTTTTTATACTTCTTTTAATGTTTCAATTCTTTCAAGTACAGAGGCTTTCTTATCTAGATAATCTTTTTCTTTTAAACGTTCTTCTGCAACTACATTCTCAGGAGCTTTACTAATGAATCGCTCATTATTCAGTTTCCCTTGTACTCTAGCTACTTCTTTGTTCCATTTTTCTAGTTCTTTTTCAAGTCGAGCAATCTCTACGTCTAAATCAATTAACGCTTCTAACGGGATGAAAATCTCTGCCCCAGATACTACAGCTGTCATCGCCGTTTTTGATGCTTCAACATCAAAGGAAATTGTCACTTGTTCAGGATTACAAAAACGTTCAATATAAGAAATATTTTGTTCTAAAATTTCTTTATAGTTATCATCCTTTGGTTTCATTTCAAGAATAATCGGTTTGCTAAGAGGAGTGTTTACTTCTGCTCGAATGTTCCGAACTGCACGAATCACTTCAACTAGTGTAGCCATTGCCGTAGAAGCTTTAGTATCAATCTGGTTTTCATTAACTTCTGGCCACTCAGAAATTGTGATGGATTCACCTTCGTGCGGTAGGTTTTGCCAAATTTCTTCCGTCACAAAAGGCATAAATGGATGAAGCAATCGCATTGTTGCATTTAAAGTATATGCAAGTACGGATCTAGTAGTTTGTTTTGCAACTTCATCTTCTCCGTATAGAGGGATTTTTGCGATTTCGATATACCAATCACAGAAATCGTCCCAAATAAAGTTGTACAATGTTCTTCCAACTTCACCAAATTCATATTTTTCACCTAGGGAGGTAACTGCTTGAATTGTTTCATTAAGTCTAGTCAATATCCACTTGTCACTAACCTCAGTCACTTTAGTCAAATCAATTTCGCTATATTTCATCCCATCTAAGTTCATTAACACAAAACGAGATGCATTCCAAATTTTATTAATAAAATTCCAAGTAGACTCTACTTTTTCATAGCTAAACTTCAAATCTTGACCCGGTGATGAACCAGTTGCAAGTGTATAACGAAGAGAATCTGCACCGTATTTGTCAATAACTTCAATTGGATCTACACCATTGCCAAGTGATTTAGACATTTTTCGTCCTTCAGAATCACGCACTAAGCCATGAATCAATGTATCTTTAAAAGGTCTTTCCCCAGTAAATTCTACAGATTGGAAAATCATTCTGGATACCCAGAAGAAGATAATATCATAACCTGTAACCAGAGTATTCGTTGGGAAGAAATGTTTGAAGTCTGGATTCTCAGTATCAGGCCAACCCATTGTAGAAAACGGCCATAAAGCGGAACTAAACCAGGTGTCTAACACATCCTCGTCTTGCTCCCATTCAGAAAGGTTTTCAGGTTCATTTTCACCAACATAAATTTCGCCGGTTTCTTTATGATACCAAGCTGGGATTCTGTGTCCCCACCATAATTGGCGCGAAATACACCAATCATGAATGTTATCCATCCATGTTTCATATGTTTTTTCAAATCTAGCTGGTACAAAATTCACTTTGTCTTCTGTTTTTTGTAGCGCTAAAGCTTCCGCAGCAAGAGGTTCCATTTTTACAAACCATTGAAGAGAAAGATATGGCTCTACTACCGCTCCTGTTCTCTCTGAATGCCCTACGGAATGCAAATGAGGCTCTTGTTTGATAAATAAACCTAAATCTTTGAAGTCTTGAATAATTTCTTTTCTAGCTACAAAGCGATCCAATCCATCATATTTTCCAGCATTTTCATTCATTGTACCATCTTCATGCATGACAATAATTCTTGGTAAGTCATGGCGATTCCCTACTTCAAAATCATTCGGATCATGTGCAGGTGTAATTTTAACTGCACCAGAGCCAAATTCTCTTTCAACATATTCATCCGCTACGATTGGGATTTCTCTGTTTAAAATAGGCAACATGATTGTTTTACCGATTAAGTGCTGATATCTTTCGTCTTTAGGATGAACCGCTACAGCTGTGTCTCCGGGTATCGTTTCAGGGCGAGTTGTAGCAACTTCTAAGTAACCAGAACCGTCAGTAAGCGGATATTTCAAATGATAGAAGCTGCCTTCAATATCTTTGTGGATTACTTCAATATCCGATAAAGCTGTTTTCGCTTCTGGATCCCAGTTGATTATATATTGGCCTCGGTAAATTAGGCCCTTATTGTATAATGTTACGAATACTTTCTTGACAGCATCAGATAAACCGTCATCAAGAGTAAAGCGTTCTCTGGAGTAATCTAAGCCAAGACCTAGCTTTTCCCATTGTTCGCGAATAAACTCAGCGTATTCTTCTTTCCATTCCCAAGTCTTATCCACAAATTTTTCGCGTCCTAAGTCATAGCGAGAAATGTTTTCTTCTTTTAATTTTGCTTCTACTTTAGCCTGAGTTGCAATTCCAGCATGGTCCATACCTGGTAAATACAAAGTATCAAACCCTTGCATCCGTTTCATCCGAGTAATAATATCTTGTAAAGTAGTATCCCATGCATGACCTAAGTGAAGTTTCCCTGTTACGTTTGGGGGCGGAATAACGATACTGTATGGTTCTTTATCTGTATTCCCTTCCGCTTTGAAAAATTCTTTTTCTAGCCACCATTTATATTTACCAGCTTCTACATTACTCGGCTCGTATTTTGTAGGCATATTTATTTCATTGTGTTCGGTTGTCATCATGATTCCTCCTTTTTTAAGCAAAATAAAAAACTCTTCTCATCCTTGTAAAAGGACGAAAAGAGTATTATTCGCGGTACCACCTTTTTACCTACAGAAAAAAGTGTAGGCACTTCATTGTGTTAACGATAGAGAAAATCTACCGGTTATTCCTTACTTAAAGTTCAGGAATACTGCTCCAAGGCTACCTTCAGACATTATTTTTGAAAGCTTACACCAACCGCTTTCTCTCTTTGAAAAATAAGTGCCTTACTCTTCCTCTTCATTGCATTTAAATCTATATACTAGAAATAATTTTAACAAAAGATTTCAGATTCGTCAATTAGCCACGAAGTATTTTACACGTAGTATCAAATGCATCTAGAGTTTTATCAATTTCTTTCTCAGTATGCATCGTAGAAATGAAGACACCTTCAAACTGAGAAGGCGGTAAGAAAATCCCTTGTCCTAACATCTCTCGATAATAGCTTCGGAAAAATTCTAAATCACTCGTTTTAGCTGTATCAAAATTAGTTACTTTTTGATCCGTGAAGAAAAAGCCAAACATAGAACCAGCTTTGTTAATCGAAAGAGGTACTTGTCGTCTAGCGGAAATTTCTGTCAGACCTTCTTCCATTCTCTTAATTAAAGTGCGAAAAACATCATAATCTTGTGGTGTTAATTGGCGCACTGTTTCAAACCCAGCATTCATTGCTAACGGATTTCCGGATAAAGTTCCAGCTTGATAAATAGAACCAGCCGGAGCAATCTGTTCCATAATTTCTTTTTTACCGCCGTAAGCGCCTACTGGTAAACCACCACCAATTACTTTACCAAGACAGGTAAGATCGGGTGTGACCACATAATATCCTTGAGCAGAATAGTAATCTACTCGAAAACCAGTCATAACTTCATCAAAAATTAGTAAAGAACCATAGTTAGTTGTAAGTTCTCGAAGCCCTTCTAAAAATCCTTCAATCGGAGGAACGACGCCCATATTTCCTGCAACAGGTTCCACTATTACCGCGGCTATTTCTTCCCCGTATTTTTCAAAAGCGAGTTTCGCACCCTCAATATCGTTGTATGGAACTGTGATAGTATCAGCTGCAAGACCTTTTGTAACTCCTGGAGAATCAGGTAATCCAAGAGTTGCTACACCTGAGCCAGCTTTAATTAATAAGGAATCTCCGTGACCGTGATAACTTCCTTCAAATTTCAAGATTTTTTCTCTCTTTGTATAACCGCGAGCTAAACGAATAGCACTCATCGTTGCTTCTGTTCCCGATGAAACCATACGAACAATTTCAATAGAGGGTACACGTTCAATAACTAATTTTGCTAATTCTGTTTCGATTTCAGTAGGTGTTCCAAAACTAGTCCCCTTCATTGCTGCATTTGTAATAGCTTGCACAACAGAAGGATTTGCATGACCTAAAATCAGCGGTCCCCAAGATAATACGTAATCGATATATTCATTTCCATCAATATCGGTAATATAAGCGCCTTTTCCGTGGTCCATAAAAACCGGTGAGGCATCAACGGAATTAAATGCTCGAACGGGACTATTTACACCACCAGGTAAAACTTTTTTCGCTTCTTTAAATGCTTTTTCAGATTTTGAATAGATTTGCAAATTTCTTCCCTCCTATTTATTTAAGTATTTAGAAACGTCTTTTGCAAAATAGGTAATGATAAGTGTTGCGCCTGCGCGTTTCATGCTAGTTAGCATTTCTAAAACAATTTTTTCTTCATCTATCCAACCATTTTGTGCAGCGGCTTTTACCATTGCATATTCACCACTAACATTATAAGCGACTACTGGCAAATTGGTATTGTTCTTCACATCGCGCATAATATCTAAATAAGATAAGGATGGTTTTACAATAAGAAAATCGGCTCCCTCTTGTTCATCAGATATCGCTTCACGAAGAGCCTCTTCACGGTTAGCAGGGTCCATTTGATATGATTTTCTATCGCCAAATTGTGGTGCACTTTCAGCAGCATCGCGGAAAGGCCCATAAAAAGCAGAAGCATATTTAACGGCATAAGACATAATTGGAATATCATAAAAGCCCGCTTCGTCAAGCCCTTCACGTATTACTTGAACAAAACCGTCCATCATATTAGAAGGCGCAATGATGTCCGCTCCTGCTTTCGCTTGACTAACAGCTGTTTGTTTTAATAAATCTAGTGATTCGTCATTTAGAATTTCACCATTTTCAATAACACCACAATGTCCATGGTCAGTGAATTCACATAAACAAGTATCGGCTACAACGAGGATTTCAGGAAAGCATTTTTTAATAAGTCTTGTGGCTTCTTGGATAATTCCGTGATCGTGGTAAGCCTGTGTCCCAACTGCGTCTTTTTCGGCAGGGATTCCAAATAAAATAACTGCTTTAATACCAAGGTTCTCTACGGTGCGCATTTCTTCTTCTAGTTCGTGCAGAGGAAATTGGAAAACGCCTGGCATGGAAACTACTTCTGTTTTTGGTTCTTTACCATCTTTGACAAAAATCGGATAGATTAAATCATCTGTATGTAAAACTGTTTCTCTCACTAAATCACGCATTGTTTTGGTTTTTCTTAGGCGACGGTGTCTATCAAATTGATTTTTCATTTTAATTCCTCCTGTATAATCAAATCAGCTAAGTGCTTCATGGTGAAGGTTTTTGGTTGATATTTCACTTCCCAGCCATCTGCCAAAATTGCTTCTGTCGTGATACTCCCAATTGATGCGATATGCCACTTTTCTTTTTGAACAGGCAATGACTTCGCGATGGAATAGAAGTTTTTCCAAGCTGATGGACTGGCAAAAATAATGATGTGTATGTCATTTGAATTCAATAGTTCAGTTAACTTTATTTTAGAATTCTCTGGGGAAACTGTTTCATAAAGTTCCACTGAATGAACAAGATATCCTTTTTCGGTCAGCGTGTCTTTTATAATGGATCTGCTCAAATTACTTTGTGGTAGTAAGACACTCGTTTTTTCAGGGTTTTCATTTAACCACTCTTCTAAAAAAATTTCTGACTGATAGATAGACGGAACAAAGCTTGGTTTATAGCCAAATTCTGCTAATTTCTCTCTTGTTTTTTCACCTATTACAGCTATTTTGTAATGTGCTTCTCCAGGTTGATTCATGAAAAAATACTCTACAGCATTGGCGCTCGTTAAAAAAAGCCATTCTGCTTCTAGTTGTTCGCGGCTCAAACTAATTTTTTTAGGTCGTGTTTTAATTAACGGAACGGACACCACTGCAAAACCGTTTTGCCCGAAATAGGTTTGCCAAGGTTGATTTTTGCTCGCCTCTCTTGTTAAAACAACTTTTTTATTCATATGTTTCTCAGTTCTTGGATAATAGTATCTGCACCTTTACTTAGCAAATCTTCTGCTACTTTATTTCCAATTTCACTTGGATTTGCGCCGGTTTGTTCGGCTTCAAGAATTATGGAACCATCTGCGTTACCAACTAATCCTTTAAAATGAACGGCTTCATTTGCTTTTGTAGCAAAACCTGCAATCGGGATTTCACAGCCACCGTTTAATTTTTTCAAGAAAACGCGCTCTGCTTCGACACAAATTCCTGTTTCTTCGTGATGAATAGAAGTAAGCATATCACGAATTTGCTGATCACTCTCACGGCACTCAATAGCAAGTGCACCTTGACCAACAGCAGGTAAACATAGTTCGGGGGGGATATCTTCTAGTTTTAATGTCGTATTTTCTAACCAACCCATGCGAGCTAGTCCGGCTTTTGCTAAAATAATTGCATCAAAGTTTTCAGCATGTAATTTTTGAAGCCGGGTATCAATATTGCCTCGTATCGGCTTAATCACAAAATCAGGGCGGTGTTTTAGAAGTTGCGCAGCTCGACGCAAGCTACTCGTACCAATAACCGAACCATGTGGTAGCTCATCTAATGCGTTCACTTGATTGAAAACAAAGCAATCTAGCGGAGATTCACGTTTTGGAATCGCACCAATAACTAACCCTTCTTTCAAACTTGAAGGGACATCTTTCATACTATGTACCGCAAAATCAATCGTTTTGTCACTTAAAGCCTGCTCCACTTCAGAAACAAATAGACCTTTTCCGCCTACTTTGCTAAGTGTGACATCTAAAATCCGGTCTCCTTTTGTAACAATTTCTTTAATTTCAAAATCGAACGCAGGATAATTTTCTTTGAGCTTGTTAATTACCCAGTTAGATTGTGTTAAAGCTAATTTGCTTCGTCTAGAACCAACAATTATTTTCCGTTTCATCCGTTAACTCCTCGTTTCGGCTTGTTCTTTTTCTATTATTGTCACATCTGTTTTAGTTAATCCAAAAATACGTTTAAAATGTTCAATACTTGTAGTTGCATCTTCTTCTACGGACATTTCTTTTAACTCTGAGATAGGCTGTTTCAGCATTTGGTTGATGATACTTTTCATATGTTTTCCGATTTGGATATATTCACGTTCTGTTAAGCCTGGAAGTTTATTTTCTAAACTAGTCATGGTAACTTCTTGCATATCGAGCGCTTTTTCACGCAAAGCACGAATAACAGGAACGACACCCAGCTGTTTCTCCCACTCGAAAAAATTACGAACTTCTGACTCAATCGTATCTTCCAGTTCCAGAACAATTTGTTGACGCTCTATTGAGTTTGCAGTAACAACTCCTGCCAAATCATCGATATCATACAAATGGAAATTGGGAATATATGAACAATCATGTTCAACATTTCGAGGTAAACCGATATCAATCACAAGCATTGAACTCGCTTTTTGCTCCATCAATTCTTGCATCGCAGCTTGCTTAATGATTGGCTCTGCCGCGCTTGTAGAAACGAGAACGATATCTGCAAGCAGCAAATGTTCATTCATGTTTTCGTATGCGCCTACTTTTGCTTGAAATTGGTTCGCTAATAACTCTGCATTCGTTTTCGTGCGGTTGATGATAGTTATATCTGTCATGCCGCTCCCAGCAAGGTTTTGCAAAGCAAGTTCACTCATTTCGCCTGCGCCAATCAGAACAATTTTCTTGTTATCTAATGAACCGTATAATTTTTTTGCAACTTCTACAGCTGCATAACTCACAGAAACAGCATTTTCATTAATTTTTGTATGGTGATGTACTTTTTTTGCGAAAGTAACTACTTCCCGAAAAAGTTTATTTAAAAGCGTACCTGTTGTAGCCGTTTGTTTGGCGATTTCGAATGCATGTTTTACTTGTCCGAGGATTTGTGTTTCTCCAAGCACAAGCGAATCAAGTCCCGCGGTTACTTTATATAAATGATTGACAGCTTCTGATTCCTCATGGAAAAACAAATAAGGCTCGATTTTTTCCATATCCATTTGAAACCAATTAGCCATAAAGCGTTTTAAGTAATATCTACCTGTATGTATTTGGTCAACAACCGCAACAATTTCTGTTCGATTGCACGTTGAAATAATAACATTTTCGAGGATACTTTTTTCCTGCTGTAATGTTACTAAGGCCATTTCTTCTTCGGTTTCTTTAAAAACTAATTTTTCGCGGATGTCGATTGGTGCTGTGTGATGATTCAGCCCCATGGTGAGAATAAACATTCGATAATCCTCCTAAAATTAAATTGAACTCTAATACATTCTACCACTTTTCGATGTGTACACCAAATAGTCCGTTTATGTATTTAGACGGAAAAAAGAGCTGGATTTTTCATTCCAACTCCTTCTATTATTCCATTCCTTCTTTGATAAACTGCCATGCTTCGTCTTTTCCCATTTTTGTTTCAGAGGAAAATAAGACAAATTTGTCATCAGGATCAAAATCAAGTGTTTCTCGCACAATTTTAGCATTTTTTTGCCATTTACTGCGTGGGATTTTGTCTGCTTTCGTTGCTACGACGATGACAGGGATGTCGTAATACTTCAGAAATTCATACATCATTCGGTCATCTTCTGTAGGTTTATGGCGCAAATCTACAATTTGGATAACACCACGAAGTTGCTCGCGAGAAGTGATATAGGTTTCAATCATGACGCCCCATTTTTCGCGTTCTGTTTTCGAAACTTTAGCGAAACCATAACCGGGTACATCGACAAAGAAAAGTGCTTCTTCAATTTTATAAAAATTTAGTGTTTGTGTTTTTCCTGGTTTTTGTGAAATTCTTGCCATACTTTTGCGGCGAATCATCGTATTAATAAAAGATGATTTTCCAACGTTTGATCGACCTGCAAGTGCATATTCTGGAAGGTCTGTTTCGGGATATTGCTCTGGTCGAACAGCGCTTATTATTAGTTCTACATTATTTACATCCATAATTTTCCATCCTGTTCTATTCATTATCTTTTACTAGTATAACGGAAAAAGAGGAAAAAAGCACCATGAAAAAATACTGCCCCCTTTAAGAGACAGTATTTTCGCGATTAATATTTGCTTACTTCAGCAACAACTTGTGCGATAAACGCATCTAAGTCCATTGTTTCAGAGTCTTTAGAGCCGTAACGACGAACGTTAACAGAACCAGCCTCTACTTCTTGGTCGCCTAATACTAAGGCATAAGGAATTTTCTTTGTTTGTGCTTCACGGATTTTATATCCTAATTTTTCATTACGATCATCCACTTCAGCGCGAAGTCCAGCGCGTTGCAATTTATCTTGTACACCTTTTGCATAATCTAAATGTGCATCTGCGTTAACTGGAATAAGTTCCATTTGTACTGGAGCTAACCAAGTTGGGAAAGCACCTTTGTATTCTTCGATTAGATATGCGACAAAACGTTCCATTGTCGATACAACTCCACGGTGAATGACAACTGGACGATGTTTTTCGCCATCTTCGCCAATGTAAGTTAAGTCAAAGCGTTCTGGAAGTAAGAAGTCAAGTTGTACAGTGGAAAGTGTTTCTTCTTTTCCTATTGCAGTTTTCACTTGAACATCTAGTTTTGGACCGTAAAATGCAGCTTCACCTTCTGCTTCAAAGTAATCCATTTCCATTTCGTCCATGGCGGATTTAAGCATGGCTTGCGCTTTTTCCCACATAGCATCATCGTCAAAATATTTTTCAGTATTTTTCGGATCACGGTAGCTTAGGCGGAAGGAGTAATCTTTAATATCAAAGTCTTTATATACTTCTAAAATTAGCTCTACAACACGTTTGAACTCATCTTTGATTTGGTCAGGGCGAACAAATACGTGCGCATCATTTAAAGTCATTCCACGAACACGTTGAAGTCCTGAAAGCGCCCCGCTCATTTCATAACGGTGCATCATACCAAGCTCGGCGATACGGATTGGTAGTTCACGGTAACTATGGATATCATTTTTATAAATCATCATGTGATGCGGGCAGTTCATTGGACGTAAAACTAGTTCTTCGTTGTCCATTTTCATTGTTGGGAACATGTCTTCATGGTAATGATCCCAGTGACCGCTTGTTTTATAAAGCTCAACATTAGCCATAATTGGAGTGTAAACGTGATTGTAACCAAGGCGTTCTTCTTTATCCACAATGTAACGTTCGATAACGCGTCGAATAGTCGCACCTTTTGGCAACCAAAGTGGTAAGCCTTGACCAACTTCAATACTATTTGCAAATAAATCTAGTTCTTTACCTAGTTTACGATGGTCACGTTCTTTCGCTTCTTTTTGCATTTGGATAAATTCTTTTAAGCCATTTTTATCGAAGAAAGCTGTACCGTAAATACGTTGTAGCATTTTGTTGTTACTATCGCCACGCCAGTATGCACCAGCCACGCTAAGTAGCTTGAACACTTGAATTTTACCAGTGGAAGGAACATGGACTCCGCGACAAAGGTCGAAAAATTCACCTTGTGTATAAATTGTCACTGTTTCATCTTCTGGGATTGCTTCGATAAGTTCTAATTTATATTGATCTCCAATTGCTTTGAAACGTTTAATTGCTTCTTCGCGAGAAACAACTTCGCGCTCAATTGGAACATTTTCACGCACAATTTTTTGCATTTCTTTTTCAATTTCAACAAGAGATTCATCGCTAATAACTGCCTCAGTATCAATATCATAATAGAAACCAGATTCAATCGCTGGGCCAACACCAAATTTCACATCTGGATAAAGGCGTTTCAAGGCTTGAGCCATTAAATGAGCTGTACTGTGACGCAAAATGCCAAGCGCATCTTCATGGTCTGGTGTTACGATTTCGATTGCTCCGTCTTCGTGGATTGGTGTTACTAAATCAAGTAACTCCCCGTTTAATTTACCTGCGAGTGCTTTCTTTTTTAGCCCTGGGCTGATAGAGGCAGCAATATCTGCTGTTGAAACGCCTGGCTCAAATTCTTTTACTGCACCGTCTGGAAATGTGATTTTCATACTAATCTCTCCTTTTCTTTTTTTAGTGTGGTTAGGAGGGCAAAATAAAAAACCCATCCCTCCTGTTGTCAAGGGACGAGTTTATGCTCGTGGTTCCACCCAAGATTTAGAAATAGCAAAAAAATAACTACTTCACTCTTGTCGCCTATAACGGAGCGAACCGTCTATTATTACTAGTTAAAAACGTTCCTAATAGAAGTTCCAAGGTGGTCCAAATTTAAGTTCCAATAGAAGGTTCCCAGCTAGCCCTTCCTCTCTAAAATTTTCCGTTAAATCGGTTGTCCTTTTCATCACTTTGTTTTATATTACTTCACATTATAAGCCCGATTAAACATATTTGCAAGCACTTTTTAGAAACGGCGATTTTTACCTTCTAAGTTAACCTCTTTCGACAAATAGCGCACGCGTTCCATGATTCGGCGAGCTTTTAGTTTTTCTTCCGTGCCATTTTGGGCAAACATTAAATGATTTTCTAGTTGATCCATGTTGTAATTTGAGGAGAAGAAAGTGGGTAATTCCTCTTGCATCCGGAATTGTAAAATCGCACCCAATACTTCATCACGCGTCCAAGCGGTCATCGATTCTGCGCCGATATCATCGAGCATTAGCACTTCTGTTTCTTTCGCAAATTGAATTTTTTCACCGACTGTATTGTCAGAAATAGACTGTTTCACTTCGCGCATGAACTCGGGTAAATAAACAAGTGTCGATGAGATTCCTTTCAAAGCAAGCTCTTTTGCAAGGGCTCCAAGTAAGTAGGATTTTCCGGTTCCAAAGCTACCATGAATAAATAAGCCTTTGACACGCTCGCCACTTTTTGGAGGGTAATTATTTAAGAATTGATACGCTTCCACAAGCGCCAATTGACGCGATTCTTCATCGGTATAAAAGTCCGCTAAGTTCGCATCCACTACTTGCTTAGGCATATAAAGAGAACGAATTCTTCGCTCAACTGCGCGGCGTTTATCTTCTTCTATTTTCTCTTTCGTCGGATAATAGGTGACAGTGATGAATTCCCCATTAAGGACAAGTTTTGGCGCATAGCCGGGCATTAAGGTTTCTTCCTGTTCCGTGAATTTTTTGTGTTGTGTCATGAATTCATATAAATTGGACAAGTTTTGATTAACTAATTGCTCGGTAACTTCTTCTTTATGTTCTTTGAAAAAGTCTTGAATTGGTTGATAATGGAGAACTTGTTGTTTTAAACCTTGGTATTCTTTTTCAAAGTCGCGTCCTTCAAAAAGTTGTCCTAATGTTCTTTCGATGTTATCCATCTTCTTCACCTACCTTTTATTTAGTCGTTCTTTAATTTCACGAACTTGTTCTTCGAGTGTTTGTTTTTCTTTATCTGTCATTTTATTTTCCGCTGGAGCAACTTGCTCCTTATCAAACCAATCCGGCAAAATTTCTTTTCGCGTTGATTTTTGATAATTTCGGTTGTAATTATTCGTTTTTGGTGTGGCTGGTTCTTCTTGAAGTCGTTTGTATTTCTCGTGCTCTTGCCACGCTAGATCCATTGCTTCTTTTGCTGTTTTTACATTTTTTCGTTTCCAGTGAGCAGCAATCGTCATCATGTAATTTTTAGAAAGCTTCCGGTCAAGGCGTAGTAACACGTACTCAATCAGCACATTCATCACAGGAACTGGTAAATTTTGCTGGTTCATGACTTCTTCTACAACGCGCAAATCGGTTTCAGCGGGAACTGCCCCGTCTGAAATGTCTACCAAAAGTTGAAAAGGCGTGATGCTCTCTAAATATACTTGCAGCGCTTCTTCATCATTTAACGTTTCTTCGGGTTCTTTATCGACAGGCGTTTCCTGCTTCATTTGCAGTTTTGGCGGCGCACCGTGTTCGATGGTGTAGCCTTCGCGCACTATTTTACGTAAATAAACGATGTCGATTTCACCATTCGCATCAAGCGCACGATACAAATAACTCGGCATATCTTTTTCAGAAACTTGGTAAATTCCGTGCAATTTTAAAATCGTTTGGCGCACTTCTTTTGTTATCTTTTCGCGAGCAATCATTCCAGGTGAAAGCAAGCTCAAAAACAAATTAAAGTCAAAACTCGCGTCATCAAATTCAATTTCTTTTGGCGTCACTTTGTCTAGTAACTTTTGACTAGTTTCAGTTGTAACTGCGCTACTACCACCTTTAAACGGTTCGAAAACATCTTGAAACGAACGAGTGATTTCGCTATATGTAGCTGTGTCAAATGCCTCGTCTGCGAAAAAACGACGCAAACGTTGAAACTGCGCATTGCCAATTTTGCTATATAAATAAATATTTAATAGACCATCTGAAAAAAACTTTTCTGGTGATAACGGTGGCAAGATTTCGTAAATATAAAAGCGTTGATCGTTTTCGGTTTTCACATAACTCTTTAAAAGACCTAAGCCTTCTAATTTCAGCCTTGCCTCGAATAACGCTTTCAAACTAATATCAAGCATATTTAAAAGTTGGACGTGCGAATGCGCTTCTGACCAAAGTCTGTTTTCTTCGACTTCTGTGAACAGTGTTTGATATAAAGCAAGACATTCCGCCCCCATTAGCGGTTGATATAACATCGTAATAATTTTTCTGTCGGCGCCGGTCAAGATTCCACTTGCTTTCACTTGATAGCTGTCTACCGCTTGAAGCTCCATCCAAAATTCCGTCAATTTACTCACCTATCTTTATTTTTTTCCATTAAATCTTTTAACTCTTCTACAAACACACTAATATCTTTAAATTGGCGATACACCGAAGCGAAGCGCACGTAGGCAACTTCATCGAGATTCGCTAATTTATTCATCACTTTTTCACCAATTAAGTCAGACGCTATTTCGCTGTCTCCAATATTTCGCAGTTCACGTTCTACCTCATTGACAATTTCTTCAATTTGTTCTGCGCTAACTGGTCGTTTTTCACATGCTCTTATTAAGCCGCGTCGCACTTTTTCACGAGCAAATTCTTCTCTTGCTCCGTCTTTTTTCACAACTATTAAAGGACTCTCTTCTACCTTTTCAAAAGTAGTAAAACGAAATCCGCATTTTTCACATTCACGCCGTCTTCGGATGGAATTGCCATCATCTGCCGGTCTTGAGTCTACAACACGTGTACCATTATATTGACAAGTAGGACATCTCACAAAAAATCACTCCTATCTCTAGCATTTCTCTATCTGTTTATTTGTATGCCTCATTATACCATGTGAAAGTAAGGGTGGCTATTTGTTCTTTACAAAACGTTCAATAAATGTATAAACTTGTTTTTGCGTCTTTTCAAGTGACTCATTATTATCGATGACAAAATCAGCTTTTCTCGCCTTTTCATCGATTCCCATTTGGCTTTCAATTCTTCTTAATGCATCTTCTTTTGTTAGATTATTTCGCTCCATCAGACGTTTTAACTCTGTTTCAGGGGTGGTCCAAACAACAACGATCTGATCCACCAACGATTCTAAATGACTTTCAAACAAAAGCGGAATATCGAAAAAGACAAGTTCCTCGCCTGCTCTAAAAAAACGTTCTCGCGCTTCTAACATGTAGTCTTTCACACGAGGATGTGTAATTTCATTTAACTTTTCACGTTTTTCTTTATCTTTAAAAATAATTTCTCCTAATTTAGCTCGATCTAACGTGCCATCTGCAAGTAAAATTTCTCCCCCAAAATAAGCAACGATTTCCTTTAGTCCTTCTGTGCCAGGTTCCACTACTTTTCTAGCAGCAACATCTGCATCTACTAATGGAATACCCGCTTGCTGAATCATGTTACTCACTGTTGATTTCCCTGTAGCTACACTTCCTGTTAATCCAATCGTTTTCCCCATGATTTCAGCTCGCTTTCTATTTTTGGCAATTCGGGCAAAAATGTGTCCCGCGTCCATTTAATTTGATTTTTTCAATCGGCGTTCCACAAACAATACACGGTTCGTCTGTTTTGCCGTATACTTTTAATTTATCTTGATATTGTCCAAGCTTACCTTGCGAATTCACATACGTTCTGACAGTAGAGCCACCAAGTGCTACAGCTTCAGTCATAATACTTTTCGTCGCTTCAAAAATACGTTTGATTTCTTTGTCTGAAAGTGAGTTAGCTGCTCTTTCCGGGCGCACTTTTGCTTCAAAACAAATTTCATCCGCATAAATATTTCCAACTCCGGCTACTAACTTTTGATCAAGTAAAGCCGTTTTGATGGCGCGGCTTGTTTTTTTCACACCAGTCGCAAAATCCGTTAGTGTAAAAGCTGGTGTCAGCGGTTCTGGGCCAAGCTTTTTAATCGACCGCGTCTCACCCTCGCCGTATTTATTCGTTACTTCCATCGTGCCAAATTTCCGCACATCTAAAAAGCGCAATTCCGTGTGATCATCAAAATGAAAAATAATATGCGTATGCTTGCTAACTTCTTCCTTTTCATCCATTAACCGAAATTTACCTTCCATTCGTAAATGCGATAAAATCGTACAGTTGGTTAAATCAAAAAGCAAGAATTTCCCGCGGCGACGTACACCTTCTATTTCTTGCCCGACAAGCATATGCACAAACTCATCGGGTGGTGTTGATACAATCATTTTTGGAACACGAACAATTACCTGATCTATTTTTTTACCTGGGACTAATTCTTGTAATGTTGCACGGACATTTTCTACTTCCGGCATTTCTGGCATATATAAACTCCCCGTTTCTCTATTTATTTCGCGTCGTACCAAGTGTCACCAAATGCGCTATCTACTTTTAGCGGTACAGAAAGCTCTACTGCATTTTCCATAACATCTGGGACAATTTCTTCTAATTTAGCTATTTCGGCTTCAGGTGCTTCGAAGATCAATTCATCGTGCACTTGAAGTAATAATTTGGCTTCTAATTTTTCGGATACTAAACGCTCGCTCATGAGAATCATCGCTTTTTTGATAATATCAGCGGCACTACCTTGAATAGGCGTGTTCATCGCCGTTCTTTCTGCAAATCCGCGAACATTAAAATTACGACTGACAATCTCTGGAATATACCGACGACGATGTAAAATGGTCTCTACATAGCCTTTTTCTTTCGCAAAACGAACGATATCTTGCATATATTCTTTCACGGCTGGATAACTCACAAAGTAACGATCAATGAAGTCTTTTGCTTCTTTACGCGTAATACCAAGGTTTTGCGAAAGCCCATAATCACTAATTCCATATACAATACCAAAGTTGACCGCTTTAGCTTGACGACGCATTAATGAATCCACTTCGTCTTGTTCAACATGAAACACGTCCATCGCCGTTTTCGTATGAATATCATAATCGTGCTTAAATGCATAAATTAAATTTTCATCTTCCGAAATATGTGCTAAGACTCTCAGCTCTACTTGCGAATAATCGGCTGAAAACATTTTCCAACCTGGTTTACTCGGTACGAAAACTTGTCTTATTTTCCGTCCTTCTTCTAAACGAATAGGGATATTTTGCAAGTTCGGATCAACTGAACTTAAGCGTCCTGTTTGTGTTAATGTTTGGTTGAAACGTGTGTGCACTTTATGTGTTTCTTTATCTGTCACTTTAAGCAGTCCTTCGATATAAGTGGACTGAATTTTACCAAGTTGACGATATAACAAAATTTCATCAATAATCGCGTGTTTACCAGATAAACTTTCCAGTACATCGGCAGCAGTTGAATAACCTGTTTTTGTTTTCTTGACCGCTGGGAGACCAAGCTTTTCAAATAAAATCACACCTAGTTGTTTCGGTGAATTAATATTGAATGCTTCGCCGGCTAGAGAATGGATCGACTCTTCCAATGTTTTCAGTCTACCCGCTAGCTCCACTTTCATATTCTCTAGACGTTCTGTATCTACACTAACCCCTTGCATTTCCATTTCTGCTAATACAAAAGTCAGTGGCAACTCTAAATCTTCCATCAAAGCTAATTGTTCATTTTCCTCTAAATCAGCAACCAGTCTTTTCTCTAAGTCAGCAATGGCTACCGCTTTTCTAGCTAAGTGGGACGCAACAATGCTTTCTTCTGGTGTGCTACGTTTGGCGCCTTTTCCGTAGACTGCCTCATCCGTTTCGACTTCTGTGTAATCATGTCTTACTGCAACGCTTGTAAAATCATCAATCGAGTCAGATGGATTTAGTAAATAAGAAGCTAACATGATATCAAAGGTAATACCAGAAATCGCTAAACCAATGCGATTCATTGCAACCATTGTTTTCTTCGCATCATATACTACTTTTGTTTGTTCACTTTCTACCCATTCACGGAACGCCTCACTATTTTCAGCAGTTTCCTTCGTAAAGAAATACGTCCCTTGGCTAGAATGTACTGTTAATCCAATGAAATTAGATGTATGATAATTATCATTTTCTAACTCCACATAAAGCGCAGTTTTCCCACCAAAATGTTTTTCTTTTAATTCTGTTACGATTTCAAAAGATAGTTCTTTTAATTCTTTTGCTTCTTCCGGTGTATCTCCCTCGATATTCTTCAAAAGTGTTGTAAAGTTCATTTCTTTTAATAAAGGAATTACTTTTTCCGTTTGATAACCGTCATATTTTGTGCTTTCAACTGTGCATTCAATCGGTGAATCTACATTGATTGTAGCTAGTTCTTTACTTAAAATAGCTAATTCTTTATTTTCCAGTACTTTTTCTTTTAGTTTTTTACCGGAAATTTCCTCGGCATGCTCTAACACACTTTCCACCGTTCCGCCAAATTCATGTAAGAGTTTTAAGGCTGTTTTTTCACCAACGCCTGGAATACCAGGAATATTATCGGAGGAATCGCCCATTAAACCTTTCATATCAATGATTTGTTCAGGAGTCAGATTGTATTTTTCTTTTAGTGTTTCTGGTGTGTTGGTTTCCATATCGGCTATACCTTTTTTAGTAATATAAACCGTTGTTTTTTCAGAAGCTAATTGCGTTAAGTCGCGGTCTCCGGTAATGATTGCTACTTCCATTCCATCTGCTTCCGCTTTTTTCGTCAATGTTCCGATAATATCATCTGCCTCGTAATTGGCAAGTTCATATTGCGGGATATCATACGCCGTTAAAAGTTCTCGGATGAATGGAAACTGTTCAGATAACTCACTTGGAGTTTTTTGACGTCCGCCTTTATAACCTTTAAATGTTGTATGTCTGAAAGTTGTTTTTCCAGCATCAAATGCAACGAGCACATGGCTAGGTTTTTCTTTTTCGAGTACATTCATCAACATCATTGCGAAACCATACACCGCATTTGTGTAAACACCTTTATCGTTATTTAAAAGCGGTAACGCATAAAAAGCGCGATTCGCAATACTATTTCCATCAATTAATACTAATTTATTCACAGGGATATCCTCCTCGATATTGTCATTCACTTGTGTCTATTTTACCATAGGAACACAAAAACAAACCACTTATCCGAATGGGATTAAATGGTTTGTTTTAAATACGTATATTTATGGTTAAAAATAAAAATACGGACTAGTTTTAGAAGTTAAAACGGATTATTTTAGAAATTTTTTATTAATTCATCCGCAAATTCCGAACATTTAACTTCTGTCGCACCATCCATTAATCGAGCAAAATCATAAGTTACGGTTTTCGCAGCGATTGTTTTTTCCATTGACTGATTAATTAATGCAGCCGCTTCACCCCAACCAATATGTTCAAGAAGAAGTGTCCCAGATAAAATAACCGATGAAGGATTCACTTTATCAAGACCTGCATACTTCGGCGCAGTACCATGTGTAGCTTCGAAAATTGCATGACCAGTTAAGTAGTTAATATTCGCACCTGGAGCAATACCGATTCCGCCTACTTGAGCAGCAAGTGCATCAGAAATGTAATCTCCATTCAAGTTCATTGTAGCAACTACATCAAATTCAGCTGGGCGAGTTAAGATTTGTTGCAAGAAAATATCCGCAATCGAATCTTTGACTAAAATTTTTCCAGCAGCAAGCGCTTCTTTTTGTTTCGCGTCAGCAACTTCTGTTCCTTCTGCTTCTTTAATTCGATCATACTCATTCCAAGTAAATACTTTATCGCCATATTCGCGTTCACATAAGTCATAGCCCCAATTTTTGAAAGCTCCTTCTGTAAACTTCATGATATTCCCTTTGTGTACGAGCGTTAATGATTTACGACCTTCTTTAATCGTATATTCAATCGCCGAACGTACTAAACGCTCTGTTCCTTCTTTGGAAATTGGCTTAATACCAATACCAGAAGTTTCCGGGAAACGGATTTTATCAACGCCAAATTCAGATTTTAAGAAGTCGATTAGTTTTTTCGATTCTACGCTACCTTCTTTAAATTCAATCCCAGCATAAATATCTTCTGTGTTCTCACGGAAAATGACCATATCTGTGTCTTCCGGACGTTTCACCGGTGAAGGAACACCTTTGAAATAGCGAACTGGACGTAAACAAACATATAAATCTAACTCTTGGCGCAGGGCAACGTTTAGTGAACGAATACCTCCACCGATTGGAGTAGTAAGCGGTCCTTTAATAGCAATCAAATATTCATCAATTGTATCTAAAGTCGCTTGTGGTAACCATTCTCCTGTTTGTTTAAATGCTTTTTCACCAGCTAATACTTCTTTCCAAGCAATTTCTTTTTCACCATTGTAAGCTTTTTTTACTGCGGCATCTAAAACGCGTTTTGCAGCTGCCCAGATGTCTGGACCAGTTCCGTCCCCTTCAATAAAAGGAATGACTGGGTTGTTTGGTGTTTTGAGTACACCGTTTTCTACTTGAATTTTTTGGCTCATAAAGTTTGTTCCTCCTCGATTAAATTCGTTCTTCTACAGGTAAATAACTTCTGTTTTCAGGTCCAACGTAAATAGCACGCGGACGAATAAGACGATTATCACGATATTGCTCGAAAATGTGTGCTAACCAGCCAGATACACGACTCACAGAAAACACAAGCGTAAACAAGTCGCGGTCAATACCAAGCGCATGATAAACGGAGGCAGAATAGAAATCGACATTTGGTTTTAAATGTTTTAATTCCCAAACCGCTTCTTCTACTTGCAGCGAAATATCAAACCATTTCTCTTCGCCTTTTTCAGCAGTTAACTTTCTAGACATTTCACGCAAATGTTGTGCACGAGGATCTCCGCCGCGATAAACACGGTGACCAAATCCCATAATTTTTTGCTTCGTATCAATTTTTTCTTGAATGTAATTGCGCACATCACCAGCTTGGTCAATTTCTTCTAACATATCAAATACGCGTTCATTGGCACCACCGTGAAGCGGGCCTTTCAGCGCACCAATTGCAGCTGTTACGCCGGAATAAACATCCGAAAGCGTTGCCACACAAACTCGCGCTGTAAAAGTAGAAGCATTAAATTCGTGATCAGCGTGCAGTACAAGCGCTTTATTCATCGCTTCTACCGACAACGCATCCGCTTCTTCTCCTGTAATCATGTAAAGGAAATTCGCTGCCATATTTAAATCTTCTCTAGGCGGAATTGGATCAAGTCCGCGACGAATTCTGGAAAAAGCGGCAACAATAGTTGGCATTTTTGCTTGAAGTCGCAAACCTTTACGGTAAACTGCTTCCCCGTCGTCTAACTCAGCTTCTGTATCAAATACACCAAGCATGGAAACTGTAGTTCTTAAAACACTCATCGGATGCAATTTTTGGTGATTTTGCATTCTTAAGCTCGTAATGATTGTTTCAGACACTGCCATATTTTCTTGGATTTCTCGTTTAAATTTTTTAAATTCATCTTTATTCGGCAAACGTAAATGCCATAATAAGTAAATCACTTCTTCAAAAGAAGCGTTATTTTCCATTAAATCGTCAATACCATAGCCAACATAAGTTAACATATCATCAATGATAGAGCTAATGGAAGTTTCAGCAACATATACATTTTCTAAGCCTTTAGATAACGTCATTTCATTTCCTCCTTTTATCCTTTTTTACGTATGTACTTATTTTATGAATGCAACTAACTGCATTGCCATGTACGCAATACCAGCTGCAATTACTGGTCCAGCAGCGATCCCTCTAAAAAGCACCACTGCTAAAATGGTCCCGAATACTAGTGAGACAGTCACTTGTGGATCAACGGCCATATAGCCTACACCTTTTTTCGCTAAGATAGAAACGGCAATTCCTGCACCAAGGCCAATCCAGCCAGCTGCCGATTTAAAAGAATCAATTAAATCTTTAAAACCGATTTGACCAGTTGCGATTGGAATTAAGATAGCAACCGTAATAATCGTTACACCCCAATTTATCCCTTTTGCTTGAATCATTTCCATTGCTTTGCCATCGACGTGAAATAACTTCAACAAAATAACGACAGCTACAGCAATGATAAGCGAATTATTTTTTGCTATAAGTCCGAGAAGTAAAAAAAGAAGTAAAAACAACATACTTTCCGTAAACATATTAAGTCACCTTTCAATATCACGCATCTAGGAAGCGAGATAACAATTATTATATCATAAACATACCTTATAGTAATACTAAAATGCCATAAGGAAAATGAATTGCCCTTTTTTCAATGAAACCTCTATAGAAAGTTTTTCCCATAGAGGTTTTAATTACATATCAAAATAATAATATTGCGTATGTTTCTTTTGATTTCCAAGCCATTTTGTTAATTTTGGTTTTAATAGCTTGCGGGAAAATGGAATAAAAACGAGTAGCCCAAGTATAGTTGTTATAACACCTGGAATAATTAATAAAAACCCGGCGATAAAAAAGCACAAACTATCCAACAAATACGGGGCTACAGTGCGGCCATCTCGTAAATTTCGGAAAAGGTTGCCACCAAGCCGTTTGAAAATAAAAACACCAAAGGCACTTGAAGCTGCCTGAATAAAAAGAAGTGGCCAAAAGCCAATTACTTGGAATAACCAAACGTACATAATTAACTCAATTAAGCCATATAAAGCCCAATAAAGAATAAATTTTCTCATAAAATCAACTCCAATACTTACTCTCTATTATAACCTATTTTGGCGTAATCGAAAAACGATACAGGCGTGCGCATAAAAAAAGCGCCCCGCATGCGGGACGCTTTTTAGAACATTAGCTATTAATGTGTTGCTGTTTTACCGTTATATACAACGCCTTGACGAGAATCAACAGTAATGATTTCACCGTCTTTTACAAGAGATGTTGCATCTTTAGCGCCAACGATGACAGGAATGCCAAGGTTGATTCCTACAACTGCTGCGTGGCTAGTTAATCCGCCTTCTTCCACAACAACTGCTGCACTTTTCTCGAATGCAGGTAGCATTTCTTTATCCGTTGTTTTAACGATTAAGATTCCGCCTTCTTCTGCTTTTTCAAGTGCTTCTGCATTGGATTTAGCAACGATTGCTTTACCAATAACAGATTTGCTGCCAATACCTTGGCCTTTAACAACTTTTTCACCAATTAATTGGATTTTCATTACGTTTGTTGTTCCACTTTCAGTAACTGGAACACCAGCAGTGATGATAATTAAGTCGCCTTGTTTTGCAACGCCAGAAGCAAGAGATTCTTTCACTGCAAGGTCGAACATTTCATCTGTGTTGCTAACTGGAGTAGCTAGACGAGGATAAACACCCCATGAAAGTGCTAAACCGCGGTATACATGCTCGTTGAATGTTACAGCAACGATATGAGATTTTGGACGGTATTTAGAGATCATACGCGCTGTGTGACCACTTTGAGTCGCAGCAACGATAGTTTGTACATTTAGGTTTTTCGCAGTATGGCCAACTGCTTGACCGATAGCTTCTGTCATATCCGTATTTTCGTGAAGTTTAAGTGCAAATTTATCTTGAGCAACTAGTACTTCTTCTGTACGAACAGCGATTTTCGCCATCATTTTAACTGCTTCTACTGGATAATCCCCAGCAGCTGTTTCACCAGATAACATAATTGCATCTGTTCCATCAAAAATCGCATTCGCTACGTCACTTGCTTCAGCGCGAGTTGGACGTGGGTTACGTTGCATGGAATCAAGCATTTGTGTTGCAGTAATAACAGGTTTTCCAAGTTTATTACATTTTCTGATAAGTTCTTTTTGTACAATCGGAACTTCTTCAGCTGGAATTTCAACACCAAGGTCACCACGAGCAACCATTAAGCCTTGAGATACTTGTAAGATTTCGTCGATATTGTCAACGCCCTCTTGGTTTTCGATTTTAGGAATAATTTGTACGTGAGTTGCATTATGCTCTTCTAGAATTTTAGTAATTTCAAGAACATCTGTAGCACGACGTACGAAAGATGCAGCGATAAAATCGATACCTTGTTCTAAACCGAAGCGGATATCAGCAGCGTCTTTTTCTGTGATTCCTGGTAGGTTGATAGAAACGTTTGGTACGTTAACACCTTTTTTATTTTTAAGTACACCTGGGTTAAGTACTTTTGTTACTAGTTCGCGATTAGCTTCGTCTTTTTCGATTACTTCAAGACCGATTAAACCGTCATCAAGTAAAATGGAAGAACCGATTTCTACGTCATCGTAAAGTTCGCCGTAAGTTACGGAGAATTTTTCTTTTGTTCCTTCAACAGGAGTCATAGAAACACGTACAACATCACCTGTTTGGAATTCTAGTTTTCCGCCAACCATGTCGTTCGTACGGATTTCTGGACCTTTTGTATCAAGTAAGATAGCCACTTGTTTGCCAGTTTTTTTCGATGCTTCACGGATATTTACAATACGCGCACCGTGCTCTTCAAAGTCTCCGTGAGAGAAATTAAGACGTGCTACGTTCATTCCTGCTTCGATCAACTGAACTAAAGTGTCAACTGACTCACTTGCAGGACCAATTGTACAAACAATTTTCGTTTTTTTCATGTTATTACTCCTCCTAGAACTTAGCTATTCATTCGTATTTATTATAAACATATCTTCCACATTTTACCAGTAACAACCTTGTAAAACAAGTCAGTTTGTGAACAAAATTGCAATCACCTTACATGGTAACGATAACAAGAAAACGTTTTCTAGATTGTTACAGCATGCTTAATGAGCGATTTGCATTTCTTTATCAACAAAGTTTATTTTTAATACGTTACTAAAATTTTTCACAAAGAAAGGCTACCATGCTTTGTCATGGCAGCCAGCTCTTCAGCCGTTTTAAATCGACAAAATAGATGCTAGATCAAATAATTTTTGATCAAGTGTGTGTTTTTCTTTCAAAATTTCACTAATGTCATTTTCGACAATTCTATTTTCACGGATTCCAACAGCTAATCCTCCGCGTTTTTCTAACAATAATTCTACTGAACGCGCACCAAGACGGCTTGCAAGTACACGGTCAAATGCAGTTGGGCTACCACCACGTTGAACGTGTCCAAGAACAGTTACACGTGCATGATAATCGCCATATTCAGCTAATTGTTTAGCGAATTCATTACCAGACATTACGCCCTCAGCAACGACGATAATACTATGTTTTTTACCACGTTCGCGACCTTTGTTCAAACGATCCACGACATCATCCATATTAAAGCTTTCTTCTGGAACGATGATAGCTTCAGCGCCACCAGCAAGTCCAGACCAAAGAGCGATATCACCAGCATCACGACCCATAACTTCAATAATGAAAGTACGTTCATGACTTGTAGCTGTATCGCGGATTTTATCAAGTGCATCAAGAACAGTGTTTAATGCAGTATCAAAACCAATAGTAAAATCAGTTCCAGAAATATCATTATCAATTGTTCCTGGGATACCAATAGTTGGGAATCCACGTTTTGTAAGTGCTTCCGCTCCGTGATAAGAACCATCTCCACCGATAACAACTAGGCCATCGATTTGATGTTTTTTCAATTGTTCAATTCCTTTAAGTTGTCCTTCTTCTGTAGCGAATTCAGGATATCTTGCGGAATAAAGGAATGTACCCCCGCGGTGAAGTAAATCACCAACAGAACCTAATTCTAGTTTACGAATATCGCCATTGACTAGCCCTAAAAAGCCATAGTTAATACCGTAAACTTCAAGTCCTTCATAGATTGCTTTCCGTACAACAGCACGAGTGGCTGCATTCATTCCTGGAGCGTCTCCTCCACTTGTTAAAATTGCAATTCGTTTCATTTTACTTACCACCTCAGACAATGATATTGTTTTTCATCACATGTGTTTATTCTACATGAAAAAAGGTCAAATGAAAAGCTTCAACAGAGCACTTTTTTTAACGAGAAGCTCTGCAAATCGCCATTTTAAATATCGGTCTATTCCGATTTGCGTAAAAAACGGCTTTATAGCTTAAATTATCATAATTGGTCTATACTTGTGAAGGGCTAAACTTTCTTTTAGCGTTTGGCATATACCAAAGAAGCGGATTTCCTGATTTTAGGAAATCCGCTTCTTTTATTGTTTATAAAGTATCGTATACACCGATTTTCTTGAATTTTTCATAACGTTGTTCTATTAATTGTTCTTCAGAAAATGCCATTAGTGCATGTAAAGACTTCGTGATAGTTTTATTAATTTCTTCGGCTTGCGCGTTTAAATCTCGGTGCGCACCACCTTTTACTTCTGGAATAATTCCATCTGTAATGCCAAGTTCGAACAAATCACCAGCTGTAATCCGCATAGACTCCGCTGCTTTCTTCGCTTGACTGGCATCTTTCCATAAAATAGCTGCTGCTCCTTCTGGTGAAATAACAGAGAAAACCGCATTTTCAAGCATGAAAATTTGATTTCCAACACCAAGAGCAAGTGCTCCACCACTTCCACCTTCACCAATTACAATAGAAATAATTGGTACTTTCATATCGCTCATTTCATAAAGGTTTCTAGCAATGGCTTCACTTTGACCGCGTTCTTCTGCAGCACGACCTGGGTAGGCACCTTTCGTATCAATGAAACAAATAATTGGTCGACCAAATTTATCTGCTTGTTTCATCAAACGTAGCGCTTTACGGAAACCTTCAGGATGAGGCATACCAAAATTACGATGTAAATTATCTTTTGTATCTTTACCACGTTGGTGACCGATAACTGTCACTGGAACACCCTTGAAAGTTGCGATACCACCAACAATTGCCGCATCGTCACCAAAAGCACGATCTCCGTGAAGTTCCATGAAGTCTTCAAATAAAAGTGAAATGTAATCAAGTGTCGTAGGTCTCTCCGGATGGCGAGCTACTTGAAATTTATCCCATGCAGTCATATTGCTATAAATGCTTGATTCTAACTTACCTAAGCGTTTTTCTAGCTTTTCGATTTCATTAGTCAAATCCACATCAGAAGTTTCATTGTATTCTTTTAAGTCCGCAATTTTGCTTTTTAATTCTAAAATCGGTTTCTCAAATTCCATCTCATTCGCCATCCGCTTCACCTCCTACTTCAGGTGTTTTCACGTGAATGCTTAAAATAAAACTTAATTTATTTTGCAAATCAAGGCGTGAAATACAGTCATCTAGTTGCCCGTGCTTTAATAAGAATTCCGCCGTTTGGAAGTCTTCTGGTAATTCTTCACGAACGGTTTGTTCAATCACTCGGCGACCTGCAAAGCCAATAAGCGCTCCTGGTTCTGCAAAGTTATAATCTCCAAGTGATGCAAAACTAGCAGAAACTCCGCCCGTAGTTGGGTGTGTCATTACCGTGATAACAAGTCCACCATGGTTGCTAAATCGCTTGAATGCAGCCGAAGTTTTTGCCATTTGCATAAGCGAAAGCATCCCTTCTTGCATACGCGCACCGCCGGATGCAGTGAAAATAACAAATGGTTTATTTGTTTTATCAGCATCTTCCACAGCACGAAGAATTTTTTCACCGACAACAGAGCCCATACTCGCCATTCTAAAACGAGAATCCATCACTGCAATAACAAGTGGATTACCGCCAATAGTTGCATGACCAGTAAGAATCGCTTCATTTAAACCAGATTTTTGCTTATCTTTCTCAATTCGATCCATATAATCTTCAAAACCAAGTGGATTTGCTGTCGTTAAATTAGCATCAATTTCTTCAAAAGAGCCTTCATCAACAAGCATATCGATTCGTGCTTTTGCCCCAATTGGATGGTGAAAACCACAATAATTACATACCATAAGATTTTTTTGCAATTCTTTGGTATACATTATTTTTTTACATTCTGGACATTTTGTCATAATACCTTCTGGAACATCTGCTTTCGTTCCATCAGAAGGGATTGTGGCATATTTTCTCTTTTTTGGTTTTGTAAACAAGTCTCCTAGCAAGGATAACCCTCCCCATTTACGCTTTCTATTGTGGTTATTAACGATTCTTAATGTTGTAAAAATAAAAAATGAATAAAGACATGAAACATAAATCAACCGCATTTTCCCACAAGAAGACAAAATGCCAGTCTATCCGAATTACAACTGGACAGACTGCGCAATATTGTTTTCCACGTTAAACTATAACATACTTTCCATAAATATAGAAAGTCTAAGATTACTTAATGACTACATTCTCTTTACCAAGCAGCTCTACTAACGCTTCTTGCAACTCGTTTGATGGCGTTACTTGAATATTTTTCAGCTCAGCAGTTTGTTTCGTTATTGCTTGATGCACAATGACCTTACTGTCGCCTTTATAACGCGTTAAAACTGGCTTAATTTGTTCCATTTGCTGTGGTTCCGTTAATTTTAGGAACAATCGTACGGGGGCTTTTATTTCTTTTAAATCTTCTGCTTTATTAATAATTAACTGGAGTTCCCCGTTTCTCGTATCTGCTTTCACTTGCAAAAAGAGGATTTCCCCTTTTTGTGCAAAATTAGCGAATTTACGGTAACTTTCTGGGAACATCACTGCACTCAGTTCTTTGGAGTCATCACTAATTGTTAAAAAGCACATCGTTTCGCCTTTTTTTGTTCTAATTGATTTTACTTCGTGTACATAGGCAGCTACTTGATAATTTTTGCCAGAAGAAAGGTTTGCAAGTCTTGTGATTGCAAGGTTTTGTAATTTGTTTTGATAATACGATACTGGATGCGCTGAAACATATTGACCAGTGTATAATTTTTCTTTCTCCAACTTTTCATCAATCGAAATGGGCGCGGTTTTCCGGTAGCGTGGTTTCATCTTTTTCAAAAAGTCATCATCTTCCGCGAAAAGATTCATCCCTTTCGAGTCTTCACCGAGTAGCGAAATATATTGTAGCACTGCATCAATAGTTGCCAAAATCGTCGCTCGGTCTTCACCAAATTCGTCAAAACAACCAGAAAATACGAGTGCTTCTAAAACGGTTTCTGAGAGCATTTTATGTGGCATTCTTTCACAAAAATCAAAGAAATCTCGGAAAGGTGCTTTTTTTCGTTCGTTAATAATTTCTAAAATGAATTTCGTCGGGACTTTACGAATAACACGGAAACTATAGCGGATAGATGATTCATTCTCCACTTGGAAGTAGTAATTACTATGGTTGATGCTTGGCGCTAACATGCTAATGCCATAGTTTTTTGCTTCGGTAATGTACTGGGAAATTTTGTCGTCATTGCCAAAAACAGAGCTAAGAAGCGACGACATAAATGCAGCTGGAAAATGCGCTTTTAAATAAGCTAATTGAAAAGCGATTTTTGAATAAGCCGCTGCGTGACTTCGGTTGAAACCGTAATTCGCGAATTGAACAATCATATCATACACTTGGTTAGCGCTAGCATCTGAATAACCTTTACTCTTAGCACCTTCCACAAAGTGAATTCGCTCCTCGTTTAGGACATCTGCTTTCTTCTTGCTGACCGCTCGTCTTAATAAATCTGCTTCTCCAAGTGAAAATCCAGCCATTTGGTTCGCTACTTGAATAATTTGCTCTTGATAAACGATAACGCCGTATGTCACTTCCAAAATCGGCGCTAAATCTGGATGAGGATATTGAATTTTTTCTTTCCCGTGTTTTCTAGCGATAAATGTATCAATTTGTTCCATTGGACCTGGACGGTAAAGCGCATCCACCGCCACGACATCTTCAAAAGAAGTTGGTTTTAATTTTCGGAGTACGCGTCGAATCCCGTCCGATTCAAATTGGAATACACCTGTCGTGTCGCCTGTTTGGAATAGTTTTAATGTTTTTTTATCTTCTAAAGAGATATCCGCTAAGGTTAACGGCGTTTCTCTATTATAGTTAACCGATTTTAAAACGCGGTCGAGTAAACTAAGATTTCTAAGTCCTAAAAAGTCCATTTTAAGTAAGCCGATTTTCTCTAATTCTCCCATAGCAAACTGGGTCAAACGTGCATCTCCGCTACCTAATTGCAGCGCAACTTGTTCAACGAGTGGCTTGTCGCTAATAACTATTCCGGCTGCGTGCGTTGAAATATGACGTGGCAAGCCTTCCAGTTGACAAGCTACTTCCCAAATCATTTCATTTTCTTTAGAGCTTTTAATATGGTTTTCTAAACGTGGACTTTCTTGTAATGCTTTTTGTAACGTAATACCTAACTGACTTGGAATCAACTTAGACCATTCAGATAATAATACAGAATTTAACCCAAAACTCCTCGCAGTATCGCGAATCGCCGCTTTTGCCGCCAGTGTCCCAAACGTGCCGATTTGCGCCACATGCGCTTCTCCGTATTTAGATACCACATACGAAATCACTTCATCACGACGATTATCTGGAAAATCCAAATCGATATCGGGCATCGTAATCCGTTCTGGGTTTAAAAAACGTTCAAATAGCAAATTGTATCGAATCGGATCTACATCCGTAATTCTGAGTGCATAGGAAACAAGTGACCCAGCCGCAGAACCCCGACCTGGCCCCGTTAAAACTCCCGCCTCACGCGAATAACGAATAACATCCCAAACAATTAAAAAGTAATCGGCAAACCCCATCTCCGTAATAACTTTTAATTCATATTCTAATCGTTCCTGATATTCCGCCCCTAGTAAATCTCGTTCTTTTAAGCCATCATAGGCTGTCTGACGCAAAACATCTGGTGCATTTTGTCCTTCCGTTAATGGAAATCTAGGTAATAAATGCTGATCCAAAGCAATTTCGACATGACAACGGTCTGCAAGTTCACCAGTTTCAAAGCATGCCTGTTTTTCGAAATCCGTTTGCCAATCACGTTCCATTTCTTCTTGTGAGGTAAAATAATTTGGTCCAGCAAGTGGTAACGTTGTCCAATCGACCGTTCGATTATCACGAATGGCAGTTAAAACTTCTTTTGCTTGTGCATCTTTTGGCTCTAAATATTGTACATTTTTTGTCGCAACAACAGGCACATTTTCTTCTGCAGAAAATGTTTCTATTTTTGCAAAAAGGCGCGGATTTTCTTTTTGCGCAGATAAATAAACCGATTCTTTGCCAAAAATATCGACTAAATTTGCGTAAGCCTCTAGCGCTCCATCGCGATTCTCTTCCATCAGAAGACGTTCGATTTCTCCTTTGGCACCAGGTGAAATCGCAATCAAGTTACTGCTATAAGCGCGTAACCAGCTTTGTGGCAATTCTGGTCCTTCTTCGCGCGTTTGAATAGCACTCGCGATTTTTAATAACTCGTGATATCCAGCGGTTGATTCCGCAATTAATATCAACTCATATGAATTAATTGGATTTAAGTAACCTTGAATTGTCACCGTCATCCCAATAATTGGTTTTATATCCGCCGCTAAACACTTTTGATAAAACTCGACTACTCCGTAAAGCACATTTTTATCCGTAATTGCTAAGGCTGGATAATGGTATTCTTTTGCTTTAGCGATTAGCTTATCGATTGATGCTGTACTAGAAAGCAAATCATAAGCACTCGCAACTTGTAAATGAACAAAACCCACTATCCTCTCTCCTTTCAAAACTCTCTTTTTCCATTATATCGGTTAAGCTTAAAAAAAGAAAGTGTGTTCGTGTTTTTAAATGAAAAAATAAAGCCAGCTAGTTAACTGGCTTTAAATCTTATTTAGCTGCACAGATGCGCGCAAGTTTTGCTGTCATTTCTTTTATTTCTTCTTCATTATGCAGTGTCGCGCCAGAAGCGAGTGGGTGTCCACCTCCACCGTATTCTTTGGCTAGTTCATTAATAACTGGTCCTTTTGAACGTAACCGCGCTCTGAAAACCGGTCCTTCTTGAATGAACATAATCCACGCCTTAATTCCTTCCACATTTTCGATGCAAGATACAAGTGCGGAAGCGTCGCGCGGATCTACTTCAAACTCGTTTAAAAGCGTATCACTTAAATAAACGGTTGCAGCGCCATTTTCATCCATGACAAAATTTTGCAAAATATACCCTGAAAGCTTCACTGTATTTTTCGGTAACTCATATAGTTCACGATAAAGCGCCGGACGATCAAATGGAAATGTTACTAAATACGAGGATAGAAGTAAAGTTTCTTCTGTTGTACTTGGATACAAGAACCGTCCAGTATCACCAACAATTCCAGCATAGAGGAGTCTTGCAGCTGTTTCATTTAGAATTAACTCTTCTGAAAATGATTCCCAAAAAGCAGCAATCATTTCGCTACAAGAAGAAGCAGTCGTATCAACCCAAAGTAAATCACCATAAGCATCGTCATTTGGATGGTGGTCAATTTTGATTAGTGCTTTACCGAGGTTAAACCGCCCGTCTGAAATCCGCTCTTGGTTCGCGGTATCACACACAATTACAAGCGCATCTTTATATACTTCATCGGCTATTTCATCTACTGCACCTAAAAATTGGAGCGACACTTCATCATTCCCAACCGAGTAAACTTTTTTCTCAGGAAAACTAGCTCGGATAATTTCTGCAAGTCCCATTTGCGAACCGTATGCATCTGGGTCAGGACGTACATGCCTATGCAAAATAATCGTTTCATATTGTTTTATTTGTTGTAAAATCTCACTTTTCATTGTTTCGCCTCTATTTCTTTTTAACGTTCCATCATTTGACAAGCGACAATAGCTTTTCCGGTCAAAATTCCTTCTAAATAAAGCTCTACATCTAACTTCCCGGCTTTACGCCCCATTTCCAAAATTCGCGGCTTAATAACAATCGTCGCATCCATTTGAACAGGTTTTAGAAAATACATCGTTACATTTTCAATCGCCACATTCCGTTTTTTCATAGAAAATAGTTTTTGCTGCACAACTTCGCAGACCACTTGGGTAAATACACCATACGATAATGTCCCAAGCGAATTGGTCATTTGTGGACTCACTTTAAATTCGTAATCTGCCTCTTCGCCCGTATCTGCTTTTTCCGAAAGTTGATTTGCAATCGTATCATCAATCGTTTCGCCGACTTGTGGTTGTTTTTGAATCATTTGCATGGATTTCAAAATGTCTTGTCTACTAACGATGCCGATTAAAGTTAAATCATCTTTGACAACGGGGATGACTTCGATACTCTCCCAAATCATCATATGTGCCACTGATGCAACACTCATTTTCGGACCAACAGTTAGTGGATTTTTAGTCATCACTCGTTCAATCGAAATGCTCGGATTTTTTTCCAGAATATCCTTACTTGTAACCATCCCAGTAAGTCTCATCGCACGATTAACAACTGGGAAACGGCTGTGGCCTGTCGCTTCTTCCATTTTGTGCCAATCTTCTACTTTATCCGACGTAGATAAAAATGCCGTGGTTTCTAGTGGCGTTAAAATATCCTCCACAAATACCACTTCTTTTTTTTATTAATTGGTCATAAATCGCTCGGTTAATCATTGTTGCAACTGTAAACGTATCATAGGAAGTTGATAAAATTGGTAATTCTTTCTCATCTGCCAATTGTTTCACTTCGTCGTCCGTATCAAATCCACCAGTAATTAGCACCGCCGCACCACGTTTTAAAGCAAGTTCATGGGCACTAACTCGGTTTCCGACGATTAGTAAGTTGCCAGCATCCGTATAGCGTTCCATTGCTTCTACCGTCATCGCTCCAATAACAAATTTATTAAGCGATTTGTATAGTCCGGAACGACCGCCTAGCACTTGCCCATCAATCATATTCACAATCTCAGCAAAAGTTAATTTTTCGATACTATCTTTTTGTTTCCGTTCAATACGAAGTGTCCCCACTCGTTTAATAGTAGAAACAAACCCAATGATTTCTGCATCTTTAATAGCACGATAAGCAGTTCCCTCGCTTACAGACAAGTTTTTCGCGATTTTTCGTACAGATATTTTTTCTCCGACTGCAAGGTTTTCAATGTATTTTAAAATCTGTTCATGTTTTGTGGCCACGACTCGTTCACCCATTCCTATTTTGTTAGATTTCGATACTTTCTCCGATTTCAAGTACTTTTCCAGTGATTCCTTCGTCAAGCGATGCGACAAATTTGTGTGGATCTTGCGCGATTAAAGGAAACGTATTGTAATGCATTGGAACAACTAATTTCGCTTGTAAAAATCGTGCCGCAATCGCCGCATCTTCTGGTCCCATGGTAAAATTATCCCCAATCGGCAAGAAAGCAACGTCTAGCGGATTTAATTCACCAATTAATTTCATATCAGAAAACAAACCAGTGTCCCCTGCAAAATAAATATTTTTATCTTCTATCGTAAATACAATCCCAGTTGGGAAACCAAGGTTAACAATGCGACCATCTCGAACCGTCTGCGATCCGTGAAAAGCTTGCGTTAACTTCACTTGGCCAAAACTAAACTGTCTTTTCCCACCAATATGCATTGGCGCCATATTTTCAAGCCCATCCTCTACTGCCAAAAATGAAGCCAAATCCGCGTTACAAATAACGGTTGCTCCTGAATTTTTAGCAATTTCAACTGTATCACCGACATGATCGTCATGCCCATGCGACAGAACGATAAAGTCAGGCATCTGCTCTTCCGCTTTTAAATCACATTTCTCATTACCAGAAATAAATGGATCTACGAGAATAGTTGTATCCCCAGTAATTATTTTAATACAAGACTGACCATGAAATGAAATCTTCATGTTAAAAAACTTCCTTCCTGATTCATTATTCTATGTGTATTATTGTACCACTATTTATTATAAACTACTATATAACACCTCGTAAACTAGAAGGTGTTTATTAGCAAAATAATTCCTTCGCATGTTATCATGAAATAGAAATCAATTGGAAAGAAGGTACAATTATGGAAAAAAATATCGATGTCTTACAAAATTGGCTAAAAGACCAAGGTGCTGAGGTGGCATTTTTGACAGACCCAGAGAACATCGCTTATTTCTCGGGTTATCATAGTGAGCCTCATGAGCGCGTGCTTGGCTTAGCAGTTTTCCCAGATAGTGAACCGTTTTTATTTACGCCCGCTCTTGAAGTAGAAGATGTGCGCGGCGGTGACTGGACACACCCTGCATACGGATATAACGATACCGAGAATCCTTTCACCATCATTGCAGACGAAATCAAAAAACGCGTTGCAAATCCAAGCAAATTTGCTATTGAGAAAAAACATATGAGCGTAGATCGCTACGAACAATTAGGTGGATTATTCTCTGGCAGCTCTTTCATTCCGATTGAACACAAAATTGAGCAAATTCGTCTGATTAAAACCGAAGCCGAACTAAAAATATTAAAAGAAGCAGCCTTATTAGCCGATTATGCCGTACAAGTTGGTGTAAACGAAATCGCAGAAGGTAAAACAGAAGCAGAAATCGTGGCAAAAATCGAATACGAAATGAAGAAAAAAGGCGTAACTGCCATGTCTTTCGATACAATGGTGCTTACTGGTAAAAACGGTGCCCTGCCACATGGTACTCCAGGCGAAACAAAAATCAAAAAAGGCGATTTAGTTTTATTTGATTTAGGCGTTGTCCATAAAGGCTATTGCTCTGATATTACACGCACAGTAGCTTTTGGAGACATTTCCGATGAACAGAAAAAGATTTACGACACTGTTTTAGAAGCACAAATTGCCGCTGTCGAAAAAGTAAAAGCTGGCGTAAAAGCAAGCGAAATTGATTTAACTGCTAGAAATATTATTCGTGATGCAGGTTTTGGTGATTATTTCCCACATCGACTTGGTCACGGTCTTGGCGCGAGTGTCCATGAATTCCCTTCGATTACAGAAACGAACAATATGGAACTGCAAGAAAACATGGTATTTACGATTGAACCAGGTATTTATGTTCCCGGTGTTGCCGGCGTTCGTATAGAAGATGACCTCGTTGTCACAAAAGACGGCGTGCAAGTATTAACGGAATTCCCGAAAACCTTACAAGTAATCGACTAACAAGAAAAGCGAACTTTCCTTTGAGAAAGTTCGCTTTTTTTATTAAATTAATTCTTTGCTATCCGTATAAGGTAAATCAAGTGAATCTGCAACAGCCTTGTACGTAATATGACCTTGGTATGTATTTAATCCACGAAGTAAGAATGGGTCATTTTGCACGGCTACTTCTAAGCCTTGATTAGCAAGTTTCAATCCAAATGGTAAAGTGGCATTAGTAAGCGCCAAAGTGGACGTCCGCGGCACTGCACCCGGCATATTTGCAACAGCATAATGGAGTACGCCGTATTTTTCGTATGTTGGATTATCATGGGTGGAAACGTGATCTGTTGTTTCAAAAATCCCTCCTTGGTCAATCGCGATATCCACAAGGACAGATCCCGGAATCATTTGTTTAATTACATGCTCTTTGACGAGTTTGGGCGCTTTTGCTCCTGGAATTAAAACTGCCCCAATAACCAAATCAGCTTTTTTCACAGCTGTTTCAATATTAAAATCATTCGACATTAACGTTTGGACTTGATTGCCAAAAATATCGTCCAGTTCGCGCAATCGTTTCAAATTCATATCAAGAATGGTCACGTTGGCACCTAAACCAGCTGCAATTTTTGCTGCATTTGTTCCAGCGATTCCGCCACCAATAATAACCACTTCACTTTTCTCTACACCCGGCACCCCACCAAGCAAGACACCCATACCACCATTCGTTCTTTGTAAAAATTGTGCGCCAATCTGAGCTGCCATTCGCCCAGCAACTTCACTCATTGGCGAAAGTAGTGGCAACGTGTGGTCTGCAAGTTCTACTGTTTCATACGCTACACTATTTACTTTACTCTCCATCAAAGCTTTCGCAAGCGTTGGTTCATTTGCCAAATGTAAATATGTGAAAAGTAATAGTCCTTCTTTAAAGTATGTATACTCTGATGCAATCGGTTCTTTTACTTTTACAACCATATCTACATCCCAAGCTTCTTTAGCTGTTTCAACAATTTTTGCCCCCGCTTGCACAAAATCAGCGTCTTGATAATTAGAGCCAATGCCCGCATCTTTTTCCACGTATACAGTATGACCTGCATTTACGTATGAAAAAACACTTGCCGGAGTCATTGCCACCCTATTCTCGTTATTTTTAATTTCTTTTGGTACGCCGACTAACATCTAAATCACTCTCCTTGATATAGGTATAATAGACTATAAAAGATTTTCTACACCCCCATGCTAACACAATATACCTAAGTTGTAAAAAATTAACTAACTGAAATTCAAACAAAAGTTTTAGTAAAATTAGACGGATTTTTTGTATGAAACGAATTTATTTTTCATTTTATGGTTCTTTTAGGAAAAAGAGGGTAAAATATAAGTATAGAAAATACATATTTTGATTGGAGGAATTATTATGTTACAACAATACGAAAGAGTTTTAGTAGCAGTTGATGGATCCAAAGAAGCAGAAAGAGCATTCCAAAAAGCAATTCAAGTGGCTAACCGTAATGACGCGGCGCTTGGTCTGGTACACGTTATCGATACACGCGCGTTTTCATCTGTAGCCAATTACGATACAAGCATGGCAGACAAAGCTACCGAATATGCAGATGAATTACTTAGTGGCTATAAAGAAGATGCTTTAAAAGCCGGTGTAACAAAAGTAGAAAGCTACATTGAGTATGGTTCTCCAAAAACAGCCATTACAAAAGAAGCAGCAAAAGCATTTCAAGCAGATTTAATCATGTGTGGTGCAACTGGACTTAACGCTGTAGAACGTTTGTTAATTGGTAGTGTATCTGAGTATATTATTCGCCACTCCCCTTGTGATGTTCTTGTAGTACGTAATGATGTTCCTGATTATAAAGAAGAAAAATAAGGATAGAAAAAAAGGCTAGCTCTTAATTAAGAGCTAGCCTTTTTTTCTTTTTTAGTGATTGTTTTTAATTGTTTCTACATCACGAGCAATCATTAATTCTTCGTTTGTAGGAATGATGATAACTTTTACCGGGGAGTGTGGATAGTTAAGGAATCTTTCTTCTCCGCGCACTTGGTTAAGTGCTGGATCCCAGTATACGCCCATGAATTCAAGACCACGAAGTACTTTTTCACGGATGTATGAACTATTTTCACCGATACCAGCTGTGAAGATAATGGCATCTACACCATTCATGCGAGCTGCATAAGAACCAATGTATTTATGGATACGGTCAACGAAAACTTGAAGTGCAAGTTCTGCGCGGTCGTTTCCTTTTGCTGCTTCATCTTCTAAATCACGAAGATCGCTTGAAATACCAGATACGCCAAGCATACCGGATTCTTTGTTTAACACATCAAGTACTTGTTCTGCTGTTTTACCAGTTTTTTCCATGATGAAAGGAATAAGCGCTGGGTCAATGTTACCAGAACGAGTTCCCATAGAAACACCAGCTAGTGGTGTGAATCCCATGGAAGTATCCATTGATTTTCCGCCTTCGATTGCAGCGATACTAGCACCATTACCAAGGTGACAAGTAAGTAAACGTAACTCTTCTACAGGACGTCCTAGAAGTTCTGCAGCGCGTTCGGATACATATTTGTGACTTGTACCATGGAAACCGTATTTACGGATACCGTAGTCTTCATAGTAGCTATATGGCAAGCTGTAAAGGTAGCTTGCTGGCGGCATTGTTTGGTGGAAAGCTGTATCAAAAACAGCTACCGAAACAACATCAGGTAAAATTTTGCGGAATGCTTTAATACCAGTAACGTTCGCTGGGTTGTGAAGTGGCGCAAGTTCAGATAAAGCTTCAATATCTTTAATTACTTGGTCATCAATATAAACGGATTCAGGGAATCTTTCTCCACCATGAACAACACGGTGACCAATTCCAGTGATTTCATCGTAAGAACCGATAACTTTGTGATTAATTAATTTTTCAAGTAGCATTTGAACAGCAATTTCATGGTCAGGAATATCAATAACTTCTTTGATTTTTTCTCCGTCTACTGTAATTGTAAAAATAGAATCTTTCAAACCAATTCTTTCTACAATCCCTGCTGTGATAACACGTTCAGATGGCATATCATATAATTGGAATTTCAGTGAAGAACTTCCGGCGTTAATTGCAATCGTTTTTTCCATTTTGTTTTTGTCAATTCCTTCCATTATCGTTTCCTTTTGAACCAGTTCTCTATTTCAGCTAAAATCGGTGCAGTTACGCTCGGATCTGTTAGCGAAGAGAGATTGGCCAATAAAACTTCTTTTGGCGGCTTTACATCTACGTCCGCTTTTTGTAAAATCAAGATGCTTTTTCGTGCTTGTTCAGACTTAAACAGTGTTTCAGGCAATTTAATAATTCCCTCAATATGACCGTTTTTCTTGATAAACTTGTCCACCTTAGCAAAGTCACTAGTCCCAAACATTGCGTCAGGTACCAAGAAGAATAAATATCCTCCTGGCTTTGTGTAGCGCATTCCTTGTTCTATAAACAAGAAATGTGCAAATGAATGCCCTTCTTCACGGCAAAGTTCAAATGTTTTTGCATTTTCGTCATCCGGATAATACCCAACAGGTAAATCACTAATTACGACATCTACGGGATCAACTAATAAATTAGCCAGACCATCTTGATGCAGCAATGTCATTTTTTGTCGTTGTAAATCCGCTCCTACTAGTGCAAGCGAAATAAGCAAATCATCTACATCTACACCACTCGCATGAACGTCTACATCGCCTTTTAATTCTAGCTGATTAATCACTGTTGTTAAAAGGTTTGCAGTGCCACAGGCTGGATCCAAAATAGAAACATTTTTCTTCTTTTGAATTACTTTTTCAAGCAAATATGCCACTATAAAACCAATGGAATCTGGCGTCATTTGGTGGTTCACTTGAATACCATGTTTCATGCCTTTTAGTAGTGCTAATTGAAGACCTTTGCGGATTTCTTCATTTGAGAAATTCTCAAGTTCGATACTTTCGTAAGACGCTTGTAATTTCAATTGTTTTTCAGAAGACAACTCTTCTTTTTGTAAAACTTCTTTTTGAAACAGATTTTCTCCTGTTTCATAAACCGCTTCCAAATAGCTTATTTCAAGCTCATTTTGCAAGATAATAGCTGTATTATCAAGCACTTGAAATAATTCTTGCGTTGCTTCATTTGCCAAAAGTAACACCTCGAATTTTCATCATTACTAACACCACCAAACATTATACAGTATTTCTAAAGAATGTGAAAGGATTTTCTGTAGTAAAAGCGGAAATTAACGCTGGAAATTTTTAATTATAATTAGTACAGTTTATTTTTAGTAGTAATACAGAAAAAAGCCCTCCTATTTATGGCGACACTGGATAAAACAGTAATCCAAAACATTTGACTAATACCAGCCGCCAACATGGATTGTCTACAAAAAAGCTAGTAACGGTTTTGCTTTGCCGTTACTAGCTTTTTTCATGTTCTAAATTGCTACAGTTTTACTTATCTATTCCTTAGAAGGGGAATCGTCCAGTACCGAATCAAACTCCGATGACAGACCAATTAAACCTTTATTTTGGCACCTTTTATTAACAGTAATAAAGACGAATACCTGTTATGTATGAAATGAAAAATTTAACGAATCTCAAATTTATAGATGGCCTCAATTAAGTCGGTTTCCATTTTGTGCTGAACATCGGTGTCAATATATTGGTAGAGTGAGCCGTCCGGTCGGTAAGCCGTTCGCAGAGAGCGGCTTATGATATATCCACGAAATTGATTTAAAATGTCTTGAATAGCCACGATATCACCTGTCTTAGCTGATACTAAAGTATCAAAATGTATGTATTTTCCTTTACTCACCGTTTTGTTCCTCATATATTATCCGTAGAACCCTTAATGCCGCTAACCGACGTTTGCGTGTTGAAGAGTCATAACTTGAAAAAGCCTCTCCGATTTTTCTGTCTGTCCACCCAAGAAAGTATTTGAGCAGAATGATATTACGTCCCTGCTCTGGCAGACAGTTTAATGCGTTAGCCAGATTATTGTCTTGTACAATAATTTCATAATCCAATACATTGAAGATAGTATCGTCAGTAAAGTGCTGATCAATACGATAAAGGAGACGGGTTTCTTGAAAGGATAGACTTGAAAATGTGATTGTATTTTTCCCTAACCGCAGCCGCTCATAGTAGGCGGTGAGAGCTGCGTAATGAAGGGTTCTTAGTGCATATCGGTGAAACTGCCGCATATTTCTCTCTATAAAATCATTCGTCAGTTTCACATGTATCCCCCTATCATTTAACCGGTTTAGTTTTTTCTATTCTATCAAATTAAGTAAACTATACTACCCTAAAATTGGTTACACTTTCTTAATTAATGCTGTCTCTAGATTTCGTTTGACTATCTCGTCTGGGTATAGCCTTTGTTATTCCAACGATCAATAACTGCTTTATAGCGAACTGGATTTTTCATTGCATGTCTGCGAAGTCCTACATGAAAAACAATAGCTCTCATCACAATTTCAAGAACAGATAAAGACATTGTTCTTTTTGCTCTGACCAAATACTGTGCACATTTTCTATCTATGGTTTTTTCAGTTGCCTTGTTTAATACCTCTGAACCGTGATTCAGCTTTTTTCTATAATGTCCGCTAACCGAGCCACCAGAATAGTGTATAAATTCATTTAGAATTTTTTGTGCCTTTTTTCCACCCGCATTCTCATAAGTGATAACAGAGAAACATGGTTTATTTCTAAGAAGTTGTTCAAAAATAAAATACCCACGATCCATTAGAATTTTTAAATACCCGGATACATTGCTGGTATAGGTTGGACTTCCAAGAATCAAGCCATCGCATTGATCGATGAGACTGCGTAATCTTTCCACTCCATCATCTTGAATAAAGCAATATCCAGTTTTATAGCAGCCCATGCAACCCACACACAATTTTAAATTATAATTGCTTAAATCAATGTGCGTTATTTCAAGTTCCGAATCCATTGTGCAGAGTTTTTCATGGATATAGGTTAAAATTTTTGCGGTAGCACCACTTTTGCGAGGACTGCCATTTATGATGAGTAAATGCAAGGTGATATCCTCCTTTTCTATAACATTTTTTTCGTCATCCAGCCAATAAAGGAATAGGGCAATAATCGAGAACATAAAACTAAAATTTTATTATAAAGACCTGGTATTATGACAGACTTGCCCTTTTCCATAGCACGCAAGCCGGACAACGCAACCTTATGGGGAGACATAACGAATATCTTAAATAATAATGTGTGTTCTATTTTTGCTTTATGTGCAAATTCAGTGCGTGTTGAGCCGGGGCAAAGCGTTGTTACTGTGACACCTGTGCCTTTTAATTCAGCATGAACCGCTTTTGAAAGATGAAGGATATACGCTTTTGAAGCAGCATAGACAGCATCTTTAGGGCAAGCAATGTAGGAGCCGGTTGAACCAACATTTAATATATGTCCATGACTATTCTGAATCATTTCAGGAATAAACAACTTCATCATATCGGTTACAAAATTGATATGTAAATTTATCATGCCTTGTTCGCATGTGGCATCTGTTTCAGAAAATAACCCTGCTTCATTAAAGCCAGCATTATTTACCAATATGTCAACTTGCCATCCGTTCTGCTTAATAGATTTATATATTATTTCAGCAGCATTAGTCTGTTCAAGGTCACATGTAATGGTATCAATACGGTTATTTCCGTTTTCCAGCTTTTGTTTTTGTGCGGATAGCTTCATAGCATTCCGTGATACCAAAATGACATGACACTCTTTTTTAGCAAAAAGCTCACTTAGTGCATAGCCTATACCACTGGTAGTGCCTGTTATTAAGACAGTTCTCATTTTTGCTCCTCCGCTTGCTTCAACCTAAAAAGTTCAGATTCCTCCAGAAAGGTACGGCAAGGCTTGTTCTCCCCTGTATCCATCATTTCCTGATAGAAATTCACTTTAGCACCCAGCCATTTTAAAGAAGTTTGCATTGCCTTCATCTTTTCTTCTACAGATTGCTTGTACTGCGTTACTAATTGATAGCGTTCAGGGATTGTTTCAGGGCCCTTCAACAATAATTGTATGTAAGAGCGTATTTCACGAATCGGTACGCCAACTTCCCGCATCAACACAATCATGTAAAGCCATTCAATATTCTCTTCTGTGTATATTCTATTTCCTACACTATTTCTTTTTATTGATGGAAGCAAACCAGCTTTTTCATAGTAGTGCAGTGTGGGAACTGTAATGCCCAACTTCTCAGCCACTTCATGCGCAATATATTCCATATTCTTCACCTCATAAATAAGAATACACTATAAAGTGCGCTTTAGGTCAAGCTTTATTTTAAAGTTAATAAAATATTCAGGAAGCAGAGCAAGCATAGGAAGTGGCTATACACCAGCCACCTTCCGCCATACCCCTTTTTTAAATCATGTTTTGTGAGTGGGCAAAAGCCTAAAATATTTTTAGTAATTATTATAGCTGTATCAACAAAAAATGTGTTAAGTTATCCGAAAACAGCTTTTTTAAGACGGTAATATATGAAGCAAAATCCATCTCTCCCTTGTTTGGAGTGTACTCACTTGTTCCGACCCATCAAGCCTAAACTTTGCTGACTACGTCAGGGCTTGACAGGTCGAAACAAGTGAGTAAGTGGTAGCCAAGGGGAGAAAGGATATCTATATCTCCGATACATCTTTTATTATGGGGTATCGTTATCGGCTTGGAGAATTAGTGAACCGTTTGGCTAATTTACTTGTGCTATTTTAAAACAGGAGGAAAAACGTTGAACTATCAAGTTGATGAAAATGGAAAAATTATGAACCAGCAGCCTGAACAAATCACCGCCCTGTATTGCCGTCTATCTCGTGATGACGAACTTCAAGGCGATAGCAACAGCATTGTGAATCAGAAATCAATTCTCTCAAAGTACGCAGAAGAACACCGCTTACTCAACACTCGCTTCTTTATTGATGATGGGGTATCAGGAACTACCTTTGACCGTCCCGGACTGAATGAAATGCTTGCTCTAATTGATGAGGAAAAAGTATCTACTGTAATAGTCAAGGACATGAGCAGGCTCGGCAGGGATTATTTGAAGGTTGGTCTGCTTACCGAAATCCAACTGCCGGAAAAAGGTGTTCGGTTTATCGCTATCAATGATGGCGTTGACAGTAATCAAGGCGTCAGTGAGTTCATCGCATTCCGCAATGTGATTAATGAATGGTACGCCAAAGATACCAGTAAGAAAATCAAAGCTGTGTTTACAGCAAAAGGACAATCCGGCAAACCGCTTAGCACCTTCCCGCCTTATGGATATATCAAAGACCCAGAGGACAAAAATCGCTGGATTGTAGATGAAGCTGCCGCCGAGGTTGTTCGTGAGATATTCCGGCTTTGCATGGAGGGTAACGGCCCCACTAAAATTGCTCGGATATTATCTGAGCGCAGGGTGCTGATACCGTCTGCTTATGCAAAGTCAAACGGCAGAAGCGCACCTGCTGATGTTCCCGCTGATCGATGTAAATGGTGTGACAGTACCGTGGCTCATATCCTTGAACGGAAAGAGTATCTGGGGCATACGGTGAATTTTAAAACCTACAAGGAATCCTTTCGGAATAAGAAATAGCGGAAGAACCCGAAAGAAAACCAAATGGTATTTGAAAACACCCATCAGCCTATCATTGAACAGGATGTATGGGATACCGTCCAGCAGCTGCGTTAGAACAAGCGTAGGCCATCTAAGACTGGTAAAACCAATATGTTCAGCGGCATTCCCCATTGTGCTGATTGCGGGAGCAAGCTGTATTACTGCACAACCAGATACTTTGAGACAAGGCATGACCATTTCCGGTGTTCTGCTTCGCAAAAAGCGGTTGACCCGTGTACATCCCATTTCATCCGTGCTGTTGTGCTGGAAGAAATGGTACTGGCGCACATGCGCTATGTGATTGGCTTTGTACAGCGGTATGAGGACAGCTTTCGGGTGTCCATCGAAGCAGAACGTTCCACGGAAATCCAAAAAGAGTTAAGTGCCAAGCGGAAACAAATAGCACAGTCTCAGAAGCGTGTAGATGATCTGGATGTATTATTCCGTAAAGTCTATGAGGACAACGCTAGTGGGAAGCTGACGGATGAACGCTTCATGCAGTTGTCAAGAGGATATGATCTGGAACAGAAAACACTGCGGCAAATGATTACAATGCTAGAAAAAGAGATTGATCAGCAGGAACAAAAGACCACACAGGTAGAAGATTTCATTGCCAAGTGCAAGCGGTACTCTAGCCTAGAAACATTGACCCCTGCCATCCTCAATGACCTTGTGATCAAGGTATTTGTGGAAGCACCGGACAAAAGCACTGGCAAGCGCAGACAGGGGATTCATATCAGTTACAATCTTGTGGGGATACTGCCACCACTGGAACGCTTCCAGCCTGTTGTAGTTGAGCGACCAAACAAAGAAAAAGCAGAAACGGCGTAGCCGTAAGGCTACACCGTCTCTGCATAACATATTACTGTTTTATCCAGCCCCTGCATAAAGGAATGCTTTTAAGATTTAAGCTTTTTTGGCTGCTTCTATCGCTGCTTCGTAATTTGGATGGTCGCTACCTTCTGGAACTACTTCCGTGTAGACGATTTCTCCTTTTGCATTTACAACAAAAACAGAACGAGCTAGTAAGCGAAGTTCTTTCATGATTACACCGTATGCTTCGCCAAAAGAAAGATCGCGGTGATCAGATAAAGTAATCGCATTTGGTAAACCTTCTGCTGCACACCATTTCTTTTGAGCAAATGGTAAATCAACGGAGATAGTTAAGACAACTGTATTATCTAAATTGCTTGCTTCTTCATTAAATTTACGCGTTTGTGTGGAACAAACACTTGTATCAATGGAAGGAACAACGCTGATAAGTCTCACTTTCCCTTCATAATCGTGCAATGTTACTTCTTCTAAATCTCTATTCACCACTGTGAAGTTCGGCGCTTTGTCGCCAACTTTTCTTTCGGTACCTACGAGTGTAACTGGATTATGTTTAAATGTTACTTGAGTCATTTTTTCTTCCTCCTTTAATGGACGCTTCTATTCCATTTTAAAGAAGAAGTTTGCTATAAGCTATTTTTTTGCTCCATTTACCCATTTTTCATCTAGTTCTAAGTAGCCCGTGTGGACGACAGATGTGGATTCAAAGAAGTCCGCAATGCCTTGTTTGTTTGGTGTAAAGGCACAAACCACATATAACGGCCAAATGGTTTTTAAGACAAAGCGCATCGCACCTTCTCGAAATAAAACGGTTAACCAAGTCAATTTTCCGCCATCAAGTTTCACTACGCGAAGACCAAATAACATTTTCCCAAGCGTTTGTCCAAAAAACTTAGTAAGCAAAATAAAGTAAGCTAAAAAGATAATCGTTGTCATTCCCCAATAAAATGTGAAGAAACTGTCATCCATCCCCATTCCAGAGACGCGGAAAATCGGATTAATAATAATTCCCTTCAAGGCTGCAATGACAACTAAATCGACTAAATAAGCTAAAAACCGGATCCAAAAGCCAGCAAAGTACTGTTTAGGAATGGCTTCTTCTTTCTGAATTGGTGGTTCATAATGATAGACTTGGCGTTTGTTTTCAAAAGCAACATTTTCATTAGCCATTTGCGCCTCTCCTCTCACATTATTCTCCATATAAATACATCATTCTTGGCGCTTTAAGTGTGCCAGTTAATTTGATTAGTTGGGAAATATCTGCATTTTGACCAGAGATTTTTTGTGCAGCTACAGAGAATAACGAGCTAAAGTCTTCTGGTGCATCATATTGAATGACTGTCGCATCAGCTAACCCCTGTTCTTTTTTCAAAGCTTCTAGGGCATCTTCTTGATAACCAAACTCATCAATCAACCCGTTCTCTTTTGCTTGGCGGCCGTCGTATATGCGTCCATCTGCAATTTTACGTACTTTTTCTGCGGACATTCCACGGCCTTTTGCAACGACTTTAACGAACTCATTGTAAGAATCATCAATCATTGACTGCATAATTTTCTTCTCGTCTTCCGTCATTGGTCTTGTCCCGCTCATAATGTCTTTATATTCGCCGCTTTTAATGGTATTATCTGAAACACCTAATTTTTTCATGAGTTCACTATAGTCATACCCTTGCATAATAACCCCAAGTGAACCAGTCAATGTTTCTTTACTTGCAAAAATTTTGTCGGCTGGTGCGGAAATATAATATCCACCTGATGCTGCCATACTCCCCATGGAAACATAGAATGGAATATTGCGTTCTTTTTGAATTTGTAGAATTTTATCACGAATTTGCGCGGACTCCATAACACCGCCACCTGGTGAATTAACATACAGCAGCACACCTTGGATATAGTCATCATTTCTCACTTGTTCTAATTGTTGCATGAAAAATGAATGATCATAGCCCCCGCCTCCAAGTAAAGAACCAGAATCTCCCGTATCTTGAATAGTACCATCTACAGATAATACAGCAATTGTATCATCCCCACCTTCTTCAATTACTGTTTCGGTTAGTTCGCCGGTATCCGCGAATAGACTTTCGACAAATGTCGGACTACTCTCTTCCGTTGAAGCGATTTGACTTGAAGTAAACTTTGCTAACGCACTAACTATCAAAAGTGCAAAAACAATCCCTAGTGCAACCCATCTTTTAGCGTTCATTAATTTCTCCCCTTTTTCTATTTAGATAATGTAATAATAACAGTCTCTTTTATTTTGTACAATCTTTCTCTTAAATTGTGTTCCATTTCACTTTTTTACGGATGAAGAAAGAAATTGCCCTTAAGTCATGTTATAATAAGTTTGTTGATTAAAATTGGATTCTGGAGGGACAACTAACATGGCAAAAACTATTTTTTATTTTTCCTATCGAAAAACAGAAGAGTTACATGCAAAAGCAAAAGAATTGAAGAAAATTACGACTGATTATGGATATGAATTAACTGATGACTATCAAAAAGCAAACGTTATTATCAGCATTGGTGGTGATGGTGCTTTTCTTAAATCTGTAAGAGAAACTGGCTTCCGTCAAGATTGTTTATATGCAGGGATTGCGCTAACAGAGCAATTAGGTCAATACTGTGACTTCCATATTAATCAATTGGATGAAATCATCAAGGCAGCCATTGAAGATCGTTGGTTAGTACGTCGTTACCCAACTATTTATGGAACAGTGAATAATACCAAAGCATTTTATGTACTAAATGAGTTTAATATTCGTTCATCCATCATTAGAACACTTACGATGGATCTTTATATTAATGATTCTCACTTCGAAACTTTCCGCGGCGATGGAATGGTTATTTCCACACCAACAGGAAGTACTGCTTATAATAAATCAGTGAACGGTTCTATCGTGGACCCACTTCTTCCATCTATGCAAGTAAGTGAACTAGCTTCTATTAACAACAATAAATTCCGTACGCTAGGATCATCGTTCATCCTTAGTCCAAAACGCAAACTACGTATTGAAATTGCGTCTGAAGAAGGAAATAACGAATTCCCAATGATTGGAATGGACAGCGAAGCACTTAGTATCCAACATGTACATGAAGTTAATTTAGAAGTAGGCGATCGTTTTATCAATATTATCAAACTACCTAAAAATTCTTTCTGGGATAAAGTGAAACGTAATTTCTTATAATAAAAAAGTCTGGCATAAGTGCCAGACTTTTTTTATTTTGCTTCTAAAATGGCTGCTAGCAACGCTTTTTGCGCATGAAGTCTATTTCCTGCTTGTTGATAAATAACCGAGTGATTGCCATCAATGATCTCAGCTGTCACTTCTTCTTCTCGGTGCGCTGGTAAACAATGTAAGAAATGATAATCTGGCTTAGCAACGCTAGCTAACTCCGCATTCACTTGATATTTTTCGCCAAAATCCGCTAAACGTTTCGCATTTTCCTCTTCTTGCCCCATGCTTGTCCAAACATCTGTATAAATAAAGTCCGCATCTGCCACTGCATGTTTCGGGTCTACCGTAACGAAAATCTTGGCACCACTTTCTTTCGCCAGATTCTCCGCCGTTGCTAAAATTGTTTCATCGACTTCGTACCCTTTTGGCATTGCAAGACGAATATCTAGTCCAACCATGGCACCTGCTAACAGTAAAGAATGGCATACATTGTTACCATCACCAATATAAGCTAGTTTGACACCTTCCAACTGATCTTTCCATTCATAAATAGTCATTAAATCCGCTAACGCCTGGCATGGATGGTGCAAATCAGTTAATCCATTAATAATCGGAATTTCTGCATGATACGCCAATTCTTCTACTTTTTCATGACTAAATGTCCGGATCATAATTGCATCAATATATTCTGACATCACATGCGCCGTATCTTTAATCGGTTCACCACGCCCGATTTGCAATTCCTTTGAACTCATCACTATCGCTTGTCCACCTAATTGCAGAATCCCAGCTTCAAAAGAAACCCGTGTTCTAGTAGAAGGCTTATCAAAGATCATTCCTAAAATTTTCCCGCTTAAAATATGACTATAGTGAGCTGGATTCGTTTTCATTGCAACAGCTAATTTAATGATATCCGTCAATTCTTCTTTATTCCATTCAAGCAAGCTGAGCATATCTTTACCAGCTGTATTATTTTTCGCATACATTGTCATCCCTCTTCACTCCCAATCAATTGGTTTTCCAAAACACTTTTCAATAAATATATAGCTTGATCGATTTCTGCATAACTGACGGTTAAAGGTGGTAAGATTCGTAGCACATTTGCCCCCGCAGTTAGTATTAACAACCCTTTATCTCTAAGCTCCGTTACAACTGGTTCTGCGGTACTTTCAAGTTCTATGCCTATAAGAAATCCTCCACCACGAATGACAGAAACACTATCCAACGCCTCTAAATGCACTTCTAACAAGTTTCTAAAATAGTCTGCTTTGGCATTTACTTCTTCTAAAAATCCCATTTGTTTCATTGTCAGTAATATCTCTTTAGCCGCCGCAAGTGCCAATTTATTTCCTCCGAAAGTAGAGCCATGACTTCCCGGCCCAAAAGCACTACTTAGATTCGCTTTTCCGACCATCGCTCCAATCGGCAAGCCATTTCCAAGCCCTTTTGCTAAAGTGAAAATATCTGGATCTAAACCAATCTGCTCAAACCCATAAAGCGTCCCCGTTCGCCCAAGCCCAGTCTGCACTTCATCAATAATTAATAATACCCCCATTTTTTTGCAAAGCAATTGAACCTCTAAAAGAAAGGCTGCATTTGCTGGGATGACGCCACCTTCCCCTTGAATCACTTCTAACATGACTGCTGCTGTATGTTCATCGATTTCTGCTCGGAAAGCTTCGATGTCGTTATAAGGGACGTAAGTGAAGCCAGGAACAAGTCCCCCGAACCCTTGATGAATTTTAGCTTGGGCTGTAGCTGACATCGAACCAAAAGTACGTCCGTGGAAAGATTTCTCAAAGGTAATTATTTTTTCTTTTCCGGTATATTTTCTAGCTAATTTGAGCGCTGCTTCATTTGCCTCTGTTCCGCTATTACAAAAGAAAACTAATCTGTCTTTACCATCAGCAATTAATTCTGCGACACTATCTTGCAAAGCACATTCATATAAATTCGATGTATGCCAAATATTCGTTAGTTGTCGTTGTACTGCTTCTGTGACGTTCTCCGGGCAATGACCTAGATTGCAAACAGCGATACCACTTGTAAAATCAAGATATGTTTTACCAAATACATCCGTTACAACTGTACCCGTACCTTTTATTAAATCAACGGGGAATCTATTATACGTTGGAAAGACATAGTTCATCCTATCGCCACCTTGCTTTTTATTTTTGTACCTATTGTTTCAAGGGAATTTGTAATAATCACCTGGTCAACACCATTTTCAGCGGCAAAAGCGGCACTTGCTAATTTAGGAATCATTCCGCCTTTGATTACGCCAGTCTTTTGCAGCTTTTCAATTTCTGCTGTGGCTATTTCGTTGATAATTTCTGAGCCATTTTTTACTCCTGGAACATCTGTTAGTAAATAGAGCGCTTCTGCATGGAGTGCGCTTGCTACCTCACAGGCGGCTGTATCCGCATTAACATTGAGCCAATCGTGTTCACTATTTATACCAAGGGGCGCAATCACGGTGATAATATTTTCGCTAAGCAATTGCTCAATTAAATTTGTTTTTACTTTTGTGATTTTACCAACCAAACCTAAATCAGTGTCACTTAACCTATCTGCTTCCAGTAAACCTGTATCTCCAGCGTTTAAGCCAATGACCGAGATATTTCGTTTTTGAAAAGCAGTCGTAATAGCTGGCTGAACTTGACCAATTAAAACCATTTTTGTTACTTCGAGGGCTGCTTTGTTGGTGATTCGTAGACCATTTTTCGTTTCGACTGGAATAGCGAGGGCTTCCATCATTTTTGTAATATAATGACCGCCGCCATGAACGAGGACAATTTTCTTATTCGCTGCTTGCCACTCTGTAATTTGTCGAAAAAAACCTTCTGTTAAATTGTCGCTTGCAACACCACCGAGTTTTATTACTATCGTGTTTTCCACCCTTATTCCTCCTTACGTCCGGTAACAAGCATTGATTTTGACATATTCATAACTCAAGTCGCAACCCCAAGCCGTACCTGATTCAAGCCCGATATGAAGATCAACTTCGATAACAATATGCTCTTCTTCTAAATAGGCATCTAGCGCTTGTTGATTAAAAATGGTTTGGCTGCTATGATTCAGAATTTCAATCCCGCCAATTTTAATCGTAATATTATCTGGTGCAAATCTGCCACCTGAATAGCCAATCGCGCAAATAATACGTCCCCAGTTCCCATCTCCACCAAAAGCTGCCGTTTTCACGAGACTAGAAGAAACAATTTTTTTAGCAATCATTCTTGCGTCTTCTGTTTTTGTAGCGCCATTTACTTGCACTTCGATTAGTTTTGTCGCTCCCTCGCCGTCTCGCGCGATGCTTTTAGCAAGGTGCTCCGTTACCGCTTGAAACATATCCGCAAATTTTGCAAAATCCGCTGTCCCTTCCTGAAGCTTCGGGTTTTCTGCACAGCCATTCGCCATGACTACCACCATATCATTGGTAGATGTATCACCGTCTACCGTTATTTGATTGAAAGTTTTATCTACTTTTATTTTTAGTAATTTTTGCAATAATTCAGCTGGAATGGCAGCATCTGTCGTAATAAAAGCGAGCATTGTCGCCATATTAGGATGTATCATCCCGGATCCCTTTGCCACTCCTGACATTGTCACTGTTTTACCACCAATTTCTGTTTGAAAACTGATTTGTTTTTGAAATGTATCCGTCGTTAAAATCGCTTCTTCAAAATCGGCCGCATTTCCGGTTTGCTTTTCTAGCATCTCAATTCCCGCGTTGATTTTGTCCATCGGTAGCATATCGCCAATAATCCCCGTGGACGCAACGGCTACGTAATCAAGTGGAATATCTAACTTTTCTGCCGTTTGAGCCCGCATCGCAAGTGCATCTAGCATCCCTTGATTCCCTGTGCATGCATTGGCATTCCCGCTATTCACAATAATTGCTTGTAACTTTGCACTACTTTGAAAAGAGTCTTTCGTTACAAAAATCGGTGCCGCTTGCATTTGATTCATCGTATAAACAGCAGCTGCATTTGCTGGAACTTCTGAATAAATCCAACCAATATCATTTCGTTTTCTCTTTAATCCCGCGTGCTTTCCATCCGCATAAAAGCCCTTTGGCGAGGCGATATTTCCTTTAATAAGTTCCATTTTGTTTTTCCCCTTTCACGGATATACCGGAATAAACCTTAATCCGTCACTTTCAGCAAAATTCGCCATTATGTTTAAATTTTGAATGGCCTGACCAGCCGCCCCTTTGACTAAATTATCAATCACAGAAACGATAGTAATCACATTCGTTTTTTCATTATAAGCAAGACCTATGTCGCAGTAATTCGATGCTGTCACTTGTTTGACAGTCGGATATACATTTTCTGGTTGGATTCGGACAAATGGAGCATTCTCGTAGGTGGATTCGTAAAGCGTATGTAACTCTTTTTGGGTGATAGGATTTTTGGGTTTAACGTAGATGGTTGTGAAGATTCCCCTTGTAATAGGAATTAATGAAGTAGAAAATTGAATTGCCGGGATACTTTCATCCCATTTAGTTAATTGTTGCATTATTTCTGGAATATGTTGATGAGAATTCATTTTATAAAGTGTCATGTTTTCATTGGTTTCTGTGAAATGTGTACTTGCAGAGGGCACTTTTCCTGCGCCGGAAATACCTGATTTAGCATCTACAATAATGGATGTGGGATCAATCAACTTATTCTTTGTAAGTGGCGCGAGACCTAACAATGTTGCAGTTGCATAACACCCAGGATTCGCAATGAAAGTAGTTTCTTTCTTTTCACGGAATTCTGCTAAACCATATTCCGCCTTAGCGATATACTCGGTTGGCGCCGCGCTTTTTCCGTACCACTTTTCGTAAAGTTGCCTGTCTTTTAATCGAAAGTCCCCAGATAAATCAATGACATTCAAACCCGCATCTACATAAGGCAGTGCAATATCTTTGGCGATTCCAGAAGGCGTGGCAATAAAAACGGTATCACTTTTTTCGATGATTTCTGTTGGATTTATTTTCTCTAAGGGGCTAGCTTCTAAATCTTTTAAATGAGGATAAAAGGTTGCAAGTGTTTCTGATTGAGCGGAAAAACTATGTAACGTCGCTATGTCTACCGAAGCATGTTGATGAAGCAAGCGAATTAACTCAAGCCCTCCGTAGCCTGTCGCGCCTATAATGGAAACTTTCATCCTAACCCCTCCCGTTAATTATTAAATGATACTTTTCATTATAATGATGTATATTTATAATGTCAAATGGTTTTTTATTAATATTTAAAACTATTTTATGCATTTTAAGTTATTTATTATGTATATAATATACAAAAAACCGTTTATCCTTTTTTAGGATAAACGGTTAATCTTAAAATAAATCAGCAAACTCATCTTTCACTTGCACAGTTTCCGCTACATTTACAGAAATAGTTTCGATGTTGTCTAAAGCTTTTGCAATTAGCGCATCGAAATCTGTGAAACTTTCGTAATGCTCGATTTTATCTAGTTTTGGTTTTGTTTTTGGAGATGGTGGCGTGAAAATGGTACAGCAATCTTCAAATGGTTGCACTGATAAGTTATACGTATCAATCTTTTGTGCGATTTGAATAATTTCATTTTTATCCATGGATACGACTGGGCGAATGATTGGTGTCGCTGTTACGGCGTTAATCGCTAGCATACTTTCTAATGTTTGGCTGGCAACTTGCCCTAAACTCTCGCCATTAACAATAGCTAAACCATTTCTCTTGCGGCGCAGCTCATCTGTAATTCGGAGCATCATTCGACGAGTTACGGTCATAATCACACTCTCAGGAATTTGTTGTTTAATCACTTCTTGAATTTCTGTAAACGGAACGATGTGCATTTGTACCTGTCCGCTGTATTTAGCCAATTTTGCAGCCAAATCAATCGCTTTTTGTTTCGCTTGTTCACTTGTATACGGTGGGCTGTGGAAATGAACTGCTTCAATTTCTACACCACGTTTTTGAGCTAAATAACCAGCAACTGGGCTATCGATACCACCTGAAAGCATTAACATTGCACGACCCGATGAACCTACAGGCAGACCTGCTGCCCCAAGAATCGTCCGACATGATAAGAATACGCCTTCTTTGCGCACATCAATGGTTAGTTTTACATCTGGATTTTTCACATTGACGGTTAAATCTTCTATATTTTGTAGGACATGGGCACCGATTTCTTGATTTATTTCATTAGAATCAAGTGGAAACTCGCGGTGGCTACGTCTTGCTGCGACTTTAAATGTTCCATTCTCCTCGTGCGCATCTTGTACTAAAGCAAGTGCAGCAGCTTTTACTTCCTCTAAATCTAAATTGACGCGGACCGCCGGGCTAAATGATTGAATCCCGAAAATCGGTTTCAACCGTTCTTCTGCGAGCTGATAATCTGCCCCATTTAAAATAATATACATTCGGTCACGTTCTCCGTGAATGCGAACTTCCGGCAAATCAGTCATTGCACGTTTGACGTTTTGCGCCAACTTTGTCACAAATTGTTTTCTGTTTTTTCCTTTTGTAGATAATTCTCCGTATCTAATTAACATACGATCAAATTCCAATTTATTTCACCACTTTATTTAGATTTTCAATGATTTCTTGCAGTTTTTGAATAAAAATTTTCGCTTCGGATAAACGATTTTCATACGATAAACTAACGCGTACAGCTCCTGTTGCTTCTTCGTCCGTCACACCCATCGCTTTTAATGTGCTGCTTGCTAGCTTCTGCTTAGAAGAACACGCACTAGTTGTGGAAATGTAAATATCTTCTTTTTCTAAAGCATGTACCAAAATTTCCCCACGATGCCCTTTTGCCGAAAAACAAACGATATGTGGAGCCGCGACACTTTGCTTTGTATGAACTGTCATATCAGGCATTTGCGCAATTTCCGTTAGTAAGTAATCGCGAATCTCGATTAATGCTTCTTTTCGTGGCTCATTTTCGAGCGTTAGTCGTAATGCTTTTGCAAGCGCAACATTCCCAGCTAAATTTTCTGTTCCACTGCGGTAGCCCATTTCCTGCCCACCACCAAGAATTTCTGAATGCAAATGCACATTTTTCCGTTTAAAAAGTATTCCGGTTCCACGTAGAGCATGAAATTTATGCCCTGAAAAAGTGAGCAAATCAATAGCATTCTCATTAAGCGCAAGTGGTATTTTTCCGATACCTTGAACGAAATCTACATGAAAGAAAGTATGTTCAAGCAATTTTAGCATTTCGCCAATTTCGTGCAGTGGTTGGATGCTTCCCACCTCATTGTTCACGCCCATAATAGACACTAAAATCGTTTCATCTGTGAGTGCAGCTTTCAATGCTTCCATCTTGATGACGCCGTTTTTATCTACTGGTAAATACGTGACAGTAAAACCTTCCTGCTCAAGTTCTTCCATTACCATACGAACAGAAGGATGCTCGATGCTAGAGGTAACAATATGTTTCCCGCGATTTTGGTAACTATAAACTAGCCCTTTAATCGCTAAATTATTCCCTTCTGTCCCACCGGATGTGAAAATAATTTCTTCTGGCAAAGCGCCCACCATCGTAGCAATTTGTTTTCTTGATGTATCAAGCAGTTCTTTTGATTTAGCGCCAAAACGGTGAAGCGAAGAAGGATTAGCAAAATAATTACTTGCTACCTTTGTATATGTTTCAAGTACGGCTGCATTTGGCTTTGTTGTCGCACTATTATCGAAATAAATCATAAAACCAATATTCTCCTCCCCAATATTCCACTCTCCATTTTATCATAATTCCAACACTTTCCAACTACTATTTTCATAAAAAAACAGGATTCCTATTATAATAGGAATCCTGTTTGTACTTTTTTATTCAATATCATCGACGCTTACTTTAGATGCATAGGCTTTCTCGACTTTTTTAAATGCGCCTGTTTCCACTTTTTCTAATGCAGTTACAGCAATTTCTAAGGCTTTTTTATACTGATAGTCATTATAGAAATGGTTCTCAGCTTGCACAAGCTCATCTGCGAGTTCTTTATTGCGCAAACGATAGCGGTTTGCATATTGGATAACATGTTCCACGAGTCGAACATTCTCCATCATTTCTTCCGCTTTTTCAGTTAAATGGATTAAATCTTCTTCTGCAATACGCCAATCTTGGCTCACTGCTTTCATGTTTAGCGGTTTTTCTTCTAAACGTTTCTCAAGTGTATCAATGGATTCACCCATATGCTCTCGAAGCGACAAATACTCTTCTGGAAGACCTGGCAAACGCTCTCGTTCCATTTTGCGATCCAGTGTAATAATTGCCCGACGCATCCGCTCTGCATCGTCACGTGCTTCTAGTTCGTCTTTACGCAAGGAACGTAATTCTTCAGCAAATTTGTCTTGTTCAGCACTAATTGTAATAAGTGCTGCATCAATTTCTTTCAGTGTATCTTGAGCTGCCGAGTAAGCAATCTCTCCACTAGCAATTAAAGTGGTCAATTGTTCAAAGTTTTCTTTGGCTTCACTTAATTTAGCGCTCGTTTTTAAATAAACTGCCAAATCATCTTCTGCAACATGATACGTTTGTTTTACTTCTGTAATTTGCTCAGCAAGCGCATCTGAAACGGCATTTTGGCGTTGTAATTTGTCAGAAGTTGGGCTATGATTTTCTTTCACGAAATGACGTGCTTCTGCTTCGTGCTCAAGCGTATCATAAAACAAATCGATTTCATTATGTAATTCTTCTACTCCTTGTTCCGCTTCATCTAAATCAAGATTAATTACATTTTTTTTCATTTTATCAATTTGATTTTTCATGCGAGAAATCTCTTTATCTAACTCCATTTGGGCTAAATAATAACCTTTTCGGACCATTTCTTCATAACCAGCACGAAGTTTATTCATTTCTTCTGGCAAAATAGTATCTGTTTCGTGCAATAAGGACGGAATTCGTTCCATTTGCGCCTCAATGACTTGCATTTCTTTTTGAACTACAATAACGATTTCGCGTGCTTCTAAATGATCACCTTGGTCCGTTAATGAATCATAGCTATTTAAGCTTTCTGACAGTTCATTTAGTTTTGCTTCTACATACGGTAACGTTTCTCCAAGCTTAAATCCTCTTGTTAAAACTTCTCGGCGTAACTCCGCAAATTTTTCTTTCGTGGCACGGCTTTCTTTCGCATTTTTTTCTTCACTAATAAGTAGTTCTTTCAGTCCACCAAGAATTTGATCCATTTGCTTTTCAATCACAACGAGCATTTGCTCAATATCATTTTCAGCGTTTGTCGCAGAACGGAATTTATAACGGTCCGTGTTCATCTCTGCTTCTAATAATACTTCTTCTAAATCAGGAAATAGTCTTGTTTCAATTTCATCCCATGAGGAACGCCATGATTCAAAAAGCGCTTCTGTTTGACCTGTTAGTTTTAATTTTTTCACTTTTGAAAGTTCATCAATAACCGGCCGCTCTCTGAGTTTAATCTTTTTCTCTTCTAACTCGTTTATTCTTTGGTAATGTTTTCTTTTTAATATGTAGCCTGCACCAATGACTGCAATAACTACGATAATAAAGCCGATTAACATGTAGTACATCCAAAATCCTCCCATCAACGTTAACTTGTGAAAGAAAAACAGCCACACTCAAGCTGCCCATACATCTTTTCAATTATGTACATCTTTCCATATGTAGTATATTTTATTCCTCATTTTCAGTTCATTATACACATCTTTTATTTTACCACGATTTCCCTAGAATTACTTGCGTTTAGCGAAAAAAATTTTGGAACAAGTAAAACCTACTCTATCACGAAACAAATTTCCCGAAATCCCTTGACGTTCATGCTATACTAAAGACAATATTTGAAAAGAAATGTGGGGATAAAAATGATTGAAATCCAAAAAATGACTGGATCAAAAGAAGAAAATTACGGGCTTGCGTTAAAACAAGTGCAAGCAATGATTCACTGCGAACCAAATTTAATTGCGAACTTAAGCAATGTTTCTTCTATATTAAATCAAGCACTATCTGATATTAATTGGGTTGGGTTTTATTTACTTGAAAAAGAAACAAATCAACTTGTACTTGGCCCATTCCAAGGTCTTCCTGCATGTATTCGCATTCCACTTGGCAAAGGTGTGTGCGGTTCTGCTGCCGCTGACCAAAAAACATATATAGTAGAAAATGTGCACGATTTCCCTGGTCATATCGCATGTGATGCGGCATCTAACTCCGAAATCGTTCTGCCAATTGTAAAAAATAATCAGTTGCTTGGCGTGCTTGATATTGATAGTCCCCTTTTTAATCGTTTTGATGAAGTGGATCAGTTGTGGCTAGAAAAAATCCGTGATGCAATCGTTCAAGAAATCAATTGACAAGCTACTAGTAACTATACTATACTGGAAGATGTGTAAAATGCAGCTTGAGTAAAATGAATGAGTGTGTTGTTTACCCCCAGATTTAATTCTGTGGTATATCGCGTAACCGGCGGCTGCTATGGTGATGGTATATGAAGGTAAACTGCCCTGATTTGGTTTTACGTCACGTTTGTTTTATACCAAAAACAAATAAAAGGAGGAGTCTCTTATGGCTCGTTATACAGGTCCAAGCTGGAAAGTTTCCCGTCGTTTAGGAATTTCACTTTCTGGAACAGGTAAAGAATTAGAGCGTCGTCCGTATGCTCCAGGTCAACACGGCCCAACTCAACGTAAAAAAATCTCAGAATATGGTTTGCAACAAGCTGAAAAGCAAAAATTGCGTCATATGTATGGATTAACTGAACGTCAATTCAAAAACACGTTCAACAAAGCTGGTAAATTACAAGGTAAACATGGTGAGAACTTCATGATCTTACTAGAACAACGCCTTGATAACATCGTTTACCGTCTTGGTCTTGCTCGCACTCGTCGTGCAGCTCGTCAATTAGTAAACCATGGCCACATCACTGTAGATGGCAAACGCGTAGATATCCCTTCTTACCAAGTATCTGTTGGTCAAGTGATCTCTGTTCGTGAAAAATCTGCTAAAAACTCTGCAATCGCTGAAAGCTTAGAAGTTTCAAGCTTCGTGCCTGAATACGTAACTTTCGATGCAGAAAAACTAACTGGTTCTCTTAACCGTCTACCAGAACGTTCTGAACTTGCTGCTGAAATCAACGAAGCATTTATCGTAGAATTCTACAGCCGTTAATTAGAGCTAAAAACCTTACAATACATAACTTCGGTTGTGGTTGTAAGGTTTTTTTATGCATAAAAAAGCACTCGTCTTTAAAAACGAGTGCTTTCCCTCTTATTTATAAGAAACTAAGAAGTATTTTTTCTTACCACGTCTTACAATCGTAAATTTATTTTCAATCCGGTCACTTGCATCCATGATTTTTTCCAAATCTTGCTGACGTTCACCGTTAATGTAAATAGCCCCGTTGCCTACATCTTCACGCGCTTGACGTTTGGAAGGTTCGATACCAAGTGTTACTAACCAATCGACCAAGTTTGCTTCCGAATCTTCTGCAACAAATGTCGGAACGTCTTTGAATCCTTGTTCAATTTCATCCGCCGTAAGTGCTTTTACATCACCACTAAATAGTGCTTTTGAAATTTTCAAAGCTTGTTCTAAAGCTTCTTCACTATGCACAAATTTGGTCATTTCTGCTGCTAATGTTTTTTGCGCAGCTCGTAAATGTGGTTCTGTTTCAACTTGTTTCGCTAACTCATCAATTTCAGCTTCCGTTAAGAACGTAAAGTATTTCAAGTATTTTACTACATCGCGATCATCCGTATTAATCCAGAATTGGTAAAATTCGTATGGCGTTGTTTTCTCTGGATTCAACCAAATCGCGCCACCTTCTGATTTCCCAAATTTCGTTCCATCAGCTTTTGTTAAAAGAGGAATTGTTAGACCGAAAGCTTTGGCATTTTCGCCTTGTTTTTTACGAATCAAGTCAAGTCCAGCAGTAATATTCCCCCACTGGTCACTACCACCAATTTGCAGGCGGCAATCATTAAATTCATATAAGTGATTAAAGTCCATCGCTTGTAAAATTTGGTAAGCAAATTCTGTAAATGAAATCCCCACTTCCAAACGACTAGCGACGATATCTTTCGAAAGCATCGTGTTCACATTGAATTCTTTTCCGTAATCACGTAAGAAATCAAGGATACTCACATCTTTTGTCCAATCATAGTTGTTCACCATGCTCGCTGCAGAATCACCTTCAAAATCAAAAATCTTTCCAAGTTGCACGCGCAAGCTTTCCACATTTTTGCTAATTTGTTCCATTGATTGTAACTTACGCTCTTCCTTTTTACCACTCGGGTCGCCAATAGTTCCTGTTGCTCCACCAACTAAAATAATCGGACGGTGCCCAGCATTTTGGAAGCGACGTAAAATCATGAATGGAATCAAGTGGCCGATGTGCATCGAATCTCCTGATGGATCAATCCCGCAGTATAAAGAAATTTGCTTTTCGTCCACCCATTTACGTAAACCTTCTTCATCAGTTTGTTGGTAAATAGCTCCGCGCCATTCTAATTCATCAATAATATTCATTTCCCATCATTCTCCTTTTATTTTTGGACATAAAAAACGCCCCTCCGCTAAAAAACTCTAGCGAAGGGACGTATTAATTAACGTGGTACCACCCTACTTTTAGGAATAAATCCTACTTCAAAAAATAACGGCTCAACACCGGCCGCGCCATTATCCTGCGCAACGTGACTCCGGGATGTAATTCGTCTACTTACCTCTACTAGTTTCCACCAACCACTAGCTCTCTAGGAATAAGAATAAGCAACTACTTCGTCCGTTCATAGTCATTTACGTTATGAAAAGTATACATACATTTATAACATACCGTCAAAAATGCTGTCAACTTATTTTTTTTCTTTAGTCGTTCCACGTAGTTTTTCACTATGTGGTAAAATAACCGTTTTTTCATCTACTTCTTCATTTGTCATTAATTTTGTTAGTAGACGCATAGCAACCGCACCGATATCGTATAAAGGTTGTACGATAGTCGAAAGTTGTGGCCGTGACATTAATGTTAGTTTTGTATTATTGCTTGTCATCACTTCTAAGTCTTCAGGAACTTTAATGCCAGCATCAAGCGCCGCATTCAAAATACCAATAGCTAGTTCGTCATCTGCAACTACAACTGCATTTGGTTTTTTAGCTAGGGCACTTAATTCTTCCCAAACTTTTACCCCTGCATTATAGTTATATTTCGCTTCGATAATGTAATCTTCTTGGTAAGCAATTCCCGCTTCTTCTAATGCTTCTTTGTAACCAGCTAATTTCATTTCACGATTGACTGGCTCGTTTAGAGAACCACTTACAAAAGCAATTTGCTTATGACCATTATCTACAAAACGTTTCACCGCTTCTTTAGTCGCTTGTTTGTAATCAATGTTGACGGAAGCGAATTTATTCTCCATATCAACGGCTCCAGCTAAAACTACTGGCGCTGGGGAACGATCAAATTCTTCTTGTAATTGTTCCGAAATACGTTCACCCATATAAATAATACCATCTACTTGTTTACCAAGAAGCGTATTTAACACTTGAAGTTCTTTATCTTCATTTTCGTCTGAATTACTAAGGATAATGTTGTATTTATACATTGTCGCAATATCTTCAATCCCACGTGCAAGTTCTGCATAAAACACGTTAGATATATCTGGAATAATAACACCAACTGTAGTTGTACGTTTGCTTGCTAGACCTCTAGCTACAGCATTAGGACGATAACCTAATTGATTAATTACATCTAATACTTTTTTTCTTGTTACTGGTTTAACATTCGGGTTGCCGTTCACTACCCGAGATACCGTTGCCATAGAAACGTTTGCTTCCCGCGCAACATCATAAATCGTTACATTCATCTCTATTCACTCTCCATATTCATTATTTTAATGGCTCTACCTACCATTGTAAACGTAAACAAATTAGCCTTCCTTTAATAATACGATAACTTTTTTCGATATGCAATTGTTTTTACTCTTTATTTTCATTTATTTTCATATCAAAACGGCATAGTTCTTCGCAAGAAAATGCCGATAGAATATTGGTTGTTTATGACAAAACAAAAAACCTTGGAATCCCAAGGTTTTTCGCTGTTACTTCATTTTATGTGGTACTAAATTACTTGCTAAAATTGCATTCCAGAATTCTTCAAATTCAGGAATATCCATTTGCTGTGCAGAATCTGATAACGCAACTGCTGGATCTGGATGAACTTCAGCCATGACACCGTCCGCTTCGATAGCTAAAGCTGCTTTTGCACATGGAAGTAATAAATCTTTTCGACCAGTAGAATGCGTTACGTCTACCATAACAGGTAAATGCGTTTCTTTTTTCAAAATTGGAACGGCAGAAATATCAAGCGTATTTCTTGTTGCTTTTTCATATGTGCGGATACCGCGTTCACATAAAATAATTTTGCCATTTCCTTGTGACATAATATATTCGGCAGCACCGATGAATTCTTCAATTGTAGCAGACAGTCCACGTTTTAATAAGATTGGTTTGTCTACACGACCAGCCGCTTTTAGTAATTCGAAGTTTTGCATGTTTCTTGCACCAATTTGAATAACATCAACATAATCAAGTGCAACTTCAATATCAGCTGGTGTAACGATTTCACTAATAACACCTAAACCGTATTCATCCGATACACGTTTTAAAATCTTGAGTCCTTCTAAACCTAATCCTTGGAAGTCATAAGGGCTAGTACGAGGTTTAAATGCACCACCACGAATAAGTTTTAAGCCTTTCGCTTTAATGGACTCAGCAACCGCAGCAACTTGTTCATAAGATTCCACGGAACATGGTCCGAAAACAAATACTGGTTCGCCATTCCCGATTGGCAACCCTTTTACTGTAACAATGGTGTCTTCTTTTTTGTTTTTTCTAGAAACGAGTAGCGCTTTAGAGTGATCATCCTCTTGAAGTTCTAATCCCGCTTTAAAAATTTCTTTAAACAATTTTTGAACCGTGCTATCTTCAAAAGGTCCTTCATTTGCTGCAAGAATCGTGTTAAGCATTTCTCTTTCACGTAATGGATCAAAACGAAGAGAACCTTGAGTTCCTTTGATTTTACCAATTTCTTGTACCAAATTAGCGCGTTTGCTAATTAATTCTAGCAAATCAATATTTAATTGATCCACCTGTGTTCTAAGTTCCTCTAAATTTGCATTAACCATTTAACTTCCACCCTTCTAAAAATCTGCTCCAAGAATATTTCTCATTATAGAGGAAAACAGATAATTTGTCACGAATCCGCTTTTATACTTAATCGCTTTTAAGCATTAAAGTGAATAATGTAAAACTAATGTTAACACGTTTTAAAACAAATTACAAGCAGATAATCTATTTTTCCCCAATAAAAAAACAGCCTCGTGAGGCTGTTTTTTGAACTTACTTTATTTTACTTCATTTTTAGCATCAGAAGCAATTTTTTTCGCTTCGTCTTTGCCTTCATCTACTGCTTTTTTTGCTTCTTTTTTTGCTTTATCTGCTGCTTTTTCTACATCGCCAGCAGCGTCTTTTGCTTCACTTTTTACAGTGTCTGCCGCTTTTTTAGCAGCTTCTTGGTTTTCTTCTTTATTTTGTGAAACCACTTCTTTGACTGCTTTGCTTTGTTTAGAAACAGTATCTGCTAATTTGCCGGATTTGTCTTTCACTACATCTACAAATCCACCAGCAGAATCAACTAATTTATCTTTTGTTCCTTTAGCTACACCACTAATTTCGATACCTTTTTCATAAGCAACGTCTTTCCATTGGTTGCCTTTTTCTTTAATTGTATCTACTTGTGTATTTAAGTCCTCACGTAGTTCTTTACCTGATTTAGGTGCAAATAGAAGTGCCGCGGCTGAACCAACGATTGCACCAATTAAACCACCGATTAGAAAATCTTTTGTATTAATACCATCTTTTTCTGCCATGTTAAATCCCTCCAAATTATATTAGAAATTAGATTGTTCTGCTGCTTCTTTTGCGGCTTCTTTCGCTGCTTTATTCGCTTTCATCTTTTCTCTAAAAGAAAGAATTGAATTGCTAATTGAGACAGCTTGAGAAATCTTCGCTTCGTTTTGTTCTACTTTGTTTGTTGCGAGTGTTGCTAGTTCGCGAACAGATTGACTTAATCCTAGTAAAGAAGTCCCAATGTCACCAACTGCATCAAAAACTGGATCCACTTTCGCAACTTTGCCATTTACATCTTCTAGAAGTGTATTGGTCTTATCAAGCAATTTTTGTGATTGTCCTGTAATCCCTTGTACTTCTACTGTTATTTTTTCTAACGATTTAGCTACCTCATCCATTGTTTGGGAAGTTGATTTTAATGTTTTTCCCAAGTAGATGGCAATAACTAAAAGCGCAATTGCGGCAATAAGCGCTGCAATATACAAGATTACTATCATCTATCCACACCTCCATATTCCTTTTTCTATACCCTGAGTATTCCCCTCTAAAACTTTCTTCTCTAATGATCTATGTACAAAATACAAAAAAGAAAAGGTATTAGCTTCATTTTAGCAAGTAACTGCCGAAAAATAAACTAATAAGAAAGAAACCGGTTAATTTGTTGTAGAAGGTTGCTTTTGGCGTAATTTGGAGTAAAATAGATACAGGCTGCTTTTTGCCTATTTTTAGTTAAAATTTAGGGAGGTTACAAGATGAGAGATGCAAGAATCGAAAAATTAGCACATAATTTGATTAACTATTCCGTCAAACTTGGCGCTGGGGAAAAAGTATTAATTGAAAACTTCGGTGTTCAAAAAGAATTAGTGATGGCTTTAGTGGAAGAAGCTTACAAAGCTGGCGGTTTCCCGTTCGTTTCCTTAAAAGAACCACAAATTGACCGCGCGATGATGCTCGGAGCTGATAGTTCCCAATATGCAAAAATTGCTGAATTCGAAGGCAACGTAATGAAAGAAATGGATGCTTACATAGGTTTACGTGCTGGCGATAATATCAATGAAACATCTGATGTGCCAGCAGATAAATTGAAAATCCACGGAGAAACAGTTGGCAAAATGCACTCTGATATTCGTGTAAAACAAACGAAATGGGTTGTACTTCGCTATCCAAGTTCCTCCATGGCGCAACTTGCCAAAATGAGCACTGCTGGTTTTGAAGATTTCTACTTTGACGTGTGTAACTTAGATTATGGAAAAATGAGTGACGCAATGGACGGCTTAGTAGAACTAATGAATAAAACAGATAAAGTACACTTAGTTGGACCAGGAACTGATTTAACCTTTAGTATTAAAGATATTCCAGCAATTAAATGTGCTGGTGAAATGAATATTCCAGACGGTGAAGTATTTACTGCACCAGTTCGTGATTCTATCAATGGAACACTTACTTACAACACACCATCCCCATACCAAGGCTTTACGTTTGAAAATGTATCTTTCACGTTTAAGGATGGAAAAATTATCGAAGCAACTGCGAATGATACAGCTCGTATTAACAAAGTCTTAGATACAGATGAAGGCGCGCGCTTCGTTGGTGAATTCGCTATTGGGGTTAACCCGTTCATCCACGAACCAATGCAGGATATTCTGTTTGACGAAAAAATTGAAGGTAGTTTCCACTTTACGCCTGGTCAATGTTATGACGAAGCATTTAATGGCAACCAATCTGCTATTCACTGGGATTTAGTTAACATTCAACGTGCCGATTACGGCGGTGGCGAAATTTACTTTGATGATGTTCTCATTCGTAAAGATGGTATTTTCGTCCTTCCAGAATTAGAAGCACTTAATCCAGAAAACTTAGTATAAAAAAGACGCTTAGGATTAATTCCTAAGCGTTTTTTTATTTTAAACAATTGTTTTTTCACCGGGTTGCCAATTGATTGGGCAAAGTCCACCTGTTTGAAGCGCTTGTAGAACTCTTAAAACTTCATCGACTTCACGACCAATATTATTATGGTGTACCACTTCGTACTGGATTTCACCTTTGGGATTGATAATGAAAAGACCACGTAGCGCAACGCCTTCTTCCTCAATCAATACACCGTAATCACTAGCTACTTGATGATTCGTATCCGCAGCAAGTGGGTAGTTTAATTTACCAATTCCACCTTCTTTAATTGGTGTGTTCGTCCATGCAAGATGCGAATGAATCGTATCTGTAGAAGCGCCAATTATGCGTGCATTTAATGCATCAAATTCATCTGACCGAGCGGAAATAGCAACAATTTCTGTCGGACAAACAAATGTAAAGTCCATTGGATAGAAAAAGAGAATCGTCCATTTATCGTCTTCTATATTTTTTTCTAGACTTACTTTCCCAAAAGTCTGATTTGGCATAACAGCTTCCATTTCAAATCTTGGAGCTTGCGTGCCTACTAAACGGTCTGCCACTTTTATCCCTCCATTAATTATGTAGTTGTATTTTGTATCACATGATATATTTTAATACACCAAATAAATACTGTAAAGCTTTATTTATACTAATTATAAATAAGAAAAAAGCACGCCAACGAATCGGCATGCTTTATTTAGTTATTAATTAATCGCGCTTTTTTTCAAATCAGCTTCTGTCAAAACTTCATGATCAAGTACTTTTTCATAAGCGGCTTGGAATTTTTGAACGTCCCCTGCTCCCATGAATAAAATAACAGCTTCTGGGTATTTCAAAAGTTCTTCTGTATGCTCTTCTTTGATAATGTGGTTTCCTTTTGTTTTGTGCGCTAAATCAGCAATCGTTAAATTCCCTGTTTTTTCACGCGCGGAACCAAAGATATCACAAAGATACACTTCATCCGCTAAATTCAAGCTGTCCGCAAAACCTTGTAAAAATGTGCGAGTTCGCGTAAATGTATGCGGCTGAAAAACAGCAACTACTTTTTTGTCAGGATATTTTTGTCTTGCAGCATTTACTGTAGCACGGATTTCTGATGGATGGTGCGCATAATCGTCTACCAACACTTGATTTGCTTTTTCTGTAATGCTAAATCTTCTTTTGACACCTTCGAAAGTTTTTAATTCCTTTTTCACATCTTCTACTGGTAGACCTTCATAATCACAAAGTGCAATTACACTTAAGGCATTTAATACATTATGGTCTCCGTAAGCCGGAATTTCAAACGAACCTAAGAACTCGCCGCGGTGATACACGTCGAATTTTGTTCCAGTTGTTTCTTTGATTACATTTTTTGCTTGGAATTCATTCTCTTCACCAAAACCAAAGTAAATAATCGGAATATCTAAGGAAAGCTTACGTAATTCAGCATCGTCCCCTAAGGCAAATACGGCTTTTTTCACTTGTTTCCCAAGTGTTTCGAACGCGTTAAATACATCATCCACGCTCTTGAAATAGTCTGGATGATCCCAATCAATATTCGTCATAATTGCATACGTTGGTTTATAAGCAAGGAAATGGCGTTGATATTCGCATGCTTCAAGCGCAAAATATTCCGCTCCTTTTGTCCCGCTTCCAGTACCGTCACCGATTAAATAAGAAGTTGGACGAATCGCACCAACAACATGCGAAAGTAAACCAGTTGTCGACGTTTTCCCGTGAGAACCAGTTATCGCAATACTTGTATAGCCATCGATTAGTTGACCTAAAAATTTATGATATCGAATCACCGGAAGCCCAAGCTCCAGTGCGCGCTCAATTTCTTCATGTGTATCTGGGAATGCATTCCCAGCGATAATTGTTAGGCCTTCTTGAATATTATCAGCCGAAAAAGTCATAATCGGAATTTGCTTTTCTTCTAAAGCTTTTTGTGTAAAGAAATACTTATCTACATCGCTACCTTGCACTTGAAAACCTTTATCATGCAGGATTTGAGCAAGTGCACTCATCCCTGACCCTTTTATTCCAACAAAATGATAGATAGTCATTATTTGAACCCCCATTAATTTATCTTGAAGAGGGTGCCTAAAAAAAACATGTTAACTGTTAAGCACCAAGTCTTAACTTTGAAAACAGTATAAAGTCTCCGTTTTCTAGACATCATCTTACGTTCTAATTGTGTTTTATGTTTGAATTCTAGTTGAGTCAATAATTCACCAGCTTATTATATCACTTTCCATGTAAATAGAAAAATCTTTCAGCGAATATAAGCGAAATTACTCATGAAAATAGCCATTATTTGTAAAACTAATTAAGTAATATGTTAGTTTAGTACTACAAAGTTAAGATTCTTTGTTTCGCAACTTAGCTAATTGGTCCTTTGTAATAATAACATCTCGCGGTTTGGAACCGTTTATCCCTGAAACAATTTGATGATTTTCAAGGGATTCCATTAATCTAGCCGCTCGGTTATAACCAATTCTAAAATGTCTTTGCAACAAGGATGTTGAGGCAGCATTTTGGCTTAAAACAAAGTCACACGCTTCTTCAAATAATTCATCGGTATTTTCTTTTGCCGTTTCTTTTACAAGTAATTCTTGTTCTTCAAAGATATAATCGGCCTCGCCTTGACTTCGAACATGTGCAACAACTGCATCAATCTCTTCATCACTAACGAACGTACCTTGTAAACGTACTGGCTTACTTGCACCACTAGGTAAGAAGAGCATGTCCCCTTTTCCAAGTAGTTTTTCTGCCCCACTTGCATCTAGGATTGTTCTAGAGTCGATTTGAGACGATACAGAGAACGAAACACGTGTCGGGATGTTCGCTTTAATAAGACCTGTAATGACGTCTACAGATGGGCGCTGTGTCGCTACAATCATATGAATACCACAAGCTCTTGCTTTTTGAGCAATACGGCTAATGGATTCTTCCACATCATTTGGTGCCACCATCATTAAATCAGCTAATTCATCAATCACAATTAAAATATAAGGTAGTTTTTCTCCTGTATGGTCTGGGTGACTAGCATATTCATTATATTTTTCCATATTTCTAACGCCTGTATGGCTAAACAATTGATAGCGGCGTTCCATTTCTTCTACTGCCCATTTTAAAGCGACCGTAGCAGCTTTGGCATCCGTAATAACTGGACTTACAAGATGCGGTATCCGGTTGTAAGGAGCTAACTCGACCATTTTCGGGTCAATCAAAAGTAATTTCAGTTGGTCTGGAGTTGCTTTATAAAGCAAGCTTACTAGCAATGAATTGATGCACACGCTTTTTCCTGATCCAGTAGCTCCGGCGATTAAACCATGGGGCATTTTTTGTAAATCAGTAATAATTGGCGTTCCCGAGATATCTAGCCCGAGTGCCGCTGTGAGCGGTGATGTAGATGACTGAAAAGCTTCCGTATTCATCAATTCAGAAAGCATTACGGGACGACTTGTCTGATTCGGAATTTCTATCCCTACTGTACTCTTACCAGGTATTGGCGCCTCAATCCGTATATCTTTCGCCGCTAAATTTAATTTAATATCATCCGTTAAATTAGTTATTTTGCTAACTTTAACGCCTTTTTCAGGTTGCACTTCAAATCTAGTTACTGCTGGACCTTGTGTACGGTTAACTACGCTAGCTTGTACGTTGAAATTTTCCAAGGTTTCATCTAGCATCTCTTGCTGCATTTGTAGCCATGAGTCGTCTTCACGTTTGGAGACTGGCGGGTGGAGCAAACTAAACGATGGAAATTCATAGTTCGTTGGGTAAGAGCCTGTCGTTACTTGCGCCTCCCGAACAGTATTCATTTGTTCTGCTTCTACCTCAACTGGTTGTTGCACATTTATTTCCTGTGCTTCTTCTTTTTGAAGCGCTTGTTTGTCTTTCTTTACCATCATGACATTAAATGGAATTCTGCTTTTAAGCAATTGCTCTTGTCTATTTGATTCTACTTGTTTGCTTCTAGTAGTTGTTTTCGTTTGCGCCGGCTCTTCCGTTATAAGGGAAACGCGTGCTGGTTCTTGCTGTTCTACTGGTTCTGGGGTTACTTCCGCTTCTGGTTGCTCCGTAACGACTTCTTCCGTCACCGGCACTGGCACAACCTCTTCCTCTATTTGGCGATTTAGCTCAGTGTCAAAAGCAATTGTTTCCGCTTCTGCTGAATCTAACAAATCTACTGGAGCAATAGTTAAATCTTCTTGTATTGTACTAAGTTCTTCTGCTTCTGTTACAGCAAACTCAAATTTACTTGGTCGTTTATTAAAGGCATAAACAGGCGAAGGTACATCCGTCGCTGTAAAAGGTCGTTTTCTTGTTTCCTCTTTTACTGGTTGCGTTTCTGCCACTTGTCTTTCTGTTATTGGTTGTTTTTTTGGTTGAATTGGTTGGCTTTTTTGTTTATCTGGAATTAACGGAAAACGAAATTCACCTTTTGGATACTGATAAACCATTTGTGTTTTCATTTGTCGTTTCACTGGTTGCATATGTTTTTGTTTTGGAGCTGTTTTGTAAGCAACTGGTCGTTCGTTCCTTATAGTACGTTCTTTCGTTTTAATTGCTGTTACATTTGATTTTGGCACTACTACTTCTGGCGCCTGCTGTTTCGTTTTCTTTTCTACTTTTCTTGAAGACGTATCTTCGTATGTATCTATTTCCTCGTCCATATCGCCAAAGAAAAAATCTTTAAACCATCCCATTCATTATCACCCTAAATTTAATTTTCTTGTTTGATTTTAACAGACAAAAACAAAATAATCTATGACAAAATTGTGAATTCGCCTTTTTTCGAGCCATATTCGTTATAATACCTTGGTAATAGAGGGTTTAAACGTGGTATAAGTTTTTGTTATAAAGGTGAAATTGATTCATTTTTGTGCAATCTATGTATATTTTGTATACAATTAACGAATTATAGTTCTACATTTAGGATGTTTTCACAATATCTAATAAATAGCAACTAAAAAAGCGCCCGATATAGCATCAGACGCTCAAAATTAAACATTTATTTAGAAATTAACAGGAAAAGCTTCTCCGATTGTAGCTGATTCTTCCAGAACCATAATCCCCTTTTCCGTAGGCGCATCAGGAATCGCCAACTCTCTCGCAGCACAAACCATGCCGAAAGAATCCTCGCCTCGCAAATTAGATGGTTTGATAATTAAACCACTTGGCATAACCGCACCAATTTTTGCGACAACTACTTTTTGACCAGCGTCAATGTTCGGGGCACCACATACAATTTGTAATACTTCATCCCCTACATTGATTTTACATACATTTAATTTATCTGCATTAGGATGCTTCTCTTTCGTTTCCACATAACCGATGACGAATTTAGGAGATAAATCAGCCACGATTTCCGGTTCGAATCCAGCTTTTTCAATTACTTGATTCATTTGCGCTACTAATTCCTCTGTCAAATCCACCTTGCCATTTGCAGTAATATTAAAATAGTTAGAGCTATTAAAGATGTTATATCCCGCCAACTCTTTTGTTTCACGATCAAAAATTCGCGCTACATCACCGCGACGTTCCCATTCACGATTTTCAAACGTTACTTCGCCTGTTTCAATTAGTAGAGTGTCCCCTACCCCTTTTTCATTATAAAATGCGTTTACTATCACGTTTTCTACTCCTTTAATCTGTTTTTTGCCATTATAAATATCGGTTCAAGTTTACCATTATTATAGACAAATGGCAAAGAGGTAATTGGTACGAGCCCGTCCGCGAAAAAGTCCATCGTCATATGCGCCAGAACATCGTATCCTGTATTATCTTGAATATCGCCAATGATTAAGACATCTTGATGTGGTACCGCAAGCACCATTTCCCCAGTTATCTTCTCGCGCATTTCGCGAAGGAACGCTTCATTCAACAATCTACTAGCATCGTAACCATCATTTGTCCGAACGAAATAAAAATCATTACCATTAACAGCATCTTTTTTTAGCGGAATAGCTAAATTCGCCAAATTCCTAAAAGCAGCTTCTCTAATTTCTTTATGCGTTAGTTGTGCTTTTTCAAGCATACCTTCTTCGATAAAACGATAAGATTTACCCAAGTCAAACGCATAAAAGATTTTTGTTTCCGCCGTGTGTTCATCCGTTAATAGCACTTCTCCCGCTTTCGTTTTACTAGGGAAAGAAGTCGCACGAACAACTGGATAAATGTTCGCTTGATTGTTTTTCAATTCCACATTTCCTGCCGCAGCTCGAAAACCTTCTTCGACATAATAAACAATCTTCTCCACTGCCGCATCCCCATCATTTTCATAATTCGCGACAATTTGCGGGATGGTTAGTGTTACTTTTTTGCCATTTTGCGTAACGGAAAGTGTGTCGTTGTCACGATTATATGCAAATTGTCGATTCGGTGCATCTAGTTCTTTTTCTAGTCGTGCTTTCATTTTTAATATCGTCATTTTTGCCATAAGTGCCTCCCCTTCCATAAAAAGCAGTCACTTTTTATATCGCAGCTAGAAAATCATTAATTTCTTCTTTTGTTTTTCTATCTTTACTTACAAAACGCCCCACTTCTTCACCGTCTTCAAACGCTAAAAAGCTAGGAATCCCAAAGATTGCTAAATCCGCACATAAATCAATAAATGCATCTCGGTCAACATGGTAAAAGGCAAAGTCCTCATTTTCCGCTTCGATTTCAGGCATTACTGGTTCGATGAATTTGCAGTCGCCACACCAATCAGCACTAAACATAAAAACGGATTTACCTTCTGATTTAATATCGTCAAATTGTTCTACTGATTCTAATTTCTTCATTTCCATACGCTCCTTCTAATCTCATACTAGTTAAATCCTACCGCCTAACAACACTTTCGTCCAGAATAACGCTCACGAAAAAAGTCTAGCCCCAACGAAGGAGCCAAACTTTTTTACCGTACTTTAGAGCGCGCTTTTTTCTTTTCTAAAAAATCGTGGAAATACCCGAAAAATAATGTCACGATTCCAGCAATCATAGTGGTCCATATCCAACCAAGCTCTGAATCACGAAAATAAGGTAAGTCCGTAACATAGCCTAGCAAGAATACTAAACTCGCCAACAAAAGGAACAACCCCACAACAATTACAGGTTTCTTCATTATTTTACGCATTGTTTTTAATTGTTTCGTAAGTCGTTTTATCCAAACCGCGAATAAGCGTTGTAATCATTTCTTTTGCAGCAGCGTAGTCATCCACATGCAAAATCGAGTTAGACGAGTGAATGTATCTAGCTGGAACACCTATTACCGCACTTGGAATACCACTAAGTGATGTATGCACTTTACCAGCATCCGTTCCCCCTCCTGGCGAAACAAAATATTGATAAGGAATTTTATTTGATTCCGCAGTATCAAGTAAAAATTCACGCATACCACGGTGCATAATCATTGTCCGGTCAAAAATACGCAGTAAGAAACCTTGACCAATTTGACCGAATTGCGATTTGTTACCAGTCGTATCATTTGCAGGGCTAGCATCTAACGCGAAGAATAAATCCGGTTTAATCATGTTCGCACTTACACCCGCACCGCGCAGACCGACTTCTTCTTGCACATTCGCCCCAGCAAAAAGTGTATTTGGCAACGATTCGCCTTTCAATTCTTTCATAAGTTCAATCGCAAGACCAACGCCATAACGATTATCCCATGCTTTCGCTAAAATTTTCTTCGGATTTGCAAGTGGCGTGAATTCAGCTACAGGGACAATGAATTGCCCGGGTTTGATACCGATTTTTTCCGCGTCCGCTTTATCATCCGCACCAATATCAATTAGCAAGTTTTTAGGATCCGTTGGTTTGCTACGCTCAGCCTCCGACAACAAATGCGGCGGAACAGAAGCAACCACCCCGATAACCGGACCGTTAGGCGCCATAATTTGCACACGTTGCGCTTGTAAAACTTGCGGATTCCAACCACCAATTGTTTGAAAACGTATTAGGCCATTTTCTGTAATTTGCGTTACCATAAAGCCAACTTCATCCATATGAGCCGCAACAAGGACGCGCGGACCACTTTCCGCTCCGTGGCGCACACCAAAAATACCACCTAAGCCGTCTTGGATAATTTCATCGGAAACTGGTTCAAGTTCTTTTCGCATAAAAGCACGAATTCTATGTTCATCACCCGAAGTCCCTTGAAGTTCCGTTAATTCTTTAAACATCGCTAACGTTTCTTTTTCCATTAATAATCATCTCTTTCCGTCTAAAATCTCTTTTATTATAGCAAATAATATCCGTTTCCGCTCGCTTCACTTCTCTCTTTTATAGAAAGCGTGTTCAAAAATCCTTTTATAATCAAAAATTTGTAGTATAATGATTAAAAGAGATGTTCGTAGTAGCATCTTTTAAAAAGAATAGGAAACACTAGGGAGGAAAAGCGATGAACTGGAAAGCTTTCATTGCAGGCGTTGGAGCAGGTGCAGCGGCTGGACACCTTGTTTATCATTATTTACTTAGCGATAAAACAATTTCTGGGGACGTCATCTTAGAAAAGGTAAAAGATGCATTCAAGCAAGAAGGACCAATTGAAGGTTCTTGGATTCAACTTAAAAAACAACATTACAAAAAATTCGCGATTGATACGTTTGTTTACCACGGCGGAATCACATGTATTCGTGAAGGCGAGAAGAAGCAATTCGAATTTATCGCAGACGCTAACACAGGAACAATCATTGATGTATATTTAGCATAAAAAATAAAACGACTACCCAACACGGGGAGTCGTTTTTTAACGGATAAAACTATCGATTTTCTTTTTAATTATCGTTTCATCTGTTTCACCTTGTTCAATTAACTCTTTCATTTGTTCCGTGTAGATTAACTTTGCCGCCGCATCCATCGCTTTTTTAACTGCCGCAATTTGTTGCATAATGGTTTCTAAATCACGCTCTTCTTCCGTCATCGTTTTTATAGAACGCACATGCCCTTCTATCTTAGCAAATCGGGTTACTAGCGCCTTCTTTTGGTCACTATCCATATATACCCCCTTATAGTATACCAAACAATAACCCCCTACCCAGGATGTCAGTTTGGCTATTTTAAAGCATTTACAAATACAATTATAGCACAAAATAAAAATACCCTCAAAAAAAGAAGTGATTTCTCACTTCTTAATTTCGCTGTTCTATTTTTAATTCGGTTTCTATTTTTCCATTTCCGTCAATTTGAACTGCTCGAAATCTGGCGTCATGGTATGATAAAAACCAATAATTTTCACCAAAAGTTTGCTTAAAAATTTCTTGTTTGGCAGAGATAGAAGTCATTGGATAATCATCATAAGCAGTGACCCAAAGCACATTTTGATGCGCAAATGTCGGGAAAATATCCGCCATATGTATCGCTTTTTCTCCGTCCGATTCTATCCATACAACTGAATGCCCATTACTATGTCCACCTGTGTGCGTCATTTTAATCGCATCGTTGAATTCTTTTTCTTTGGTAAATGTATGAATTTGTCCCGCTATCGTTTGCCAGTTTTCTTGCCAGTATGTTGCTTTTGAACGAATGTTTGGGTGTTGCATTTCCTCCCATTCTGTTTTGGAAGTCCAGATTTCCGCATTGGGAAAAATGGAATAAAAGTTCCCCTCTTCCGAAACACCGGTCAGACCTAACACATGATCGAAGTGCAAATGTGTCATCAAAACATAATCAATGTCTTCTGGAGCGATAGATAATTGCGCCAAATCTTCTAGTACAAACGATTCTTCCGTCACACCGTAATTCCGTTTTTGTTTTTCTGTAAGCCGTCTGTTCCCTAGCCCGCTATCAATTAAATAATTTTTCCCTAAGTACTGAAAAAACATCGGATCGGTTACGTTAGCTAATTGATTTTTGTCATTTGCGGGATATTTTTTCTCCCATAATGGTTTTGGTACAACGCCAAACATTGCGCCACCGTCAAAATGAGTATACCCTCCGCGTAACCAATGAATCTTTATTTTTCCAATTTGAATGGAATCCACTTTTTAACGCCTCCCATAAAAAATAAAAACCAGATGCAGCAGATGCACCTGGTTATCCTGTTAATTTCTATCAAATTTTGCTTCAAGACGATAGATGGGGAATCCTTTAGCTGAAAATTTTTCTTCGTATTCAGTTTTGATATTCCCTTCGTAATCGCTATTATGCAGGTCAAGCGATACAAAAGTTAATAACATATTGTATTCTGAGAAAGCTACCAGCGAATATTCGAACAAACTACGATTATCGGTTTTGAAATGAATCTCCCCCGCTTTCGGTAGCAGTCGCTCATAAATAGTTAAGAATGTTGGGTTCGTTAGTCTACGTTTTGTATGGCGTTTTTTCGGCCATGGGTCGGAGAAGTTTAAATAAATTTGTGCTACTTCTCCTTTTTCAAAACATTCTTCTAGTAATTTAGCATCTCTAGCAACTAATCGTAAATTAGGGACGTCCGCTTCAATCGCTTTATCGAGCGCCGAAACGAGCACGCTTTCGATCATTTCGATACCAATATAGTTAATTTCCGGATTTGCTTTTGCCATGCCACTAATAAATTGACCTTTACCGGAACCAATTTCGATATGGATAGGATTATTATTTCCGAATACTTCTTGCCACTGACCTTTGAAGTCCTCTGGGTTTTTGATATAAATGGCCGGAAATTCTTCTAGTCTATCTTTTGCCCATGGTTTATGTTTTACACGCATCTTTCTTTACACCTCATCATCTTCTATAGCATTTTGAAAAATTTGTTTTGCTCGTTCATTCGCTTCGTCTGTTTGGTCAGTTGTGAGCTGCATAACTGTTTGACAAATCGTATACCATTTTAATTTGCGATGTAATTCATCGGTTAATTCGGTACCGTAATTAGAGAGCCAACTTACCCAATCTTCTCTCGGGATATATTGGTATAAAATCATTCCGATATCATTCGCCGCATCAGCAAGCATCGCACCATCCCAATCAACAAGGAACAGTTCGTTTTCCTCTGAAATAATCCAATTATTATGATTAACATCTCCGTGACAAACTACATAATTAGTCGTCTTTGCAGCAGAGAGGTTCTGTTCTAAATAGTGAATAGCTTCTGTTATTTCTTCTGATAAATCGTTAGTATCTTTTGTTTTTACTTTTACGAGAGTCAAAAGCTGCTCTGCAGAGAAATAGCAATTTTCGATTTTTGCTAGCATGTGTTGCAAGTTTTCTGAATGGTGGATTTTACCTAATAGTTTTGCCACTCGCGGTCCAACCATTTCTTCACGTGTCAAAATATGGCAATTCACCCATTTTTGAGCAGTGATGACATCTCCATTCTCTACGCGTCTCGTCCAAACTAATTTTGGAACGATATTTTCTACAGAAAGCGCAGCTAAAAAAGGCGAAGAATTTCTTTTTAAAAAGAATTTTTCGTCTTCATGTGTTGCAACGAATGCTTGGCCAGTTTCCCCTCCGGCCGGGGCTATGTCATATTCTCTCCCAAAAAAGTTATCTTTCATCTACATGCACACCTTTTACTAGCTCTTTGCAACTTCATTATCCCTCGTTTATTTCACTTCCGAACAAATAGGTAACTATTCATGATTTTACTTCTCTTAGCCTTACTAGTCAAGTCAACATATGTTCGTTATCTAGATTTTTTTACAAATTTACTTTATTTACACAAAAAAAGTGCATTCCATCAAAATGGAACACACTTTTTTCATTATTTTATGCTTCTTCGGTTTTAGTAACAATTGGATCCATGGCACTTCTATTTTTTTGTATAAATAGTGCTAGGACACAAGCAACTACAGAAAGAATTCCGGCAACTAAAAAGGCCGTTTCAATTCCGTGGATAAGGACATGGTTGGCAATATCTGTTTTCGTTTTACCAATCACATCGGCTGGTCCGAGCTTAGTAGCAAAACTCGCAGCACTTTTAGACATAACCGTTATAAGCGCCGCTGTTCCGATTGAACCAGCAACTTGACGCATGGTATTAAACATTGCTGAACCATGAGATGCTAGTTTTAATGGAAGCGAGTTGAGCGCTGCTGTTTGCAGTGGCATCATAACCATCGCCATCCCAGCTGAACGAATCGTTTGTACAATAATAATAAAAGTCAATGTAGTAGATTCATCCAAGTTGGTAAACATGAAGGTCGATCCCGCCATGATAATCAAGCCAACAAGTGATAAATATTTAGCCCCAAAACGGTCAAACATCACCCCAGTTACAGGTGAAAGTATCGCCGTGACAAGTGCACCTGGCAAGAGAACAAGCCCCGATTCTAGTGGTGAAAATCCTCTAACTGTTTGCAAGAAAATTGGTAGTAATAACATGCCACCAAAAAGTCCCATTACAACAAAGAAGCTAATTGCAGTTGTAAGTGCAAACGTTGGATACTTAAATACTCTAAAGTTAAGTAGTGGTGCTTTGTTGCTAGTTTGATAACGGATAAATATTCCTAATACAACTAGTCCAAGAATAATAAACCCAGCTACTTTCCAAGTTAACCAATCATGATCTCCAGCATTACTAAATCCTAGTAATAAACTACCAAACCCAACGGTGGACATGATAACTCCAAGAATATCGAGTTTCGGGAAAGTTCTTTTTCCGACATTTTTAAGTAAGAAAATTGCTACGACAATATCAAGTATCGCGAATGGAATAATAATAAAGAATAAATTGCGCCAATCATATTGTTGAACAATCCAACCTGAAAGCGTCGGACCAATCGCTGGAGCAAAGTTCATGGCAAGTCCAATCAAGCCCATTGCTCGCCCTCTTCGTTCCATTGGGAATAAATTTAATACAACAACGGTCAGTAGTGGCATAACAATCCCAGCGCCAATTGCTTGTACCATCCGCCCAGCAATCAGCATCGTATAATCTGTCGCAAATCCGCCAATCGCTGTACCAATCGCAAAGGTAATCATCGCGAATAAATAAAGTTGACGCGTTGTAAATCGTTCAATTAAAAAGGCCGTCATTGGAATCATGACACCATTAACTAACATAAATCCAGTCGATAACCATTGCCCTTGACTAGCTGTAATTCCAAAATCTTTCATAATACTTGGTAGCGCGACATTCATCAACGTTTGGTTGAGAATCGTAACAAAGGCGCCCATAAGCATAACAATCAAAATACCATTACGCTTCACTGATGTACTTGCTGCTTTCATATTCAATCTCGTGCACCTTCCCTTTCTAAAATAGTGATAATCTCTTGGTGCATTTCTAGCATTTCTTTTAACCTATCTTCGCCAATCTCTAAGATAGGTTCTAAGCGGTTGAAGAACACATGATACGTTTCTGCTGCTTTTGTAGCTCCTTTTTCGGTTAACTCTAGGCTGAGCGCGCGGCGATTACTTTCATTTCTTGTACGCTTCAAAAATCCCGCTTTCACTAGTCGATCTACAATACCAGAGACAGTACTTTTACCAAGCTTCATTCGTTCTGCTAATTCGCCAAGTGTTAATTCTGATTCTCTTTGTAACTCTCTGATTGCGAGTAATTGGGTTGTTGTAATCTCCCTATTCGCTGCTTCTTCTGCAAGCACATGATGCGTTTTCCGTTGTACTTCGCGAAAAGAGAAAATAACCTCTTTCACTAATTTTTCATCCATTGACTTCCCTCCGATTGTTCGCTCTCAAATATTTCGCATGCGAACTATTAGCCTATTGAATTATACACCTCCAAAAAAATTTGTCAATTGCTTAAAACAAGGCTTTTCACACTGAAAGCGGAGCCAATGGCGTAATTTCAACGGATAAAAAAGTTATATAAATTTTTACATAGGTATCAGAGCGCAAAAAAACCTTCCTAAAAAAGGAAGGTTTCTACTTATTTATTTTGCAAATTCTAATTCGCCACATGCTTGAACGATTTCTTCTACAAAATATTGATGCAGTTTTGCGGTAATAGGTCCGCGTTTTCCGTCAGCTACTTGCACGCCGTCGATATGGGTAACTGGGGTAATTTCGATTGTTGTGCTTGAAATGAATACTTCATCGGCTTCACGAAGATCTGTTAAAGTAAAATCAGCTTCTTTGACCGGAATACCATTCTTTTTCGCAACAGCAATAATTACTTGACGAGTAATACCATTTAAGATTAAATTATCTGCTGCGTGAGTCCATAACACACCGTCTTTAATAATAGAAATATTGGAAGCTGAACACTCAGTTACTTGCTCTCCGCGGTGTAAAACAGCTTCTAGCGCATTTTGTTGATGTGCTTTGTTTTTTGCTAAAATATTTCCAAGTAAATTCAAACTCTTGATGTCACAGCGTAACCAACGAACATCTTCTTCTGTAATTACTGGTCCACCTTGCACAAATTGTTGTTCATTTCTTGGTACTTCACGAGCTGCTGCTGTTAAAACACCTTCCAGCGGGAAATCATCTGGCATAACATGATTACGCGGGTTTTGAACACCACGAGTTACTTGCAAATAAACATTCCCTGTATTGATGTTATTTTCGGCAACTAATTTTTCAAGTAACGCCCGTAACTCTTCTTTAGAATAAGGAATAACTAAATCAATTTTTGCTGCACTCGCATATAAACGATCAATGTGTTCATTATAAGTGAAGAATTTTCCATTATATAGACGAACTACTTCATATACACCATCACCAAACTGATATCCGCGGTCTTCAATGTCAACTGTGGCATCTTCTCTTTCCACTAAATGGTTATTTACTAATACTTTCATCTCGAGTCTCTCCTTGCATAGTTAATTTTTGGAACTATCTAAAAACTTAATGAAACAAAGAAACTGCCGCAAAACTAAGCTTTGCAGCAGTTAATTTTTTCAATTATAACCCTTACTTCGCTAATTTGTAAAGTGCTTCTGCGTAAATTGCTGTAGCTTTTAACAAATCATCAAAATAACTGAATTCGTCTTTTTGGTGCATCGTGTCTTCGCGGCCTGGGAATAGTGCGCCGAACGCTACACCTGTCTCCATATGGCGCGCATAAGTTCCGCCACCAATTGCTAGTAAAGTAGCTTCTTCACCCGTTTGTTTTGTATATACTTCTTGTAAAACTTGAATTAGCGGATGATCTTTTGGTACGAAAAGTGGTTTGGAATCTTCGTAATGCGTGTATTGCGCGTTGTACTCATAAACCACTGTTTGCATTTTATTTTTCAATTTGTCCATATTAGCAGTTACTGGATAACGGAAATTAAGTCCGTATTTTCCACCTTCTGCTACATCGTAACGAATAACACCAACATTCATTGTTAGCTCGCCACTTTCTTCGTCTTCATAGCTAATGCCTAATTTAACTGCACGGGAATCGCCGAATAGGTAATCGCGACCAAATGTAACGAAATCATTTGCAGCACCGGTTAGTTTGAATTTACCAAGGAAGGCTACTAAATGAAGACCAGCGTTTACTCCGTTATTCGGTTCCATCGCATGCGCAGATTTACCAACAATATTAATTTTAACGGACTTGCCATTTTCTTCTAGTGTTCCTTCTACTGGATGATTTGCTAGGAATGTTTTGAATGCACTCGCTACTTTATCAAAGTCTTTTACGTCTTCTAAAATAGCTGTCGCATGATCAGGAACCATATTGTAACGCTCGCCTGATTCAACGCTAAGTAAACGGAAAGCCGCTTCCCCGCTTGCTTCACCATCTTTAAAAGATACATCTAGTTCTGAGATACCTTTTTCTGCGTGAATAATTGGGAATTCTGCATCCGGAACAAAACCAAGTGTTGGTTGTTCTTCTGTTTCAAAATAACGTTCCACACAGCTCATACCGCTCTCTTCATCAGAACCAACAATGATTCTAACACGGCGAGAAAGTGGTAAACCTAGCTCTTTAATGATTTTCAGTGCATAGTAACCTGCGATTGTTGGGCCCTTATCGTCCGCAACCCCACGAGCGTATAATTTGCCGTCGCGTAAAGTTGGTTCGAATGGTCCGTTCGTCCAACCATCACCAACTGGTACTACATCCACATGGCCTAAAACGCCAACTAGTTCTTCTCCTTGACCATATTCAAGGTGTCCTGCTACGTTTCCAACTTCTTTCGCTGTGAAGCCGTCTTTTTTACCAAGTTCAATCATATAGTCGAGCGCGCGTTTCACGTCTGGTCCAAACGGCGCATCTTCTGTTTTTTTACTGTCATCGCGAACACTCGGAATGCGAAGAAGCCCTTTTAAATCTTCTAAGAAATCATCTTTGCGTGATTCCACTTCTTTTTGCCAATTAATTTCTGTCATAATTGTTATTCCCTCCTTCAAACTTATCATCTCTATTGTAAACTGTTTTTACGTTGCTTGGAAGCCGGAACTCCCTATTTTCTCATAAAACCTTTAATTGCTTCAAAATCCCAGCGTTCCATGCGCGAAGAAAAAACGATATCGATGACGTTTAGGCTTTCTTTTTCTAGTGGTAAAAAGCGATATTCTTCGTGTTCATCGGATAATTCAATTTCGCCACCTTCTGGCATTTCTACTAAATAAATAACACCGGTAATTTGGAAATCCTCATGGAAAAATTCCCACGTATCATATAAAATAAATGGCTGTACTTGTAATTTTGTTTCTTCATAAACTTCTCTAAAAAGGGCTTCCCCGTGTGTTTCACCGTAATTCATGCGGCCTCCAGGAAGTTCAAAAACTTCTCCTTCTACCCCTTTTTTCTTTAGTGCTAAAAATTTTCCGTCTTTTACGATAACTGCTTTCACTGCAGGATATATAGGTTTCATTTTACAAAAGCCTCCTTATCATTTAAGATAAACATGATTTATCTGTTCTTTATTTTACCCGGTTGAGTAGATAAAAGCCAGTGTCATAAGGAGGTTTTACAAAAATGAAAAAAATAACACCAAAAGCAATGTGCGCATGGATTCCTAAACGCGAAGATGAAACACATAAGGGTGACTATGGGCGCGTTCTGATTGTCGCTGGAAATAAACAATTTGGTGGTGCTGCTATTATGGCGGCAGAAGCTTGTGTCAAAAGTGGTGCTGGTTTAACAACCGTGGCCTCCGATAGTGTCAACCGACCTGCTCTCCAAACGAGAATACCTGAATGCATGTTTATTGATTATGAAAACATCTCAAGTCTCAGCGAACAAATCAGCCAATTTGATACGATTTTAATTGGTCCTGGACTTGGACTTGATGCCTATGCGGAAGAAATTTTTCGTTTAGTTTTAGAAAAATCAACCGAACAGCAACAAGTAATTATTGATGGTGATGGGATTACTATTTATGCAAAAGGAGAAAATCCCCATCCTGCCGCGAAACTAACTTTTACGCCTCATGCTGGAGAATGGGAAAGACTTAAAGTATTAGCACCAGATGCCGTAACACCAACTGATGTAGCGCTTGCTATCGACGCAACGATTGTTTTAAAAGGTCACCGTACAAAAGTGTATTCTGGCGAGTCCGCTTGGCAAAATATGTACGGAACACCAGCAATGGCAACAGGTGGTATGGGTGACACGCTTGCCGGTACAATTTGTGGATTAATGGCGCAAACTGAAAAGCCGATTACTGGCACTCTAGCCGCGGTCTTTCTTCACAGCTATATCGGCGAAATTTTGGCTAAAAAACGCTATGTGGTACTTCCAACCGAAATTGCCGAAGAATTACCGACTTACTTGAAAATTTTTAGTGAAACAGACGAACATGCCTAATAAAAAAATCCTCTCTTTCAAAAAGGGAGGATTTTTTTCTATGCTTTTTTAAATCTATTCGTCCATAAAGCTAATTTTTTATTCCAAATGAAGTAGCATCCGATGCCGCTGAAAAGTGCTGCATTACCGATTAAGAATCCTGCCACCACATCGCTTGGAAAGTGCACTCCTAAGTATACGCGCGAATACATGATGAAAATAACCAAACCCAAAGCCAGCATGCCGATTACAACTTGAAGCCATCTACGGCTCACGTATAGAATTAACAAGAAAGCAAGCATGCCATAAAATACCGTAGAACCGGTCGAATGTCCACTTGGAAAACTAAATCCACCTTGTTCGATTAATTTATACGTAGGCCTTGGTCGTTGAACGATATTTTTTATAATTGACGGGATAAGCGCCCCACCAATTAAAACAACACCACCAAACCAAATCGCCATATCTACTTTTCGAATGACAACAAATATAACGACAATGACTGCTGTTAAAATACAAATGGTCGCGACTCCGCCAATATCCGTTAGATAAGAAATCACCGTTGTTTTCGTATTCGTAATGCCTACACGGATAATACTGTTCCAATAATCATCAAAATGTTGAATCCACTTTGCACCGGTCATAACGCCTGTCATAAAGAAAATAAATCCCAGGAGAGCGATACCGCTAATAATAAATGGTGTTTTTTTCATATAATCCTCCTAGCGAATTCTTAATTTTTCACGCAGTCTCGTTCCACGTGGTCCAAATAATTTATCGGATAAGTGGAGTTTAAATGCCATGTAACCATAGAAAATTGCACCTACCCCGCCGCAAACGATTGTAATCATTAATGCAGGAATTTTCCGGTCTGTTGATACAAAGTTAGACATCATAATATAAAGCGCAATAACTACAAGCCCCATTAAAGCCGTCATCCCAAAGAAAAGTACCGTTCGCCGTAAAATAACTTTGAACGAAAAACGAACATATTTCTTAATAATAAGCAGCATGAAAATGCAAGATACTGCATAGCCAATTCCGGTTGCAATAATGGATCCCTTTGCCTCAAATAACATAATGAGCGGCATTTGAAGAACTGATTTAGCCAGTAAACCGAGTAATAAACCAAGTACGGTAAATCGTTGTTCATCAATCCCTTGAAGGACTGCAGCAGATACGCTAAATAAGGAGAATAAAATAGCGATTGGCGCAAAAAGTTGTAGTAATGCTGTACCGTTATCACTTGGCGAGAAAAACACCGTAAATAGCGGTCTTGCTAGCATCGCAATCCCAAAACAAGCTGGAATTGTTAAAAATAATAAAATTTGAAAAACATCATTAAGTTGACGCTTCACTTGCGCATATTCTTTTCTCACATAAGCTCCCGTCACTAGTGGGACAAGCGCCATCGAAAATGCAATCGCGAGTGTGCCGGGAATCATAATCAATTTTTGTACATCAAAGTTAATAATTGCCACATAAGAATTCACTAGTTCCGGAGTAATGCCAATATATTCCAGTACCCGTCCTAATGTAAACTGGTCAATCAATTGATAAAGAGATGTAGCAGATCCAACAATAATAAACGGAATCGCCGAAAGAATAATATCTTTATAAAGTGTCGGGATAGAAATTTTCACAGTCCCTCTGTCTTCTAAAAGCATTCGGTCCAGTCCAGGTTTTCGTTTGTAAAAATACCAAAGAAGTAAAAGTAGACTTGCAAAAGCGCCGACAAAAGCAGAGAAAGTAGCAATACTAATAGCCGTTACAACATTTCCATCAAGTACGTACATGACAATAAATGTTCCAGCAAGTAAGAACATAATCCGAACAACTTGTTCTAACACTTGTGATACAGCGGAAGGTCCCATCGAATTATATCCTTGGAAAAAGCCTCGAAGTAAACTCATTACCGGAATAATTAGTAAGGCGAAACTAACTGCACGAATAACTTGAATCCCATCTGCTAAACTATAACCGCCCTCCAGTTGTTGCATTCGAGCAAGCGTTGGAGCAAGTCCATACATTGCTAGGAAACAGACAATGCCGGAGAAAATCATTAAATATACACCGGTTTTAAATAAACGTCGACCTACAGCGTATTCTTCCATCGCATTATATTTTGCGATATATTTAGCAACAGCTAACGGAATCCCTGCAGTCGCAATGCTTAAGAATAATTGATACGGCACATAACCGAAATTATATAGAAGCGCTGGTTCATCTCCTCCAATAATCGCATAAAACGGAATCACATACAATATTCCGAGCACTTTAGAGATTAATGTCCCTAGCGTCAGAATAAATGTTCCTCTGAGCAGTTTTGAACCCATCGTCTAACTTCCTTTACATTAAATTATATATCCTTGTTTACTTTACCATTAACTCTTTTAAAAAAAAAGAACAAACCCAAATAAATATCGGCTTGTTCTTTACAAAAAGTTTAAATCAAATGAAGTTTTTTACGAATTTTATACAATCGGTTCCCTAGAATATAGTTTAATAGCCCAGCTTTTGCAGCTAAAAATGCATAAATATAAGCACCAAATCCCGCGGCAACAAACACAATGACTAAGGCTGTTAATCTTGCATGCGGATTTAAAAATAAAATTAACCCATGATAAATTATCCAGACACTAAGAAGCATCACTGCGCTAATTCCTAAAATAAGTAAAAGCCGTCTAAGTAAATATTTAAACGAGTACTTCGCATATTTTTTAATAATAAAAATGGTGAATACTACTGAAACAATATAACCAAGTCCCGTAGCTAGTGCCCCACCTTTTGCTCCTAAAAGTAAAATTAATGGCATTTGTAACACCGATTTTGTCAGTAAACCAAGTAAGAGACTAAGAACCGTGTACCGTTGTTCATCAATTCCTTGCAAAATCGCGGCTGTTACACTAAATAACGAGAAGAATATGGCAAATGGTGCAAAAAACTGAAGTAACATCGAACCATCTGCATTATAACCATAAAAAATGGTGTAAAGCGGATCCGCTAAAAGTGCAATTCCTAAACAAGCTGGCACAACTAAAAATAGTAACACTTGGAAAACGGCCGTCAAATGATGATGAACTTCCCGAATTCGCCCTTTATGGAAAGATGCCGCCACTAAAGGCACAAGTGTCATCGAAAATGCCAAGGCTAAAGTTCCTGGTATCATAATAATTTTTTGAACAGAAAAGTTGAAAATTGAAAGCAAATCTTCCGCTGTTTTCCCGTCCATACCATCGTAGGTTAAAACACGAGCAAACGTAAATAAATCAATTTGCTGATAAAGGGACATCGCCATTCCAACAATAATAAATGGCACCGCAGATATCGAAATTTCTTTTAATAGATGAAAAGTCGAAACGCGCAACTTGTTGTCACTGCCAGCAATCATTTTTTGAATACCCGGCTTCCGTTTTCGGTAATACCAAATGAGGCAAATCAAGCTGAAAAACGCACCAACAAAAGCCGCAAAAGTCGCTAAACTCATCGCTGTAACAAGACTTCCACCAATTAAATGTAAGACAATATACGTACTAGCAAGTAAAAATACAATTCTCGCTATTTGTTCAATTACTTGTGACACGGCAGAAGGTCCCATCGAATGAAATCCTTGGAAATACCCACGAAGTAAACTCATTACGGGAATAATAAGTAATGCAAAACTTACTGCGCGAATAACCGTCGTAATATCTTCAATACTCGTTCCGCCACTAACCTCTTGCATCCCCGCGAGTATCGGGGCAAAAATATACATTATTAAAAAACTAACAATCCCTGTGAATATCATTAAATACGTACTTGATCTATACAATCGCTGACTTAAAGCATATTCATTTAACGAATTATACTTCGAAATATATTTGGCGACTGCTAAAGGTACCCCAGCTGTCGCGATATTTAAGAAAATTTGGTAAGGGACATACCCATATTGATAGAGAATCGTTGCTTGTTCCCCGCCAGCAATCCAGTAAAATGGAATAACATATAAAATCCCTAAGATTTTTGAAAGCAATGTTCCAGCGGTAAGCACAGCCGTTCCTCGCATTAATTTTGAACTCATAATTTCTGTTACCTCGATTGATTTTTTCTTTTAAGTCTGTCTGTTAAATTGGGTTATGTAAAAATCATTCTTACACTACTACTTTTATCGCGTTCTTCTAAGATTTAAAATACAAGTTACACTTAAAGCAAGTAGTACTGCTGGTAAAATAAGCGAAACAAAGTTCACACCACTATTAATCATCGATAAAATAACACCAAGAATAGTAAATGCAGCGTATAAATAATATACAAGCGGCGTAATTATAATGCCTTTTCTAAGTTTGTTAAAAGAAAGAAATAACATAATTGTAAACGCAATACAAATAACTGCCATAATGGTAGTCGTCATAATCGTATTTTGAACGACCGCAGTGGCATGTGCATTAGCAAGTACTTCTTTTCTTTGTTGTAATGCAAAAAGACCTACAATAGAGACTGCACTTAATACTGCTTGAATAGTCGATACAATCGCTATTCCAAGCGTGACATTCTTCGTGTTATTGAGCATTCTCGCATGCTCTGGTTTAACTTCAACAGACATTCTTACAACTCCTCTTTAACATTCTATACACCAGACTTTACCATATTTAAAGAGAAATTGTAAGTAGTAATTAGTTTTCGATTCGAACTTCTGCGGCCTTTTGTAAAAACGCTCCTAGCTCTGCCGTTTTTTCTTCATGTAACATTTGCACGACTTTACTACCGATTATTACACCATCACATACGTGCGCAAATTTTTCCACATGTTCAATAGAAGAAACACCAAAACCTGCGAGAACTGGAACAGGGCTAATGCTTTTCAAATAAGCTAAATGGTTATCAATATGGGCATCAAATTCACTCCTCACACCGGTAGTTCCGTTAACTGTTACTGCATAAATAAACCCTTCTGCCTGTTTCGCAATTTCTTCGAGGCGCTCTTTCGGACTTGTCAATGAAACAAGCGGAATAAGTGCGATATCTGTCCCTTGAAGTTCTGGTGTAATCAGTGTTTGGTGCTCATAAGGTAAATCAGGAATAATAAGCCCTTTCACCGGCGTTTTCTGCACCAATTCAACAAATTTCGGGATGCCTAAATGAAAAATCGGATTAATATAACTCATAATAATTAACGGAATTTGTACTTTACTCCTAGCCAATTTATTTAAAATGGCTTCTAAACTCACTTGCTCCTTTAAAGCACGTAACCCAGCAAGTTGAATAATCGGACCGTCGGCAACCGGATCAGAAAAAGGAATACCAATTTCAATCGCGCTTACACCAGATTTTTCTAGAAACAATAACTGTTCTTCTAAATTATCTAAGCCACCATCGCCACCCATAATGTAAGTAACTACGGCTGCATGATCTTTTTTCGCTAGTTTATTCGTTAATGTTTTAGTCATTTGTTTGTCCCTCCAAGCGTTCCTTTAGTTGGTTAACATCTTTATCTCCGCGACCAGATAAGCAAACGACCATACTTTCTTCTGGACGCATCTGGCTTGCAAGTTTGACTGCATAACTAATCGCGTGCGAGCTTTCAAGTGCAGGAATGATTCCTTCTGTACGACATAAAAGTTGAAATGCTTCAACGGCTTCATCATCGGTAACAGAATGGTACGCTGCACGACCTAAATCACGGAAAAAGCTATGCTCCGGACCAATACCTGGATAATCTAAGCCTGCTGAAATCGAAAATGCTTCTAAAATTTGCCCATTCTCATCTTGTAAAACATCCATCATCGCTCCGTGTAAAATCCCGATTTCTCCTTTGGAAATAGTTGCTGCATGGAATTCAGTTTCTAAACCGTGCCCCGCTGCTTCTACCCCGTGCATTTGAACAGAAACATCGTCTACGAATGGATAAAACAAGCCCATCGCATTGCTACCACCACCTACACAAGCGACAATTGCGTCAGGAAGTTTGCCTTCTTTTTCCAAATGCTGTTTTCTGGCTTCTATTCCAATAACACTTTGGTAATCACGAACAATTTCTGGAAATGGATGCGGTCCAAGAACGGATCCCATAATATAATGTGTATCTTCCACATTAGCAACCCAGAATCTGAGCGCCTCATTTACTGCGTCTTTTAATGTTCTGCTTCCTGCTTTCACGCTTACTACTTTTGCACCAAGAAGTTCCATTCTAAACACATTGAGTGATTGGCGTTTCACATCTTCTTCTCCCATAAAAATAGTACATTCCATATTAAAAAGTGCTGCAACAGTTGCAGTCGCCACTCCGTGTTGTCCTGCGCCAGTTTCTGCCACTACTTTTTGTTTGCCCATTTGACGTGCGAGTAAAGCTTGCCCAATAGTATTATTGATTTTATGCGCGCCAGTATGATTTAAATCTTCGCGTTTTAAATAAATTTTTGCTCCGCCCGCATGTGCTGTTAATTGTTCAGCAAAATAAAGTGGTGTTTCTCGGCCCACATATTCTTTTAAATAATAGTTTAATTCTTTTTGAAAAGCAGGATCTGTTTTGGAAGCTCGGTACGCCTCATCTAATTCTTTCACTGCTTTCATTAATGTTTCTGGTACAAATCTGCCGCCAAATTTTCCGTAAAAGCCATTTTCGTCAGGTGCTTGATAAGTCATTATTATTCCACTCCTTTTGCTGTTTTAATGAAGCATTTAATTTTCTCCGGATCTTTTTCTCCGTTTGTTTCTACGCCAGAGGAAATATCTACTGCATATGGTTCAAAGCGTTTAATGGCTTCTTGTACATTCTGAGCATTTAATCCGCCAGCTATAATTAATTTGTTTTTCGTAAGCATGTCTCTATTTATTTTATCCCAATCAAATGTTTTTCCGCTGCCGCCTTCGTATTCCTCTGCTGGTGCATCGAGTAAAATATAAGCGTTTGGATAGTCATTTATATTGGTAGGAATTTTCCCATCTTTCACAGGAAAAGCTTTGATTACTTCTGCATCTGTGCGATTTGCTTGTTTTGCGGGTTCTTGTCCGTGAAGTTGAACAATGTCTAATGGCACACCTTTGATTGCTGCCATTAACTCTTCTTCAGTAGGATTAACGAATACCCCGACTTTTTTGACGTTAGCGGGAATATTTTTAGCTAATTCATGTGCCTTTTCCACCGTAACTTGGCGTTTACTTTTTGCGAAAACGAAGCCAATCATATCTGCGCCATTATCGACCGCAGCCGCAACATCTACTGCTTTTTTCAATCCACAAATTTTTACAATCATCGTGTCACCTTCAAACTTTTCGCCGCTGCTTCTGGAGTCGCTTCTCGCATTAGCGCTTCTCCAACAAGTACTGCATTATATTTTTGACTAACCCGAGCCACATCTTCAGCTGTTCGAAAACCTGATTCACTTATGAAACAAGCATCCGACGAGAAATCGCTCGCCAGTCTTTCACTTACTGCAATATCCACTTCAAATGTATGCAAATTACGGTTGTTCACACCAATGAGTTTAGCTCCAATTTTTTGAGCAACAGCTAATTCTTTCTGGTCATGTACTTCCACTAACACTTCCAAATCAAGCGCCAGAGCTTGTTCAAACAGGGTAATTAGCATCTCTTCTGTAAGTGCAGAAATAATTAGCAATACAACCGTTGCTCCCGCATTTCGAGCACGAATCAATTGTTTTTCACTAATAATAAAATCTTTACATAGTACAGGAATTTCGACATTTTTCGCTACTTCTCGCAAATCTTCAATCGAGCCTTTGAAAAAAACAGGATCTGTCAAAACAGAAATCATTCCTGCACCCGCAGCTTGATAAGACTTGGCTTGCAGAACCGGATTCACGCCCATATTGATTTCCCCTTTAGAAGGAGAGGCGCGTTTTACTTCTGCAATAAGTTGCATCGTGTTGGTATTTGCTTTTAAAAATTCATAAAACGAATAAGTTTTCCGTTTTTCGGCTACTTTTTCTAAGGGCATGTCTGCAACTTCTACTGCTTTTTGCGCTAAAATTTCTTCTAAAAATGTCATTTTGCTAGCACCTCTTTTTGATAAGTAATTAAATCTGCCAATTTTTGTTTGGCTAAACCACTTCTAATTAAATCTCTTGCTAAATCCACGCCTTCTTGTACCGTCGCCACTTTGCCGTTTGCAAACAAACCAAATCCGGCATTTAAAAGCACTGTATCTAAGTAAGCTCCTGGTTCTCCGTCAAGCACACTACGCAAAATGGCTGCATTTTCTTTAGCATCTCCGCCTGTAATTGCTTCGAGAGGATAGCTAGTTAAACCAACATCTTCCGGACGCAGTGTATATAAGTGAACTTCGCCATTTTCATATAACGCATAATGATTTTCTCCAGCCAGAGAAGCTTCATCCATAAAACCAGCGCCATTTAAAACGACTGCGCGTTTTCGTCCAAGTTGGCCGAGTACTTCCGCTGTTTGCTCTAACAAATCACGACGATAAATTCCCATTAATTGCGTTTCTAAATGGACCGGATTTGTGAGTGGACCAATCAAATTAAATATCGTTGGCGTTCCAAGTTCTTTTCGAACATCCATAACGTACTTCATATTCGGGTGAACATGTGGCGCGAACAAAAAGGCAATCCCGACTTTTTCGAGTAAATAAGTCATATCTTCTGGGCGCATATTAATATCAATCCCTAATTCCTGACAAACATCAGCACTACCTGAACGACTAGAAATACTTCTATTCCCATGTTTCGCAACTGGAATCCCCGCAGCCGCAAGAACAAAAGCGGACGTGGTACTAATATTAAAACTATTGGATTTATCTCCACCTGTTCCGCAATTATCCATTGCCGTCCCAGCTGGAAAAGCGACTTGAATGGCTACTTGTTGCATCGCCTGCGCGATTCCCGCCATTTCTTCTGCCGTTTCTCCTTTCACTTTGAGCGCCATTAAAAAAGCAGCTATTTTCGTTTTCGAAAGTCGTCCTTCAAAAATTTCTGTTGCGATCATTGTCATTTCTTCTTTGGATAAATTTTCTTGGTCATATACTTTTTGTAGTAAGATTTCCATTTTCTCGCGCCCCTTCCACTATATGAATAAAGTTTTCCATCATTTGTTTTCCATCATTCGTACCAATTGATTCAGGATGAAATTGCAAACCGTAAACCGGATAATCTTTTACTTTCATTGCCATCACTTCCGCATCGTCCGTCGCTACTGCTAACACTTCCAAAACTTGTGGCAACGTGTTTTTATCTACTATTAAAGAATGATAACGCATCACAGGCATTTCTTCCGGTAAATTAGCAAAGATTGCTCCAGCGGTTTGCCGCATAGTAGAAACTTTCCCGTGGCGGATTTTCGCCGCTCTTTTTACGTCTCCGCCGAATACCTCACCAATCGCCTGATGACCTAAACAAATTCCAAGCAAAGGCTTTTCTTTCGCAAATTTTGCAACTACTTCTTCTAAAAGACCAGCATCACTTGGTTTTCCTGGTCCCGGTGAAAGAACTATCCCATCAGCCAAAGCTGCTACTTCCATTAAATCAGCCGCATCATTCCGTTTCACTACCACTTCACTAAATTCTGCTAAATACTGTTCTAAATTAAATGTAAAAGAATCATAGTTATCAATTAATAAAATCATTCTCCCACCTCCAAAAGTGCCTTCGCTTTTTGCAATGTTTCCAAATACTCGCTTTCCGGGTCAGAATCATAAACAATTCCTGCTCCAGCTTGAACATATGCTTTTCCGTTATGAAGCACCATCGTTCTAATCGAAAGCGCAAAATCTGAATCGCCATTTTTGGTTAGATAGCCAACCGCACCAGCATAAGGACCACGTTTCACATTTTCCCATTCATAGATTCGCTCCATGGCTCTTATTTTTGGTGCCCCGCTAACTGTACCTGCTGGAAGCGTCGACCGAAGAGCATCCATTGCTGTCAGTCCGGGTTTTAAAGTCCCTTCTACTACTGAAACTAAATGCATTAAGAAACGATATCTTTCAATAGTAAGGTAAACGGGTACATGCACCGATCCCGTTTCGGCGATTTTCCCAATATCATTTCGCCCAAGATCTACTAACATCCGGTGCTCTGCCAATTCTTTTTCATCCGCTAACAATTCCGAAGCAAGTAATTCATCTTCTTGTTTCGTTGCCCCGCGCCGTCTTGTTCCTGCAATAGGATTCGTAATTACCGTCCGCCCTTTTGTTTTGATCAAACTTTCTGGGGAAGATCCAATCAACACCGTATCCCCAAAATCAATGAAAAAAAGATAAGGAGAAGGATTTAATAAACGTAATTTCCGATAATAATCAAATGGCGTCACGGTAAAATCTGCTTCTAGTCGTTGCGAGAGAACAATTTGAAAGAAGTCACCCTCTTGGATATAGGTTTTTGCTTTTTTCACTAAGTCCATGTACTCCTCTTTCGTGTAGTTACTCTTGTATGTCATTTTGGGAACATGGACAGCTTTGTGCTCTTCCTTTTTCGGCGTTGTAAGTTCAGTAAACATTAATTCAAGCGCCTTATCTAGTTCCGTCTCACTTCTTCCCGAATAGCAATTATCTTGCACTAAAATAAGTTCTTCCGCCTGATGATCCATAATCACAAAACTTTCATATACATAAAAACGAATATCTGGCATATCCCGAGTTTCTACTGGAATTTCGCCTAAATTCTCATAAAGCGCAATGACATCATAACCAACATAACCAATTGCGCCTGAATCAAGCGGTAAATCTGCTTCATCTTCTTTTGCTTTTTCGATAAATAATTCAATTTCTTTTAAAGGATCTTCGACAATTTGATGCATACCGTCGATATAATAATCATGTTGATATACTTTAATTTCATGGACTGGATTAATGGCAATAATCGAATAACGTCCAGCCTCCGCATCTTTCGCCGCCCCCTCTAGCAAACTTTTTCCTGTACCTGAAAGTCTTTGAAACGCCAGAATAGCCGTTAGTGTGTCAGCATCTATTTTTTTCGTTTTTCTCATCTTAATCATCCCTTCTTCTCTACTAAAATAAAAAAAGTCCTCTGAAAAAGCGCAAAATCATGCTTTCTCAGAGGACGAGTTATCGCGGTGCCACCTCAGTTTAGGGATTAACCCTATCTCCGTGCTGCAATATTTGCAGCTGCTCTATAACGGGAGCACCCGTTTACCCCTACTTGATTTCAAGGTATCACGCACAAGGCCCATTCCTAATTCATCTATTTATTAGCTCCCACCAAACGCTAACTCTCTTTAAAAATCGATGAAAAAGTACTATTCTTGTTTCATGTTTTCGTTTTATAAAATTAAAAAAGGGCCTCTCTCCAAGCCTAGCAAATATACTAGACAAGGACGAGAAACCCGTGGTACCACCTTGATTAACTGCAAAAACAGTTCACTTAATCCATCCAAATTCCGAATGGGTGCCTTGTGTAACGATAAGGCCTAATCGCTGTATCCTACTAAGAAAATCCTTTCAGATCAGAGCTCAGAAGTCCATTCACATCATGTCCGCTACTGACTTTCACCAACCGTCAGCTCTCTAAAAACTTTCATCATGCTACTTACTCTTCTTCAATGCTATCGTTTTTTACTTGTGTTTATCTTACATAAGAAAATCACGAAAGTCAAGAAAATAAAACTACTTTATACTAAAAAGGTTGCAAAACGATCATTAATAAACAAGTAAGAAAAAAGAACTATCTCCCTATAATATATTTCACCCCAGAAAAAGCATGCTATTTTCTCTATTATAATAAATATCACCTCCCCTAAAACACTTATAAAATATAGGTTCCGAAATGATAATCAGCTTAAATTCCAATGATAAAAACACTCATATAAACCATGCCTAATTAACTAAAAAAGGCTTTTCCAAAAGGACTTTTCAACCATCTTTATTAATTTGTGAAGTTTTTCACGTGAAACACTGGACAAACTTTTGTTGATGGATTATACTAACGGTGTAATCAAATAAAACAAAAGAATACGGCAAAGCAACAAGCTAAATTTTTTTGGATTATCAGGGACGTTAAAAGTCTACTATGGACATTTTAAGTCCCGAACAAATATTAGGAGGTTCTGGAAAATGGCAATTAAAGAAAATGCGGCCCAAGAAGTATTAGAAGTTCAAAAAGTGATTGACAGATTAGCAGACAATGGACAAAAAGCATTGAAAGCATTTGAAAGTTACAATCAAGAACAAGTAGACAATATCGTTCACGCAATGGCACTTGCCGGACTTGACCAACATATGCCCCTTGCAAAATTAGCAGTAGAAGAAACTGGACGTGGATTATACGAAGATAAATGTATTAAAAACATCTTCGCGACAGAATATATTTGGAACAACATTAAAAACAACAAAACAGTAGGCGTTATTAATGAAGATGTACAAACTGGTGTGATTGAAATTGCTGAACCAGTTGGTGTTGTTGCCGGCGTTACACCTGTAACTAACCCAACATCTACTACTCTTTTCAAAGCAATTATCGCAATCAAAACACGTAACCCAATCATCTTCGCTTTCCATCCAAGTGCACAACGTTGTTCATCTGAAGCAGCAAAAGTTGTTTATGATGCAGCAGTTGCAGCTGGAGCACCAGAACATTGTATTCAATGGGTAGAAAAACCTTCCCTAGAAGCAACAAAACAATTAATGAACCACGATAAAGTAGCACTTGTACTTGCAACTGGTGGTGCTGGAATGGTTAAATCAGCATACTCTACTGGTAAACCTGCACTAGGTGTTGGACCAGGTAACGTACCAGCTTACATTGACAAAACAGCTAAAATCAAACGTTCTGTTAATGACATCATTCTTTCTAAATCTTTTGACCAAGGTATGATTTGTGCTTCTGAACAAGCAGTCATCGTGGACAAAGAAGTCGCTAAAGAAGTTAAAGCAGAAATGGAAGCAAACAAATGCTACTTCGTTAAAGGCGCTGAATTCAAAAAATTAGAAAGCTATGTAATCAACCCTGAAAAAGGAACACTTAACCCAGATGTTGTTGGTAAATCCCCTGCATGGATTGCAAACCAAGCTGGCTTCAAAGTTCCAGAAGATACAAAAATTCTTGTAGCTGAAATTAAAGGTGTTGGCGACAAATACCCACTATCTCACGAAAAATTAAGCCCAGTTCTTGCATTCATCGAAGCTGCTAACCAAGCAGAAGCATTCGATCGTTGTGAAGAAATGTTAGTATACGGAGGACTTGGACACTCCGCAGTTATTCACTCTACGGATAAAGAAGTTCAAAAAGCATTTGGTATTCGTATGAAAGCTTGCCGTATCATCGTAAATGCACCAAGCGCACAAGGCGGTATCGGTGACATTTATAACGGCTTCATCCCTTCCCTAACACTAGGTTGTGGATCTTACGGTAAAAACTCTGTATCACAAAATGTAAGTGCGACTAACTTGCTGAACGTTAAACGTATCGCGGATCGGAGAAATAATATGCAATGGTTCAAACTTCCACCAAAAATTTTCTTTGAAAAATATTCCACTCAATACCTTCAAAAAATGGAAGGCGTTGAACGCGTATTTATCGTAACTGACCCAGGAATGGTTCAATTCAAATACGTTGATGTAGTAATCGAACATTTGAAAAAACGTGGCAACGATGTAGCTTACCAAGTATTTGCTGACGTTGAACCAGATCCATCTGACGTTACAGTTTACAAAGGTGCAGAACTAATGAAAGACTTCAAACCGGACACAATTATCGCTCTTGGTGGTGGTTCCGCAATGGATGCTGCCAAAGGTATGTGGTTATTCTATGAACACCCAGAAGCTTCATTCTTCGGCTTGAAACAAAAATTCTTAGATATCCGTAAACGTACTTTCAAATATCCTAAACTTGGTGGAAAAGCGAAATTCGTTGCAATTCCAACAACAAGTGGTACAGGTTCTGAAGTAACTCCATTTGCGGTTATTACAGACAAAGAAAACAACATTAAATACCCTCTTGCTGACTATGAACTAACTCCAGACGTTGCGATTGTTGATGCACAATATGTAACTACTGTTCCAGCACACATTACTGCTGATACTGGTATGGACGTTCTAACTCACGCAATTGAATCTTATGTATCCGTAATGGCAAGCGATTATACTCGTGGATTATCTATCCGCGCAATCGAACTTGTATTTGAAAACTTACGTGAATCTGTTCTTACTGGTGATCCTGATGCGCGTGAAAAAATGCATAATGCTTCTGCCCTAGCTGGTATGGCGTTTGCGAATGCGTTCCTAGGAATTAACCACAGCTTGGCACACAAAATTGGACCTGAATTCCACATTCCTCACGGTCGTGCGAATGCAATCCTTATGCCACATGTTATCCGTTATAACGCGCTTAAACCTAGAAAACATGCGTTATTCCCAAGATATGAAAGCTTCCGTGCTGATGAAGATTATGCTCGTATCTCTCGTATTATCGGCTTCCCTGCTGCAACTACAGAAGAAGGCGTTAAATCACTTGTAGATGAAATCATCAAACTTGGTAAAGATGTTGGTATCGACATGAGTCTTAAAGGACAAAATGTTGCTAAAAAAGACTTGGATGCGGTTGTAGACACACTTGCAGATCGCGCATTCATGGACCAATGTACTACTGCCAACCCTAAACAACCACTTGTAAGTGAACTAAAAGAAATTTACCTAGAAGCTTACAAAGGTGTCTGAAACTAGCTAACTTGTCCACCATTAATATATAAAGTTAGAAGAAAGCGCAAGTCCATCCCAGGGCTTGCGCTTTCGCTTTAGTACTAAAATTAGTATAATGGAACAAGAATGGAGTTGATTCAATGATACAAGCAACGGTTCCCTACTTTACTTTTGACGGGGAGGCCACAGAAGCACTAGATTTTTATAAAAAAGTGTTTCAAGCAGAAATTACGCAAATGCGTTATTTTCACGAGCTGGAAGGATTCTCAGGAGATAAAAAACAAGGAAAACGAATCCTCCATGCAAGACTTACGAAAGACGAGAAAGATTTATTTTATTTCTCCGACACGCTTGAAGGCGAAACAGACGCGGGCAATCGCCTAGCACTTGCGGTGAATTTTAGTTCGGAAGCAGATTTTGTTCATGCTTTTGTCCTACTATCCAAAACCGGCACCGTCGAAATTCCGATCCAAAATACATTTTGGGGCGCAAAATACGCGAAAGTAATCGACCACTACAGCATCGACTGGCATCTCAACTTAGAAAACGAGTCTACTACTAAAGTATGATTTTTACCCCTTCTCTAGCCGAATGTATTTAGTACTAAAAAATAGTACACTAAAATAGTGAGAGAAAAAAGGAGTGAGTTCATGACTGAGACAGTTTTAAAATTAGAACATGTCACGAAAAAAATCGGGCAAAAAAATATTGTCCATGATATCAGCTTTGACATACATAAAGGAGAAGTATTTGGTTTACTTGGTCCAAATGGCGCAGGTAAAACAACTATTATCCGTTCAATCGTTGGCTTAATTCGTCGTTCAGAAGGTACTGTTTTTATTAATGGTAAAAATGTCGACACAGAGTATAAAGCAGCGATTTCAGAAGTAGGTGCTATTATTGAAAATCCAGAATTTTACATGTATATGTCTGGATGGGCGAACTTAAAGCAATTCGCACGCATGAGTCAAAAAAATATTACTGACGAACACATTCGTGAAATCGTTGAACTAGTAAAGCTTACTGGCGCTATTGACCAGAAAGTAAAAACATATTCTCTCGGTATGCGTCAACGTTTAGGTGTCGCACAAGCTTTAATTCATAGCCCTGCTTTACTTATCCTAGATGAACCAACGAACGGACTTGACCCACAAGGTATGGCCGAATTCAGAACCCTTATCCGTGATTTAGCAACAAAAGGTACTTCTGTTTTAATTTCTAGCCATTTACTTAGCGAGATTCAACAAATTACAGATCGATTCGCTATTATTAACAAAGGTGTTTTAACGCACACCGAAAAAATGAGTGACCTGCTTGAAAATCATGTCGCTGCTTATAAACTAAAAGTCAGCGATCCCGTAGCAACAACCACAGTTCTCACCACACTCCCAGTCAAACTTGTTGCTCAAAAAGAGGATTTATTCAAAATCGAAGTGGCTCATGAAGATGTGCATCTAATTGCTCGTGCGCTTATTCAAGCAAATATTGATTTATTAGAAATGGTTCCACTTCAAGCCTCCCTTGAAGAACGATTCCTCGAATTAACTAAAGGTGGAGGTGCAGAAGTATGATAGCATTAGTAAAAAATGAATTTACCAAATTATTTTCCAGAAAATCAAGTTGGATTATGCAAATTGTCTTATTTGTAGCAGTTTTAGCTCTTGCTCTTCTAATGTTTTTTGTTAGTAAAATAGATACTAGTGGTGTTGAAGGCGGCGATGCAAGCAATGCCGGAATTACTGCTTATTACGATGATAAAGGTGCCCCGGTTAGCGAAGAAGAATATTGGAACTCCGCAGATAAAGACGGTAATCCTACGTATAAATCTGAAACGTTATCTTTAACTGATTCTGTTGCTTACTTAAAAACACAAGAACAAGCGGCTCCAACAAAAGAAGCCAAAGAAACTATCCAAAAACAAATTGATTTCTACCAAGCTTATGTTGATGCAGATGAAAAACCCGCTAGTAATTCAGCAGGTATTTCAAGCGCAGATTTCTTCGCTTCATTAGGTAGCTCAGGAGCAGTTGCGACAATGCTCGTTGTTGTCGTAGCAAGTATCATCGTTGCGACAGAGTTTTCTGGAGGTACAATCAAACTCTTACTGACACGACCTTACTCTAGAAGCCAGATACTATTCTCCAAATACGTAATGTGCATCGTTTATAGCGTTATTAGCTCCATCACATTACTTGTAGCTAGCTTTATCTTTTCATTTATTCTACCAAAACAATCTATTTTCATGCCGCTCTCCCCTTCAACGGGTGCAATGACTGCTTTCGAACATGCGTGGATGCTACTTGGTACGAACTTCTTACTGATGATCGTATACGCAACTATTGCTTTCTTCTTCTCCTCTGTCGTTCGTTCACAAGCACTTGCAGTTGGTGTCGGCGTTGGTGTACTATTCTCCGGTGGAATTATTCGCCAATTACTACCTCTTGCTATCGAAAAATACGATTGGATGAAATGGATTATCTTCAACTTGCTTAGCCTAAATGACACAGTTGGCGGTTCTAAAATCGCTGGTGGCCTAGCAGATTGGCAAATAATCGCCGGTCTAGGTGTTTATACAGCGATTATCCTTTTCTTCACTTTCTTCTTATTCAAAAAACGAGATGTCGCTTTAAGTTAAATATTAAAAAGGCTGTCCGCATTGGACAGCCTTTTTTTAATGCCTAATAATTTGAATTTTATCGGTCTGATTTGTATCAATTCTTGCAGTTCCGCCAATCGGGAATGTCGCAATTGGCTGTGTATGCCCAAAATCTGCACCAGATATAACTGGTATTTTTTGTAATGCTGTTTTTGTTTCAATAATATATGCTAATTTCTCCGCTGTCATCGCTGTCTTCTGTTGGAAACGACCGATTACCATCCCTTGAATTTCATCTGCACCAGGTTGACTAAGCAGCGATTCCAAATCGCGATCGAATGTTTCTGGAATAGTCATAAAATCATCTTCAATAAATAAAATGGTCCCCGCCAAGTTAGGCATGTATTCGGTTCCTTGGAGTAAATTAAGCGTACATAAGTTTCCTCCAATGATGATTCCTTCTGCCACTCCAGGTTGCATAACAACTAGTCCTTCATTCGGGATGAAATTTCTATTCTCTTGGTCCAAATACCATTCGTCATCACTCCATGTAGCACTTTCTTTTAACGCAAATGGTTCTTTTCGTAATAAACAATCGCTAAATGATTCCATTACATACTCCAAACCTTTTTCCATGGAAAAACTGGAAAAATGCGCTCCAGAATAAGTAATGAGTTCCGTTTGTGTGTAAATAGCCGTTGCTAAGGCTGTGATATCGGAGAAGCCACATAAAATTTTAGGATTTTCCGAAATTAAATCATAATCCAAATACGGCAACAATTGATTGCTATTAAAACCACCAATAACCGTCAAAATCGCTTTGACACTTGAATCATTAAAGGCTTCATGGATATCAGCAACACGCGAGCGAATGCTTGAACTCATCATGCAATCCATTTCTGCCACATGTTCGCCAAAAGTGACTTTAAAACCCATGTCAGTTAGGCGCTTAACGGCAATTTCCACTTGATTGTCAGCCATAATACCGATAGAACGACTTGGTGCAATAATCCGAATTTCATCACCTTGTTTTAATTTTGCTGGAATCATTTAGAAGCCTCCCTATTTAACGTATGGAATGGACATGAAAGCAAATGATCGTCAAGAATGCCAATTGCTTGTAAATAAGAATAAATAATCACTGGGCCCACAAACTTAAAACCACGTTTCTTTAAATCTTTACTAATTTTTTCTGATAGTTCTGTGCTAGCGGGTACTTGCCCCATGCCCTGCCATTCATTAATAATACGCTCATTATTCGTAAAACCCCAAATATAGTTTGCAAATGAGCCGAATTCAGCTTGGACTTTTTGCGTAGCTAGGGCATTTGTACGAACTGCTTTCACTTTAAGACGATTCTTTACAATAGCCGCTTCTTCGACAATCGTCGCCAGCTCATCGTCTGTTAGGCGTGCACATTTTTCAATATCAAAGTGAAAAAAAGCTTCTTGATAGGCTTTTCTTTTATGTAAAATTAATCTCCATGAGAGTCCAGCTTGTGCTCCCTCTAAATTGAGCATTTCAAATAAATATGTGTCGTCTTTACTCGGAACACACCATTCTGTATCATGATATTCTAGTTCAAACGGGTCATTAATCGACCAAGGGCAACGTAATTCTTCAGACAAAGCGAGTTCCTCCTATATAGTTAAAATGTAATACACACTGATCAAAACAGCCACAAATAGTCCGACGCAACTCCAAATTAGTCGTTTCTCTTTCCACTGACTAACTGCCACAGCAATGCTCAATGCTAAAAATAAAAATAGTAGCCAGTTTGGAACGTCGGTGTGATAGTTGCTCGTAAAAATAAGATACCCTATTACTGCTGCAATTATTCCAGTCACTATAAAACTGATTTTCTGATACCTCATTCTCTCAAGCCTCCTATTAACCAATAATAAAACATACGTTCTGTTTTTGCAAGCGAAAATAAAAAAGAGACGAACTTTATTGCTCGCCTCTTTTTAAAGTTATTTCAATTTGCCACGAAGAACCATTGGTAAAATTCCGCCATGACGGTAATAGTCAATTTCTACTTCAGAGTCAAAACGTGCAAGTGCTTCAAAAGTGAAGCTTGAGCCGTCTTCACGGACAGCTGTTACTTTTACAAGGTCTCTTGGCGCTACCTCTTCACCGATTTCCACTTGCAAGCTTTCTGAGCCTGTTAAGCCAAGCGTTTCTGCGTCTTCGCCTGGTTGGAACTGAAGTGGTAAAACACCCATCATGACAAGGTTCGAACGATGAATCCGTTCATAGCTTTTCGCGATAACTGTTTTAATTCCTAGCAAGTTCGTTCCTTTGGCAGCCCAGTCACGTGAGGATCCCATTCCGTAATCGTCGCCAGCAAGAATGACTAAACCAGTATTATTTTCGATATATTTTCTAGAAGCATCATAAATTGACATCACTTCACCTGTTGGCCAGTAAGTCGTATAGCCACCTTCTGTACCTGGTGCAATTTGATTTTTGATACGGATATTCGCAAATGTCCCGCGCATCATCACATCATGATGACCACGACGAGAACCGTATGAGTTGAAATCACGAATTGCCACGCCTTCTTCTTGAAGGAATTTTCCAGCTGGGGTATCTTTGCCGATTGCTCCGGCTGGTGAAATATGGTCAGTTGTAACTGAATCACCAAATTTACCAATAACGCGGAGACCAGATAAGCTTTCTACTTTGCCAGCTTCTTTTGCTAAATTATCAAAGAATGGTGGGTTCGCAATATACGTGGAGTTTTCATCCCATTTGTATAAGGCATCTTCTGTTGTCTCAATCGCATTCCAAGCTTCGTTTTCATCAAATACATGGGCATATTGTTCACGGAAAAGTTCTGGTGTTACCGTTTCTTCTACTAATGCCTTCACTTCTTCTGAACTAGGCCAAATATCGTCTAAGAAGACTTCTTCGCCATTATTACCGCGTCCAATTGGTTCTGTTAGCATGTCGACATTTGTTGTCCCAGCAAGCGCATAGGCAACGACTAGTGGTGGTGAAGCTAGGAAGTTTGCTTTCACAAGTGCATGAATACGCCCTTCAAAGTTACGGTTACCACTTAATACTGCAGAAACAAGCAAATCACTGTCTTGTATTGCTTCTTCAATTTCTTCTTTTAATGGACCAGAATTACCGATACACGTTGTACAACCATAGCCAACAAGGTCAAACCCAAGTTTTTCTAAATATGGAAGTAATCCAGCTTTTTCCAAGTAACCTGTTACGACTTTGGAGCCTGGCGCTAAGGAAGTTTTCACGAATTTTGGTACTTCTAAGCCTTTTTCAACTGCTTTTTTAGCAACTAAACCAGCGCTTAACATAACATATGGGTTAGAAGTATTCGTACAACTTGTAATCGCCGCAATGGCAACAGAACCAGTCTTCATAGTAGATTGATCGCCATTACCAAATGTAACAGTCACTTCTTTCTCTAAAGCCGATTTATCAAGACCGAAACCTTGGTTGCCTGCTTTGGCAGTAATCGATTCGCGGAATGTTTCTTTCATTTTCGAAAGTGGAATCAAATCTTGCGGACGTTTTGGTCCAGCCAAGTTTGGTTCAATCGCAGAAAGATCAATTTCCACGATTTGTGTGTAGTTTGGTTCTACTTTTTCTGGTGTGAAGAATAAATCATTTGCTTCTAAATAAGCTTCTACTAGCTCGATTTGTTCTTTGTCACGTCCAGTCAGTTTTAAATAATTAAGGGCTTCTTTATCTACTGGGAAGAACCCACAAGTCGCGCCGTATTCTGGAGCCATATTCGCAACGGTTGCACGGTCAGCAAGTGGCAGTGTCGCAACACCCGGACCATAAAACTCAACAAATTTGCCTACTACTTTTTGTTCCCGTAAGACTTGGGTAACTTTTAGAGCGAAATCAGTTGCTGTTGCGCCGTTTGGTAAAGCACCTAGCAATTTCACACCGATAACTTCTGGAATTGGGAAGTAAGATGGTTGACCAAGCATGCCGGCTTCTGCTTCAATACCGCCCACACCCCAACCTAATACACCAATACCGTTAATCATCGTCGTATGGCTATCTGTTCCGACAAGGGAATCTGGAAACGCTACAAATTCGCCGTCTGCTACTTCATTCGCAATAACGACGTTTGCTAAATACTCTAAGTTAACTTGGTGAACGATACCTGTTGCGGGTGGTACTGCACGATAGTTATCAAATGCTTTTTGCGCCCAATTTAAAAACTGGTAACGTTCCATGTTGCGCTTGAATTCGAGTTCCATATTGATTTTCAGTGCTTCTGGATTCGCATAGCTGTCTACTTGCACCGAGTGATCGACGACTAAATCGACCGGGATTTCCGGATTGATTTTTTCAGGGTCGCCGCCAAGATCTGCCATGGCTTTACGTAAAGAAGCTAAATCAACTACTGCTGGAACACCTGTGAAATCTTGCAAAATAACACGAGCTGGTTTGAATGGTACTTCCCCTTCGTTGCCATCTTTAGACCAATGGGCTAAGTCTTCTACGTGAGAATCCTTAATTACTCTACCATCTGCTTGCCTTAGTACCGATTCCAGTAAAACACGTACAGAATAAGGTAATTTCTCAATGTTTGTAAGCTTGTCCTCTTCTAAGGTTTTAAGTTTGTAGTAATGATACGTTTTGTCGTTCAGTTGAAATGATGCTTTTGCTTTTTCTTTCCAATTAGTCATCCACGTTTCCTCCTTCAATTCTTGAAACGATTGGTCTCTCTCATCTATTGTACTTAAAAACAAGCGATAAGTAAACAAAGAGAATCCGCTATATTTTGATAACTTTTTCTTATAACAAAAAAATGAATGACAACGGAGTGCCATTCATCTGTATTTTATAAACCTAAATTGGTTAATGCTTGTTCTAGCGAGCCAAATGATTCGAGTTTTGAAATGTTAGAACCTACTTGGATTGTGCGTTGAGCGAAACTCGGACGCATACCAGAAAGTATTGGTACTAAGCCAATTAATTTAAAAGATTGAATCATATCTTCCATATGTTTGGTTGCAAAATCATCTTTTAATACCGCACTGGAAAAATCAATGACAATCGTATCTAAATTCAACTTATCCGCAGATTCTACAGCTTTTTCTTTCATGAAATAGCCCCTATCGTCATCCAAACTACCAACAATTGGTAAGACGCCGATAGAATCAGTGATAGGAATAATTCGCGTGGATAACTGAATTATTTCTTTTCGCTGCGCCGCGACTTGATTTCTATTTTCTTGCATAAATCCTTCTAATAACTGTTGCTGAATCGATGAAAGTGTATCTTTTATGGCAAGCATAAATTGGATAATGTCAGCATCTGAATAGAAAACATTTTCTGTTTCCTTCCATTTGACTAAGCTAGTGATGATATATTTTTCGACTTCACTCATATGTTGATGGATTTTTCTAATATCGGTTTTATCATTGAAACGCCTTTTACCGATACTTTCAAAGTCGCGTTCCTTCACACCAGTTATTACATCAATAATCATCCCACATGATGCGGTACTCAGCGCACGAATGGAGGCTTCCTCTTCTCCGCTACTAAGTCTTAATTTAAATTCATCTGTTTCACTATAATAATTTTCATAAAACATATTCACTAACTCTGAACGACGACTAATCAAAAATTCCTTAATTTGCATAAACTTCTCCTTTTTCACCGATATTATCTTGCAAAAATTAAGATGTTATCTGCATGTAAATTTTCAATCATTTTATCCACTTGTTCTGCTGTTAAATCAAAGTCTTCTAATAATCTTTTTACCGATTTATCGTCTGTTTTTGAGAACCATTTAGCAAAGGGACCGGCAGCGTATAAAGCACCATACTTAGGATTGTACGCTTGTGGAATAACAATGGCTCCACTTAGAGATTGTAGGATTCCAGAAATAATACCGAAAGCCTCTTCGTTAACTGGGCGTTCGATTTCGATATTTTCTTTTTCTGCTAAAGTTTCTAGGTTCTTGTTGTGTTTTGATTTGGCTAGAACAGAAATATCTTCTTTTTCATAGCCCTCACTTACTAATTTGCTGATGATTTCCTCTGCTGCCTCAACATTTTGAACTGCGAATACTTCCCACTTTTTCATTATTTGTCATCCCTTCCATTATCCAATTGTAAAATTTGTTTAATTTCTTCGGTACTTAATTTGCCTAGCATTTGTTCGCCTGGTTGGATTAGTTCGTCCACTAGCGCTTGTTTTTTCTTTTGTAAATCAAAAATTCGTTCTTCTATCGTTCCTTTAGTAATCATTCGGAACACTTGGACGACACGTTTTTGGCCGATTCGATGTGCACGACCAGTAGCTTGTTCTTCTACAGCTGGATTCCACCATAAGTCGTATAAAATAACAGTATCCGCGCCAACAAGATTGAGTCCAGTTCCTCCAGCTTTCAAGGAAATCAAGAAAATATCGTTCTCTCCTTCATTAAAAGCATTGACCATATCAAGCCTTGTTTTCGATGGAGTTTTACCATCCATGTAAAATAAGGGCTGCCCCTCTTCTTCTAATTTTTGGCGAATAATTCCAAGCATACCTGTGAACTGGGAGAAAAGGAGAATACGTTTACCGTTTTCTCTTGCTGTCTGTATTGTATCAAACAACTGTAGTAATTTACCAGATTCACCTTGATAATTTTCCACAAAAAGACTTGGATCACAACAAATTTGGCGTAAACGGGTTAATCCTGCCAATAATTTGATTCGTTCTTCTCCAGCATTTCCATTGCTCGCTTCTAAATCTGCTTGAATTTTTTCTAAATAGGCTAAGTAAATTGTTTTTTGTTCATCAGTTAATTCAGAATACAGGTTGGTTTCAATTTTGTCAGGTAGTTCTTTGACGACATCTTGTTTTAGTCTGCGTAGTAAGAATGGACGAATCATTTTCGCAATGTTATCATATGGAATTTCTTTGAATTTACGTAACGATGGGAAAAATCCTGGCATTAACGTTTGGAAAATCGCCCATAATTCATCGATGCTGTTTTCAAGCGGCGTTCCACTGAGAGCAAATACATGATTGCGTTTGAGCGCACGCACAGCTTGAGATGCCTTCGTATGATAATTCTTGATAGCTTGTGATTCGTCAATAATTACACTTGAAAAAGCGACATCTGCAAAATGGACAATATCTTGGCGTAACGATGGATACGAAATCAAGTAAACATGGCCTCGCTTCATTTCTTCCATTTCAGCCATCCGAGATTGTTTCGTTCCATGTAAAACGGTCACTGGAATAGCTGGCGCAAATTTTTCTAATTCGCTTTGCCAGTTATAAAGTAGTGATGCTGGCGTAATAATTAAGACTGGTTTTAAGTTAGGATTATCTTCTAACTCAGATGCTAGAAAACTAATCGTTTGCACTGTTTTACCAAGCCCCATATCATCTGCTAAAATACCACCAAGATTATACTTCGCAAGTGATTTCATCCATTCGAAACCAGTTAGTTGATAATCGCGCAACTCTGCTTTTAATCCTTTTGGTAAAGCAAAACTGTCTTCGGATTGCGTCGTAATATCTGTAAGCAATTCGCGGAAAGAACGACTGAATTTATGATGTTCATCTTGTGTTCCTGCTCCTAAAATATCATAAATTTGCATCCCACGATAAAGCGGTACTTGCATGTTTGCTTGGACATCTTTCTTACGCACTTCTAACATTTGGAGTACAGCTTCCATTTGTTTGTAGTTTTCTGATTCAAGCGATAAGAAATGGCCACTTTTCAGACGGTGATAGCTACGTTTTTCACGCAAGGATTCTAGGACATTTTGCACTTCTTCTTCCGGAATACCTTTGAAATCAAACGAAACAGAAAGATAATCGTTATCACCAGAAACATCCAGTGTCGTTACTGGGCGCACATTCTCTTCTACCATTTCTTCGAGTCCGTCTTCCATATAAATCTCTGCGTACTCTGCTAGTTTTGGAATGGTGCGATAGTAAAATTGATATAAATCTTTCTCTTGTTTATTGACGACCATTTTGGTTCCAGAAAAATGAACAGGGGCGCTTTCGATAATATTCATCACACGTGCTTCTTTTTCGACATCGCGTATCATGATTTTTTCGTTTTCTTCTTCTGATGTTGCAAATGGATCGAAAAGCTGATTGCCATAATGATATTCAAGGCGCAACGTGTGCTCCCCATATTCGAGGGCAATAAACAGTTTACAATCAAGTGGCTGTTGCGTAATCCGGTCTTCAATCGAGTCATCCAGTTTTAACTTTCCGCTTTTCTGTAAGGCTGGTAATACGTAGGAAATGACTTCACTTAATTGCGACTCTGAAAATTGTACCACTTCATTTTTTGTAACTTTATGAAATTCCATTAATGGTTTTAAAGATTCCCACACTTCTTTTGCCGGGATGAAAAAGGTACCATCAAAGAACAAAAGTTGGTAGGCTTCAAAAAAGATTGCTTGTTGTAAGTCTTCCATTTCTAGTTGGTATTTATCATCTGCACTTTTTTTGAGTTCAAAAATGAAATCAAGGTTGTCGTGGCGCACATTGATACCGCGATATTTAATATCTTCTACGCGTTCTTTCATAATAATGCACGTCGTATCGCGTTCTGTGAGTAGTTCTAACAAGTCGCTCGCCATACTCGGTGGAATCGTTAGGTTTTTCTCTTCTGCGTAAGATTTGGACCAATAAAAAGAATCTGTATCATACATTTTGGCAATTTCACTGATTTGCAGTAGTTTATCCAAAATTTGTTTGTCTTCCTCGAGAAAGAAATGCTCGTTTGGATCGTAAGCAAAATTCTTAGTGAAAACAAGCCACTGCCTGTCGCGAATTGCGGCTAAAAATGTATTCATATTTTTTACAACATAGGTCCGTTCTGTGCCAACTTTAACTTCAATAGTCATGATATAACTAGAATCATCGGGTTTTAAACGGATGATATACTGCGTTTGAAGCGGCGTTTTATTCGTATTGTCCTCTTCTACTTCGAGTTGTTGCGCCATATTTTGTTGAAAAAGGGAAAGAAGTGTATTTGATTCTTGCGTGAGAATTCGATTTTTAAAATCTTGTTTGGCTGCTTTTTGCTTTTCTTTTTCCATTTTTAAATGGGTTGCGTAGATGTGTTTGCAAATCGCGTTCAATTGAAAATCGGCACAACTACACGCATAATTTTCATTACCTGCATCTTCTACGACATTTTGATCAATAAAATACGTTGAAAAATGGTCTGATGCATCTTTTTCACGAAACTGAATGATTTCTCCGTCTTCCATCAGTTTCTTTCCAGCCTGCTTCACACTATATGGGATCATTTTATTTTGAATTGCTGTAAAGTGCTCCATTACTTTCTTCCTCCCAAAACCGTCCATTACTCTAAACTACTATTATATAGGAAAAGACGAGGGACGGCAACGCATGCGGTCTTTTAGCTACTAGCTGTAATAAATTTAGTGGTACTTCCGTGATTTGTTGCGGTTACCTCTAGCCTTGCAGAAATTCGTTCTTTTAGTTCTGGTACATGGGAAATAATCCCAACTAAGCGTCCGTTTTCTTGTGTTTCCAGTAAACATTCCACCGCGGCTTCAAGTGATTCAGGATCAAGTGTCCCGAATCCTTCATCAATAAACATCGTTTCAAGTGAAATCCCACCTGCCATTTCTTGAACAACTTCTGCGAGTGATAAAGCAAGCGCTAAAGAGGTTTTAAAGCTTTCTCCTCCTGAAAGTGTTTTTACATGTCGAGTTAATCCTGTATACTCATCAAAAACTTCAAGTTCTAAGCCACTTTGGACGTTTCCTTTTGCTTTCTCCATTTTCCGCTGGAGTTCAAAACGACCGCTTGTCATTTTGGATAAACGGTGGTTGGCGCGGTGAATAATCGTGTCTAAAAACATCGCTAAAATATATCGTTCAAAGGTTAATCTCCGGGCATTTTTACCACGAGCTGCATCAGCTAGTAAACCAATGTCCGCATAATTTTCTTCGGCTTGTTCCACTGCCTGAATACTGTTTTGGTAGTTTTCGACAAGTTCTTTTCTTTTTTCAACAAATTCGCGTTGTTTCATTGTATTTTCTTCTGATTGGCTAAGTTCGAGCTGCTTTTCTTTCATGATGAATTCTAGTTGTTCCATATTTGGTTTTTGTTTGTTTTGGAGTTTTTCTTTTAAATCAGCTTGGCGTGATACAGCTAAATGGCGTTTTCGCTCGTATTCGGCCAATTTTTCTTCTAAGTTTTTTAGTTCTTCTACTGATAACAAAGCTTGTTTATACGCATCATAGGATAAAAAATCATTTTGTTTCATGGCTTCTTTGAAAATTTCGCGCTGTACTTGTAAGGCTTCTTTCGCATCCACCGTTGTTTTTTGCGCCGAATGTAACGTAGATTCTAGTCTTGTTGTTTCTTTTTCTGCCTGTCTAAACAACGCATCAATCTGTTCGGCTTGTTTGATATGTGTTTCGATTTTTGAGCTTAGTTCTTTCATTTTGTTATCGAAAACAGCCTTATCTCGCAACTCGTCGGGAATGGATTGTTCCAAATAAGTTCGTTTCCCTTCCGTTAGTTGCACTTGTTGATGCAACTTTTCTACTTCGTGAGCCATCTTATTTTTTTCGGTTAGCGTTTCATTTTGTTTGTTTTTCAATGATTCTAATGTCGCTTGGACAGTTTCTTTTTGAGCTACTTCGGATTGCAACTGGATTATTTGCTCTCTCAGATTAGTAGCTAGTTGGATATTTTCAGCTAATGTTTGTTGTATTTCGGCTAAACTTTGCTCTTTCATATCTGCCCATTCATTAAGTTGCCATTCGAGTTGACTGATAGCTTTTTCCGTCGTAGTAATCACTAATTGTTTTTCTTGTAGCTTTGCTTTTGCTATTTCGAGTGTTTCAAGGTCAGCTGTTTCTCCAAATTTTGCGAGTACTGGGTGTGACTGTGAACCACAGACAGGACAAGCATCTCCTTCATGCAAATGCGCTGCGATTGTTGCCGCTTGTTCTTTTTCTAGTTTTGTTTCTTCTTGTTTAATCGTTCTTTCCATTTCCGCTTTTTCTATTAAAAGTTGTGCTAATGTTTGTTCTTCAGTTTGTTTGGCTGCGTCCCACTCCTCCATTTTTATCCGTTTATTAACTAATTCTTGTTCTTTCTCTATAGTGGCTTCTAATGTTGTCCGTTTGTTAATAACTTCTAAATACGTGAGCTCTGCTTTGTTTATTTCCGCTAATTTCGCTTCAACTGATTGCAGTTCTGTAGCTATTTTTTGTTCCTTGTCGATTATTTTTTCTAAAAGGGTCGTTGTTTCTTTCCAGTCTAATTCGGCGCGTCTTTTTTGGATCAAGACTGTTTCTAATTCCAAGATTTTCGGTTCCATTTCTTCTAATTGGAAAAGTGTTCGTTTGTTTATTTCAAGTTCCGCTTCTTTTTCAGCGAGTGCTTCTTTTTGTTTTTTCGCATGTAAAAATTGCGTTTTCACTTGTTCCGTCTCGACTACTACTTGTTTTTCTGTTTGTTCGGCTGCTTCTAATTGTTCTTTTAAACGAATACAAAGTGCATCTTGGGATTGAAGGTTGCTTGCTCTTTTCGCAGCATTCATGCGAACTTCCATTGTTTGATAAAAATCTTTCTCCGCTTCTAGTGTCGCAACTTCTTCTGTATACTTATTCAAATTTTGCCAATCAAGCAGTTGTTCTTTCGCAAGCGTCACTTTTTCGACAGCTTCACTTGTTTGTTTCCGAATAATACTTAATTTATTTTCTAATTCCGTTAAAATTATTTGTTCTTTTTGAATGGCCTCGTTCTGTAACACACTGATTTCACTCGTTGTCTTTCCAGAAACTTCCACATCCGGTAAACTAAGTTCAGCAAGCTCTGCTACTTTTTTACGCGCTTCTACAACCAAGATTTCGGCTTGTTTTTGCTTTTCCCATAATAAATTTTCCACTTTTTCATAGTAAACAGTATGCGCTAATCTTTGCAATATGACTTCTTTTTCTTTACTATCCGATACGAGCAGTTCTCTAAATTCGCCTTGAGGAATCATCAAAATTTGTCTAAACTGATCCACATTAAGTTGAATTAATTCTTCCATTTTTGTATTAACATCGCGCACGGAACTTGCAAGCAACTTCATTTCGTCACCAATTAACTCATATAATTCTGCTTTTTGCGGCGAAGTGGTTGTTCCGTTTCCACGTTGTTTGGCAATTTCCTGCTGAGGAATGCGGCTAATTTGGTAAATCTTGTCCTTCAATCTAAAAGCTAGCGTTACTTCCGTTATTTCTTTATCCGTCGCAAAATGACTTCGCATCGAAAAACTTTCTCGGTCAAATGTGTTCGCTTTCCCAAAAATCGCAAAACTAATCGCATCAAAAATTGTCGATTTCCCAGCTCCTGTTTTACCAGAAATCACAAAAATCTGCTCCGTTCCCAATTTTTCAAAATCGATAACTTCTTTTTTTGCATAAGCCCCAAAAGCTTGCATCGTTAATTTAATCGGTCTCATTCCGCATCCTCCTTCCTCGCTTGTTCAAAAACATCCGCTAACTTTTGTTTCTGCGTTTCCGTTAACTCTGTCCCATTAACATGTTCAAAAAATTGACCAAATAGCTCTAAATCATCTTTTTTCATGATTTCTTCAAAGTTATCTTGCGTTTCTTTTAATGTTTGTTTTTTACGTTCTAAATGTAAAATATTCGGATAAAATTGGCGTAATTTCCCCATCGGATCAATTAAAGCACCTTCATCCATTAAATTCACTTGAAAAAAGTCATCAGGATTTTCCACTAAATTTTCTGTCAGTTCCGCTAGCGTTCCAGAAATAATGCGCATATCATGTTTTGGTGTTAGAAAGCGCTCCGTCACGCTAACCAGTTCTTTTCCTTCCAGTTCCACAATCCGCACGCTTTTATGATCATTAGCTTCTGAAAAAGAATATTTCAAAGGAGATCCACTATAAAAGATAGACGGGTGGCGAATCGCATGCGGATGGTGCAAATGCCCAAGCGCGGTATACGTAAAGCCATCAAAACAATCCGTAGAAACACGGTCCACATTCCCAATTGCTAGTTGTCGTTCGGAATCACTCGGAATACCGCCAGAAACAAACGCATGCCCAACCAAAATTTGCGCCTTGCTTGTATCCCATTTGGACCGGATTTGTTTCGTCACGGCTTGCATAGCGTCTTCAAAACTGCGAATTGAATTATCTGCAAAAGCTTCCCGAATAATTGCTGGTTCGTGATATGGTACAAGCCACACTTCGGCATCCATAAAAGAAATCGCTTCAAACTGCGACGTACATTTTCCTTTCATATACAACTTGCTACTTTCATACCACTGACTTCCAAATGCAAGCCGCTCCGCACTGTCATGATTCCCGCTAATGGCAAATATCGGAATACCTAGTTCTACATTCCATTTCACTAAAATATCATTTAGCACTTTCACCGCATCCGCAGGCGGCACGGCGCGGTCATATAAATCTCCCGCTAAAATAAGCGCGTCGACTTGTTCTTCCTCGGCAATCTTCGTTATTTGTGCCAAAATATATTCTTGCTCTGCTAGCATCGATACGCCAGATACAATTTTTCCTAAATGCAAATCAGCTGTATGTAAAAATTTCATCGGTTACCTCATTTCTTTTTCTCAGAGATTATTTATTTTTAATGCAAAACTCGTCAATTTTAAGTATACTAGATATAGTTTAAAAAAATAACTAGCAATACTGGGAGTGAAGAAGTTGTTTTATCATTTCGCAAAAAAACTCGTTCATTTTATTTTAATTATTATTGGTGGACGATTTCAAGTACAAAACAAAGACAAAATTATTGAAGCACCATACGTTGTTGTGTCCACACATACGTCATGGATTGAAATCTTATACCTTGGTTTCGCCTTGTCGCCAACACCAGTACATTATATGGCGAAACAAGAGCTTTTCAAAGGTAAATTCCTTAACTGGCTCATGACGCACCTTAACGCCTTTCCAGTCAATCGCGATAACCCTGGACCAAGCGCCATTAAAGCCCCAATCCGGATGCTAAAATCCGGTAAAGTAGTTGGGATTTTCCCGAGTGGAACTAGAAAAACGACCAACCTTCATTTAAAACGCGGTGCAGTAACTATCGCTCATAAAGCAAAAGTTCCAATGCTACCTGCCGTTTATGATGGTCCAAAAACATTTGGAGAAATTTTAAAACGCAAAAAAATCATTATTCGTTTTGGCGACCCGGTATTATTCAATGATACCGAACTTGACCAAAAAGAGCTACTAGAAGTTAAGTCTCAAGAATTAATGGCGACTTTTGAACAACTTCAAAATGAAATTAATCAAACAAAAAATAAATAATAAAAAAGACAGCTTCCATTTGGAAACTGTCTTTTTTATTATCAGGAAGCTGTATCTGTTGTAATGCTTGAAGGATTAAGTCCAGCATCTTTTAATACGCCAGCAATTGCTTCGTCCGCTTTTGCCATCGCTTCGTCTGCTTTTGTTGTATCACGACCACTAGCTTTAAGTGCGTCTGCTTCTAATTTGTAAGCATCACTTAATTGTTTCACAGCTGCTTTGAAATCATCTGTGGATTTACCAAGGTCTGGTGTTTTTTCACTAGCAAGTGCTTCAGATACTTTAAGTGCTGATTCACTAGCTGGTTTCGCAAGAGCTGCAAGGTCTGCTTCAGATGGTTTAGGATCTGCGCCAACTGCTCCTACATAAGCGTTGTAATCGCCATTGTTTTCATTAACAACGTCTACTAATTCCATGTAATAATTTAGTACTTTGTCTTTATCGCTTGTTGTTTCTTTTTTTGTGTCTTCTTTTTTGTCAGAACTGTTAGAACCGGAACAAGCCGCAAGCGACAATCCTAGTGCTAAAGTTAAAACTACTAATAACCATTTTTTCAAGATGATGTCCTCCTTTTTTTCAAGCCAAACTCGGAAGCCCTTTTGTAACTGGCCGCGTCAGTCTCGGATATGCTTCACCCATCCGGCAAGTAACATTACTCACGATGTAACATTATTCATTATAAGCTATTCATACGGAATAATTCAAGCTGTTTTGGAAAATGCTTTCACTATTATTCGTACTCTCCGCTAACTTCTACTTTATTAAGCTCTTTTTCGGTATTTTTATATTGGAAATACATCACAATTCGCCAAGGTACAATCATTGCAAATGCCATTATCCAGAACATTCCAGACAACTCTCCCACTTCTAAACTACCACTAATCCAGTACTTAATGAAGATTCGAATAAGTAACAGTCCCATCAAAATAACTGGAAAAGCTTTTGTACGTTTGATAAATACGTACTTGTGACGAACTTCGAATTTTGTTGTCCAAATTAAAATAACAGAAAACACAAGCCCCATTGCTATAGCTTCTAAAATATCTACCCACGAAACACGGAAAAAAGGAATAACAAACATGAGAGCGCCTGTTGACATCATAATTGGCGGTATGATTATCCCTTTCACACTTGCTGGACGCTTCGATGCTTTCATTCTTATCATGATAATTCCAGCTCCAAAAACAAGTGTAATGATAATTGAAATGATTAATGACACTTTTAATTCCCCCTACTAATCTGCTGTAACACTTCGCTCCTCATTATATTCCTTTTACCGTTTGAAATAAACTTCTCTGCTTAAAGCGCTTCGTCTAAATCCATTCCGCTATTTTGTAATTGATACATGGAATGGTACACTCCTTCTTCTGCAATTAATGTATCATGTGTACCACGTTCAATAATTCGTCCTTTAGATAAAACTAAAATTAAATCGGCATCCTTAATTGTCGAAAGTCGATGCGCAATCGCAATCGTCGTACGTCCTTCTCTCATTCGTTTTAACCCAGTTTGAATTAAACTTTCTGTTTCTGTATCAATATTTGCTGTCGCTTCGTCTAAAACGAGTATTTGCGGATTCGTCACAACCGTTCTGGCAAATGAAATCAGCTGTCTTTGTCCACTTGAAAACGAAGCACCTCGCTCAATCACTTTATGGTTGTACTCATCGGATAATGTTTGAATAAAGCCATCCGCTTGAACAAATTTCGCAGCATCCACAATTTGTTCATCTGTAATGCTTTTATCGTAGAGGCGAATATTTGTATTAATATCCCCATAAAACATAAAACTATCTTGCAAAACTAATCCAGTTTTCTTACGTAGTTCTGTAATTTCGTGAGACTTAATCGACTTACCATCAATTAAAATATCCCCACGTTCAAATTCATAAAAACGCATCATTAAATTGATAATGGAACTTTTCCCGCTCCCAGTATGGCCAACAAGCGCCACCGTTTGTCCTGGTTCAGCCGTAAAGCTAATATTTTTAAGAACGTCACGCCCACCTTCATAAGCAAACGAAACATCTTTAAACTCAATTTTAGCACGTGTGATTTTTGCCTCTGGATCGTTCAATTGGGCTGGCACTTCTTCCGTTTCATCCATAATACGAAATACTCGGGAAGCCGCCGTAATCGCCTCTTGGTACATTGCTAGCCGTTCCATTACATTATAAATCGCTTCTAAAAAACGATCAAAGTAACTAATAAAGGCATAAATTGTCCCAATCGCTACCGGTCCTATTAATGACTCTGCACCAAAGAAACTAAGAATAATCACTACAGCCAACGCGTAAATCAAATCAATCGCCGGTCCAAGTAATAGCGCATTAAATTTGATATTTTTCATTCCGACGTCATAGTAATCTTTATTGATTTTCTCAAATTCTTTTACTAAACGACGCTCTTGATTAAATTGTTGAACAATCGACATTCCTGAAATCGACTCAGCAATTTTTGCATTTAATTGACTTAATTTTTCTCGTCTCGCCCGGTAAAATTGTGAACTATATTTCCGGTAAACAAAAATAATAAAGACAATAAGTGGGAATAACAGCAAACTATATAGCGCTAATTGAACATTGAGCGCAAACATCGCCGCATAAATCCCTACAAGCATAAACAAACTTTGAATCGCTGTTGAAAGCACATTAATAAACATATCTTTCACCGCTTCAGTATCATTTGTCACGCGCGACACAATGCTCCCTGCAGGCGTTTTATCAAAATAACGCATTCCTAACGAATGAAGTTTTGTAAAAATATCAATCCGCATTTGTTGCACAATTTCAAGCGCGATTTTTTGGAAGAACAGCAGTTGGAAATACCAAACAACTGATTTCCCAATAGTAAGTCCCAAATACCCTGCGCCAAGAATTAGCAAAGCCTGCATTTCCAAATTCATCGGTGTTAAATAATCATCCAAAAATATCTTAATCAAGATTGGCGCAAAGACATCCGCAAGCGTTACAAGAAGAACTAGCACACCGGTCCAAATCAAACTCGGAATATGATATTTGGTATAACTAAGCATTCTTTTTAAAACCTCGCGATGTTCTTTACCGGACATCACTAACATTTCATCTTGTTCATTCATCGCTTCCATCTGCTGCACCCCCTTCTTCTAGTGCTTCTTCCAATTGTTGCTCGTGGAACATTTCTGCATACCAGCCATCTAAAGCCATTAGTTCCTTATGCGTTCCACGTTCCACGATTTGCCCTTTATCAATCACGATAATTAGATTCGCATGTTCGACAGAGCTAAGTCTGTGTGCGCTAATGATTGTCGTTTTATCCGAACGATTCTCTTTCAAATTAGCTAGAATTTGTTCTTCTGTTTTCGCATCTACCGCCGAAAGTGCATCATCTAAAATAAGCAATTCGGGGTTCATAATTAGCGCACGTGCGATGGCAAGACGCTGCTTCTGACCACCAGATAATGAAACCCCACGCTCGCCGACAATCGTATCATAGCCATTTTCAAAACCAAGAATATCTTCATCTACAGACACAAGTTTTGCAATTTTCGTCACTTCTTCTTGCGGTGCATCTGGTTTTCCAAAACGTATATTATCCCGCACCGTTGTCGAGAATAAAAATTGATCTTGCGGCACATAACCAATTGCTTCTCGCAATGCTCGAACCGTATAGTCTTGAATTTTCACATTAGCAAAAGCAATTTTACCTTCGTACGTATCATATTCGCGCATTAACAGTTTTAATAAGGATGTTTTCCCAGAGCCAGTTCGACCAACAATACCTAGCGTTTCCCCAGCTTTTAATTCAAAATGAATATCCGACAAGACAGGTTCACTTTCATCTGGGTACGTAAATTTGTCCATTGCTACTTGTAAGTTTCCCACTGGAACCGTATCGATTGCACCTTCATGATCTAGTACATCTTCTTTTTCAGCAAGTAAATGTTGTACCCGGTCATAAGAAGCATTACCACGCTGAATAATGTTGTACAAGAATCCAAAAGCTAACATTGGCCAAATCAATAAGAACAAATAGTTTGAAAAAGCAATTACCTGTCCTATAGTCAGCTCTCCGTCCACAACGAATTTTGCGCCGAACCCTAATGAAAGAACAAATGAAATCCCCACGATAATGGAAATCATCGGATCAAACATCGCATCCACTTTAGCGACAGAAATGTTTTTTTGAACGACTTCTTTCGTCTGTTTCGCAAAATCTTGAATATCCTCTTTCTCTTGTCCGAATGTCCGCGTAACTTTAATTCCCGAAATACTCTCTTGCGTTTTATCATTCAACATCGAAAAAGCAGCTTGTGCCCCGTGGAAACGATCGTGTAACTTTTTACCTAAAATCGAACTTCCGAGCACCATAAACGGCATTGGAAGTAGCGCAATCAAAGTTAGGCGCCAATCAATGGTAATCGCCATCGTTGCAATCACCGTTCCACCTGTTAAAACAGAATCTGACAGAGTTAAAACCCCAATTCCAGCAACTTGCTGAATTGCTGTAATATCGTTCGTCGCATGAGCCATTAAATCCCCTGTACGATAACGTTGGAAGAAAAACGGTGACATCTTAGTAAAATGTTCAAATAAACGTAAACGTAAAGTGCGTTGTAACTTATTATCAGAACCGAAAATCAACATCCGCCAAACGTAGCGACCGCCGTATGCAAGAATCGCTGCCGCAACTAGAATAGCCATCCATTTAATCAATTTGTCTTTTGTTAGTGAGTCGTTCGTCACCGCATCAACCGTAAAGCCAATAATTTGTGGTGGAACTAACTGCAAAAGCGCAATCGTAAACAAAATGGTTACTCCAAACGCATAAGATTTCCAATTTTCTTTGAAAAACCAACCTAAAGCCTTATAAATTTTCAAACAACAATCCCTCCCTTTTCTCCTTAAAATTGGACAAATAAAAATAATGGACCTATTTCTGCCCATTATTACCCGAAAAAATATATTTATTTGTCACCACTTTGTATAAAATAAAACCAAATTAAAGGAGAGCTCCCTTGTTCGTGAAATGGTCCGGTGAAATAAATTCTATTTTTAAGCGTAATAATGCCTTGTTTGAAGTCTTCATATAATTATTCATCGTCCATTCCTCCTTTGTTTTATTATGCAACGTTATTAGTTTAACCGATTTTTTTTGAAAGCGCAACAAATAATTGCAAATTGTTTAAAAATTATTTTTATTAGGCTTTTTCTCGAAATCCTTCGACTATATAAAAAAAGCACAACGATTCATTCCAGAATCGCTATGCTTTATAATTGGCTTATTTAATTTTCGTTGGAAGTAACTTGATTTTCAACGGCCTCTTCATATAATTCAAACTCTTCCGTATTACTCACTTCTTTCTCTGTATCAATGTTTTTCGTTTTTTCATCAAAAGAAATGGTAGAGTTCCCACCTGCTACAAGGAGTGATCCATCGTCTTGCGTATAAGCAGTGAAAATATAGATCTGGCCTTCTTCTGGTAATTGATCATCTTCAAAAACATCATAGGCAGAACCATCTTCACGAATACCACCTTGTTTTTCAAGTGCAATTTCTTTATTCAGTGTTAGTTCATTCTTCAAATTCGAAATGACTTCTACTTTGTAATTTGTATAAGCTTCACCAATATACTCGATTGAACCATCTTCTTGTTCGATTGGCGTTTTATTTTTATAAGTTGTTCCAGTTTCTTCTATTACTTTTCCTACAAACACATAATCTGCATCCCCGACTACTTCATTTGGATTATCTACATCCAATGTATAATCAGAAAAAATAGCATATGTTGGTACTTCTTTCTTCTTTGGCTCAGCTCTTTCGGCATATGTGTTTACTGTTAAAAAACACCCGATAGTTAAAATACTAATTGCTGAAGCGATGATTCCCATAGTTGTTTTTTTCAATGTGAGTACCCCTTTTTAATATTTTTTATATGCTGCATCATAAGATTTTTTATCATTTGTAGATAAAGTTGTTTTGGACGTGCTATACTGATACATTACGTCAGTAGAAGCATTATGTCCGAGTCGCAAACCATGTCCCAGCTCATGTGTTGCAACATTTTGTTTCCCAGCGTTATTCTTTTTATCCATATTCTTCTTGTTAAACGTAATTTTTCCGTTACTATAAGTCGTTGCATTGACGTTATTATTGACGGAAATATCACTACAATATACATCTGATTTATTCGTTGCTGATGCTGGTCTAATAACGCCTTTTTTGTATGCGTTCCATGTATTAGCCCCAGACCGAATAAATGACATATACTTGGAATTCCCTGAGTAATCTAGATGTTTACTAGAATCTACTAAGTCCCATGCATTGATTTTTGCTGCCGCACTCGCTTCTTGTCCTGGAAGTAAAATACTCCATAAACATACAAATGCTACTAATAATGATACAATTTTCTTCATTCTGTGTCGCCCCTCTTTGTAAGTAATAATTAATAAAGTGAAACCGTAAACATATCAAAATAAATTAAATAACCTTCTTGTAAACACTGTCCCTTTTTATATTCACCTCACTTTTAGATGATCCGATCACCTATCGATTTCCCATAGTAGCTTAGGTTTTTAATTAGCTTTTTATCGAACAAAAAAATTGTAACACGAAAACCGAGTGTATAACCAAAAATGTAATGAAATGCCTATTTCATGTCGTGAATGACTAAAAATCATTCTTATTTAGAATCATTCTTACTCTTTCTGAAATAACTTTGACTAAAAAGGCTTATTTCCACTCGTTTTAGAGCGATTATTGCTTTTTTATTCATTTTATGACATATACTTCACTAAATGTTCATATACTAGGAAAACTCCGCCAACATTTAATACGATTATCTCTACCAATATATAAAATATTATATTTTTATCGCATAAATATTCATGAGCGGTATATTAACTTAGTGAAATAAAAAAACCTCGATGCTACATCGAGGTTTTTGTCTACAAACTAATAATTATACTCACTAACATAACTCCAACGCCTACCAAAAAGGAAGCGAAAAAGCCAAACCATTTTTCTTTATAGGCAGCTATTGCCGAAACACTATAAACAACCAAGTAAAACAACTGAAGCCAGAGCGGTGAATCCATCCCTTCTTTTGTTTGAATCATTGTCCATAATGTATCCAATAAAAATAATAAAAATAAAGCAATTAAAATAATCTTGATGATTTTTTTCATGTTGTACTCCCTTTGTATTAATATCTATTTAAGTATAGCAAAAAACCCCCGTATTTTCTAGGAAAATACGGAGGTTAAATCATCAATAGATTTATTTTTTCACTTGGCTCATAACTTCTTCAACGAAGTTATCTTCTTTTTTCTCGATTCCTTCGCCTACTTCGAAACGTACGAATGATACAACTTTACCACCGCTTTGTTTCACGTAGTCACCTACAGTGATGTCTGGGTTTTTAACGAAAGGTTGGTCTTCTAAGGAAATTTCGCTTAGATATTTTTTCAAACGGCCTTCTACCATTTTTTCAACGATATTAGCTGGTTTGCCTTCGTTTAATGCTTGTTGAGTTAATACTTCTTTTTCGTGTTCCACTTCTTCAGTAGAAACGTCTTCACGAGAAATGTATTTAGGGTTGATTGCAGCGATGTGCATTGCAACGTCTTTAGCAACTGTAGTATCAGTAGTTCCTTCAAGAAGTGTAAGAACACCAATACGTCCGTTCATGTGGATGTATTCGCCGAAAGCAGAGTTGTCTGCTTTTTCTTTTACTTCAAAACGACGAAGGGAAATGTTTTCACCGATTTTTGTAATTGCTTCAGTGATGTAGTCTTGAACAGTTTGGCCATTAGGCATTTCTGTTTTAAGTGCGTCTTCTAAGCTATCAGGACGAACTGCAAGAATTTGTTTAGCTAAAGCGTCAACTAATTGTTGGAAGTTATCGTTTTTAGCAACGAAATCTGTTTCAGCATTTACTTCAAGTACTACTGCATGTTTTTCATTGCTGATTACATGAGTCATACCTTCAGAAGCAACACGATCAGATTTTTTCGCAGCTTTAGCGATTCCTTTTTCACGAAGATAGTCAATTGCTTTTTCCATATCTCCTTCTGTTTCTACAAGTGCTTTTTTACAATCCATCATACCAGCACCAGTTTTTTCGCGTAATTCTTTTACCATTTGAGCTGTAATATTAGCCATTTATTTTCCCTCCAATTTTTCTCTTTAAAAAAGGTGATAAGAATAGTGCCTTATCACCTTGAAAGTTTCAAATAAAATCTTATGCTTCAGTAGTTTCTTCTGTAGCTTTTTCTTCTACAGGAGCAACTTCCGCTTCCGTTAACTCTTCCCCTTGGTTCACTTCAATGATAGCGTCAGCCATTTTAGCAGTTAAAAGTTTAACCGCGCGGATAGCGTCATCATTTGCAGGGATTACGTAGTCGATTTCATCCGGATCACAGTTTGTATCAACAATACCGATGATAGGAATATGAAGTTTACGAGCTTCTGCAACCGCAATACGTTCTTTGCGTGGGTCAACGATGAATAATGCATCAGGAAGACCTTTCATGTCTTTGATTCCGCCTAAGAAGCGTTCTAATTTTTCTTGTTCTTTTTTAAGAAGGACAACTTCTTTTTTAGGAAGGACTTCAAAAGTTCCATCTGCTTCCATTCTTTCGATTTTTTTAAGGTGTTGAATACGTTTTTGAATAGTTTCAAAGTTAGTTAAAGTACCACCTAACCAACGATGATTCACGAAATATTGTCCAGAACGGATAGCTTCGTCGCGAACGGATTCTTGAGCTTGTTTTTTAGTTCCTACGAACAGGATAGTTCCGTTGTCGCTAGCTACTTCACGCATGAAGTTGAAAGCTTCGTCTACTTTTTTCACTGTTTTTTGTAGGTCAATGATATAAATACCATTTCTTTCTGTGAAGATATATTTCTTCATTTTTGGGTTCCAACGGCGAGTTTGGTGGCCGAAGTGAACTCCTGCTTCGAGTAATTGTTTCATTGAAATAACAGGCATGTGTTATTCCCTCCTATTGGTTTATTTTTTGCGGATTAACCGCCCTCCGCATGGATCAACCAGCTGAAAAACTTAAGCGAACAAGTCGTTAAGCACCTTCTCAGTCTGTCACCGTGCGTGTGTGATTTAACACCGTTTCCTAATATACCATAAAAACAGGAAATATGCAACCCGTGGTACATATCTTCTTTCTTCTATAACTAATTTTTTTCAACAATCATTTCAAGCTTTTCGGCTAAATTAAGAACAGCATGTTTTTTTATTCTTTTAAATTGCGCAATTTCATAAGGTATTTCCATCATTGTTATAATATCTTTTTGTTTATCGATATAACATTTAATTAAAATAAAGCGATGTAGTGCTTTCATATCATTTAATATTCCCATGTAAAATTGAACTAAGTGACCTATAGGAGTCAAACTTATTTTATTGCCTGTTAACACTTTTATTTCTATTAATCCGTCTGTATTGAGCTTTATTTTATTTTTAGAACCTAGCAGAAAAACCAAATATTGAAATTCATCAAAAAAACTTTTTATGTTTTGTACTGTTTTAATGTAATCTATATTGTTTTTCGTCGTTGACACCCCGTTTTACTTTAATACTATCAAAACGGATTCATTATTTGTTATGCTAACTGCGTAAAAAAGCTTCGAAATTAGTAATAAAACTAATTTCGAAGCTTCTCTAATCAATTCGCAACAATATTTACAAGTTTCCCTGGAACGACAATCACTTTACGGATTGTTTTGCCTTCTAGGTTTTCTTTCATTTTGTTGTCTTCTTGTGCAATTTTTTCTAGTTCTTCTTTTCCTAGAGATTTGGCAACAGTGATTTTGCTTTTTACTTTGCCGTTTACTTGAAGTACGATTTCTACTTCATCTTCTACTAGTTTTGTTTCGTCGTATGTTGGCCAAGCTACATAGCTGATTGTTTCGGTGTGACCTAGGATTTCCCATAATTCTTCTGCAAGGTGTGGTGCGATTGGTGACAAGAGTTGAACGAAACCTTCGACATATTGTTTTGGAATCGTATCTTGTTTATATGCTTCATTGATGAAAATCATCAGTTGCGAAATCCCGGTATTGAAACGCAGGTTTTCGTAATGGTTCGTAACTGTTTTCACCATATGATGATACGCTTTTTCTAAGTTAGCATTCGCATCAGTTGTCACTTTTTCAGCGAGTGTGCCTTCTTCAGTTACTAGCAAGCGCCAGATACGGTCTAGGAATTTGCGTGCACCTTCCAGTCCATTTTCGTTCCATGCAATCGAAGCTTCTAGTGGTCCCATGAACATTTCGTACAAGCGAAGTGTGTCTGCGCCGTATTTTTCTACTACTTCATCAGGGTTAACAACATTACCTCTTGATTTGGACATTTTTTCGTTATTTTCGCCAAGAATCATACCTTGGTTAAATAGTTTTTGGAAAGGTTCTTTTGTTGGAACTACGCCAATATCATACAAGAATTTATGCCAGAAACGTGCGTAAAGAAGGTGAAGCACTGCATGCTCTGCTCCGCCGATATAAACGTCAACTGGAAGCCATTCTGCTAGTTTTTCTTTGTCAGCAATTGCTTCGCTGTTTTTTGGATCGATATAACGCAAGAAATACCAGCTTGATCCAGCCCATTGTGGCATCGTATTTGTTTCGCGACGACCTTTTCGACCGTTTTCGTCTGTTACGTTTACCCAGTCATGCAAGTTGGCAAGTGGTGATTCGCCTGTTCCTGATGGTTTGATTTCTGTTGCTTTTGGCAGAAGTAGTGGTAGTTCGTCTTCTGGTACAAGCGTTGTTTCCCCATCTTCCCAGTGAATAACTGGAATTGGCTCGCCCCAGTAACGCTGTCTGCTGAACAACCAGTCGCGCAAACGATACGTGATTTTACGGCTACCGATGCCTTCTTTTTCTAGCCAATCAATCGCAGCGGTAATCGCTTCGGCTTTAGCTAGTCCGTTCAAGAAATCAGAGTTAATATGTGGTCCATCGCCAGTGAATGCTTCTTTTGTCACGTCGCCGCCTTCAAGAACAGGACGAATATTCAAACCAAATTGTTGCGCAAATTCAAAGTCGCGTTCATCGTGGGCTGGTACGGCCATAATTGCACCTGTTCCATATTGAATCAACACGTAGTCCGCAATCCAAATTGGCACTTCTTCACCGTTGATTGGATTAATCGCGTAAGCTCCTGTGAAGACACCTGTTTTATCTTTTGCAAGGTCAGTTCTTTCCAGTTCGCTTTTAAGTTCTACTTGTTTTTTATAAGCTTCAACTGCTTCTTTTTGTTCTGGTGTTGTGATTTTTTCGATAAGTTCGTGTTCTGGTGCAAAAACGGTATATGTTGCGCCAAAAAGTGTATCCGGACGTGTGGTAAAGACATTAAACGTTTCATCGCTATCTTTAATTTTAAAAGTAACTTCTGCGCCTTCTGAACGACCAATCCAGTTACGTTGCATATCTTTAATATTTTCAGGCCAATCCACTAGATCAAGATCATCTAGCAAACGATCTGCGTACGCGGTAATTTTAAGCATCCATTGACGCATTGGTTTGCGGAAAACGGGGAAGCCACCGCGTTCACTTTTGCCATCGATAACTTCTTCATTGGCTAAAACTGTACCAAGTGCCGGACACCAGTTTACAGCGATTTCGGCTTCATAAGCTAAGCCATTTTCATATAGTTTTTCAAAAATCCACTGTGTCCATTTATAATATTCAGGATCTGTTGTATTGATTTCACGATCCCAATCGTAGGAAAAACCAAGTGATTTAATTTGGCGAGTAAAGTTTGCAATATTAAGTGCGGTAAATTCTTCTGGGTCATTTCCAGTATCAATCGCATATTGTTCTGCTGGAAGACCAAAAGCATCCCAACCGATTGGATGAAGTACGTTCTTTCCTTGCATTCGTTTCATACGAGATAAAATATCTGTTGCTGTATAACCTTCTGGATGTCCTACGTGAAGACCTGCTCCAGATGGGTAAGGAAACATATCTAGTGCATAGAAGTTTTCTTTATTTTTATCTTCTGTTGTTTTGAAAGTGTTATGTTCACTCCAATATTGTTGCCATTTCGGTTCCATTTTTTTGTGATTAAATGTCACTTTACTCATCCTCTTTTCCTTAAAATATCGAATTTTGGCTACAAAAAAATCCCTACATCCCAACGGCTTATCGCCATGGGACGAGAGATGCTTCTCCCGCGGTACCACCCACATTAGTGTTTGACCACTCAACTTATCAATTCCTTAACGCGGAAAACGGGGATACACCCAAGCTCCATGGTAAGTTCATCCAGATTTTGTGACTGACTTGCACCAACCGTCAGCTCTCTTCACATCAAAATTAGCGGATTACTACTCCAATTCATCGCTTTTTCGCAAAATTCATTAGCTTTATTGTAGCTGAATTTCATTTTTTTAGCAAGCGCTCTGAAGATTTATCTAACTTTCCTAACAAAATGTGCTAAAATGAATGGAGAATTTCATTTGAAGGAGTCTAAAACTAGTGAAACAAACGAATCCATTTGTATATAGTAATGATAATAAAAGATATCATACATGGAACTACTGCTTAAGAGAAGAATTTGGGCAAAAGACATACAAAGTGGCGCTTGATGGCGGCTTTGATTGTCCAAATCGTGACGGTACTGTAGCGCATGGTGGTTGTACATTTTGTAGTGCGGCTGGTTCTGGGGACTTCGCTGGCGACCGGGCGCTTGATTTAAAAATACAATTCCAGCAAGTTCGCGACAAAATGCAAACGAAATGGAAAGACGGGAAATGTATCGCTTATTTCCAAGCTTTCACGAATACACATGCACCGGTTGCCGAATTGCGCGAAAAATTTGAAACAGTTTTGAATGAGCCGGGTGTGGTTGGACTTTCGATTGCGACACGGCCTGACTGTTTGCCAGATGATGTCGTGGAGTATTTGGCTGAATTAAATGAACGTACTTATTTATGGCTGGAGCTTGGATTGCAATCTGCTCATGATGAGACTGGCCGCTTAATCAACCGGGCGCATGACTATGATTGTTATTTAGAAGGCGTGCGCAAACTGCAAAAGCACAATATCCGGATTTGTACCCACATTATTAACGGGCTTCCAAAAGAAACACCGGAAATGATGATGGAAACAACGCGGAAAGTAGTCGAAAGTGGCGTGGATGGAATCAAAATCCATTTGCTTCATTTATTAAAAGGAACGCCAATGGTAGAAGATTATAAAAAAGGTGACTTAGAATTTTTAACTCGGGATGGCTATGTAAACTTAGTAGCTGATCAACTAGAGATCTTACCGCCTGAGATGGTTATTCACCGGATTACTGGTGACGGCGGCGTAGATGATTTAATTGGCCCTGTTTGGAGTTTAAATAAGTTTGAAGTGTTGAATGCGATTGATGCAGAACTTGTTCGAAGAGATAGCTGGCAAGGGAAACACTATCAACCTGTGGAAGTGATTTCTGAATGAATTTAAGAGGCATTCTCCCCTTCGCTCACGATACGCTACGAAAAGTAGTTCGTCCTGGTGATTATGTGATTGACGCCACTTGTGGTAATGGACACGATACGCTTTTATTAGCGGAACTTGTTGGTATTAATGGGCATGTACTTGGATTTGATATCCAACAAGTGGCTGTTGATGCGACGAAGGCTCGTTTAGAAAATGCGGGTGTTTCTTCGCAAGTGGAACTCGTTTGCGCTAGCCATGCACGTATCCCTGTGTACACATCCAGACCTGTTCGCGCCGCTATTTTTAATCTTGGATATTTACCAGGTGGCGACAAAGAAATTACAACAACCGCTGATTCGACGCTAGAAAGCATTGGTCATTTAATGCAGCTGCTCGAAGTTGGTGGCGTCATTATTCTCGTTATATATCACGGCCACCCCGCTGGAAAACTGGAAAAAGATGCTGTTGTGACTTTTTGTGAAGCAATCCCACAACAAGATTTCCACGTTTTATCTTATCAATTTATTAATCAAAAAAATGATGCGCCATTTGTCATTGTCATCGAAAAAAGAAAACCTAGACAAAGCTAGTAATTAGCCTGTCTAGGTTTTCTTTTTATTTTCCAAAGTCGTATTTGTCTGCTACGTATACATCGTACCAAATCATGAAAATAACAACTGTCCAGATTTTACGACTGTAGTCGAATTTACCGGCACAGTGATCGTCTAGTAAGTCTAGCACGTATTGTTTGTTAATTAAATGATCGGTTGGTGATTCTTTAATGATATTTTTAACCCAAGCGTTCATTTCGTCTTTTAACCAGTGACGAATTGGTACTGGGAATCCTAGTTTACGACGATTAAGTACATGTTCTGGTACAAATGTTGCTGCCGCTTTACGTAAGATATATTTAGTAGTTCCGTTGGTTGTTTTCATTGTATCTGGAATATTTCTTGCCACATTGTACACTTCTTTATCAAGGAAAGGTACACGGACTTCCAGTGAATTAGCCATTGTCATGCGGTCAGCTTTTAAGAGAATATCGCCACGAAGCCACGTATGAATATCAATATACTGCATTCTTTCTACAGGATGATAATTCGTTGTTTCCGCATAAAATGGATCTGTAATGTTCGTATAATCATGTCCAGCTTGGTATTTGGGAAGTAAAATTTGTTTTTCTTTTTCCGTGAACATTTTCGCGTTTCCGATATAGCGTTCTTCCATCGGAGTAGTTCCACGTTCTAAGAAACTTTTACCACGCATACCTTCTGGCATAATACGCGCCACGCTATTTAACATTGATTTAAATACGCCTGGCATTTTGTTAAACATCGCAAGGGAATTTGGTTCGTTATAAATGTTATAACCACCGAAAAGTTCATCTGCCCCCTCACCGGACAATGCAACCGTTACTTGTTTGCGCGCTTCTCTTGATAAGAAGTAAAGCGGAATAGCAGCCGGATCAGCAAGTGGATCATCCATATGCCAAACAATTTTTGGTAATTCTTTCATATATTCTTCCGGTGAAATAACATAACTAATGTTTTCTACGCCAAGTTTGTCTGCTGTTTCTTTTGCGACATCGATTTCACTGAAACCATCGCGTTCAAAACCAACAGAGAATGTTTTAATTGCTGGATGATATTCTTTAGCAATCGCAGCAATAATCGATGAATCAATACCACCGGATAGGAATGAACCAACTGGTACATCAGAGCGCATATGCATTTTTACAGAATCGTACATTACGTCACGCACTTCTTTAATCCATGCGTCTTCTGATTTAGTTACTGGTGCAAAAGATGCTTTCCAATAAGTAGTAATTTCCATTGGTTGACCAATTTTCTTCGTGAACTGATGTCCTGGTTCTAAACGTTTTACATTTTTAGTTAAGGAATCTGGTTCTGGAACGAATTGATAAGTCATATAGTTTTGTAATGAAACTTCATCTAATTCTTTTTCTTTTAAAGCATGTAAAATGGATTTCTTTTCAGAACCCATGAACAATTTGCCGTCTTCTTCTGCATAGAAAAATGGTTTAATGCCAAATGGGTCGCGTGCGCCGTAAACAAGTTCTTCTTGTTTATCCCAAATAACGAAACCAAACATCCCACGAAGACGTTCTGCTGTTTTTTCTTTGTATTTCGCATATGTAGCGATAATTACTTCGGTATCACTTTCGGTTTCAAATGTCATTCCTTCAGCAACTAATTGCTCGCGGAGTTCCACATAGTTATAAACTTCTCCATTAAAAATAATCCAGTAACGTTCATTTTCATACGTTAACGGTTGATGACCGTTTTCTACATCAATAATACTTAAACGGCGGAAACCAAACTGCACGTGATCATCTGTGAAGTATCCTTCATCATCTGGCCCACGGTGCGTAATCATACTATTCATTTGTCTAAAGGTTTCTTTATCAGCGCCAGTAATTTCTGTAATGCGGTCATGTACGCATCCTACAAATCCACACATGGTAACATTTCTCCTCTATATAGATAATCATTTTATCTTTTTTTCACAACGTCTATCATATCATAACTAGACTTTCTTTGCACTGTTTAGGAAAGAAAAAAACCGAACATTTCTGAGATGAAATGCTCGGTTAGACTTATTTTACGATTAATTTTTTTAACGCTTCTGCTTTATCCGTTCTTTCCCAAGGTAAATCAAGATCGCTACGGCCAAAATGACCAAAGGCAGCTGTTTGACGATAAATTGGGCGACGCAGGTCTAGCATATGAATGATGCCAGCAGGACGTAAATCAAATAATTCATTTACACCGTCGATTAATTCTTGTTCGGAATAATCACTTGTCCCGTACGTGTCGATAGAGATAGAAACTGGACGAGCAACGCCAATCGCATAAGCAACTTGTACTTCTACTTTTTTAGCAAGTCCTGCAGCAACGATATTTTTGGCAACATATCTTGCAGCATAAGCGCCAGAACGGTCTACTTTGGTCGGATCTTTTCCAGAGAAAGCTCCCCCACCATGACGTGCATAACCGCCGTACGTATCCACGATAATTTTACGACCCGTTAAGCCCGCATCACCAAGTGGCCCACCAATAACAAAACGGCCAGTCGGATTAATGAAGTATTTAGTATCCTCATCTAAGAAAGAAGCATCAATTACTTCTGGGAAAAGGTACGTGTGCAAGTCTTTCGCGATTTGCTCTTGCGTAATATCCGGATGATGTTGCGTCGAAACAACAATTGTATCAATCCGAACTGGTTGATTAAATTCATCGTATTCTACCGTTACTTGTGTTTTCGCATCGGGACGCAAGTAGTCTAATTTATTTGTTTTACGTAATTCTGTTAACTTACGTGCTAAGCCATGTGCTAAAAAGATTGGCAGTGGCATTAATTCTTCTGTTTCATCTGTTGCAAAACCGAACATTAATCCTTGGTCTCCCGCTCCGATTGCTTCAATAGCCGCATCGATTTCCTTACCACTTCTTGATTCTAGTGCTTCGTCGACTCCTTGCGCAATATCTGGGGATTGTTCATCAATCGCTGTTAAAACGGCACATGTTTCTGCATCAAAACCATATTTTGCCCGCGTATAACCGATTTCTTTAATTGTATCGCGAACGATTTTAGGAATATCTACATAAACAGATGTCGTAATCTCACCTGCTACTAATACTAAACCAGTTGTCACGGTAGTTTCACAAGCTACACGAGCATCCGGATCCTTTGAAATAATTGCATCTAAAATTGCATCAGATATTTGATCTGCAATTTTATCTGGATGTCCATCAGAAACCGATTCTGATGTAAATAGATGACGGTTTTTAGCCAATTTTATTTTCCTCCTTCAATTCTCTCCAAATACGTCTCATATAAAAAGCCTCTCTCTATTTTGCACAAAACGCGCACGAATAGAGAAAGGCTATAATTATACCTTTGCTCTCATCGTTCAGAAGATAATACTCCTGCAACAGATTAGCACCTTTCACTTATATGTGTAGGTTGCTGGGCTTCAAAGGGTCAGTCCCTCTACCGCTCTGGATAAGAGATAAATTTTAATTCTAAGATAGAATAACATAAACTGGTGCCAGATGCAATAATAATTCGGTTTTGTGTTATGATAAAATAGTCATCTATCGGCTAAAATCAGCTGAAAATTAGCGTTCATTATTTTTTCACTTATCATTATTTGTAACCTGTGGTATGATAGATGGATAAAAAAGATGTTTTACTTAACTAAAGGAGATTGTATTTATGAGTTTAATTCCGCTATCCTTGATTATTTTTCTTGGTTTTTTAGCAGTTGTCTGTTTATTTGATTTTGTTTTTCGTTTATATTGGTTTAAATATTTCTTAGCAACAATGGGATTGATTGCAAGTGGTGTGGTATTTTTCATCAGCTTTTACGGTGGTGGAATGTCCCAAACAGAAATAGCAATTGCTATTTTTATCGGTGCATTTGGTGAATATGTTGTATCCCTTATCATTAGCTTAGTTCGATTTATTTCCAGAAAATCAAAGAAGCCTAAACAAAAGAAAAAAGCTAAAACAGCCTAAAAAGCTAGCGACAATCATGTCGCTAGCTTTTTTTATTTGATTAAGTGAAATGCTTGTTTAATAATTTCAGCCGAATTCGTAAAGTTTGTTTGTTCTTCTTTACTTAACTTTGGTTCTAAAACATTGATAACCCCTGATGCGCCTATTAGCGTTGGTTGTCCGATGTACGTATTTGTTTTTTCGGAAAATACAGCTAATGGAAAAACTTGTTTAGCATCTGTTAAAATCGCATCGACAATTCCCGCTGTGGCTGTAGCTATTCCAAAACTCGTCCAGCCTTTGCCCGTTAAAATATTCCAACCACCACCACGAACTGCATCTTTTAATGCTGGTAAATCAAGTGGTATGGTTGTTTTATAATCCTTGATGCTTACCCCGCCAATTTTCACCGTAGACCAAGCAACGAATTGTGATTCACCATGCTCGCCAAGAACGTATCCTTCCACACTCTTTGGATTAATATGTAATGCTTCTCCTACTACTCGTCTCATTCTTGCTGTATCAAGTGATGTTCCCGTCCCAAATACTCGTGAATGATCAAACCCAGATAATTTCTGAATAAGCATCGTAATCACATCACACGGATTCGTAATATTCACAAAAATCCCTTTAAATCCCGATGCGATAATTTTCGGTACAATCTCAGCCACCGACCGACTTGTTTCAACGAGTTCTTCCATACGATCCTCGCGCAGTAACGTTTCTGGGCCAACAGCCATAACAATGATATCGGCATCACCTAGTGCGCTCCAGTCATTCGAAGTTATTGTAGTATACGAATTCGTCATCGAAGCCATATCGCGCAGTTCTAACGCTTCACTTTCTGCTTTAGTTTCGATTTTATCTATTAACACAATTTCATCACAAATCCCTTGAGTTACAAGGGAAAAAGCCGCGTCGCTCCCAACATGACCAGTGCCAATTATTCCAACCTTCCGTTTCAAAAAATCCCCTCCACAATTAATTACTTGAATTTAATGCGATTAGTTCATATTTAATGATGGTTTTATTATTTTCCCACACAAGTTTACGAGGGATTGCTTCTCCAAGCGTTTCGCCCTCTTTTGTTTTACGTACTGCGATTGGCACATCAATCGGATAAATACGATAACCTAATTTTTCCAGTTCAAAGAAATTATCAGAGATTCGCTTTTCTTTTCCTTTTGTTACAATCATTGTGTTTACCTCTAGTGGCATACCCAATTTTCCCACCTCCAGTTTCTTTAATCATAGCAGAGATTGCCCCTATTTGACTAGTTTTTATCATTTAAGATTCGCTCGGCTTGTTGCACAATTTGGACCATTCCAGCATCTCGCATAAAAAAGCTAAAAGCCGGTTGTAAAATGAATTGGCTTAACTCACCTTGAATAATGACAGGGCCTTTCGTTTCAAGGTAATCAGCTAGTGATTCAATTGAAATAACACGCGCCGCATAAACCCGTTTAGTAAACGTTCGTTCCTCTGATTCGACCAAATAATCAGCTACAAAATGGAGTTCATCACTAATTCCGCCCGTCTCTTCCATGAGCTCGCGTTTCGCTGCGTCTAAATTTGTTTCTCCTGGTTCACCTTTTCCACCAGGAAATTCAAGCCCACGAATTTTGTGTTCGGTAAAAAGCCAACCTTCCTCTGTTTTAGGTATAACGAGCACATCATCCGGATTATTTTCCTGTGCTTCAAAATAGACGGTTACTTTGTTTCCAAGTGTATCTTTATAAATAAACAAAAACTCACTTCCTTTTCTTTTTTCAAAAATGTGGTAAGCTGTATGTAAGCTGAAATTTAGAGGATGAATATCAATGAAAAAAATTCTTATCGGAGGAATCCGACTTTATCAAAAATATATTTCGCGTTTCACTCCGGCTACTTGTCGTTTTTATCCAACTTGTTCTGCCTATGGAATCGAAGCGATACAGACACATGGCGCCTTAAAAGGTAGTTACCTTGCGATTAGACGTATTTCTAAATGCCACCCTTTTCATAAAGGCGGACTAGATTTTGTGCCACCCAAAAAAGATAAGAATGCTGATTCCGAGCATTCCTGTAAAGCTCACCATCACCATTAATCATATCATGAATCGGTTTTTGCCGGTTCATTTTTTTCTTGCTTTTTAAGACAGAATAAGGTATTATCAAATTCGGACTATAAATCGTAATTGCTACGATTCGTATATTATTTAAACAAGAATTATTTCGATTTAGAGGAGTGAAAAGATTGAGAAAAAAGTATCTTATTGCTTTAACTGTGCTATTTTCGGCATTACTCATACTTACTGGCTGTTCAGATGAGAGCGATACAAAAGCGACAAAGAGTGATCAATTAACTGTTTATATAACTGTTTACCCTTTGCAGTATTTAACAGAACAAATCGGCGGTGAGTATGTAGATGTTCATAGCATTTATCCACCAGGTTCTGATGCCCATAGCTTCGAACCAACTCAAAAAGATATGATGAAAATTGCCGATAGTGATTTATTCTTCTATATCGGACTTGGTATGGAGGGATTTGTAGATAAAGCGGAAAAAACACTCGCGAATGAACATGTCTCTTTCGTCCCTACCGCTGAAAAATTAGACTTGCCAAAAGATCCAGATGCCGCAGAAGAACATGACCACGAAAGCGAAGAAGAACACGAACATGGCGATATTAACCCGCACGTATGGTTAAATCCTGTATACATGGAACAAATGGCAACAGTTGTAAAAGATAAATTAATCAAAGAAATGCCCGATCAAAAAGAAACTTTCGAAAAAAATTACCAGGCTGTCGAAGAAAAATTGAAAAAGCTAGATCAAGATTTCCGCACAGTTACAAAGGAAGCAAAACAAAAAGACTTCGTGACAGCACATGCAGCCTATAGCTACTGGGAAACAGAATATGGTCTGCACCAAATTCCTATTGCTGGTGTATCAACAAGTGATGAACCTTCTCAAAAGAAATTAAAATCTATCGTTGAAAAAATCGAAGCAGAGAAAATCCCATATATTATGTTAGAACAAAACACTAACTCAAAAATAGCAGATGTTATTCAACAAGAAACAAATACAAAAACACTGACACTCCACAATTTAGAAACACTTACGCAAAAAGACATAGACCAAAAGCGTGATTATCTTTCCATAATGAACGATAATTTAAAAGCATTAAAAGAAAGTCTTAATTATTAAAAAAGAAAGGCGCTCTATTTACTTAGAGTGCCTTTCTTTTAATTTATTGCGTTGAATTTTACCAGATGCTGTTTTAGGTAGATTTTCGACAATCGTAATTTGTTTAGGAATTTTATAACTAGCTAAGTTTGTTTGGCAGATGCGGCGTAATTCATCCTCATCAAATGTTTCTGCGACAACGATAAAAGCGACAGGAACACTCCCCCATTTATCGTCAGTTTTACCGACAACAGCCACTTCTTTCACGCCCTCATACTCGGAAATGACATGTTCTATTTCAGTAGGATAAATGTTCTCTCCTCCCGAAATAATCAAATCAGAACGACGCTCTAACACAAATAAAAAGCCTTCTTCATCCAAATAGCCAATATCACCAGTTTTGAACCAACCATCCACAAACGAAGCTTCTGTCGCTTTTTTATTATGTAAATATCCAGGTGTAATCGATGGTCCTTTTAGTAAAATTTCTCCGTCATCCGCAATTTTCACTTCTGCTGGAAATAACGCTTTACCTGAAGAACCAATTTTATTTAAGGCATCTTTTGGTGGTAAAGTAACGATTTGTGAAGCTGTTTCTGTCATCCCGAATGACTGCACTAAGGGAATATCACGCTGTTTGCAAATTTCCAAAACAGCTTTACTAGCGGGTCCGCCGCCCAGTAAAACGGTTCGAACGTTGGGATGATAACTGCCGCCGTGTATTTTCAACAAGCGTTCCAGCATAGAAGTCACGACCGAAATCGTAGAAATTTTACCACTTTCAAGCAATTGCGTAATTTTTTCTTCATCGAAATGCTCTTCCAAATATACGGGAATTCCGTAAATCACCGAACGCATCATAATGGATAAACCACTAATATGAAAAATCGGCACAGCACAGAGCCAGCTATCTTTCTCGGTTAAACCTAAATTCAGCACCGAAGCAACAGCACTCCACCAGTGATTTTCGTAAGTTTGCACAACACCTTTTGGTTTCCCTGTTGTCCCTGATGTATACATAACGGAAGCCGCGCGAGATAAGTCCCATGTTTCTAACAACGCTGGCGCTTCATAATCCGTTTCTGCCAAAGTAGCATAACTAATTCCAGTGGCTACCTTATCTACTAACGAATCCGCTACAATCACGTGTTTTACCTCAGCGTTTGCGAGTTGAAACGCTATCTCTTTTTTCGTCAAACGATTATTCAGAAATAAAGTGACCGCACCAAGTTGTTGCAGCGCATGAATGAGCAAAAACGTCATTCGATCATTCTTTCCAAGCAAAGCAATCATCTCGTCTTTTCTAATGCCTAACGCGAATAATTTACCTGCAATTTGCTCTACTGCTTCACTTATTTCTTCAAATGTTTCTTCTTTTCCTTCAAAAACGAGCGCGGTCTCTTTAGGAGAAAGCCGCACTCGTTTTTGAAGCCAGTTTGTCATGTCCATTTTTACACCTTCAAATCAAGGGAATTTTGGAAATTGGTCAAAGTCTGGATCGCGTTTTTCTTTAAATGCATCGCGACCTTCTTTTGCTTCGTCGGTTGTGTAGTATAGAAGTGTTGCGTCACCAGCTAATTGCTGAATACCTGCTAAACCATCTGTATCCGCATTGAAAGCTGCTTTGATGAAACGCAAGGCAGTTGGACTTTTTTGTAGCATTTCTTTTGCCCAAGCTACTGTTTCTTTTTCTAAATCTGCTACAGGAACAACTGTGTTAATCCAGCCCATTTCAAGTGCTTCGTCCGCTGTATATTGACGGCACATGAACCAAACTTCTTTCGCTTTCTTATGTCCGATAACACGTGCTAAATAGCCAGAACCATAGCCAGCATCAAAACTACCAACATTCGGCCCAGTTTGTCCGAATTTCGCATTATCTGCTGCAATTGTTAAATCACATACTAATTGAAGAACATTTCCTCCACCAATAGACCAGCCAGCAACCATTGCGATAACCGGTTTTGGAATAACACGAATTAAGCGTTGTAAATCAAGCACGTTTAAGCGTGGGATTTGGTCATCGCCAACGTAACCACCGTGACCGCGAACTTTTTGGTCGCCGCCAGAACAGAATGCTTTTTCGCCTTCTCCAGTTAAAATAATCACGCCAAGATCTGAATTATCACGTGCTAAGTTAAATGCATCTATCATTTCCGTTACCGTTTTTGGTGTAAATGCATTATGTACTTCTGGACGGTTAATCGTAATTTTTGCGATTCCTTCGTAACTTTCATATTTGATTTCTTCGTATACTTTTTCTGTTTGCCAATTAAAACTCATTTTTCTTCCTCCTTCAAAATAACTTCCAGCCAGTTAATAAGCTGACTCGAAAAGATGTTTGGTTGTTCTAAATAAACCGCATGCCCCGCTGCTGGCACTATGACATGCGTGCTATTTGGTAAAAGTTGTTGCATTTCCCGTGCAATGTTTTCAAACTTCCCATCTAAAGCGCCGGTAATAAGTAGCACTGGAAAAGTAAAGTTCACTAAATGGTCCCAGTAAGATGGTTGTTTCCCAGTTCCCATCCCGCGTAAACTCATTGCTAAGCCATGCGAGTTTTGCGATAGCCGTTCTGCTCTAATACGTTCGTTCACTTCATCAGGCAAGACCTTTTGTGAAGCAAACAAAGCTAAGTCTTCCCAGTAGTCTACAAAGGATTCGATACCTTCTGCTTCTAGCTTATCTGCCAAACGGTTATCTGCTTGAACGCGATTTACGCGAAGATCTACTTCCACAAGTCCAGGCGAGCTGCTAACTAAAATAAGTCCGCGTACCATTTCTGGATACGTTGCTGCAAAGGCAGTCGCCACTCGTCCGCCCATCGAATAGCCAAGCACAAAACATCTAGTGACATTTAATTGCTGTAAAATTCCGGCTAAATCCTCACAAATACTTTCCATTGCATATGGTGCTATTTCTTCTGGGCTTGCGGTATTTCCGTGCCCAAGTAAATCTGGCGCAATAATATTAAAACGTTCTTTTAAACGTGAAATACTAGCTTGAAATGTTCTGCTTGTTCCTGTAAACCCATGTAACATCAGTAAAAATGGCTTTTCACCACTTATAACGTTTGTAAATTGATACTGTTTACCTCGAACTAACATATTAATCTAACGCCTTTAAAGCAGCCGCAATTTTCGCCCAAAGAACTTGGTGGTTAGCTTTATTTTCATGACGATTTGTTTTCACTTCAATAATGTCTAATCCTTTGTGGTAACTAGCTTTATCAATAGCTTCTTCTAGCTCGTCAACCGATTTCGCCTCATGATAATCCGCATCATAAAAAGCAGCTGCGAAACGGAAATCAAGTTCGGTGGAAGTACCAAACAATGATTCAAAATACTTCGGTTCATTTGCTTGAGGTAGGAACGAGAATATTCCGCCACCATCATTATTCACAATCACAATCGTTAGGTTCATCTTATATTTTTTCGCCATAAGTAACCCATTCATATCATGATAAAAGGATAAATCACCAATTAGTAAGAACATTGGTTGGAAAACAACACTAGCACCTAACGCCGAAGAAACAACTCCGTCAATACCATTAGCCCCGCGATTTGCTAGCATTTTTATTTTCTTATCAATTTGTGAAAAGTACGTGTCAACATCGCGAATCGGCATACTATTACCAATAAAGAGTCCCGCTTTGTCCGGTAACAAACGGCGCAATTCTGCAACAATCTTACCTTCTTCCAAAGTGGTAGTATTCGCCATTTCAGCTAAAACAATTTCGCGCGCTACCTTATTATACGATGTCCATCTACTTAACCACGCTACATCTTTCGCATCATCTGGCATGTTTTGCAGCATGATATCCAGTAAAAATCGTTCATCACAGTGAATCATGTCCGTTACCGCTTTAATCGGATCTTTCCAAGCAGCACCTGGATCCACGACATAAAATCGAATATCTGAAAGGCTTTCTAACCAATTTTTCAGTGGTTTAGAAACGGGCATACTTCCGAAACGAATCACTACTTCTGGCGTTAAATTGTCCAAAATCTCCGCTTCTTTTAAGAAAGCATCATATTGATCAATTACCACTTCATCTAGTGCGCCGTATGATCGGAGTCCTGAAAGTGGATCAGCTAAAATTGGCCAACCTAGTTTTTTCGCTAAGTCAACCATGGGCTGTTCCAATTCTTTCTTATCTATTGGACCAACTACAAATACGCCTTTTTTGCCAGTGCATTCTGTCACCATTTTTTGAATCGAGCTATCGTCCAATACTTCATGCGTATAATAAATATGTACGTGATGATGTTTTCTTCCAGTAGCTGTGAACGGTGAAGGTTCTAGAATCGGTACAAGCGGTTCGCGTAATGGGAAATTAAGATGCACTGGGCCACGTGGAGTTTTCATGGCAATATCCACTGCGCGACTTCCATGCCATTTCGCATAACGGAGCATTTCTTCACTGTTTTCAGGAAGTGCCATATCCGTAAAATCTTTAACATGTGAACCATATAAATGCAGCTGATCCATCGCTTGTGGTGCTCCAACATTTCGAAGCTCATGTGGACGATCAGCAGTTAAAACAATCAATGGAATTTGTGATAAATTTGCTTCGACAACTGCTGGGAAATAATTCGCCGCTGCAGTTCCTGAAGTACAAAGTAGAACAACTGGACGTTTCGATGCTTTCGCTAGACCTAAAGCAAAAAAGCCAGCCGAGCGTTCGTCAACATCCACATAAATCTTCAAAATCGGATGTTCTGCCATCATCAGTGCAAGCGGAGTGGAACGCGAACCCGGGCTAATAATTGCTTCTTTCACACCGGCTTGCACAAGCTCCTCAATAAATGCAGCTAAATAATCTGTCAGCACTTGTTCGTGGTTTGTCATTTCTTTATGCCTCCTAATACGCGTAACATCGGCTGGAATTTAACCGCCGTTTCTTGTAATTCTTCTTTTGGTACAGAATCACCAACAATCCCGCAACCCGCATAGATTAACCCCTGCGAATCCACAATTAAGCCGGAACGAATGGCAACAGCAAACTCACCAGAGCCTTTTAAATCAACCCAACCAATCGGTGCTCCGTAGAAACCACGATCCATTTCTTCTTTCATCCGAATAATGGCTAATCCCATTTTTTGAGGTAAACCGCCAAGAGCTGGCGTCGGATGAAGAGCTTTCACCATTTCAAGCATGGAAACATCTGGTTTTTTCTTCGCGGTAATATTCATATATAGATGTTGAATATCACGATTTTTCAGAAGTACTGGTTGGCTAGATAACGACAATCCTGTTGTAAATGGTTTTAATGTTTCTTCCATCATTTGCACTACATAAGAATGTTCTCGCAAGTTTTTCGCATCTTTTAACAGCGCATTTCCAAGTGCTTCGTCCGCTTCTTCGGTAGTGCCGCGCTCCGTAGAACCAGCCACACATGACGAATGAATTTCATCCCCATTGACTGCAAGTAATCTTTCAGGAGTTGCCCCGAAAAAGACCCCGGTTCCCTTTTCAATAAGGAAGAAATAACTATTTTCTTGTGTTGCTAGCATATTTTCCAAAATAATGGCACTATCTACTTGGCGCTGGAAACGCAAGCCCATTCGTCTAGCTAGAACCACTTTTTTTACGTCTTCTGAATGATTAATCATATCGATAATTTCACTCGCAGTTTCTAGGAAATGGTCTTTGCCAATCTCCTTAAAATCTGTAAGTAATGCCATTTCAGCTTCATTAACCTCTTGATGAATGATTTTTTGCCATTGATTAAAAACAGCTTCTAATTTGCTTTCCGTATCATCGGAGTAGATAGACAAATTAACGGTTAAATAACTTTTACCATCTTTATTCGTTAACATAAATAGTGGTAAATAAAACAAGCCATCTTTAAAACTTTGCCATTCTTTCTCTGTATCACGCTCAGGATCAAAGGCAAAACCACCAAAGTAAACTGGTCCAGTTGCATCTATGGTTGCATTGGTTACACTAGTGCGCAGTCTTTTCTCAATTTTCTCTTGCAGTCCAAGAAAAGCATCTTTTTTCTTCTCCGCCAAAAATTGTTTCGTTACACCAAAACCGGTCATAGTCAGTGTCATTTCTGGATTTTGCCAGAAAAAACGCTCACCTTTAAAAGCCGTGCCAGCTTTTTTAAACAATTTGACTGGAGACACTAATTCATCTAACTCAGTTACCCAGCTAAATAGAGCCGGTTGATCTTGGCTTGCGCTACGTTTCGCTTGATTAAATAAATCAAGAGGCAATTTAGTATTCATATGCTTATCTCTCCTTTTACATTCACATCTTCTATTATACCAAAAATAGAGCTAAACTGCTTGGTTTGCGTTTTTTCTTTCATTTCGTCATTAATTATTGACGTTCTTGCAATATTTCCCTAAAATGAAGGGTAGACATCTGAAACATATGGAAGTGAAAAAGGAGAGAAAAACATGGCTAATGCCTCAAAATCTGCACTTACGAAACAAACTGGATTTCAAAAATGGTGGACATTACTTCGTCCCCATACACTTGTAGCCTCTTTCGTTCCAGTATTTCTTGGAACATCGGTCGCAATGAGCTACACCAGTTTTCATTTTACACGTTTTATCGTTATGCTAATTGCTTGTTTCTTTATACAAACATCCGCCAATTTATTCAATGAATATTTTGATTATAAAAAAGGACAAGATGATGAGCACTCGGTTGGAAATGGTGGTGCTATCGTCCGAAATGGTATGCGCCCAGGATTTATTTTATTCCTAGCTATCTTTTTATACATATTATCCATTCTTGGTGGCGTGTATTTATCTATTGAACTGAATTGGTATGTAGGCTTACTTGGTGCTATTTGTATGTTGGTTGGTTTTCTTTATACAGGTGGTCCCTATCCAATTGCTTATACGCCATTTGGTGAAATTATGGCAGGATTCTTTATGGGAGGAATTATTACTTTCATTTCCTTCTACATTCAAGCAGAATTTATTAGTTCGTTTATCGTATACGTATCGATTCCAGTAATGGTGCTCGTTGGTAACTTGCTACTTGCTAATAGTATTCGTGATTTAGTACCTGATAAGAAAAATGGCCGTTTAACCTTAGCTATCTTGCTAGGTCGCAAATGGGCGACTGTTCTTTTCGCAGTTGCTTTTCTGTTCAGTTATGTATTTGAAATCGCCCTTATTTTCACACAAGATGCTCCGTGGTGGACACTTCTGATTTTACTTAGTTTGCCAGAAGCTATTCGCGCCGTGCGTCGTTTCATCGGCAAAACTTCGCCGATTACAATGGTTCCTGCAATGAAATCTACCTCCAAAGCATTAACAATCTTCGGAATCACACTAGCGCTTGCTTACCTTTTAAGTCTATTATCAAGAAATTTATTCATGTAAAAAAACTGGTTGTCCTCGTGACAACCAGTTTTTTTATTTAGATCCAATTTGGACTTGCTGTTTATTTTGGGCATATTTCGCTAATTCTATCGATAAATCATATCGTAAAAATGGCGTAATAATATAAATCCCTTGGAAATGCTCACAAATCGCATCCACTAATTCACGAGCAATTGCCATCCCTTCTTCATTCGCGTGACCGTGCTCTTCTGCTTCTCTCATTCGCTCCCGCACTTCATCTGTCAAACGAATCCCGGGAACCTCATTATGCAGAAATTCCGCATTCCGACTAGACAATAATGGCATAACCCCAATAAAAAGTGGCACATCAATATTTGCTTTTTGCAAGGCTTCTTTTAATAAGATAGCTTTATTCACATCATAAATGGGCTGTGTAATAATATAATCGGCACCATATTCCACTTTTCGCTCAATTAACCTAACCGCTTTCTCTAAGTTCAGCACGTTCGGATTAAATGCCGCTCCAACATGGAATCGTGCCTTTTCTTTCAGTGATTTCCCAGTATAAGAAATCCCATCATTGAACTTTTTAATTAGCTGAACTAATTCCACAGACCTTAAATCAAACACCGAAGACGCTCCAGGGAAATCACCTACTTTAGTTGGATCACCTGTAATCGCAAGCACATCATGCAGCCCCAATTTATGAAATCCCATCACATGCGAATGCATCCCAACCAAATTATGATCCCGCGTCGTCAAATGAATGAGTGGTTTAATACCATATTCATGCTTCAAAATCGAAGCTAGCGCCATATTACTAATCCGCGGCGTGGCAAGCGAATTATCCGAAATCGTAATCGCATCAACGCCTGCCTCGTCAAGAGCCTGGGCTCCTTCAAAAAATTTCGTCGTATCAAAAGTCCGCGGCGGATCTAGTTCAACCAAAATCGTTAAACGTTCCTTCACTTTATCAAGCAAACGTTCACCAGAATCCACATCCTCCACTTCTTCCGGCACAAGTTCCAAAATCGGCCGAACTTCTTTTTCCAAAATCGGCTTTGTCGTTTCAAGTCCTTTTCGTAAAGCACGAATATGATCTGGCGTCGTGCCACAACAACCACCAATAATCCGAGCACCTTCTTGCCGAAAGATCTCCCCATAATGTTCAAAATAATCCGTATCCGATTGATAAATCACTTTTCCTTCTTGCATCTCCGGCAAACTAGTATTAGGATAAACCGCTAAATAAGCATTATCATACAGCGGTACTGTCTCAAGAGCACGCGCCATGTGATATGGACCAAGTCGGCAATTAATACCAACCACATCCGCTCCAAGCGCAATAAGTTCTTCCAGCGCATCCGGCAATTTTTTCCCATTTTGAAGAATACCCGGCTCATGCATAGAGACATTCGCAACTACCGGTAAATCAGTAGTCTCACGAAGAATTTTCAACACAGTTTTAAGCTCATCTAAATCATAATACGTTTCCAGCAAAATTGCATCCACACCATCTAACAAAAAACAGTATAGCTGCTCCCTAAAACTTCGCTTAATTTCTTCAAGTGGAGCCGCCGGAAGTCTTGCATCCACTGCCCCATTTATTCCACCAATCGTACCAAAAATATATGTTCCAGTCCCTCTCGCCGCTTCTTTTGCTAATCGAATGGCGGCTTGGTTAATGCGCTTCACTTCATCCTCTAAACCATATCGCGCTAATTTTATATAATTCGCTCCATACGTATTCGTTTGGATAATATCCGCCCCAGCACCAATGTATGCTTTATGAATTGCAACAATATCTTCCGGATGAGACAAATTTAGCTCTTCAAACGAACGATCCACCCCGTAGGAATAAAGCAAAGTGCCCATAGCGCCGTCAGCAATTAATACTTTTTCACTTAAATCTTTTCTTAAATTCATTTCGCAACACTTCCCTTCTTAATGAAAGAAAGTGCTTGTTTTAAATCAGCAATCAAATCATCGGCATCTTCCAGTCCAGCTGAAAAACGTAATAATCCTGGCGTAATTCCTTGCGCCAAACGCTCCTCTTCCGGAACAGCCGCATGAGACATTTTAGCTGGGTAAGAAAGAATGCTTTCAACCGCACCTAGACTCACAGAGAACACTGGCAATTCCAAATGTGTAACTAGTTCTCGCGCCGCTTCTTCACTACCAAGATCAAACGATAAGACAGCCCCGCCACTTGTCGCCTGTTCCACTTGAATGTCATAACCCGCATGAGAAGGTAGCCCCGGATAATGCACTGCCACCACATCTGGTTCGGCATTTAAAAATAGCGCAATTTTCTCCGCCGTCTCCGTCCCAGCTTTCATCCGGACAGAAAGTGTTTTAAGTCCTCGCAACAACAACCACGAATCCTGCACACCAAGAACCCCACCAGTCGAATTTTGCAAAAAGTAAACGGCTTCGGCCAAACTAGGATTATTTGTGACAATTAGCCCCGCCAAAATATCGCTATGTCCGCCAAGAAACTTCGTCGCACTGTGGATAACCAAGTCCGCACCCAAATCTAACGGTTTTTGAATTAGTGGCGTCAAAAATGTATTATCCACAAACGTATAACACCCATTCGCTTTCGCAAGTTTGGCAACCGTCCGAATATCTGTCACATGCAACAACGGATTAGAAGGTGTTTCCAAGTAAACCAATTTCGTATTCGCTTGAAATGCCTTCGCAACTTCGTCAATATTTGTCGTATCAACAAAAGTATGCGTAATCCCAAACCGCGGCAACACTTGCTCCACCAAACGAAATGTCCCGCCGTACACATCTTTCGCAATGATAAAATGATCTCCCTTAGAAAGAGTAAAGAGCGCCGCAGAAACAGCCGCCATCCCACTAGCAAAGGCAAAACCATTCGTACCACCTTCCAGTTCCGCAATCGCTTGTTCCACTTTTTCTCTCGTTGGGTTCCCACTTCTCGCATAATCATAAGCGTGATAATTATCAAAGTCATGCTGATGGAAAGTAGACGATAAATGAATTGGCGTATTAAGCGCACCTGTCTCTTTATCAATCCCGAGGCTCGCTTTAATCACAGCCGTATCTTGCGCATATTCATTAGCCACGAGCGCTCACCCCTTCCAAAACCGCATCGAGTGCCTTAGATAAATCAGCAATCAAATCTTCACTAGCTTCAATTCCAACCGAAATGCGCAATAATTTGTCTGTAAGTCCATAAGAATTCCGCAACTCTTCAGGAATATCTGCATGCGTTTGTGTCGTTGGATAAGTAATCAAACTCTCCACCCCGCCTAAACTTTCCGCAAAAGTAAATAACTCAAGTTCTTTCAAAAGTGGCGATACGAGCGCCGCATCTTGAATAAAGAAACTAATCATCCCACCGCGCCCTGGATAACGAACTTCCTCCACCAATTCATGTGATTCCAAAAACGCCGCGATTTTCTGCGCATTCGCTTGATGTTGTCTCACCCGCAAAACCAGCGTCTTAAGGCCACGAATCAATAACCAACTATCAAATGGCGATAGCACTGCCCCCGTCGCATTTAACTGATTAAAAAAGAAATTCCCAAGTCGCTCCTCTTTTACAATAACCGCCCCAGCAAGCACATCATTATGCCCGCCAAGATACTTCGTCGCACTATGAATCACAATATCCGCGCCCAAAGTTAACGGCTGTTGTAAAATTGGTGTATAAAATGTATTATCCACAATCACAAGTAAATCATGCGCACCTGCCCATTCAGACACAGCCGCAATATCTGTTTCCTGCATTAAAGGATTTGTTGGTGTCTCAATAAAAATCGCCTTTGTTTCCGGACGAACTAATTTCTCCAAATCAGCAATCTCCGCCCCGTCCCAATAAGAAAATCCAATATTATATTGCGCACCAAACTGTTCAAAATATCTAAAAGTCCCCCCGTACAAATCCTGTGAACTAATAATATGTTCGCCGGTTTTAAAAAGCTGGAAAACAAGTTGAATCGCACTCATCCCTGAACTCGTTGCAAAAGCATGCGTTCCATTTTCTAGTTCCGCGAGCGCTTCTTGCAAAGCATCTCGCGTCGGATTTCCAGTTCTAGTATAATCATACCCCGTTGACACTCCAAGATCGGCATGCTGGTAAGCTGTAGAGAAGTAGACTGGCATATTGACAGCACCCGTTCTTTCACATTTTCTATTTCCAATTTGCGCTGCTATCGTCTCTTGTTTCAGCTTTGCCATAATTACCTCTCCTCCATTCCTTTATTTCTCTAATACTTGATATTCCGCACGAACTTCTTTAGTCGCTTTAATCATATCTTGAAGTGCCGCAATCGTTTCAGGCTCTTTACGCGTTTTCAACCCACAATCCGGGTTAATCCAAAATTGTTTTGCATCAATTGCACGTAACGCTCGGCGAATATTGTCTTGGATTTCAGTCACAGTCGGAACGCGTGGACTATGAATATCATAAACCCCAAGGCCAATTTCCTTATCATACGTCACTTCCTCAAATGTCGAAATTATCTCCCCGTGACTTCTTGACGTTTCAATCGAAATAACATCCGCATCTAGAGCACTAATCGTATCAATAATATCGTCAAAGTCCGAGTAACACATATGCGTATGAATTTGCGTATCATTTTGGACCGAAGCAGTCGTTAATTTAAACGAATAAACCGCATCATCTAAATATTTTTGCCATCTCGCTTGTTTTAATGGTAAACCTTCACGTAAAGCTGGCTCATCCACTTGGATAACTTTAATGCCATTACGTTCTAGTGCTTCTACTTCTTTACGAAGCGCGAGTCCAACCTGATTTGCAACTACACTCTCCGGCACATCATCACGAACAAAACTCCAATTAATAATTGTCACCGGCGCCGTTAGCATTCCCTTCACTGGACGCTTCGTTAACGACTGGGCATAGACACTTTCTTTCACGGTGATTTCTTCTGTAAAAGCAACATCCCCGTAGATAAGCGGTGGACGAACCGCTCTCGAACCATAAGATTGTACCCATCCAAATTTCGTTGCTTGGAAACCAGCTAATTTTTGCCCGAAATATTCCACCATATCCGTCCGTTCGAATTCTCCGTGAACTAATACATCAATATCCAAATCCTCTTGAATTTTAATCCAGCGAGCCGTTTCTTTTTCAATAAAAGCATTATATTCCGCATCAGTTATGTTCCCTTTTAACCAGTCAGCGCGCGTCTTCCGAACTTCCGGTGATTGTGGAAAACTTCCGATTGTGGTCGTTGGGAAGAGCGGTAATTTCAACCAAGCATGTTGCAACTTAATCCGTTCCGCAAATGGCAACTCTCGGTCCACTCGTACATTTTTCAAATTAGCAATCGCTTCTTGAACTTCTAAATTATTTCGATGACTAGATTCATTGAGCGCCGTCACTGCTGCACGAGATTCTGCTAGTTCAGCTGCCACACTTTCTGCACCATTCGTCAAAGCCTTCGTCAAAATAGTAATCTCATCTAATTTTTGATCAGCAAATGATAAGCCACCAAGAATCACTTCATCCAAATCTGGCTCACTTAACTTCGTCACCGGTACATGGAGCAATGAATTAGAAGGTTGAACAATCAATTTTCCATCCGCCACATAATTCGCAATCTCCGTAAGTAGTTCCAGTTTAGCATCCAAGTCACTACGCCAAACATTCCGTCCATCAACCACACCGGCCGCTAAATACTTATCTTCCGGAAATCCATAAGCCTTCAACGCTTTTAGTGAATCTCCATGGTCATGCACAAAATCAATTCCAATCGCCGCTACCGGCAAATTCACAACCTCTTCATAATAATCCAAACTTTCAAAATATGTTTGTAACTCGATTTTCAAATTCGGAACTGCCGTTTGAAACGCTTGATACACTTTTTCAAATAACGCGATTTCTTTTTTATCAAAACTAGTTGCAAGATACGGCTCGTCGATTTGCACCCACGTAGCACCAGCTGCCTCAAGTTCTTTCAAAATCTCTACATACGCCGGAATGAATTTATCTAACAATACTTCAAAACTTTCCGCATCGCTACCTTTTCCAAGTTTTAAATAAGTAATTGGCCCAACAAGCACTGGTTTTCCTTCAATACCAAGCTCTTTCTTCGCTTCTTCGTAATAGTATAATGCTCGATTATCCAACACTTTCGGCTCCGCATCAGCGAGTTCTGGAACAATATAGTGATAGTTCGTATTAAACCATTTAGTCATTTCAGAGGCCACCGCGTCATTTTTACCACGTGCAATATCAAAATATGTATTTAGCGAAACTTTCCCACCATCATGCTGAAAACGTTTTGGAATAATTCCAAATGTCACACTCGTATCAAGTACTTGATCATAAAAACTAAAATCACCAACCGGAATCAAATCAATCCCTTTATCTTGTTGTTTTTTTAGCGCATGCAATCGTAAAGTCTTCGTTTCTGCCAATAACTCCTCTTCTGAAATCGTACCATTCCAGAATTTTTCTAACGCACGTTTCCATTCACGTTTCTCCCCAAGTCTCGGATACCCCAAGTTTGAACTAATCGCCTTTACCATACTTATCACCTTATCCTCTCCATTTTTTGCCAATAAAAAACCTCCCTAGAGAACTAGAGAGGTTTGGAAGTTTCGATACACAAATACAGTGAAACTTTTTAAGTCTCTCTTATCTCTCGAAGCATCACACTTCGCAGGATTTAGCACCTTTTCAACGAATTGAAAGGTTGCTGGGTTTCAACGGGCCAGTCCCTCTACCACTCATAATAAGAGTAATTTATTTAGTTTTTTTAATCACTTAAATTGGATTGAAATCATCATACCACTTGCACCTAAAAACTGTCAATCATTAATTTCCTATTTTCTTTTCAAGCGCATCTTTCCGTGCTCCAAATACTAGCAACAAACAGCCAAGCACAAGGATTCCGGCTACTACAAAATAAAATATTTGATTTCCAAAAATCCCGATCATCATTCCAGTCGCGCTCGGCCCAATAATGCTCCCCAAACTAAAACACATACCAACCAAAATATTCCCTGCCGGAAGCAATTCAAGTGGCGTCAAATCCGTCATATAAGATAATCCAAGCGAGTATAAAGACCCAAGTAAAATCCCCAAAACAAAGAAGAAAACCACATATAAAACTGGTATCTTAACAAATGCGGTCAACACAAAAACAACTGCTCCTGCTCCCGTCAAAAGAGGTAATACTTTTCCTCGTCCAAACTTATCACTAATAATCCCAATAGGTACTTGAAAAATAATCGTCCCCACCGAAAAAGAAGAAATAACCATCGCTATCATCATCGTATCGAGCCCATCACGCAACCCAACAACCGGAAAAGTCGCATTAAGCCCAGTCTCCAAAATTCCATATAAAAACGGCGGAATCATCGCTACCCAAGCCAATTTAAATACATCCGAAAAACGTTTCAAACTCCCCCAAAAAGAAATTTTCCGAATCACAGCCTTTTCACCAACAAATTCATTACGAACAAACCAAACGAGTCCCCAAGCTATCAAAACTAAAATTCCAGATAAGAAGAAAGGCAAGTTCGCATTGATTTCTGCTAAATTGACCAATTGGGGCCCAATCGCAAATCCTAATGAGAAAAACAACCCATAAATAGCCATATTCCGACCACGTTTACTCGGATCACTCATTGCCCCAATCCAAGTCTGCGAAGAAAAATGTAACATATGATCCCCCACACCTATAAGCAACCTTAATATAAACCAAAAATATAAATTAAACCAAATAGGAAAAGCCAAAATTGCAACCGCAACTAATCCGCCCCCTACTAATATAATTGGCTTATAACCATATTTATGAAGAGGTGCTTCAATAAATGGAGAAATAAGTAACACACCTAAATAAATTCCAGTAGCATGAAATCCATTAATTCCTGCACTTATACCTTTCTCTTCTAATATTATCGCAATAAGCGGTAATAAAACTCCTTGAGACAATCCTGAAATGGCAACAACCATCGTCAAAATCCAAAACTTCCCTTTTGCCCCCATTAGATACCTCCAAAACTTTACTAAATAAAAAAACAATGTCACAAATTGACATTGTTCTTTAGGATGACCCGTACGGGATTCGAACCCGTGTTACCGCCGTGAAAGGGCGGTGTCTTAACCGCTTGACCAACGGGCCATATCTGGCGGAGAAGGAGGGATTTGAACCCTCGCGCCGCGCGAGCGACCTACACCCTTAGCAGGGGCGCCTCTTCAGCCACTTGAGTACTTCCCCAGATATGAAAAATCTATTCTCATTTAAAGAATAACTCCACAGGCAGGACTCGAACCTGCGACCGATCGGTTAACAGCCGATTGCTCTACCAACTGAGCTACTGTGGAATAAAATGGGCCTAAATGGACTCGAACCATCGACCTCACGCTTATCAGGCGTGCGCTCTAACCAGCTGAGCTATAGGCCCTCAGTAAAAATATATACATGGTAAAAAGCGGGTGATGGGAATCGAACCCACGACAACAGCTTGGAAGGCTGTAGTTTTACCACTAAACTACACCCGCATAATAATAAGTTTAAAAACAAAGGGCGGATAATGGGAATCGAACCCACGAATGCCTGAACCACAATCAGGTGCGTTAACCACTTCGCCATATCCGCCATAAGGCAAAAATGTTTAAAAAAAGAATGGCTTGGGACAGAATCGAACTGCCGACACCTTGAGCTTCAATCAAGTGCTCTACCAACTGAGCTACCAAGCCATAATGGCGGTCCCGACGGGATTTGAACCCGCGATCTCCTGCGTGACAGGCAGGCATGTTAACCCCTACACCACGGAACCACTATTGCGGGGGCAGGATTTGAACCTACGACCTTCGGGTTATGAGCCCGACGAGCTACCAGACTGCTCCACCCCGCGACAATAATATTAAATTTTAGTCCACATATCACAAGTGAAAAAAACGGAGGAAGAGGGATTCGAACCCCCGCGCGGTATTACCCGCCTGTCGGTTTTCAAGACCGATCCCTTCAGCCAGACTTGGGTATTCCTCCATGATAATAATAAAGTGACAAGTGGACCTTGCAGGACTCGAACCTGCGACCGGACGGTTATGAGCCGTCTGCTCTAACCAACTGAGCTAAAGGTCCAAGATTGAAAATAGCGGCGGAGGGAGTCGAACCCACGACCTTTCGGGTATGAACCGAATGCTCTAGCCAGCTGAGCTACACCGCCATAATAATAAGGCTACCATTTTCAAAATATGCGATTAAAATGTGAAGCAAGTGGAGCCTAGCGGGATCGAACCGCTGACCTCCTGCGTGCAAAGCAGGCGCTCTCCCAGCTGAGCTAAGGCCCCATAATTATAAGGGATAAACAATCGGGAAGACAGGATTCGAACCTGCGACCCCTTGGTCCCAAACCAAGTGCTCTACCAAGCTGAGCTACTTCCCGTTTAATAAAGTGCGCCCAAGAGGAGTCGAACCTCTAACCGCTTGATTCGTAGTCAAGTACTCTATCCAGTTGAGCTATGGGCGCAAATATAAGTGCCGAGGACCGGAATCGAACCGGTACGGATATCACTATCCGCAGGATTTTAAGTCCTGTGCGTCTGCCAGTTCCGCCACCCCGGCGTTGCTATAAAATATGGAGCGGAAGACGGGGTTCGAACCCGCGACCCCCACCTTGGCAAGGTGATGTTCTACCACTGAACTACTTCCGCATATTTTATAATAAGTGCGGGTGAAGGGACTTGAACCCCCACGCCTCGCGGCGCCAGATCCTAAATCTGGTGCGTCTGCCAATTCCGCCACACCCGCAAAAGTGAGCCGTGCTGGGTTCGAACCAGCGACCCTCTGATTAAAAGTCAGATGCTCTACCAACTGAGCTAACGGCTCCCTATAATAATATGTATTATTATAAAGATAATATTAATGGTGCCGGCTGCAAGAGTCGAACTCGCGACCTACTGATTACAAATCAGTTGCTCTACCAACTGAGCTAAGCCGGCATAAAAAATGGAGGTTAACGGGATCGAACCGCTGACCCTCTGCTTGTAAGGCAGATGCTCTCCCAGCTGAGCTAAACCTCCAGAAATACTGCCCGGCAGCGACCTACTCTCGCAGGGGGAAGCCCCCAACTACCATTGGCGCAGAGAAGCTTAACTACCGTGTTCGGGATGGGAACGGGTGTGACCTTCTCGCCATAACTACCAGACAATATTGAGTTGTTGAAAGATTGCTCTCTCAAAACTAGAGAAGAAAGTTTTCAGTTAGGTAACTTCGTTTCATTTTTTGGTTAAGTCCTCGATCGATTAGTATTTGTCCGCTCCATGTATCGCTACACTTCCACTCCAAACCTATCTACCTGATCATCTTTCAGGGATCTTACTTTCCGAAGAAATGGGAAATCTCATCTTGAGGGGGGCTTCACGCTTAGATGCTTTCAGCGTTTATCCCTGCCACACATAGCTACCCAGCGATGCTCCTGGCGGAACAACTGGTACACCAGCGGTGTGTCCATCCCGGTCCTCTCGTACTAAGGACAGCTCCTCTCAAATTTCCTGCGCCCGCGACGGATAGGGACCGAACTGTCTCACGACGTTCTGAACCCAGCTCGCGTGCCGCTTTAATGGGCGAACAGCCCAACCCTTGGGACCGACTACAGCCCCAGGATGCGACGAGCCGACATCGAGGTGCCAAACCTCCCCGTCGATGTGGACTCTTGGGGGAGATAAGCCTGTTATCCCCGGGGTAGCTTTTATCCGTTGAGCGATGGCCCTTCCATGCGGAACCACCGGATCACTAAGCCCGACTTTCGTCCCTGCTCGACTTGTCAGTCTCGCAGTCAAGCTCCCTTGTGCCTTTACACTCTGCGAATGATTTCCATCCATTCTGAGGGAACCTTTGGGCGCCTCCGTTACTCTTTAGGAGGCGACCGCCCCAGTCAAACTGCCCACCTGACACTGTCTCCCCACGCGCTAAGCGTGGCGGGTTAGAATGGTCATACAGCCAGGGTAGTATCCCACCATTGCCTCCTCGTATGCTAGCGCACACGTCTCTTCGGCTCCTACCTATCCTGTACAAGCGGTACAAACATTCCATATCAGGTTGCAGTAAAGCTCCACGGGGTCTTTCCGTCCTGTCGCGGGTAACCTGCATCTTCACAGGTACTATAATTTCACCGAGTCTCTCGTTGAGACAGTGCCCAGATCGTTGCGCCTTTCGTGCGGGTCGGAACTTACCCGACAAGGAATTTCGCTACCTTAGGACCGTTATAGTTACGGCCGCCGTTTACTGGGGCTTCAATTCGTACCTTCGCCGAAGCTAAGCACTCCTCTTAACCTTCCAGCACCGGGCAGGCGTCAGCCCCTATACGTCACCTTACGGTTTTGCAGAGACCTGTGTTTTTGCTAAACAGTCGCCTGGGCCTATTCACTGCGGCTCTCTCGGGCTTGCACCCTAATAGAGCACCCCTTCTCCCGAAGTTACGGGGTCATTTTGCCGAGTTCCTTAACGAGAGTTCTCTCGCTCACCTTAGGATTCTCTCCTCATCTACCTGTGTCGGTTTGCGGTACGGGCAGTACTACTCTTCCTAGAGGCTTTTCTTGACAGCGTGAAATCAGGAACTTCCGTACTTAATTTCCTTCCCCATCACAGCTCATGCTTCGCGAGAAGCGGATTTGCCTACTTCTCACACTCACTGCTTGGACGCACATTTCCATTCGTGCGATTCCCTATCCTTCTGTGTCACCCCATCGGTTAAACAATTAGCACTGGTACAGGAATCTCTACCTGTTGTCCATCGCCTACGCCTATCGGCCTCGGCTTAGGTCCCGACTAACCCTGAGCGGACGAGCCTTCCTCAGGAAACCTTAGATATTCGGTGGAAGGGATTCTCACCCTTCTTTCGCTACTCATACCGGCATTCTCACTTCTAAGCGCTCCACCAGTCCTTCCGGTCTGACTTCACCGCCCTTAGAACGCTCTCCTACCACGAACCTCCGAAGAGGTTCATCCACAGTTTCGGTAATATGTTTAGCCCCGGTACATTTTCGGCGCGGGGTCACTCGACCAGTGAGCTATTACGCACTCTTTCAATGGTGGCTGCTTCTAAGCCAACATCCTGGTTGTCTAAGCAACCCCACATCCTTTTCCACTTAACATATATTTGGGGACCTTAACTGGTGGTCTGGGCTGTTTCCCTTTCGACTACGGATCTTATCACTCGCAGTCTGACTCCCGAGTATAAGTACATGGCATTCGGAGTTTATCTGAATTCGGTAACCCGAGAAGGGCCCCTAGTCCAAACAGTGCTCTACCTCCATGACTCTTTACCTCGAGGCTAGCCCTAAAGCTATTTCGGAGAGAACCAGCTATCTCCAAGTTCGATTGGAATTTCTCCGCTACCCACACCTCATCCCCGCACTTTTCAACGTGCGTGGGTTCGGACCTCCAGTAAGTATTACCTTACCTTCATCCTGGACATGGGTAGATCACCTGGTTTCGGGTCTACGACCTGTTACTTATGCGCCCTATTCAGACTCGCTTTCGCTACGGCTCCGCTTTTTCCGCTTAACCTTGCAACAAATCGTAACTCGCCGGTTCATTCTACAAAAGGCACGCTATCACCCATTAACGGGCTCTAACTACTTGTAGGCACACGGTTTCAGGAACTGTTTCACTCCCCTTCCGGGGTGCTTTTCACCTTTCCCTCACGGTACTGGTTCACTATCGGTCACTAGGGAGTATTTAGCCTTGGGAGATGGTCCTCCCGGATTCCGACGGAATTTCACGTGTTCCGCCGTACTCAGGATCCACTCTGGAGGGAAAGCCATTTCAACTACCGGGCTGTTACCGTCTTTGGCGGGCCTTTCCAGACCGCTTCATTTATAACTTTCTTTTGTAACTCCGTATAGAGTGTCCTACAACCCCAAGAAGCAAGCTTCTTGGTTTGGGCTCTTTCCGTTTCGCTCGCCGCTACTCAGGAAATCGATTTTTCTTTCTCTTCCTCCAGGTACTTAGATGTTTCAGTTCCCTGGGTCTGCCTTCCTTACGCTATGTATTCACGTAAGGATACTATCCGACTAAAGATAGTGGGTTCCCCCATTCGGAAATCTCTGGATCAACGCTTACGTACAGCTCCCCAAAGCATATCGGTGTTAGTCCCGTCCTTCTTCGGCTCCTAGTGCCAAGGCATCCACCGTGCGCCCTTTCTAACTTAACCAATTTACTTCTACGAAGTAAAGGTTGTTTTTCTGATTTTCTGTATCAGCGATGATACTTCCAATCAGATGAAAGATTCACTTTCAGATGATTCTCGGTTACTTGTGTCATAGATAATTACTTATCTATGCTAACTTTACTAACTTTCTTATCTAGTTTTCAAAGAACAAACATACTGAGAAGTACTAACCTCTCAAAACTGAACAAATATAGAAGAACGAAAACTCACAGGTTTCCTTTTCCTTAGAAAGGAGGTGATCCAGCCGCACCTTCCGATACGGCTACCTTGTTACGACTTCACCCCAATTATCTGTCCCACCTTCGGCGGCTGGCTCCATAAAGGTTACCCTACCGACTTCGGGTGTTACAAACTCTCGTGGTGTGACGGGCGGTGTGTACAAGGCCCGGGAACGTATTCACCGTGGCATGCTGATCCACGATTACTAGCGATTCCGGCTTCATGTAGGCGAGTTGCAGCCTACAATCCGAACTGAGAATAGTTTTATGGGATTAGCTCCACCTCGCGGCTTCGCGACCCTTTGTACTATCCATTGTAGCACGTGTGTAGCCCAGGTCATAAGGGGCATGATGATTTGACGTCATCCCCACCTTCCTCCGGCTTGCACCGGCAGTCACTTTAGAGTGCCCAACTAAATGCTGGCAACTAAAATCAAGGGTTGCGCTCGTTGCGGGACTTAACCCAACATCTCACGACACGAGCTGACGACAACCATGCACCACCTGTCACTTTGTCCCCGAAGGGAAAGCTCTGTCTCCAGAGTGGTCAAAGGATGTCAAGACCTGGTAAGGTTCTTCGCGTTGCTTCGAATTAAACCACATGCTCCACCGCTTGTGCGGGCCCCCGTCAATTCCTTTGAGTTTCAACCTTGCGGTCGTACTCCCCAGGCGGAGTGCTTAATGCGTTAGCTGCAGCACTAAGGGGCGGAAACCCCCTAACACTTAGCACTCATCGTTTACGGCGTGGACTACCAGGGTATCTAATCCTGTTTGCTCCCCACGCTTTCGCGCCTCAGCGTCAGTTACAGACCAGAGAGTCGCCTTCGCCACTGGTGTTCCTCCACATATCTACGCATTTCACCGCTACACGTGGAATTCCACTCTCCTCTTCTGCACTCCAGTCTTCCAGTTTCCAATGACCCTCCCCGGTTAAGCCGGGGGCTTTCACATCAGACTTAAAAGACCGCCTGCGCGCGCTTTACGCCCAATAAATCCGGACAACGCTTGCCACCTACGTATTACCGCGGCTGCTGGCACGTAGTTAGCCGTGGCTTTCTGGTTAGATACCGTCAAGGGACAAGCAGTTACTCTTATCCTTGTTCTTCTCTAACAACAGTACTTTACGATCCGAAAACCTTCTTCATACACGCGGCGTTGCTCCGTCAGACTTTCGTCCATTGCGGAAGATTCCCTACTGCTGCCTCCCGTAGGAGTCTGGGCCGTGTCTCAGTCCCAGTGTGGCCGATCACCCTCTCAGGTCGGCTATGCATCGTTGCCTTGGTAGGCCATTACCCTACCAACTAGCTAATGCACCGCGGGCCCATCTGTAAGCGATAGCCGAAACCATCTTTCAAAGGCGTGGCATGCGCCACATCTTATCATTCGGTATTAGCCCCGGTTTCCCGGAGTTATCCCCAACTTACAGGCAGGTTGCCCACGTGTTACTCACCCGTCCGCCACTAACATTGGAAGAGCAAGCTCTTCCTCCGTTCGTTCGACTTGCATGTATTAGGCACGCCGCCAGCGTTCGTCCTGAGCCAGGATCAAACTCTCTTTAAAATATAAATTGAATTTGAATACTTATTCAACACCGTGAATAAGATTCCTTGCGTCAAATTGACTTCGCTAGCAATTAAATTACTAGTTTGTTTTGTTGAAAACAGCTTTCTGTTTTCTGCCCTGCGATTACCAGTGAGACTTTACGCCTCATTGCTTTTCGTCTTCTTCTTTGTTCAGTTTTCAAAGGTCAGTTAGTCGCTTTCATTCTTGATGTGCGAATGTTTTCGTTTGTTTTTTGCGACTTTTAAATCATATCATTTCAGCAACTATCTGTCAACAACTTTTTAAAATTATTTTATGAATAAAATTCATTTAAATCGCTGCTATTGTAGCGCCGAAAACTAATATATCAAGTTTTGCGATATATGTCAACCGAATTATGCATAAAATTAAATAAAAATGAAAAAAACAGCATAATGCATAAAAAAACACCTAGCTAGGCTAAGTGTTTTGATTTAATTATTTGATTGTTTTTCTTTACATGTTGGACAAGTTCCATATACTTCCAATCTGTGATTATCAATCTCATAACCGGTCATATGTGCTGCGAAATGTTCTACTTCATCTAAACCCGGATATTGAAAATCAACTATTTTTCCGCAAACATTACAAATTGCGTGGTAATGATTAGAGGTAGAAAAATCAAATCGACTAGATGCATCGCCATAGGATAATTCTTTAATTAGACCAGCATCCCGGAAAACGCGTAAATTATTATATACAGTTGCTACGCTCATGTTAGGGAAGTTTCCTTCTAAAGCCCGATAAATATCATCCGCGGTTGGGTGTGTATGTGAGTTAATTAAGAATTCAAGTATAGCATGACGCTGAGGAGTGATTCTTACTCCTGTTTTCTTTAAGACATCTACTGCCTCTTTTAGAGTTGCATTAGACACCGCCATGCACTCCCTTCCAAAAATAATTATTATCTTTATAATACCGGAAATAACGCTTAACTGTCAATAGAATGGCAGAATTTATAGCTTAATAACCTTTATTCAAATCAATTTCATTCCGTAATTTGGTATTTTCTTTCAGATGTTTGATATTTTCAAACCAAATCTTAAAGCTACGTTCTAAATATTTATCTGAGTGCCCAGATACATGAGGTGTGATAGTAACGTTACTTGCTTCCCATAAGTAATTGTCTTCGGAAAGTGGCTCTTCAGGTACAACATCTAAATAAAAATGGTTTATTAATTGCTCTTTTGATGCTTGTTCTAAAATCTTTAATTCAACTGCGCTACCTCTTCCTATATTGATAAAAACTGCATTATCTTTCATTTTCCGGAAAAATGATAAGGAATAAATAGCTGTTGTTTTGTCTGTATGAGGTAAAACACTAACAAAAAAATCTGCTAATGGAGCCACTTTTTCGATATCGGACATGGCATATGTTTTACTAAAGGGCTTCACAGGATGTCCAGTTGTATTAACACCTATAATTTCCATATCAAAGGCTTTAGCGAACTCGGCGACTTTTGCTCCAATGGCCCCAGTTCCAGCTACTACCAATGTTTTTCCAGTTAATTCTGTTATTGGTTCTTCACTTGCCCAAATTTTTTCTTTTTGCTTTTTATAGAAGAAAGCGGCTTTTTTTACGTGTGCTAACATGAAAGATAGTGCGTATTCTCCCATTGGCACAGCGTGGATTCCTCGTACATTAGCAACTTTAATTTTTCTTTCTTGAATTATTTCCCTTGGCAAACTATCTACTCCCGCGGAAAAAACCATGATCAATTTTAAATTGGTCGCTTGTTTTATTTTTGTTTCAGTAATGTTAGATCCGTATGTGACGATGACGTCTATCTCTGCTAAATTGGCAAAATGATCATTGCTCTCATAATAGAAAGTATCATCTGGAAATTTCTCTGCTTGCAAAGTCTGTAAGTACTCTGGGACTTCTAATGTAAATAAAATGTTCATTTTGCGCCACACTTCCTCTCTTTAGCTATATACTAATTTTATGCTTTTTTTCATTTATCGGCAATTATATTGTTTTTTCGATTGCGGCATCTTATTTTTTCGCATAGAATATAGAAGGTATTAAAATTGGAGGAGATGACGAAATGGATCATTCAATGTCAAAAAAATTGCATGATGAAGCACTTTTACATATAGTTGGCGGGGTTAATAGCCCATCTAGGTCAAATAAAGGAGTTGGTGGCGGAATTCCTGTAACAATGGAACGGGCTAGTGGCGCTTATTTTTATGATGTGGATGGAAATAAATATATTGACTATTTAGCTGCATTTGGACCAATCATTACGGGGCATGCACATCCTCATATTACAGAAGCAATCACAAAAGCTGCACAAAATGGCGTTTTGTACGGAACGCCTACGAAACATGAGATCACTTTTGCAAAAATGTTAAAAGAAGCCATTCCTTCGCTTGAGAAAGTTCGTTTTACAAATTCTGGGACAGAAGCTGTTATGACAACAATTCGTGTCGCTCGCGCTTATACAGGCAGAGATAAAATCATTAAATTCGCTGGGTGTTATCACGGTCATTTTGATTTGGTGCTCGTGGAAGCTGGTTCTGGACCTTCTACGCTTGGCATTCCTGATTCTGCAGGGGTAACAAAATCAACCGCAGAAGAAGTTATTACTGTACCTTTTAATGACCTTGCATCGTTTAAAGAGGCATTAGCTGTTTGGAGCGATCAAGTTGCTGCTGTTTTAGTAGAGCCAATTGTTGGGAATTTTGGAATGGTTGCACCAGAAGATGGATTTTTAGAAGCAGTTAATGAACTCGCACATGCCAATGGTTCTTTAGTAATTTATGATGAAGTTATTACCGCTTTCCGTTTTATGTACGGCGGCGCGCAGAATTACTTAGGCGTTATTCCAGACTTAACTGCTATGGGTAAAATTATTGGTGGTGGGCTTCCGATTGGTGCTTACGGTGGACGAGTTGATATCATGGAAAAAGTAGCACCGCTCGGACCGGCTTATCAAGCTGGGACGCATGCTGGGAATCCGGCTTCTATTCTTTCAGGAATCGCGTGTCTCGAAGTTTTACAAGAAGAAGGACTGTATGAGCGCTTTGAAAAATATGGCTCGATGCTGAAAGATGGTATTGAAAAAGCTGCGCTAAAACACGGCATCGCTGTTACGGTTAACCAAATTGTCGGTGCTCTAACTGTTTATTTTACGGAAGATCCTGTGACTAATTATGCTGAGGCTGGCGCTACAAATGGCGAGTTATTCGGTCGTTTCTTTAAAGGAATGTTAGAAGAAGGCATTAACTTAGCACCTTCTAAATATGAAGCATGGTTCATTACATCCGCGCATTCAGAAGCAGATATTTTAGAAACAATCCAAGCAGTTGATACTGTTTTTGGAAAAATGGTTCAAGATAACTAGGTAATATTACTTTATAAACTGGTGAGAAACGTTATAATAGAAGAAGAATGAGCGGGAATATAAATAACTCCCGCTCAAATAGTTTATAGAAAGGAATAACCTTCCATGAAATTCGGAGCTAGAATTTTGAAAACTGGTATTGCAATCACATTGGCGCTTTTTATCGCGCAACTTTGCAATTCACCCTCTCCATCTCTGGCAGGCATTTCCGCCGTTTTTGCTATCCAACCTTCTATTTATAGGTCCTATCGAACTATTTTAGAACGGGCACAAGGGAACGTAATTGGAGCCATCATCGCGATTATTTTCGGACTTTATATTGGTAATGATTTTATTTTAATTGGTGTTGCTTCAATTATCTGTGTTGCTTTATTAATGCAATTCCGCTTGGAGAATACGATTGGTCTTGCAGTCGTGACGCTCATTATTGTAATGGATTCTCCTGGCAATGACTTTTTGGAAATCGCACTTATTCGTTTTGGGACAATTATGTTAGGCTTGCTTGCAGCATTTATTGTCAATCTATTCTTTTTACCACCCAAATATGAAGTGTCATTGTTTCAATTAATTTATAATACGAATAGTGAAATTGTTCGTTGGATTAAATTAAATCTTCGTCATGCTGCGGACTTCCCTCTTCTAAAAAAAGATATGGAATGGATGCAAAAACAGTTAAATCAAACGCGTAACTTATATGGATTATACCGAGAAGAGCGTACTTTTTTAAAGAAAAATGCCATTTCAAAAGGGCGGAAAATTGCTGTTTATAGACAGATGTTGCTTTGTTCTCAAAAAGGTTTTGAACTTTTAAAAATCCAACATCGCTATGAAAATGATTATTTGCAATTGCCACCAGATAAACAAGAATTAATTAGACAACATATCGATTACTTAACAGATAAGCATGAACAACTATTATTGACTTATATTGATAAAGTTTCCATTGACCTTGAATATGTTGAATCCCATTTAGCACAAGATCCCCAAGATTTGATGCAACTTTTCTTGCGTGAAATGAGAGAAACGGAAAAAGATGAATATGAGGATATGATGGATAAATACCATTTAATGCGTATCATCGCTTCAATTTTCGCTTATCAAGAGACTATCGATTATTTAGAAAAATTGATTCATAGTTTCAAACTCAGACATACAGAAGAAAACCAAATTGATATTAATGTCAATGAAGAGTAAACAAAAAACGAGCTTGGAGATAAACTCCAAAGCTCGTTTTTTTAACGGTATTCTTTATACTTTTCATACCAAATGTCAATGTAGTCAGGGGAAAACGGACCTTTTTTGTCCAAAATCCAGTGGCTTAACACATCCACATTATGCCGAAGTATCCGGTCAATCGAGTCCGGGTACTTCATTTGGCGACGGTGTTGTTCATATTCGCCCTCATCAAGCAAATGAAACCTTCCATCTGGGAAAACTTTAATATCGAGATCATAGTCAATGTACTTCAGCGCTTGCTCATCTACTGCAAAAGGTGTCCCTAGATTGCAGTAATGATAAATACCATCTTCTCTAATCATCGAAATTACATTAAACCAGTAATCACTATGAAAATAACAGATAGAAGGTTCGCGCGTTACCCATTTACGTCCGTCTGCTTCCACAACTAAAGTGTGGTCGTTTCCGCCGATAATAATATTCTCCGTAGATTTAAGCACCACTGTCTTTTTCCAAGTACGATGAAGTTTACCGTTATGTTTGTAACTCTTGATCTGTATTATTTCTTTCTCTTTGGGTAAGTACATCCTTTATCCTACTTTCCTCATGTACTATCAAAATCATTATTATTATAACATAAGGCAAGACTGCAAAAAAACAATATCGTGCTGAAACGGAATATTTTCCTCAAAAAAGCGCATTTTTTACGCAAATTAGCCGATTTTTATCTGTTTTGCTTTACTATACTAAAAGAGTTCTTCCGCCATCAACTAAAATAGTTTGTCCGCGAATCATGTCTGCTTTATCACTCGCAAGGAATAATACGGCGTTTACTAAGTCATTTGGCTCAATCATTCTACCAGCTGGTGTCTTACTTACAGCATCTTTTAATAACTCTTCGCGGTTTGGGAAATGGTTGAGTGCATCCGTTTCGATTAGCCCACCAGAAACAGCATTCACTGCTATGCCAAATGGCGCAAGTTCAACTGCTAAATAACGAGTAAGTGATTCTACTGCTGCTTTTGAAACGCCGACCGTTGTGTAATTTTCTAAATAGCGAATCGAGCCAATCGAGCTTAAACTAATGATTTTCCCGCTTTGATGGCGTTGCATTAATTTAGCCGCTTCTTGTCCTGCAAATAAAAGCGCCTTCGCATTAATATTCATCGTCCAGTCCCAGTGTGATTCTTCTAGCTCCATTAGCGGTCGAAGGACACCACTCGCTGCATTGTTAATAAAAACGTCTAAGCGACCGAATTCCTCGTCCACCGCTTTAAATAAATCTCTAATTTTTTCCACGTCACCAACGTTTGCTTTAAAAATAACGCATTTTCTGCCTAATTGTTCAATTTCTTGTTGTACTTCTTCTGCTTTTTTGCGGTTTCTGGAAAAATTAACAGCGATGTCATAACCTTCTTTTGCAAGTGCAATGGCGATTTCTCTTCCAAGTCCTCTACTGCTTCCTGTTACTAATGCTACTTTGTTCATTTGTTACTCCCCCTTAAAATCTTTCCATGCTTGCCACATTTTTTGGTATGGTACTGGAAAAGCAAGTCGTTTCATTTCTTCTTCCGTCTCAAAACACCAATTTTCATTTGGATTCGCTGATTGAAGTTTTGCCACACGAATGTCCATTTTCCATACTAAATGAGAAAAAACGTGTTTGATATGCGCGATTGGCTCGTCTTCTAGTAAAACATCTAAGCCATAATTATGTAAAAATTGTAGTTTAGCTACTTCATCATTTTCTTTTTTCGAAATTTCAATAGTAGGAAATTGCCACATATTTGCAAGCAAACCATTTTCTGGACGCTTTTCTATGGCTACTTTTCCGTCCTCTGAAATAACAATAATGCTTAACAGTTCTTTCGTTTTCGTTTTTACTTTTTTTATTTTCACCGGATAATTCGTTTCGACACCATTTTTATGTGCGTCGCAAAATGGTTGAAGTGGACAAAGCATACACATTGGTTTAGTTGGTGTACATACCAGTGCACCAATTTCCATTAAGCCTTGGTTAAAAGCGGCCGGATTTTCTTTGTCAATTAGCTGATATAAAACTTCTTCAAAAATTTTCCGGGTGGACGCTTTCATGATGTCTTCACTAATTTCTAAAACGCGCGCGATGACACGCATAACATTGCCATCCACTGCCGGTTCAGCTTGGTTGTAAGCAATACTCAAGATAGCTCCCGCTGTATATGGACCTACACCTTTAAGCGATAAAATAGTTGTTAAGTCGGTAGGAACTTCTCCAGAAAAATCGGCCATCACTTGCTTCATGGCTGTTTGGAGGTTTCTGACACGAGAATAATAGCCTAACCCTTCCCACGCTTTTAAAATATCGGCTTCATCCGCTTGAACAAAATCTTCCATCGTCGGAAATTGAGTCATAAAGCGATTAAAATAAGGAATCACCGTATCGACTTTTGTTTGTTGAAGCATGATTTCTGAGACCCAAATTCTATATGGCTCAGTATTTTCGCGCCAAGGTAAAACGCGTTTATTCGCTTCATACCAGGAAACGAGTGCTTCTTGAAAAGCAGTTATCTTTGTATCATCCCAAGTTAGTCTCTTCATTTTTCTCATTTTCCCCTCGTAATTCTAATAGATTTCTAATGTGTGTTGCTCCGGATGTGTAGTATAATGTAGACAGGGAATAAAATAGTATACCCATTCTTAAGCCGATTTCTATTATACCGAATGCTGGCTTAATTGAATAGTGTTGTGCTCTTATAGGCAGCACCCACTTGTATTTTTTAAGACCGATTTTAGAGGAGGCAAAGTCATTGGATACTGGCACACATGTAGTAATGGGAATTGCACTCGGAGCGTTAGCAACCGTAGACCCGGTAGTTGCCGGAAGTTCTCAAGCTGCCATTGGTATTATGACAGCAACAATTATTGGTTCACAAATTCCAGACATTGACACTGTATTAAAACTAAAAAACAACGCTGATTATATTAGAAATCACCGAGGAATCACGCATTCCTTGCCGATGCTTGCCATTTGGCCATTACTTATTTCATCCGTTTTATATTTACTTTTCCCAGCGGCTACATTTATTCATTTATTATTATGGACATTTATCGCGGTGGGATTACACATTTTTGTAGACATTTTTAATGCTTACGGTACACAAGCTGTGAGACCATTTAAGGAAACGTGGGTCGCATTTGGATTTATCAACACATTTGATTGGTTCATTTTTGGTTCCCATGTGGTTGCCATTGCGGCTTGGTTGTTAGGGTCTCCTGCCTTACCAACGTTTGTCACACTCTATGTCATTTTGGCACTTTATTATGTGGCAAGATTTGTTACACAGCGAATGATTAAACACGCCGTTCAAAACTTAATTCCAGATTCAGAAGAAATCATTATCGCCTCCACCATCCACTTCTTCCAGTGGCGCGTGGCGGTAACAACGAAAGATCATTATTACGTAGGTCGAGCTTTCAAACGCAATATCTCCATCTACGAAAAATTCGATCGCTTACCTGTTCCTGATAATGAAATCATTCGTTCTGCGAAAAAAGATAAAAATCTCGCCGCTTTCATCTCATTCTCCAAAGTATACAACTGGCGCATTGAGGAAAAACTAGACGGGACTTATGTAACATTCACCGATTTACGTTATCGTAGTAACGGACATTATCCATTTGTAGCCGTAGTAAAATTAGATGATGACTTAAATATTGTTTCATCTTACACTGGCTGGATTTTCTCCACAGAAAAACTATACAAAAAACTAGCACCTGTTAGTATTTAAAAAAAAGACCCGGAATTCCGGGTCTTTTTTATTTATCTACCTGTGCTCCCTACCCCACCAACACGGGATTCGTTTGCGACGATATCTGTATCTGCAACTAAGTATTTTTGGAATACGCCTTGAGCGACGCGTTCCCCGCTCTCAATCGTTACAGGTTCAGATGAGAAGTTTTTAATGGCAATACCGATATTACCATCATTCCCTGGATTACTATAGTAAGAAGAATCAATAATTCCTGTACCGTTACACAGTAATAAACCTTTTTTAATGCCGATAGAAGACCTCACATAAATGTTTAAAACTTCATCTTCTTGCATGTAACTTTTAACATCTGTCCAAAAGATATGTTTTTCTCCTGCTGCAATGCTTACTGTTTCATTAGAAAAGAAATCATAGCCAGCTGAACCTTTATCCCCGCGTATTGGTAGTGATATGGTTTGTCCTGGAAATTTTCTGTTTGTTTCATTTACTACTTCAAATCCTCTTACTTTCACTTTGTTCACTCCTATTTGTTTGGGTCTTTTCGTTCTACTTGGTGTAAAAAGCTGCCGTGGCGCTCGATTTGCTGACGAACGTAATCCGCCGCATACTCAGGACCACGATACGGATAACCTGCTTTAGCATAGGAACTTTCGAAATCTGACCAAAGCATTTCAATCCACCATAAGGCTTGTTCTTTATCTAAATGCGGGTTTTTAGCCATTAATTCCGCTGTTAGTTCATCTAAATACGTATACAACTCACTCTTCCTCCTCAAAACTGATTTCATTTTCAGTTAGGTATGATTGAATTGTATCATAAGAAAAACCTTTCTGCATTAGCGATGTGATTGTTTTTTGTTTGGCAATGCTTGGTTTGTAGCGTTTATTTTTGCGCATTGTTTTTTCAACTTGTTTTTGTAAAATATCTGCTTCATCAGCTATATCAATTTCGCTTGTTGCTTCTGTTGCAGCTGTTTTGGCTAATTCACTCGTATAACCTTTTTGGATTAAATCGGTGATAATTTTTTGTTGGAGCATTTTTTTGGCACTTTTATTGTTTCGCTTCATGATTTTTATTGCTTGTTTGGTGGCGTTTTCTAGCTGTGCTTCATCCGAATATTCTTCGATAACTTGGCTAATGATTTCTCTCGTTAGTCCTTTTTCGACTAATTCACGTTCGATAGTTCGCGGACCTTTTAGGGTTGTTTTGATTTGCGTTTTCGTATACAGTTCTGCAAATTCGAGATCATTAATATAGTCCATGTCGGCTAACTTTTTTAAAATCTCATCAATTGCAAAAGCTTCCATTTCTTGCTTTTTCAAATAATCGCGAATTTCTTTTTCCGAGCGAACACGGTGGGATAAGAAGTTGATTGCTTTATTTAAGCCTTTTCGAACCATGTCAGCTTGTTTGATTTCTTCTATCTCAGCCTCTGTGAGCGCTTTTCCTTTCATTAGTTGGTAGCGGGCTAAAACTTCTTCGTCTACACTAAAGTTGTATTTTTCATCAATAAAAATGTTGTAACGTTCTTTGTTTTTCTGCTGGACACTTATGGACGTGATTTTCATAATCCGCCTCCTTCTCCCTTCTATCATACCGCAAAAAATGGTTTTAATACTACTAAAAAGGGAATAAACTAGTTAGGACAATAAAGAGGTGATAAAATTGCATATCTTACTTACAGGCGCAACAGGTTTTATTGGTGATCATTTAGTGCATGAATTAGAAAAATCTGATCACGAGCTTTATATTTTAACAAGACAAAAGCTAAAAAACCGCGCAAATGTACACTATATTGAATGGTTAAATGAAGATAAATTGCCGAATTTAGAAGATTTACCAGTGGATGTTTGTATTAATTTTGCTGGTGCTGGTTTGATGGATGAAAAATGGACTTACGATAGAAAGAAAGTGATTGTAAATAGCCGCATCGAAGCTACTTCAGCACTCTTATCGATTGTGAAGAAAATGAAATCCAAACCAAAATTGTGGATTAATGCAAGTGCAATTGGGGCTTATACGTCTTCTAAGTCAACGATTTATCTAGATACGGAAGAAAATACTTATGCAGATAACTTCTTAGGAAAAACGGTTTATGAATGGGAAAAAACAGCGAGTGCGGCAAGTGATTTGGGCATTCGAGTTGTGTATGCTCGCTTTGGTCTTGTACTTGGCACTGGTGGTGGGTCGTTCCCGGTTTTTGAAAAATTATTCCAAACTTATACAGGCGGCCGTTTTGGTAATGGAAGACAATGGTATTCATGGATTCATATCGATGATGTCGTTGCAGCGATATTGTTTATTTTTGATCACGAACAAATAGATGGCGTGGTTAATTTTACAGCTCCTCACCCTGTTCAAGAAAAGAAATTTGCTGAACGACTTGGGAAAAAGATGCATAAACCTTATAAAACACCGGTTCCTAAAAAAATAATTAAATTTATTCTCGGTGAACGTGCCATGACTATTTTGGACAGTCAACGTGCTTACCCGGAAAAACTAATGAGTAATCATTTCGAGTTTCGCTTTGAAACGTTGCAGGAAGCTTTAGATGACTTGCTTGATTAAAAAACCAGATTCTGATTTTACTCAGAATCTGGTTTTTTTGTTTCTTCTTCTAGTGGGAAGTCAAGGATTACTTGGCTATTAGCAAGTGGTCGTTTTTTACCAACAAGAATCATTAATTGTAACATCGTGAAAGCAATCGAGCTTCTTTTTCGAAAGGCAACAAATTTTTGTTCCCATTCTGTAACGTACTTAGATTTGAAATTACGTAATCCTTTGAAGCCATAGAAACCTTGACTATAACGGTACACAAGTCCAGCCAATCGTTCGCCTAGGAAAGCATATTTACTTTCTCCGACGTTCGCAAGTGGCGCCATGCCAGCATTAAAGGTTTGGAATCCATCTTCTTTGGCTTGTTCGAATAAGTTGATGAAAAGAAAGTCCATAATGCCTGATGGTGCTTCTTTAGAATAGCGCATTAAATCAATCGAAGTCATTTCGTCCGTATAAGACGGCATCATGGAAGCGAAGCCAACGACCGTACCTTCTCCATTTTTCGCGATAGCAATCGGAGCTTGTTCGAGATAGTACGTATCAAAGAATCCTAATGAAAAGCCTTTTTCTTCTCTACCATCTAGCCACTCATCAGAAATCGCTCGTAAAGTTGTCCACATTTCGTGATTAAATGGCGGCTCTATTATTTCAAAAGTATAACCTTCTCGTTCTAATTTATTCATTAGCGCGCGTTCGCCTTTTTTCTTTTTGCCACTCATTGTAAAGTTTTGGACGTCAACAAAGCCTTCTTCTCCGAGCTTGATAAAGTCAAAACCGTGGTCATGCAAATACGGGATCATCGTGCCGCGGACTTCATAGAAAACTGGTCGATAACCAAATCTATCCGCATTCATCATAACCTCTTCAATTGCTTCTTCCATTTTATCCATATTACCAGTTGGTTCACCCATGATAACCATTTTGTCCGCAATGATTCGGTAAGAGAAAAGCACTTCTCCCTCCGCTGCCCAAAATAGTAGTTTATCACGTAAGAACATCGTATGACTGACTTCATTTCCGCCCCATTTCGCTAAATGTTCGCGTACTTTGACTGCTTCAAATGGAGAGCCAAGTTTTTCTTTTGTTGTGGATAAATAAATGTAAATAATGACTAAACTAACAACGGCGATAAATACGCCAACGAAACCGACTAACCATAAATGCTCTGAGGCAATGCGTAAATAATCAGGGATTTCTTTGGAATGTTTGATATTAGGTGAATTGTAAATTCCGATAACAATATAACCTGCCAAACAGACAATGAATATAATGCTATCAATAATTACTTTACTCCAAGTATAAACTAGTTTTTCTCGGTAAAATTCGTTTCGAGCTAAGAATAAACATAACAATACTATTCCTAAAAAGATGGCTTGCTTCAACGAAAATACACGAGCAAGTGTATTGAAAATCGCGCAACCTAGTACAATAAATGTAATAATATAGGCTTTCTTTGTTTTACATTCGATACCTCTCGCAAGTCCCAGCAATAAAAAGCCAAATGCAACGATAGTAATTTGGGATGTAAATAAGAAATTAAACGGCATAATTTTGTATAGAAATGGCACATGATAAATGGCGTTTGGTACGGCAGACGATAAAATTAGCAATAATCCAGAGCCGTAAACAAATATAACCAAGAAGCGATGAGCCACTTTTTGTAAGAATAGTAGCGGTAATCCTTCTAAAAAGTCATTTACTTTCTTCCCTGCTTTTTGGACGAAGAAAAGTAGGCCGACTACGAATGGAATGATATAGTAGAAAATACGGTAAAACAGCATCCAAGCGAGTGCTAATTCTTGAGAAACACCTAGTTGGCTGAGTCCAAGAATCATTACGACGTCAAATGTCCCTACTCCACCTGGGACCATCGAAGCTATCCCAATCACAGAAGCGATAACAAATAACGGGAACACTTTGAAAATGTCGACTGGTTCTCCCATCAATGTGCCGATAATCGCGAAACATCCGAACGCGAAGCCCCACTCTAAAAGAGAAGCAATAATGAGTGTTAATTCTCTTTTGATAGGTAAATCGACAAAGAGAGACTTACTTTTCCATTTCGTAATAGTGAATAAAATCGGGAAGTACAGTCCACCTGCTAGAAGCCACGGCCAGTAATTAACAAAATGATCTGCAAATCCGGGAATCAGTAAGGTAGCTAATGATACTAAGCAATAAATGGATAAACCAGATACTAAAAATAAAGCAATTTTAGAAATGGCTAGTAAGATTTCTTTGTGCGACGCATTTTTTCCGTAAAAGCTTGCTCTTAAGCTGGCACCTAAAACGCCACCAAATCCACCAATGTTTGTAAAGGTATTCGTGATCCAACCAGAAGCAATCACATGACTTGGGGAAAACTTTCCGGGTAATAACTTAACGATGACATAATCATACAAAAGCATTGGAGTGACAGCGATTAAGCCGACGATAAACATAATAAATATTTGTTCTGGACTTTGAGAAGTTAAATTTTCTTTTAGTGACGGATAGTCAATTCCCGTCGCAATATTAATAATTTCAAAAATAACAAATGCCATCACAAAAGTGATAAAAACGATTTTTACGATGGTACTATTTTTTTGAAACCACGAGTAGGCTTGCATTAGTTTTTCTTTCATAATAGAGTCTCCTTAACGATTTTCATTCATCTTCTTTTATTTATTCGTTTTCTAACAGATGGAACGGCATAAGCTAGTAGAATGCCTATTATTCCACTTAATGTATTTAAAATGATGTCATCTATATCTGTAGAACGATTGGGTGGTAGCGAAATGCTTTCAAATCCTGTAATCATCGTTGTTTGCGCAAATTGAAGCAGTTCGATGCCGCAAGATGTTAGGAATATGACTAATAGAGTTTTACCAGCTGTGTTTGTTATTTTGAAGTAAAGCAAGAAGAAAGACAGCGGGCATAACAATAAAACATTCCCGAAAATTTGAATAATAGTAGGCATCGTTGGTAATGTTTGTTGAAATGTATTTTCTATTGTTGTAAAAGGGATTAGGTTAATCATTTCTTTTTGGATATGGAAATTCCCGGTATAGGTACTGTTTACGAAATCTCCAACAGCTATGTAGGCAACAAGATGTAATAAAATAATTATATATAGAATAAAAACGCAAAACCAGATAAAGTCTATCCAATTCTTTAGTCTCGCCATGTTGGTTAGTATTATGATTGCTAAAAAAAGTAAACAACTGTTAGCAATAGTATTGATTAAATCCGCGTTATTCCCAAATTGTAGTGCAAGCGAGATTCCGTACAACAGGTATAACGCTGGCAATAACAACACAAAAAAACGGCATTTTTGGACCTGCATTCTCGTATTCCAACGCCTTCCGTTTCAAAATCAGCTCTCAGACTCTCTGAATAAGCTCCTAGTATCAGTTTAGCAGATATAAAAATGAAAAGAAAGCTTGTTTGTGCTTACATTTTTGCAAGCTTCTGTAAGGCTTTCGGGTTCTTATTTTCTTTTTGGCAAAAAAAGTGCTACAATTTCTTAATGATATTCGTGGAGGAGACTAGAATGAAAGAATTATTAGGGCTATTAAAAGAAGGTAATAAATCCGCCTTAACAGCGGCTCTTGTTAACACCATTGTTTCTATTATTAAAGGTATTACTTATTTTTTTACTGGAAATATCGCCATGTTCGCAGAAACGTTACATAGTTTAGGCGATGCGGCAAACCAGTTTTTTGTTTTTATCGGTTCAGCTTTAAGTAAAAAACGACCAACAAAACGCTTTCCGCATGGTTTTGGACGGATGGTTAACTTAGTGCTACTTGGTGCTGTCATCGTTGTTGGGATAATGGCTTTTGAGACGATTCGTGAAGGATTCGCGCATATTATCCACCCAACAAGTTCCACTGGTTTCCTTATAAACCTCACTGTGCTCCTACTTTGTACCGTGCTAGAGTTTTCTGTTTTAGTGAAAGCAATGCATGAGATTGCGCATGATGTTGGTTTAGAATCTAAAGGACTTCAGTTATTTAAAGATAGCATTCTAAATTTAGGTAAAGCAAAAGCAGCGACTAAACTGGTGTTTTTGGAAGATTCCGTTGCAACTGGTGGTGGACTTCTTGCGATGATTGCGGTTATTATTTCTCACTTTACCCCTTTCCATCAAGCAGAAGGTATTGCATCCATGTTAATTGGTGTAATGATGTTTATCGTCGTTGGTAAAGTCTTTTTGGACAATGCGGCTGGAGTTATTGGCGAATCAGATCAAAGTATGCATTTAACTGTCGGTCAGCTCGTAATGAGCGATCCTGATGTGCGCGATATTCAAGTTCTAACCGTTCTTAAAGAAGGCGATGTTTTCCATGTCGATGTGGAAGTGGAATTAGATCCAATGCTCACCCTCGCTGAAGTGGATGATATTAAAGACCGTTTGGAAGAGAGTATCGGAAAATTACGCGGTGTTGCTGATGTACTTATTTCATTTGATGAAGATGATGCTATCCGCAACTGGGAATATGGAGACGGGCGTTAAAAATAGAAAAAGCCAAGTGCGCGAACTGCGACACTTGGCTTTTTTTAGTCTCCAGGATTAATAATTGCTAGGACTTGATGATCTTCCCAAGTTCCATTAATGCGGACATTTTGTACTGCGAGCCCTTCTAAATGGAAGCCCGCTTTTAAAAGGACTTGTTTGGATCGTTCGTTTTTCGGCATTACTCCTGCCTCAATTCGGTGCAGACCAAGAATGTCAAAACCAAAATCTACAATCAACTCCACTGCCTCAGTCGCATAACCATTTCCATTATGTTCCTTATCCAGAAAATAACCAATGAACGCTGATTGTAAAGATTCACGCAAAATACTAAATAAATTAATCGTACCAATAAGTTCATCCGTGTCATGGAGGAAAATCCCATAATAGTACTCCACGTCACTCGCAGCAAAATCTTCCAAACGTGAAATAAGCGATTGCTGTTCTTCTATCGTATAAAAACGATCATCCCGCTCCATAGAATAACCTTCAAAAAAAGCTTTATTTGCTAAATGAAAAGCTAGTTTTTGATTGGCATCTGTTATTTGAAAAGGTCTTAAGTAAATCCGTTCCCCCGTAATCCGCATCCTTATCCCTCCCCGTATTTTTCTAAATTATAAGATTGTTCGTGTATGATTGCAAGTATCACTGTTAAGTTTAATCTTCCACTATACCCATTTTATTAAAAAATAAACTTCCCATTACGAATATAAGTGTGTTATTATGTTGATGTTGGTTATTTTTATATTATTTTTCTAAAAAATGGAGGTTTTTTTAATGAATATTAATGCGGAAACAGAAGACGCAACTCTCCTTCTCGACGGTTTACTTCAAAACGTAGCAATAATTCGTTTTGATACTAATAAAAAAGTAACTTATGCTAATGCCCTTTTCGCGGAGGCAATGGGATACTCAGAAGAAGAAATGTTGACATTATCCCACCCGGACTTATGCTTTCCTGATTTTGTCCAAAGTGTAAGCTATAAAGCAATGTGGACAAATTTGCTTGCTGGGCAAAAATTTCAAAATAAAATTGAACGAAAAAATGCACGCGGTGAACGTGTTTGGTTTGAAGCGACTTATATCCCGATTATACGTGAAGATTTGGTCGTTGGTGTTGCCAAAATCGCTACAGATATTACGAGAAGAGAAGAAACGGTTCATGACTTTGCATCTGGTTTAAAAAGCATGGCTACAAATTTAAAAGAACATTCCAGTGTTGGAAAAACGCGCAGTGAAGCTCTCCTTGAACTCGTGAAATCAATCACGAAAGAATCCAATGAAAATACTGATACACTTCACGATTTACAAACAGAAGCTCAAAATATTCACGGCATTATTAATACAATTAACGGTATTGCTTCTCAGACTAATTTACTTGCCTTAAATGCAGCGATTGAAGCAGCACGTGCTGGTGACGCTGGACGTGGATTTAGTGTTGTAGCGGAAGAAGTTCGTAAACTTTCGAGTCGTGTAGAAGAAGCAATTAAAGAAGTGGAAAAAAGTGTCAACGGTATCACGCAAGAAATTAATACTATTTCAAGTGGTACGGAACGTGTCGAAGCAAAAGTCGAGGAAAGCCAAGAAGTCCTTATTTTGTCTTTAGAAGATTTTAGCCAAATTGAATCTGCCTCTACTGCCTTGGATCAAAATGCCGGTGCTTTCACAAAAATGATTTAACCGACTGAAAAAAGGAGCGAAGAAGTCTTGAAACTAATTGGAAAACATCCTTCTGGTCGTGCCATTATTATTCGTTTGAACAACCAAGAATACCATTATGAAACCGCAAATAGTTTTGGAAGCGCGACTTCATTAACACGAGCAAAAACAGAAGCAAGAGCTGATAGTTTTACATCTAGTGAAATGAACCAAGGTTTACATATTGGTAATTGGCACTGGAAAGAACTTGGATGAAAGAAAATCCCGTCTATTTTTATAGACGGGATTTTTTATTTACGCATTCAATGCTTGTTCTAATTGGTCTTTAAAGGCGGTTGCCACATCAAATACAGTAACAAATTGGAAATCGCTCACGTTGTAATGGACGACAAATTTCTCCTCACGATGGCGAACCATAATGGATGAACGAACTTTATCACCAATTGCGTCTCCTGCTTGAGTTTCGCTATAGAAAACCCAGTGCGTTGCTTCAATTGGATTCGCTGTTTTTTCTGCAAGATCGCTTTGAATTAATTGTTTTATTTCGTCACTTAATTCTGGCGCGAATTCATTGTCGATATAGCCGTACCAAATAGTTCGGTAGTACTTTGCTTCAAATTCATTCGTTTCATCAAATAGTTTTTTCATGTTTGTTTCCTCCTATTAGGTGTTATTTCTATTCGTGATACCTTTTCAAGCGTTCTTCTAATGTACCAGCGTGTAATTCAAAGAGATGATTATCAAAGTCATAAAAATAAATCGAGTGTCCCTCACCTTCGACTCTAGGACGTTCTGGTTTCATTTCCACACCGAGAGCTTTAATCCGCTCAATATATTCATCCACTTCCTCAGATTGAATTTGGAACGCAATATGATTGTAAGTTCGCTCTTGTAAAGACTCTCCTTCCATAATGCAAATCCACAGACCAGCAATTAGAAAAAATTTTTCTTTGGAAAGCGAAAATATTTTGTCGCCACTAGAATAGATTTCTTCTGCATTAAAAATTTCTTTTAAGAATGTGGTTGTTTTATTCAAATCTTTCACAATTAAAGTGATATGGCTTAATCCTGAAATCATATACCACCAGTCCTTTATTTATCTTTTAACTGCAAAAGTACTACGGTCTCTACATGTGCTGTTTGCGGGAACATATCGACTGGTTGCATATAGCGAATGCGATATTTTTTCGCGAGTAAAGCTAAGTCACGTGCTAATCTAGATGGATTACAAGATACATAAACAAGATGTTTTTGCTTCTACTTCTAAGCAAATTATTCAAGATGCCTATTTTATCCTAAAAATTGACTACGGCTACTTTATTGACTAAGGATGACGCTTATTTTCAATTTGACTGATTAATTATGTGGTAGGTTTCATCACTTTGATTAAAAAAGACATATATTTTTGCTCTGTTTTTTTCTGGAACAATATCTAACTCGCCTATAAAAAGTAATGGTTTTCCATTAGCAAATTTCCATTCAGGATTTTGTAGCCATTTAGGTGGAGTTTTTAGATATTTAAAATCTGCTTTAACTTTTTTCTTTATTTGCTCTTTTTTCTCTAATGTGTTTAAAGTATTTTTATTCAAAATTGAGCTAAAATAATTTGGGGAAATATCTAACCATTTTGGCAAGACTGAAAATACTATATCAGCATCCTCATCCATTTTACTAGAATAGCTAAACAACTGCTCATTTTTCTCTAAATACTGTTTGATGGCATCTTTTACATTAGATATGGAAGAGAAATCGGATGCATCAGCTTCTAAAATGTATAAACATAGATTGCTATAGTTTGTATATGGTGGGATTTTGATTTCTTTTTCCAATTTATTTTGTAAAGCTTCATCTTTATAAAAACGATTCAGAAATTCTTTGGCAGTAATCTTATCTTCCATAAAATCTATCAATAGTTGTATATCGTTTTCCTCCTAAAAATGTGCTTATTTAAAATGACTAATATTGTATTAAACAACAATGCACCTTTTAGCTAAAAAGAATGCATTGCTATTTTTTATTTAATTCTTCAACTGCAAAAGCACTACGGTCTCTACATGAGCTGTTTGCGGGAACATATCGACTGGTTGCATATAGCGAATGCGATATTTTTTCGCGAGTAAAGCTAAGTCACGTGCTAATGTAGACGGATTACAGGATACGTAAACAAGTTGTTTGGCTTCCACATCTAATAATGATTTAATGAGGCCTTGGTCACAGCCGCTTCTTGGTGGGTCAACGATCACTGCATCTGGGCGGAAACCTTCTTTCACCCATTTAGGTAATACGTCTTCTGCTTTTCCTACTTCATAATAAACGTTTTCGATGCCATTTTTCTCCGCGTTTCGTTTGGCGTCTTCAATAGATTCTGGAATAATATCCATGCCGCGGACTTCTTTTACTTTTCCGGCAAAGGCTTGACCGATTGTTCCAACACCGCAATAAGCATCTACTAATGTTTCACTGCCTGTTAGTACGAGTGCTTTCTCGACTTCTTGGTAGAGCCGCTCTGTTTGGAACGGGTTTAATTGGAAAAAGGCACGCGCTGATAAATCGAATTCAAGTTCCATTAATTTCTCTTCGATGCTTTCTTTTCCTGCTAAAAGGAACGTTTCGTCACCGAAAATAAGTGAGGATTTTGCTTGATTCACGTTTTGCATAATCGAAGTGACTTCTGGAAGAGCAGCTTCGATTTCTGCAAGCATTTCGCGTTTTTTAGGGAGCTTTTTACTATTCGTAATGAAAACGAGCTGTGTTTCACCGGTTTTCACGCCAGTACGAACGACGATTGTCCGCACGATGCCACTACCAGCTTTTTCATCATAAATCGGCACGCCATATTTTTCTAGTAAGTCGCGAACAAAATTCGTTACTTTGATGGTAACGGGTTGTTGAACGATACAGTCTTCAATCGGAACAAGTTGGTGAGAATTGGCACCGAAAAGTCCAGTTTCGACTTGACCACTGCCTACCATTCTTGTTTGGAATTGGCTTTTATTGCGGTAACGCCATGGGTCTTCCATTCCGATTGTTGGACGGATTTTTAATTTGGCTGGATCGATTTTTGTATGTTTTTCGATTGATTGAATAACAATATCTCGTTTTAATTCAAGTTGGGCGCTATAGGCCACATGTTGCAGCTGGCAACCACCACACGCCTCGTAAACTGGGCAAGGTGCGGTAACTCGGTTTGGAGATTTTTTACGGATTTTATTTAATTTTGCTTCGGTGAAACGATCGCGAACTTTGACCGCTTCGACAACTACTTCTTCACCGGTAATTGCGCCAGGTACAAATACAACTGCTTTTTTAAAGTAGCCGATTCCTTCCCCGTTGATTCCCATGCGTCTAATAGTTAGCGGGAATTTTTGTCCTTCTTCTACTGGATTTTGATTCATTATTTTCCTCCATCATTCCAAGTCTTCATTAATACTAACAAAAAAACTGCCACTTGTCAGTAGTTTATGGCATGATTTCAAGACTTTCATCGACAAGGATGCTTTTTTCGACAGAACGAACCATCGAACAGTATTTCGGTGTTAATTTTAATGCTTTTTCAAGTGCTTTTGGATCCAAGTCAGCACCGGTTATTTTAAAATGAAGATGTATCGCGCTTATACGATTTTCTTCTTCTGGGATGCGTTCCATTGTGGCGTCTATCCATAAGTCAGTGAAGTTTACTCGTTTTTTCTTTAAAATGTTACGAAAAACAATGGCGCTACAACTGGTAATAGACATCAACATCAAATCTGCTGGTGAATAATCGGTCAGTTTGTCATCGATTAAAAAACTTCCTGTGTCAAACCCATTTTCGGTATAAACTAACTTTAATGGTTTTGTCATCATTATCCCTCATTTCTTCTCTTTTATCGTACAAAAAATCTCCTTATTAAGCAAATTAGTAGTATAATGAACAGATAGTCGACCAAAAAAGGAGGCTACTCATGTTATGGAAGGAGTAGGAAATAAAGTGATTGTTTTAGCAGGAATGATTGGCGCTGGGAAAAGTAGTTATACAGAGCTAATTGCAAATAAACTTGGAACAAAGGCATTTTATGAAAGCATTAAGGATAATCGCATCCTTGAAATGTTTTATGATGACCCAAAAAGATGGGCTTTTGCCTTACAAATATATTTTTTAAATACCCGCTTTCGTAGTATTAAAGCTGCGTTAACGGATCAAAATAATGTGCTTGATCGGAGCATTTACGAGGACGCGCTTTTTACGCAAATTAATTTTGAAGAAGGTAACATTTCGGAACCTGAGATGGATACATATCTTGATTTACTCGACAATATGATGGAAGAACTTGCTTATATGCCGAAAAAAGCGCCTGATTTGTTGATTTATTTGCGCGGAAGTTTAGACACTGTATTGAGCCGAATTGCTCTTCGTGGTCGTCCTTATGAGCAAACATTTGATAATCCAGGTTTACTTGACTATTACAAGCATCTGCATAGTCGTTATGACAGCTGGTTTGAGTCTTATGATAAGAGTGAAACCCTTGTTATTAATATTGACGAAATAGATATTAATCAACCAAATGACGCAGATTATGTCATGCAACTTATTCATGAAAAATTAAAACGCTAAAACAGGCTTTTTGCTGTTTTAGCGTTTTTTTAATTGATTTCGCCTAATTCTTTTTTCTTTTTCCGAATCGCCAGTGTAGCGTTAAGCTCCCCGCCAATCATCAAAATAATGCCGGTCAAATAAAACCATAACATTAAAATAATAATTACACCGATACTGCCATATGTTGCTGAATAGTTGCCGAAATTATTTACGTAATACGCAAAACCTAGCGAAGCAACTGTCCAACCGATTGTTGAAAAAAGTGCTCCAGGTAGAACACTAATCAACGTACTGCGCCGGTTTGGTGCGACCCAATATAAAAAGGTAAAGACGACAAAAATAACGATGAGTGTAACGGTCCAACGAAGATTATTCCAAAAACTAAGAAAGTCTTCCGAGAAATTCAAATGATTAATTAAAAACATCCCTATTTGTTGTCCAAATACAAGTAATAGTAAGGTTGCCCCTACTGTCGCAAGCATTGCGAGTGTGAAAAACATGGATAGTAATCGCTGTACGACATAATTTCGTTTATTCGTTACTCCGTATGCTTTATTGAGCGATTTCATGACCGCATTCATGCCATTCGAGGCAGACCATAAAGTCGCGATAATCCCGATAGAAAGTAATCCGCCATTTTTCTGCGTTAGTAAGTTATTTAAATTTTCTTCTAAAAAGTCCATAATCTGGTCTGGCGCGAATTCTTTAATCATATTAAAAACGGAATCTTTATCAATATGAAGATAGGCAAGTAATGTTGCCGCGATTAAGAGCATTGGAAAAATCGAAAACAGCATATAATAAGCTAACTGTGCTGCATTTCCTGAAACATCATTTCGACCTACTCTCGCACTTACTGTTTGGCCAATTTGAACAATCCCGTTTTTCTTTGTATATTTAACTACTTTTTTCCACACTGATAAGGCCCCCCTGTTCTAGTCATTCGTCTGGAAGTTTTTCTTCTACTATGGTAAAATTTTGTCTATTAGCTTGAAAGGAGCAAAAAGATGAATCTTGAAACCCCTTCACAGGAAAACTTGAATTTTATGTTAACCGAAATTACAACGAAACTAAAAATGGTGAATGTAGGTGTTTTTGAAAATCTGGAGCTTGACTCTGTTGATTATAACGCACTTATCGATATTTATCAGCTAATTAAACGTAAATCCAATTTCAGCCCGCGTGAGATGCAATTATTTGCAGAAGAATTACGCCGGATTCGCAAATAAAACAAATTCCAGCCACTTTTTAGTGGTTTTTTGTTTGGAAATAATTGGTGCCAAAATCCACTAAATCACGCATATCATAAATTTTCGTCGGCGCTCCGATAATCGTCGTTGGGTGAAAGTCACGTTCTTTCTCATAAGCGCGACCTAACGCGATAAACACGTCACTATTATAATCAATTTCCTGATACTTCTCCCAAATGATTTCGCCATTTTTAAGAAAAGCTGCCTGGTTTTCTATTAGCGGAAAAGCATTGGAGCGTTCTTCCGCTAAATGAAGCGATGTATTGTTATTATTATCTACCCCGAACAAGATAATTTTCGCATCAAGTTGATACATTTTCCCTAGCGGCGATTCATCCCCCATGCTTTTCGCAAGTGGCTGGTTGGCAAGAATTTGTTTTTTATCTTTCCCCCAAGCACAAAACGAATGGTATGGATGAAAACTGCGCTCAACATCTGGCATGGTACGAAATGTTTCGGCAATGACACCCATTCCACGAGTTGGTGTTACAAGCGGATCAAATGGCGGTGTTTCTCTGCGAATTATTTTCCACCAACTTTCAGGAACTGGCGGATTTTCCCACTTTGCAGGATCACTTAATTGACCTGTTTGAGCCGGCATTACTATATTGCCTAATTCACCAACCAGTTCTTGCAATGCCAAAATAACGGTAACTGGACCACCGCAAATCCAGTGTGCTTTTGACATGGAAGCATGAAAAATAATCGTATCCCCCTTTTTAATACCCGATTCTTGTAGGTCCGACACGATTTTTTGTTTTGTTGCTGGCTTTTTTGTTCGCCAAATAGCCATTTTTTCTCCCATTGTATGTCACCGCCTCTAAAAATAAAGCCAGATGCCTAGAAAAAAACGGCAAACTAAAAGCATCTCTGTGAAACTTGTGCTTTTACTTGCATTCTGTTCTACATGCATCTGGCTAATTTAATTAATCGTTTTCGCCTTGATACGTTAAAATTTCTGGACCATCTTTTGTGATTGCGAAAGTATGTTCATATTGCGCAGACAAAGAGCCATCAACAGTTCTAGCAGTCCAGCCATTATCGTCCATTTTGGCTTTCCAAGCGCCCATATTGACCATTGGTTCCACTGTAATAACCATGCCTTCTTTTAAGCGAGGTCCTTTGCCAGCTGTACCGTAATGTGGGATATCTGGTTTTTCATGTAAAGTTGGTCCAACGCCGTGACCAATAAACTCACGTACAACAGCAAGATTTTCAGATTCTACGTATGTTTGAATAGCATGACCAATATCGCCAACTCGAGCGCCTACTTGTGCTTGTTCAATACCTAAATAAAGTGCTTTATGCGTTACATCCATTAAATGTTTCACATCATCAGGCACTTCCCCTACTGCATAAGTCCAAGCAGAATCAGCAAGTGCGCCGTGATAATTCACGACCATATCTACTGTAATAATATCGCCTTGGTTAAGCTTTTGTTTGCGCGGGAAGCCATGACAAATTTCGTCATTAATACTTGCACAAATAGCATATTCATAACCTTCAAAGCCTTTTTGCTCTGGAGTTGCGCCATTTTTACGTAAAAATTCTTCTGTAAATACTTCTAAATCCCAGCTAGTAATGCCTGGTTTAATAATTTTTTTAAGTTCTTTATGCGTATCGGCAAGGATTTTCCCTGCTGCTTTCATCTCATCGATTTCGCGTCTTGATTTGAGTGTGATCATCTTTTCATTCCCTCCTAAAATTTCCACTATTTACTATTATAGCTCGAAACCCCTTAGAAATAAAGTAATCTGGAAAAAAGGTTGCAGTTTTTCTGAAGACATTTATAATAGAATGTATCAGTTAAAAAATGGTGGACTGGTTTGTGCCGTTTTAAACAATAAAAAATTCAGAAAATGGTGATGCAAAATGACAAAAGTGATGATCGTTTATGCCAGCATGACTGGTAATACACAAGAAATTGCCGACATTTTAGGTGAAGAATTAGAAAAATACGATATCGAAGTAGAAATTGAAGAATGTATTTCAGTTGATCCTGAAGATTTACTAGAATATGATGGCGCTCTAATCGGTGGCTATACATACGATGATGGTCAGCTTCCTGATGAGTTCGTTGATTTTTATGAAGATATGGCGGACGTTGATTTTAGCGGCAAAGTTTGCGCTTCTTTCGGTTCTGGCGATACTTTTTATGATGAATACTGTTTAACAGTTGATTTAATTGAAACTCGTCTAAAAGAGCAAGGCGCTACTGTTCCTGTTGCTGGGCTTAAAGTAGACCTTGATCCAGATGAAGAAGATGTTGTTCGCGCGGAAAGTTACGCAAAAACATTTGTTGATGTATTAAAAGGATAATTCGAAAGCAAGTCCTCTTTTTCGGACTTGCTTTTTTATTTATTTAAAAATAGCGAAAACAGTAGCGTAGTGGTTGCTTTACCTCATTAATTGAGATACAATTCTCGTATTGAATAAAAAGATTGGAGTGATTAATTATGACAGTATTTAGTGAAAAGTTAGAAAAGTATGCAGAATTGATTGTAAAAGTTGGGGTAAATGTCCAACCTGAACAGAAAGTAGTAATTATGGCTCCAGTTGACGCGGCTCCACTTGTTCGCCTTATTTCCAAATATGCTTTTGAAGTTGGTGCAGAGGATGTCATTATGGATTGGCGCGATGAAGAATTAGGTGCATTACGTTACAAAAATGCTCCACTACGCGTTTTTGAAAGCGCTCCGGTTCACCGTGTTGCAGAAAAAACAGAACTTGCCAAAGAAGGCGCTTGTTTTATCTCCATCACTTCCGAAGATCCGGATTTACTTAACGGCGTGGATAGCAACAAAATTGCGACATTCCAGAAAACAATGGGTGGTGCAATGAGCGAGTTTCGCGAGTTAATGCAAGCAAATGTTGTAAGCTGGACAGTTGTTGCAGCAGCTTCACAAGGATGGGCAGCAAAAGTATTCCCAGATTTAACTCCAGCAGAACAAATGGAAACACTTTGGGAAGCTATTTTTGAAACAACTCGTATTAACACCGAAAACCCGGTAGAAACTTGGAAAAATCACGATCAAACACTTGCTGCAAAAGCAGAAAGTTTAAATGAAAAACAATTTACTTCTTTACATTATACGGCTCCTGGAACAGACCTTACAATTGGTCTTCCAAAAAACCATCTTTGGGTTGGCGCTGGCAGTAAGAATAAAAAAGGACATGAATTTATGGCCAATATGCCAACAGAAGAAGTATTCTGTTGTGCGGATAAACTAAAAGTGGAAGGTTATGTTTCTAGTACGAAACCACTTAGTTATGCAGGAAATATTATCGATGACTTCAAAATCACTTTCGAAAAAGGTCGTATTGTAGGTGTAGAAGCAGCATCCGGCGAAGAAATTTTGAAAGATTTAATCGCGACAGATGAAGGCTCACACTATTTAGGTGAAGTGGCGCTAGTTCCAGACCCATCCCCTATTTCCCAATCCGGCATTTTATTCTACAACACGCTATTTGACGAAAATGCATCTAACCACTTAGCAATTGGTAGTGCGTATGCATTTAATGTTAAAGGTGGCGAAGAAATGTCTCGTGAAGAATTAGAAGCAGCTGGTGTGAACAATAGTTTAACACACGTTGATTTCATGATTGGTTCTTCTGAAATGGACATTGATGGTGTAACCGAATCTGGTGAAGTTGTTCCTGTTTTCCGTAAAGGCGACTGGGCGTTCTAATCCTTTTTTAAAACTTATGCCTTTTGCGTAAAACCCTTGTAGCTTTTGGCTTTCAAGGGTTTTCGTTTGTTTATTTTTTACAAAAGAGAGCGAGGTGCATTGGATGAAATTTAGTACATGGGACATCAATTTAAAAGTAAGGCTTTTTGGGGAAGCACTACTCGATATTTCTTTTTGGATGGTCTTCCCCTTTCTAACGATTTACTTTTCGGAAAGTATTGGGCGCGAACTGACGAGCCTATTGCTGATTATTTCGCAAGTTTTGGCGGTTTTCACAGCTTTGCTTGGCGGTTATTTTGCGGATAACTTTGGTCGTAAACGGATGATGAGTATTTCTGTCATTGGAGAAGGTTTTGGTTTTCTTGTTTTTGCAATAGGTGCACTTCATGTTGTGGATTCTCCTTACTTGAGTTTTGCTGGTTTCGCGATTGCGAGTGTTTTTATGGCGTTTTATCAGCCAGCAAGTCAAGCGATGATTGCAGATGTGGTTCCACCTGAGCATCGGACGCATATTTATTCCGTGTTCTATATGATGATTAATATTGCGGTCGTTATTGGCCCCATTCTTGGTTCGGTCTTATTTTATAATTTCACGACAGAAACGCTACTTGCAATTGTTTGTGCGGATTTATTATTACTATTTTTACTGCAAAAATTTGGTCACGAAACAGCCCCTCTTTTGGTTAATCCTGATTTACAAAAAGAAGTGGTTCGAAAAAGTATCGGTGCTGTTTTAATGGAACAACTAAAAAACTATAAGATTATTTTTAAAGACAAGATTTTCTTTCTTTATATTGTTGCCGGGATTATTGTTTCTCAGTCATTTATGCAACTGGATTTACTTTTCCCGCTCTATATTAAAGAAGTTATCGGCGCCTCTAACTTGTTCGCGTTTCATTTTACAGGTGAGCAATTGTTCGGTGTTATCGTTTCTATTAATGGCTTCTTTGTTGCAGCACTTACGGTCGTTGTCACTCGTTGGATGAGCCATTTTAGAGAAAAATTTGTCTTTATGAATTCTTCTTTTCTCTATGCGATTGCGATTTTCTTATTTGGTATTTCGACAGGACCGTGGGGAGCGATTTGTGCCATTATTCTCTTTAGCTTCGCGGAACTCATGACTGTTGGCTTGCAACAAACCTTTGTTTCACAGTTAGCTCCAGAGGATAAAAGGGCGATGTACTTCTCTGCTGCTGGACTTCGTTATACGCTGGGTAAAGTCATTGCTCCACTTGCGATTACACTTTCGACTTTAATTGGCTATACTGGCACATTTACAATTATTGGTATTTTAGCGCTCATTAGTGGGCTAATTTATTACTATATGTACTCAGAATTTGAAAAACAGCGTCAAATTTCCTAATAAAAAACGGCTATCTACTTTGGATAGTCGTTTTTATTTGATTACTTTTTTTACGAAATTTTTACGAAATGCCGAAAACACCTGTCATATCGCCATTTTAAATTACCTTTTCATTTCATCCATGTTTAAATAATGCTTATAAGGTGAAAAAAGTCTATACTGTTAGTTGTACACCTAGAATTTACTCGCTATTTTTAATAGAAAGTTAGGTGTGAGAATGTTTGGAACAACAACTATTGGAATTGATTTAGGTACTGCGAATATTTTAGTTTACAGTAAAGAAAAAGGCATTATACTGAATGAACCTTCTGTGGTCGCGCTAAATACGAATGATGGAACGGTACTTGCGATTGGCCAGGAAGCAAAAGAGATGATTGGTAAAACGCCGACTTCGATTTCTGCTGTAAGACCAATGAAGGACGGTGTTATTGCTGATTTTGATTTAACGAGCGGACTTTTGCGCGAGATTATGCGCCGGATTTCAGTTAGTGGTGTGAGAAAGCCCAATGTGGTCGTTTGTACACCAACTGGCGCAACATCAGTCGAGCGTCGCGCTATTTCAGATGCGGTAAGATCAACTGGTGCTCGTTCAGTCGTTTTAATTGAAGAACCTGTTGCAGCTGCAATTGGTGCTGATTTACCCGTAGCCGAGCCTGTCGCTAATGTAATTGTGGATATTGGTGGCGGCACAAGTGAGATTGCGATTATTTCATACGGCGGTGTAGTTTCGAGCACTTCGATTCGCACAGGTGGCGATCATATGGATGAAGAAATCATTCAATACATCCGCAAAAATTACAACCTTTTAATCGGTCAAACAACAGCAGAACGAATTAAAATGGAGCTTGGTTATGCGCCGATCGAACACGTAACACAAACTGCGGATATCCGTGGTCGTGATTTGCTTACTGGCTTACCAAAAACAATCCAAGTAAGCTCTACAGAAATCCAAAGCGCTTTAGCTGAAACATTACAACGTATATTAGAAGCTATTCGGAATACACTTGAACTTTGCCCACCAGAATTAAGTGGTGATATTGTCGATCGCGGCATTATTTTAAGTGGTGGTGGCTCCTTACTTCAAGGTTTCCGCGACTGGCTTGTACAAGAAATAGATGTCCCTGTACATATGGCTCCAAGTCCTTTGGAATCCGTTGCAATTGGCACAGGTAGATCCCTCGTTTTTGCAGATAAATTAGCTAAAAATTAATTGCAGTAAGCATCTGGTCGCATGGTAACCCTTGCAACCAGATGCTTCTTTATCTTGCTGAAACCCCTTATTTCTGGTAAACTTATTTCTGGTGTCTGGCTTTCTAGAGTCAGATAATTTTATAATAAGCCCATATAGTTAAACGGATATAACAAGCCCCTCCTAAGGGCTAGTTCGTGGTTCGATTCCGCGTATGGGCGCTCAGAAAAAGCCGAAAGCAATTGATAAATCAAGACTTTCGGCTTTTTATCGTTCTTATTTCAAAACCTTATTCATACATAAAAAGTTACATCCTTTTTCTTTGCTGAAAATTTCAACGTATATTCAGCATCATCCGAAAATGGTCTGGAAGCAATTTTTACGCTAGTATAATCACAACTGTTATTTCTTAGAGCTGATTTAATTACTTTGATACCTATTTCTTCATCAACAACGACACAAAATATATTTAAAGCAAATTGCTTGTTGGGATTCGCGGTTTGACCTATGTCAAAGCCATCTACAATTCCTAAGCCTTTCCAACCCAAATCGTCATTTAAAACATCTGTTACTCGATCTTTCAGCCAAATATCTCGTTTTGTTCCTGTTAAACTTTTGAGCGGATATTGAATTAATATCCAGAAATTTTCGTTTGGAGGATTTTCGCTATAACCTTGTGGGACAAATCGGTTAATAAACGCCTCATGAAATGCAGCTTTGCTCTCGTATTTTTCCAGATAGTTGCTGGTTTCTTCTTTCTCTCCTACCTTACCAACTTTACCGTAATGCACGATTGCCTTATCATTATTAATCCAGTACTCAGCATACAAGATTTGATTTTGTTCTTTTTTGTATAGCTTTAACATGTTTTCACCTCATGATGTATATAATTGGACTCTGTATTAGGGAGTTTTATTTATTATAACAAATTTTCCATAGCTCGCAATTATTTTCTGACCGTATACAAAACCCAATTCCCTCTTTCCTTCTCCACTACCTCCTTAAAGCCAATTCCTTTTAAGAGTGCTGTTAGCGAGGCGGTTGTTTTATATTCGTCCATGTGATAATCAATTTTATCTTTTTCGGACGACAGTATTAAAACACCATCTTGTGACATGACACGATAGATTTCTTCAAAGCCTTCTTGAGGATTATCCCAGTACATATGCGTTTGGATAGCATAAACTAAATCGAAAAAATCCGCTTGATAATTCATCAAAGCAACATCTTGAATAGATAGCTTCACTGTGCCATTATTGATGGCTTTTTCATTCAAATTTGTAGCTGTTTTATACGATTCTTCAGAAATATCCACTCCGTAAATAGTCCAATTTTTATTTAGTTCAGCTAGATTTTTAACATTGGAGCCCCCACCATAACCAATATCTAATACATGATTAACATTACTTAGTTCAGTATTACTAATTGTCCACTTACTCAAATCTTCAAAATAGGATGACCATATTTTCGTAGTGATTTCACCAATAATCCCACGCGGATTCGCCGCTTGTTCGCTTAAATAGTTAATTAATGGTTTATATAAAATAAAACTCAAACCGATGATACCTCCCAAAATGATTAGTGTTATTTTCCTTCTTTTTGTTATTTTCATCATAATTAAAGTCCTTTCACGGGTCTTTAGTTTTGAAATAATTGTAATCTTATTTCAAAACCATTGTATAATGATCTTAACTTCCAAGTCAATAACTTTTGAAATTTATTAGTTAATATTTCAAATTAAAAGTTTTTATGTTATATTATTACTAAAGATAAGATTAGCCTAGGGAAGTGTTTAGGATATGAATAATTATGAAAAAAGAACGCTAAAAAAGAAGACCGCAATTATTCAGGCAGCTCTTTCATTATTTGGAAAACAAGGTTTTTCTGATGTAAGTATTAAAGATATTGCCGCCCTTGCAGATGTTTCGCAAGTGTCTATTTATAATTATTTTGGAAGTAAAGAAGCGCTTGTTGGTGAATGTGCTCGCATTATTATGCAAGATACCATTACTTTAGCGGAAGAAATTTTAGCATCAGAAGGAACATTCACGCAAAAATTAGAGCGGGCTCTAAAGCTCTGTAATGCAGAAATAAATCTGTCTTTAAGTAAATTTATATCGCAAGAAGCGAGTAAAGACGCGCAATTTATCACGCTGTTAGTGAATAATATTAATGCCCTTAAAAATGAGATTTATATGAAATATATCGCTATCGGCAAGCAAGAAAAAATTATTGATAGCCGTCTTTCTGATCAATCTATTCAACTTTTTATTAAAGCAATTAATGGTTTAGGTTTCACAGTCCCAGAGGAAGAACTTGAGGAGAAACAGGCGGAGATAGTGCAGTTGTTTTTGTATGGGTTGATTGGGAAATAATGTTAAAAAAGAAAGGGACCTATAAGATTGACAAAGAATATGTCAATCTTATAGGTCCTTTTTTAAGTGGACTTTTGTATTATAAGTATCTCTCGACTACAGGAATGATTTTATCCGCATGATTGAAAATATCAATCACATCAACAATTTCTATGGTAGTTTTTTCTTCGTCATTTATTACAAAATAGGTTCTTGCATTATTAATGTATAATCTTAAAACCCATTTTCTTATATTGTTATCTAAAATTATATTAAAGTACGATTTATTATCTCTATAAAAAATTCTAGATGTATCAATAGTATCTTTCAATAATAATTTAGTTGTCGTGAATGCTTCAATTTCTGCTTCTGTTGTAATAATATCTTCTTCCTCTTCTGCATTTGCTTCTACTTGAGGAACTTCTAATTCTTCTACTGAAACAGATGTATTAAGCGCAGCATTTAGTTTACTATTCACTTGATCTGCAATAAATTGTCGAAATCCCCTTTTTACAACAGGTGTGAATTTATCGATAATTACTTTTGTTTTCATTCCGTCATAGATTTCGCCAAGAATAAATTTAACAAATTCTTCGCTTGGATCATTAACTTCTTTAGTTAAAAATTCTTTGACAAAATTAAGATATTTTAAATCAGAAGCTGCTTTAGAAATATTCTCTACATCAAAATTTTCTTTTTGGAATTTAAAAATTTCAGAAATTTGAACATCTTTTATTTCTGTAAGTACAAAGGAAAAGAATGGCGTTTTATCCATCTTGTTTGGTTCTTCCAAATCAGTATAGAATCGGTATTCATTACCGTTAGTTAAAATGCCGAATTTTGCTGTTGTAGTTCCAAAATATCTAAACAGCTGCGAATCATGGTTTTTTAAATCTGATTTAATAGATTTCGCTTCAATTAGGATAATGGGATTGTTATTATTTAAAATAGCATAATCTACTTTCTCTCCTTTTTTTATCCCTACATCCGCAACATACTCTGGTGAAAATTCGAGTGGATTAAAAACATCATATCCTAACAGTTGAAAAAAAGGCATAATTAAGGATGTTTTCGTCGCTTCTTCCGTAGCTATCGAATCCTTAAGCGTAGATACTCTTTCTCCTAATTTCTTTACATCTAATAATAGTGTTTCACTATCCATTTTCATCGTCTCCTACTTTATGTATTATTATTCACATTTATTTTTAAATGGAAGAAGATTCCATTTAGCTAAGTGTAATATATATTTCTTTATACGTCTATTAATTTTAAAATATTACAAAAAATAGTTTTAAAATACGCTTTTAAAGCTGCCGGAATAGGTATTGTTTACAAAAAGAAGATAGTAAAAAAGCAGAAATTCTCTAGTATAAAAGAAAATTTCTGCTTTTAAAATTATTATTTCTTCTTCTCAACCAATCTAAAATGTTGCCATGGTAGAATGGTATCTAGTAAATAACGCTCTTCTGGGACAATTCGAGCAACGATATTGGTGTTGCCGGAGTTTTCCATTTCTTGGAGTGCTACTTGCATTTCGCCTTTGTAGCGTTCGTAGCCGTCGTTATCGATAGTCACGTCGCCTTTTGCAATAGTATTTGTGTCGTGTGCAGGGAAATCGAATTGTTTGAAATTAACACGCGTCATTGTTGAACGTAGCACGTACTCGGAAGCATCGCCACGATTGAAATGTTTTTGTGTTAAAACGATTTCTTTTTCCACGTCAGTTGCACCGTCTAAAAACTCTACTGCTAATTGTAATTCATTACGGTTTAATTCGCTTAAAGCGCGTAATTCGTCTTCAGAAGCGAACATGTTCCCGACAATGACATCATCAATCAGGCCAGTGTTCCAAAGATCTTTTGCTTGCACAGTAATGTCTACTCCGCGATGTTCTTCCATTGTTGGAAGTCCGCCGTCCACAACAAACCATGGGCCAAATTCGCCGCTGTTAGAAGAAACGAAAGCTGCTGTACGTAAGTTTAAATCTTTGAATTGTTTACTTGTACGTAAGAAATGTTCTCTGGAAAGACCAGTGTATTTTCTTGGGTAGAAGTTATGACAACCAATGATATTTCCTACGTTTGCTTGGTAAGATAGGATATTTTCAACATAACGAGTACCATTACTAATGTTTAGCTCGATTTTTAGATCTGTATCGTCAAAGGACATTGCTGCCTCTTCGGAACCAGAGAAGCCTAGGTCAAGACGAAGGCCTGCTAAACCAAGCTCTTTGAAACGATCTAATTCTTTATAAGTGATATTTAACGATTCAAATACTGTAGGATCAACATCAGCAATAACATCAAATCCTAATTCTTTTGCGCGTTTGCAAATGGTTTCTAATTTAGCAAATTCCGCTTCGTCATTAGCAGAAATCAAGCAAGTGAAGATACGGCTAAAACCATATTTTGCAGCTGTTTCAATGTATCCTAATGATTCTTCTAGTGCTACATGTTGTGGAAATACGGATATTCCTAATTTTCTCATTTAAATCATCCCTTCAAAAACTTATTTAGAGCGGTATAAATCAATAATTTCTTTGGCTAAATCTTTAAAAGTAATAGCGTTCATTAAGTGATCTTGCGCGTGGACTAGTAGTAAAGATACTTCTGCCTTTTCGCCGCGTGCTTCCCCTTGAATTAATGAAGTTTGTGAATGATGCGCTTCAAGTAGTGCTGCTTCTGCACTTTTGATTTGCTCATCTGCCGCGTCAAAATCCCCTTTTTTTGCCGCTTCGATTGCTAGCATTGCGTCGCTTTTAGCGTTTCCCCCGTGTACGATTAATTGCATAATTGTTTGTTCTAATTCCATTGTTTACACATCCTTTTTCATTTATCGAACTTATGTCTAATTCCTCTTCAAGCAGTCTCGAACTCGAGATTATTTCTCAATCATTGCTAGTGCATCATTTAGCACTTTTTCGCCGTCCATTGTTCCATAGTCAATCCCGTTAATGATCGCAACTGGAATACCTAATGGATCCAGTACTCGCTTCAAATTCTTCTCTAAAAACCGAACTTGTGGTGCGAGTAAAACAACATCTACGTTGCCTTTATACTTATCAAAATCAGCTTCCGCCACTGCAATGACAGTAGCATCCACTTGTTGTTTTTCGATAGCTTCTGTCATTTTTTTTACGAGCAGACTTGTGGACATACCGGCCGAACAAACTAACATGATGTTATTCATTAATTTAACCTCCTAGTTTGAAAAGCTGCACGTATATATAATATGCAAGATATGTGCCAACTTTTCTTCTTGTTTGTTGCTTCCTTACAAAGTTTTTCACTTACACAAGTAAAAAAGCCAAGTGTGTAAGACAATACACACTTGGCAGTTTTTTTCTTAATTTTCTTCTACCTGATTGGAGAGCATCATCTGTGTTAAATATGCGATTTCTGATTGTGGTATTACGATATCATACTCAATTTCTACGTTTTCCATCATTTGTTGCGTGATTTGCATTTCTACCATATGGTTTTTGGCAAATTCATTTAAGTCTGGGAATTCCCGGTCTACAGCCCCTAGTTTTACGCGTTCGATAAGGAAAGCTAAGTGCAGAATCATACCAATGTCTACACCTGACTCAAGTATAACATTAAGTTGCAATTGTAGTTCTGAAATCACTTTTCGTAAAAAGTACACTAATTGCTCTGCAGAACTTACTGCTTGTAAATTTCCTTCTAATGAAGCGATTAATTTTTCATATGGTACTTCATCATTTAAAATTCTAGAAACAATTCCTAAGCCACCTTCTGATAGAACTTCCAGCGCGCTAAAGAATGGAATATCGCGGTATTCAAAGGCTACTGAACCCATGATAGCTAGAATATTGTATTCTTCCATTAGTTGATCAATTCGCTCGCGGAAAGCTTCCTTGTGCAAGAATTGTAATACAATAATTTCAATTTTCGTTTCATCAATAATTGGCGCTACGACTTTGCGCAATTGCTCGGCTACTCCTTCTCCAGTAAAACAAGTGAAGATTACCGCATTTTTTACGGGTTTAGCTCGTAAGACATGTGCTTTATATTTATTTTCAAATAATTGCTCACAACTTTGATAAATATCTTCTAAGCCGCGCCCGAGTGAAGCTTTTCGCATCGCTTCTAATACAACTGGTGTGCTTACCATTGTAACAGTTTTCGTGCGAACCCCTAGTTCTTCGGTCAGCATATTACCAAAAGAAGTAAGTGACCCCATATCAGATAGGATTAGAACCCCTTTGACTGGGTTTAATTTGATGACAGTTTGTTTTAATTTTTCATACATTGCCTTTACTTCGACGGTAAGCGGCATATCAAGAGCAATCCCGCTTTCAATGCTTAGTAATTCTTGCACCGTTTCCACCATACTTGTAGCAGTTGAACGACCGTGCATCATCACAATCACTTCTACTTGGTTTTCTTGAGAAAGCGATGTATCCACTACTTCTTCTGTTAAGAACATCGTTAAAAATCCAATTTCATCAAAAGGAATTTCAATGCTTAATTCTTGTTCAATCAGTGCGGATAAATCAATAGCTACTTGGAATTCTTTTGGATATTTTTTGCGAATATTATTTAAGTCTGGATGAATAATATGTTTTTGTTCGCGTACTCGTTCAATAGTGCTTTGTAAATGCAAGGAGAAGGCGAATTTCATTTTTTCGTTGTATTTACGATTTAATTTTTCTTCCGCCATAGCATATACTTTTTCTGTTAATTCCCAAACTGCTGGTGCAATGATTTCTTTCGCTGTTTGGTGGGTTGGTAATTGGACCATGTAATCGTGGAAATATTGATCCACATCCACATAAAGTGCTTCTTCTAACTCGCTTTGGTCCTTCCCTTCTTTCATTAATTGGTCTGCTTTTTCTTGGATGGCATGATAAACATCGTGCACATCTTCTGTTTCGACAAATTCATCACTCGTATCAACAAATTTAAAAATGGTTTTGTTGACGTCGATTAAACGGTTTAATTTTTCCGGTTCATCTTTTAAGTGGAGTAAACCTTTTTGAACATGGATAGGTAAGTCATCTTGTTCGATTAAAATATAATTGGCTGTTTTGGTTTTATAATGCAGAAAAGCCTTGGCACAGGCCAATTTTAAGTCTCTTTGCAATTGACCCACGTTAGCGCTTGCATGATAAAGTAAAAAAGCAATCAACGCTTTTCTGTGTACACGTATGGATTGGTGAAGTCTTGTTGCTTCTTGGTTCAAGAAAAACTCCACTAATTGATAGCGCTCTTCTAGGTTTCGTTCTGCAAGAGATGGCAAAGTGATAGTCATCGGAATACGTCTTGTAAAAGTTTCTAATAAGAAATTATCTGGTGATTCTGTCGTTGCTCCAATAATTTGAACTTGCGCGCGGTGCACATTCGCACTTTCTCCTAGTGGACGAAATTCTCCTTTATCGATAAAAGTAAAGAGCATTTCTTGGCCTTCAGGAGGTAAACGATGGATTTCATCAAGGAACAAAATCCCGCCATCTGCTTTTTTCAGCAAACCTTCACGCGTTTCTTCAGCCCCTGTATAAGCGCCTTTAATTACCCCAAAAATATGGCCAAATAACAGTTGTGGATTTTGTGCATAGTCAGCACAGTTAAACGAAACAAATGGTGCGTCAGCCGGAATAGTTTCCGATTCTTTCGCAAATTGATACATACATTCAGCAAATAATGATTTCCCTGTACCCGTGCGCCCTAGAATGAGGCTATGAAGTCCGTTTGGTGGGTATAAAATTGCAGCTTTGGCTTGTTGAATACTTACCTTTAAGCTATCTTCCGAACCAATCAATCTTCCAAACGCAGATTCTTGCATCGATCCTGCTTGTTGGGGGGCTTTTTCCATTGTTTTTAAGGCTTGATAAAATACTGGTTTCCCAGGAAGTTTGTCTATTCTTTTTTCTTTAAAAAGATCATTTAGATAACGACTAGCGTTCGCTCGGTCCATTTGAAGCAATTCTGCGACATCAGCAGCAGATACTTTATCTTCTTTTTCGTTTAGAAGTTGGAGGACTTCTTCTTTTCTACTAGACATCTACTCTACTCCTTTTTGAAACTCTATGTTTCCATTATACCTTTTTAAATGGCATCCTCGCAACGATAAAAATTAAGTAAAAAAAAGCGCGAATGCTTTTCTTTCTATCAAGAGAGAAAAACATTCGGCGCATCTTAAGATTTTTTTAAATTAGTTGGTTTTTTGTTGAATTTATTTGGTTTATTATTACGTGTCGGTTTAGCCGAGTTAGCTGGCTTTTCTTTACGTCCTCCAGCAGTTCCAGTTGGTTTGTCTTTGCGGAACGGCTTCTTCCCGTCGTCTTTTTTACTTTTTTGAACTTGTTTAGGCGGTCTTGATGCTTTTTTAGCGATTTTGTTTTCTGGAACAGCGCCGTCAAGAAGCTTCCCTTGATAAAAGCGAACCTGTTTTCCTTTTAAGTTGTGGATAGTTAAATATTGTTTTAATGTTCTTATTTCACGTGGATTAGCGAAAGTAATAACAGTACCCGATTTGCCCATTCGTCCAGTCCGTCCAGAACGGTGCGTGTACTCTTTTTCACTTGCTGCTAAGTCATAGTGAATCACGTAAGGTAAATCTTCTATATCCAGCCCACGAGCCGCTACATCTGTCACGATTAAATAAGTCAACGTGCCTTTTTTAAAGTCGTCCAGATATTTTTTGCGTTTTTCTTTGCGAATTTCGCCGTGAATTCCAGCTGCTTTTACTTTATCGTAATGCAGTTTTTCTAGCAAAATTTCCATTCGTGGTTTGTCTTTTACGAAAACTAAGCCGCGCATGTCTTTAATATGCGAAATGCGGCGCAGTAAAGTAGCTTTATCACGTGATTCCACATCCATGTATAAGTGTTCCACATTCGTTAATTCTTCTGGTTTTGCCGTTACCTCTAGCATTACTGGTGTGTTTTCTGTTTGTGCAAAAAACATGTCCGGATTTTCTAGTTTTGTTGCGGATACAAGTGTCAATTGGCGATCGCGAACGGCACTTTCAACAATCTCCAGTGTGCTTTTAAAATTTTCTTGGCGAAGTAATTGGTCGCATTCGTCCAACGTAATTGTCTTGATTTCATGCATTTTAATTTTCTTTTGTTTGATTAATTCAAGTGCTCGACCTGGAGAAGCCACAATAATTTGCGGTTTTTTCTTTAATTTTTCGATTTGACGTTTGACATTAGCTCCTCCGATTAAAGAGATTACTGTGAGTTCATCACTTGGTAACCACGAACGGATTACTTCTGTGATTTGCATAACTAATTCATGTGATGGCGCTAAAACGAGCCATTGTGTTTTTGGAATTGCCTCTATTTTTTCAAGGGTTGGCAGCGCATAAGCCACCGTTTTCCCCGTTCCAGTTGGTGATACTGCAAGTACATCTGCACCATCTTTGATTGGTTGGTACATTGCGCTTTGAATCTCTGTTGGCGTTTCATAACCATGTTCTTGCCATTTTTCCGCCCAAAAGCTTGGGATATTTGATTCTGTCATGACCCGACTCCTTTATTAGTTCTTCTCTGTATCATACCATGCTTACTGCAAGTCTGCACTTTTATTTAGAATTTATATTGCGCGGAAAAAGAGCTAGAAAACAGCCCGAAAGCCTTTTCCTAGCTCTTCAAAATTATTTTTCTGCGTCAAACCAAATATCATTTTGGTGACGAAGTTCGTTGGAGACACGTAATACTTTCAAGCTTAGGTCTGCTAAGTATTCATATGTATCTCGGTCGCTTTGTTCGATAATTCTTGCAAACTCTGCTGCTTCAAATTGCATATCATTGGCTACAACTGGTCCAGCAAGTTCTGTTTCTTCTTTTGTTGCGTTGTCGTAAAAAGTAATCTTTTCAATTCCAGTAAGCGGGTCAACAATCAGTGTTCCTTTTTGACCATAAATTTCGCTTGGCAGGAAGGACTGTGAGTTTTTCCCTTGAATGATAGTAATATTGAATGTTGGGTATTCGAGAATTATTGGTCCAAGTCCGTCTACACCAGTTGGTAATTTAGTGGCAAAATAAGTTGCTTTTACAGGTTCACCGAATAGTGTAATCGCTGAATATAATGGATAAACACCTAAGTCAACGATGGATCCGCCAGAAAATTTCAAGGAGAAGATGTTTGGTTCTTCACCGTTTAAAACTTGATCGTATCTGGAAGAATACTTCATGTACACTAGTGTTGCCCCGTGAATAGTACCTACTTTTTCGATGTTTTCTTGTAGGCGTTTGAAGTTTGGCTCTTGAATGTGGCGCGCTGCTTCAAATAAAAAGACATTGTTTTCGCGAGCAATTTGATGCGCATGCTCTAATTCGGCTACGGTAGAAAAAATCGGTTTTTCTACGATAACATGTTTTTTATTTTTCAGTAAGCTAACCGCATGTTGATAATGGAGCGCATTAGGAGAAGCAATGTAGACCGCATCAAGTGCGTCTGATTTGCCCATTTCTTCTATATCTGTGAAATAAGTCAACTCTCCATATTTTTCTCCAAATGCGCGTGCTTTTTCTTCTGTTCGTGAATATACCGCAGTAAGATTCCATTCACCTGAATTAATAGCACCTTCAATAAAAGAATCCGTAATCCAGTTCGTTCCCATAATTCCAAGTTTCATTAGCCAACAGCTCCCTTCATTTTATCTTAAGTATACCTTAAAATAAGGAAAAAAGCGTACTAATTGTTTGAAACAGATGGTCCACTGATTCTAGTAGTATAGATTATTTCGTTTTCAGCTTTTCCGCCTTCAAGTAGTTCCACTAGTTTATCTGCGGCAACTGCGCCCCATTTGTACTTCGAATATTCAATAGTAGCAAGACGTGGAACCAAATACTCGCTTATATCCGTATTATCAAAGCCAATAATTCGCACGTCTTTACCGATTTCCAAATCTGTCCCTGAAAAATAACGATACATCCCAATAGCCATGTTATCATTTAGAGCAAATACAGAAACAGGGGCCTTCCAGTTTTCCGTGATAATGGCTGCTGCTTTTTCGCCACTCTCTTCGGAAAAGTCTCCTTCAATAATATGCACCTTTTTGTCACCTGACCGAGCGAGTTCTTGTTTCGCGGTTTCGAGCCTGACTCTTGCATCATAAGAATCGTCTGGACCGGTAATGACATAGAAATCCCCTTTAAAATTAGTAGATAAATAATCAATCGCTAGCGTTGCGCCGCCCTTATTATCTAGAAGGACTTGGCTCACATTTTCATGGGTAAGTTCCCGGTCGAGCACCACTAATTTATGACCGCGATTCGCATAATTAATGATTTCGCTAGACGGGAAATTCGCATCTAAAATAATAGCGCCATCAATCATTTTCTCGGGTAAAAATCGGTGTGTTTTCGTGCCACTGCAAGCGATGAGTTCATATCCATGTTTATATAGCGTTTGCGTTAAACCTTCCAGTAAAGTCCCGTAAAAAATCCCGCCGTAATTCGTTAAATAGACGCCGATAATTTTTGTTTCTCTTGTTTTTAACGTTCGTGCTGCCATATTGGGAATATAATTCAATTCATTTGCGATGGTCATAATTCGTTTTCGCGTTTTTTCGGTCACTTTCGGGCTGCCATTAAGTGCGTAGGATACTGTTGAAATGGAAACCCCTGCCTTTTTCGCGATATCTTTAATTCCTACCACGTGAATCGCATCCTTTTCTGTTTTCTTTTATTATACACAAAACAACCTTAGAGACGGTTATTTTTTGAAAATTTAATCGTGATTTGTGAACATTTTGTTGTTAAATTCTTTTTCGGTAAAAGGAGCGCGCCAGTTCGGTAGGCATTCGCTTCATTTTCAACGGGTTGCGCTTCCCCATTTACGAAAACACCTGCCTCATCTGCGCTTTCAAATGTGATGTCTAGTGGATAATTATCCAGTTCGATATGGCATTCTAACCCATCCAGTTCTTCTGGTAAAACGGGGTCAAAGAGAATCGCATTTTCAGTTTGACGAATACCAAGAACAGAACTGATTAATTGATGTAAGTATATTCCTGGACCACTTGAGTAAATCCGCCATCCACCTTTCACAGGAATGGTTCCTTCTTTTACTCGACTAAATTCATTTTGCGCCTGATAGCGGTCTAAAAATGCGGCATCGGAACTACTGAAATAAGTATTGCTTTGACGTAGTGCTGCATTTGGTACCACTTCTTTAATATTGATTGGATTGATGACATCTAGCATATGCCAAGCTTCTTGGTTACCAATTTTTGCTAATGCTTCAATATAACGAATATGCGCATGTACGTATTGCAAACCGACTTCTCTACCAAAGTTTGCAGCTTGCTCAGCACGTTTGAAATGCGTACTTACCCCACCTGCATAATGTGCGGGTTCGCTCATCAATCTGACGCCATCTGGGTGAAGTAAATGCTCGTCGATAATATCAAAATTCCGGCTTGCTTGCTTTTTATCGACCAATTCAGCAATGACACTTCTTGTAAGTGGAATTAAACGATATTTAATATTCGTATCTTTATCTTCTGGATGAATCATCCACACTGGTGCTTTTCCTTCTTCTAAATAAAGGAATCCTGGAATAACGTCCGTTTCCGTTGTCATATATTTCGCAAAGTCAGCTTGCACACGTTTTGCTAGTGCACTATATTTGTCGCCTGTTGGTAAGAACACGGCTAGACGTTTGAATGTTTGATATGTTAGTGCCACTGTCCAGCTAGAAACCATGTTCTTCTTCAATTGGGCATTGGCCGGTTGAAGCGTGTCATCCCAGTCTCCGTCACCGTAGTTAGAAAGTGCTGTCCCTTTCATAAAGCGTGCTTCGATTGTTTGTACAGCTAATTCAATATGCGCTAGAAGTGTATCTTTTTCCTTTGTGAATGTTTTTGCTTCACGGTCAACGAAAGGAATTTCTTCTTCAAGTATTTCTGTATCTCCGCTCATTTCTAAGTAATCACCAATAATTTTCAGCGGCCAAACAATCACATCCCCGTGACTTTCTTCTTGTTGGATGGAGGTGTATTTATCAAACATAAACCACTGCGGCCAGTCGCCCGTATCTTGATATTGATGCGAAAAGATCGTCAACACTAATTGGCGCAAAACAGCTTTGTTGCCTGTTGCAAGGAAGAACTCAAATGGACCTTGGCTGACGTCACGAGTCCCCCAAGCTGCCCCGCTATATTGTTCTAAACCGTGCGGCGACGCGTAGTGCACTAACATTTGATGCGCATACCAGTAAACCGTTAAGTTGAGCTTTTCAGCAGTTGTACTTTGATGGTTTAAATGGAACTGGGCTGTTAGTTCGTCATAGCTAGCGCGAATTTCTTTCGTAGCTGCTTCTAAATCTGCGTTTTGTTTGGCAAACGAATCAGTTAATTTTGCTTGTACGTGGAAGGTTGCGTTAGCCGTTGGTTCGAATACAAATACGTCCAAACCAGCTGTTCCTGCATACTCTTTCGCAAAATAACGTTCGTCAGTCATTTCGTTAAAAGTTCCGTCTACGCGGAATTGAAGTGCCGGATAGGTTTCTACAATCGGCGAATCTTCTGCTGGGAAATACGTGACGACGCCATCAGTCATTTCTTTTTTTATCGTACTGTCGTATTCATTTGTTCCCATGGTTACTTGGTTGGTTAGTACTAGTTTGTATGAACGGCCTTTTTCAGACTGTACACGGACGAAAGCTTCTTTACTTTCAGCGGTTAAGGTAGTTTGCACGGTGATTAAATCGTCATTCCACTGATAATACCAAGTAGAGTAATTCGTGCTTGTTTCCCAAACAGATGGTACACCAAGTGGTCTGAGTTCCGTATCTTGTTCGATATAAATTCTTAAGCCGCTTGTTTGAAGAATATTGAGTGGATTCCGCGCATGGCTATTCCATTTATTCATATTCGTATTTCCAGCAACTAATTGTGATAGAAATGAGCCATACATGTATGTCGTTGCAGAAAGAGTTGCTTCCGGATTTAACACATCCACTTTGTCTAGTAAAATGCTGCCGTGTGGTCGTTCTAGAGCAGCTTCTTTTTCACGGGTAACAACGTGCGCATAGTTTGGCGTGAAGAAGGAAAGTAGCGTGTCGTCTTGTTTTTCTTCTTGGATTCGATCTGGGAACTTCGCTTGTAACCATTTTTCAGAAATACTTTCACCAGTAATTGGTTTGCCGATATTTTTTGCACGCGTAACTTTAGTACTTGGCTGATAAGCTTCTTCTTTAATGTTCGTTTTTATTTCAGCTATATTTTCAGCCGGTGCTCCAGATGCTTTTGGTTGGTGCTCCGTTGCGTATCCATAAAAACTTGTTTCTGCATGATTGGTAAATAGCTCTGTCTGCAAGGAAATTTGCGCGAATTCATATTGATATACACGGTTGGGTAGGGATTTTTTCGTAAGCGCGGCCAGTTCGTTCGTCACTTTGTAATCCGTCCCATAAATATCGAAGCCATCTGTTGCGTAACCGACAATTTTGGTTAATGCGCCAATTTGGACTGCTGGAAAGCGATCGTTTTGCGGTTGATTTTGGCGAGCTTGAATCGTATATCCAGTTTTTCCTTCTGTCACATGATAATCAATATATTGAGACATATAAGCCTCATTTGTTCGCACTGCGGCTTGTTCTGCAAGTCCTAAGTCTTGTAAATAAACAAGGTCAAATGTCCCCGCGCCATCAACTGTCACCTGATAAAACCAGCCACGTGAATGGAACTTCATTTGAACATTATAACGAAACGCGCCTACTGTCCCTTGATACTCTACACCATTTTGATTAAAACCAACTTCTGCATCTCCAGTTAAAAGTGGATAAATCTCCACTTTATCATTCACATGCGCCCGCACATAGATTTGCGATAAGCGATTTTCTAACGGGTTTTGAATGACTTGGTTCAACATAATATCATTTAATTTCAACCAAGCAAGCTCTCCGCCTGGATAAAATGCAGCTGATAAATCTTTCTTTTTAATCTCTTTTAATTTTGTCACACGTATCCACCTACTTCCAATTCAAAAACGTCTACATCTTCACTACTAGTCCCAACAAAAACGCGGTGAAGTCCTGGTTCTTGTACTTTTTCAAGTTGATGGTTATAGAAAGAAAATGCCTCGCTTGTTAATTCAAATGTAACTGTCTTTTCTTCGCCAGCTTGAAGCGCCACTTTTTCAAAAGCTTTTAGTTCTTTGACAGGTCTTGAAATGCTCGCTGTTACATCTTGTAAATATACTTGGATTACTTCTTTTCCAGCAATATCACTCGTGTTTTTAATGGTAACTTCTACATGTAGTGATTCGCCTAGATTTAGTTCTTTCGGAAGACTGCTTGTTTTCAACTCGAATTCGCTATAACTTTTTCCGTAACCAAATGGATAAAATGGTTCATTTGGAATATCAAGATAATGCGACACATAACGTTCGCCTTTATTTTCTGGTGTTTGTGGTCGTCCAGTGCGTAAATGATTATAATAAACTGGAATTTGCCCCGTTGTTTGCGGGAATGACATGGATAACTTCCCTGAAGGATTACTTGCACCACTTAACAAATCTGCAGTAACACGACCTGCTTCTGTTCCCGGGAACCATAATTCAAGAAGAGCATCACTAGATTCTGCTAACTCTTTCACTTCGAGTGGTCTACCATTAAATAATGTAATTACTACTGGTTTTCCGAGTGTCTGTACAAATTTAGCTAAGTCGTATTGTGCTTCTGGTAAACGAATAGTAGCAAGACTTCCTGCTTCTCCGCCCCATTCATTTTTTTCACCTAGCGCAAGAACGACTACTTCTGTATTTTGTACTGCTTCTTTAATCGCGGTTTTATTATCCTCAGTAAGCTCAGTATAATCCGTCGAAACCGTTGTAATAGTTTCAAATACTTCGCGCAAACCAGTTTCCACATTAATTCCATCTTTTTCTTCGCCGTATACATTCCAACCACCAAGAATATCAGGTGATGTAGCAAGTGGGCCAACTAAAGCAATTTTTGTTTTTGTATCTAACGGAAGTATATGGTTTTTATTTTCTAATAAGACAGCTGATTCAACACCTGCAGCACGTGCTTTATCGCGACTTTCATTCGTTAAAATATCTTTTGCGCGATTAGTTTCTTTTAAGCCACGGTACGGATCTTCAAATAGTCCTAAATCATTTTTCAAATGTAACATACGTAGAACAGCTTCATCGAGAAGGCTCTCGGATAATTTTCCTTCTTCAATTAAACCTTTTAATTCATGGATATAACAAGTCGTCATCATTTCTAAATCAACGCCTGCTTCCATCGAAAACTGTGCGGCTTCTTTAGGATTTCTTGCTGTTCCGTGATTAATTACTTCGGCAACCGCTCCCCAGTCTGAAATAAGAACTCCGTCAAAGTCCATCTCACCTCGCAGAACATCACGATTTAACCATTTATTCATCGTAGCTGGAACCCCGTCTACCACATTAAATGCAGTCATGACTAACTTAGCTCCTGCTTGAATTGCCGCGTGATAAGCAGGTAAATAATTCTGATATAATTCACGTGTTGACATATTGACCGTATTATATTCCAGACCAGCTTCCGCTGCCCCGTATGCCGCAAAATGTTTCACGCATGCTGCCATCCGCTCGAAATTTTCATCTAATTTACTCGCATCACCTTGATAGCCGTCAACCATTGCTTTTCCAAGTTCACTATTTAAAAATGGATCTTCACCGATTGATTCCATTACACGCCCCCATCTTGGGTCCCTAACTAAATCAAGCATTGGCGAAAAAGTAACATGATGACCGTCTGCTGTTGCTTCAAGCGCCGAAACTTCCGCCATCACGCGTACCGTTTCCCGGTCAAAAGAACAACCAAGTGCAAGTGGGATTGGAAATACCGTTTTATACCCGTGTATGACATCCGCCATAAAAACAAGCGGAATTCCTAGTCGATTTGTTTTTAAATAAGCTTCTTGAATTCCAATCATATCAAGTGCCGAACTTGATCCAAGCACCGAACCCGCGTTTTCCGTATGCGCATCCGTTAATTTCATTTCTTGAAGAAGCGGCCCTGTTAGTTCTGCATTTTTGTTTGTACCTTTAAAAAGAAAAGGGGAAAGTTGAAGACATTGAGCGATTTTTTCATCTAATGTCATTTGATTGACTAAATCCTGTACTTTTTCTTGTTTCATAGGAACCTCCTGAACACTTTTTTCGAAACGTTTCTATTCAAATATAACAACAGTATAAGCGCTTTCTTTTCTTTAGTCAACCAAAAACGACATTCACATGGTGAAACGCTCCTTTTTTTCTGTTTCTTCTATACTATCTCGTTTTCGTAAAAGTTTATCCAGAAAAAATTTACACCCACAAAACCATTGGTATGCAATGCTCAAACGCTATAAACAAAAAATATAATAGCAATTCACTTGAAACCGATTACATAATATACTATAATAACCTTGTCGAAACGTTTCTATGAAATATTGTGTATGTGAATTAATTTTCACAATTTGCTTCATCCCGTACGGCGCACTAGTTCCGTGCAACAGTTTTTATTCTTTAACAGCTTTTAGTTAATCAAGTTGCTTTGAAAAAAACAAAAAATGGAGGAAAAATCATGAAGAAAAAGATGTTTGTCGTTTTAGCTTTAGTGTTGTCGCTTAGTTTAGTATTAATGGCGTGTGGTGGGTCAAAGGATGATGCAAATTCCGGCGATTCTAAAGTATTAAATGTTTGGGCAATGGGTGATGAAGCCAAGTCGCTAAAAGAACTCGCACAAAAATTCACGAAAGATACTGGCATTGAAGTTAAAGTTCAAGTTATTCCTTGGGCAAATGCACATGATAAATTACTTACAGCCGTTGCTTCTAAGTCGGGCCCCGATGTAGTCCAAATGGGAACTACTTGGATGCCTGAGTTTGTCGAAGCTGGTGCACTACTTGATATTACAAAAGATGTAGAAAAAAGTAAAAATATGAATTCTGATCTATTTTTCCCAGGTTCAGTAAAAACTACTCAATTTGATGGCAAAACTTACGGTGTTCCGTGGTATGCAGAAACTCGCGTATTATTCTACCGTACCGATTTACTGAAAAAAGTTGGTTATAATGAAGCTCCAAAAACATGGGATGAACTTTCTGACGCTGCACTTAAACTTTCTAAACGCGGCAAAGATATGTACGGCTTTGCCATTGATCCAAACGAACAGACTACAGGTTTCATTTTCGGACGTCAAAATGGCTCCCCTCTTTTCGATAAAGACGGTCAACCAGTATTCAATAAAAAACCTTTCGTAGACACTGTTACTTATTTAGATAGTTTCATTAAAAATGGTTCCGCTCCAGATACTGATCTTGGTTTAGATGCTTCTCAAAGCTTCGGCGGCGACGGCATTGTACCAATGTTCATGAGTGGTCCTTGGATGGTTAATACACTGAAAGACACCGCTCCTGACATTGACGGAAAATGGGCTACTGCAGTATTACCTAAAAAAGAAAATAACGAATCAAGCCTGGGTGGCGCTAACCTTTCCATTTTCAAATATAGTGATAAGAAAGATGATGCTTTAAAATTCATGGACTACATGAGTCAACCTGATGTGCAATTATCTTGGTTAAAAGATACAAATTCCATGCCAGCTCGTATGGATGCTTGGGAAGATGATATGCTGAAAAACGACCCTTACTACAAAGTATTCGGGGAACAAATGAAAACAGCTGAACCTATGCCACTTATTCCACAATTCGAGGAAATCGCTCAATTATACGGAAAATCTTGGGAACAAATTTATCGTGGTGGTGCAGATGTACAAACACAAATGGATACATTTAACGATCAAGTAGAAGCACTTCTTAAAAAATAACGAAAAAAAGGGCAAATGATTTATTCTGCCATTTGCCCTTTTAGAATGGACTGGATGTTATGAAACAATTTTTAAATAAAAATACACCCTATTTGTTTATATCGCCAGCACTGTTTTTACTTCTTCTGTTTTCCCTACTTCCGATTTTGCTTGCTTTTGTCATAAGTTTTACGGACATTGATTTAGTCGGGCTTGCCGATTACTCTAAAATTAACTTTGTTGGTGTGGACAATTACGTCAATATTATGCAAGACCCGGTATTTTTAAAATCTATTTTTAACACGCTTTTCTATGTAATTATTGGCGTTCCACTTGTTATCGTCTGCTCGCTTGGTATTGCGCTGATGATTAACTTCTCGCAAGCGAAGATTTTCCAATTTTTCCGGTTAATCTTCTACACTCCTTCGATTACAAACGTTGTCGCTGTAGCCGTTGTTTGGAGTTACTTATATAATCCACGCTTTGGTTTACTTAATTATTTGCTTTCGTTTTTAGACTTAGGACCAGTTCCCTGGTTACAAGACCCTACTATCGCGAAATTATCACTGATTATCCTAGCTGTTTGGCGGGCAATCGGTGTAAATATGATTATTTTCTTAGCAGCACTTCAAGGGATCCCACGTGAATACTATGAAGCTGCCTCGCTGGACGGTGCAAATAGCCGTCAACAATTATTTAAAATTACGGTTCCAATGCTTCGTTTCGCCATTTTCTTTGTAACAGTTACAACAATGATTGGTTGGTTGCAATTCTTCGAGGAACCATTCGTCATGACAGAGGGCGGACCGCTGGATAGCACGAACTCGGTTGCACTGTTTATCTATCAAAATGGTTTCCAATTAAGTAAGTTTGGTTATGCCGCTGCTGGATCGTTTATCTTGTTTATCGCAATTATCATCATTACGATAATTCAATTCCGTATTCAGCGTAAAAATAATGGCGGGGATATTTAAGAGAGGAGTGTTATAAATGAATCAATATAGACAAAAATCGCGCGGCGCTCAAATTGCCGTCATTAGTATTTTAACCGTTGGCGGATTCTTTATGATTTTACCGTTCATTTGGATGGTTCTCTCCTCTTTGAAAACGGATGCTGAAATTTTAAAAATCCCGCCTACTATTTGGCCAGAAACATTTACACTAGATAATTTCACCAAACTATTCACTGAAATGGACTTTGCTATTTACTTGAAAAACACATTAATCATTGTATTCTTCTCGTTTTTCGGTTTATTTTTAAATGCGATGGCTGGCTACGGTTTTGCTAAATTTAAATTTAAAGGGAAAAACAAGTTATTTTATCTCGTACTTGCTACGATGATGATTCCCGGACAAGTAACGATGATTCCGGTTTACTTGCTGCTTAATGCGGCTGGATTAACGAATACCATGACAGGGATTGTACTTCCAGGACTTGTTGGTGCTTTTGGGATTTTCTTATTCCGACAATTTATGTCTACCATTTCCGACGATTTACTTGAAGCAGCAAGACTGGATGGCGCTAGTGAATTTTACATTTTCTGGCGGATTGTTATCCCAATTTCTCGACCCGTTCTTGCCGTTCAAGGGATCCTCACATTTATCGCTGGTTGGAACTCGTTCTTATGGCCGTTAATCATTGCCAACGACGAAAAATTCTACACCCTATCAGTTGGCCTTCAATTATTAAAAGGTCAATATGGCAGCAACTACGCCTTACAAATGGCTGGAGCAACCTTCATGGTTATTCCAATTATCTTGATTTTCATGACATTCCAAAAGTACATTTTAAAAGGCTTCAACGTTTCTGGAATGAAATAATTAGTCAAAAAAGAGCTTACCCTTTTAGGATAAGCTCTTTTTTATTATGGTAAAAATGTTTCACCCATCAAGTAAAAGTCTACTTCACGAGCTGCTTCTCGTCCTTCTGCAATCGCGGTTACAACTAAACTTTGACCGTGACGCGCATCTCCGCAAGCGAATACGCCCTCTTCACTAGTGCGGTAAAATCCTTTGGCTGCATCAATCGTATGACGATCTGTTTTTCCTACACCAAAGTTTGTAAAAATATCTTCAGTTGTTCCTGCAAAACCAATCGCGATTAAAACCATATCTACTTCAAAGTATTTTTCGCTACCTTCTACAGGTGTATATTTTCTTTCTGCCTTATTTTCTTCTACTTCTACAGTATGCAATCCAATAAGATTTCCTGCTTCATCTTTTTCAAAAGAAGTTGTATTAATAAGGTACTCACGTGGATCTCTTCCATACACTGCTTCCGCTTCTTCGTGCGCATAATCCATTTTGAAAACACGTGGATATTGCGGCCAAGGGTTTTCGCCATCACGCAATTCAGGTAGTTTATCTTGAATACCAAATTGATAAATACTTTTTGCCCCTTGTCTTAATGCAGTTGCCACACAGTCAGCACCTGTATCTCCACCACCGATAATCACAACATTCTTACCTTTAGCAGAAAGTGTTTGTACCCCACCGTTATCCAGATTATCACGCGTACTTTGCGATAAATACGGAACAGCGAAGTGAATACCAGCTGCATCACGTCCAGCAAGTGGGATATCGCGCGCATTCCCTGCTCCTGTTGCAAGAACGATAGAATCATACTCTTCGCGTAGTTCTGCAAAAGTAACATCTGTCCCTGCTGCAACACCTGTGACGAATTCGATTCCTTCTTCCGCCATCAAGTTCACTCGGCGCGTTACTTGTTCTTTTTCCAGTTTCATCGTTGGAATACCGTACATTAATAACCCACCAATGCGATCACTTTTTTCAATGACCGTTACGCTATGGCCAGCTTTATTCAATTGATCGGCGCAGGCAAGTCCAGCCGGTCCTGATCCAATCACAGCAATTCGTTTACCGGTACGTTTTTTAGGAGGAGCCGGTTTAATCCAGCCCTCTTCAAAACCTCGGTCGATAATCGCTTTTTCGATGGATTTAATCCCTACAGCAGGTTCCGAAATAGCCACCGTACAGCCACCTTCACACGGTGCCGGACAAATACGACCAGTAAACTCTGGAAAATTATTTGTTTTTAAAAGTAGTTGTAACGCTTCATACCAGTCACCCCGGTATACGGCGTCGTTCCACTCAGGAATTAAATTATGCAATGGACAACCTGATACGCCGTTTTTAATTTCCATTCCTACGCTACAAAACGGTACGCCACAATCCATGCAACGAGCGGCTTGTAAGGTTAAATCTGCTACCGGCATTGGTAAACTATATTCGTTCCAGTCACGTGTCCGACTTTTCGGATCACGTCCTGGAGAGGGAATTCGGTCATATTCCATAAATCCAGTTGCTTTTCCCATGGTTTCACTCCTCTCTATTTCGCCACTCCGGCAACTAATTTTCCATCTTTATGTTCATAAAAAGCTTGTAATTCTGCTTCATCGTGTGTTTTTCCAGTTTGTTCAAGCGTCGTGATTCTCGTCAGCATCATTTCATATTCATTTGGAATGACGAAAATAAAATTCGCTTTCTCCGCTTCCCAATTTTGTAGAATATCTTTGGCAAAATTGCTTCCGGTAAGGCTTGCGTGTTGTTCGATTAGCTGTTTTAAATTAGCTAATTCGGAAGTATTTAAAGTAGAACGGCTGTTTACGAGTTCATGATTGATTTTGGCTGTCGTCGCTTGTTTATTGTTGGTATAAAGGTAAGCAACCCCACCAGACATTCCGGCCGCAAAGTTCTCACCAATTTCACCGAGAACAACTACTGCACCGCCTGTCATATATTCACAACCATTGTCGCCGATGCCTTCTACAACAGCTGTCGCACCACTATTCCGAACAGCGAAACGTGCACCTGCTTTTCCGTGCATATAGGCATAACCACCAGTTGCACCGTAAAGCGTTACATTTCCGACAATCGCAGAATCATGCGGTTTAATAGGTGTTTTAGCATCTGGACTAACAATCAATTTGCCACCAGAAAGTCCTTTTCCGAAGTAATCATTGGCGTCGCCGTGAATTCGGAGCGTCATGCCAAGTGGCGTATAAGCACCGAAGCTTTGTCCAGCTGAACCAACAAAATCAAGTGAAATGGTATCTTCCGGTAATCCTTCTGCACCATATTTTTTGCTAATAAAGGAGCCAGCAATCGTTCCAATCGCGCGGTCAACATTTCGTACAGCGAAAGTTCCAGTTACTTTTTCACCGTTTTCTAGTGCCGGCTGAATTAATGGCACAAGTTCGCGCATATCAAGCGTTTGGTCGATTTTGTGGTCTTGTTGTTTTGTGCAATATTGGACTTGGTTTTTATAAAAATCATCACTATAAAGCATATTCGAAAAGTCGATATATTTCGCTTTCCAATGCGCTTCTTTTTTCTCGTGAGTAGTTAAAAATTCTTTATGTCCAATGATTTCTGTTAAACTTCTAAAGCCAAGTTCTGCCATCATTTCGCGCATTTCAGCAACGATAAAATGGAAGAAGTTCACGACATAATCTGCCGAACCACTGAATTTTTTCCGCAGCTCAGGATTTTGTGTCGCTACACCTACTGGACATGTATCCAAGTGACAAACACGCATCATGACGCAACCAAGTGTTACGAGTGGCGCCGTTGCAAAACCAAATTCTTCCGCGCCAAGCATAGCGGCAACTAAGACGTCTTTCCCTGTCATTAGTTTTCCATCTGTTTCGACAACGACTTTGTTTCTAAGACCGTTTAATAGTAATGTTTGGTGTGTTTCTGCCAAGCCGATTTCCCACGGCACTCCCGCGTGTCGGATACTAGTTCTTGCCGCCGCACCAGTTCCGCCTTCATAACCACTAACTAAAATAACGTCCGCGTTCCCTTTTGCTACACCCGCAGCAATCGTGCCAATACCAGTTTTCGAAACTAGTTTCACATTGATACGTGCATTTTGATTTGCATTTTTTAAATCGAAAATCAATTGAGACAAATCTTCAATCGAGTAAATATCATGATGTGGCGGTGGTGAAATCAATCCTACACCAGTTGTCGAACCACGCGTTTTCGAAATCCATGGATAGACTTTATTTCCAGGCAAGTGTCCACCTTCACCAGGTTTCGCTCCTTGAGCCATCTTGATCTGCAGTTCCTCTGCATTGACCAAGTAATGACTTGTAACACCAAAACGACCAGATGCAATTTGCTTAATAGCACTTCTACGCCAATCACCATTTTCGTCCGGAGTAAAACGGTTCGGGTTTTCGCCGCCTTCCCCACTATTACTTTTCCCGCCGATACGGTTCATTGCGATAGCAAGCGCTTCATGAGCTTCTTGACTAATCGAACCATACGACATCGCGCCTGATTTAAATCGTTTGAAAATGGCTTCGGCCGGCTCTACTTCGTCCAGTGGAATCGGTTTGCGATCACTTGTAAAAGTGAGTAATCCTCTTAAAAAGGCATTATTTTGATTTTGCATTAAATCTGAATAAAGATTATACGTTTCTCGGTCATTTTCACGGGTAGCTTGTTGCAAAGAATGAATCGCGAGCGGATTGTATACATGGTATTCTCCGTTTGAGCGCCACTGATATTCCCCGCCCGTATTAAGCGTGAAACTCTGGTAGCCAATATCATGATAAGCTTCGCGGTGACGGAGCCATGCTTCTTGCCCAATGACATCTAGTGGAATCCCGCCAATTTGTGAGGCTGTACCTGGGAAGTAATGTTTAATCACCTCATCACCAATTCCGATTGCTTCAAAAATCTGCGCCCCGCGGTAACTTTGCACCGTAGATATCCCCATTTTTGACATGATTTTTAGAATTCCATCTGTAATTGCTTCAATATAACGACTTTCCGCCTCATCAAGTGTAAATCCTTTGATTCGACCTTCTTTAATCAATCCGTCAAATGTATCGATAGCAAGACTTGGAAATACTGCGTCTGCCCCGTAGCCAATTAAAAGCGCACATTGATGGACATCTCTCGCTTCCGCTGTTTTCACAATAATACTCACTTGTGTACGCGTCCCAGCTTTGACTAAATGATGATGTAAGCCACTGACAGCTAACAGAGAAGGAATACCAATCCAGTCTGCATTCACCCCATCATCTGATAAAATGAGCAATTCTGCCCCAGCTGCGATTTTTTCATCCGCTTCTGCAAATAATGATTCCAGGCGAGCTTCCAAACCATCTCTTTCCTCTGCTTTAAATAAAATTGGTAAAGTGACAGTCGGTTGGGCAAATTTTGTTTGTTGCTCAAGTGCCGCAAATTCTTTTCGAGATAAAATTGGTGTTTTCAAGCGAATCCGGTTAGCATTTTGAGCAGTTGGATTTAGAATATTACCTTCATCACCAAGTAACGTCATCGCAGAAGTCACCGTTTCTTCGCGAATCCCATCAATCGGAGGATTGGTTACTTGCGCAAAAAGTTGTTTAAAGTAATTAAATAACACTTGTGGTCGTTGGCTTAAAACAGCAAGTGGCGCGTCATAACCCATTGCGCCCATTGGATCTTTTTTCTCTGTTACCATCGGAATCAAAATTTTATTTAATTCGTCTTGTGTGTAACCAAATGCTCGTTGTTTTTTAAAACGTTCTGATTTATCCATTGCTTCATAATGTAAATCGGCTGCTGCTAAATCGGCAATTTCTGTCATTTCCGCTTCCAACCATGCACGGTACGGTTTTTCCGTTGTTAGTTCTTCTTTTAATTCAGCATCCGTCACAATTCGTCCTTCTTCTAAATCAATTAACAACATCGTTCCCGCGCCAACCGTTTCTTTGCGAATAATTTCACTCGGATCCACTGGCACAACGCCCGTTTCCGAAGAATAAATAATCGTATGGTCTTTCGTTTCATAATAACGCGCCGGACGTAAGCCATTTCTATCCAAAATCGTCCCAATAACTCGACCATTCGTAAAAGAAATGGATGTCGGCCCATCCCACGGCTCCATTAACGTACTATGATATTCGTAAAAAGCACGTTTCGGATCCGTCATATGTGGATTTTTGTCCCATGGTTCCGGAATAAGCATCATTGCCGCATGAGGTAACGAACGGCCTGCTTGCACTAAAAATTCTAAGGCATTATCCAAAGTGGCTGAATCACTACCACTTTCGTCAATAATTGGCAGCAATTTGGCTAAATCTTCTCCAAGTAAATCAGATTCTGCTCTTTTTTCCCGAGCTTTCATCCAGTTGACATTACCACGTTGCGTATTAATTTCACCGTTATGAATTAAATATCGATAAGGATGCGCCCGCTCCCAACTAGGAAAAGTATTCGTCGAAAAACGAGAATGCACTAGCGCAAAAGCCGATACATACGCTGGATCTGCTAAATCTAAATAGTATTGATTAATTTGTTCTGGCAGCAACATTCCTTTAAAAATAACTGTTCTTGTGGATAAACTTGGAACGTAGAAAGTCTCTGTAATTTGCTTAGAAGTCGCAGCAAACTTTTCGATTTGCTTTCTAATTAAATAAAGTGCTCGTTCAAATCCAGCTTCATCTAACTTGGCATTTTTTTGAATGAATAGTTGATAAATCGCTGGTTCTGTTTTTCTTGCACCGGCACCTACCTTTGTCACATCAGTTGGTAATTTGCGCCAACCAAGGAACATTTGGCCTTCACTCGCAATCAGTTTTTCTGTTTCGTCCATTAAACATTCACGTTCTGTTTTATTTTGAGGGAAATTAAACATCCCAACAGCATAATGATATTTTTCAGGTAAATTAATACCTAGTTTGCTACATTCGCGTCGGAAGAAAGAGTCTGAAATCTCAAGTAAAATACCAGCGCCATCGCCCGTATCCCCACCAACTTCTCCACCGCGGTGCTTTAATTGACAAAGCATATGAATGCCTTGTTCGACAATTTTATGAGAAGAAATCTTTTTAATATTTGCTACGAAGCCAATTCCACAAGCATCGTGCTCATTTTCTGGATTGTATAGGCCGTGTTTTTTTGGTAAATTAGTTTGTTTCATCCTAGTTCCTCCTCTTCAAAAACCGAATCCTTCTAAGTCTTTCTGGTAATTATTTAAATTAACTGATAATTAACCAGCGATTCAGCTTACCTTACATTTCTTGTAGTATCTATTTTATTCCTTTTCATTTATCGAAACAATATATATAATAGAATAAAACAATCTCATTTCGAGAACAATCGGAGGTAAGAAATGGAACTGCGACAATTAAAGTATTTTATGGAAGTAGCCCGCGTCGAGCATATGACCAAAGCTAGTGAGAATTTACACGTAGCCCAATCTGCCGTTAGTAGACAGATAACGAAACTCGAAGAAGAACTCGGCGTGCATTTATTTGACCGTGTTGGAAGAAATATGCAACTCACCAGCGTCGGTCAAGATTTCTTAAAACAAGCAGCAATCGCCTTAAACGAGCTACAAAAAGCCGAAGCACTCGTGACCGAATATACCGATCCCGCAAAAGGAACTGTTCGCGTCGGCTTGCCAAACTCCCTGTCTACCAAGGTGTTGCCATCCGTTATTTCGACCTTTCGGGAAAAATATCCGCAAATTACCTACCAGTTTATGGAAGGCACCAATGAAGAACTTACCGAGATGCTCTTAAGCGGCGTCCTTGATATGACTTTTTTATCACCCGTCCCAGAATCTAGCGAACAAATTGAAGCCATTCGTTTTTTTGATGAAAAATTGAAGCTAATTGTCCCTAAAACCCATCCACTTGCTGAAAATTTCACCGTTTCACTAAAAGAGCTCGCTTCCGAAAAATTCGTCCTTTATCCAGAAGACTTTGATTTATATAAAATCGTAACAAAAGCTGCCAATAAAAAAGGATTCGAGCCACAAATAGCATTTCAAAGTAGAGATTTTTATACGATTCAAGGACTTGTCGGAGCAGGTCTTGGTATTAGCATTTTGCCCGAAATGATTTTAGATGGAGCGATTTTTAAGGAAACGAAAAGTATCGCTTTGCGTGATAAAGAATTGCGGCGTTCGGTCGGAATTATTACGACAAAAAAACGGAACCTATCCCCTTCCGAGAATTTGTTCCGTTCGTTTATTATTTCGTTCTTTTCGAATTAATTATTTTCAGAAAATGCTGCTGGATAATGGATAGTTCCAGCTAAGTTTTCTAAACTACCATCATATAATTCTAATAGCATAAAGTATTCAGCAGGCACATCAAATGGCGCAGGAATAGCAAACTGCTCAGAAGGAATAAAGCCAAATCGCGGATAATAATCAGCATGTCCAAGCACAGCAATGGCCGGATATGCTTTTTCGCGTGATAAACGGATTCCTTCTTCCATTAACCTCGAGCCAACTCGCGTCCCTTGATACGCAGGTAAAACAGCAAGCGGCGCAAGTGCTAAAATAAATCTGCTTCGTCCGGCTGCTTCAAGCGAAATCTCACTAAACATAATGTACCCAACAATAAGCCCATCTTCCGCTTCCGCTACAAGGGATAAAGCCGGTTGATAATAATCAGATCTCCGAATACTTTCAATTAAGTCTGCTTCTACAGTACCTTTAAAAGCTTCCTCATTCACACGACGAATGGCCTCGTAATCTTGTGGTTGTTCTTTCCGAATAATCATTTTTACTTAGTCACTCGTTTCATTGCCATACTATCTTCTAACTGTTTCATCGCATTTAATACCACATCAGCTGTCATTTCACCGGGCATCATATGGATTGTTTCATGTGGCTCCGTTGCACGTTTAGATACGGCCACAAGCGTTTCTTCTGCAAGTGTCGCAAGTCCCATATCATATAAACTCATCGGAAGACCAAGCTCAGAATAAAATGGCAACAAACGCTCGATTTCATCCCATCTATTTTCTATTACTAATTGAACTAAAATACCATAAGCTACCTTATTACCATGCAATAAGTGATGTGTTTCTGGAACCATCGTTAGCGCGTCATGAATCGAATGCGCTCCTGCACAACGTCCATAATCATCGCCAAAACCACCGACCATTCCACCAACTAAAATATTCGTCTCGATAATTTTAACAAACGCTTCATTCAATACTTGTTTGTCCATGGCAGCAAGTGCTTCTTCACTATATTGCAACAAGTTATCACGACACATTTTGGCAGCAAAATGCGCGATTTCAATTTCGACTGATTTAGTTGGTAAGGAATTAATAATCACGTCTGCTTCGTACCATTTGGCTAGCGTATCGCCAATTCCAGCAACTAGTAACTCTTTCGGTGAGTCTAAAATCATTTCCGGATCAATTAATAACAGCGCATTACTACTCGCAAACACATCGTAACGAATCATAGCGCCCTCTTCGTCGTACATCACACTAAGTGGCGTATAAGCGGCACAAGTTGATGCAAGTGTCGGTAAGATAATGACTGGTAAACGTAGAACTGCTGCTGCCGCTTTACATACGTCAGCTATTTTTCCGCCACCTACTGCGATAATCGCATCCATCTTATTTGTTTCCATGATTGCCACCAGACGATCGCGCTCCTCGTAGGTAGAACCACCATTATATACTTCAAAAGTAGATGTAACAGTTGATAAAACAGGGAATTTCTTTTTAGCGACTTCCCAAGAAGCATTTCCACGAACTACTAATACATTTTTCAAACCGCGGCGTTCTAGGTGAGTAGGTAATGTATCCCACGCGCCTACTTGGCATAAATATTCTTGTGGAGCTCCGCGAACAATCAATTCTTTATTCAACAAAAATCATCCCTTCTGTCTGGCACGGTCGGATATTCGGCTGCGACATTTATAATTCAAATTGTATAGGAACTTAAACCTACTGTCAATCGCGCTATTGCTTAGCGATTTCGTCATCACCAAACCATTTTTTACTAATTTCTTGCATTTTTCCTTCTTTGTATAATTTTTCAAAAGCTTCATTGATTTTTGTTTGCAGTTCTTTATCACTTTTGCGCATTCCTACAGCAAAATCTGTGGCATCAAAACCGCCTGTTATAATGTTGTAATCGTCTTTATTTTTTTGTTTATCAATGTAATAACGCGCGTAAACCTCATCGATGATTAAACCATCGATTCGTTTGTTATTCAAATCAATGAAAGCTGTATCAAATGTATCGTATAATTCTGGTTCGTTATTATTTATAATGTCTGTTAGCACTTCTGGTTTTTTCGCCATATCATCGATGGAGCTTGCCCCATTTTGTGCACCGAGCGTTTTATTCTTCATATCGCTAAATTGATTAATATTGCTTGATTTTAAAGTGACTAATACTTGTTCATTTTTCATGTAAGGTTGACTAAAAGCGACCTGTTTTTTCCTCGCATCCGTCACTGTGTAGCCATTCCAAATTAAATCAATCGAGCCGTTTTTTAGTTCAGATTCTTTCATCGTCCAATCAATCGGGGTGAATTTTGCTTTAATGCCATATTCTGCAAATACAGCTTTCGCCAAATCAATATCAAAGCCAACTAAGTTATCATCTTTATCTCGAAATCCCATCGGCACAAAACTATCGTCTAAACCAATCACCACTTCTTTATCTTTTTTAATTCTACTCCACTGGTCCTCTTTAGATTCACCGCTGGAACAAGCTCCCAGCGCTAACATTACCATTAACATTACAGTTATTAATAATCCTTTTTTCATGTTAGATTGCCTCCTTTTTTAGTGGTTCGACTTCCATCATTTGATCCGCAACTTTTTCGGCAAAAGTGTGATCATGTGTAACGATAATTTGCGTAATACCAACCTTTTTCAAACTTAAAATTAATACTGCAACATGATCGCGCAAGTCAGGATCTAAAGCGGATGTCGGTTCATCAAATAGCAGCACTTTGGGATTCATCGCAAGTGCTCTGGCAATCGCGACCCGTTGTTTTTGTCCGCCGGATAATTGGTACGGCATACTATTTGCTTTATCGGCTAAATCAAGTAAGCCAAGTAATCGTTCTGCTTCTTTAACGGCATCTGCTTTCTTTGTTTTCCGAGCAAGCGTCGGTGCTAAAATCAAGTTATCTAAAACACTTAAATGCGGAAATAAGTGGAATTCTTGGAAAACAACACCAATCGTATTTTCCACATCTTTTCTCGACATTGGGTCAATTTTTTCACCATCAATGAAGATTTCACCAGCATCCATTTTTTCTAGTCCGCTAATACAACGAAGTAAAGTTGTTTTCCCGCCACCAGATGGACCAACAATGGAAAGTATCTCGCCATCTTGAAGCGTAATGTTCACATTATCTAAAATTGTTTTTTGATCAAATTTTTTCGATAGGTTTTTAATTTCCAACATTTTTTTCACCTCATTTATAATAACTAAAACGTTTTTCGAGTTGTTTAAATAATACGGTTAGGATAGCAGTTAATGCTAAGTAAATTGCTGCAACTAATACAAGTGGAATCAGTGTAACATCTCTACTCATAGCAATTTTTCCGGCTCTTAGTAAATCACCAATTCCAAGGATGTAAACTAGAGATGAGTCTTTTACTAAGTTAATGACTTCATTCCCAATTGCTGGTAAGACACGTTTGACAACTTGTGGTAAGACGATTTTTCGAAGTGTCTGTCCGTAAGTTAGGCCTAAAACCTTAGCACTTTCATATTGTCCATTTTCGATGGAAAGAAAACCACCGCGGAAAATCTCTGCAAAATATGCTGCATAATTTAAAATAAAGGCAATAAACACGGCATCCATTCGGTCAAAAACAACCCCGATAATCGGTAACCCATAATAAATAAAAATTAATTGTAAAAGTAAAGGCGTGCCTCGCATAATCCAAATATAAATATTTAAAATGAATTTAAGGGGGGCTATTTTGCTAATATTTCCAACTGCCACAACCGCTCCTAATGGTATCGAACAAACTAATGTAACAACAAAAACGAGTAATGTTGTTTTCGCCCCGTCAAGTAAAGCTGGTAAAATCTCCATGATATAATCCATTATTCTTCGCTCCTTTTTTAACATAAAAAAAATCTCGTCGCACTTGGCACTAATTGGCCAAGAGGACGAGAATAATATTCACGTGGTTCCACCTCAATTTACTGATACTTCGCAGTACCAGACTCTGTTAGTTCGAGACTAACAAGCTATAACGGGCTTAACCCGAGTTCACCTACCCACTTATGCTTCAGCAAACCAACTCCGAGATGTGTTCGATCACGTTATCTTTATCCTTTCGCACCAACCAAGGACTCTCTTCAAAAGAATCACGTTCTACTTGTTCTCTTCTACGCTTTCACTTCTTCTTGCTAATACTCTACCACGATAAAGCGGTAGAGTCAACCGTTTTAATTAAACAAAAAAATGGCGTACGAAATTAAATTATTCGCACACCACTCTCTATTAATCTTTGGCAATCAGTAAATAGTCATCTTTCTGTTCAAAATAGAGCTTTACTTCTGTACCTACACCACGCTCAGATTGAATACAAATTTCATGTCCTAATTTTTTTGCCATTTGTTTGGCTAAATACAACCCCATGCCCGTTGCTTTTTTCTCTTGCCTACCAATATTACCTGTGAATCCTTGCTCGAAGACACGCGGTAAATCTTCTTCGTTAATCCCGCGACCGTTGTCTTTCATATGCAGTACTTTCTTCCCGGACGATTCTGTGTCACACCAAATTTTGACTTCGCCGCCGCTTTCAGTGTACTTGAGTGAATTAGACAAAATTTGATCCAAAATAAAACCAAGCCACTTGCTATCTGTACGCACATCTATATCGACATTTTGTAAATCCAACTTCATTTTCTTCCCTATGAAAAGTTTAGAATGACGTTTGACTGATTCGCGCACTACTACTCCAAGATTTTGCTCTTGAATAAAATAGTCTTTTGAAAATGTGTCTAGTCGCGAAAAATAAAGTGCCTGCATGACTAATTTATCAATCGTTGTTAATTCTTCATCGATTTGTTTAAAAATCGTTTCAGTATCATTTAAATCCGGATTATTAATTAACATTTTACTTGCAACAACTGGAGTTTTCACTTCATGTACCCAATATAAAATAAAATCATGATACTCTTGTTGTTTATCTTGCAACTTACTAATCGTTCGTAATTCTTCCTTATGTTTTTTTACCATTAATTGATTGAAAAATGCCTGTTCGCGAGTACGCGGTTTCGGTAGTAATTCAATGATATTTTCTTCAATCTCCCCGCTAACCAAATCTTTCATTTCGCGCCAATAACTATATTTAAAGAAATAACCCAGCACGAGATAAGCAAGTAAGAAAACTAAAACAAAGACATATAAATAAATGAAATTCCCAATCGTTAATTTACTGTTCGGATCAATGGAAATTAATACACCTACAAAAAACATAATGCTACAAAAAAACAATAAGAAAAATCGCTTATCTTTTATATAGCTCCACCAATTCATATCGTACCTCCTCGCTACTAATTAGTATACTTCATTTGGAATAATTTGAAACGTAGCAAAATCAAACAAGCCTTGATCGGTTAATTTTAATTCTGGAATAACTGGTAAAGTTAAGAATGACAATGTTAAAAATGGATCGAAACCTTTAGCGGTACTAATTTGATTATACGCACTTAACAGTCCAGCTAAATCTACTTCCACTTCCTCATAGGATTTATCACTAAGCAAACCGGCAATTGGAAGCGCTAAGTCATGAAGCACTTGACCAGTTCCATCTACTACAGCAATACCGCCCCCTGTTTTGGTGATGTGATCAATAGCCGCTTTCATTGCTTCATCACTTACGCCAACAGCCACAATATTATGGGAATCGTGAGCAACTGTTGTTGCAATAGCGCCTTCTGTTAGCCCGAATCCTTTTACGATACCAACGCCAACACAACCAGTATTATGATGCCGCTCTACAACAGCCATTTTGAGTAAATCATCTGCCACGGTGGGGATAAACTTGCCATCTTGAATAGTGACTTGCTCGATGCGTTTTTCTGTAAATAAACTATTTGGTTGCATCCCGATTACAAAACACGTTTCTTTGGCTAAAGGTAATGCTAAATCTTGTAAACAAACATGATGATTAATCGGCGGAGACACAAATGGCACTGCCGCTTGTTGTTTAAAAGTGGCTTCATTACGTACACCATTTTCAACCACCACTTCTCCGTTTTTCAAAACTTTACTAATTTCTACACTCTCTAAGTCCGTTAGAAAGACGATATCCGCTTGGTATCCGGCAGCGACTGCACCGAGGTACGGTAAATTATGACAATTAGCCGCGTTAATAGTAGCCATTTGGATAGCGGTAATTGGATCAATCCCATGTTGGATAGCAAGTTTGATGTTATAGTTTATCGAACCTTCTGTAATTAAATCATTAATAAGTTTATCATCTGTACAAAAGCAAAAGCGATGGCTATTCTTTTCAGAAACAGCTGGAATCGTTTGAAGCAAATCACGACCCAATGTTCCCTCCCGCAGCATAACAAACATTCCTGCACGTAAACGGTCTGTCGCTTCTTTAACGGTTGTACTTTCATGATCCGTCCGAATACCCACAGCTAAATAATTATTCAAATCAGCGCTTGTTAGACCGGCTCCATGCCCATCAATTCGTCCGCCTTCTTTTTTAGCATCGATAATTTTCGTGAGAATATCCGAACTACCTTTTGCTACAGAGGGAAAATCCATTACTTCTGCAAGACCAATTACTTTTTCATGTTTATAAAGTGGATGAAGCTTCTCCGCATGTAGTGTTTCGCCGTTATGTTCTCCTTCTGTTGCAGGAACAGAGGAAGGAAGCATGACAAACATGTCTAAAGGAACTCCCTTTGCATTTTCCAACATGAATTCAATCCCTTTTTCCCCAGCAACATTGGCGATTTCGTGCGGGTCAGTTATAATGGTTGTAACGCCGTTGGGTAGTAAAACACGGGCAAACTCAGCTGGTGTCACCATCGCACTTTCCACGTGAACATGGGCATCAATAAAACCAGGAGCGATAAAGGCCCCCGCCGCATCTATTATCTTTTCTGCATCCGGAAAATTACCGATACCAGCGATATAACCGTTTTTGATAGCAATATCGCCGTCCATGATTTCTCCTGAAAATACATTTATTATTCGACCATTTTTAATCACTAAATCTGCTTTTGCACGGCCATCACTTACCGCGATACGTTCTTGCAGTTGTTTTAAATTCTCCACCAAATTTCGCCTCCGTCAATTAAGCTTCAAAGAAACCTTCATCAAGCAAATAACCTTCTGCACTTTCAAGCGTTGGAAAAACAGCTTCTAAGTTCTCCCCTGTATAAATGACCCACATTTTGTTTTCATACACGAGTGAAAGTTTCTCACCGCTATTGTCTTGATAAATTTTAGTTAGTCCGTCTTTATAGCCATCCTCGTCACTATCCATGAATTCTTTTGCTTCTAAAAGTAATACACGGATTTCATTTTCAGAGTAATCTTTTACATTCACATAACCTTGCTTATCTAACGGTTCTACTTCTAAAAAAGGTGCATAGACAAAAGCATTGCCATTGGGATGAAGATGTTTAACGATAATCTTCTTATCTCTTTTACTGGCTGGATAGTGTACGTTTATGCGCCCCATAGAAATTTCATGTAGTTCAAAACCATCGATTGATTCTATTAATGCCTTTTTTTCTTCAAAGTTTAACATCGTGTCATTTTTCCCCCAAATTAATTTTCTTTTAAAATATCTGTCACTAAAGCTGGTAACCATTCTTTTAACTCTTTAAAAACAAAGCCCGCTTCTGTCGCTTTCGTATTATCTAAATAATAGGTTTTTTCAATCCCAAACGGGGAATCATCAGCGTCATCTGTCACTTCCTCAACAAGTGCTAGCTCTCCTGTTTTTGCTTCCAACATTTTGATGAAACCATTCAGCGCATAGGTGCCATTAGAAGCAGCGTTTATTGGCCCAGTCACATCAGATTCTACACCAACCCACGCTAAAAATTGCGCCGCTTCATCCGAAGTAATAAAGCCAATCTCTGCTTGCCCATTACTAATCCCAATTTCTTGATGATTTTTTATATGCTCGATATGAAAATGAAGCCGTTTGGTGTAATCGTCCAGCCCAAGAACTATTGGAAAACGAACAGCTACAACCGGAAAAGAAGCTTTTTGGAAAAACACTGCTTCTGCAAGTCGCTTCCCTTCACCGTAATCAAAATCTTCTTTATCACCAATAACGATTTCATAATGTTCCGGATTAAAATCATCTTCCACTAGAGCCCGTCCTTTTTGACTATAAACAGAAAGCGAGGAAGTATATATGTATCGTTTTACTTTGCCTTTAAATGCATCCACGGCATAAAGCGCTTCTTTTGGCGAGAAACAAATATTATCGTAAATAACGTCCCATTCTTCTTTTGCTAATTGGAATAAAGCATCTCGTGATTCGCGATTTAACACTACTCGTTTAACAGCATCACCAAAATGATCTTCTGTTTTACCTCTTGTGCCGATCGTGACATCGTGTCCTTCTGAAATAAGTCTTTCCACTAATTTCTTTCCAAAAAAACGTGTACCACCGAATACTAAAATCTTCACCTTGACTCCTCCTTCATTTACGAAAAACAGGAAGTTCGCGTTTTTTGGCGCTATCTTCCTGTTTTTTCTCATTCAATCATATATCCTTGGCCTTTTTTCGTTTTGATAAATTCGTCTAAACCAATTTCTGCTAGTTTTTTACGAATTCGTACAACGTTAACCGTCAGCGTGTTATCATCCACAAAACTTTCATCTTCCCAAAGTGCACGCATAATTTCATCACGGCTTACAATGCTACCTTTTTGTTTCATTAATTCATATAAGATCAAAAATTCATTTTTTGTTAGCTCAATTTTATCTTCTAAATGCGTAAGTGTATTCGTGTCGATGTGAAGGAAGACATTGTTATGTTCCATTACGTTCGCTTCTTCTAAATCAGCATAAGAATAGGTTCTTCTTAAAAGGGCATTAATTCTCGCCATTAAGACATCTAAATCAACCGGTTTTTCTATATAATAATCTGCACCCATATTCATCCCCATAATTTGATCCATACGTGAATTACGCGATGATAAAAAGATAATTGGTACATTCGAGACTTCGCGAATTTGATTACACCAATAAAAACCATCAAAGAAAGGAAGATTGACATCTAAAATAACTAATTGAGGTTCGAAAGCTAAAAACTCTTGTAAAATATTATTAAAATCCTCTACTACCCCAATTTCAAATCCCCATTTACTTAAATGTTTTCGGATTGTATCACGAATTACTTCATCATCTTCTACGATATATACCTTTACCATTTCTAGTACCTCCTCGGCAGAACTCTCTTCCCATTTTAGCTGAATTAACCGCAAAAGCCAATTACTTTTTATCGGCCATCACAATTTTGATGAAAGAATTAATACATAAAAAGTAATACGCGGCGTAACATATAATATAAATACCTGTACCAATTAAAACTGGATATTTTATATTATCCATTAAATTAATAGAAATACCCCATAATGCAGCCATTGAATGGGCAATTCCGAAAAATAACGGAATAACAAAAATTGGCCAGACTTGCTTAGAAATAATCTTTCGTACTTCTTTTTCAGTAACACCTAATTTAAATAAAATATCAAACTTCGCTTTTTCTGAAACCGCATCGGTGACTAATTTAAAGTAAATAATACTTCCCGTCGCTAAAAAGAATACGACCCCAATAAAAATACCAATAAATAATAAGGAACCTACTAATGTAGAAATCAAATGGTAATTTGTATAATACGAAGAAACATTATCTGAAAATAGTGAAGGCGAACCGTCCACGATTGTTTGTACTTTTTTATCCAGGCTTTCGCTATGGTTTGGATTGGTAATATCAAACATCGTAACAGATTCCGGTTGGAAAAGTCTTTCTAAATCATCATAATATTCATCTGATACAACAAGTGTTTCATAAGAAATCCCTGTGTTGAAAATCGAATTTTCGCGGAAATCTACTACTTTCATTGGTGGCATATTCTTCGCAGCAGCTTTATTGGATTGAACGACCATTTTACGCGTTAGCCATTTCTCTTGAATTTCAGGTCTTGCATAATAGGTGCTTTTCCCAAGCAGTATCGCATCACCATAAGCGATTTTTTTAGGTGGAACAAAATCACTTTGTTGCCTTTCACCAATGCGATTAAATTCTGACTCCGATACAACCGTGTGAATCATTGTATCCATCCGCATTTTATATTTAGGAATATCTTTATATTCCACTTCTGCACTAACCATCTCGGCTTGCATCAAACTTTTCAATTTATGGTCTGGATCATTATGAATCGTTTGGATAATTTCTTCTTCATTTGTAGCTGTGATATTGAGGACTTGATAGCTGGACGGATTTTCCGCAGAAATATCATCAATCGTGCGCACATAAAAGCTACTCATAGAGCCAATAATTGTTAGTGTAGTCGCACTAAGGACAGCAATCATCGCAATTGTCCCAGCATTTTTCTTCAATCTAAAACGAAGCGATGTAATTCCAAGCATATTGGTTCCATTATAGAAGAAATGCTTATTATTATATAGCTTTCGGATTATATAAGGCGTCCCAAATCGAACCATCAACCACGTTCCTAAAACAACACTAAGAATGATGACTAAAACTAAATCAAAAAAATCATAGGCCAACCAAATGGGCGATTCTTCAATATTACTCGTTGCTAAAAAGTAACCAAAAATAATTAAAGCAAGGCCAATTAACATAAAAATGAATGAGCCTTTCGCCACTTTTTCCTCTTTTTCATCATTTTTAAATAGTTGGCTCAAATTATAACGTAATACAATAAAAATCGCATAGACAGATGTGAACAGCATGATACAAAAAAAGACGAGCATTGTATCTATAATTGCTTTAAATGAAATAATAAATTCTGCATCGATGGAAAGTCCAACAATCCAAAATAAAACCATTGCAAACAATTTAGAAGAAAAGATTCCAATCAATACGCCAAAAATAGTCGCTAACATATACAGCATCGCGTTTTCAAAAAACAATACCAATACGACTTGTGATTTCCGCAAACCAAGCAAAGAATAAAGACCTATTTCTCGTTTTCGTCTTTTAAGAAAAAAGCTGTTGGAATAAAAGATAAAAAAGAAAATAAATAAAATCAACATAATACTGGCTGAAGAAAACATTGCTGGTCCAAATAGTTCCCAGCGTTTAAACACCGTCTCAATAAGCGGGTTATAAGATAGTGAAACAAATGTGAAAAACACTAATACACAAACAATCAATGAAACAAAATAAACAATATATTGATTAAAATTCTTTCGCATATTAGTCAGCGCCACTTTAAATAACATCGTTTTCGCCACCTCCAAGAAGCGCCAACACATCTAACACCTTTTGGAAAAATTGTTTTCTAGAACTTGTCCCTCGGTAGATTTCAGTGAAAATTTCGCCGTCTTTTATAAACATAATTCTTTCGCAGTAACTGGCAGCAAAGGCATCATGCGTCACCATCATAATAGTAGAATCACGCACATCTTTTGCTTGAGAGAGTCCTTCTAACAAATTGGTCGCTGCTTTGGAGTCAAGGGCACCAGTAGGTTCATCCGCAAAAATCAACGTTGGTTCGGTAATCATTGCACGACAAACCGCAGTCCGTTGCTTTTGCCCACCAGATATTTCTGTTGGATATTTGTTTCTAAGTTCAAAAATCCCGAACTGACGAGCAATGATTTCAAACCGTTGATCAATTTCTGCTTGTTTAATATGTGCAAGCGCCAGTGGTAAAACAATATTATCTTTCACTGTCATCGTATCTAACAGATTATAGTCTTGAAAAATAAAGCCAAGTTGGTCTCTTCTAAAAACAGCTAATTCTTTCCCGTTCATATTAGAAATCTGTTTCCCAGCAATTTCAATTTCTCCAGAAGTTGGTTTATCTATAGAAGATAACACATTTAATAAAGTAGACTTCCCCGCACCAGAAGGACCCATAATACCAACAAATGAGCCTTTTTGTATTTCTAAACTAATACTTCCAAGCGCAGAAAATAAATTTCCTTTTGACCCGTATACTTTTCTAACTTTATGCGCCTTTAGCACTGTTTCCATTGTATTCCTCCCGTTACGTTCATTCTTTGGCTATTTTACCTTAATTTCCACCAATATACTATGGGCTATAGTTGTATTTATCAAAAAAAATCATCCCCCTATTAAAAAACAGACAAATGATTTTTTTCGCTATTTCTTTTCTATAAAAATTTCTGTACCAATGGTTTCGTCATCTGTATAAGTCGACCGCATTGTCTGAATAAGTGTTTCGAGCTCTTCTAAACTAATAGAAACATCCGCGGCAATAATATCCCATGCTATCTCTTCTCGTCCATTTATTGATGTCATTATCTTTAATCTGCCTTGCGAAAAAAGCACCATAGCAGGTTTCTTTAGTTCTGTTGCTTTAATTTCATTCCACGACTTAAAGTCCCCACGATAAGCAACTCCACGTTCTGTTAATTCAACAGTTGGAGCAAGATTAATTAACCGAAACAATGGTCGTAACACACAAAGGCCGATAAACACGAGTAAAATCATTTCCTCTATACCATTTACACCTTTGATATGACTAAAAACAACATAAAGTAATAACCCCACTGCCATCCAAAGTAAGCAACTAGAAAAAATCAAACGGCGGTTTACCCCAAATTCTATTTTCTCAGTTTTCTTTGTTTGTTCTAGCTCATTCTCTATCATTTTTTTCCTCCAGTTTTACGACTCTCTTATTTCTATTGTACTAAAAATATACTACAATGGGAAGGAAGCATTCATGCGGCTTTTTATTTTAAAGAAAACAGCCTACTTTCGGTTGACCTTTTTGGCATTTGTGATATAATTTCTTTAATGCTTTTAAGTAGTAAAATGTAATAATCCAATAAAGGAGGAGAACATCATCGATCAAGTTATCTTAATTGGCTTCATGGGAGCTGGAAAAACAACGGTTGGAAACATACTCGCAAACTTAGCTAACTTACCGTACATCGATATTGACGAAGTAATTACGAGCGAACAAGGAATGAGTGTATCGGACATTTTTGCGAAATATGGTGAAAAAGAATTCCGCCGTCTAGAACATGAAAAATTAAAAGAATTAGCTAATACCAAAGCCGTTATAGCAACAGGCGGTGGCATTGTTCTCAATCCTGAAAATAGAGAAGTATTAAAAAATACATATCCGGTTATTTATTTAGAAACGGATCCAGAAGTATTTATGAATCGCTTAAAAGGCGACACCACACGTCCACTTGTACAACAAAAAACAGCCGAAGAAATTCGCGCCATTTTTGAACCTAGAATTGCTCATTATCAAGATTCCGCAGACTTTATCGTTAACACGGATAATCGCAACCAAGTAGAAGTTGCTAAAGCGATCTTAACGATGTTAGATAAGTAAAAAAACAGCGCTAAAAATTTAGCGCTGTTTTTTTATTCCGTACAATGTCTACACCACATATCCGGTAAGACGGATGTATAGTCTTTTGTAAATGTTAATAAGTCATAAAACATACTGTCCGCATAACCAGCGTCAATATCTTCTATTTTGTTCAATTCTATTTCACGGTGAAGTGCTTCAAGCGCCGCATCACGAAGAGCTGGTAAAACATAACCTGTGATTTTAATTTGAGCTAAAGCAGCTGAAACAGTAATTCTATCGGACGTTCGAACATCACTACCAAACTCCGCCAAAAGCTGTTGCAATCGCTCTACGCCATCGTCTTTTGCTGGGACATAATTTGCTTTTTTCACTGTTTCCATCATGTATTTTGGAAAAGCGGCTAAATTTAGTCCTTGGTCACTTTTGTCACTGAAGTATTCTTCTAAACGGCGAAGTACCTCAAGGCCATCTTCATATCCGAATGGGCCATAACTATCCTGTTCATCCAAATAAAAACTCGCTTTAAAATGCTCTTTGAAATGTGGATGTGTTGTTGCGCTATCTAATGCGGCACCAGGCTGGTCGATATACATACTAATTGCCATTCTCATTTCCTCCATTCATGTGAAATCTCTTACATTCATCTTACCAAATTCTATTCCATTTTGAAAGAAGAAATAAATATGACAATTTACCAACAATTTTATAGTCTAATTTTAGTTATAATGTATATTAATTAACTTTCAAACTCGAAAACAGTTAATTAAACTACTACTTTTCTTGAAAAAGTTAATTTTTTCTCCTTTGACCATTTTTTTATTTCGTGGTTAAATAAAAACTGGACTTGGTTATTGCTAATCTCGTCTGTTAATTTATTAGTTGACCACACACACTCGAAAAGCAAAAACCGCCATTTATCCCATTATGGCGGTTTTTGTATACTTAATTTAAATGTAGAACAGTCACAGCTTCTATATGTGTTGTCATTGGAAACATATCTACAGGCTGAACTTTTTTCGCTACATAGCCGCCATCCGTTAAGATTTTCATATCACGGGCTAATGTCCCTGGATTACAAGAAACATACACTACTTTCTTCGGTTTCATTGCTAAAATTGTTTCCAGTAATTTTTCATCGCAACCTTTTCGAGGCGGATCAACTACTAGGACGTCTGCTTCAATTCCAGCTTTGTACCACGCCGGAATGACCTCTTCGGCTTTACCTGTTTCAAAAGTTGTATTCGTTAATTCATTGAGCTCTGCATTGGCACGAGCATCTTGTATCGCTTGATCGACAATTTCTACCCCATAGACATGCTTGGCTTTTTTTGCAAGACAAAGGGAAATAGAGCCAATACCGCAATAAGCATCAATTACTGTTTCTTCTCCAGTTAATTCAGCCGCATCGATGGCTTGTTGATACAAAACTTCTGTTTGAAGCGGATTTACTTGGTAAAAAGAACGCGCCGAAATCGCGAAACGAATGCCATGAATCGTATCCTCAATGATATCTTTTCCCCAAAGTGTTTTCGTACGATCTCCAAAAATCACATTTGTTTTATGTGGATTAATATTTTGAACAATCGAGGTTAATTCCAGTTGTTCGACCAAATCCTGCACAATTTCATTTTTAAAAGGCATACGTTCTTTTGTGGTTACAAGAACAAGCATTAACTGGCCCGTCGTATGCGCAAATCTTGTCATAATATGGCGGATATCGCCTTTTCCTGTTTTTTCATCATACGGTTCTGTTCCGTATTTAGCTAGGATTTCACGTGTTTTTTGAACAGCAAAATCACCTTGCTCATTATGAATTAAACAAGTGGACATGTCGATAATGGCATGGCTTCTTTTTTGGTAAAAACCTGCTGTTAACTTACCATTAACAAATCCTACTGGTACTTGTGATTTATTCCGGTAGCGCCAAGGATTTTCCATGCCTAGCGTTTCTGGAACATCTACATTAAGTTTCCCAATTCGCTTCATCGTTTCTTCCACTTGATTTCGTTTAAACGCAAGCTGACCATCGTAGCTTAAGTGTTGCAAGCTACAACCGCCACATTTGGAATAAACCGCACATGGAGGTTCTACGCGGTCTGCACTAACCGATTCAATAGTCTCCATCCGAGCAAAGCCGTAATTTTTATTGAGCTTTATTATTTTAGCTGTCACTTTTTCGCCAGGTAACGTATTTGGAATGAAAAGTGGGTATCCGTCAATTTTGCCAACCCCACTGCCGTCATGCGTTAAATCTTCAATAGTAAGTTCAATGGATTGGTTCTTTTTTAAAAGGGATGCTTCCAAAGTCCCTTGCCCCTCTCTTTGCTTTACTTAATAATGTATTCGATACCGATTGGTTCTTTAATTACCGCTTCTTCTTGCTCTTTAAAAACAAGCATGGTATTTTTCTGTAACGTAAAATCATAAATAAATGTTTTTGGATAGATAGTGACATTTTTATTCGTAGTCAACGCTTTTGTGTTATCTGTAATAGTCGTTTCTTCTGGAATCTGGCTATCAAAAATACCAGCTGCTACTTCTGCATCATCACTTGAATAACTTGTCTTTAGAGATACTTTGATATTATTGTTTGTTGTGTCTTCTATTGTTACAGGTGTTTTTTCTGTTTGTACAGAACGTTCACCACTTGTAATTTCATAGTTTGCGAATTTTTTCTGGATAGTTGTTGTTGGGTAACGATATTTTGTATTAGTAATATACTCAGAAACTTTCTTTGCTTCAATACGAAGTCGATATGCTTTGATACCTTTATAACGATTATCAGTAGAAGCTAACTCTTTTAAAATATCTTCGTTAGTTGTTTCTAAAATTAAATCCCCATTTGTTGCAATTGTTGTGTTTGTATTTGCTGCAGGGATAGATAAAATAATATTATCTTGTATTGGAACTTGCATTTGATTGTTTATCCATACTTTATTACTTTCAATTAGCTCTGTTTTCGTTACTTTTGGAGCTTGCTCTTCTGCATCCACTTGCCAAAAGAAAAAAACAGCCGCTGCGATAGCAATGATAAGAACGATTATTATCACTGTGAACTTTTTAAAAAGATGTCCACTTGTCATATCGCATTCACCTCATTTCTTGTCAGAATACCTATTATACTTGTTTTGCTCAAATAAGACAAATTTCTAACAATAATTACATCCTTTTTACTATGTTGCAATTAGGACGTTTAGGCTAAAGAAAAAAACTACCAAGCTGGGCAGTTTTTAGCTATTTTCTTTTATGAATAAATCAGTTGCAGGGATGTCATCCACACTTGCGAAAAATTCGATATGTTGTCTTAAATTGCGGAATTCCATTGGCGTTTCCCCACCAAGCTCCCCGTCAAGGTTAATTAACATCTTATCTTCTGAGTTAACAATCACTTTTTCGGATTTTACATAGATAACATTAGGTTCTTTAATATGATCTCCTCGAAGCGCCAGTGTGACTAAACGGATAAATTCGGCTAAATTTACTTTTTTCACGATAATGAGTGAAAATTTACCATCGTCTAACTTGGCATCTGGGGCGATTTTTTCAAAGCCGCCGATGGAATTAGTTAATCCTAATAGGAAAAACATCACTTCCCCTTCAAATACGCCTTGATCATATTCTACTTTTACTTTAGTTGCTTTTAAGGATGGTAACATTTCGATACCTTTTAAATAATAAGCAAGTTGACCGAGCATTGTTTTTAGACGGCTGGGAACATCGTAAGTGAGTTCTGTTAAACGACCTCCGCCACCTATATTAATAAAATATGTTTCATTTGCTTTACCTATATCCATTGCTACACTTTGACCAGCTGCTATAATCTTCGTTGCTTTAATCACGTCTCTAGGCACATGTAAGGCTCTTGCAAAATCATTGGTTGTCCCGGTTGGTATAATCCCTACTTTGGGGCGATATTCTTTTTCGGCAATACCGTTAATAACTTCATTAATGGTTCCATCTCCGCCAGCTGCTACAACTAAATCGAATCGATCTCTTACAGCTTCTTCCGCAGCATGTTTGGCATCATCTGGTTCTGCAGTTGTTGCGTGCGCAGATGTTACATAGCCTGCTTGCTCTAATATCGAAAGGACATCTGCAAGATTTTTCTTGATGATTTCTCTTCCAGATGTGGGATTATAAATAACTCGAGCGTGTTTTTGCATTATGTTCGTCCTCTCCTTCACTCAAACAGCGTTGTTCAAAAGAAAAGCGCGTTTTGACACATGATAGTAATATTATAGCAAATTTAACTATAAATTCCTAATAAATATAAAAGCAGCGAGGCAAAATACCTCACTGCTACATTGTTTAACGTTTGTTCATTTCTTCTAGTAATAATTTATTAACCATTGGTGGGTTTGCTTGTCCTTTGGTTGCTTTCATTACTTGACCAACTAAGAATCCAACCGCACGATCCTTACCATTTTTGAAGTCGACAATGGATTGCTCATTGTTATCTAGAATTTCACTAATGATAGTGCGTAAAGCTCCTTCATCAGAAATTTGGACAAGTCCTTTGTCTTTTACTAATTGCTCTGCATCGCCACCATTTTGCGCTAATTCGCGGAAAACTTTTTTGGCAATTTTAGAGGAAATAGTACCGGCTTCGATTAATTTAATCATCCCAGCAAGGTTTTCGGGAGTTAGTCCTGTTTCATGAAGTTCTTTTTGTTCTGCGTTTAAGTAGGCAGAAACTTCGCCCATTAGCCAGTTTGAAGCTTGTTTTGCATCTGCTCCAGCTGCAAGCGTTGCTTCAAAAAAGTCAGACATTTCTTTTGTAAGCGTGAGAACCATTGCATCATATGCTGGCAAACCAAGATCGTTAATGTAACGAATTTGGCGTTTGTCTGGAAGTTCAGGAATTTCTGCACGAATACGTTCTTTCCAAGCATCATCAATAAATAAATCTACTAAATCTGGTTCTGGGAAATAACGATAATCGTCGGATCCTTCTTTAATTCGCATCAAAGAGGTTTTTCCTGTTGCTTCTTCAAAACGACGAGTTTCTTGTTCGATAATCCCGCCAGACTTAAGTACTTCAGCTTGGCGTTTTTCTTCATATTCGATACCTTTACGTACGTTGTTGAAAGAGTTTAGGTTTTTAAGTTCTGTTTTTACGCCAAATTCTTCTTGGCCGATTGGACGGATAGAGATATTGGCATCACAGCGCATCGAACCTTCTTCCATTTTCACATCGGATACGCCAGTGTATTGAATGATAGATTTTAATTTTTCTAAGTACGCATATGCTTCTTCTGCAGAACGAATGTCTGGTTCTGAAACGATTTCGATAAGTGGTGTTCCTTGACGGTTAATATCCACTAACGAATAACCATGAGAAGTATGGGTATTTTTCCCAGCATCTTCTTCTAAATGAAGACGAGTAATGCCGATTTTTTTCTTTTTACCACCAACTTCGATTTCAATCCAGCCATGTTCGCCAATTGGTTTATCGAATTGGGAAATTTGGTATGCTTTGGGATTATCTGGGTAAAAATAGTTTTTGCGGTCGAATTTTGTATGTTCAGCAATCTCACAGTTAATTGCCATGGCTGCTTTCATACCAAATTCCACTGCACGTTTATTTAAAACTGGTAAAACACCTGGCATTCCTAAGTCTACCACGGTTGTATTTGTATTTGGTTCTGCTCCAAAATGAGCTGGCGCAGAAGAAAATATTTTTGAATTGGTTTTTAACTCTACGTGAACCTCAAGTCCAATAACTGTTTCAAAATTCATTGCTACGCCTCCTATAAGTTTGGTTTTTCTTTATGGAATGTTGTTTCTTGTTCAAATGCGTGCGCTACTTTGTAAAGTAATGATTCTTCGAAGTAGTTACCGATAATTTGTAATCCTACCGGTAAGCCGTCTGAGAATCCACAAGGAACAGAAATAGCTGGCACACCTGCTAAGTTAATCGGAACAGTTAAAATATCGTTGGAATACATTGTAATTGGATCGTTAATCATTCCGTCAATTTTAAATGCTGTTGTCGGGGAACTAGGTCCGATAATAACATCATAGTTTTCAAATACATTAACAAAGTCTTGCTTAATTAACGTACGCGCTTGTTGTGCTTTTTTGTAGTAAGCATCGTAATAACCAGAACTTAACGCATATGTTCCAAGCATAATACGACGTTTTACTTCATCGCCAAAGCCTTCAGAACGAGTTTTTGTATAAAGTTCTTCTAAAGTAGTTGCGTTTGGAGAACGGTATCCGTAACGAACGCCGTCAAAACGAGATAGATTAGAAGAAGCTTCACTAGATGCTAAAATGTAATAACTTGCTACACCGTATTCAGAATGAGGTAAAGAAACTTCATCCCAAGTCGCGCCAAGTTTTTCAAGTGTTTTAAGCGCATCTAATACTGCTTGTTTTACGCCAGGATCAACGCCTTCGCCAAGATATTCTTTTGGAACACCGATGCGTAAGCCTTTAATGTCTCCTGTTAAGCTATCTGAGAAGCGTTCAACTGGTTGGTTGATGGAAGTTGAATCATTTGCATCTAAACCAGAAATTGCTTCTAGTAAATAGGCATTATCTTCTACATTTTTAGTAATTGGACCGATTTGGTCTAAGGAAGACGCAAAGGCAATTAAACCAAAACGAGATACACGGCCATATGTAGGTTTCATTCCGACTACCCCACAAAAAGCTGCTGGTTGGCGAATCGAGCCGCCAGTGTCACTACCAAGCGAGAATAAAACTTCGCCAGCTGCAACTGCAGATGCACTACCACCTGAAGAGCCACCAGGAACTCTTGATAAATCCCACGGGTTATGTGTTTTGTGGAAATACGATGTTTCTGTCGAAGATCCCATCGCAAATTCATCCATGTTTAATTTTCCGATATTAATTGTTTGCGCGTTTTTTAATTTAGACACAACAGTTGCATCGTAAATTGGATCGAAGTTTTCTAAAATTTTACTTGCTGCTGTTGTGCGCAAGCTTTTTGTAACAATATTATCTTTAATCCCGATTGGAAGACCTGCAAGCATATTGTTAGGATCAATACCAGCATCTCCAAGTTCTTCTGCGACACCAAATGCTGCTTCTTTATTTAAAGTAATAAAAGAACCAACTTTGTCCTCTACAGATTCAATTCGGTTGAAAGATTCTGATACTAAATCAAATGGTGAAATCTCTTTTTTTACTAATTTATCATGTAGTTCTTTTACTGAAAAATCAAATAAACCCAAAATATTTTCCCTCCTTAGCCTATTTATTGTTCCATAATTGTAGGTACTTTGAACATGCCGTCTTGCTCATCTGGTGCATTTTTTAGTACTTCTTTACGATCTAACCCTTTTGTTGCCACATCTTCACGTAATACATTGGATACGTCAATTGCATGGCTGGTAGGTTCTACGTTTGTAGTATCTAAAGTATTTAATTGCTCTACTAGCTCAATAATTTTACCAAGCTGACCAGCAAAAGCAGTTGCTTCGGTTTCTGATACTTCTAGTTTGGCAAGGTTTGCTACTTTTTCTACAGTTTCTTTTGATATATTTGACAAAATGCCATCCTCCTTTTTAGTGTTACTTTCTATGCGGTAGTGCTTCCCGCCTATTAAAAATGGGAAGAACTGTCCTCTCCTGCATAATTATACAACAGGAAAGAACAATTCGCATTGTTTTTATTAATCGTAAATGTGAGCAGTTGCTGCATCTTCATTTGCTTTTCTTGTAATTAATGCAGCTGGACCATCCGTTGTTGAAATATTGACTTGCAAATCAGCAGTCTTTGGAATATGTTGTCCAACTAAATCCGTTACATACTGTGTAAAGCCGATAATCTCTGCTTCACCATAAAATTGTAATGGAATATCAATGTTTAGTTCAGCTAGTTGTCCGTCCTCATATCGACCACGACCAACGACACCTGTGAAGTTTGGATAATAATCTTCAATTGCTTTTTTGAAATTCAAGAAGTTGTCATTGTCAGTTTTGTGATCTTTGGCAGATTCAGTTGATGGTAAAACATAATTTTTTTCATCAATATCTTTCCAACCAGAAAGACTATCACCATTAGCTGTTGCATACGCAATGTAATTTCCTGGAGCTACCGCATCACGAGCACCTTGCTTGTAAATAGCTATCGTTACGGGAACATTTTCTAAACCTTTTGTTTGGCGAATACGATTTAACACAGTGGCAGACATTTCTTTCCCTTGTGCTAATAAATCGCTATCGCTAATGGCTTGTTCGTAAGTGTCTCCGTATTTTTCTTTTTGATAATAATCGACTGAATTCATCGCTAGTGCGATAGAAATCCCGCCAAGTGCCACGGTATCTTTGTCCGTTTGTTTCAAATAATCTTGTTCTAAAATATGCGCTAGATAGATTGGATTACGATTTTCGCCGTTACCATTACTTTCTGGATTTAACCCATTCGGATTTTTATCGCTTTTTCTATCTAACCATTTTTCTAACGTTTCTTTATCCAAATATTGCCCTTCTTGGAAAAGGTAATTATCTGGAGAGTATTTATTTTGAGAAACACGCATTAAACCAGCTTCTAATTCGTTAATATCATATCGTGAATAAATATTCGATACGACAAGGCCGCGAGATTTACTTGCTTTGTATGGTAGTACGGTTTTGTAATAATTGGATGAGATTTGGTTTTTTGTCATGATGCCCGTTTCCGCTTTGGAATCATCTTTTTGTACCACTTTATCATTTGAGTCAAGTTTTGGGGCACAGCCAGAGAGCACAAGCGTTAAGCCGAGCGCTGCTATTATGAGTTTTTTCATTCGTTTAATCCACCTTCGTCTGGTAAGTACTCTATTAAGTCTTCTTCTGACCAAATAGGAATGGCTAGTTCTTCAGCTTTGGCTAGTTTAGAACCAGCATCACTGCCAGCTACAACAACATCCGTTTTCTTACTGACGCTTCCAGAAACATTTCCTCCGAGGGATTCGATTAATGCTTTTGCATCATTCCGCGTTAACTTTTCTAATTTCCCAGTTAAGACAACGGTTTTACCTGCGAAAACAAGTTCTTCCTCAGACATATCTTCTAGTTTTGGCCCTGTATAGGTCATATTGACGCCAGCCCTTTTTAGTTCTTCTAATAAATCATGTACTTCTTCATTCGCAAAATAGGTCACAATACTGTCTGCCATTTTTTCACCAATGTCGTTAATACTTGTCAGTGTTTCCTTGTCTGCTACTTTCAAATTATCCATTGTATCGAAATGAATGGCAAGTGATTTGGCGGCTTTTGCACCAACATGGCGAATGCCTAAGCCGAAAAGTAATTTTTCAAGCGAATTTTGTTTACTTGCTTCGATGGATGCCAGTAAATTAGTTACTGATTTCTCACCCATTCTTTCTAATTCTAACAGTTTCTCCTTCGAAAGGAAAAACAAATCTGCTACATCTTTAATTAAATGCTGTGAAAACAGCTGGATAATCACTTTTTCGCCGAGGCCATCAATGTTCATCGCATTCCTGGAAACAAAGTGGATAAGTCCTTCTTTTATTTGAGCTGGGCATTTAGGATTAATACATCTCAACGCCACTTCTTCCTCTAAACGAACCAATTCACTGTCGCACGTTGGACAATTTTTCGGCATATGGAAGGGTTCTTCACTTCCGCTACGTTCTTCGGTGATGCTTTTAATGACTTCTGGAATGATATCGCCAGCTTTTTTGATTAAAACGGTGTCGCCAATGCGGATGTCTTTTTCCGTAATTAAATCTTCGTTATGAAGCGAAGCGCGGCTAACGGTTGTTCCTGCCACTCTCACTGGTTCTAACACGGCGGTGGGAGTTATCACACCTGTTCTACCAACATTTAATTCGATATCGAGTAACTTAGTTGGTACTTCTTCGGCTGGGAATTTATAAGCAATCGACCAACGAGGCGATTTAACGGTGGTCCCCATTTGGCGTTGTTGCTCTAGGTTGTTTAATTTTAAAACAATGCCGTCAATATCGTATGCTAAGCCGGCGCGTTTTTCTGTCCATTCTTCAATGTACGCATAAACTTCTTCTAAACTGTTGCAAAGTCGGCGTTCTTTATTGACTTTAAGACCAAGTGTTTCAAGCATATCTAAGCCGGCGCTATGAGTTTCAACGCCCATTTCGCCAAAATCTGCTACTGCATAAAGGAAGATATCAAGATTTCTCGACGCTGCAATTTTTGTGTCCAATTGTCGAAGCGAGCCAGCCGCAGCATTTCGTGGATTGGCAAATAACATCTGGCCTTCTTCTTCACGAATTTCATTTAGTTTTTGGAAGGAGCGTTTTGGCATGAAAGCCTCACCGCGAACTTCAATGGAATAGTCCTTTTGAAGTTTCATTGGGATGGAGCGAATTGTACGCAAGTTAGCAGTAATGTCTTCCCCAATGGTTCCATCACCACGAGTAGCACCTTGTTTATATTTACCATTTTCGTATTGAAGAGATACTGCTAGTCCGTCAATTTTAAGTTCGCACATATAAGCAATATCATCGCCCACTTTGTCGCGAATTCGGCGGTCAAAGTCTGCCAAGTCTTCTTGGTTAAAAGCGTTGGCAAGACTTAACATCGGTGTGTCATGTGCTACTTTTTTAAAACCTTCTAAAACTTCTCCGCCAACTCGTTTTGACGGAGATTCAGGTGTAACCCACTCGGGATGCGCTTCTTCTATTTTAAGTAGTTCTTGCATCTTCTGATCGTATTCGGCATCTTCTACTGTTGGATTATCAATTACATAATAATCATAGCTGTACTGATCAAGTATGTTGATTAGTTCCTCATACCTTTTTTTATCAGCCATCATTCTTCACCTGCTTTTTCCAAATTTATACTTTTTCAATTGGCGCAAATTCTGCGAGCAATCGTTTGACGCCAGTTGGGCTCGGGAATGCAATATCTAGTTCCATTCCGCTACCTTCCCCTTTGACACTGACGACTGTTCCTACGCCCCATTTTTTATGACTGGCTTTATCGCCGACTGTCCAACCAAGCGTTTCTGCTCCAGAGGATTTATACGCAGTAGTTGTTTTTTGTGGCATACGCGGTTTGGCATATGGTTTGTCTGCTTTTAATTTATTTTCATTACCTAACTCAAGTAAGTCTCGAGGGATTTCTCCAATAAAACGAGATTCCTGATTAGATGACGGGCGACCATAAAGCATCCGCGAGTAAGCGCTCGTTAGGAAAAGTTCTTCTTCCGCTCGAGTAATACCAACGTAAGCAAGTCGGCGCTCTTCTTCCATTTCTTCTTCTTCATAAATGGCTCTAGAATGTGGGAAAATCCCTTCTTCCATTCCGACTAAAAAGACAACTGGGAATTCTAGCCCTTTGGCAGAGTGAAGTGTCATCAGTGTGACAGCCCCGTTTTGTTCTTCATTGTCTTCTTCTAACTTATCGACGTCAGCAACGAGTGCTAAATCAGTTAAAAAGGCAATTAACGTTTTATCGTCATTTTCCTTCTCAAAGTTTTGTGTTACAGATAAAAACTCGTCGATATTTTCTAAACGTGTTTGTGCTTCAATAGTTCGTTCATTTTTTAGCATTGCGCGGTAGCCTGTTTTTTCAAGGATTTCTTCTACGAGTTCGGTTACGGATAAGAAATCTTGCATTTGCGTGAAGCCGCGAATCAAATCATGAAACGCAACTAAGTCTTTGCTTATTTTAGGCGAAATTCCCGCTAGTTCGATGCGGTTAAGGACTTCAAACAAGCTCAAATCATACGTGGTCGCCACATTATTTAGTTTATCTAAAGTACCTGGTCCAACGCCGCGTTTTGGTACATTAATGATACGTGTCAAACTAATATCGTCTTCATTATTACTAATCAGACGTAAATACGCCAAAATGTCTTTAATTTCTTTTCTGTCATAGAACTTCGTGCCGCCGACCATCGTGTACGCCATATTTGACTTCATGAAATATTCTTCCATTACACGGGACTGGGCATTGGTTCTATAAAGAATCGCAAAGTCAGAAAGTGGTCGATTCGAGTTATTTACTTCTTCTTGAATTTTCATAACTACATAGGCCGCTTCTTCTTTTTCCGTTAATGCTTTATGATAAAAAATCTTCTTCCCTTCTGCATTGCTAGTCCAAAGATTTTTCGGTTTACGATTACCATTATTTTCGATAACACGGTTCGCCGCTTCTAAAATACGTTTTGTCGAACGGTAATTCTCTTCTAACAAAATGGTTTTCGCATTGGGGTAATCTTTTTCGAAGGACATGATGTTACTAATGTCCGCCCCGCGCCAACCATAAATAGATTGATCCGAGTCACCTACGACGCATAAGTTTTTGAAACGAGAAGCAAGCTGTTTCACGAGTAAATACTGCGCGTGGTTGGTATCTTGGTACTCATCCACGTGAATATACTGGAATTTACGCTGATAATATTCTAAAACATCGGGCACACGTTCAAATAATTGAATGGTGACCATAATTAAATCATCAAAATCGAGTGCTTGATTTTTCTTAAGTTTCTTCTCGTATTTTTCGTAGACTTCGCCGACCATTTTGTCATAGAAACCACTTGCTTCTTTAATATATTCGCTTGCTGTTATCAGTTCATTTTTGGCATTGCTAATAGAAGCCAAAATTCCCCGTGGCTCAAACTTCTTAGGGTCAACATTCTTTTCTTTCAAAATGCCTTTAATAACCGATAATTGGTCACTGCCATCCAAAATGGTAAAATTGCGTTCATAACCAATCCGGTCAATATCGCGACGTAAAATCCGTACGCACATGGAGTGGAAAGTGGAAATCCAAATAGATTCTGCTTCTCCGCCCATTAAATTGCCAATCCGCGACTTCATTTCGCGAGCCGCTTTGTTCGTGAATGTAATCGCTAAAATATTATAAGGATTTACGCCACGTTCTCTCACTAAATAAGCTATCCGATGGGTCAAAACTCTTGTTTTTCCACTTCCGGCACCAGCCATAATTAATAAAGGTCCTTCTGTACTTTCTACTGCTCTTCGTTGTTCCGGATTCAATCCGTCCACTAATTCTTTTGCATTCAATTGCATTCTCCTATACACCACCATACAAACATTTGTTCTTATTTTATCATACTACACTTTATAATCAAACCGTTTTCTTCCTAAAAATAGTTGCGGTTTCTAGTGCTTTTTCTAAATCTTCATAAATAATATTGCCAACAATAATCGTATCCGCATATTTTGCCATTTCAGCAGCTTGTTCTTTTGAACGTATTCCGCCCCCATACCAAAATTTTGTATTACTTAATGCGGCACCTGCTTTTCTTACAACCTCTGGATCTCCGTACATGCCGCTATATTCGACATAAAAAATGGGCAGATGAAATATATTCTCTGCTAACCGCGCATAGGCAACGATGTCTTCGTCCGTTAAATCGGTCTTCGCTTCTGTTAAATGAGCCACTTTTGCATCTTTATTTAAAATAACGTAGCCTTCTGCTGTGACTCGTTTCCAAGGAATAAATGCTCCCATTTCTTTGATTAACTCCTGGTGTAAACCGTGTGTCCATTTACTATTTTCTGTATTCAACACTACTGGAATTAAAAAATGGTCCGCTTCAGGTAAAATCATGGACTCATTGCTTATTTCAAGGAAAATCGGCAAGTCCGTTTCACCTAATAATTCGTAGAGCTTTTGGACTGCTTCGATTTGTACATTATCCGTCCCACCAATAATAAATCCATCGGTTCCAGAATGGACGAGCTTCGTTAGATCATTCATTGGTAAATTCTTTGCTGGGTCTAACTTGAATAAATGCTTCATTTGCTCCTCCAAGTCTCTATAATGGGATATCTTATTATAGCATTAGTTACATTTCATCGCACCCTTACGACCAAAAATTTTAACTTTTTTTAAGCTTTTTTTACCAGTTGCTGTTGGGATAGCTTTTATTTTATGGTATGATGAGGAAAATTTGATTTTATTAAGACTTCGGAGTATTTACATAGAAAAAAGGAAATGGGGATATTATGCAAGAAAACAGAGAAGAATGGGGCTCAAAAGTCGGATTTATATTAGCATCCGCTGGGTCCGCAATAGGAATTGGTGCGATTTGGAAACTGCCTTATGTGGCTGCAACTGCAGGAGGTGGCGCATTTTTCTTATTGTTTTTAGTTTTAACTTTACTCGTTGTGATGCCACTTTTAATTGCAGAATTTGTGATTGGACGAGGTTCTGGCGGAGATGCCGTTCAAGCTTATAAAACACTCGCGCCCGGAACAAAGTGGAATTTGCTTGGAAAATTAGGCGTTGTAGGCGCAAGTATTTTATTTTCGTTTTATAGCGTAGTTGGTGGTTGGATTATCACTTACTTAATTAAAACACTTGCTGGCGGGATTGCTGGCGAAAATCAAGCAAGTCTGCTGCATGATTTCCAAGTGACGACAGCTAACCCGTGGATATCAGTTGGCGCAACGATTCTCTTTATTTTACTAAATGTCATTGTTATTAGCCGCGGAGTTGTTAGCGGGATTGAAAAAATGAGTAAGTTTATGATGCCAGCTCTATTTATTTTATTTATTGTTTTAATTATCAGGTCCTTAACACTACCTGGTGCGATGGAAGGTGTCGCATTTTTCTTACGCCCAGATTTTAGTCATTTTACTGCTCAAACGGTTCTTATTACACTTGGTCAGGCCTTCTTTTCACTCAGTGTAGGGATTTCGGTAATGGTAACCTATAGTTCTTATTTAAATCGGTCGACTAGTTTACCGCAGTCTGCCATTTCGGTTTCGCTTATGAATGTGTTTGTGTCGCTTCTTGCGGGATTGGCCATTTTCCCGGCAGCATTTTCGTTTAATATTACGCCAGATGCGGGACCTGGATTGTTATTCGTTATTTTACCTTCAATTTTTAATCAAATGCCCTTTGGGATGTTATTCTTTATTATTTTCTTGATTTTGTTCCTATTCGCCGCATTAACCTCTAGTTTCTCGATGCTTGAAGCAACGGTTGCGCCACTGATGAATGCCGGCGTTAATCGTAAAAAAGCAAGTCTTTGGATGGGGCTCGTAATCGTTTTGATGGCTATTCCAAGTGCGCTTAGTTTTGGCGTTTGGAGCGATGTTCAGATTTTTGGACTAAGTATTTTTGATGCTGCCGATTATCTTGTGTCGAATATTATCTTGCCAGTTGGTGCTTTATTTATCGCGATTTTCGTTGGCTACCGATTACCTCGCGAATTACTTCTAAAAGAATTTACCACAAGCAGCCATTTTGGGAAAAAAGTGTTTATTCTTTGGCTCTTTCTTATTAAATATATTGCACCAATCGCGATTATTTTCGTCTTCCTCTCTGCAACTGGTTTAATCGATTTTCTGTTTTAACAAAAAAAAAGCAATCCGCTAAGTTTTTAGCGAGATTGCTTTTCTTATATTGCCATGAGGACAATGCTTGTTACACAAATCAAGATTCCACTGAGGCCAATTGCCGTTCCAATGGCTCGTTTTTCTCTAACATTAGCAAGCGTCGTGAAAATAAAACAAATAATAAAGACCCAGTGCCACAGTAATGAAAAATCAAGCCCCGTGCCAGTGGCAATCATATTAATCACAAAATAAATAACTGCAAGCGCAAGAATAGAGATGATAACAATCTGATAGGTTTTACTATTAAACTTTTTCAACATAATCCCTACAATCTTATTCTGGCTTTGTCATTCTTGAAAATACAACATCATACATATCATTACCATAATGAAGTGAACGTTTTACACGTGAAATGGTTGCTGTACTTGCCCCAGTTTCAGATTCAATCACATTATATGTTTTTCCATCATGAAGCATTTTTGCTACTTGGAAACGTTGAGCCATGGACTGTATTTCATTCACTGTACAAACATCATCAAAAAAAGCATAACATTCTTCTAAATTCTCGAGCGTTAAAATCCCTTGGAAGAATTCATCCAATCCTTGTCCACGCAACTTCTCTATTTGCATATCTTTACCTCCAAATAATCTCATATATCCTACTTTCATATTTTAACGTACCAACGCGTAAAACACAAACGTTTCTCTTCACTAAATGAACAAAAAAAGTACTATCTAGGAATTTATCCTTGAGATAGTACTTTTAAATTATTCTGCTTTTGTGCCAATATCAATTCGATAAAAGAAATTCGGATTATCTAGTTTTTGCATTTCTGGATAAAGTAATGTGCGTGCATCAGTCATCGTTTCTGCTTCTTTTGCTAGTAGCAAGACGCGTCCACCATCAGAAATAAAATCGCCATTTTCATCTTGTTTTGTACCTGCATGATAAATCGCTACACCTTCTGCAACATCATTTAGACCAGTTAATTTGTTTCCTTTTTCATAATGTTCTGGATAACCGGCGCTTGCTAGGACAACTCCTAGCGTAATCCCTGATTTTTTAAAGCGCACATCTGGTTTTTCGTTATGGAGTAAAGCGTCTATCAGTGCTGCAAAATCACTTTCTAAACGAGGCAAAACAACTTGTGTTTCCGGATCTCCAAAGCGTGCGTTAAACTCAATTACTTTTGGACCTTCTGCGGTTAAGATAAGCCCAGCATAGAGAATTCCGCGGAAATAACGACCTTCTTTTACCATTCCTTTTGCAGCTGGAAGAAGAATTTTTTCGACAGCTTCGTCTACTACCGTTTCAGAAATATGTGGTACCGGAGAATAAGCGCCCATTCCGCCAGTATTTGGTCCTTTATCGCCTTCATAAGCGCGTTTATGATCTTGCGCGATAGCCATTGGATAAACTTCTTCCCCATTTACAAACGCCATCAATGAAAACTCTTCTCCCGCTAAAAAGTCCTCAATAACGACTTTGAGAGATGCGTCACCGAATTTTTCTTCTAGCATCATATCTTTTAACGCAAGAACTGCTTCTTCCATTTCTAACGCTACAGTGACTCCTTTTCCAGCAGCGAGCCCATCTGCTTTAATGACGATTGGCACACCCCGCTCATCCAAGTATGCCTTCGCTTCCGCATAATCGGTGAAGGTTCTTGATGCTGCCGTTGGAATAGCATATTTCTCCATAAATTGTTTCGCAAAATCTTTGCTGCCTTCAATTAATGCTGCATTTGCTTTTGGACCGAATGCTTTAATTCCAGCTTCTTCGAGAGCATCGACAACTCCTTCTAAAAGAGGCACTTCAGGCCCAACAATAACAAAAGCAATTTCTGCTTTTTTAGCAAAATCAATTAAACCAGCTTTATCCGTTTCAGAAATAGCTACGAGTTGGATGTTGTCTAAACGCATTCCGTCGTTTCCCGGAGCACAGTATACATTTTCGACATTGTTGGATTCTAATAATTTTTTACTAATAGCATGTTCTCTACCACCGCTACCAACTACTAATAAGTTCATTTATTTACACGTCCTTTTTGAGGATTAATGTTTGAAGTGTCGTACATGAGTTAGAACCATGGAAATACCATATTTGTTTGCCATCGCAATGGATTCCTTGTCTTTAATGGATCCACCAGGCTGAATAATCGCAGTGATTCCCGCTTTTGCCGCAGCTTCGACCGTATCATCCATTGGGAAAAAGGCATCTGAGGCAAGTACGGCTCCTTTTGCTTTCTCGCCAGCTTGCTCTAGTGCAATTAAAGCGGAACCGATTCGATTCATTTGTCCTGCACCAATTCCAAGTGTTTGTTTATCAGATCCTACTACTATCGCATTGGATTTTACATGTTTCACAATTTTCCACTGAGCAATTAAAGCTTTCATTTCCGCTTCTGTAGGTTGTTTTTCCGTTACTACTTCATAACTTGCTGTATCTTCTATAACAGAATCGCTCGCTTGAATAAGAAGTCCACCATTTACAGATGTTTTCTCGAAACCTTTTACGGAACCGGCAAACGGAACAGTTAACAAGCGAATATTTTTCTTTTTCGTTAAAATGGCAAACGCTTCTTCAGAGAAACTTGGCGCAATAATAATTTCTAAGAAAATTTTGCTCATATGTTCGGCTGTTTTCGCATCCACTTCTTTATTTAAGGCAACAATTCCTCCAAAAATAGACGTTTCATCCGCTTCATAAGCTTTCAAATAAGCTTCTTCAATATTTTCTCCAACACCAACGCCGCATGGATTCATATGTTTTACTGCAACCGCGACTGGCTCTGTAAATTCACTTGCAATTTTAAGTGCTGCATCTGCATCGCGAATATTGTTGTAAGATAACTCTTTACCGTGCAACTGTTTCGCGGAACTAATTGAATTTTCTACCGTGCCAGGTTCTGTATAAAAAGCGGCATCTTGGTGAGGATTTTCACCATAACGCAATACTTGTTTTCGATTGTAAGTTAATGTTACTTTTTCTGGGAAAGTTTCTCCAGTGATGTTCGTTAAGTATTCTGCAATTAAAGCATCATAGGCCGCTGTGTGCCGAAAAACTTTCGCAGCTAGACGTTGGCGCGTTTCAAAAGTAGTTGCACCGTGTTCTTCTAGTTCTGTAAGTACCGTATCGTAATCCACTGTATCAACTACAACAGTTACCGCTGCATAATTTTTCGCAGCTGAGCGTAACATCGAAGGTCCGCCAATATCAATATTTTCAATCGCTTCTTCTAAAGTAACACCAGATTTTTGAATCGTTTCTTGGAACGGATATAAATTTACAACGACTAAATCAATTGGCTTGATATCGTGTGCCGCAATAGCTTCCATATGTTCAGCTGTATCGCGTCTTGCCAGTAACCCACCATGAATTGCTGGATGAAGTGTTTTCACGCGACCATCAAGCATTTCTGGAAATTCAGTTACTTCTTCTATTCCTGTTACCGGTACGCCGGCTTGTTCAAATGCTGCTTTTGTTCCACCAGTCGAAATAATTTCTACTCCAAGTTCTACTAATTTTTCTGCAAATGGCACGATGCCGTTTTTATCTGACACACTAATAAGCGCTCTTTTCATGATAATTAATCGTTCCCTCCATTTTGAATTAATCCTCGAATCACTTTTGGATAAAAAATATGTTCTACTTGATGAATTTTTCCAGCCAAAGTATCTACAGTTTCCGCATGTTCAATCGGTACTTTCACTTGATCAATAATTGGTCCAGTATCCATTCCCGCATCCACAAAGTGCGCGGTGACACCAGTTTCTGAAACATTCGCTTGAATCGCTTGACCAATTGCATCTTTTCCTTTGAATTCAGGCAACAACGACGGGTGCAGGTTCACAATTTGCTCAGGGAATTCCGCTAATAAGGTTGGTCCAATCAAACGCATATATCCTGCTAGCACTAACAAATCAATTTCCAACCCGCGAAGTTCTAGTAAAATTTCTGTTTCAAAAGCTTCTTTATCCGGATAATTTTTCGCTTCAAAAAGAAAAACTGGAATATCCTGTTTGTTTGCCCGCTCTAAAACATAAGCATTCGGTTTATCACATACCAGTAATTTCACATGAGGCTTAATAAACTCATCATCCACTAAAGCTTGAAAATTCGAACCGTTACCCGAAGCAAAAATGGCTATATTCATCCTTTTGTTCCTCCTGTGAAAATAACCGCATCATTTTCACGTGTCGTAACTTCGCCAATTACATAAGCCGCTTCTCCGTTTTGGACGAGTACTTCTAATGTTCTTTCCACATCCGCTTTCGCAACTGCCAACACCATACCAATACCCATATTGAAAATTTCATACATTTCCATTTCGTTTAATTGGCCGTATTTCTTCATAACGTCAAAAATCGGCAACACTGGCCATGAACCTAGTTCCACTTTCACAGCTAAATCATTCGTTAACATCCGTGGTAAATTCTCTACAAATCCGCCACCCGTCACATGCGTAATTCCGTGCACATCTACCTCTTTCAATACTTCTAAAACTGGTTTGACATAAATACGTGTTGGTTTAAGTAGCTCTTCCACAAGTGGCACATCTAGTTCACTGATTTCCGCATCGAGTGTCAATTCGTTATCTTTAAAGAAAATTTTGCGCACTAGGGAGTAACCATTACTATGAATCCCGCTAGATGGAATTCCAATGAGTGTATCTCCTTCTTTGACTGCGCCTTCTGTAATTAGTTTCTGTTTCTCGACAGCCCCAACAGTAAAACCTGCTAAATCATAGTCGTCTGACCCGTACATATCGGGCATTTCAGCAGTTTCGCCGCCAATTAAAGCCGCACCAGCTTGTTCACAGCCGTCAGCCACGCCTTTAACAATTTGTTCCATTTTCACTGGATCTGTTTTTCCAGTAGCGATATAATCTAAGAAAAATAATGGCTCGGCGCCTTGAGCTAAAATGTCATTCACACACATTGCCACGCAGTCAATCCCAATGGTATCATGCTTATCTGCTTCAATTGCCAAAAGTAATTTTGTACCAACACCATCCGTACCAGAAACAAGGACAGGTTCTTTTAAATGCAAACTACTTAAGTCAAACATTCCACCAAATGAACCAAGTGCCCCCATAGCGCCTAATCGCTCTGTTCTAGCCACATGTTTTTTGATACGTTCTACAACTTGATAGCCAGCTTCTACGTCCACGCCTGCTTTACTATATGCATTTTCTGCCATTCGATTTGTCACTCCTCATTATTTTTCTGCTTCTAAGCTCGCTAAATATTCCGCTTCATAATCATATAAAGGGGTTGGGTAATCGCCGTTGAAATAAGCCATACAAAGTCCCCCGTAAGGTTCATTCGGATAAGGTCTGCCAATGGAATCTACTAAACCTTCTTCACTCAAATACTCTAAAGAATCAGCCCCAATAATCCGACAAATTTCATCAACAGAATAATTAGAAGCGATTAATTCATTTCGCGTTTGGATATCAATTCCATAAAAACAAGGATAAGCAAGTGGTGGAGAAGCGATTCTCACGTGAACTTCCGCCGCTCCTGCTTCACGTAAAAGCTGGACAATGCGTTTACTTGTCGTCCCGCGAACAATCGAATCATCAATCATGACAACGCGTTTCCCTTCCACAACCCCGCGCACGGCAGAAAGTTTCATTCTAACGCCTTGCTCCCTGAGTTCTTGTGATGGCTGGATAAAAGTTCTTGCCACATATCTATTTTTGATGAGACCAAGTTCGTAAGGAAGACCAGCTTCCTCCGCATAACCAATCGCCGCAGAAATACTGGAATCTGGTACACCTGTAACTACATCTGCATCAATAAAAGCCTCTTTTGCTAACCTTTTCCCAGAACGTTTTCTTGCCGAGTGGACATTAATTCCAGCAATATTAGAGTCTGGTCGCGCAAAATAAATGTATTCCATACTGCAAATCGAATGCGTCACATTTTCCGTGAATTTTTCAATTCGAAGCCCGTCATCATTAATAATAATTAGTTCGCCTGGCTCTACATCACGGACAAACTCAGCGCCAACCGTTTCAAAGGCACATGTTTCCGAAGCAACTACGTAAGAATCACCAATGCGACCTATCGAAAGCGGTCTAAAACCATTCGGGTCAAGCGCCGCATACATCGTGTCTTCCGTCAGAAGCATGTACGCAAAGCCACCCTTAACCTTGTTCAAAGCCACTTTTAAATCTTCCACAAAATCACCTGTATGGCTACGTTTAATTAAATGCGCTAACACTTCTGTATCCGAACTCGTTTGAAAAATAGCGCCTTCTTCTTCTAGTTCACGGCGTAAACTTTTCGCATTAACCAAATTCCCATTATGCGCAAGTGCTAAAGAAGAACTATGAAAGTGAAATAAAAATGGTTGTACGTTCCCTAAGTTTTTTTGACCAGCTGTCGCGTATCGAACATGGCCAATGGCTGCTTTACCTTTTAAATCGTCTAGTTCACCATGTTTAAATACGTCTGCTAAAAGGCCGAGATTTCGGTGACCTTTTAGTGTTTCACCGTCTGTCGAAACAATTCCGGCACCTTCTTGACCGCGATGTTGTAAACTATGCAACCCATAATAGGTGATTTCCGCTGCATTAGGATGATCCCAAATACCAAAAATACCACATTCTTCGTTAAGTCCTTTTACTTCAGCAAGCATGGAATAGCCCCTTCCCAAATGGATCGTAATTCCGTTGTTTTCGCTGTAACTTGGTCTTCCTTATGTTTCACACGAATCGTATCATCCTCGGTTACCACACCAAGGCGGTATACTTTTTCCAGTTCCATTAATTGCGCAAAAGCTGCTTCGTTTTCCGGTTTTACCGATACTAAGAAACGTGATTGCGATTCACTGAATAGTTGATTCAACGCAAATGGTACTTCTACATCCGCACCAAGCCCTGCTTTAAAAGTCGCTTCCGCAAGGGCAACACCAAATCCGCCTTCTGCCAAATCGTGACTAGAAGCAACTAGACCTTCCTGAATCGCCGTTAGAAGTAATTGTTGGTATTTTTTCTCTGTCGCTAAATCTAATTCCGGCGCACGTCCGCTAATTTTCCCTTGTTGTAATTTCTGCAATTCCGAACCACTATATTCAGCTTTTGTTTCACCAATTAAGAAAATCACATCGCCACTATTTTTAAAATCTTGTGTCGTAATATGTGCCAAATCTTCTACTAAACCAACCATTCCAATAACTGGCGTTGGATAAATTCCGGTACCATCTGTTTCATTATAAAGCGATACATTCCCTGAGATAACAGGCGTATCAAGTTCTAAACAAGCTGCACTAATACCGTCAGCCGCTTTTTCAATTTCCCAAAAAATTTCTGGTTTTTCAGGATTACCAAAATTCAGTCCATCTGTAATCGCTAGTGGTTTCCCCCCAGAACAAACGATATTGCGCGCCGCTTCCGCAACCGCTATCGCTCCGCCTACTTCTGGATCAAGATACAAATAGCGTGAGTTACAATCTGTCGTCATCGCAATTGCCTTCTCTGTTCCACGCACACGAACAATCGCCGCATCTGAACCAGGTACAACAGCTGTATCCGTCCGAACTTGGTAATCATATTGCTCATAAATATGGCGCTTACTAGCAATCGTTGGCTGAGCAAGCAGTTCTTTCCAAACTCCCACCACGTCATCCATAGCTGGCACAAACGCTTTCTCTTCTTGGAATGCTTGATAACGAGCTGGTTCTTTTGAAGGCTTATGATAAACTGGCGCGTCTTCTGCAAGTGCATCAACAGGCACATTCGCAACTACTTCACCATGATGAATAATTTTGTACATTTTATCATCCGTTACTTGACCAATCACAACAGCCTCTAAACCATAACGTTCAAATAACGCTTGGATTTCTTCCACATGCCCTTTTTTCACACATAGAAGCATCCGTTCTTGCGATTCAGAAAGCAACATTTCATATGGCGTCATATTTAGTTCACGTTGCGGCACATCATCCATAATTAATTCTAGCCCCGCGCCCGCTTTTGAGGCCATTTCAGAACTTGAACTAACGAGTCCAGCAGCTCCCATATCTTGAATTCCCACTAAAATATCCGAATGATCACGAATCACATCTAAACAAGCTTCAAGCAACAATTTCTCCATAAAAGGATCGCCCACTTGTACAGCAGAACGTTGTTGTTCGCCTTCTTCACTAAACTCTACAGAAGCAAAAGTGGCACCATGAATTCCGTCACGACCAGTTTTAGCACCAACATACATCACCGGGTTGCCAATTCCTTTAGCTTGCCCTTTTTGAATGTCTTTCGCTTCAATTAAGCCTACACACATTGCATTAACTAATGGATTTTTCGTATAACAAGGATCAAATTGGATTTCGCCGCCAACCGTTGGAATCCCAATGGAGTTACCGTATCCTGCGATTCCCGCCACGACTTCACTAACTAAGTATTTCGCATGAGGTGTATCTAATTCGCCGAAGCGAAGCGAGTTAAGCATCGCAATCGGTCTAGCTCCCATCGAAAACACATCACGGATAATCCCACCGACCCCAGTTGCAGCACCTTGATACGGCTCCACGTAGGATGGATGATTATGACTCTCCACTTTAAAAGCAACACCTAGACCATCGCCAATATCAACAATCCCAGCACCTTCACCCGGTCCTTGCAACACTTGTTTTCCTTCTGTAGGAAATTTCCGAAGTACTGGTTTAGAATTTTTATAGCTACAATGTTCGGACCACATAACGGAGAAAAGTCCAGTTTCTGTATAATTAGGCTCGCGTCCAAGAATCGAACAAACAAGCTCATATTCGCTATCAGTTAAGCCCATTTCTTGATAAATCTTTTGTTCTTTAATTTCTTTTGTCGTTGGCTCCATGTTAGGCATTTACTTGTTCCTCCTTCCAAGCTTTTACAACGGACTCGAAAAGTCTTAAACCATCAGTACCGCCAATAATTTCTTCTACCGCGCGTTCTGGATGTGGCATCATTCCAAGCACATTACCGCGCTCATTTACGATACCCGCAATATCCGCACGACTACCATTCGGATTAACGCTATCATATGTAAAAACAATTTGGTTATTTTCTTTTAATTTTAAAAGTGTTTCGTCGTCACAGTAATAATTACCTTCTCCGTGAGCAACGGGAACTTGGATAATTTCGCCTTCTTCATAAAGCTCCGTAAACATCGTACTTGCATTTGCCACACGAAGCGGCACTGTTTTACAAATAAAATGCAAATTATTATTTCTAATTAAAGCACCTGGCAGTAAACCAATTTCAGTTAAAATTTGGAATCCGTTACACACACCAAGCACTGGTTTTCCCATTTCAGCAAAGCGCAAAACTTCTGGCATAATACTTGAAAATTTTGCAATCGCACCAGTTCGCAAGTAATCTCCGTAAGAAAATCCACCTGGAAGTAACACCGCGTCAAAGCCTGCAAGACTTGTTTCCGCATGCCATACATATTCCGCCTCCTCGCCAATAGAATCGCGAATCGCATGTAGCATATCAAGATCACAATTAGAACCTGGGAACTGAATGACAGCAAATTTCATCGTTTACGCCTCCTCAATTTCATATCGGTAATCTTCCATCACCGGGTTAGTTAACAGTTTGTCGCACATTTCATTTAATACTTCATGAATATCTCGATCTGATTTTGCAACTTTTAGTTCCATAAATTTACCAATACGAACATCTTCTACTTCCTCGTAACCCATGCTTTTCGCTGCATCTTTTACTGCAACACCTTGTGGATCTAATACGCTTTTCTTTAAAGTGACATAAACTTTGACATTATACATTTTGTGGCCTCCTAGTTTTGAACTTGCTTTAATCTATTCAATACTTCTGTATACACATCTGTTAAATTGCCAATATTCCGACGAAACACATCCTTATCGAGCTTTTGATTTGTTTCCTTGTCCCAAAGTCTGCATGTATCAGGCGAAATCTCATCTGCTAATAAAATATTTCCAGCCGCATCCCGACCAAATTCTAACTTAAAATCAATTAGCGTAATATTCATTTGAGTGAATAATTCTTGTAGCACCTTATTAATCGAACGAGCAGCCTGGCGAATCTCGTCCATTTCATTCGTTGTCGCAATCTCTAAATAAAGCACATGATCATCATTAATAAACGGGTCATCTAACGCATCCTCTTTAAAATAAAATTCCACTATCGCATTTGGAATTGGCTCGCCTTCTTCTTTCCCAAGCCGCTTCGCAAGACTCCCAGCCATCACATTACGAACAACTACTTCAAGCGGAATAATCGATACCTCTTTCACCAATTGTTCCGTTTCCGAAATCGCCCGGATAAAATGACTCTCTATTCCCGCTTCTGCTAAATGAGAAAAAATAAGCGATGTAATTTGGTTATTAAGCTCACCCTTCCCAGCAAAAGATTCCTTTCGTACCCCATTTAGCGCTGTCGCATCGTCCTTATAGGCAACACGCAAGACACCTGCTTCTTCTGTTTTAAAAAGTCGTTTTGCCTTTCCTTCATAAACCAGTTCATTAGTCACAATAATTTATCTCCTTATAAATTACTTAACCTCTTTGAAAAAATAAATATCAAAGAGGTTAGGTTGTATTCTGCCCGTAATTATAATCCTAAACGATCAAAAATTAAGTCGACATTCTTCAGGTGATAGTTGTAATCAAAGCAATCTGCAATTTCTTCCGCAGATAGGTTTTCAGTAATGGTTGCATCTTGTTCTACTAATTCACGGAAAGGTACTTGTTTTTCCCAGGCTTCCATTGCTCTTGGTTGCACGACATCATACGCCGCCTCACGAGCTAAACCTTTATCAATAAGCGCAAGTAATACACGCTGTGAATAAATAAGTCCCAGTGTTCTATCCATATTGCGTTTCATATTTTCTGGGAACACCGTCAAGTTTTTCACGATATTTCCAAAACGATTCAAAATATAATCAAGTAAAATAGTGGAATCTGGCAGAATAATTCGTTCCGCTGAGCTATGAGAAATATCACGTTCATGCCAAAGTGGCACATTTTCATAAGCAGTAACCATATGACCGCGAATAACGCGCGCTAACCCCGTTACATTTTCAGAACCAATTGGATTACGTTTATGCGGCATTGCAGAGGAACCTTTTTGCCCTTTTGCAAAGAATTCTTCTACTTCACGCACTTCACTTTTTTGCAGTGCACGTACTTCTACCGCAAATTTTTCTACAGAAGTTGCAATTAAAGCTAGCGTTGCCAAATATTCTGCATGGCGATCACGTTGCAACGTTTGTGTAGAAATCGGCGCAGGAGTTGTTCCTAATTTTTCACATACGTAAGCTTCCACAAAAGGATCAATATTCGCATACGTACCAACCGCACCTGAAATTTTTCCAAATTCAACGCCGTCAGCAGCAAAGTTAAAACGTTCTAAATTACGTTTCATTTCCTCGTACCATAAAGCAAGTTTCAGACCAAAAGTAGTTGGCTCCGCATGAACACCATGTGTACGTCCCATTGTTACGGTATATTTATGTTCTTTTGCTTTTTCGCCAATAATCGCAATGAAATTTTCCAAGTCTTTGCGCAAAATCTCATTCGCTTGTTTTAGCAGATAAGAATTCGCTGTATCCACTACGTCTGTTGAAGTTAAGCCATAATGAACCCATTTACGTTCCGCACCAAGCGATTCCGAAACCGAACGTGTAAATGCTACTACATCATGTCTAGTTTCTAGTTCAATCTCATGAATACGATCCACATCAAACTTCGCATTAGCGCGAATCTTCGCAACGTCTTCTTTCGGAATGTCGCCAAGCTCTGCCCAAGCTTCACAAGCTAAAATCTCTACTTCCAACCAAGCTTGGTAACGGTTTTGTTCTGTCCAAATGTTGCCCATTTCTTTACGAGTATAACGTTCTAACATCCTTTTAAATTCCTCCAGTTACTTCCAAATTTGCGTTTCTTCTAAATCTTGTAAAACCGCTTTTGGTTCATCAGTCAGCACAGTGATATGTCCCATTTTGCGATTAATTTTCGCTTCTTTTTTACCGTAATAATGTACAAACCAATGAGGATAATTCACCATTTGTTTATTCACATCATCAACATGTTGCCCTAAAATATTAATCATTAAAGCTGGTTTTAAGAGTTCTGGTTTCACGAGTGGCAATCCAACAATTGCTCGAATATGCTGTGTAAACTGCGAAATGGAACAAGCTTCAATCGTAAAATGCCCAGAGTTATGCGGTCTAGGAGCAAGTTCATTTACATAAATCGCACCTGAACTAGTCACAAACATTTCTACTGCCAAAACACCACATAATTGAAGTACATCTGCTAACTTTCTGGCAATTTCTTCCGCTTCCTCATGCACGTCATCCGCCACATCTGCTGGAGCCGTAGTCGTATGCAAAATATTATTTACATGTACATTTTCTGCAACAGGGAACGTCTCTACTTGTCCATCTAAATTACGAGCAACAACGACAGAAATCTCTTTTTCAAATGGAATCCAAGCTTCTAGTACACAAGAGCCATATCGCAACAATCTCGCCGCTGTTTCAATGTCCCTCTCATCATGAAGAACCACTTGTCCTTTCCCGTCGTAACCACCTTGCGCTGTTTTTAAAACAGCAGGATATCCAATACTTTTAATTTCGCTTTCAATTTCATCTTGTTCAACAATAACTGCATATGGCGCAATATTAATATTAGCAGATTCCAAATAGGCTTTTTCCAAAATTCTATCCTGCGTAATCGAAAGCAATTCCGAACCTTGAGGAACTGATACTAAGTTCTGCGTCATTTTTAAAGCATCATAGTCGATATTTTCAAACTCATACGTAACTACATCTGCTTTTTCGGATAGTTCGCGTAACGCTACTTTATCGTCATAATCCGCAATAATTTGCTCATCGCTTACTTGAGCAGCTGGACATTCAGCAGTGGGATCAAGAACAATAATCCGATACCCCATCGCTTTCGCTGCAAGAGCAAGCATTCGTCCAAGCTGTCCACCACCAATGATACCAATAGTACTATTTGTCAGTAAATATTTTTTATCCAAGAGAATCACTACTTTCTAGAACTGTTTCTTCTAGTGTAGCACGTCTTTTTTCTAATCTGTTAGTAATTGCATCGTCTGTTATAGATAAAATTTGTGCAGCTAGAAGTCCAGCATTAACCGCGCCACTTTCGCCAATAGCTACTGTTGCTACGGGAACACCTCCAGGCATCTGTACAATAGAAAGTAACGAGTCCATTCCATTCAATGCTTTTGATTTAATTGGCACACCAATAACTGGCAAAGTCGTCTTTGCTGCAACCATCCCCGGCAAATGCGCCGCACCACCAGCACCGGCAATAATAATTTTCAAACCACGTTCCCGCGCTTGTTCTGCATATTGAAACATTAAATCTGGTGTACGATGAGCTGAAACCACTTTTTTCTCATATGCTATTTCTAATTCATCTAATACATCACATGCTTTTTTCATTGTATCCCAATCTGAGGTACTCCCCATAATGACACCAATTACAGCAGGCATTACGTGATCAACTCCTTAATAATCTCTTTTCAACTCCTTCATTCTAACAATAGGCACGATAAATGTCAACGAAAAATCGAACATTTAATTGTTACATTTTATTAACGTTCGTGTTTAGAGCGTATTTGTTCTTTTCACTTGCATTATGTACCCATTTTCACTAAATAAATAAAAAAAGAAGCTACCATCATAGGTAAGCTTCTCTTTATTTTCGAACTTGTTTAACCCAAAATCCACCGTGAATTTGTTTTGGCTCAGAGGAAACAATAAATGCGCCACTATCAATTTCGATAATATGCTTATATAATTTCCGCTCATTCTTCCTCTGTGTCAAAATTTCAAGCATCATTCGTTCGCCATCACGTCCACTCGCAAGCCAACTAGTAACCCCATAACCTAAATCGCGAATTTGGTTTGGTAAGTCTAGATTATATTCTTTTGTAATAACATTCACTGTAATATACCCCAAAGCTATACGCTCTTCAATTTTCATACCAACGATAATTCCCACGCCAAACCCAATAGCATACGCTAAAACATTGGCAATATTATTTAAGTTATCCAAAACCAAACTAAGCGCAACCACATAAATAATCATTTCAAATACACTAGAAAGCGCAGCTAAATAACGATAACCCTTCATCGTCAAAAGTAACCTCACTGTATAAATCGTTACATATAAAATATTTACAACAAAAATAGTAGCTACTATAAATATGCCATTATCCACTAAAATAACCCCTCCACCTAAAAACTACTTTCTACTGAGTCTTTTACTAATATAACATCCAATAAGATAGCTGACAAAAGAAACACTTCAACAAAAAAAGTCCTAAATAATTAGGACTTTTTCAAATTGCCCGGCAGTGACCTACTCTCGCAGGGGGAAGCCCCCAACTACCATTGGCGCAGAGAAGCTTAACTACCGTGTTCGGGATGGGAACGGGTGTGACCTTCTCGCCATAACTACCAGACAATATTGAGTTGTTGAAAGATTGCTCTCTCAAAACTAGAGAAGAAAGTTTTCAGTTAGGTAACTTCGTTTCATTTTTTGGTTAAGTCCTCGATCGATTAGTATTTGTCCGCTCCATGTATCGCTACACTTCCACTCCAAACCTATCTACCTGATCATCTTTCAGGGATCTTACTTTCCGAAGAAATGGGAAATCTCATCTTGAGGGGGGCTTCACGCTTAGATGCTTTCAGCGTTTATCCCTGCCACACATAGCTACCCAGCGATGCTCCTGGCGGAACAACTGGTACACCAGCGGTGTGTCCATCCCGGTCCTCTCGTACTAAGGACAGCTCCTCTCAAATTTCCTGCGCCCGCGACGGATAGGGACCGAACTGTCTCACGACGTTCTGAACCCAGCTCGCGTGCCGCTTTAATGGGCGAACAGCCCAACCCTTGGGACCGACTACAGCCCCAGGATGCGACGAGCCGACATCGAGGTGCCAAACCTCCCCGTCGATGTGGACTCTTGGGGGAGATAAGCCTGTTATCCCCGGGGTAGCTTTTATCCGTTGAGCGATGGCCCTTCCATGCGGAACCACCGGATCACTAAGCCCGACTTTCGTCCCTGCTCGACTTGTCAGTCTCGCAGTCAAGCTCCCTTGTGCCTTTACACTCTGCGAATGATTTCCATCCATTCTGAGGGAACCTTTGGGCGCCTCCGTTACTCTTTAGGAGGCGACCGCCCCAGTCAAACTGCCCACCTGACACTGTCTCCCCACGCGCTAAGCGTGGCGGGTTAGAATGGTCATACAGCCAGGGTAGTATCCCACCATTGCCTCCTCGTATGCTAGCGCACACGTCTCTTCGGCTCCTACCTATCCTGTACAAGCGGTACAAACATTCCATATCAGGTTGCAGTAAAGCTCCACGGGGTCTTTCCGTCCTGTCGCGGGTAACCTGCATCTTCACAGGTACTATAATTTCACCGAGTCTCTCGTTGAGACAGTGCCCAGATCGTTGCGCCTTTCGTGCGGGTCGGAACTTACCCGACAAGGAATTTCGCTACCTTAGGACCGTTATAGTTACGGCCGCCGTTTACTGGGGCTTCAATTCGTACCTTCGCCGAAGCTAAGCACTCCTCTTAACCTTCCAGCACCGGGCAGGCGTCAGCCCCTATACGTCACCTTACGGTTTTGCAGAGACCTGTGTTTTTGCTAAACAGTCGCCTGGGCCTATTCACTGCGGCTCTCTCGGGCTTGCACCCTAATAGAGCACCCCTTCTCCCGAAGTTACGGGGTCATTTTGCCGAGTTCCTTAACGAGAGTTCTCTCGCTCACCTTAGGATTCTCTCCTCATCTACCTGTGTCGGTTTGCGGTACGGGCAGTACTACTCTTCCTAGAGGCTTTTCTTGACAGCGTGAAATCAGGAACTTCCGTACTTAATTTCCTTCCCCATCACAGCTCATGCTTCGCGAGAAGCGGATTTGCCTACTTCTCACACTCACTGCTTGGACGCACATTTCCATTCGTGCGATTCCCTATCCTTCTGTGTCACCCCATCGGTTAAACAATTAGCACTGGTACAGGAATCTCTACCTGTTGTCCATCGCCTACGCCTATCGGCCTCGGCTTAGGTCCCGACTAACCCTGAGCGGACGAGCCTTCCTCAGGAAACCTTAGATATTCGGTGGAAGGGATTCTCACCCTTCTTTCGCTACTCATACCGGCATTCTCACTTCTAAGCGCTCCACCAGTCCTTCCGGTCTGACTTCACCGCCCTTAGAACGCTCTCCTACCACGAACCTCCGAAGAGGTTCATCCACAGTTTCGGTAATATGTTTAGCCCCGGTACATTTTCGGCGCGGGGTCACTCGACCAGTGAGCTATTACGCACTCTTTCAATGGTGGCTGCTTCTAAGCCAACATCCTGGTTGTCTAAGCAACCCCACATCCTTTTCCACTTAACATATATTTGGGGACCTTAACTGGTGGTCTGGGCTGTTTCCCTTTCGACTACGGATCTTATCACTCGCAGTCTGACTCCCGAGTATAAGTACATGGCATTCGGAGTTTATCTGAATTCGGTAACCCGAGAAGGGCCCCTAGTCCAAACAGTGCTCTACCTCCATGACTCTTTACCTCGAGGCTAGCCCTAAAGCTATTTCGGAGAGAACCAGCTATCTCCAAGTTCGATTGGAATTTCTCCGCTACCCACACCTCATCCCCGCACTTTTCAACGTGCGTGGGTTCGGACCTCCAGTAAGTATTACCTTACCTTCATCCTGGACATGGGTAGATCACCTGGTTTCGGGTCTACGACCTGTTACTTATGCGCCCTATTCAGACTCGCTTTCGCTACGGCTCCGCTTTTTCCGCTTAACCTTGCAACAAATCGTAACTCGCCGGTTCATTCTACAAAAGGCACGCTATCACCCATTAACGGGCTCTAACTACTTGTAGGCACACGGTTTCAGGAACTGTTTCACTCCCCTTCCGGGGTGCTTTTCACCTTTCCCTCACGGTACTGGTTCACTATCGGTCACTAGGGAGTATTTAGCCTTGGGAGATGGTCCTCCCGGATTCCGACGGAATTTCACGTGTTCCGCCGTACTCAGGATCCACTCTGGAGGGAAAGCCATTTCAACTACCGGGCTGTTACCGTCTTTGGCGGGCCTTTCCAGACCGCTTCATTTATAACTTTCTTTTGTAACTCCGTATAGAGTGTCCTACAACCCCAAGAAGCAAGCTTCTTGGTTTGGGCTCTTTCCGTTTCGCTCGCCGCTACTCAGGAAATCGATTTTTCTTTCTCTTCCTCCAGGTACTTAGATGTTTCAGTTCCCTGGGTCTGCCTTCCTTACGCTATGTATTCACGTAAGGATACTATCCGACTAAAGATAGTGGGTTCCCCCATTCGGAAATCTCTGGATCAACGCTTACGTACAGCTCCCCAAAGCATATCGGTGTTAGTCCCGTCCTTCTTCGGCTCCTAGTGCCAAGGCATCCACCGTGCGCCCTTTCTAACTTAACCAATTTACTTCTACGAAGTAAAGGTTGTTTTTCTGATTTTCTGTATCAGCGATGATACTTCCAATCAGATGAAAGATTCACTTTCAGATGATTCTCGGTTACTTGTGTCATAGATAATTACTTATCTATGCTAACTTTACTAACTTTCTTATCTAGTTTTCAAAGAACAAACATACTGAGAAGTACTAACCTCTCAAAACTGAACAAATATAGAAGAACGAAAACTCACAGGTTTCCTTTTCCTTAGAAAGGAGGTGATCCAGCCGCACCTTCCGATACGGCTACCTTGTTACGACTTCACCCCAATTATCTGTCCCACCTTCGGCGGCTGGCTCCATAAAGGTTACCCTACCGACTTCGGGTGTTACAAACTCTCGTGGTGTGACGGGCGGTGTGTACAAGGCCCGGGAACGTATTCACCGTGGCATGCTGATCCACGATTACTAGCGATTCCGGCTTCATGTAGGCGAGTTGCAGCCTACAATCCGAACTGAGAATAGTTTTATGGGATTAGCTCCACCTCGCGGCTTCGCGACCCTTTGTACTATCCATTGTAGCACGTGTGTAGCCCAGGTCATAAGGGGCATGATGATTTGACGTCATCCCCACCTTCCTCCGGCTTGCACCGGCAGTCACTTTAGAGTGCCCAACTAAATGCTGGCAACTAAAATCAAGGGTTGCGCTCGTTGCGGGACTTAACCCAACATCTCACGACACGAGCTGACGACAACCATGCACCACCTGTCACTTTGTCCCCGAAGGGAAAGCTCTGTCTCCAGAGTGGTCAAAGGATGTCAAGACCTGGTAAGGTTCTTCGCGTTGCTTCGAATTAAACCACATGCTCCACCGCTTGTGCGGGCCCCCGTCAATTCCTTTGAGTTTCAACCTTGCGGTCGTACTCCCCAGGCGGAGTGCTTAATGCGTTAGCTGCAGCACTAAGGGGCGGAAACCCCCTAACACTTAGCACTCATCGTTTACGGCGTGGACTACCAGGGTATCTAATCCTGTTTGCTCCCCACGCTTTCGCGCCTCAGCGTCAGTTACAGACCAGAGAGTCGCCTTCGCCACTGGTGTTCCTCCACATATCTACGCATTTCACCGCTACACGTGGAATTCCACTCTCCTCTTCTGCACTCCAGTCTTCCAGTTTCCAATGACCCTCCCCGGTTAAGCCGGGGGCTTTCACATCAGACTTAAAAGACCGCCTGCGCGCGCTTTACGCCCAATAAATCCGGACAACGCTTGCCACCTACGTATTACCGCGGCTGCTGGCACGTAGTTAGCCGTGGCTTTCTGGTTAGATACCGTCAAGGGACAAGCAGTTACTCTTATCCTTGTTCTTCTCTAACAACAGTACTTTACGATCCGAAAACCTTCTTCATACACGCGGCGTTGCTCCGTCAGACTTTCGTCCATTGCGGAAGATTCCCTACTGCTGCCTCCCGTAGGAGTCTGGGCCGTGTCTCAGTCCCAGTGTGGCCGATCACCCTCTCAGGTCGGCTATGCATCGTTGCCTTGGTAGGCCATTACCCTACCAACTAGCTAATGCACCGCGGGCCCATCTGTAAGCGATAGCCGAAACCATCTTTCAAAGGCGTGGCATGCGCCACATCTTATCATTCGGTATTAGCCCCGGTTTCCCGGAGTTATCCCCAACTTACAGGCAGGTTGCCCACGTGTTACTCACCCGTCCGCCACTAACATTGGAAGAGCAAGCTCTTCCTCCGTTCGTTCGACTTGCATGTATTAGGCACGCCGCCAGCGTTCGTCCTGAGCCAGGATCAAACTCTCTTTAAAATATAAATTGAATTTGAATACTTATTCAACACCGTGAATAAGATTCCTTGCGTCAAATTGACTTCGCTAGCAATTAAATTACTAGTTTGTTTTGTTGAAAACAGCTTTCTGTTTTCTGCCCTGCGATTACCAGTGAGACTTTACGTCTCATTGCTTTTCGTCTTCTTCTTTGTTCAGTTTTCAAAGGTCAGTTGCTTTGTTAACGCAACTTTTAAATCTTACCATAAAGTTGAAATCACGTCAACAACTATTTTTAAAATGTTTTTGATGAATTAATTTGTATCAATTCAGCTTTATCATTATATAACAGCTTTATATGAAATACAAGCCTTTTGAGTTATATTTTTAATTCTTTCTCTAGTGCATGTATAAAATCCTGCATAATTTTTTGTTTTTCTACTGCAATTTCTTGGGCAGTCGTTGTTTTCAGCTGGTCTTGAATTAGTAATAATTTATCGTAAAAGTGTTGTAATGTGGTGTTTTCAGGGTGGTTTTGATTAGCTATTTCTCTATTGTGCGCTCCTCCATATGTAAATGTTCTAGCTATACCGATTGCTCCAATTGCGTCTAAACGGTCTGCATCTTGGACTATTTTTTCTTCTATTGTGGAAGCGTGGATAGGATTTTTTCCATTTTTAAAAGAGACTGCTTGGATAATTCGGATGATTTTACTGATTACCTCTTTAGGTATTTCTTTTTCTCTCAGCCAAGTTGTGATTATTTCAGTTGCTTGTAGTGGATCTTCTGTTAGTTTGCTGTCATTATAGTCGTGGAACAATGCGGCTAATTCTATAGTGAATTTGTCTCCGCCTTCTACAGACTGGATTTGTTTGCTTAAATGCCAGACTCGTTTAATATGTTCCCAGTCGTGTCCAGTAGCTTCCTTTTCGAAATGAGATTGCATCCATTGTTGCGCGGCTATTATTATTTCTTCTTGTTTCATTAGTATTTGCTCCTTTTTTAGATTATTTTCATGTACAATAGTAGAAAATGGAAATGAGGTATTCGATGTTTGCTTTTGAAAATGTATATTTAAAGCGAGATAATAAAACGATTTTGTCGGATATTAATTGGGTGGTTAATGAAAAAGAAAATTGGGCGATCCTAGGGCTCAATGGTTCTGGAAAAACAACTTTACTACAACTTTTAAATGGGTATCTTTGGCCTAGTAGTGGTCGACTTCAAGTGCTTGGGCATATTTTCGGTCAGACTTCTTTGCCGGAATTGCGTAAAGCGATTGGTTGGGTTAGTAATGCGCTTGACCATCAGTTGAAAGACTATGAGTTAAGTGAGCAAATCGTTCTTAGTGGGAAGTTTGCAAGTATTGGTATTTATGCGAAAGTCACGGCAGATGAACTAGCTTTAGCGAAAAAATGGCTTATTGATTGTGGTGGCATATCGCTCATTGGGAAACCGTATAAAATTTTATCTCAAGGAGAGCGCCAGATTGTATTGATTGCACGTGCTTTAATGGCGAGTCCTAAGTTGCTTATTTTAGATGAGCCTTGTAATGGGCTTGATTTATTTGCAAAGGAGCGCTTATTAGAAAGAATTAAGAAGATTGCGGAACTGCCGGAATCTCCAACGATGCTTTTTGTTACTCACCATACGGAAGAGATTCTCCCCTGCTTCGATAATATCATTTTACTTCGTGACGGGGAAATAACTCATCACGGAAAAACAGAAAATCTTTTGACAGAAGAAGTTCTTCAAGATTTTTATCAAAAGCCAGTAGAATTAATTCGGATAAAAGACGGCTCCATTGCAGTCTATCCGAAGTAAATGGTATAGTTAGAATACGAAAAATGCGTGTGTAGAGGGGCGAAATGTTTTGTATGAAACGATGATTGCAAAAGCAGGTGTACGTGAGCTTCTCGGGATGGATACTAGTCTGATTTATGGTTCATTTGCTTATAAAATGGAAGGCGAATGGATGGATTTAACGGGGCTTTGGATTTCGAATGCAGATGCGCTGATTTTTTATTTAGAAAATGAAGATGTCTACTTACTGAAGAAATTTGCTTATGAAAGAATAGAAAAAGTAGAACAAAAAGTAAGTATCCTTTCCATGACGAAAAAATTGATTTTACATCTTAATAATAAAGAAAGCTATACATTACTTGTTGCAAACGGTGAAGCAAAGGTGTTTGCCGCTAGAGTAAATGAGCGTATAGAAAAAGTGAGCCTAGGATGAACTAGACTCACTTTTTTATTATTCTTTTTCTTCAAATAAACGAGCCACTTCAATGATTACTTCTGTTGCTTTAACCATACTTTCTAATGCAACATATTCAAATTTACCGTGGAAGTTCTCTCCTCCACCAAAAATATTAGGTGTTGGTAGTCCTTTGTAGGAAAGTTGAGCGCCGTCTGTTCCGCCGCGAATTGGGCTGATTTTCGGTTCAATGTCTAGATTTCTCATCGCCGCGCTGACGATATCCACAATTTCTTTTACTGGTTCGATTTTTTCGCGCATATTGTAATATTGATCGTTCAGTTTTAATTCTACCGATCCTTCGCCGTATTTTTCTTCTAACTCTTTAGCGATACTAGCAATATGTGTTTTTCTTTCCACAAATTTCAAATGATCGAAATCACGGATAATATAGTAGGCTTTGGCTTGCTCTACATCACCGTTTAAGGAAATTAAATGATAAAATCCTTCGTAACCTTCTGTGTACTCTGGCGCTTCGTCTTTTGGAATACGTGCATTGAATTCCATTGCCATTTTGACAGCATTAACCATTTTGTTTTTTGCTGTACCTGGGTGAACACTATTACCATTAAAAGTGATTTTGGCACCTGCAGCGTTAAAACTTTCATATTCTAGTTCTCCAAGTGGCCCCCCGTCCATTGTATAAGCATATTTTGCGCCAAATGCTTCTACATCAAAACGTTCTGGTCCTCGGCCAATTTCTTCATCTGGTGTGAAAGCAACACGAATTTTGCCGTGTTTGATTTCTGGGTGATTAATTAAATAGTTCATCGCTACCATAATTTCGGTGATACCTGCTTTATCATCTGCGCCAAGTAAAGTTGTTCCATCTGTTGTAATCAGTGTTTTCCCTTTATAATCAGCTAGTTCTGGAAATTGTTTTGGTGAAAGTACCACGTTTAAGTCTTTGTTTAGAACGATATCTTTACCATCATAATTTTCATGGACTTGTGGTTGGACGTTTTTGCCTGTTAAGTCCGTCGCTGTATCTAAATGAGCTAAAAATCCGATTACTGGAACTTCTTTCGTTGTATTAGAAGGAAGTGTTGCCATAACATAACCGAATTCATCAACAGTAACTTCTTGCATACCGATTTCTTTTAGTTCTGTAACGAGAATGTTTGCCAGTTCCATTTGACCTGGCGTCGTTGGGCAAACCGTACTTTCCTCATTCGATTGTGTATCTACTTTTACATATTTCGTAAATCGTTTTAATAGTTCTTCTTTCATTTCTATCACTCCCTTAGATTGATTCTTTTCCATTATAAACTTGATTTCCGAAAAATTCTATTCCAGACTGTCGAGTAGTGTTTGTAATTGGAGGGTTGTTCGCCAATTGCGCGTTGTTGTTATGGTCTTTTTATATTCGCCAAGGAAAACGGGTAATTTTAAGGTGTGGATTTGGTTGGAGAAAATGTGGATATAAAGGACGCGGCCAATCGCGATTACTTCGGCTTGGTCGTTTTTTTGTCTCGCAATAGCTATATTTTCATTATAGAAAGCGGCCATCCAGCGTTCTTCCTCGCCAATTGTTTCTGGCGGAAATGGATTGTTTGCGATGATTTGGTTATAATTTTGTTCCGAAAATACGAATACATCAATATTTAAATCGAACGTTGCTTTCATTACCTCGGTTATTTTTGTCGCTACTTCTGGTTCCGTTTGTAACATGGAGCTTAGAACGAGGTTGCCGCTTTGGATATAAGTAATGACATTTTGGAAACCGACTTCTTGCAAAGCAGCTTGTAGATTTTTCATATTCACTTTATTCTTTCCAGCTACATTTACCGCTCTTAATAACACTACATAATTCCTCATCTATTTTCCTCCCAATCGTTTAACTACATTATAGCATGTGACTTACGTTATAATAAGGCTATTAGCGATGGGAGGTTTTTTAGGTGAAATTAATTTCTTGGAATGTAAACGGGCTTCGAGCAGCTGTAAAAAAAGGCTTTTTGGAATATTTTGAAGAAGTAGATGCGGATATTTTTTGTTTGCAGGAAACTAAATTACAAGAAGGACAAATTGAACTTGATTTGCCAGCGTACAAAGATTACTGGAACTACGCGGTGAAAAAAGGTTATTCGGGTACCGCAATATTTACTAAAGTAGAGCCATTATCTGTTCAATATGGTTTAGGAGTGCCCGAGCATGATACGGAAGGCCGCGTCATCACGCTGGAATTTGAGGAATTCTTTATGGTGACGGTTTATACGCCGAATTCGCAAGCTGAATTAAAACGATTAGATTACCGGATGACGTTTGAGGATGCGATTTTGGAATATGTAAAAAACTTGGATAAAACGAAGCCGGTTGTGCTTTGTGGCGATTTGAATGTTGCGCATGAGGAAATTGATTTAAAAAACCCGAAGACAAATCGTAAAAATGCCGGCTTCTCAGATGAGGAACGCGCAAAATTCTCTGCATTTTTAGACGCTGGATTTATTGATAGTTTCCGTTATTTTTATCCAGATTTGACCGATGCTTATTCTTGGTGGTCTTACCGAATGAACGCGCGTGCTAGGAATACTGGTTGGCGGATTGATTATTTTGTTGTATCGGAACGTTTGAAAGATAAGTTAGTGGATGCAAAAATTCATGCGGATGTGCTTGGTTCGGATCATTGTCCTGTCGAGCTAGAACTTAATTTATAACATAAAAAAATCCTCACTCCAAAGAGTGAGGATTTTTGAATTATTTAGCTAATGCTTTTTTTGCTGAATCAGCAAGTGTGTTAAATGATGCGATATCATTAACTGCTAAGTCTGCAAGCATTTTACGGTTAATATCAATACCAGCTAATTTTAAGCCGTGCATTAATTTGCTGTAAGAAAGATCTTGCATACGAGCTGCCGCATTGATACGTGCGATCCATAATCTACGGAAATCACGTTTCTTTTGACGACGATCTCTATAAGCATATTGGTAAGATTTCATTACCGCTTGGTTAGCTACTTTGAATAATAAATGTTTAGAGCCATAATACCCTTTGGCTAATTTAACTATCTTTTTACGACGTTTGCGTGTTACTGTTCCGCCTTTTACGCGTGGCATATTGTCTACCTCCTAGAATTTACAAAAATGTTGTTTCTCTTATTTCATTTTAGCGACCATTTGACGAATACGTTTGAAGTCGCCAGCTGATACCATTGCTGATTTACGCAATTTACGTTTTTGTTTTTGGGATTTGTTAGCGAACATATGGCTAGTGAAGCCGTGTCTGCGTTTTAATTTTCCAGATCCTGTTCTCTTGAAACGTTTAGCGGAACCGCGGTGGGTTTTCATTTTTGGCATGAATTTTTCCTCCTCAAAACTTTACTTTTCATGAAGTGGTGCTAGGACTAAGAACATCGAACGTCCGTCCATTTTTGGTCTTTGCTCAATTGTACAAAGGTCTTCGCACGCTTTTGCAAAACGGTCAAGCACCTTCTGACCGATTTCTTTGTGTGTAATGGCACGACCTTTAAAACGGATAGAGCATTTTACTTTATCGCCTTTTTCAAGGAATTTACGTGCATTACGTAGCTTCGTATCGAAGTCATGTTCGTCAATCGTTGGACTTAAACGAACTTCTTTCATCACGATGACTTTTTGGTTCTTACGGGCTTCTTTATCTTTCTTCTGTTGTTCAAAACGGAATTTACCGTAGTCCATGATACGAGCTACTGGCGGTTTCGCTGTTGGAGCAACAAGCACTAGATCAAGATTAGCCTTTTCAGCAATTTGAAGCGCATCGATTTTACTCTTCACGCCTAATTGTTCACCGTCTTGGTCGATCAATCTTACTTCACGTGCACGAATCCCATCGTTTACCAACATGTCTTTGCTAATGGTGAGCCACCTCCACTTAATTTTGTTACAACAAGATAGAAAATAGCTGTTCAAATCTGCGGCCTGCTAACTCGTTCGTTCAGAGGCCATAAAAAAACGGGCTGCTTTTCAGCAATCCCGCACATTCAAAATCGCGTAAGCTACGCGACGAAAGTTTGAATTTTTTGCCTGAAAACGTTCGTGTTAACGAGGCGAGAAGCGGGTTGCTTCTTCTTTCTTGTTTAATAACCTTACTTACTATATCATATGGGGTTTTTAGTGTCAAGGTGAATTAGTTATTTTTATTTCTTCCCATACTAGGATAGGTTATTGACATAGATTTAAGATTATTATAGACTTAATATGCAAACAAATATTTCTTACAATAATTCGCTATAACGCAACAACTTCATTTTTTGAGGCTGTTTTTCTTTTGTCTTCTTTAAAATGAAACTTTAATTGTAAACCTTTTCAACTTTAATTATGTGTGGTATAAACGCATCAGCGATTATATAGAAATAACCAAAAAGGGAGATAGAGAAATGGAAAAAGGGAAACAAAAGAAACCACTTTATAAAAAATGGTGGTTCTGGTTAATCGTCGTAATCGCCGTGGGAGCAATTGGTTCCGCTTTAGGTGGTAACGATACTGCAGCAGATGATACGAAGAACACTGAAAAAGTGGAAACTAAAAAAGTAGACAAAGCTGATGATGAGGCAAAGAAAAAAGAAGAGAAAGCTGCTGAAGAGAAAAAAGCAGAAGAAAAGAAAAAAGAAGAAAGCGTTCCATCTGAATATAAATCAGCTCTAAAAAAAGCGGAACAATATTCTTCTATGATGAAGATGTCGAAAGCTGGTATTTATGATCAATTAACATCCGAAGCTGGTGAAAAATTCTCCGCTGAAGCAGGAAAATATGCAATTGATAATTTAAAAGCAGATTATAATGCCAATGCCTTAGCAAAAGCAGAAGATTATCAAAAAACGATGGCAATGGCTCCAGAAGCTATCCGTGATCAATTAACATCTTCTGCCGGTGAAAAATTCACTGCTGAAGAAGCAGATTATGCGATTCAAAACTTAAGTAAATAATCTCTTTTTGGGATTTAAAAAGCTATTCTCTATTTTAGAGCGTAGCTTTTTTATTATTTCCTTATTTGTGATTTCAAAAGGACTCCCTTCCATGCGGGGAGCCGCGGAGTTGATTGAGAAAGCGTATGAGCTATATTTTTATAGCTGGCTTTTCATCTAAAAACCGTATATTCTTATATGTTTATCTACCTGGCTAATACAATCTAACATATTGAAAAGAATAATTTCAATCAGTCTTTCAAAAAAGACCTCGACAATCACATCGAAGTCTTTTTAATTATATACTCTAATTATATTCTTTCAAAACATCTTCATAAACTTCCTGATAAATTTCTTCTATAACAACCGTTTCTTCTGTGGGGTCCCCGCCATCTAAAAATAATTCTTCTTTAGGTAGCTCTTCCACTGGAAACTTACTTATAATTGCATTCGATAGTATGTAGTTATCGCCATCTGGATTTTTTTCTAAGAAAAGTGTATACGCTTCACCTTTTTCCATATTTTTATAACCATCAATAGTTAAATCATATTCTTCCCCATCGACAGTAACGTTTTCTACGCTATATTCTAACACTTTAATGGTCATATTCTCTTTCAATTTCCCAGTTGTATCTTTTTCGATAGAGTTTATTTGGACATCACTCATTGTGTAAAAATCTGTTGGAAATACATTTTCTTTCGTTTCCTTTGTCACTGTTACTTTTTCAGATTTTTTGGTTGCTTTAATGATAATTGGGGCATCTTTTTCAAGAGCATTCACATCTTCAGCAAGTTCTAGGTATTTCCCGTGACTAGAAACAACGCCATTACGTGATTCTATTGTTTCTGATCCGCTTTGTGATGTTTGTTCTTCTACTGGCTTTTCTTTTACACTTTTGCTATTAGAACACGCCGTTAGTAAACTAAGGCTTACTAAACATATAATCATTGTTATTTTTCTTTTCATCGACAATCCTCCTATTTACTTGTATAAAGATTTAATACCATTAAAATCATCTGTTTGCGGTTTTGTTTTGTTTATAAAGCCTTTGTCTAGCATAATCGCATTTCTTGTTTTCACATGGCCTAAGCCGAAGCCATGACCAAACTCATGCGCAACGGTTTCTATTTTATGATTATTTGAAAGTGAACGGAAACCTTTGTACAGTGTAATCTCATTTTTAGAAATTAATTTATTGGATGTGTTATACGTACTGTTACAAACCGCTAAAACACTTCCTTTATTCGTATTTGAACTACTTACCGTAAAGTTAGGCTTTACATCATTTCCTACGCTTACTGTATTTAAGTAAGGGGACGGATTCCATGATTTTGCACCACTAATAATAATGTTTTTAAACCCTTTTGCTGAACCATTGATATAGATTTTAAAGTTTTTCGCGCTAGCTTTTGTCATCACGCGCCCCAGTTTCGTATACGCATTTGCATTAGTTGGCGCTAGCAACGCAACCAATACAGTAAAAACAAGGAATACCGCTAAAGTTTTTTTTCTCATGTTGTAATCTCCTTTTTTTAAAAATTTCTTTCAAAAAAAGAATAACAAAAAAGTATGATGTATAACCAAAAATGTAATGAAATGTCCGATTCTTGTCGTGAACGATAAAAAATAGAGATTATTTAGATTTAATTTTACATAATATGTGTAATATTGCGCTTTTCGTCACAAAAAAGAACCTGTTTTTGGTGACTATTCACGGTTTTATGCACCAATTTTTTTAGTGTCCACAAAAAGTACATATTCGTTCAGAATTTAAGTTGTTTTTCATGCTTAGTTTCTTTATTTGTTGAAATATTCATCATATTTCATAACAAACCAAATGAATAAAAGGGCATAATTATTCATCAAACATTACAATTTTTGCTGTTATAGAAGGTGTTCGTGAAAAAGTGAGGGCTGACATTGAAAATTTTCGCCCCTTTTAACATTTCCGACAACTTCCACCAGCTCTATTCTAATCCCAAACAAAACAAAAAACCCTTGATTTCTCAAGGGTTTCAGCCGTTAAATGATTAACGAATTTCTTTAATACGAGCCGCTTTACCACGTAGGTTACGTAGGTAGTAAAGTTTCGCACGACGTACTTTACCACGACGGATAACTTCTAATTTTGCGATACGTGGAGTATGTACTGGGAAAGTACGTTCCACGCCAACACTGTTAGAAATTTTACGAACAGTGAAAGTTTCGCTGATTCCAGCTCCGCGACGTTTGATTACAACGCCTTCGAATAATTGGATACGTTCGCGAGTACCTTCGACTACTTTCGCATGTACACGTACAGTATCACCCGGACGGAAATTTGGAACATCTGGGTTTAGTTGACTTTTTGTGATTTCATCAATCAGTTTGTTCATGTTTTTCTCTCCTTCCAACAAACATTCATTCATATTAATAATGAAGCGGAATATCGTTATCAGACTGGTCTCTCCAGTCACCTTATTTAGGTTACCATAAACTAGTTTCGCTGTAAAGTTTTTTTCTTACTTTTTCTTTTGATAAAAAGCTTGACCTTGGAGTATGGTTTAATGTTACCTTTAGTATATCAAATGGAGGTGTCAGAGATGGAACAATGGACAGTAAAAGAAATGGCTGCTTATGTGGGGATTTCAGCGGATACATTACGTTATTATGAAAAAAACAAGATAATTGTACCTAATCGGTTGGAAAACGGGTATCGTGTGTATAACGCAGAACATCTATTAGAATTAAAATTTATTTTGGTGATGAAATATGCCCGATTTTCTCTATCTGAAATAAAGCTGATGATGGAATGGTTGAGAAGTGAACCGTCTGTTGCTTGTAATACAGCGTCGAAGGAGTTACTTGCACTCAAAGCAGCGGAAATTAAACAGACCATTGCGCATTATACGAAAATCGCTGCTCTTTTAGAAGAATTGCCGCAAATTGACGAGGTCCAAGATTACAGCACTGTTCAAAAAGATGTTAACACTTTTGTGGAACATATTTTTACTGACATCAGAAAGGACGGATTCTAATGGCTAAGGTTGTGGCGATTATTGGTGATCCGCGGGAAAAAGGTACATCAAGAGATTTGTTTCAGAAGTATTTAGCTGTTTTTCAGGAACAACCAACAATCGAGGTGAAAATCTATGATATTCGCGAAGTAGCTTTTGACCCTAATTTACCTGAAGGCTATCGTACGGAGCAAACCCCTGACATAATTGCGCTTAAAAATGATGTTCGTTCCGCTGATTTACTTCTATTTTCTTATCCGGTTTGGTGGTTTAACGTTCCAGCTGTGTTAAAAGGTGTTATTGATCATTTGTTTTGGCGCGGAGAGAGTTATAGTTTTAGAGATAAAAAATATTTTCTTACAGGACCATGGCGAAAAAAACGGGCGCGGTTGATTTATACGATTGGTGGAATGGAAATACAACATCGACTTTTCGCCCGCCCTGCTCTTACTGCCTTGCGTTACCCATTATGGATGAGTGGCGTGTTTTCGGTGAAAGTGACTTCAATTGATCGACTGGATCTTTCTATCAGAAGGACTGATGACTACTATGATAAAAAAGTTACACGTGCAGCAAAACGCGATATTCAATTCTTGCTAAAAAAGCAAATTAGAAAGAAGGTTTTTGCATGAAAATTACTGCCAAACATCAATATTGGCAAATTACAACATTGCCGTATCTTTTTCCAGTGAATTGTTACTTAATTTTAGAAAAAGACGGCTTAACATTGATTGATACTGGGATTTTAGCACATGCGAAAGGAATCATTTCACTTATCCATAAATTAAAATTACCGTTAAAACGGATTTTATTAACGCATGCACATGGTGACCATATTGGCGGTTTAGTCGCAGTCAAAGCAGCTTTTCCAGAAGCGCTTGTAATGATTGGAAGCAGAGAAAAATTGCTTGTAGAAACGAAAAAAATTTATGCTTTTGAAGCACAGAAGCCGTTAAAAGGTAGTTATTCAGATAAGCTTCCGGCGAAAGTTGATCAAGTATTAAAAGATGGCGATATGGTTGGTTCTTTGTTAATTATTGATACTCCTGGACATACACCTGGTTCGATTTCGTTTTTCGATGAGCGTAATGGACATTTGTTTGTAGGAGATTTATTTCAAACTCGTGGTGGAGCAGCTATTTGCGGGGAGAAACGATGGTTGTTCCCTTTTCCAGCGATGGGTTCTTGGGATCTTTCAACAAGTATTGCATCGGCGGAAAAGTTACAGCTTCTCGATGTGACGGAAATTGCTTGTGGGCATGGACCGGTGATGAATATGGCTGATTTCAATGTAACAAATGTGCTACAGCGCGCACGTAAACAAGTAGAAAATGAAAAAGACTAGAAAACCAATAACTGGCTTTCTAGTCTTTTTTTAGAATCTCGTAATTTTAATGTTGACGGCTGTTCCATATGCGAGTTGATAAACGAGGCCGTCGACGAATTGCTCGGTGAACGAACAATGAATTAAGCCATTCCCGCCGGCATCTAAAGCTTTCTTTTGTAATTCCTGTAGTAAATTTTCAAAGCCTACTGTTTCTAAGTATGCTTCTGGATCGCTTTTGATTCTTGGACGAACGCTTTTGGCGAAAACAACGGTTAAGATGTCATGATTCACATTAATTGGTCCAGTGGAAACTTGTATGTCTTGCCATCTTTGCCCAATTCGCTTTTGGTCATTCTCTTCTTGTACATAGGCTTCTCGTTCTTTTTGACGCTCGGATTTTTTGGTTTCTTTTTCATCAGGTGTTCCAAAAATTGCCATTTAAAATCACGTCCTTTGATTATTTACTGTCAGACCATTCTTTGAGCCAAGTTTTTTGCTTGTCTGTTAAGGGATAGTTTTTAAGTAAATCTGGGCGGCGTTCGTAGGTTCTTTTGAGCGATTCTTTGTCGCGCCATTCTTCTATCCATGCATGATTTCCGCTGAGTAAAATATCTGGCACTTTCATTCCTCTAAAATCGGCTGGTCGCGTGTAGTGTGGATGTTCAAGCAAACCGGTCGAGAAAGAATCTGTCACAGCGGAATCTTTATTACCAAGTACTCCCGGTAAAAGACGGATAACACTGTCCATTACAATCATTGCACCAATTTCGCCACCAGTTAAAATGTAATCTCCAATCGACACTTCATCCGTAACAAGGTGTTCGCGAATTCGTTCGTCGTAACCTTCATAGTGACCGCAAATAAAAACAAGATGCTCTTCTTCGGCAAATTCTTCTGCCATTTTTTGGTCGAAGCGTTTGCCTGCCGGGTCCATTAAAATAACTCTTGGCTTTGTTTCTGGTTGTTTCTCTTTGACAGCTTGAACGGCATCAAATATCGGTTGCGCTTTGAGTAACATACCTGCTCCGCCACCATAAGGGTAATCATCGACAATATGATGCTTTCCTTCTGCATATTCCCTGAAATCAGTCACTTCAACCGCGACACGCTCGTTTTCGATGGCTTTTTTTATAATGGAATTCCCGGTTACTCCCGAAAACATATCTGGGAAAATGGATAGAATGTCAATTTTCATTAATCTAGCAGTCCTTCCATGACTTCGATTGTAATTTTTTTGTCATTAATATTGATTTCTTTTACAACGTCGGCAATATAAGGAATTAGTTTTTCTTTTTTGTCGCTGCCTTTTACAACCCATACATCATTGGCGCCTGGTGTTAGAATTTCTGTGATTTCGCCAAGCTCTTCGCCATCAGTCGTTACAACGGTACAACCGATGATTTCATGAAAATAAAATTCGTTCTCCTCTAAATCAGTTAGTTGCGCTTCTTTGATTTTAAGTACGCCTTCTTTCATACGTTCCACTTGATGAATTCCAGTGAATCCTTCAAACATCAGCAAATCAAAGTTCTTATGTTTGCGGTGTGAACGAATAATTAGTTTTTCAGGCTTTTTGCTGTTTTTTTCAAATAAGTACACGGTATTCCCAACTTGGAACCGTTCTTCTGGAAAATCGGTCGTTGCGATAACACGAATTTCACCGATTAAGCCATGCGTATTAACAATTTTCCCTACATTATACATTTTCTCCATAAGTCACCTCTAGCGTATTTCTACTATGATTCCATCTTTTACAACAATGGTTTTATCAAAAATGGATTTATCCCACTTGTCTCCTACTTGTACATCAATAATCGTTTCCATTTCTCGTTCGCGAATTTCACTGCCAAGTTCGAGGACTTCTAATTGTTCCATTTGAAACTGAATAAGTTTTTTCTTTTCTCGGCGCAGGTCGAGTTCGTGGGTAAAGTAATCGGCCACTCGTTCTGGTTGAAATTTACTTTTTCGTTCCATTTTCTTTTGTTCAAAATGCAACTGGTCGCATTCTTGTTCGATTTGTCGTTTTTGCTCGGTATAATACTCGATTAATTCTTGTTTACTTGCTTCGGTTAGAATTTGTTTGACGACAACTTTTTGGATGATTTCCACTGGACACCTCCACTAGCGATTATGTCCTTATTTTACCATAGTTTTTTTGGATTCATCTACTAATGCCTGGAATAATTGTTCACTTTCCGGATCTGTTTGGAACATTAATTCTGGGTGCCACTGAACACCTAAATACCAACTTGGCAAATTGTCACCTTCTACTGCTTCAATCATTCCATCCGCAGTGCGCGCTGTTACTTTAAAACTCGGCGCTAATTTTTTGATAAATTGGTGATGCAGCGAATTGACTAATTTTTTATTCGGATGATGCTTTGCGAGTTCACTTGTCGGTTCAATATCAATTGTATGAGAGCCAAGTTGTTCATCGACGCGCTGCAAGTGTTGGAGGGCTTTCGTTTCGACTTGGCTAATATCTTGATAAAGTGAGCCGCCTAACGCCACATTAACTAGTTGCATCCCACGGCAAATAGCAAAAATCGGTTTTCCAGCGTCTAATGCTGCTCGAACTAAGGCGATTTCATAGCTGTCCCGCGGTGGAAAATAAGCGCCGATTTCTTGGGACGGCTCTTCTAAATAAAATTGTGGCGTAATGTCTTGTCCACCGGTTAAAAGCAAACCATCTACGAGAGAAATTGCTTGAACGGCAACAGACGGGTCATCTATTGGCAAAGCGATAGGAAATCCGCCAACTTTTTGAATAGCATCTACATAGCGCTGTTGTGTATAAGTCACACGGTGTCCGTAAAAAACATCTACACCTTTTACTAATCTATTTCCGGTAATTCCAATAACTGGCTTCATCACAATTCCTCCATTTCTATTCTATTTTACAACATTTAGTGAGGTAATTGCTTCTCTGATGATTATTTAAAAATAGTTATAAAAAAACTCGCCAAATTGACGAGTTTTTGTTATTCGATAATTTCAAGACGAATCTTCTTATCGTTTTTGGAGCCAACTGCGTAGACAAGTGTACGAATCGCTTTCGCAATACGACCTTGCTTACCAATCACGCGTCCCATGTCTTCTTTACTGACAGACAATTTGTAGGTTAACGATGTATCCGTTTCTTCTGGCGTGATAACAACGTCTTCCGGGTGGTCAACAAGAGGTTTCACGATTGAGAGAATGAGTTCTTCCATTCGCGCCGAGACCTCCTTATTTACCTAATTTTTGGTTATGGAATTTTTCCATGATACCTTCGCGGCTAAGAAGATTGCGAACTGTATCAGATGGTTTTGCACCATTATGCATCCATTTCAAAGTTGCTTCTTCGTCGATTTTCACTTCAACCGGATCAAGTAATGGATTATAAGTACCAATAGTTTCGATTGAACGGCCATCACGTGGGAAACGAGAATCAGCGACTACAATACGGTAGAAAGGTTTCTTTTTAGAACCAATACGTTTTAAACGAATTTTAACTGCCATAGTTTAATTACACCTCCATAAAGTCTTACACAAGTATATATATTACCAGTAAAGGATTTGTTTGTAAAGTGTTTTTTCTTTACAGAGGGAATTTTTTTCTTTTTATTTGACGGTTTCGGCTTCAGCACTTATTTCTCCTTGTTTTAGAAGGTGATAATAACGTACATATCCGGAAATATTGTGCTCTACATCATCAATTCTGACACGGAAAGATTGATGACGAATGAAGAAACTACCTTCTATTCTTGCTGGATTTTTGTAGTACATAGCTAGTTCTGGATAAAAGTATCCATTTAATTGGTATAACGCGCGTTTTGTAATTGTTTTTTCCAATTCATCTAACGAATAACCGCGAAGTAATGCATCTAACCCTTCTTTTCCCATTCGAAGTGACATCTCTTTTGTCGCAACTGTGAGCTCTAAAAAGGTCGGAAAAGTGGTTTCGCGTTCGTAAATAAATGATAGGTTGTCGAAAGCATTTTTCAGTCCGAATTCGTAGTATGCCTCATCCGGAAGGTATTTCGTGATTTCGTTAGCACAGTAACTCAGCCAGTGATCATGGTTTTGCCAATAATTATCGCGAATAAAATGATCAAAGGATTTTGCTGCTGCATCTAACCATTTCGAATCGCGGTCGATTTCATATAAGCGAAGTAGGCCAAACACAGCTTCTCCGTCGTAATAAATAATTCGGAAAATATCTTTTACTTCTAAGGATGGATATTCCAGAACATGCGTAAACTTTCCGTCAGCGTCTTGCAACGAAAGAATCGCATTGGCTATTTTCCGGCATAATGGCAGATAGGTTTTCGTTCCAGTAATTTTCATGTATTTAGTTAACGCTAGTAAAGTGGCAGCTGACCCGCCTAATTTAACTTCACGCAATTCTGGTTCAATGAGAAAAGCTAGATCCTCTTTTTCGTAAATAAAATTCTGTTCTAAATAGGTCAAAGCTTTTGTCGCTGCTTCTAAAATAGCTTTTTCGCCTGTTAGTTCGAAGGCTTCTAGCATGGAATAAGTTGTACTCGCATGACGTAAACTATTATAATGTTTAATTTTTTTATCAAAGCAAGCAAACCAACCGTAGTTAAATTCACCTGTCTGATTGACTTGGCGCGTTAAATAATTCCCAGCATGTTTAACTAGTTCAGAAACATTATCTGGGGTTAATTGTTCTGTATTTCTATGGCCGTGCTCCAATTCCGTTGTTTCTAATACATGGATTTTCTTTCCGTCAAAAAACCACCCTATCGTATTAAAAGTGACAATAGTAGAATCTACGGTTAAGTTTAATTGAGCTTGGTTTTTATTTGTTTGGATTAAATATCTATTCATATTTTCAACGTTGATAGCTAAACCCTCATCACCTGGTAGAAGGATAGCGTTCGCATTAATTTCCTGTTCCATTAAAGCTATTTTAAAATTTTCATTTAAGGCTATGCCTCTTCTATAATAATTTTTCTTCGTTTTTAAAGCTTTTTTATTCCATTCTCCTAAATTTTCAAGTTGATAATCCACGGCTACATCTATTTTAAAAGAAATTGCCTCTTCGGTTTGGTTTTTTATTGCACTTTTTTTCATTTCATTGATTAAGTTGGCTAGGCAAAGATAGCTAAAATTTATGACAATAGCTCGTTTATTTTTATAGCCGATTGTTAGAAAACCATGCCATTTCCCGTTGTAAGTGGCGTGTTCTTCATCTTCTGTTAATTGATCAATAATTTTATTTTCAAGTTCATCTAATATACCCCTCCAAGGCATATGTACCACTCCTTTTTATAATATCCCTGCCGCTAAATTTTCTTAGCGACAGGGAATCGTTGTATTGTGGCTCTTATTTACGGAAAAGACGTAGTAAAAACGCGCCAGCTAGCGAGAAGAGACCAAGCCCAACCCATGGAAGACTACTGTTTGTATCTCCAGTTGAAGGAAGATCACTCGCTGAGATAGAAGTTGTTCCATCCGCACTATAACCTGAGGAAAGCATTGTTCCCGAACCATTTGAACTCATGTTCGTAACAGTTATGCCTGTACCTCCGTTAGAAGTTCCAGTAGTTCCTCCATTGGTAGAAGGATTTGTTCCTCCATCTGCATCTGCGTCAGCGTCAGCGTCTGCATCGGCATCAGCGTCTGCATCGGCATCAGCGTCTGCATCGGCATCGGCATCCGCGTCGGCATCAGCGTCGGCATCGGCATCAGCGTCGGCGTCCGCATCAGAATCTGCTAATGGTAGGACAGTTACGGCTACATCTTCACTCGTTTTAACTTCATTACCATATTTAGCTGTTACTTGAAGATGAATAACATCTCCAGCTTTCAAATTATAATTAGGAATATTAATAGTATAGGTTCCATCTGCATGGATTAAGACATTTCCGATAACAGTACCATCTGGAAGAGTCAAGTTAATATAGAAAGTTGTTCCAGCTGGTGCATCTGATTGCAATGATTTCAGAAGGGCATTTATATTCATATTTTTATAAATGGAAGAACCTGTAATGGTTTTAGTCCCTTCGTATATTGGATTTACAGTTGGTTTTTCAACTAGGAAATCTCTCCAGTCGATGTCTACGTCGGCATCCGCATCCGCATCCGCATCAGCATCCGCATCCGCATCGGCGTCGGCATCCGCATCGGCATCGGCGTCGGCATCAGCGTCGGCATCCGCATCAGCGTCTGCATCCGCATCCGCATCAGCATCCGCATCAGCGTCTGCATCCGCATCGGCGTCCGCATCAGCATCGGCGTCAGCGTCTGCATCCGCATCCGCATCGGCGTCGGCATCCGCATCGGCATCAGCGTCAGCATCCGCATCGGCATCCGCATCGGCATCCGCATCCGCATCAGCGTCAGCATCGGCGTCTGCATCCGCATCGGCGTCCGCATCGGCGTCAGCATCGGCGTCTGCATCAGCATCAGCATCCGCATCGGCGTCGGCGTCGGCGTCAGCATCGGCGTCAGCATCCGCATCCGCATCCGCATCCGCATCCGCATCGGCATCCGCATCCGCATCAGCGTCAGCATCGGCGTCTGCATCAGCATCGGCGTCAGCATCGGCGTCAGCATCGGCGTCTGCATCCGCATCCGCATCGGCGTCAGCATCAGCATCCGCATCGGCGTCAGCATCGGCATCCGCATCCGCATCCGCATCGGCGTCAGCATCAGCATCCGCATCGGCGTCAGCATCAGCATCCGCATCGGCATCCGCATCGGCGTCAGCATCCGCATCCGCATCGGCATCCGCATCAGCATCAGCGTCAGCATCGGCATCCGCATCGGCGTCAGCATCGGCATCGGCATCCGCATCGGCGTCGGCATCCGCATCAGCGTCAGCATCCGCATCAGCATCGGCATCCGCATCGGCGTCAGCGTCAGCATCGGCGTCAGCATCGGCATCCGCATCGGCGTCGGCATCCGCATCCGCATCCGCATCGGCGTCGGCATCGGCGTCAGCGTCAGCGTCAGCATCGGCGTCAGCATCGGCATCCGCATCCGCATCAGCGTCAGCATCGGCATCAGCGTCAGCATCGGCATCCGCATCCGCATCCGCATCGGCGTCAGCATCGGCGTCAGCATCAGCGTCAGCATCCGCATCCGCATCAGCGTCAGCATCTGCATCAGCGTCAGCATCAGCGTCAGCGTCAGCGTCAGCGTCAGCGTCAGCGTCAGCGTCAGCGTCAGCGTCAGCGTCAGCGTCAGCGTCAGCATCTGCATCGGCGTCAGCGTCAGCGTCAGCATCCGCATCGGCGTCAGCATCCGCATCCGCATCAGCGTCAGCATCTGCATCAGCGTCAGCATCAGCGTCAGCGTCAGCGTCAGCGTCAGCGTCAGCGTCAGCGTCAGCGTCAGCATCGGCGTCAGCATCTGCATCGGCGTCAGCATCCGCATCCGCATCAGCGTCAGCATCTGCATCAGCGTCAGCATCTGCATCAGCGTCAGCGTCAGCGTCAGCGTCAGCGTCAGCGTCAGCGTCAGCGTCAGCGTCAGCGTCAGCGTCAGCGTCAGCGTCAGCGTCAGCGTCAGCGTCAGCGTCAGCGTCAGCGTCAGCGTCAGCGTCAGCGTCAGCGTCAGCATCCGCATCCCCAACATCCGTAGTAATAAACCCACGAGCCGCATTACTATTCAACAAATCAACATCCAAAAGCCCATCACCAGTTCTAGCAGCAAAATCCAATTTCCCATCATTGGCACTAGGTAGCGCAGTTACGCCAAGCGCTAGTAAATCAATTGTCAAAGTGAAAGTAGATACACTACCAACTCCAACTCCCAGTAAATGATTTACTTTTGCACCAATCGCATTTCTACTAGTATCAATAAAGAAATTGCTTGAATTACTTCCATTTACTGTACCTTGATTAAATAATCCAATACCGCCAATTCCTAAATAAGCAATTTTATAATCAATTTTCGTATTTGCTCTTATATTTGGATTACTTAAAATAGAAGAAAGTTCACTTGGTAGTTCAAAGTATGGATAGTACGTGGATATCGCACTAGCACTAACTAATTGATTCCCAGAAAGAGTAATCACTAATTTCCCATTAGAATACTGTGTATTTAGATTAGAATTCCCTAGCAAATCAACAGTTGCTGCATCCGCTTGAATACCACTTAGAGCAAATTGGTGATTAAAAGAATCGTAATTCACAGTGACAGGCGCTACCATCATTGTTGTTGTCGTAATAAGCGCAGCAATTAATTTTGCTTTTTGCGCTCGCTTTTGGTCTAATCTCCGTTTGTAATCTACACGCTGTTTTTTCATCATTTTTCCCCCTTAAAAATCAATCGTTCTTGATTTTGAAAAATAACTGAAAACAGAATAAAGGTATTTAATTATGTTTTCCTAATAAGCTAACTATTAAGTATCCCCCTGAACCTTTATCCAATATCAGATACCAATCCTTCAGCCAAATGCCCCTCCCTTCTTTTTCGAACCTAACACTAGCTGTTATAACCCGTTAGATAACTTTACTATATAGTATATTTTTAAAAAATTAAAGTAAAAAGTACTAGAACCAAAAAATACTTCAATTCAATCCTTTTAGTCTAAAAGTTACACAAATATGCGCATTTATAGCCTATATTTAAACTTTAGCACTGTTGCCATATAGATACTAAGACCTATAAAACTCAACTTTACATGAATTGTCGTTCAATTGTATACAAATCTTTTTAGAATGGTTCTTCACTTCAGATTCTATTTGTACGCAAAAAAAAAGCCCTTTTTCAAAGGGCTTACTTTTTTAATAAAGATAGGCTTTTTTTAGTTGTTCTTTTTTCGCGTCGGTTAGTCCAAGTTTTTCTTTCAAAAAGTTATCCATGGAACCATATTTTGCATCAATTTCATCGAAAGCTGCATTGATATAAGATTCACGAACTTCCATTATGGCAGTCATTCCATCAATCACCTTTTTATTGTCTGTTTTTGCTGCAACGGCTTCTATTGCTTTTTTATTTTCGTCGGCACGATATTTATTGGACAACATATAATCGTCAATCACTGTATTTTTATCCACACCTAGTGCTGATAAAACTAGAGCTGTCCCAAATCCTGCTCGATCTTTTCCGGCTGTGCAGTGCCAGAGAACAGAACCATCTTGATTGGCTAGTAGTATATCGAAAAATTCTTTATAGGCTTGAATGGAAGTTTCATCTGTAATAAAACTTTTATTGGCATTAATGAGAAATGTTTCTGGATTATCCATTTTGGCTAGGCTGGCAGTTAAATCTTGTGTGCTTGTAGATGCGCCATTATCTTTCATCACCGAATCGTGTGTGTAGTCTACATCTGTGAGTTTTGGATCTGGTTTGGCTGCGACTTCTGAATTCGTTCGGAAATCAACTATATGAGAAAGATTGTATGTATTAACGAGTTTCTTCTTATCTGAATCACTTAAGTTGGCGAGTTCGGCACTTCGAATAAGTTTATGCGGCTTAATGGTTAGTCCATCCGTTGTCTTATATCCACCTAAGTCTCGGACATTCACGGCACCTTCTAATTTAATTTGGCTACCCGGTTTGAGTGTTTGTTCGGTTTTAACATTTGCTTCTGCTTTTTCTTCTGACTGCGCCCCGCATCCTCCTAGTAGTATGGTTGCGCCTAGTATCCCTGCCCCTGTTACTTTTACCCAATGTTTCATTCTTTCTCCTCCTTTTGTAAGCTTCTTGTACATTATAGCAACGCAATTTGTTGGTTGAATGAAGGGTTTGTAAAGAAATGATTTTAGGGATGTTAAGGTATGAAAAAAGCCAAAACCCGAAATGGATTTTGGCTTTTGAAATTAAAATGGCATTTTGAAATTGCCGAATGGATTTTTGCCTTTTTTGCCTTTGCCGCCACCAGTCATTTGCTTCATCATTTTTTTCATTTCAGCAAATTGTTTTAGGAGACGGTTAATTTCTTGAACAGGACGGCCGCTTCCGCGAGCAATCCGTTTTCTTCTACTTGCGTTGATGATATCTGGGTTATCTTTTTCATTTTTAGTCATTGATTTGATAATCGCTTCGATGTGACCAAGTTGTTTATCATCGACATTCATGTTGTCGAGGCCTTTCATTTTGTTCGCCCCAGGCATCATTTTAAGTAGTTCATCTAGTGGTCCCATTTGTTTTACTTGTTGTAATTGGTCTAGGAAGTCATCTAGCGTCATGCTGTTGTCTTTCATTTTTTGTTCCATAGCTTTCATTTTTTCTGCATCCACATCGGTTTGTGCTTTTTCAATAAGGGAAAGCACATCGCCCATGCCGAGAATTCTGGAAGCCATACGATCTGGATGGAAAGTTTCTAGAGCTTCCATTTTTTCGCCAGTCGCGATAAATTTAATTGGTTTGCCAGTGACAGAACGAATCGAAAGCGCGGCACCACCACGTGTATCGCCGTCTAATTTGGTTAGCACGACACCTGTAATTTCTAATTGTTCGTTAAAGCTTTGCGCCACGTTGACAGCATCTTGCCCCGTCATGGAATCGACAACAAGCAGGATTTCGGTTGGTGTTGCAATTTCTTTCACTTGTTTTAACTCATCCATTAGCGTTTCGTCAATATGAAGACGACCGGCTGTATCGATAATGACATAGTCTAAATGTTCTTCTTTGGCTTTAGCTATAGCTTGTTTGGCGATTTCTACTGGGCTTACTTGATCACCTAGAAAAAATACTGGCATATCTAATTGTTTGCCAAGTGTTTCTAATTGTTTGATTGCGGCAGGTCGGTAAATATCTGCTGCGACAAGTAATGGCTTGCGGTTATATTTTTTGCGTAATAAATTAGCAAGTTTTCCGGAAGTCGTTGTTTTACCAGCCCCTTGTAGACCTACCATCATAATCACGGTTGGCGGACGGTCCGCTGTTCCGATTTTGCTTTCTTCTCCGCCCATTAAGCTTGTTAGTTCTTCTTGAACGATTTTGATAACTTGTTGGCCGGGGGTTAGGCTTTTCAAAACGTCTGCGCCGACAGCTCGTTCGCTTACTGTTTTAATAAATTGTTTAACGACTTTAAAGTTAACATCGGCTTCAAGTAGAGCAAGACGAACTTCACGCATCATTTCTTTTACGTCAGCTTCGTTTACTTTCCCTTTGCCGCGAATTTTGTTCATTGTTTCTTGGAGTCTTCCAGCTAGTCCTTCAAATGCCATGATTCTGGCCTCCTAATCGATATTTTTAAGCTGTTCGAGCGTATCTTTCACTTGCTCGTCCAGAAAATTCTTTTTGGTTAATTGTGCTTCTAATTGACTAAAGAGTTTTTCTCGTTGTTGGTATTTTTTTAGCATCCCTAGTTTTTCTTCGTATTTTTCTAGGCTTTCTTCGGTTCTTTTAATATTATCATAAATGGCTTGTCTACTCACTTCAAATTCTTCAGCAATTTCGCCTAGCGAGTAATCATCCAGGTAATAAAAAGAAACATAGGCTTTTTGTTTTGTTGTTAGTAATTCCTGGTAAAAATCAAATAATAAATTCATACGGTTTGTCTTCTCAAACAAGGCATTTCACCTCTCTCCTTTTAAAGGATACGGGGAAATCGCGGGAATGTCAAGGAAGGTTAAACAAAAGAGAAAAAAGCCAGAATGACGAGAATCATTCGGCTTTCTCTGATTATTTTTCGTTATCAACCATATCAGCAAATAAGCCATACACATATTCATTTGCATCAAAGGCTTGCAGGTCATCCATTTGTTCCCCAAGACCGACGAATTTCACTGGAATATCTAGTTCATTGCGAATGGCGATAACAATACCACCTTTGGCAGTTCCGTCCAGTTTTGTGAGAATAATACCTGTTACGTCGGTTGTTTCTTTAAATTGTTTCGCTTGAACGAAAGCATTTTGACCAGTAGTTGCGTCGAGTACTAGTAAAACTTCGTGCGGTGCATTAGGAATTTCACGCGTAATGACACGTTTTACTTTTTCTAATTCGTTCATTAGATTGACTTTGTTTTGTAAACGGCCAGCTGTATCGCAAAGTAAAACGTCCGCTTTGCGTGCTTTTGCGGCTTGAACGGCATCAAACATCACCGCTGCAGGGTCGCTCCCCTCGGCTTGTTTAATAACATCGACGCCGGTACGCTCGCCCCAGACTTCTAATTGATCAATGGCACCAGCACGGAATGTATCGCCAGCAGCTAGCATCACTTTTTTACCTTCTTGTTTAAAGCGATGAGCCATTTTTCCGATGGAGGTTGTTTTACCAACCCCATTCACACCAACAAACAAGATAACAGTTAGCCCGTCTTCTTCGATATGAAGTGCTTCGTCTTCTTTTTCGTCCCCTTGGTAAATCTCGACTAATTTTTCGACTATCACTTCTTGTACGTCTTTTGGATCACTAATGTTTCTAAGTTGAACTTCACGGCGCAGCGTATCGACTAGTTCCATGACAGTTTCAAAACCAACATCTGCTCCGATAAGGATTTCTTCTAATTCTTCAAAGAAATCTTCGTCGACTTTACGATAGCGAGCAACCATTTCGTTGATTTTTCCGGAAAAGTTGCCGCGTGTTTTGGATAAGCCATCTTTAAATTTTCCAGAAACGGAATCGGTTTGCTGGGTAATTTTATCTTTTAATTTTTTAAAAAAGGTCATTTTGTCTACTCCTTTTATTTAATGAGTTCGGCTGTTTCTTCTAAACGAACTGATACTAGTTTGGAGACGCCGGACTCTTGCATGGTGACACCGTATAATACGTCGGCTTCTTCCATTGTTCCTTTACGGTGTGTGATAACGATGAACTGCGTGCCGGACTCGAATTGCTTCAAGTAACGGCTGAATCGTGTAACATTGGCTTCATCTAAAGCCGCCTCTACTTCATCCAAGATACAGAATGGTACTGGGCGAACGCGAATGATAGCAAATAGTAATGCAATCGCCGTTAGCGCACGTTCTCCGCCAGAACGAAGCGATAGGTTTTGTAATTTTTTCCCAGGTGGTTGAACGACGATATCAATCCCGGTTGTTAAGAGATTTTCAGGATCAAGTAGCACCAGTTCCGCGCTACCTCCGCCAAATAGCTCAGGGAAAACAATCGCAAATTCGGTTTTAATTGCTTCAAAACTTTCACTAAAACGAATTTTCATTTCTTCGTCCATTTCGTCCATGACTTTAAAGAGGGTTTCTTTTGCGGCAAGTAAATCCGCTTGTTGTCCGTTTAGGAAGTCAAAACGTTCTTGGATGCGCTCGAATTCTTCGATGGCACCAATATTGACGATACCTAGTTCATCGATAGAACGTTTTAATAAACGAACTTTCGAACGAGCTTGTTCGGTATTTACTTCTGGCAAGATTTTTTCTTCGGCTTGCTCTGGTGTTAGTAAGTAAGCTTCTTGCAAACGATCAATTCGGTTCGTAATATCTACTTCTAAACGACCAATACTAATTTCTGCATTATTTTTTTGCTCCACGTAAAAACTGATTTGATTATTTTTTTGTGTTAATTCGGCTTCTAATAGTTCTAATTTTTCTTGTAGTTCAGCGCGGGTTTGTCTTGTTTGCGTAAGTTTTTCGCTTGTTTCAGCCTTATCTTTGCGCAGTTCTTCAATGGATTTTCTAGCTGATTCTTCGCTTGTATGAACGCTAGTTAAGTTGGTTTTTAAGGAAGCTAGCTTTTGTTCAGCCGCTTCTTTTTGTTCGTAATTTTCATGTAGCGTTGTCGTTACTCGCTCGACGGCTTCTGTAGCAGATTGAAGTTGCTCTCGTTTAGCGGCGATTTGCGCTTTTAAGGATGACAGACTTTCTAAATCTGCTGCACGTTTGCTTTCTAGTGCTTTGCTTGAACTTGTCATCGCCTTGATTTCTTCATCGGTTGCTTCGATTTGTTTCGCGATTTCGACTTGTTCATGTAGTAAAGTTTCTTTTCGCTCCAGTAGTTTGTTTAATTCTTCGCTACCGTCTGCTTTTTCAATATCATATAGTTGTAGTTGTTTATTGAAGCGCTCTAGATTCTCGGTTTCTCGGTCTAATTTTCCAAGTAATTCTTTTTCTTGTAAACGTAAATTTTCACCGATTCCTCGTGTTTCTTCGAGTTCTTCACGTTTTTTCGCCATGCTATCTTTAGCTAGTTGAACCGCAGATTCCATTTCACGAGTGGCTTCGTTTAACTCGGCAATTTTCTCTGCTAATTGGCCTAACTCATGTTTTCTCGTTAAGATAGACGACTTTCCGCCTTTGGTTGCTCCACCAGTCATCGAACCACCGGCATTCACTACGTCCCCTTCCAGTGTCACAATGCGATACCTAAAGTTGACTAAGCGAGCGAGCGTATTCGCCCCTTTTAAATCTTTTGCCAAAATCGTTGTCCCGAGAGCATTCAAAATAACCGGAGAAACTTTTTCATCAAAAGAAATGACTTCACTTGCAAGTGCGATAAAAGCAGGTTGGTTGCTTAAAGCGTTTTTTGTTGCAGCTGGAAGTTCGCGAGGTTGAATAGTCGAAAGTGGTAAGAAAGTTGCACGGCCACTTTTCGTTTTCTTCAAGAAACTGATGGCTTCACGAGCAACGCGGTCATCTTCTACGACAACGTTCTGCGCACTTGCCCCAAGCGCTGTTTCCATGGCTTGTTGGTACTTCGCGGGTATTTCTACGAGTTCTACTAATGCACCTAAAATCCCTGGAATTTCTTTTTTCGCTTTTAAGACTTCCCGGACACCTTGGAAAAAGCCAGCATAATCATCCGCCAACTCCTCTAGTGTTTCCTTCCGCGATTTCATTTGTTGCACTGTTTCATAATGTTTATAAAGTGCGCGTTCTTGTGTCCCAAAAATCGCTTCTTGTTTCGCTAAAGTTTGCTGTACTTCACGGTAAATTTCCATTTGTTCCGTAAGCTCACTTTGGATTTTTGTTAAATGTGTTTTCGTTGTTTCGATTTGCGATAGCATATCTTTTCTATCATCGACATGATGACTATTTTCTAAGTCTAATTTGTCAATTCGACTATTGATTTGCCCAATTTGACGCTCAATATAACCTAAATCATTATTGATGGTCGTCTGTGTGTGGCGTAAATCAATATAATCACTTTTGCGATTTTCGATTGCTTCTTCGGATAAATCATCGTATTTAGCAAGTGTCGCTTCTAGCTCTTTTTTCGCTTTTACAGCAATTTCAAGTGCTGTTTCTTTTTCGAGTTTTGAGCTACTTAGAACTTCTTTTTGCTCTTCCAAAGCAGTAATTTTTTCCGTAATTGCCGCCAGTGTTTCTGCGTAGACTTGTTCATTTTCGCTACTATGTTTTTTACGTTCTAATTGAAGATTCCGTTCCCCTTCTAGTTGTTCCAGCTTCTCCGTTTCAACTAAAAGGCGTTCTTGTAAATTATCTAGCGCAATATCTGTTTCATTAAGTGCTTGTTTTTCACGTGAAATAACCGCTTCCTCGGCGTGTAATTCTTCGCGTAGCTTAATTAAAACCGTTTGATTTTCACCAAATTCTTTACGTACTTCGGCTAGTTTTTCTGTTAAGGAACTGATTTCACTCGCAAGTAGCGTCACTTCGTATTTTTCTAGTTCTTCTTGTTGGAATAAATAATCTTTCGCAATAGAAGCTTGCATTTCAAGCGGCTCCAGTTGCCCTTCTAATTCATACAAAATATCTTGTACACGGTTTAAATTTTCTTCCGTTTCAAATAATTTATTTTCGGCTTGTTTTTTACGGTGTTTATATTTAAGTACGCCGGCTGCTTCTTCAAAAATCGAGCGACGTTCTTCTGGTTTACTGTTCAGAATCTCATCAATTTTCCCTTGCGAAATAATCGAAAAAGACTCTCTTCCAAGTCCAGAGTCCATAAATAAATCGACAATATCTTTCAGTCGACAATTTTCTTTATTAATTAAAAACTCGCTATCACCATTACGGTAAATACGTCTAGTAACAGCTACTTCGCTATAATCAAGTGGTAAAAAATGGTCTTCATTTTCGAGAATAAGCGATACTTCCGCAAAATTAATTGGTTTACGCGTATCACTTCCAGCAAAAATAACGTCGCCCATTCGGCCACCACGGAGCGATTTAGCGGACTGCTCACCAAGTACCCAGCGGATTGCTTCTGTAATATTACTTTTCCCGCTGCCATTTGGTCCTACAACTGCAGTCATGCCGGGCACGAAATCTATCGCAACTTTGTCAGCAAAGGATTTAAAGCCATTCATTTCTAATCGTTTTAATAACATGTCCGGACACCTCCATTTTTGTTTATCTGTGTGTTAGTTGATTTATAGCAAATTGTGCCGCACTTTGTTCTGCTTGTTTTTTTGTTCTGCCGCTGCCTTTTCCAAGTACTTGTCCGTTAACGATAACTTGGGCATCGAATGCTTTATTGTGCGCTGGTCCTGTTTCGCCAAGAATATCATATTCGATCAAGACATCACGGTCCCGTTGAACAATTTCTTGCAGTTGCGTTTTATAATCAACGGTTTGTAGATATGCCCCTGCATCAATTTTTGGAAAAATAACCCGTTCTAAAAATGTCACAACTTTGTCAATCCCATTATCTAAATAAAGCGCGCCGATAAATGATTCAAATACATCCGCCAGAAGTGCTGGACGAGTTCTTCCACCGGCTTTTTCTTCTCCTTTACCAAGTCGTACATATTTGGAAAAATGTACTGCTTCTGCAAATTCAACTAAAGAAGGCTCACAAACAATTGCTGCGCGCATTTTTGTCATGTGTCCTTCTGCCATATCTGGATATTTGTTAAAAAGGTAGTCCGATACTGTAAGTTCAAGTACGGCATCACCAAGAAATTCTAAGCGTTCATTATCTTTCACATTTTCCCGGCGGTGTTCGTTCACATATGAGGAATGTGTGAATGCTTGTTTTAATAATTCAACATCTTTAAAATCAAAGCCAACACTTTCTTGTAATTCTTCCCATTGATTCATTTCACTTGCTCCTCTCTTTAATAAGCAAGTTCATTTTCTAAACAGCCACTAGCAAAAAGCTGCTTAGAAAATGAACCAACAAATCTCGTGACCTTGAAAAAGAGGCCACCTGCGTTACTCATCTCGCGTGCGGAAGTTACCACAGCAAAGATAAGTAACACGGGCACCCTCATTTATCCGGTCACATAAAGTTTTATGCGTTCGCCTCTATGTACTTCACTGCATCACCAACTGTGTTAATGTTTTCAGCGTCGCCATCAGAGATTTCAACTCCGAACTCGTCTTCAAGTTCCATTACTAATTCAACAACATCTAGGGAATCTGCACCTAGATCTTCTTTGAAGGAAGCTTCTAAAGTTACTTTGGATTCCTCGACACCTAAACGGTCGACGATGATTTTTGTAACTTTTTCTAATACTTCTGCCATTTTTCACTTCACCTCCCTCCAAGTATTATATAGGATTATTTCTCCTACGTAAACAAAAATATTTAAAGTAATGCGAGCCAAGTAAATTCGCATTCAATAACCAATTTTACATGACCATTCCGCCATCAACAGATAGTGTTTGACCAGTAATATACTTCGAAGCATCGCTCGCTAGGAAAAGAACTGCATTTGCAATATCTTCCGTTGTTCCATAATCACCAAGCGGAATTTGCGCTAACATTGCTTCTTTTGTTTTTTCATCTAATTTGTCGGTCATATCTGTTGTAATGAAACCAGGAGCGACAGCATTTACGTTAATACCGCGAGGCGCAAGTTCACGAGCAGTTGTTTTTGTTAAGCCGATAACGCCTGCTTTACTTGCTACGTAATTAGCTTGACCTGCGTTACCAATTAAACCAACAACAGATGCCATATTGATAATTTTACCTGCGCGTTGTTTCATCATTGTACGGCTTACTGCTTTTGTACAAAGGAAAGTTCCTTTTAGGTTGATATTAATTACGTCATCCCATTCGTCTTCTTTCATACGCATTAATAAGTTATCACGTGTAATTCCCGCATTATTCACGAGAATGTCCACACGACCAAAGCGTTCGATTGCTTGTTTGAAAAAGGCATCTACATCTTCAGCAATGGCTACATTTGCTTTCATTGCTTCTACTTCAACACCATGTTCTGCAACGAGTTTTGCTGTTTCTTCTGCAGCTTCTGGGCTACCATTGTAATTGAAGAAAATATTTGCGCCTTCTTTGGCTAATTTGATGGCGATGTCACGACCAATTCCGCGTGATCCACCTGTTACTACTGCTACTTTGCCTTGTAAAGTCATTAATTATTCTCCTTTCAATGTCGCTGCAACGCTTTTCACTGATTCAGCATCACCTGCTGACAGTACAGTTACATCACGATTGATTTTCTTAATTAAACCTGCTAAGACTTTTCCAGAACCAATTTCGACAAACGTATCTACGCCGTTTTTAATTAATTCTTCGACGATATCTTCCCATAATACTGGAGAATAGATTTGCTTGATTAGTTTATCGCTAATTTCGGATTTATCCGTAGTTTCTTTAGCATCCACGTTATTAACCACTGGAATCTGACCATCAGAAATTTTAACCTCTGCTAAAACATCGCGGAAAGCAAGTGCGGCTGGTTCCATTAAGCTAGAGTGGAAAGGTCCGCTAACAGCAAGTGGTAATACGCGTTTTGCGCCACTTTCTTTTGCTTTTTCGCCTGCTTTTTCAACGCCAGCTGTTGTTCCAGAAATAACGATTTGTCCTGGGCAGTTAAGGTTAGCAAGTTGTACTGCATCGCCTTCTTTAGTTACTTCTTCGGTGATTGTTTTTAATGTTTCCCGGTCTACACCAAGAACTGCAGCCATTGCGCCAGCACCATTTGGTACAGCTGCTTCCATTAATTCACCTCGTTTACGTACAAGGTAAATCGCATCACTTGCTTCTAAAAATCCGCCAGCAACAAGCGCACTATATTCACCAAGACTATGTCCCGCTACGTAATCAGCTTTCACACCATATGTTTCTAAAGCGCGTAAAATAGCAACACTTGTGGAAACTAAAGCTGGTTGTGCGTTTTCGGATTTCGTTAATAATTCAATTGGACCTTCTGTAATAATTTCTGTGATTGAAAACCCGAGTCTTTCGTCAGCATCATCATAGATTTTTTTTGCTTCAGGATATTCTGCTGCTACATCTTGTCCCATGCCAATTTTTTGTGCTCCTTGACCGGGAAATACAAATGCAATTTTAGTCATTAGATTCTGTTCCTCCTACTTTTACTTTGTCTACTTCTGCTTTAATTGTTTCGACCACTTGTTTTTCAACCATTTCACGTACTTGACGGATTGTGGTGAAAATACCATTAGCATTGGATGAACCGTGGGCTTTTACAACTGGAGCTTGAACACCGAACAAACAAGCACCGCCATATTCGCTATAATCCATTTTTGCTTTTAAAGCCATTAAATCTTTTTTCAAGAAGCTTGCTGCAACTTTATTTTTAAAGCCATTAAGCAAACTCATTTTTAGCATACTTAGGAAAGCGGCGCCTGTTCCTTCGATGGACTTAAGTACCATATTACCAGTAAATCCGTCGGTTACAACAACATCTGCTACATCCATTAATAAATCACGCGCTTCGATGTTGCCGATAAATTCGTAAGCGTCTTGATTTTTCATAAGTTCGAATGATTTTTTTGTTAAATCATTTCCTTTTGTTTCTTCTGTTCCAATGTTTAAAAGTGCTACGCGAGGACGATCAATTTTACGCACTTTTTCTGCGTATACCGAGCCCATTAAACCAAATTGTAATAAATGTTCTGGTTTTGCTTCCGCATTTGCTCCTAAATCAAGCATAACAAAGCCTTTTCCTGTCACGGTTGGTAGTGTAGGTGCGAGTGCTGGACGGTCGATTCCTTTGATACGACCAATAACAAACAATCCAGTAGACATTAAAGCCCCTGTGTTTCCAGCTGAAATACAAGCATCTGCTTCTCCGTCTTTTACCGCTTGGGCAGCAAGTACCATGGAAGCTTTTTTCTTCCGTTTTACAGCACGAACTGGTTCGTCATCACTTTCAATTTTTTCATCGGTATGTATAATTTTTACGCGGGTTTTATCAGTTAAATATTCATTTATTTTTGTTTCGTCTCCAAAAAGAAGAATTTCAACATCTTTATATTGGGCCACAGCTTTCATCACACCTAGAACAATTTCTTTTGGTGCATGATCTCCACCCATCGCATCTACAGCAATTTTCATTATACGTCAGTCCTTTATTTTCATTTTTGCGTTGCGTGATACATTTCAAATTTGCCTTTAAGTACAATTTCATCTCCAACATAGCTTTTCACGTCTACGATTGTAATAGCTCTGTTGTCTGTTGCCGGACGTACTTTTGCTTTTGCGATGATGCGTTCTCCTTCGTTTACAGAACGAACAAAGCGAACGGTTGCTTGTGTTGTTAGAGCTATTTCATTTGGGATGACGGCGGTTGCTAAGGAATTAGCTTGGGCAAACAAATGATGCCCACGAGCGATTTTATTTCGTTTAAAAACATGCTCACTACGCACATCAAAAATGGAAATAGCGCTCTTGCTAAGTTGAATATCAATAATTTCACCAATCACTTCATCGATGGGAAGGCTTTTTACTGCATCGGCATAAGTGACACTCGCAACATGTTTGATTCGCTCTCTGAGTTCGGGGATGGAAAGTGCTACCCTATCTAAACGAATAGTTTGCACACTGACCCCAAATTTTTCTGCAAGCTGCTCATCTGTTATGAAAGGATTTTCTTCAATCGCAACTTGAAGTTTCATTTGACGATCCTTTTTAGAATATTTTTTCATGCACGTATCCTCATCTCTTTTTTGTGAAAGGTATTAATACCAGCTACTAAACAGTAGGTAAAAAAAGGAAGTTACCTCTGTAGGATAACATTCAGAACTTCCTTTGTATTTATAGGTACTTTAATATGTTATTAAAAATCAAGCCAAGTTGCAAGTTTTTTTAAAGATTGTTACATAGGTTTAATCTAGTTTTTGCTCCGTGAAGACGCCTTCTTCCTCCAGAAGTGCTACTAATTTTTCGTAGTTTTTGTTCTCTAACATACCTTCTTCAAAAATCATATGAACGGCATCTTGGCGGGCGATCTCCAGTACGCGGTAATCGTGAACCATATCTGCTACTTTGAATTCTGGAACACCGCTTTGTTTTCTACCGAAGAAATCTCCAGGGCCACGAAGTTCTAGATCGCGTTCACTAACCACGAAGCCATCGTTTGTTTCTGACATAATCATCATACGTTCTTTGCCGACTTCGGTTTTTGGGTCAGCAATTAAAATACAGTAAGACTGATCTGCCCCGCGCCCAACTCGGCCTCTAAGTTGATGCAATTGTGCTAAACCAAAACGGTCGGCATCGTAAATGACCATCATGGTAGCATTTGGTACGTTTACGCCGACTTCAACGACAGTGGTCGAAACAAGGCAATCAATTTTTTTATCATTAAAGTCGCGCATAATTTGCTCTTTATCTGCTGGTAATAGTTTACCGTGCATAAGACCTGGAATATATTTAGTGCCCCATTTATTTTGTAGAATGTTGAAAACGTCTATCGCATTTTGCACATCAAGTTTTTCTGATTCTTCAATTAGCGGACAAATGATGTAGACTTGGTGGCCTTTGTCGATTTCTTTTTCCATAAAACCGATAACGCGATCAAGCATTTGATGTTTTACCCAGTAAGTTTCAATTTCTTTTCGACCAGCTGGGAGTTCATCGATAATCGATACATCCATTTCGCCAAACGCTGTAATTGCAAGCGTTCTAGGAATTGGGGTTGCGGTCATAAATAAAACATCCGGATATTCCCCTTTTTCACGAAGAACACGACGCTGTGCTACGCCAAATCGATGTTGTTCATCCGTAATAACTAAACCTAGGCGATGATAAATTACTTCGTCTTGAATTAATGCATGCGTTCCGATTAAAACATCAATGGAGCCATTTTCAAGCATTGCTAGTAATTCTCTGCGCTGTTTGCCTTTCACACTACTCGTTAGTAAGCCAACTGTAATATCAAAAGGTTGCAACAGCTCTACTAAGGAATTCGCATGTTGCTCGGCTAAAATTTCGGTTGGTACCATGAGCGCACTTTGGAAGCCACTTTTGGCAGCTGCATACATGGCAATAGATGCTACAACTGTTTTACCCGATCCCACGTCTCCTTGTAGCAAACGATTCATATGGAAGTGTGATAACATATCGCCGCAAATTTCATTGACTACTCGTTTTTGTGCTTTTGTTAGTGGAAATGGCAAGGAATCAATGTAATGGCGCAAATCTTCTACATCGTAATTAATCGAAATTCCGCCTGATTTCTCGCGTTCAATTTTACGGAAAAACTGCATTTTTAATTGGAACAATAAGAATTCTTCATAGACCATTCGACGTCTAGCTTGTTTCAATTCTTCGTTATTTTTTGGAAAATGAAGAATGCGTACTGCTTCCAAGCGATCCATTAATTGGTATTTTTCTAATAGATTACTTGGAATAACTTCTTCTATATCTTGACTATAGCTATCAAAAGCCAGTCTCGTATATTTTTGCATTGTTTTGTTGCGTAACGTTCCTTTTAGTCGATAAACGCCCTCTAACTCTTCTTCGTTTTCGACAGCACCAATTTTAATTTTGCTGGCTGTAACTTGTGCGCGGCTCTTGTCCCATTTGCCAGAAATTGTCACTGTTTCACCAACGCTTATTTTACTTTTTAAATAGGGTTGATTGAAAAAATCGATTTTGATGACTTGACCTTCTGTTGACACGCGGAAAGAGAGCTTGGATTTTTTGCGACCGTAAAAGGCTACTGTTGCTTCTGTTAGGACTTCGCCTTGAATGGTAATCCGTTCTTCGTGCGCCACTTCGGATAAATCCCGCAACCGATAATCCTCATAGCGATACGGGAAGTTCCAAAGCAAATCATGCACGGTAGATAAACCTAACTCTTTTAACGTTTTCGCTGTTTCTTCGCCAATTCCTTTGATTTCAGTTGTCGGGATTCGTTTAAGTTCACTCACGCTTATCTTCTGGCGACAGTCCAAAAATCTTCCGCTGAATTGCACGTCCAGTCGGTGTAGCCGCCAATCCTCCTTCTGCCGTTTCTCTTAAAGAGCTTGGCATTTGTAAGCCTACGCGGTGCATTGCTTCAATTACTTCATCACATGGAATCCGGCTCTTAATACCTGCGAGCGCCATATCTGCTGAAATAATTGCTTGCGAGGAACCAAGTGCATTACGTTTAACACATGGTACTTCCACAAGTCCCGCTACTGGATCACAAACAAGTCCAAGCATATTTTTCATCGTCATTGCCATAGCATGTGCTGATTGTTCTGGCGTCCCACCGGCTGCTGCTACAATCGCCGCTGAAGCCATCGCACTTGCTGAGCCAATTTCTGCCTGACAGCCACCAGCCGCTCCACTTATAAAAGCATTATTCGCAACAACATACCCAAGGGCACCTGCTGTGAATAAAAAGTTCACCATATCCTCACGCGACATTTCCAGACGATCTTTTAAAGAAAAAAGTACACCTGGTACAACTCCGGCACTCCCTGCAGTTGGGGTGGCGCAAATGACGCCCATTGAAGCATTAACTTCATTCGTCGCGATTGCTTTTGCTACAGAATCCAGTAAAACTTCGCCTGATAAGAAGTTTCCTTTTTTGATATAGTCTTGCATTAGGACGGCATCTCCGCCTGTTAAGCCAGTTGTAGAAGTAACTCCTGCCTCACCCTCGCGAATAGCTTCTTCCATAATATCTAAATTCCGTTCCATCGCAGCTGTTATTTCTTCCCGCGGTAAACCAGAAATATTCATTTCACGCTTAATCATAATTTCAGCAATAGTTAGGTTCTCGCGTTCCGCGATATCTACTAATTCTGCTACAGTTCTAAACATTGTCCACACTCACTTTCTTTACTCTTTACCAACATACCTGATTTACAACTCAAAATAAAGCCAAATGCACGTTTTGTTTACGCACATTTGGCTTTACACAAATCGAGCGAAAGCCACCGATTTACTAGAGATCAAGTATCAAACTACTAAATCATGACACTTGCTACTTGATAAATCCCTGGTAATTCAGCAATTTTGCTAATTAAAGCTTGTTCGACGTGTTGGTCCACTTCAATTACCATTAACGCTTCATCGCCTTTTACTTTACGCGATACTTTCATTTGACCGATATTAATTTTATGGTCGGCAATCACAGAAGATACTGCAGCAATCGCGCCAAATTTGTCTTGATGCAAAATAAGGATAGCTGGAGCAGTTCCAGTGAATTCTAGTTCGAATTCGTTTAAACGAATAATTTCTACTTTTCCACCGCCAATGGATGCACCAATTAATGTCATTTGTTGCATGCCATGTTTTAAAACTAATTTTACAGTGTTTGGATGAGGCGGCTCTTCCACTTCTTCAATAAACTGAATGCGCATGCCCCACTCTTCAGCAAGCTTCGGAGATTCTTTCATGCGCGGATCATCTGGCTCAAAGCCGAGCAATCCGCCAATCAGCGCTACATCAGTACCATGACCTTTATAGGTTTTGGCAAAAGAACCATATAAATGAATATCTACTTGGGATGGTTGTTCATTAAAAACAGCTCGTGCAATGGCACCAATACGACTAGCACCGGCAGTATGAGAACTTGACGGACCAATCATTACTGGACCAATAATATCAAATACGCTATTAAATTTCACTAAAATCATCCTTTCTTCTATTCATTTACAGAGGCGTCTTTATTCTACAGCAAAAATATACGGATAAACTGGTTGGTCACCTTCGTGAATTTCTACTTCGACATCAGGGAAAGCTTCTGTTACTTTATCAGCAAGCGTTTCTGCTTTTGAAGTATCTGAATCTTCACCAACAATGATAGTAACGATTTCGCTATCGTCATCGAGCAGTTTCTCCAGTGTTTCGTATGCAGCTTCTTCTAATGTTGCACAGCTGACTTTGATTTTGCCTTCAACCATACCGATGAAGCTGTCTTTTTTGATTTCGACACCTTCTACTGTTGTATCACGTACAGCTGTCGTTACTTGGCCACTTGCTACGTCTTCAATTGCTGCTCTCATTGCTTCTGCATTAGCTAGGAAATCTTGATCTGCTTGGAATGAAAGAACGGCAGTAAGACCTTGTGGAATTGTTTTTGTAGGGATGATTTGTACTTTATCATCTCCTAGAATTTGTGCTGCTTGTTCTGCAGCCATTTGGATATTTTTATTATTTGGAAGAACAAAAACTTGTTCTGCATTTGCCGATTCAATTGCTTTTACGATATCTTCTGTACTTGGATTCATTGTTTGCCCACCTGAAAGAACAACGGAAACGCCCATGCTTTCAAATAGTTTCTTCAATCCTTCTCCAGCTGAAACAGTAACAATACCATAAGCCGCTTTTTCTTTTGCTGGTGCTTTATCATCACCAACAATTTCATTATGCTGTTCACGCATATTTTCTACTTTCATTTTAAGTAGACTACCGTATTGTTGACCGTAATTTAGTACTTCCCCCGGATGTTCCACGTGGACATGTACTTTTACTACTTCATCGTCCGCAGCTACTAGTAGAGAATCCCCCAGTTTACTTAAATCTTGACGGAACTGTTCTTCGTCAAAAGGTTTTTGACCGGGTTTGTTTTCGTTGATTTTCACGATAATTTCGGTACAGTCACCAAAATGAATATCTTCCGTTGACATAAAGTCTTGCACATGGCGATGATGTTCAGCATTGATTAGTTCACCCATAGATGCCATATAGTCAGGAGCTTCAGCCATTTTGCCAGTTAGTGCGCCATAAAATCCTTCATAAATAATGATAAGACCTTGACCACCACTATCGACAACACCAACTTCTTTTAAAACTGGAAGTAAATCTGGTGTTTTTTCTAATGCGACTTTCCCTTGTTTTAAAATTGCTTCCATTACTAATTCGATATCTTGATGTTCACTTGCTGCTGCAACTCCGGCTTTTGCGGCTTCACGAGCTACGGTTAGGATAGTTCCTTCGACTGGCTTCATGACAGCTTTATAGGCAGTTTCCACCCCTTTAACGAAAGCACCAGCAAATTCTTCCGCGTTTAATGTTTCTTTATTTTCAATTGCTTTAGAAAAACCTCGGAAAAGTTGGGATAAAATAACACCTGAGTTCCCGCGGGCACCCATTAGTAAGCCTTTCGCCAAATTGGCCCCAACGGCACTAATTGTTTCTTTATCATTTTTCGCAACTTCTTCTGCTCCACTTGTCATCGATAGATTCATATTCGTTCCCGTGTCACCATCTGGAACCGGGAAGACATTCAATGAATCTACAAAATCAGCATTTTTTGCTAAATTCTCTGCTCCAAGTGCTATCATTGCTGCAAATTTCTCTGAGTCTAACTGATATATACTCACTTACATAATCCTCCTTATGATTCCTTGATTACTCGGACACCTTGAACATAAATATTCACTGATTCCACTGTAATACCGAGTGTTTTTTCTAGTGTGTATTTGACGCGTTCTTGAACGTTATGCGCAACTTCGGAAATTTTTGTTCCAAAGCTAACAATGATATACATGTCAATATGTATACCTTCTTCTTCTTGTCTAACGATTACGCCTTTAGTATAATTTTCTCTTCTTAAAATATCTGTCAAACCATCACGGATTTGATGTCTACTTGCCATTCCAACGATGCCAAAATTTTCTTCGGCAGCTCCACCAGCGATTGTTGCAATAACATCACTAGTAATGTCAATTTTGCCTAGCTTTGTGTCGATTTCAATTGCCATTCTATATTCCTCCCTACGGATTATATTCTCGTTCGATTATTTTTTAGTATTGATTTTTATTTAATTATAAAGTCGTCCCTACCTATTTTACTATAATCAGGGTCCTTTGGAAAGCATATCCTCCATTTGCCTGATTAAAGCTACTTTTATGGTGTCAAGTAAAAATTCTTTGCACTATTTTCGCATATCCTCTTGCAAAGTATACTTGTTTATGATAAATTATTCTAGTGTATGAAAAACAAATGGATAGGTTATTCTAAATAAATTATCCGAAGAGCTCTGTAAGGAGGGGTAAACTATGGCTAAAGAATGTGTTATTACAGGCCGCAAATCACGTTCCGGTAACAAACGTTCCCACGCAATGAACTCCAGCAAACGTACTTGGAAAGCTAACTTGCAAAAAGTACGGATTCTGGTTAACGGCAAACCTAAAAAAGTTTGGGTATCTGCTCGTGCGCTTAAATCTGGTAAAGTGGAACGCGTTTAATTGAAGGAGAAATCAAGTGCAGCGACAATTATGTCGGTGCATTTTTTCTTTGCCTTAAAATAAAAAAATACAGGCCGAGTGCACCTGTATTTCTTGTTAATCATTACTTTGTGTTAATAAAATCATCCCGCTTTTAAAGGAAAATTCACCTTTTTTCTCCACAAACTCATTACTTGAAAGTGCTGAACCTACTGGGTAAGTAGCATTTTCGAGTGGATAAGCGAATCCTTTTAGCGTCAGTCCTGTAACGTCTTTCATCGTTGTAAATGCGACATATTTCTTATCAGGTAGTTTTTCAATGGTATAGCTACCTGGTGTGTACATTTTGATGTAGTTATAGCGGTCAATCATTTCTACGACCGGTACAGCGTTTAAAAATCGTGGTTTGGTCAACATCATTAGATTCGCAAGTAGATGGTCTAAGCGGCCTCCTGTTGCACCAAAAATGCGTATCTTATCTGGATTTTGCTCCATCGCCCAACTTAATCCAATTTCCGTATCTGTTTCATCTTTTTCTGCAGGAAATTCGTGTACATCTGCTACTTTGGTTTTCAAATGAGCCAGTTCTTCTTTAGAGAGTGAATCAAAATCTCCCATCGCAACGGTCGGTACAATTCCATGGTCTAACAAACGTTTTGCTCCGCGGTCCACGCCAACCCAACTAATCTCTGCGCTCGTATATTGTGCTAAATCAGGAATTTCGGACGCAGGTCCACCAACCATGATATTAATTATTTTCATACTTGAGTCCCCTTCTCCCCTAACAAATAAGACTGGAACAGAGGTCCCAGCCCTACTATTAGTTTACTCGCCTACAACGGCACGTAATTTATCAATTGGTGTTTGACGATTTTTATTTCCATAAATGTAACTACCAGCTACAAAGACATTTGCGCCAGCATCACGGCATAATTTCGCTGTTTCATGATCCACGCCGCCATCTACTTCAATTTCGATATCTAAGCCTTTTTCATCCACTATTTTCTTGAAAGCACTAATTTTTTCTAGTACTTCTGGAATGAATTTTTGTCCGCCAAAACCAGGATTTACTGTCATAAATAGAACCATATCCAGTTCATTTAAAACGTGTTGTAAAACATCGATTGGTGTGGCTGGATTAAGTACTGCTCCCGCTTTCACACCGTAAGAACGGATTAATTGTAATGTGCGATGAAGATGCGTACAAGCTTCGACATGCACCGTAATGTAGTCTGCACCCGCTTTTGCAAATTCTGGAATGTATGTATCCGGGTTTTCAATCATTAAATGAACATCAAGTGGTAGTTTTGTTTCTGGGCGAATGGCTTGAACAACAGCAGGACCAAATGTAATATTTGGAACGAAATGTCCGTCCATAACATCAATATGAATGTAGTCTGCACCGCAATTTTCTACTTCTTTAATATCTCTTGCAAGATTTGCAAAGTCTGCACTTAAAATCGAAGGAGCTATTTTTCCCATTCTTAATACCTCGGCTTTCTGTTTTTTAATTCTTGTAAAATTTGGATATAGTGTTTGTAGCGAAATTCTGCTATTTCATTTGCTTCAACAGCTGTTTTCACTGCGCAATTAGGTTCGTTTTCGTGCATACAACCACGAAATTTACAACCGCTACGACGATCTTCCATTTCAGGAAAGCAAAATTGTAATGTTTCAGGTTGCAGGTCATCCCATTCGATAGAACTAAAGCCAGGCGTATCAGCGACAAATCCATCGCCAATCGGCATTAGTTCGACATGTCTCGTTGTATGTTTTCCGCGACCGAGTGAGTTCGAAATCTCTGCTGTTTTTAAAGTTAAATCACTATTTAAGCTATTTAGGAGAGTCGACTTTCCTACACCGGATTGCCCAGCGATAACTGCAGTTTTTCCACTAATATAGTCTTTAATGGCTTCTTTATCGGGTTCATCATTGGTAACAAAAACATCATAACCAATCGCTTCGTATATGTCTTTGTAAACAGCAATCTGCTCTTTTTCAGATTCTGATGCCAAGTCCATTTTACTAATGCAAATAACTGGCTTGATATCTTCCTTCTCAATAGCTACTAAAAAACGATCCGCAAGATTCGTGGAAAAATCTGGTTCTACTGCTGAAAACACCAAAATCGCAATATCAATGTTTGCCACGGGAGGTCGCACAAGTGCATTCTCCCGGGACATTACATCTAAAATGTAACCATCTGTTTTATTTTCTATTTGAAATTCGACATCATCGCCTACAAGCGGAGAGATATTTCGTTTTCTAAAATTCCCTCGTGCTCGACATTGATATACTTTTCCTTCTGAAAATACATAGTAAAATCCGCTCAACGCTTTGATAATTTGTCCTTCCAGCACATTTCCTCCGTTCTATTTTTAATTTGGATAAGGGACTGTACCTTCATCGATTACTTTATCATCACTGATGATTTTGTAGCCTGCGCTAGAACCTTCTTCAATTTGGAAAGTTATTTCTACCGAGGTATTTTGTGTAATGCTCATTTCTCGGTAAGCGCTCGTCATGCTATGGTCTTTATCTTGAATGTAAATTTGCACTTTCTGTGGTTGTGGGTTGTCTTCATCACTTGGTGTATATGGGATGTTAAATGTTTTTGTTACTTCTTTGACTTGTTTTTCTTTTGGTCCTGCAGAAATGACAATCTCAATCGTATCTCCAGCGTTCATTGCCGTTCCAGCAGATGGAGACTGCGAAATAACTTGTCCTTTTTCAACAGTGCTTGAGTTTTCTTCTTTACTTGAAACTTTAAGTCCAAGCGGTGAAGCGTAGTCTTCTACTGCCGTTTTAGTGTAACCTCGTAAATCTTTCAGTGTAATTGGTTCTGCACCTTTACTTACGACGAATTTCACATCGGTTGATTTAGCAACTACTTCTGTTCCTTGGGTTGGTGTTTGGCTAATAATCATACCTTTTCCAACTTCTGAACTATAGGCTTCCTCTGAAGAAATATTCTTAAATCCTTGCTGTTCGAGGATTGCTTTGGTATCTGTGTAACTTCTTCCCGTGTAGTCATCCATCGTTATTTTTTTCGAACCAATACTTACGAATAAATTAATTTTTGTTCCTTTTTCTTTCATTTCACCGGCTTCAGGGTCCGTATTAATTACTTTTCCTTCTGCTATTTCATCGCTATTTTTTTCTGCGGTCTTGCCAATGACAAAGCCTTCTTTTTGAAGTAGGGCTACTGCTTGGTCTTCTGTTTTACCAGAAACATCCGGCACAGCAACCTCATCAGGACTCTTGCCTAGTAGCCACAGTAATAAAATACCAATGATAAAAATGGCAATAACGGAAAAAACGATTAATGTAATTTTCTTTTTCTTGCTCATTTTTTTCTTTTTCTTGCCTTTTTTCTCTTCAGGAACTGCTTCAGCTGCTGCTACTTTTCCTTCTGGGACAATGGTTTTATCAAGGTTTTGCATCGTGTCTTTGGTTGCGATGATTGGAATTGCTTTCGTATCACCATCATCTGTTGGGAAAACATATTTAGGTTCGTTCAAACGGTCTTTATTTAAACAAGTTTGCAAGTCTTTTTCCATTTCTTCTGCGTTTTGATAGCGTAAAAATGGATCTTTAGCCGTTGCTTTAATAATAATATTTTCTAAGCTTTGTGGAATTTCTGGATTTTGTTCTCTTGCGGATGGGATGTCTGCTTGCAGATGCTTAATAGCTATAGAAACTGCTGACTCCCCGTCAAAAGGTACTTTTCCAGTTAATAGTTCGTATAACACAATGCCAAGTGAATAGATATCTGATTTTTGCGTTGCCATTCCGCCACGTGCTTGTTCTGGGGATAAGTAATGCACCGAACCTAGTAAAGAATTCGTTTGTGTAATAGATGTTTCTGAAAGTGCCATTGCAATACCAAAATCTGTAATCTTCACAACACCATCATGATCAATTAAAATATTTTGCGGTTTTAAGTCACGGTGGATAATGTGATGTTGATGGGCGATTGCTACCGCAGAAACGATTTGCAGCATAATATCAACTGCTTTTTCATAACTGATTGGATGATTTTCGTGAATGTACTGTTTTAAATCCATCCCATCTACATGTTCCATTACAATATAGTGTAAATCATTTTCTTCACCAACATCGTACACACTAACAATATTAGGGTGAACGAGACTTGTTGCTGATTGAGCTTCTCGTTGGAACCGACGAATAAGGTTGCTTTCATCTGCCAAATCGATTCGTAAAATTTTCACTGCAACATCTCTATCAAGAATAATATCATGCGCCAAGTACACATTGGCCATTCCGCCGCCACCTATTGCATGTAAAATCTTATATCGATCACTTAATCGCTTACCAATCATCATGAAGCGTCCCTCCCTTTCTGCGTCAGATCTCGTTCGACTAACAGCACAGTAATATTATCTTCTCCCCCATAAGAATTAGCTTTTGTAATAAATACATCTGCTTTTTCCGAAAGAGTTCGTTTGCTTTTTAAAATTTCTTCCATTTCTGTTTCTGGAACCATATTCGTTAAACCGTCGGAACAAAGTAATAACGTATCGCTCGTTTGAAAAGGGACAACAAATGTATCTACTTCCACTTTTCCTTCTACGCCAAGTGCGCGTAAAAGAATATTTTTGCGAGGATGGTTCATAGCATCTTCTTTGCTGATTTCACCTGTTCGAAGGAGTTCATGTACAAGCGAATGATCTTCGGTTAGTTGACGTAAAACGTGATTTTGAAGTAAATAACCACGGCTGTCTCCTACGTTGGCGATAACGACTTGTGACTGCGCCATAATAGCGGCAACAAGTGTTGTTCCCATACCATTTAGATCCATTTCACTTTCCGCATAAAGGGCAATTTCTTTATTGACTTCTTGGATAGTTTTGCGTAACCAAGTTTCAATTTCTTCTGCGGTCAAAAGTGCGGTCGTTTCTTTCCATGCGTCGCTTAGTAAACGAACAGCCATTTCGCTCGCCACGTCTCCTGCGCGGTGACCACCCATGCCGTCTGCAACAATGACAATTGGCTGGTTATCTTTATTTTCAAAAACGCCGCCATTGTCTTCATTATGATGTCTTATTCTGCCTCTATCTGTTCTAAATTCTGCATGCATTTAAAAGCACCTCACTATTTTTCAGGACTTCACTTTTCTAAGGCTAGAAACGAAGAAACCATCGCTTCCAATATCTGTTGGTAAAAGTTGAATAAAATCGTCCTTCTTGATTTGCGCCAATTTTTCGGGAAGTACTACTGGTTCAAGTGCGAATTCTGGATGTTTTTCTAGGAAAGCACGAAGAACCGTTTCATTTTCTTCCTTGTCAATGGTACAAGTACTATAAACTAATATACCATTTTCTTTTACTAATTGGCTAACGTCATCTAAAATGGCTAATTGAATTTCTGCTAATTTGTGGATATCTTTTTCTGTTTTTGCGTATTTAATGTCTGGTTTTCTGCGAAGAACGCCAAAGCCAGAGCATGGAGCATCCACTAAAATACGGTCAAATGTTTCTGGTTCAAACATAGTACTTGCGGTTCTTGCGTCTAAATGCGCCGTACGAATATTAAGTAGTTGCAATCGTTTGGCGGCTTGATCAATTAGCTTGGTTTTCTTTTCGTGGATATCAAGTGCATGAACCATTCCCGTGCCGTGCATTTTTTCCGCGATATGGGTTGTTTTCCCACCCGGTGCCGCACAAGCATCTAATACGGTCAAATTATCTTCTAGTTGAAGCGCATAGGCTGCGAGCATTGAGCTTTCGTCTTGAATGCTACATTTACCGTCTTTGTATGCTTTTGTTTCTGCTACAGATCCTTTTTCAACAAGTAACGCTTCCTCGATAAATTCATTACGTGTCACGGTGATTCCTTGGTCATTTAGTTCTTTGATTAATTGTTCAGTAGGAATTTCCGTTTGGTTGACACGAATGCTTTGGTGAGGTGCGACAAGAAATGCTAAACCGATTTCACGCAGTTTTTTGATACCATATTGATCTGCCCACCTTTTTGCTAACCATTCTGGCAGACTTGTTTCAACAGCGATTTTTTGCACAGGGTCTTTGATGGCATCAATACTTGGTACGCCTTTTCGGATAACATTACGCAACACACCGTTGACGAACTTAGTTACACCTTGGTGTCCTAAATCTTTCGCGATGTCACCAGCTTCATTTAAAATCGCATGCTCAGGAACTTTATCTAAAAAGGTTAATTGATACACGGACATTCTTAGTAAGTTTTTCACCCAATTGTCGGGTTCTTTATTTAGAAACGGCGCTAAGTAATAATCAAGTGTAATTTTACGTTGTGTTGTACCGTATACTAACTCAGTCAAAAGGCCTTTATCAAGCGGGTTTAGCTTTTGTTTTTTTAAGGCGTCATTAATTAATAAATGGCTGTATGATTGATTATTTTCAATTTTAATAATGAGTTCTAGCGCAATCGCACGAACTGTTTTTTGTTTTTTCATTTATTCACCAAACCTTGTCGTCTTACTTAAATTTCTACCAGCTCCGGACATGAATGAGTGAATATCCATCTTCGGTTTTCCTGCTGGTTGGATCACTGTTGGTACGATGAGCGTGCCGTCGCCTGTTACGATTTTAAGCGTTGTTTTATCTGCTAAAATGGCACCTGGTTCGCCGCTCTCTTTTGTCTCTTCATAAGTTGCTTCCCAGATTTTAAATGGTTTTTCTTCCAGTGTTGTATAAGCCACTGGCCAAGGAGACAATCCTCGAATTTGATTAAAGATAGTACGTCCTGGTTTTGTCCAGTCGATTTTTTCTTGTTCTCTTGAAATATTGCGCGCAAAGGTTACTTTTTCAGGATCTTGTGGGATTGCCGTTATTTTTCCAGCTAAAAAGTCGGGTAATGTGTCCATCAATAATTCTGCGCCTAGTTTGCTTAATTTATCAAACATGGTGCCAGTATTATCTTCATCTGTGATGGGGATTTTACGCTGACTAATCATATCACCAGCATCCAATTTCTCTACCATATACATAATCGTGACACCTGTCTCCGTTTTCCCATCAAGGAGTGCATAGTGGACAGGAGCGCCGCCGCGGTATTCTGGTAAAAGAGACGCGTGCACATTAATCGCGCCATGCTTCGGTGATTCAAGTAAACTATTTGGCAAAATTTGTCCGTAAGCTGCTGTTACAAGCAAATCAGCCTCGAGAGCAATCAGTTCTTCCAGTTCGCTAGATGTCCGCAATTTTTCTGGTTGATAAACTGGAATAGCTAGTTCTAAAGCAGCCTTTTTTACTGGCGGTGGTGTTAAAACTCGTTTGCGCCCAACTGGTCGGTCCGGCTGTGTCACAACTGCAACTACGTCATACGTGCTAGCTAATTGCGTTAAAACGGGAACGGAAAATTCTGGTGTGCCCATAAAGATAATTTTAGTCATTGGTTTGCTCCTTTTACATTAGTACGTAAGGCTGTACGTCAATAGTTATTGTTAGACCTTTTTGTTGGTCTTTTTGATAATGCGTAATTAGTGTTTTTAGTTCTTTTTTTAAGTTTGGTTCGATTTTATATTTAATAATGCACTGGTAGCGATATTTGTTTTTAATTCTTGTGATGGTACTAGGAACTGGGCCTAGAATAACAGCATCTGGACCGAGCTTTCCTCGTAAAAACTGAGCCATTTCTTGAATGGTTCGAATAGCTTTCATTTCATTTTCATCACTAACATTAATCATCGTTAAGTAATAGAACGGCGGGTATGAACCCATTTTTCGCAGCTGCATTTCGTGGTTATAAAACCCGATAAAATCATGCTTTTTAGCGAATTCAATACTGTAATGTTCTGGGTTATAGCTTTGAACGATGACTTCCCCTGTCCGCTCGTGCCGCCCTGCTCGCCCACTTACTTGAGTGAGAAGTTGGAAAGTTCGTTCCGAGGCGCGAAAGTCTGGTAAATGAAGCATCGTGTCGGCATTTAATACGCCAACTAACGTAATGTCTGGAAAATCTAGTCCTTTGGCAATCATTTGCGTACCAAGTAAGATATCCGCTTCGTGATTGCGGAAGCTTTTGAGTAACTTTTCATGGGCGCCTTTTGTTCTCGTTGTATCTACGTCCATCCGGATGACGCGCGCTTCTGGAATTAATTTGGTCAAACTTTCTTCTACTTTTTGTGTACCAGTACCAAAATAGCGAATATGCTCGCCTTCGCAGCTCGGGCATTTTTGTGGAACACGTTCTTCATGTCCGCAGTAATGACATTTCATTTGGTTGCTCGATTGATGATAAGTGAGCGAAATATCGCAGTTCGGACATTCCACAACATAACCACAATCACGGCACATCACAAAGGAGGAATAGCCACGGCGATTTAGCATTAAAACCGTTTGTTCTTTTTTGGCAATTCGATCTTTGATTTTTTCCAGCAACTCAGTCGAAAATTCAGTGCGGTTTTCTTTGCGTAATTCTTCGCGCATGTCGACAACACTCACTTCTGGCATCGCCCGATCATTGACCCGGCTAGGAAGTTCGATTAACGTATACACACCTTTTTTCGCTCTAGCAAAAGATTCAAGGGACGGCGTGGCGCTTCCGAGAACTACTGGGCATTGATATTTTGTTGCGCGCCAAATGGCCACATCTCTTGCATGATAACGCGGATTATCTTCTTGTTTGTAACTTGCTTCATGCTCTTCGTCGATAATAATAATGCCGAGATTTTCAAACGGTGCAAATACGGCGGAGCGAGCCCCAACGACAACGCGCGCTTCTTTACGTTCAATTTTGCGCCATTCGTCGTATTTTTCTCCGGAAGATAGCGCACTATGTAGTACCGCGACCTCGCTTCCAAAGCGGCTTTTGAATCGCTCTACCATTTGCGGCGTAAGGGAAATTTCCGGTACTAAAACGATGGCTTCTTTGCCTTCTTTTAATTTTGCTTCGATGGTTTGTAAATAGATTTCGGTTTTCCCACTTCCGGTAACCCCGTGTATTAGGAATGTTTCTTGATTAGTTGCTGCGGTGATTTTCTCGCACGCAGTTTGTTGATCTGGTAATAACTGAAGCGATTCACTTTTTTCAAATTGGTGATTTTCATAGGGATCACGCGAAACAATTTTTTCTTGAATAGAAAGCAACCCTAAGTCGACTAATTTTTTTAGCGTGGCATCCGTTGTTTCCGCTTGTTTTTTTAACTCAGCTGCCGTAATTTCGTTGCCTTCAAATGCTTGGAAAAATGCGAGTACACGTGACTGTGCTTTGGCATTTTTCGGCATATCTTCTATTATTTCAGCTAGTTGGTGTGGTGATTTGAGACAGTTAACAACGCGAACTTTTTTACTCGTGATTTTGTTTTTGACTTGGTAGACTACTTCCACGCTGCCTTCTCTGACCCATTTGCCAATTTGTTTGAGTAAACCGCGGGCTTCTGCCACTTTCCAGTCTAGTGTTTCGTAGCCTTCAAATAGCTGCTCTAATTCTTCGTTTTCCTCATCTAAGCGCAAAAAATATTTTTCATATTTTGCTCGTAGCGCGGCTGGTAACATGGCTTGGTAAGCAGACACCCGGAAACTCAGCGTATCTTCTGCTAACCAATCGCCTAGCTCCATCAATTCTTCATTTAAAACGGGGGCTAAATCCATCACCCCGTCAATGCCTTTTAATTTTGGGTTTTCTTCTGTTTCTCCAAGAGCAATGACAAATCCTTGTATTTTACGATTTCCAAATGGGACACTTACTCGCATACCTGGACGAATAAGTTCTTCTAAATCTTCTGGAATATAGTAGTCAAATGGACGATCCACTTGCATGGCTGGAACGTCCACAATTACTTTCGCAATATTAATCATTCGTTCACTTCCTTAAAAAGTTAGCAGTTTCTTTGATGATATATTCAGCAACTTCTTTTTTATCTAGTATCGGTAGCGCTTCGCTAGAACCATCTTTTCGGTAAAATGTCACGATATTCGTATCCCCGGAAAAGCCTGCTCCCGCTACGCTAATATCGTTAGCGACAATCATATCGGCATTTTTGGATGTTAGTTTTTTACGTGCGTTTGCTTCTAGATTTTCTGTTTCAGCGGCAAAGCCAATCACGACTTGGTCCGCAGTTTTGTGTTGACCAATTTCGAGTAAAATATCTTTGGTTCGTTTCATTTCAATGGCAAAATCGCCCGGCTGTTTTTTAATTTTTTGGTCTGAAACTTTCGCTGGCGTGTAATCGGCAACTGCTGCTGTCATCACGAAGATATCTTGTGACACTTTATGTTCATCCACAGCTTGATACATTTCTTCTGCCGATTCGACATAGATTGCTTCTACACCAGGAGGTACGGGAAGTGCTTTACTTGTAGTAACTAGCGTAACCTTCGCACCGTGACGCGCCGCAGATTCTGCTATGCTAAAGCCCATTTTCCCAGTTGAATGGTTAGTGAAATAGCGTACTGGATCTAATTTTTCGCGAGTTGCGCCGGCTGTTACTAGCACATTTTTTCCTTGAAGGAGGTTTTTATCTTCTTGAAAAAATTCAGCAATCCGAAGAACGATTTTTTCTGGTTCTTCAAGACGACCGCGACCAACATAGCCACAAGCTAAGTAACCTTCTTCTGGCTCGATAAAACGGACACCGTCTGCGTATAATCGATTAATATTTCGAATAACTGCTGGGTGTTGGATCATGTGGACATTCATTGCTGGTGCCACCCAAACTGGTGCCTCTATTGCAAGAATGGTTGTCGTTACCATATCATCAGCGATTCCATTTGCCATTTTGCCAATCACATTTGCGGTAGCTGGTGCGACAATTACTAAATCAGCCCAATCAGCTAAGTCAATATGTGCGACCACACTTGATTTTTTTTCGTCAAATGTATCTGTGTATACATCATTTTTAGATAATACTTGGAACGAAAGCGGTGGAACAAATTCCTGTGCATGTTCTGTCATCATCACTTTGACGTTTGCTCCTGCTTGCGTTAATTTACTTGTAAGTGCGACTGCTTTATAAACAGCAATGCCACCAGACACTGCGAGTAAGATATTTTTTCCTTGCATCAATAAGTCACCTCATTTTAATATAAAAAATCATTACTTCCATTATACCTTAAATCAAGACAGGACAAAACCATGAAGAAACGACAATTCAACTTATTTTTACTGCACATGTAACTAACAAAAAAGCTCCGCAAGAAAGCGGAGCAGTTAAGCTTATTTATCGTCGTTTTTTAAAACTAATTTTCCAGCGTGAATTTCTTCTAACGCTTTCCCAACAAATTTGTCGGATTGGTAGCTTGGCAATACGCCTTTATCATTTTCCAGTTGCATGTAGCGTGCACGTTTGGCAGCCACGGTAACTAGTGAATATTTTGAGTCGATTTTTAACAATAAATTATCAATTGATGGATATAACATCATTGTAATCCCTCCAACATTTTTTTGTAGCGATGAATTACTCGCTCAGTTTTTAAGTGTTCTGTTTCGACGATGCCTTTGATTTTTTGTACGGCGTTTGCAACTACATCATTCACCACAGCATAATCATAAGACGCCATCATTTCGATTTCTTTCTTAGCTGTTTCCATGCGTTCCTCGACAACTTCCATCGATTCTGTACCGCGCCCGATAATCCGGTTTTTAAGTTCGGACAAATCTGGTGGCGTTAAGAAAATGAAAATCCCTTCTGGCATCGCTTTTCGAACTTGCATTGCTCCTTGCACTTCAATTTCGAGAAAAATATCCACTCCTGCGGCAAGTTTTTCCTCGACATATTCAAGCGGAGTGCCGTAATAGTTACCGACATACTCTGCATATTCTAACATTTTTCCGTCTTTGATAGCTTGTTCAAAAACTTCTCTTGAACGAAAATAATAATCGACCCCGTCTTGTTCGCCTTCGCGAGGAAGACGCGTTGTCATAGAAATAGAATAATCAAAACTTGTTTCTGGATCTTTAAAAACAGCTTCCCGAACAGTTCCTTTACCTACTCCCGATGGACCTGAAAGTACGATTAACAGTCCTCTTTCTGTCATCATTTCCCCTCCTGCATATCATTCCACATTTTGCACTTGTTCTCGAATTTTCTCAAGCGTCGTTTTCATTTCTACCACTTGTTCGGTGATTTTTAGAGAACTTGCTTTGGAGCCAATCGTGTTCACTTCGCGGTTCATCTCTTGAATCAGAAAATCCAGCTTTCGTCCGATTGGTTCTTCGAGTAAAATAATACCATAAAATTGCTTTAAATGGCTCTTTGTTCGTTCGACTTCTTCGTTAATGTCTGCCTTTTCAAGTAGCATTGCGACTTCTGTAAGAACAATACTTGAATCAAATTGGTCGCCTACAACGTTTTGTAAACGTGTTTCGATTTTTTCTTGATAATGTTTTTCTGTGTTTGGAATTTCGGCTTGAATGATTTCCAAACTTTTCTCCAGTGCGGCAAGATGTTGTTTGAAATAAAGCAGTAGTTCTGCACCTTCCATACTTCTCATCTCATCTAGTCGCTCGGTTGCGCGGGCGAGTGTTTCTAAAACTAATCGCTCTAGTTCGCTACTCGCTTCCGCTTCTTCCTCAATAGAAAGATAAGCTGGTTCTTGCAGTAAATCGGCCATAGTTGGTAATTCTTGTAATTCATATCTAGCGCTTGCTTGTTTGATAAAACGGTAATAGCTGTCTGCGAGGTCCCAGTCAATATGTAGTTCACGTTTTGAGATTTGCTCTCCCGTGATGGAAAAGAAAACTTCGATTCTACCACGTTTGATTTGCTTACTTATGGTCTTTTTTAATTTTCCTTCTAAATAAGCAAGTTGCTTTGGCATCCGAAAAAGAAATTCGGAGTAGCGGTGGTTGACTGCTTTTAATTCAATGGTTACTTTGAACGCTTCAAATTCTTTCGTCGCACGCCCAAATCCCGTCATGCTTTTCACCATTTGGCAAGACACCTTTCATAACTTAAAGTTCCCTCTAAGATTACTTGAAATTTGTTCTGACTTCTTATTATACCAAAGCTACTCCTTGCATACAATACATTTTCGGAATGTATGTTAAAATAGAAAGTAACTAACTCACAAAGGAATGAATAACTTATGGCGTTTGATGCAATGTTTTTAAAAGCGATGACCGAAGAACTTGCCGAACACGGAGAAAGCGGACGTATTATGAAAATCCATCAACCGTTCTCGCATGAACTTGTTTTATATATTCGAAAAAACCGTGAAAATAAACGTTTACTGATCTCCTCGCATCCAAGCTATGCGCGGATTCAGTGGACCGATGATATTCCCGAAAACCCAGCAACCCCACCGATGTTTTGTATGTTACTGCGAAAATACTTAGAAGGCGCGATTATTGAATCGATTACGCAACTTCCTAATGAACGAATTTTACAATTTAGTATTCGCGGCAAAGATGATATCGGCGAAAATCGTTTTTGTGATTTATTTGTAGAAATTATGGGACGGCATAGTAATATTACCCTTGTCGACCGTGCGAAAAATGTGATTGTTGATTGTATTAAGCACGTTTCCCCTGCCCAAAATAGTTACCGAACACTGCTTCCAGGAGCGACTTATGTATTACCTCCTGCAACGGATAAACTCCATCCATTTGAGGTTACTTCGGAGCAAATTCTGGATAGACTAGATTTCTCTGCGGGTCGAATGGATAAACAACTTGTACAACATTTTGCAGGATTCAGCCCTTTACTTGCTCGGGAAATAGTATTTCGCGCTGGGAACTTAACGGCAGATTCGCTAGTTGCTGCCTTTTTCGAAGTAATGGAATTGGTGAATGCACATCTAGGAAGTGCTGCTGTCCCAAATGAGTGGCGCATCCAAAATAAAGAGGATTACTATTTCTTCCCGCTCCGCCATGTCGATGCAGAAACAACCGAATTCGCGAATTTAAGCACCCTATTAGACCATTTTTATATAGGTAAAGCGCGTCGTGATCGTGTCCATCAATTTGCACATGATTTAGAAAAACTCTTATCCAACGAACTTGCTCGAAGCAGGCTGAAAATCGAAAAACTCGAAAACACTTTACTCGAAACGGAAAAAGCAGATATTTATCGTATTCAAGGTGAACTTTTAACTGCCAATTTGCATTTAATGGAGCGTGGGATGGCAGAGATTACGGTAGAAAACTTTTACGATGATATGAAGAAAATGACGATTCCGCTTGATACTAGAAAAACACCGTCAGCCAATGCCCAAAGCTACTTTAGCCGCTACCAAAAACTGCGTAACGCGGTCGAAGTAGTGAAAGAGCAAATCGCACTCACGAAAGAAGAAATTACTTATTTAGAGTCTGTAGAATCGCAACTTGAAACATCCGGCCCACAAGATGTGGAAGAAATCCGCCAAGAACTCGCTGAACAAGGCTATCTTCGCTACAAACAGAAAAAAGGCGGCCGCAAAAAAGCGACTTTACCTACTCCAGAAAAATATACTTCTTCCACCGGATTATCGATTTTGGTTGGGAAAAACAATAAGCAAAATGATTATTTAACGAATAAATTAGCTAGGAATAATGAATATTGGTTCCACGTAAAAGATTTGCCTGGTTCGCATGTGGTGATTCAATCGAATAATCCAGACGAGACCTCGATTACTGAAGCCGCAATGATTGCCGCCTATTACTCAAAAGCACGACTTTCAGCAACGGTTCCCGTCGACGGCACGCTCGTAAAACACGTAAAAAAACCAAATGGTGCCAAACCTGGTTATGTCATTTACGATAACCAAACGACTTATTTTGTTACACCTGATGAAAAACTTGTTTTATCCTTAAAAAATTAACGGTTCCTTCTTGGAGCCGTTTTTTCTTTTTATTTTAGGGTACAAGTTAACTGACTTTACTTTTTTATTGGAAGGATGATAGACAAATGAAAATTTTATTAATTGGTGCTTCTGGTACGCTTGGTTCTGCGGTGAAAGATCGTTTGGAGAAAAAAGCCGAAGTAATTACTGCTGGCAGACATAGCGGCGATGTGACGGTCGATATTACGAGTGTTGATAGTATTAAAAAAATGTACGAGCAGGTTGGCAAAGTCGACGCGATTGTTTCGGCCACAGGAAGCGCCACTTTTTCGCCTTTAACAGAATTAACGCCAGAGAAAAATGCGGTGACGATTAGTAGTAAATTAGGTGGTCAAATTAATCTCGTTTTACTGGGTATTGACTCCTTGAATGATAGAGGAAGTTTTACGCTTACGACAGGAATCATGATGGAAGATCCAATCGTCCAAGGGGCTTCTGCTGCGATGGCAAATGGCGCGGTTACCGCTTTTGCCAAATCAGCTGCAATTGAAATGCCGCGCGGGATTCGGATTAACACAGTGAGTCCGAATGTTTTAGAAGAATCTTGGGACAAACTAGAATCATTTTTCCAAGGATTCGTTCCAGTCCCAGCTGCAAAAGTCGCTCGTGCATTTGAAAAAAGTGTTTTTGGTGCACAAACTGGCGAAAGTTATAAAATCTACTAAGAGAAAAAGAAGCTCACCTATTATAAAGGTGAGCTTCTTTTTTATTTACCCCAGTTTTCCGGATTTTTCTTCCATTCTTTTAATGTTGCCATATCTTCAGCGGTCACGTAATTTTCATTTAAAGCTACTTCAATTAGCTCGTCATAGTTTGTTAAGGTTACTAGTTTTGTGCCGGATGCTTCTAGTAGTTGTTTGCCTTTGTCTAGTCCATATGTAAAAATGGCCGCAATTCCAACCACTTCAGCGCCCGCTTCTTCTAAAGCTTCCACTGCTTTTAGTGAGCTTCCGCCGGTCGAAATCAAGTCTTCAATCACGACTACTTTTTGCCCTTTTGTGATTGGCCCTTCGATTTGGTTTCCTTTACCGTGTTCTTTGGCTTTTGAGCGGACGTAGACCATTGGTAGATCAAGCAAATCACTTACCCATGCGGCATGTGGAATTCCAGCTGTTGCGGTTCCTGCAACCACATCCACTTCGCCAAATGTTTGTTTAATTTTTTCAGCTAAAGATTTGGCGATAAATTGGCGGACTTTTGGAAAACCTAGCGTTAGGCGATTGTCACAGTATATGGGAGATTTAATTCCGGATGCCCACGTGAATGGATCATTCGGTTTTAAAAATACGGCTTTGATTTCTAATAATTGTTCGGCTACTTGTTTTTCAATACTCATACATTCCACTCCTTTAAAACTTGATTATAGGCTGCTACTGGGTCATTTGCGCGGGTGATGGAACGCCCAACAACGATATCTGTTGAACCAATCAAACGCGCTTTTTCTGGTGTGACGACACGTATTTGATCGTCTGCTGCGTCACTTGCTAGTCGTATACCTGGTGTGACACGTAAAAAGTCAGCGCCATTTTGTTGTTTGATTGCTTCTGCTTCAAGAGCGGAACAAACTACACCGTTTAGTCCAGCTTGATTTGTTAAAGCACTATAATGTAGCACGGACTCAAGTAGGCTTGTTTTTATTAATTGCTCGCTTTGCATGCTCGCCTCACTTGTACTAGTTAGTTGTGTCACTGCGATAATTTTTGGACGCTTGCCACTCCCGGATCCTATTTCGAGTCCCTCCAAAGCTGCCTCCATCATATTCTTACCACCGGCCGCGTGTACGTTAACCATATCAACACCAAGTTTTGCCAAGCCTACCATCGCACTTTTGACAGTGTTCGGGATGTCGTGCAATTTTAGATCTAGAAAGATTTCATGATTTTGTTGCTTTATTTTTTCAACGATAATGGGACCATTGCTATAAAAAAGTTCCATACCGACTTTCACGGATAAAGCTTCTCCGGAGAATTTGGCTAAAAATTGTTCTACTTCTTCGTACGTTTGGAAATCTAGCGCGATAATGGGTTTATTCATTGATTTGCTCGCTCCTTTTTAAGTTCTTGTAGGGAAGAAATACCGAGTTCATCCATTCTTTTTGGTAGTTCACTAATTAATTTTGGGCAAATGAATGGGTCGGTAAAATTCATCGTGCCTACTGCGACTGCATCTGCTCCGGCAATCAAGAATTCTAGTACGTCATCTACTGTTTGCACGCCGCCCATGCCAATGATAGGGATATTGCTTACCGCGCGGACTTGGTGAATCATCCGAATAGCCACCGGTTTAATCGCTGGGCCAGACAGTCCACCTGTTCCATTTGCGATGATTGGTTTTCTTGTTTTTAAATCAATACGCATGCCAAGTAAGGTGTTAATCATCGTCAGTCCGTCTGCTCCAGCTGCTTCAATTGCTTGCGCGATGGAAACAATATCCGCTACATTCGGTGATAATTTCACGTAAACTGGCACAGTTGCAACATTTTTCACGGCTTTCGTTAAACGGTGCGCAACTTCCGGGTCTGTTCCAAATGCGATACCCCCGTGTTTTACATTTGGACAGGAAATATTGAGTTCGATTGCTTTCACGGCTTTTGATTCACCAATTCGGGCGCAGACTTGGACATAATCATCCTCCGTCGCACCCGCCACATTAGCGATAATCGGTGTTTCAAATTGTTCTAAAAATGGGAGCTCGTGCGCTAAAACATGCTCTAGACCTGGATTTTGTAAGCCGATTGCATTCAGCATTCCGCTTGCGGTTTCCGCTACTCGTGGGGTGGGATTTCCGAGTCTAGGTTCTGGCGTCACGGCTTTGGCCATAATCGCGCCAAGTTCATTTAAATCATAGTATTTGCTATATTCTTGTCCGAAGCCAAAACATCCTGATGCTGGCATAATCGGATTTTTGAGCGATAATCCGGGAATTTCTACAGCTAATCGGTTCATAAACTCACCTCATCCGCACGAAATACTGGGCCATCTTCGCACACTTTAAATTGTTTTTTCGTATCATCAGCTTTTGGACAAACACAAGCGTAGCATGCCCCAATGCCGCAAGCCATGCGCTCTTCTAAAGAAAGATACGTTTTCGTTTCCGGGAAACTAGCTTTCACTGCTTGGAGCATCGCTTTTGGTCCACAACTATAGATGACATCTGGTTCTTCTGGAAAATTTTTCGTAACATCTGTGACGAAACCTTGTGTTCCAAGTGAGCCGTCCACCGTCGCAATATGAACTGTGCCATATGCGGTCATTTCTTTTTCATAAAAACTATCTTTCGCAGATTGGAATCCATTTACAAACGTGACTTGTACGCCTTTTCCAGCTAACTCTTTACCGAGTTGATACATAGGAGGGACACCAATTCCGCCCCCGATTAAAAGAGCGGTTTTTGGTGCAGGTGTCTGGTCGATATCGAATCCTTTTCCAAGCGGACCTAACACATCGATAGTATCCCCTTCTGAAAGTTTACTGAAATCTCTTGTCCCGTCACCTTCTACCCGATACAACAGAATGCATGTCTTTGCGGTTTTATCGTAAGAACAAATACTTATCGGTCGTCTCATAAGTAAATCAGAACGACTCGGTTTCAGCATTAAAAACTGTCCCGGCGACATATCTGCTACACATTCCCCTGTTAAAATTAGTTCGTATACTTTATCTGCAATTTCGGTTTGCTGAATGACCTTCATTTCCGTCTGTAACACGGTTCCACCCCGTTTCTTCTATTTATACTCGTGCTTTAGGTTGTTTTACTTCACTGGCATTCATCGATTCTAGTTCAAAAGAGCGCGATTCCAGTACACGTAAGATTGCTTCCGCTGTATCGAGCGAGGTACAGACCGGAATACCATTTTCAACGGATTCGCGGCGAATTTGGAAGCCATCACGCTCAGGTCGTTTACCAGTCGTTAATGTGTTCACTACGAGCGTTACTTGGCCATTTCGAATATAATCGATCAGCGTTTCTTGATTTTCCCCGATTTTTTTCACTTGAGAAACAGGAATGTCTGCTTCTTCTAACGTGCTTGCTGTTCCTTTTGTTGCCATGATAGTAAAGCCTATGCGATTAAAACGTTTCGCTAGTTCTACGGCTTCTTCTTTATCGCGGTCAGCTACAGTTAAAAGTACTGTCCCGTAGTCATGCATTGTTGTCCCACTCGCTACAAAACCTTTATAGAGTGCTTTTTCAAGTGTCACATCTTTCCCCATAACTTCTCCGGTCGATTTCATTTCAGGTCCAAGCGACGTATCCACACTACGCAATTTCGCGAAAGAGAACACCGGCACTTTGACAAAAATTTCTTGTTTTTCTGGAGCAAGTCCTGGCGTGTAACCAAGGTCGATTAAGTTTTCCCCTAAGATAACTCTTGTCGCCACATTCGCCATTGGGATTTCGGTAATTTTACTTAAAAATGGCGCCGTCCGGCTTGAGCGCGGATTTACTTCAATAACGAAAACTTCTTCGCCATCTACGACATATTGGATGTTCAGCATTCCGATAATGTTTAAACCAGTTGCCAGTCTTGTCGTATAGTCCACAATCGTATTTTTCACTTGACTGCTTAAACGTTGCGCTGGATATACGGCAATCGAGTCACCTGAATGAACTCCCGCACGTTCGATATGTTCCATGATACCAGGGATTAAGACGTTTTCGCCGTCACTGATTGCATCTACTTCTACTTCTTGGCCGCTTACGTAACGGTCTACTAAAACTGGGTGTTTTGGATTTACTTTTACCGCATTCGTCATATAATGTTTTAATGCTTCTTCTGATTCTACGATTTCCATTGCTCGACCACCAAGTACATATGATGGGCGTACAAGAACCGGATAGCCAATATCTGTTGCTACGTTGATTGCTTCTTCTACCGATGTGGCCGTTTTCCCAGCTGGTTGTGGAATTTGTAGGATTTCTAATGCTTTTTCAAAGGCATCACGGTTTTCTGCGCGGTCCGTATCTTCTAAACTTGTACCTAAAATTTTCACGCCGCGTTTTGCTAAACCGTCTGCTAAATTAATCGCTGTTTGCCCACCAAATTGCACAACGACCCCTAGCGGCTGCTCGATTTCAATAACGTGCATGACATCCTCTAACGTCAAAGGCTCAAAGTAAAGTTTGTCCGAGATACTAAAGTCGGTCGAAACGGTTTCTGGGTTATTATTAATGATAATTGCTTCATAGCCCGCTTGTTGAATGGCCCACACGGAGTGCACCGTTGCATAGTCGAATTCTACCCCTTGCCCAATCCGAATCGGACCAGAACCAAGGACAATCACGCTTTCTTTCGCTGATCGTGTTGACTCATTTTCCTCTTCATATGTGCTGTAAAAATAAGGTGTTGTCGATTCAAATTCCGCTGCACACGTATCAACCATCTTGTATACTGGGAAAAGATTTTGTGCTTTTCTTAAGTCATAAATCGCTTGTTCATCGACATTCCAACAAGTTGCAAGGAAAGCGTCAGAAAAACCGGCCCGTTTCGCTTCTGCCAAAATTTCTTGGTTATGTGGATTTTCTTTGATACGATTTTCCAGTTCGATTGTTTTACTTAATTTATATAAGAAGAATAAATCTATCTTTGTTTTCGCGTGGAGTTGTTCGATTGTTTGACCACGGCGCAAAGCTGCTGCTAGGAAGAATAAACGATCATCTTCTGGGAAGCAAATTTTGCGTTCTAATGTTGCTTCGTCAGCATTTTCCGCTTCTTCAAGCAACAGATGGTCAGCGCCGATTTCTAGGGAGCGAACTGCTTTTAGTAGCGCTTCTTCCCATGAACGGCCAATTGCCATGACTTCACCAGTTGCTTTCATTTGTGTGCCAAGGCGACGATCCGCTTGCTCAAATTTGTCAAAAGCAAAGCGTGGGATTTTCGCAACAACATAATCTAGTGTTGGTTCGAAATGGGCAAAAGTTGTTCCTGTCACTGGATTTCTCACTTCATCCAGTGTTAAGCCAACTGCGATTTTCGCTGCAAGTTTGGCAATTGGGTAGCCGGTCGCTTTGGAAGCTAGCGCAGAGGAACGGCTCACACGTGGGTTTACTTCGATAACATAGTAATTATAACTATCTGGATCAAGTGCCAGTTGAACGTTACAGCCACCTTCAATTTCTAGTGCGCGGATAATTTTCAACGACACATCGCGCAACAATTGGTATTCGCGGTCGGAAAGCGTTTGGCTTGGTGCGACAACAATCGAATCTCCTGTATGTATGCCGACTGGGTCAATATTTTCCATGTTACAAACAACCATTGCGTTATTGTTCGCATCACGCATTACTTCATATTCCACTTCTTTAAAACCAGCGATACTTTTTTCTAGTAAACATTGTGTTACTGGACTCAGTTTTAAACCACTTGTCACCGTTTCAATTAATTCTTGTTCATTGTGGCAAATCCCGCCGCCAGAACCACCAAGCGTATATGCCGGGCGCACGATAACTGGGTAGCCGATACGTTCAACAAAAGTATACGCTTCGTCTAAATTATGAATAATGTCACTTTCTGGCACTGGTTCCCCTAGTTCATTCATCAAGTCCCGGAAAGCTTCACGGTCTTCCGCTTTTTTAATCGCCGTTAAATCCGTCCCAAGTACTTCTACGTTACATTCATCCAAAATCCCAGCAGCAGAAAGTTCCATCGCCATATTCAATCCCGTTTGCCCCCCAAGGGTTGGTAAAATGGCGTCCGGACGTTCTTTACGAATAATGCGCGATACAAAATCAAGCGTAATTGGTTCAATGTAAACTTTGTCGGCCATTTCTGCATCCGTCATAATTGTCGCTGGATTCGAGTTCACTAAAACTACCCGGTACCCTTCTTCTTTCAAACTCAGGCATGCTTGTGTCCCAGCATAATCAAACTCTGCTGCTTGTCCAATAACAATTGGGCCAGAACCGATTACTAGAATTGTTTTTATATCGTCACGTTTAGGCATGTAGTTCACCCTCCTCTTTCCCATTCATCATTTCCATAAATTCATCAAATAAGTAGTTGACGTCACTTGGTCCTGGGTTTGCTTCTGGGTGATATTGTACTGTATAGGCTGGATATTCTTTATGCGCCAGCCCTTCTACTGTTTCATCATTTAATTCAATGTGTGTTACTTTTAAATCTGTTCCAATAAGTGAATCTTTTTCTACTGCGTAACCGTGGTTTTGTGCAGTGAAATCAACACGTCCTGTAGCTAGTTCTTTCACCGGATGATTCGCGCCACGATGCCCGAATTTCAGTTTAAATGTATCTGCTCCGTTCGCAAGTGCAAACAGTTGGTGCCCTAAGCAAATTCCGAATAGTGGTAGCTTGCCTTGAATGCCGCGTATCATTTCTAATGCTTCTGGTACATCTTTCGGATCCCCAGGTCCATTGGATAACATCACGCCATCCGGATGCATTGCAAGAATTTCTTCGGCTGTTGTGTTGTAAGGAACAACCGTCACGTAACAGTTACGTTTATTCAGTTCCCGTAAAATCGAACTTTTTACACCATAATCGACAAGTACCACTCGTTTACCATCGCCAGGACTTGCGAATGCTTTAGCGGAGGAAACTTCATGTACTTGATCGACTGGCAAACGTACAGAGCGCAAGTGGTGTAGCAATTCCTCTTTGTTTGCTGTTTCTGCTGCTAAAATGCCTTTTAACGTTCCTTCTTTACGAATTAGTTTCGTTAATTTACGCGTATCAATTCCCGCGATTCCCGGGATGCCTTTTTCTTTCAAAAATTGATCTAAAGTAATTTGATTGCGCCAGTTGGAAGGGAATTCTGCAGCCTCACGAACCACAACACCTTTCACAGCGGGATTGATAGATTCAAAATCGTCGCGGTTCACGCCGTAATTTCCAACAAGTGGATACGTAAAAGTAATAATTTGGCCATAGTACGAAGGGTCAGTGATTGTTTCTTGGTAGCCAGTCATTCCAGTATTGAAGACAACTTCACCAATGGTTTCTTTTTCACTACCAATCGCATCACCGATAAAATAATTGCCATCTTCTAGCATTAAAATTCGCTTTGTCATTTAATTTCCCCCTCATTGTATACAAGTGTTCCTTCTGCAAACGTTGCTACCGGCCATCCAATACACGTTTCTCCTACAAATGGTGTGTTTTTTCCTTTTGAATAAAAAGTAGCTGGGTCAATGGTCGCTTCTTTTTCTAAATCAAGAACGACGATATCTGCTACGCTGCCTTCTTCTAATTTCCCGTAAGGTAGTTTAAAGCATTCCGCTGGTTTTACAGTCATCCAGTCGATTAGCTGTTTTAATGTCCATTCGTTCGTTTTAACAAAATGTGTATATAGTAATGGGAATCCCGTTTCTAGACCTACAATTCCGAAAGCAGCTTGCTCCATCGGTACATTTTTTTCTTCCGCTGCGTGTGGAGCATGATCAGTTGCGATAAAATCTATCGTACCATCCAGTAAGCCTTCTAAAAGTGCCGCCCGATCAGCTTTACTGCGAAGTGGTGGGTTCATTTTCCAATTCCCGTCATTTCCCGGAATAGCTTCTTCATCTAAAATTAAGTGGTGCGGTGAAACTTCGGCAGTGACACGAATTCCTGCCCGTTTCGCATCTCGCACAACTCGAACAGATTCTTTTGTCGAAATATGGCAAACATGATAGTGGCAACCTGCTGCTTCTGCTAGCAAAACATCCCGTGCGATTTGGACTGATTCCGCAATGTTCGGAATGCCTTTAAGACCTTCTTTTTCAGCAAAAATTCCGTCATGCACAACGCCTCCGTAGATAAGCGAGTTATCTTCACAGTGAGCTACAATCGCCATATCTAGTGCTGCCGCTCGTTTCATCGCCTCGTACATAGTTCCAGCTAGCTGCACGCCCACCCCATCATCGGTGAAAGCAAATGCCCCGGCTTCTTTTAAAGCTTCGAAATCTACTAATTCGTCCGTTCCGAGGCTTGTCGTAATCGAAGCATATGGCAATACGCGAACTTCCGCTGTTTCTTTGATTTTTGCTTGTAAATTTTCCATTACTTCTTTGGAATCTGGAACAGGTTTTGTATTTGGCATCGAGCAAATTGTCGTATAACCACCACGTGCCGCCGCTTGTGTTCCGGTCAAAATGGTTTCTTTATGTTCCCCGCCCGGCTCACGAAGATGTACATGGACGTCGATAAAACCTGGGGCAATTAATTTCCCGGTCGCATCAAATTCCTCGCCGCTTGTTACTTCAATGGAATCCGCAATCAAATTGACTTTACCGTTTTGAATAAGTACATCTTTGTTTTCCAGTTCACCTGACGCGTTTAATACTTGCCCATTTTTTAATACGTACATAATTTCGCCCTCATTTCCTGTTCTTTTAAAATAGCTTCCAAAATGGCCATTCTTATAAAAACGCCATTTGTCATTTGCGTAACAATGCGTGATTTTTCGCTTTCAACTAAGCTATCAGCGATTTCCACATCTCGGTTTACAGGGCTTGGGTGCATAATAATCGCATCTGCTTTTAGCTTTGCCGCCCGCTCAATCGTTAAACCAAATTTTTCGTGATAGCTTTCTTTCGTAAACGCCTCTGTTCCACTATGGCGCTCATGTTGTACCCGTAATAGCATCATCACATCAACTTTTTCTACCATCTCATCGACCGGCAAGTAGGTGCCATATGCTAAGCAACTTTCGTCAAACCATTCTCTCGGTCCCGAGAAAAACAGTTCCGCTCCAAGTCTTTTTAGCACTTTCATATTGGAATTCGCGACTCGGCTGTGCCTGATATCACCAGCAATCGCTACTTTCAATCCTTGAAAAGTACCAAATTGCTCCTTTATCGTAAATAAGTCGAGTAATGATTGGCTCGGATGTTCCCCACAGCCATCCCCGCCGTTTACAATAGCAATATCTAAGTTTTCAAGACCCTCGTAATAGTTTTCTTCTGAATGCCTGATTACTGCCACATTCACTCCAACTGCTTGCATGGTGAGCAGGGTGTCGTAGAGCGTCTCCCCTTTAGTCATGCTAGAGCTCGCAGCATCAAAGGAAACCACCTCGACTCCTAACTTTTTCTCCGCTACTTCAAAACTCGTATGTGTTCTCGTACTTGGTTCAAAAAACATATTGACCGCGAAAGCTTGTTCCGTAAAAGTTGCTTTTTTCCCGCGTTTAAACTGTGCCGCCTGCCCTAATAAATGCTCGATTTCATGGACGGTTAATGCTTCCATTGACAACAAATTTTTCATTTAAAGCGCCACCTTTTCTACTTCATTTTATAGAAAAACCTCTGGCGTATTATATCTGCAGAGGTTTTTTTGTCGTGTGTCATGTTAGGCTGATCTATGCTCGGCTGGTAAGACTAAGTTTAAAATAATCCCGATAACTGCTGCGAGTGCCATACCTGAAAGTTGGAATGTTCCTGCTTGAATGAACAAGCCGCCAATTCCGACTACTAGCACAACCGAAGCAATAATCATATTACGATTAACACTTAGATCAATTTTATTTTCAATCATCATTCGAAGTCCGCTTGTTGCAATAACCCCAAAGAGTAACAGGGAAATGCCGCCTAGAACTGCTGTAGGAACCGAGGTGATAACTGCATTGATGTAACCGATAAATCCGAAGAGGATTGCGAAAACTGCCGCTCCTCCGATAACAAACACGCTATATACTTTTGTAATTGCTAGAACGCCAATGTTTTCACCGTAAGTCGTTACAGGTGGTCCGCCGATAAACGATGCGATAATCGAAGCCGTACCATCCGCAAGCAAGGAACGATGAAGTCCTGGGTCTTTAAAAAAGTTTTTATTCGTAATTCGATTCAGCAATAATTGATGCCCCATATGTTCCGCCATCGTGACAAACGCAAGTGGCGCCATACTTAAAATGACCGTCACGGTAATTACTGGGTCGATATTAACAAATGGAATGCTGAAATCTGGAATTTGGAAGAAAGACGCATTTTTGATTAACGTATAATCTACCATACCAAAAGCCATACTCGTTAAGTATCCGACTGTGAAGCCGAACAAAATCGGAATCAAGCCCATAAATCCTTTGAAAAACATCATGGCGATTATGGTTGCAAGGAGCGTAATTACTGCTACTGCCAAAGTTTCTAAACTGTATTTACCATTGTTTGTTCCCATCGCCATCGCCGCTGCGCTTGGAGCAAGTGACAAACCGATAACCATGATTACTGGTCCAACAACAATTGGTGGTAAAACCTTTTGAATCCAGTCAACACCCGCGTAGTAAACAATCAGAGAAACAATCGCATATACTACACCGACGGAGAAAGTTCCGACCATAACTGCGCCCGGTCCCCCGCCAGATTTGGCTGCAAGTAGTGCGGTAATTGGTGCAATAAAGGTAAAGGAAGAACCTAGATATGCGGGGATTTTCCCGCGAGTAATTCCTAGATAAGCAAGTGTCCCGAGTCCGCTAGATACAAGCGCTACTCCCGGACTTAACCCTGTCACACTTGGCACAAAGATAGTAGAGCCAAACATGGTGAAAAGGTGCTGGATGCTAAGAATAATCCATTTATTAAAGCTTGGTCTTTCGTGTATATCTAGTACTGGTTTTGTCACTGTTTCTGTCGTTTCTGTCATTTTCTTCCCTCTTTCTTCATAAAAAATACCCCTTGTCTGTGTCGACAAAGAGTATAGAATAATCCCCTATAGAAATTAATCACTCTTTGTCAGCCTCACAGGACTGCTTTTAAAAAAGTGTTACATTGTTATTCATTTTTGTTAATAATAACTGCATCTTCTGCATGATCCACATCGGTTAAGCGCACTTCTACTCGTTCGTTTCCTGATGTTGGAATGTTTTTCCCTACGTAGTCTGCTCTGATTGGTAGCTCTCTATGGCCCCGATCAGCAAGCACTGCAAGGTGAATTTGCGCAGGTCTACCTACATCCATTAATGCGTCCATTGCGGCACGCACAGTTCGACCTGTATAAAGTACATCATCTACAAGAACGACTTTTTTTCCATTAATATCAAATGGAATGTTCGTCCCATGTACAGCGGGCTCGCGAGTTTTATCATCTTTGAAAGATAAATCATCTCGGTAAAGTGTAATATCAATATCCCCAACCGGCACATCAATACCCTCAATTTCCAGTATCCGCTTATGCAAACGCTCTGCAAGATAGATACCACGCGTCTTAATACCGACAAGCGCTAAATTCTTCGTGCCTTTGTTTCGCTCGATGATTTCGTAACTTACTCGAGTGAGTGCACGTTTGATTGCCGCCTCGTCCATGACAACTACTTGTTTTTGCATCCGAAATCTCTCCTTTTGCGCAAAAAAATAACCCTCTGCCAGTGTAAGCAAGGGAACGCGTGCGAGTATACAAATAACCCGTCAAATTATCGTCACCTTCTTAGCCTCTCTGGACTATGTTAAAGGACTTTATTTCATTAGACTTATCTTAACCGATAGAACTCCCCTTGTCAATCAAAAAAACGAAAAACATGTTATACTATTAATAATAAAATAAAGGAGGCCAAACATATGGCTATATCTAAAGCAAAAAAGAAAAGACAAAAGCTCATACGCGAAGGTCATTTGAATCCTGAAATCAAGCGTAGCCCCTTTGCACTCATCGATTTAAGTTCCAAACAAACGAAAACAAAAAAAGGATATCTTTATAGTAAGAAGCGAAAGAATCACCAAGAAGATGATTCTTTTTTTGTGACTTTTTTTAAGTTTTCACATTTTCTTCATATTAGCAGCTCGAAATAGTTCCCTCCTACTAGAAATTAGTCCATTTTAACAGTTCTATGTGCTATGCTGAAATAGCTAAAAACATGTACTTAAGAGGTGAACAGAATGAGCATAATGAATAGCTTATTACAACAGAAAGAAACAGTCGTGCAAGGTTGGCTAACATATTATGTATCCGTCGACGATCCCTATATTTTCACTTTGAAAAATGATCATCGGCTTATGGATGAAACGGGCTTTGTGTTAGAAAATTTATTTATTGGCATGACAGAAGACTTAGGGAAAATGAATACGTTCGCTCACGAATTAGGAAAAGCACAATTTATCACTTCGCTTGGGATTTCCCGGATTTTGTTCCATATTCGCTTATTGGAAGAGTTTTTACTCGATTATGCATCAGAAAACAATATAGAACCTACTAATTACCGTGAATTATATTTATTTAGCATCAAACTTCATCAAGTATTTAGTAGCTTTACACAGCACTTAATCGAGGGTTATAATCGTGCACACGAACAAATGATGCTGCAAAAAGAAAATCAAATCATTAAAGAATCCACCAAATTAATTTGGATTGCCGAAAAAGTTTTTCTTTTACCATTGATTGGTAAAATTACGGATGACCGAGCAAAACAAATTACCGAAACAGCGCTTTATGAAGCTTGCGAGCAACCGGTGAATTATTTAATTATTGATTTATCCGGCGTCCAATTAGAGTCTCCTCACATCGGCGATTATATTGACCATTTTTTCTCATCACTTAAATTAGTAGGCGTTACGCCGATTATTACAGGTATGCAACCACAAACAGCCAAAGTGATGGTTCAAGCTAATCTGACGGAACAACGCGGTATCAAAACATTTGCAACCTTACGCCAAGCAACAAAAACACTTATGAAAGAAAAAGAAGCAAGAAACGCCCGTAAATAGGTGTTCTTGCTTCTTTTTTAATCTTCTTGACGTAAAGATTTTAATGCTTTTTCAAATGAACTAGGAAGTGGTGCTTCAAACGTCATCCGTTCATTCGTTGTCGGATGGTCAAATCCTAATTTTGCGGCATGGAGAAATTGGCCATTGCCTTTTATCGTATTTTTTGGTCCATATTTCGGATCACCGGCTAAAGGATGCCCGATATATTTCAAGTGCACACGAATTTGGTGCGTACGACCCGTGTCTAATTTACAATTAATAAGTGTGTAACCCGGTAAACGCTCCAACACTTCAAAATGCGTTCTTGCTTCTTTACCGTCGCGTACAACAGCCATTTTTTGACGGTCTTCTTTTGCTCGACCGATTGGGGCTTCGATGGTTCCTTTTTGGTGGACAATATCACCGTGAACAAGCGCAATATATTCCCGGTCCGAAGTCTTGTCTTTTAATTGTTTTGCTAATGATTCATGCGCGTGGTCATTTTTGGCAACCATGAGTAAGCCAGATGTATCTTTATCAATCCGGTGCACAATCCCTGGACGAATTTTACCATTAATTCCAGATAAATCATCACAATGGAAAAGTAAGGCATTCACTAGCGTCCCACTTGCATGACCGGCAGATGGATGAACAACCATTCCTTCTGGTTTATTTACGACAAGCATATCTTTATCTTCAAAGTAAATATCTAGTGGAATGTCTTCCGCTAACACTTCAAGTTCTTCTGGTTCGCGCACTTCATAATGAATTTCGTCGCCAACTTGTACTTTGTAATTCGGTTTCGCAAGTTCTCCGTTAACCGTAATATCGCCACTTTTTAGCATGAGTTGTATCGCTGAACGACTTTTTCCCATCATTTCAGCAATCACTTTATCCACACGTTCGCGCGCATGACTTTCTTCTATAATCAATGTTTCATTCTGCATTATTTAATTCCTTTCGTTTTGCGGTCGTCTACAAAAACATACACGAGCATTAGTACGACACCAACTGAAAGCGCGGCATCTGCCACATTAAAAATTGGGAAGTAATAATTTCCCCATACTGTCTGTACAAAATCCACTACTTCTTGATGCAAGATTCGGTCAATAAAATTACCAATCGCACCACCTAGAATAAACGCTAAACTAATAGAAAATAGTCGCTTTCCTTTGGCATATTTTTGCATAATATAAATTATAATTCCAATAACAATGACGGTAATAAGATAGAAAAACCACATATGCCCTTCTAAAATACTCCAAGCCGCTCCGTCATTACGGTAGCTTGTCCAGTATAAGAAACCAGGAATCACTTCTATTTTCTGTCCAATTTCCATATTTTGAACAACTATCCATTTCGTCAATTGATCTAGCGCAATTACAGCTAGGGTGATTAGATAATAATACATTTTCCGAACCCTCTTTTCACATCAGTTAGATAAAAAGTACGCGCTCCCCTGTAAAAATAAGAAGAGCGCATTACTTCTTTGTTATTGTATGATAAATTGAAGCAAAAATAAAGCTGCAATTACATACATGACTGGTGAAGTACGTTCCTCGTTTTTCGTGAAAGCACGAAGAATTGGATACGCAATGAAACCAGCCGCAATTCCGTCTGCAATACTATACGTCAGCGGGATTAATACAATAATCAGTAGTGCTGAAAAAGTTTCTGCCGCATTCGATAAATCCATTTCTTTAAATTCTTGCAGCATCGACATACCGATAATAATTAAAATCGGCGCAATCGCACTGTTCGGAATAAAAGATAATACCGGCATTAAGAAAAGGGATGCGATAAAGAACAGACCAGTTGTTATTGTTGCTAAACCAGTTTTTGCTCCACTCGCAAACATCGAGCCACTTTCAAGTGCAGAGATGGTTGGGCTTGTACCAAATAAGCCAGATAAAAAGGCTGTCAGTGAGCTAGCTTTTAAAATGCGTGGTAATTTTTCGGTTTGCTTCAGTTGCCTTACTTGTCCATTGGTAAGTCCAACTGTTTCAAACACAATAACCATCGTCATCGTAAAGACGGCACTCCAAAAACCAACGCTCGCCATTCCGGAAAAATCAGCTTTAAAGAGTACATCACTCCACGGTGCAACGCTTATCGAAGCACCTCCAGCTTTCCCGGCAACACCAAACATCACACCAACGACTGTCCCGATTATTAAACTCCATAAGAAAGCGCCTGGAATTTTTCGAATAACTAGAATCATCGTTAATAGTAGTGTTACAAGTGTTGCTAAAACGAATGGATCGCCTAAATCTCCAACGGCAATAATAGCATGTTTCCCGCGCGTGACGATTCCGCCCTTCTCAAGCCCTAGGAAGATTAAGAATAAACCTAACCCAACCGTAATCGCTTGTTTTAAAATGGGCGGAATAGCTTCATTTAGTTTTCCTGCAAGTGGTGTAAACGCAAGAATCATAAATAGTAAGCCACTCATCGTGACAGCAGCGAGTGCAACCTGCCAACTTAGTCCCATTCCTTGAACAAGAGTATACGCAAACAGCGCATTAATCCCCATCCCAGGCATTAGAATAAGCGGTGCATTTGCCCAAAATCCCATAATCAAACAACCTAACGCCGAAATAAAGATCGTCGCAAGGACTGCTCCTTGATAAGGAACTCCAGCCTCAGCTAAAATCGAGCTATTGACGACAATAATATATGCCACCGTAAAAAAGCCAATCATACCAGCCAAAAATTCGGTCCGGATATTGGTTTTATGCTCGTTCAGCCGAAATACTTTGTTGAAAAATTTCTGCATACTTTTTCCTCATTATGAAATTGTCCCTCTCCCAACCCGCAGAGTATTGCCCCTGCCACAGAACTTTATTATAACAAAGATAGTACATATACGAAAGGAAAAGTTTTTTGTTACGCCGCCAGAACGCCTTATTTATGCTATAATCTTTAAGGATGTAAAAAGGAGATGATTACTTGCAACAAACAGTCACATATGGGGCAAAATGGAAACAATTTTTAACGATATTCACACCGATTGTCATTACACAGCTTACACTTTTTTCTATGACATTTTTCGATACAACGATGAGCGGAAATTATTCGAATCAAGCGCTGGCTGGTGTAGCAATTGGTAGTTCGTTTTGGGCTCCGGTGAATGCCGCCTTTTCTGGGTTATTAATGGCTATCACGCCAATTATCGCTCAATTAATCGGGGCGAAGAAAGAAAAACAAGTCAAAAACACAGTGCATAACGGCCTATATATTGCTTTATTTTTAGCTTTTATTTTGATTCTTATTAATTTTTTGGTCGTTCCAACGATTTTGACACACATGCCTGTCACAGCAGAAGTTGCGCATATCGCTCGTCATTTCTTGAACGGCATTTGTATCGGGATTCCCGCTTTCTTTATTTCTGCGATTTTACGTTCTTTCATCGATTCACTTGGTCTAACTCGGGTGACGATGTTCACTACACTTTGTACCGTACCATTTAATATCTTTTTAAATTACTGTTTTATTTTTGGGAACTTCGGTTTTCCGGAAATGGGTGGTGCTGGTAGTGGTTACGCGACAGGGATTACGTATTGGCTCGTTGTTTTAGTGAGTGTGATTCTGATTCAAACACAAACGAGATTGCGCAAATTCGGTATTTTTAAAAGCCTTACAGCGCTTCGTTTTTCTAAAGTAAAAGAAATTATCGGGATTGGCGTTCCAAATGGTTTAACGATTTTATTTGAAACGAGTATTTTCTCAGCCGTGACGATTTTAATGGGCGCTTTTGGGACGGAGACGATTGCGGCGCATCAATCGGCAAATAGTGTTTGTACGTTGCTTTACGCCTTCCCGCTTAGTGTCGCTTCCACGCTAACCATCCTTGGCGGTTACGAAACCGGCGCGAAACGTTTAAAAGACGCCAAACAATATCGCCATATTGGCATGACCGCTGCGATTTTAATTGGTTGTGTGAACGGAGCTATCCTTTTTTTCTTCCGCGATACAATTGCCGGATTTTACACGAATGATTCCGCGCTTATTGATTTAATTATGCATTTCTTAGTTTACGCGATTCTGTTCCAATTCGCAGATGCTGTCTTGTCGCCAGTTCTTGGGGCACTTCGGGGTTACAAGGATGTTACGATTACCACCATTGTCGCCTTTATTTCTTATTGGTTAATTGGTCTACCAGTAGGTTACGGATTATCTTTCACGAATTTAGGACCATTCGGTTACTGGATTGGTTTAAGTACCGGCCTATTTGTCGCCGCATTTATTTTGTCGCTTCGAGTTCGGAAAACAGAGCAAAAACTTTCCTTAAACGCAAAAAACGCAGAGATTTCAAGTTAATCTCTGCGTTTTTTTATTTCGCTAAACCAGCATGAATTTTATCTAGTTTGCTTTACTCGTATTTGTATGGTTTATTATAGAATAAAGTCTATAGGCTAGTCTTTATTTTATTTGATAGTTTATTTTCCCATATACTTCTTCACTAAAAAAGTCTCTATGCGCCAAATCCACTGGTATTTCGTCATCATCTAATCCATACGCTATTGCGCATTTTACCGTAGCACCTATTTCTATCTCTTCTGATAATCTTGAAGCTGAATCTAAAAACTGAGCATCATCCAAAGTAGTTGATTTAAGTGTATTTAATAGATCAGACCTTGTATCTTGATAGATAGCAATATACTCCCCCCAGCTCCCCAGTGCCGAAGCAGATAAAGATGATTTATTTGTTACTTCAAACCAAAAAGCTATTATAGGTTTATCCCCAGACTCGTTGCCCTTTGCTCCAATTGGGATTATTTTATGACTCGTGATTTGGATTTTGATTTGTTCATTCTCTATCACACCATTTTCTAATGTTGGTGCTTCCTTTAATTTTTTCTTCTTGTGTTCCAGTATAGTTTCAGGGTTATATAAAGTCTGTAGAGTCTCCATATCCATTTGATTGGTATAAGAAGCCCTTATATTATTGGAATCAATTGGAGGCTTAATAGAAGATTTACTATTGAAACTAGCTCCATTTACAATTAATAAGCTTATAGCTATTACAGAAATAGTCGTTCCCGAAATGCCTGCATCTTTTGGATTCTTAAAAATTCCGATTATCGATAAAATTAATCCTACTGTTAAGACTATCCATCCTAACAAGGGAGTCCACCCCGTAAACATTTCAATAATTGCATAGGTTAATCCAGTTAACGCGAAGATAAATCCAGCTGAACCTAATATATTTTCTGTTGTCAAAACTTTGTATTTTCCGTCTTCCATCTTATCTCTACTCCTTGTTGTTATTTTATGTTTAGCATCCAATTTCGTTAGGATAACATGAATGATCCTTCTAAAAAATTGGAATGTCAGAACTTAAGTCTAGGTTGTATTCACCAGAGTATTTTACTAAAAGTGGCAAGAAATCCCACGGTTATCTAAATAAATCATATCATAATTATTATACATATCATGTAATTTAAATATTCTGACTAATAAACAACTACACACTTAAGAATAATAGGATGCATATACCCGCATTTGTTCTATCCCTTCAAGTTTGGAAAACGGTACACGCAAAAAAACGCAGAGATTTTGCGTTAATCTCTGCGCCTTTTTTTAGTTAGCTAAACCATCATGAATTTTATCTAAATTGTAGCGCATCATTTCTAAATACGTGTCGCCCACTTCACCTTTTTTCGCCGTCGAATCCGTGAAAATTTTCGCGAAAATTGGTACACCTGTTTCTTTAGAGACACTTTCCATACTACGTGGATCTACGCTAGTTTCCACAAATAGATTAGGCACTTTTTCTTTTTCCACAATGCCGACAATTTGTTTCATTTGATCAGGTGTCCCTTGGCTTTCTGTGTTGATTTCCCAAATATAGGCTGCTTTCAAACCGTAGCGAGCTGCAAAATATTTAAATGCCCCTTCGCTCGTTACTAAGGTTTTTTGATTTTCTGGCAAATCAGCGTATTTTTGTTTAGCCTCTTTATCTAATGCATCTAATTTAGCGATGTATTTTGCCGCATTATCTTTGTAAAATGCCGCATTGTCGGGGTCTGCTTTTACAAGGGCATCGCGTACATTTTCCGTATAGATTATTCCGTTATGAAGATCAAGCCAAGCATGTGGGTCTGTTTCTGAGGTTTTTCCTTTTTCTGTTAAGTATTTTGGTTTTACGCCTTTACTTAACTCCACCACTTGCTCCTTGTCATCTCTTGATTTGTCCGCAGTTTCAAGCATACGATCAAACCAACCGTTCCCCGTTTCCAAATTCAATCCATTGTAAAAAATTAAATCTGCATCTGCTGCACTTTGAATATTGGCTGGCAGCGGATCATATTCATGCGGATCCACACCAACTGGCACAATACTATGAAGCTCAATTTTGTCCCCACCAACATTTTTAACAATATCTGCTAAGATCGAATAAGTCGCCACTACATTTAACTTGCCATCTGTTTTTTTCGAATCACTATTTTGACTGGAACAACCCGCAAGTACAACTACTAATGCGAAAAGTGCCACAACGAGCATTTTTTTCATTCGATAACCTCCCTCTTTTTAGAAAATAATAAACCTTGTTTTGGTGCGAATAAAAAGGCGATAAAGAAAATAATTGTCGCAACTAATACCATTGCCACACCGGATGCTAAGTTGAAAATATAACTAAAGTAAAGTCCGATAATCGCACTCACTGCCCCAAAAGTAGAAGCAAGAACAATCATTTTGGATAATTTATTCGTAAGCAGATAAGCCGTCGCAGCTGGCGTAATTAACATCGCTACCACTAAAATAATGCCAACCGTTTGCAAAGCCGAAACCGTTACAAGCGTTAAAAGTAACATCAAGAAGTAATGCAGAAATTTCACATTAAGTCCATATGCTTCTGCCATCACTGGATCAAACGAACTAACGAGAAACTCTTTATAAAATAATGCGACTAATGAAATCACGATAATGGCAATAATAATGGTCATCCACATATCCGAACTCCGCACTGCGAGCACATTACCAAATAGAATATGATACAAATCCGTACTACTTTTCGCAAAGGATATTAAAATAATCCCGAGTGCGAAAAATGCACTAAAAACAATCCCAATTGCTGTATCATTTTTTATCCGGCTTTTTTGATTAACAAAACCGATGCCAAGCGCGGCCGCAATACCAAATGTTGCAGCTCCAATAAAGAAGTTGATCCCCATCATATAAGAAATCGCCACGCCCGGTAACACCGCATGAGAAATCGCATCCCCCATGAGTGACATTCCGCGTAAAATGATAAAACTACCAATCACACCTGACACAATTCCAACTGTCACGGAAGTAATAAGTGCCTTTTGTAAAAAACTATATTGCATTAAGCCTTCTAAAAACAACATCCCCTACACCCCTGTCGCAAATGCTATCGGTGCATCACCATAAGCAAATTGAATTTTTTCTTCTGTAAATGTTTGTTCCACTGGGCCATGCGCTACTAATTTTTTATTGAGTAAAATAATATCATCAAAGTAGGCAGCCACTTTATGAAAATCATGGTGCACGACGACAATCGTTTTTCCGTTGTCTCTTAGTTTTTTTAACAGTCGCATTATCAGCGCTTCACTGGTCATATCAATGCCAGCAAACGGTTCATCTAAAAAGAAAATCTCAGCGTGTTGGGCAAGTGCGCGTGCAATGAATACCCGTTGCAATTGACCACCAGATAGTTCACCAATTTGTCGTTTCATAAAGCCGGTCATTTCCACTTGCTCTAATGCATCTAATGCGAGTTGTTTCTCTTTCTTTCCTGGACGTTTAATTAGTCCGAGCGCTGGATACGTTCCGAGCAACACCATATCAAAAACAGTAATCGGGAAAGTTAAATCTACTTCGCTTCGTTGCGGTACGTAGGCGATTTTCTTTCTCCAGTAGGAAAGTGGTTTATCCGCTAAAGTGACTTGTCCTTGTTCACGCGGAATTAATCCCATCATTCCTTTTAATAAGGTCGATTTGCCAGCCCCATTTGGACCAACTATGCCTGTTAATTTACCTGATGCTATTTGAAGTGTGACATTGTCTATCGCCACTTTTTGTTTGTATGCTATCGTTAAACCTTGAATTTTCATATAAACCACCCTTTTCCCTCAAGACTAAATTTTACATATAACTAAAAATGTTTCCTTTGAGCAACTTTTAATCAAAGTATAACGGAGAACCTTTTTGTTGTAAAGTAAAATGTTCAAAAAAATCCCGCAGTCGATTAAAACTACGGGATTTTTACTATTTATTTGATAGAGCCGTCTGCTAATTTTTTGAGGAGTTTGCGGAATTCCGCTTGCTCCTGCTCGGAAAAAACAGCAAAACGTTTTACAATCATTTCTTTTTTCTTTTTATCAATTTCTTGAACAAATTCCTCGGCGTTTGGGGTTAGTCTTAGTTCGATAATTCGGCGGTCTACTTCAGAACGATGTCGTGTAATAAACTGCTCTTCGACTAAAGTATCGGTAATGGCTGTGATGTGACTGGCTGAAACATCAAGCGTTTTAGCTAATTCTGATGTTTTCGTAAGCCCACTAGAAATCAAGCTCAAGACGCGATACTCACTACCACTTAACCTTTTGTCGAGTACTGCTTCTACTTCATGACGAAAACTATTAAAAATCCGCTTAATTAATGTTTCAATTTCTAAGTATGTTTCCATTTTTGCTACCTCCAGTTTTTCAAAAAAGTTGTACGTTTACTTCACCAAGGCTTTAGCTTTCTGTAGTTGTGGATCTGTTTCTTTTAGATGCTTTTGCGTTAATTCGACTAATTTATCGGTTGTTACACCTGTCATAATTCCCGTTACATCTAATTTGTTTGCTGCTTGGAATCTCTCAACAGCATATTTTGTATCTATATCGTATAAGCCATCTACTTTTCCAACATTATAATCTAGTGCTTTTAGCATCGTTTCGATAGTTCTTACATCATCACCGAAATCGCCATTTTGGTAGACTTTTGTGGAGGAAGGAATAGTCATGGTTGCATAATTTGGCATGTTTACAACCACATCTGGCGTAATACCTTTTTCATGAATCCATTCGCTGTTTGGCGTCAACCATTTTGCGACGGTCAATTTAAGGGTGGATTCATCGGATAAAGTTGTCGCAGTTTGGACAGTACCTTTACCAAACGATTTTGTTCCTACAAGTTTAATGCCACCAGATTCTTTTGCTGCAGCGGCAAGGATTTCTGAAGCACTTGCGCTACCACCATCTATTAACATAGTGGTTGGTACTTTTACTTTATAATCTCCATGTGAGCTACTATCCGCTTTAATGGCTGATTTGTCGCCGTCTTTCCCTTGTTCTTGCACGACAATTTTGCCATCAGGAACAAATAGGCTAGCGATGGAAACGGCTTGATCAAGCAACCCACCAGGATTTCCTCGTAAGTCAATGACAAGACCTTTCATACCGTCTTTTTCGAGTGATTTTAATGCCTTTTCAAGCTCATCATAGGTAGTTTCAGAAAATGTACTAATAGTTACGTGGGCAATTTTGTCGCTGCCCATCTCTTTGTACACTGTCTCGATTGGAATTTCATCACGTGTAATCGTGACATCAAATGGTTTATCTTCGTTGGATCGCTGAATTGTCAGGGTTACTTTTGTCCCTTTTTCACCGCGGATTTTTTGTGTTGCTTCTGTTGCCGTGTCGCCTTTAACAGACTTGCCGTCTACTTGCGTGATAATATCTTGCGGGCGCAAACCTGCTTTTTCAGCTGGTGAGTTTTTGATTGGCGAAACAACTACAATAGCACCGTCTTTTTCTTGAATCTCCGCACCAATGCCTTCAAAACTAGCAGAAATCGTGTCGTTAAACTCTGAAGACTCTTTTTTCGACATGAAAGTGGAGTAAGGATCATCTAGCGAATTAACCATACCACTTATTGCCCCGTCTATCATCGTAGTAGATTTTGTATCTTTATAATATTTGCTTGTAATTTCGTCGTATACATCGTAAAGCTTGGTAAATTCTTTTCGTTCTGGAATGCTCACTTTTACTTGCTTGTCATCCCCTAGCGACATAACAATTGTCGTCACTAATGCTGTCACAAATACAAAAGCGAATAATAGCATTATAAATGGGAATAACTTCATTTTTATATAACCATTGCCAGGTTTTGATTTTTGTTCTTCGTCTTTCTCCACTTTTTCTGGTTCGTTCTGTGGGGATTCTTCCATCTTTCTTCACCACTTTCTATGTAAAATGTGGCTAGTAATAGCACATTTTATTTAACTCATTTATTTTACCAGTTTTCCAACTATTTTGGTATCTTTTTTTCATGACATATAAAAAAGGAGGACTCATGGTAGAGTCCTCCTTTCATGTTTCATTTAAGCTACTTCATATCCCGCTTCTTCTACGGCATCAATTAGCGCATCTTCTGTCACTTGTCCTTGTTCAAACTCAACAGTAGCGGTTCCTTCATCAAGTGATACTACTGCACTTTTCACGCCACTAACTTCTGATAAAGCTTTTGTTACGCGAGCCTCGCAGTGAGAACAAGTCATACCTTCTACATTTAATGTTAATTTTTCCATGTTATATTCCTCCTATGATTTAAATTTATATCTTTTTAAGCGAAGTGCGTTTGTGACAACAGAAACGGAACTAAATGCCATCGCAAGTCCTGCTACCCATGGGGCAAGTAAACCTAGTGCAGCAATTGGGATACCCGCACAGTTATAAGCAAGCGCCCAGAAAAAGTTTTGACGGATGTTTCGCATGGTTGCTTTGGAAAGTTCGATTGTTTCTGGAATGAGTGTTAAACGGTGACTTACAAGTGTAACATCTCCTGTTTCTATCGCAATGTCTGTTCCAGTTCCAATACTAATACCAATATCACTTGCTGCAAGAGCCGGAGCATCATTAATCCCATCACCAACGAAAGCAACAATGTGACCTTCTTGCTGTAATTTCTCGACTAAGGCACTCTTGTCGTTCGGCAGTTGTTCGGCAAAGAACATATCGATACCTAAATCTTTAGCCATATTTTCTACGACAACAGATTGGTCACCAGAACAAATTGCCGTTTTAATACCTTGTGCTTTTAGTTTTTGGATGGCTTCTTTTGCTTCTGGTCGTGGTGTATCGGATAAAGCTAGAGCACCTGCGTATACACCATCAATTGCCATTGCTACGACTGTTTTTCCTGCATGCATCCAACTTTCGATTAATTCATCATCTTCTTTTGGAATCGTTGTAAGGGAAGAAACATAGCGGTAAGCACCTAGTTCCACTTTACTATCATCCAGATTACCGGTCATGCCGTGCCCAGCTTTCGCGCGAATTTTCCCTTGTTTCACTGCAGATACATCCATATTCTCTGGCTCTAACATCTTAATAATCGCTTTCGCAATCGGATGCTCTGATTGTTGTTCCATTAAGAATAAATAAGGGAAAAAATGATCATTGGCTGCTTTTTTATCACTCACTTCTAGTTTACCTTCTGTTAAAGTACCAGTTTTGTCAAAAACGATGGTATCGACTTTGGAAGTACGTTCTAAATGTTCGCCACCTTTAAATAATATCCCACTTTCAGCACCTTTACCAGTTCCAGCCATGATAGCGGTTGGCGTTGCAAGACCAAGCGCACAGGGACAGGCGATAACTAATACCGCAATCGCAGCTTCAAGTGAACCATCCACCGTTCCAGTAACAAGATACCAAATAATAAAGGTTACGGCCGCAATGCCAAGTACAATTGGTACAAATATGCCGGAAATTCTATCTGCCAAACGTTGAATTGGCGCTTTAATACCTTGCGCTTCTTCCACCAAACGAATAATGGATTCTAAAACGGTTTCTTCCATCCGTTTCGTAATTTTTGCTTGGAAAGCCCCGTCAAAGTTAATCGTCGCCCCAATGACAGAATCGCCTGGTTTCTTTTCTACTGGTACAGGTTCACCAGTAATCATCGCTTCATCAATACTTGTTTCACCGGAAATAATTTCGGCATCCATCGGAACTTTTTCACCCGGACGAACAAGGATAATGTCGCCAATTTCCAACGAATCTACTGGCACTAACCATTCTTTTCCTTCTCGAATAACAGTTGCTTCTTTCGCTTGAAGTTCAAGTAAGCCGGCGATAGATTCGGTTGTTCTCGATGTTGCGTATGATTCAAGTAATTTACCTAACAAGATTAAGGTGATTAACACAGCACTTGTTTCAAAGTAGTAATGCGGCATTACGCTCGGATCAATCATGTGACGAATGTATTCCACTACACTATAGAAATAAGCAGCAGAAGTCCCAAGTGCGACTAATACATCCATATTCGCGCTTTTACCTCGAAGTGCTTTATAAGCCCCATCATAAAACCGCCAACCAATATAAAACTGAACAATCGTTGCGAGTACTAATTGAATGGTTGGATTAATCCAGTTACCAATCGTTTCCGCGAACGCCATTTCATGAATATACGGAATATGTGTCACCATGGTAAGAAGTAATGGCAAGGAAAGAACCGCCGAAAGAATAAAACGTCTCACTTCTTTTTTGAAATTCTTTTCTAACACAGCATCTTTTTCTTCTTTGGACATTTTTTCCGCCGCGTCATATCCTGCGTGTTTGACAACTTTAATCAAATCTTCTGTTGATGTCACTTCTGGGTCGTAATAAACGGCCGCATTTTCCGTTACTAAGTTGACGTTCGCTTTTTCTACACCTTCCGCTTTATTTAACGATTTTTCAATTCTCGTGGAACACGCCGCACAAGTCATCCCAAAAACGTTTAAATCTTGTCTTACATATTTATCACTCATTGTATATACCCCCCTCAGGTTTTCGAAAATTGACGTATTGCTTTAAGTAAGTCCTCCATTACGTCGTCTTCTCCATTTTTTGCCGCGTCCACCACACAGTGTGCCGTATGATGTTCCAGCACTTGCAAACCAACATTTTTAAGTGCTTTATTCGCTGCTGAAATTTGAACTAAAATGTCTGTACAATATCTATCATCCTCGACCATTTGAGCGATACCGCGAATTTGGCCTTCGATACGTCGCAAACGATTTTGAAGTAATTTCGTTTCTTCCTCTTTGCGTGGAACAATGGGTTGGTCATGTTTCATTTTTTCTCCTCCTTTGTTTCTACAATTAACAGTATACCCCCTATAGGTATATTATGCAAGCCTTTAATTTTCGCTAACAATAAAAAAAGCCATAAACAAATACTTGTTTATGGCTCAAAAGCTTGTTATTTAGCGGCATCTACTTTCTTTTGAAGTGCCTCTACATGTTCAAAAAATTCTTCTAATGTCCAGTTGTTTTCATAAATTATCGTTGCGGCATCTTTCCCAACATAACGATAATGCCAAGATTCATACTGGTACTGCGTGATAGCTTCTCGACCTTTCATATAACGCAAGATAAAACCGTAGTTATGGGCATTTTCTTGTAACCATTTACCTTCAGGAGTTGTTCCAAAAGCTTCTGTTAGTTCATATGATTGGCTTTCTGAGGAGATATCCATTGCTAAACCAGTTTGATGTTCACTAGTCCCTGGATAGGCTACTGCTTCTCTTGCTTTTTGGTCCCCTTTGGCATTTACTTCTGCTTGGAAGACCTCTTGTTGGCGCTTATACGAACGATAACCAGATACCGCAAATAGTTTCTTGCCATCTTTGTTCGCGGCCGTAAACATTTCTTCTAATGCAGTAGCTGCCTCTTTTCTGAGTTGCGCTTTTTCGACTTGTTGGTTACCGAAAGAAAAGGTTACATTCGGTCGAACTAAGTCAGGGGGGGTATATGTCGGTTGCAGAGAATAATCTTTATTGGCTAAAACCAGCATATTTTCCTCGTTTTCAATATACTCTATCCCATCTTTTTTGGTTAATTTATTTTGTTTGTCAATATAAGGATAAAGCGGATCTTTTTCTAATTCTGCGAGTGTTTGATTACCTGACGATTTTTGTTCCACTTTAGCAAGGGAGTCAGCGTTTGTTCCACCGAAATATTGGTCTTCCACCGTGTGGACACAGCTGATGCTAATGGCTAAAGCTATTGTTAATAAAGAACTCATATCTGTTTATCAACCTTCCTGTATACATTAAGTCTGATTCTAAGGTAGTAATTAAAAATTATTTTATTGCTGCTTCAAGTGCCACAACAATCATATCATTGAAAGTAGTTTGGCGCTCTTCCGCGGATGTTTCTTCTCCAGTGAAAATATGGTCACTTACAGTTAAAATGGCTAAAGCACGACGACCATATTTTTGTGCTAACGTATAAAGTGCCGCTGCTTCCATTTCAATTCCAAGCACACCATAGTCTGCTAATTGTTGTTTGTCTAGTTGATCATTATAAAAACGGTCTGCAGAAAAAACATTCCCTACTTTAAGCGATAATCCTTTTTCGATACCTGCATCATACGCTTTTTTTAGAAGAGAAAAATCAGCTACTGGTGCAAAATCTACGCCAGCAAAAGTATTGCGATTAATTTGTGAATCTGTGGAAGCCGCTTGTGCAATGACAACATCACGTACTTTAACGTCCGCTTGAATGCCACCCATAGTACCAACGCGAATCAAGTTTTTCACATCATAGCTTTGAATTAATTCATTTACATAAATCGAAATAGATGGAATTCCCATACCAGTTCCCATAACAGAAACTTTTTCGCCTTTGTATGTACCGGTAAATCCTAGCATACCTCTCACTTGGTTAAATAACACGACATCTTCTAAGAATGTTTCTGCAATGTATTTTGCTCTTAATGGATCTCCTGGTAATAAAATCGTTTCTGCAATTTCCCCTTGTTTCGCTTCGATATGTACGCTCATCTTTTTTCCTCCTAGTGTTTGTTTTTCTCTTCATCTAGCAAATAAGCATCCCAAAGTTCATCAAAAATAGACATTCCCGGTAAATACGGCGCATTAAACTCCAGATAATCACAAAGAATATGGTAGTTTCTTGTTTGCTTTGGAAAACTATGATCTCGGTATGCATTGTTGGCAAATTCCGTTTTCTGATCTGTTAGCTTCGGGTCCCGATATGTCATTAAAAAATGATAAAATGATCTTCCCAACGTACAACACACTCCGCTCTTTTTATGCTTTAACTATAGTTGATTTCCTGAAAAAAATAAAGTTAATTTTCGATTTTACGTAGAATTTCTTCTGCAAGTCGATGTGTTTCTAAGGCATCTTCTTTAGAAATTGGTGCTTTTTCCCCATTTCGCACGGCCGTTAAGAAGGCTTGGATGATAGATACAAAACCTCTTTTGTAAAGCGTCGTTTCCCAATCTCCAAAACGCTCAAACCGTTCTGTTGTCCCTTCATAAATATGCGTTTCCGTGACATTTTCTACTTCATATTTGGCGCTCGGGGTCATCACTGCTAATCGTTCTTCGTTCACGCCGCTATCCCGGTTCATAATCGCCGTTGCCACTTTACCTCCCGCTGTAATTTGTACCGTTATACTTGCTAGAAGATTCTCTTGCCATACCGGAACGACATGTAACTGTTCTATTTTGGCATCTAGTAAAAAACGCACGGTATCAATGACATGAATAAAATCGTCATAAATAAATGTACGAGCCTCACCCGGTTGCGCCGCGCGATTTTTTTGCATAATAATCATGTTGGTATCTGTTAAGGCTTTTAATTCTTGATATTTTGGCGCGTAACGGCGATTAAAGCCAGTCATAAGTAACGTATTTTGTTCTTCAGCTAGGCGTGTTAATTCTTCTACTTCGGATAAATTGTCGGCAATTGGTTTATCCACATAAACTGGAATATGATGTGCTAGAAAAGTCCGGATTACTTCTGGGTGACTTGCTGTAGATGAATGAACAAACGCTGCATTCACGCCAGACTCAATCATAGAATGAATACTTTGATGATAATGATCAAAACGATATTTCTCACTTAAATGCTTTAATTTCTGCGCGTCCCTCGTATAAAGATGTACCTCGATATTTTCCATTTCAGCAAAAACTGGCAAGTATGCTTTTTGCGCAATGCCTCCAAGGCCTACTACTGCAACTTTTAACATGTGAATCGCTCCTTTTCATAACAATGCCAGAGAATGATTTCGCGATATTATTCTACGCATTTCATTTTCTGGCATCATTTGTTTATTCAAAGATTTTCTTATATGCTTGGTAGCCTTCTTCTTCTAACTTATCCACAGGTATGAATCTGAGCGCTGCGGAGTTAATGCAGTAGCGAAGTCCACCCTTATCTTGTGGTCCATCTGGAAAAACATGCCCTAAATGGGAATCAGCATCAGCAGATTTCACTTCCGTCCGAATCATACCATGGGTCAAATCTCGATGTTCGATAACTTCTGCTTCGTCAATTGGCTTAGTAAAGCTCGGCCAACCACAGCCAGCATCGTACTGGTCATTGGATGAAAAAAGTGGCTTTCCTGAAACGATATCTACATAAATGCCTTTTGCCACATTATCATAAAATTCATTTTGAAATGGGCGTTCGGTACCCGCTTTTTGGGTCACATTATATTGTATATCTGTTAGTTGTTGAAGGCGCTCGTTCTTTTTACTTTCATCCATTTGATTTCACCCTTTCCAGTTGGCATCTATGAATGCAGCACGACCTGAAGCAACTTGATATCCCTCATAGTGCGCTTTTTCTTTCTTGTAAAAATCTTGATGATATTCTTCAGCAGGATAAAATGTTTCTGCTTTGGCAATTTCTGTGACAATCGGCTTTTTAAATCTACCACTCGCATCAAGGGCTGCTTTTGATTTTTCAGCAATTTCTTTTTGCTCTTCATTGTGGTAAAAAATAACTGGTCGATACGAATCGCCGCGGTCAACAAATTGGCCTGCCGCATCAGTCGGATCAGTTTGTTGCCAATATACTTCGACTAATTTCTCATATGGAAAAACTGCCGGATCAAATGTGATTTGGATTGCTTCTGTATGTCCTGTTGTCCCGCTGCAAACTTCTTTATAGGTTGGATTAACCGTATGACCACCTGTATAACCTGAAACAACTTTTTCAATTCCTGGTTGCGTGTCAAAAGGTTTTACCATACACCAAAAGCATCCTCCAGCAAATGTTGCTTTTTCAAGTGATTCTTTTGTCATAAAAATGCCCCCTAACTAGGATTCAGCCAGCCAAATTACTTAACTGGTACTAAAAGTGTAAACGAAATATCGTCTTTCTTCAAATTTAGCGTATCAGCACGAACTTTTGTGTCGCCTTGAAGTTTTAGTTTATCTAGGGAAAGATAGATTTTTTCCTTTTTAGGCATAATTGTCACCCAATCAGGGAATTTATAGTTTTTGCTTACATAGTTCATTACATAAGACACGGGCAGTGGCAAAGCGCCAACTGACATATCTTTAAGCGTCAACTCAACATTGCCATTATCGACAACTTCTGGTGAGAACTTCAAGCGTAGTTCGACTGGTTCACCAAAAATTTCAGCTTCGGCAGTAAAATTAACATTATTTGCGACGAAAACTTTATAACCGATATCTTGATCTTTGCTAAAATCTTCTATATAAGAACTAATCAATTGATTTAAGTCAGCTTTTGTTGTACTCGTTTGAAATTCAACCATTGATTTATTGCTAATAAGGGATGGCGTGGGTTCATCTTGCGGGCTGAGTTTGAATACTGCTACATAAATCCAGCCAGCAGAAATTAAAAGTACACTAATTAATGTGATACATACCCATTTCCAATAATTACGTTTTGGTTTTTTTGGAGCCGATCGTGTTTCTCTCTGCACGATTTTAACACCTTTCTATTTTGGAATATTGCCTTCGTTTAATTGTTTTACGATGGCTTTGTCTAATTCCGTTGTCATCTTCTCATATCCTGTATGGTTAGGATGGAAATAATCATCTGACAGTAGCGAATTAGGTTTATCTTTATTATCTGCATTTCGGTCTTCTAAAACTTTTGCAATAGGTACAAAATAGGCATTGCTATCTTGCTGAATTGTTTTCTTGGAAGCTTCATTCCAGTCAGAGATAATCTCGTCAAATTGTTTGATATCGCTGAAGTAAGTTGTATATGGATTGTAAATACCCATTAAAAATATCGCGGCATCTTTGTTATAGGACCGAATGTCTTTTAGAAGTGTCTCTAACTCTTGTTGGAATTCTTTGTTTGCTTTTGTAAAATCATCTACATTTACATTTAAAAGACGCGATTGCAAAATAGCCATGACATCATTTCCGCCAATGGTGATTGTTATTACATTCGCATTTTTGACATCTTCTTGGAAGTCTTTGTTTGTTTTTAAACGTTTTTCGAGTTGGGTTATTTTGTTTCCAGATACACCGTAATTACTCGTTTTTACGCTTGGAATGTTTGGTTCTTCTTCTAGTTCTTTGGGGATAATGCCGACATATCCGCCCTCTTTGTTTTCATCACCAACACCTTCTGTTAATGAATCACCCATGGCAACGAGGTTAATCGGAATTTCTTTTGATTCTTTATAATACTTGATACCAAAAACTGCGCCAACAAGAAGTGCGATAACAAGCACGCTCCCTGTAAGCCACAGCCATTTTTTCTTTGTCATATGCAATCACTCGCTTAGTCAGTATAGTACATAAATGCAAACGCACCAGTTCCAGCATGTGTGGAGATAACAGGGTCTGCAAAAAATAGTGGAATCTCTGTTAAACCGGTTATTTCTTTTGATTCAGCGATAAAATCATCCGCCAAATTAAGCCCATCCGCGTGGACAACATCAAGATGCTGAATTTTCTTCGGTTCATCTTTAATTAGGTTTAGACAATATTGTAACACTTTTTTGTTGCTGCGGACTTTCGTTTCTTCTTCCAATTGTCCATCTGTTAATTTAGCAATTAATTTGATATTTAAAAGGCTACCTAAGAAGCCTTGCATCCGGCCAACACGTCCACCTTTAATTAAGTTATCGAGTGTTACGACAACGATATAAAGTTTTGTTTTGTCACGAATATCATTAATTTTTGTGTGAATTTCCTCTACAGAATAATCGCCCGACTTAGCCATTTCAGCAGCTTTTAGTACTTGGAATGCTTGCCCACGAGCTGTATAATCGCAGTCTACAACCGTAATATTTCCTTCTACCATATCAGCTGCTTGGCGAGCCGCATTGACAGTACCACTTAGTTTTTCAGTTAAGTGGATAGAAAGAATTTCATAGCCTTCTGCCGTATATTTTTCGTATGCTTCTACAAAAGAACCAATAGCAGGTTGAGAAGATTTTGGTAATTCTTTTGTTTCAGCCATTCGCACCATAAATTCTTCTGGTGTAATGTCTGTTTTAGGGTTGTATACTTTTCCATCAATCTCTACAGTTAAATACAAAACGTCAATATTCCATTTTGCTGCTTCTTCTAATGTTAGTCCAGCAGTTGAATCTGTGATAATTTTTATTTTTCTCATATAGCCACATCCAGTTTTGCTTATTTTATCTTATTATAACATTCCCGGCAGTATACACAACCTATAAACTAGTTTTAAGAAAAGAGAAAGAAATGGTATTTGTCTTTCTATTCTGGATTTTTTAGCGTATGATAGATATACAATACACTTAAAAATTTGTAGAAAAGTATGGTGATAAAATGAATGTCACTTCTTACAATTGGAAAGAAGAAGTAGCCAATGCTATAACGCATGGTATTGGGTTTATCCTTAGTATTCCTGCGCTCGTCTTACTTATAATATTCGCCGCCGGAAAAGATAATCCTCTTTATTTAACAAGTTTTTTAATTTATGGAATTTCCCTCATGTTGCTTTATATTTGCTCCACCCTGCTTCATAGCTTCAAACCTTGCAAGGCGCGGACGGTTTTTAACATTATGGACCATGCCGCGATTTATGTATTAATTGCTGGCAGTTATACGCCATTTGTTTTGATTACAATTCAAGGGACACTTGGCTGGACGCTATTTGGTGTCATATGGGGCCTCGCAATTGCTGGGATAATTTATAAGATATTTATGACCGGCAAATTAAAACTTTTGTCGACAAGTGTCTACTTACTTATGGGATGGATGGTTATGTTTGCCATTAAACCGCTTTATGCCGGGCTTACTCCAACTGGATTTTGGTTACTTGCAACTGGCGGGATTATGTTTACTGTAGGTGCCGTTTTTTACAGTATCCCTCGCGTCCCGTACATGCACGCGATTTGGCATTTATTTGTTATCGCGGGAACCGCTTTTATGTATTTCTGTATTTTATTTTATGTTTAAATAACGCAAGGCAAAGACCTTCTCCAATGCGAGAAGGTTTTTTTATATAGTGTGACACAATTGAGGCTTGTTTTTAATTATGTCATACTATATAATGATTAGCATAACATAATAAAAAGGATGTGATTCCCATCGAACTTTCTCCTAGACAACATCAAATTGTTGCCTATGTTCGCGCGAATGAGCCAGCTACTGGTGACTCTATCGCTGCGCATTTAAAACTAACACGAGCCACCATTCGAGCTGATTTATCGATTTTAACCATGACAGGCATTTTGGATGCTCGCCCAAAAGTTGGTTATTTTTACTCTGGTTTAGAAACGAATCCAATTCACTTTGATGAAATTCGTCAGTTAAAAGTAGCCGATATTATGACACAACCATTTTTCGCCAAAAAAGAAACGAGTGTGTATGATGCGATTGTTATGCTCTTTATGGAAGATATTGGTAGTTTATACGTTGTTGATGAGGATCTCTTGGTTGGGCTTGTCTCTAGAAAAGACTTACTAAAAGGCGCCCTTGCTGATGCAGATACAAAAGCGACGCCGATTGCAACAATTATGACACGGATGCCAAACCTCGTTACCGTTACGAAAAACGACACTGTGTTACATGCTGCAGAACAACTCGTATTCCATCAAATTGATTCGCTTCCTGTTCTAGAAAACACCAAAGTCGTCGGGAAAATTTCAAAAACCCGTATTACTGCGCTATTTGTAGATACAATTAAAAAGGTTTAGTAGGAGGAAAATATGGAAAATCCGGTTATTATATACGTTATTTCTGATGCTATCGGAGAAACTGCTCAACATATTATTCGCGCGGTAACAGCTCAGTTTTCGCTTAATAAGCCTGCGGACATTCGCCGCCATGCTTTTATTCGTGATGAGAGCGCTTTACTTGAAACGTTAGAAGAAGCCAAAGCAGCAGATGGTATCGTCGTTCAAACGCTCGTACAAGCTAAGTTAGCTGAGTATGCCACTAATTTTTGTGTGCAAAACAATATTCCAAACGTAGATTTGTTACATACACTAACCGCTGCGGTCGAAGCAAAAACCGGCTTAAAATCTAAACAAGACCCAGGAAATATGCGTCGTCTTGATAGCAATTATTTTGATCGTATTGCCGCTATTGAATTTGCAGTAAAATATGATGATTGCAAAGACCCCCGCGGCCTATTAGATGCAGATATCGTTCTTGTTGGGGTATCAAGAACGAGCAAAACCCCTCTGAGTAGCTTTCTTGCCAATCAAAATTGGAAAGTTGCTAATGTACCACTTGTTCCCGAAATTCCGATTCCAGCTGAACTTTTCCAAATCCCAGCGGAACGTATTATCGGCCTTACAACCACCCCAGAAAAACTAGCGCAAATTCGCAAAGTCCGTTTAAAATCCATTGGTCTAGACGAAGCAAGTAGTTATTCCAGTGAAAAACGTATTTTAGAGGAACTAGAATATGGTTATGACACATTCAAAAAGCTTGGCTGCCAAGTCATTCATGTAGAAGATAAAGCCATTGAGGAAACCGCTGCCCTAATCACGGAAATTATCACGAGTTACCACTAATTTGAAGAGGTGAATAATGTGAGAAAATTTGTCTATCAGTTCAGTGAAGGTTCTAAAGAAATGAAAAATCTTTTAGGAGGAAAAGGCGCTAACTTGGCCGAAATGACGAATATCGGTTTGCCTGTGCCTCCTGGTTTTATTATCTCGACTGATGCCTGTAACGATTACACGGCAAACAATAAACACCTCTCCGAAGCTATATTTGAAGAAGTAAAAATTCATTTAGCAGAACTGGAAAAACAAACCGGGAAAATTTTCGGATTTGCAGAAAACCCTCTACTCGTTTCCGTTCGTTCGGGTGCCCCTTTTTCGATGCCAGGTATGATGGATACCGTGCTCAATCTTGGTTTAAATGACCAAGCCGCAGAAGGGCTCGCCAACTTAACTGGTGATGCTCGTTCGGCTTATGATTCTTACCGCCGTTTTATTCAAATGTTTGGTGACGTTGTTTTTGAAATTCCGAGCTACCAATTTGAACAGGCTCTTAGTCGCATCAAAAAAGCAAATGACTACCGTTTAGACACGGAATTAAATGCGACTGATTTAAGCGAACTCATCGATGCTTACAAACTAATTTTTAGCCAAGCAACTGGCACAGATTTCCCGCAAGACCCTTTAGAGCAACTACGACTTGCTATTATCGCTGTCTTTAATTCTTGGATGAATCCTCGCGCTGTTATTTACCGCAGATTACATGATATTGATGCAAGTTTTGGTACAGCTGTTAATATTCAAGCGATGGTTTTTGGAAATACTGGAGAAACGAGTGGAACTGGCATTACCTTTACCCGCAATCCTTCCACTGGTGAAAAGAAGGTGTTCGGGGAATTTTTACTGAATGCGCAAGGTGAAGATGTGGTTGCAGGAATTCGCACGCCTGAGCCGATAATTGCACTGCAAGAAAGAATGCCTACTGTTTACAAAGAGCTCCTCTATACTTGTGAACTTCTCGAAAATCATTATTTAGACATGCAAGATATTGAATTTACCATCGAAAAAGGAAAACTCTATGTCTTACAAACTAGAAGTGGCAAGCGAACAGCCAAAGCAGCTATTCAAGCGGCCGTGGATTTTGTGCAAGAAGGAAAAATCACTCGTGAAGAAGCCATTATGCGTGTGGAAACAAAACAACTAAACCAATTACTTCACCCAACTTTTCTTGAAAGCGCTCTTAAAAATGGACAAGTCATCGCAACAGGTTTACCTGCAAGCCCTGGTGCTGCAACAGGGCAAATTTTCTTTGAAGCAAAAGAAGCTGTCCAAGCAGCCGAACGTGGTATTCCTGTCATTTTAGTTCGTAATGAGACTTCTCCTGAAGATATCGAAGGCATGGCGCGGAGTAATGCTATTTTAACCGCTCATGGTGGTATGACTTCTCACGCTGCCGTCGTTGCCCGCGGAATGGGAAAATGCTGTATCGCTGGATGCGCCGAACTTATTATTAATGAGCATGAAAAAACGCTCCTTCTTTCTAATGGTGAAGCGCTTCATGAAGGTGACTATCTCTCGCTCGATGGCAGTACTGGCAAAGTGTATCTCGGGGAAATCGCACTGACAGAAGCGCAAATTGGCGGGCATTTTAACGAGTTAATGGCGTGGGCTGATGCGGAGAAAAGATTAATGATTCGAGTAAATGCAGATACCCCATCAGACTTTAAAAAAGCGCTTTTATTTGGTGCGGAAGGTATTGGTCTCTGCCGTACCGAGCATATGTTTTTTGATGAAAAACGAATTCCTTATGTGCGCCAAATGATTTTAGCAGAATCATTAAACGAGCGCGAATCCGTTTTAGCAATTTTAAAAGAAATGCAAAAAGCCGATTTCAGTGAATTATTCCGTATTGCAGATGGTCGCGCGGTAAACATTCGCTTGCTTGATCCACCGTTACATGAATTTTTACCAAAAATGAAGCAAGAAATAGAACAATTAGCTGGCGCGATGAATCGAACCGTTCCTCAAATTACAAACCGAATCAACGAACTAAAAGAAGCCAATCCCATGCTCGGACATCGTGGTTGCCGGCTTGCTATCACGTTCCCAGAAATTTACCGGATGCAGGCGGAAGCAATTATCGAAAGTGCGATTATCGTTCATAATGAAGGAATAGATGTTCACCCAGAAATCATGATTCCACTCATCGCTACGAAAAACGAACTTAGCTATATAAAAAAAGAACTGCAACAAGCAGTCCAAGCTATTTTTGATAGAGAACAAGTAGTGATTCCCTATGATATCGGAACGATGATTGAAATTCCGCGAGCGTGTGTAACTGCAGACGAAATTGCCGAGGAAGCAGCGTTCTTTAGCTTTGGAACCAATGATTTAACACAGCTCACTTATGGTTTTTCACGTGATGATGCGACCAAGTTCCTAGCCGATTATTATGAAAAAGATATTTTACCTAAAGATCCATTTGTTTCGATTGACAAAAATGGTGTTGGCGCACTGGTTGAAATGGCGGTTACACGTGGACGAATGACTTCGGAACATTTAAAAATGGGTGTTTGCGGCGAACATGGTGGCGATCCTGAATCTATCCAGTTCTTCCATCAATTAGGGCTTAGCTATGTTTCTTGTTCCCCGTACCGCGTTCCGATTGCCCGCCTTGCAGCAGCTCAAGCAGCATTAGCGGAAAAACATTTAATTCCAACTATCTAAAAAAAGCCAGCTGATAATCTTAGTGACTATCAGCTGGCTTTTTCTCTTATTATTTTTCGCAAATCGCAAAGTAATTTCCTTCGTTATCCGAAAAATTGAACACCCTGCCCATTGGTAAATCGACCAAATCACCAACCGTAATGCCTTTATTTTTATATTCCTCATAAAGTTCTGCAACATTATTTCCAAATAATAAAATAGATGGTGTCCCAAGATTCATTTCTGGGTTCATTTCCGCTACTTTCTTTTTATTTTGAAGGACAAAAGTTGTCTCCACACCTTTAGTTGGCGCTATTTCAATCCACTGAATCTCGCCGTTTACAACCTCTTCTGAAACGACGACAAAATCTAATTTTTCTACCCAAAAATCTCTTACTGCCGCTTGGTTTTCCACATATAACATCACTTGGCCAATTTTTTCAATCATCGTTCATCGTCCCCTCGTCATTTCTTTTTCTTTTAGTCCAAACTCCGCATAAAAATCGCGCTTCATTTCTAACAAATAGCGCAAATCATTCATAAATTGAAATAGAATTGCTCTATTTTCAAATTCTGCTCGTGTTTCTGGGAGTTTACTACTTCGAAACTCATGCACCATCTTAGTAATCTCCGCCACTAAATCTTCTGCCGTATTATGCTCATCTAGCGTCTGTGCCGTTTTTTCCGTAATTTCTGCTAGCGCCATGCTTTGCTCAGAAGAATGATCAAACGCGACTAAATGCCGTTTCATTTGTGTTAAAATTCGATACTGCACAAGCCGCATATCGACGTACTGCGAATAATAGTGGGAAGAAGCAAAAAACTGATTGTCTAAATTTCTCGCTGCTTTTTCCTGTGCATAGTCTAATGTACCCTTTAATTGATTTAATAAGCCAAACTCATCATGATACTCCGACTGATTCCGAAGCCCTTGCGTCATTTCCGTCAAAATTTGCCGCATAATTGCTTCTATTTTTTGTTGGCTGCGTTTTAATTCGTCTTCCATTTTTGGCATATATAAATTTAAAATAATCGCTATGCCAGCGCCAACTGCCATAAGTAACAGTTCATTTTTAAACCAGAAAAAGGATAATGATTGTTCGAGTAAAATATGCGATACAAGTACAGAGCTCACAACAATTCCATCAGCAACATGAAGTCTTACAGCAAGCGGAATAAAAATTAATAAATAAAGTCCAAAACTCACCGCATTATAACCAATAAGCATGAAAAATACAGCAGCAATAGATAGTGCCAAAACGGTCGAATAAACCCGCTGAATCGCTAATTGTAAAGACCCCTTTTTCGTATTTTGAACACTTAAAATTGCGATAATCCCTGCCGAAACTGCATATTCCAAGTGTAGCCATTCCGCCAAAATTATCGCGAGTGTCGCTGCAATCGCGGTTTTTACCGTGCGCATTCCAATCCGCATATGTCCACTCCCCTTTCTATGTCCAACTTATCATAGCACGAAAGCGAAAATCGCAAAAGAAAAACCTTGAAGATCACTCCTCAAGGTCCTAGATTATTCTTCGTCTAATGTTTTTTTGAAACGTGCCCGGAAAAAGAATCCTAAGCCGACCACTACAAGTATCGCAATGATGCTATAAATAATTGTTGAAAAGCTATCCATGAAAACAACAATTTCACTCCATGATTCACCAAGCATAGCGCCAAGTCCAATTAAAACTGTATTCCAAAGTAAACTTCCTGCAGTTGTCAAAATTAGAAACTTCGACATTTTCATCTTGGTCATCCCTGCTGGAATCGAAATCAGGCTTCGTATTAGTGGAATCATTCGACATAAAAACACGGCCCAACTTCCATATTTCAAAAAGAAATTCTCTGCGCGTTCAATATCAGATTCCTTCAGCCGCAAAATCCGGCCGTATTTTAACACAATTTTTGTGAATCGTTCTTTACCAAAATAAGAAGCGACTTTATACAGTAAAATAGCGCCCACTACAGAACCTAGTGTTGCTACAATAATCACCATCACGACATTCAGTGATGTAACTGTCGTCATAAATCCACCAAAAGTTAAGATAATCTCAGAGGGAATAGGCGGAAACAAGTTTTCAACCATAATCAAAACAAAAATACCTATATAGCCAAAATCAGCCATAATACTTGTAATCCAAGTTTCCAAAAAACACACTCCTGTACTTTATTTCCCTTTTAAAGTAAGTGCTTGCTTTTTAAGTCTACTATACTAGCCATTATTTTTCAATCATTTTGATAAGAAAAAAGAACTTGGTAGCTCAAATGTACCAAGTTCTTTGCGTTTTACATTTTTAATTCTGCTTTTTTCGCGAAAAATCCTGCTAAACGATCTTTCACTTTTCTGATGCCCCCAGCTTCATCACTTTCTAAATTCATCGGCATCACCGGTTCATGTAAGCTCATTCGTAGTAAGAACCAACCTTCACCAAGCGCCCCTTTTGTATTCACACGAATTCCTTCTTGGTTCACAGGTTCTAATTCCATATCCGGATCAGCTTCTACGAAAGTCAGAAAATCAGCTAGAACTTCTTTTCCATAAGCTTTAAAATCGGTTGCGGTAATGCTCAAACGAATTTCTTCACTTTCAGCCGGTTCTTTTAAATCCGCTATTAAATCAGGTAAGTCTTGCCCATTTTTTCGTAATGTTGCATAAGTCATTAAAATTTTGGCAATCAGATAAGCGCCATCATCCAAGAAATAATTTTCTTTTAATGCAGCATGTCCACTTACTTCGATAGCAATTTCTGATGGTGTTCCGTTTGCATTTAGGCGCAGTGCTTCATTGATAACATTACGATAACCACGTTTAAATCGGTGTTGTTTCCCGCCTTTTGCTTCGATAAAGGTTTGCAAATGCCCAGATGTTGTGGAGTCAGTCACGATCGTTGTTCCTGGTTTTTCTTCTAAAATAATACTAGAGATAACAGCAATTAATGGGTTGCGGTTTAAACTTTCGCCATTTTTATCCATAATCGCAGCTCGGTCTACATCCGTATCAAAAATCACGCCTAAATCCGCTCCACTCGCAAGTACTGCTTTTTTCAAACTAGCCATAGCTTCCTCATTGTCAGGGTTTGGAATATGATTAGGAAAATTTCCATCCGGATCTAAAAACTGGCTTCCAGAAATGTCTGCGCCAAGTTCTGCCAATACTTTCTCAGCAAAAAAGCCGCCAGCGCCGTTCCCTGCATCAACAATAATATGGCTTCCTTGGAGTGGCTTCATTTTGTCAGCTGCATCCGTGATTCCAGCTCTAATTTTATCCGTTAAGTCTGCCGCATATGTAGAAAGTAAATCTTGTTTTGTTACTTTACCAAGATTTAGTCCGTTTTCTATGAAAGATTTATCTGCGTGAGCCACGATATAATCAATATCTTCGTGTTCAGCTCCACCAGATTTCGTAAATAATTTTAGTCCATTATACATAAAAGGTAAGTGACTCGCTGTAATCATAATCCCGGCATCGCAGTCATAGTCTTCATATTGGGTTGCCATAAACATGGCCGGCGTAGTTGCAAGCCCTACATCCACCACATTGATTCCTGCGAAAGTTAACCCTTTGATAAGTGCCGCTTTTAAACGTTCAGCTGAAAGTCTGCTATCATGACCAATCGCCACTTTCGCTTGACCTTCCACTTTTTTCTCCTCTTTTAGCCATTTCGCAAAGCCATAAGCAATCTTTTCTACACGTTCGTCTGTTAGCGTAATCTGATATTTTTCCGTAGCAATAGCTATTCCACGTATGTCTGATCCGTTTTGCAGTGCTTCTAACGCTTTCGTTTCTGATTGATTCATGTCATTCCTCCAGCTTCTGTATTTTTCCCCTTCATTATAGCTTATATTGCGAAATTTTCACATAGCTTTTACAAAAGATGTGCTCTATTCGCGATAATAATTTGCAAGTCAACGGTTAATTCTTCTGGTGGGTTTCCCAGTAATTCGCTTTTTTTATCCGCTTCAATATGCCAACCAAGTGGCGTCATTTCAAGAAAATCTGCAAATAATTCTTTGGCAATCGGCGCTTTGTAGGTCACTCGTTCGACATGCTCTACGCTTAACTTTTCTGCTAACCGTGATGTGACCGACTCATTTGAATAACTACTTTTCTCATCAACATAAATAAATTCACGTAATTCGCGTAAATAATTCGCTTCTGGCACTACTTTTAACAAAAACCCATCCTTCTTTAAAAGCCGTTTGAACTCCACGTAATTCGATGGCGATAAAATATTTAAAATGACATCCGCCGTCTCTGCTTGATTAGGACAATTGGCTAAATCAGCTACCGTCCAAGAAGTACCAGGATAGTCGCGTGCCGCTTGTTTCACTCCCTCTTTGGCGATATCTAAGCCAACAGCTTGGACATAAACACCAGTCGCTTGTAAATTTGATACGACTCGCGCCAAATGACTTCCTTCCCCGCAACCCGCATCATATAAAACAAGTTGTTCTTTTTTCTTCTCCGCAATAATTTCTGTCACTCGTTCGATTAATTTTTCAAAAAAGCCACTCGCAATCACTTTTTTACGGGATTCGAATAATGCTTGATCGTATTTTGTTTTATGCGCTTGTTTTAGTAAATGTACGTAACCTGGTTTGGCGATATCAAACCCGTGACCTTCTAGGCATACAAATGACTGCGGCTCTCTAAACTCGAATGCTTCGCCACAAATCGGACAAGCAAGAAGTGCCATATTTTCTTTCAAAGCGCGTTTATTTATCTCCATTTTTGATAACAATTAATACTCACTCCACTCGAAAAACGTTGCCCGCAAACAGGCAACGTTTCTACTAATTTCTTTCATACGTATAAAAAGTGTAATTGTACTTATTTTTTTCATCTTTTTCATGGAATTCTTTCGCCACTTCGGAAAAATTCTCCCAATCCACTTTAGGAAACGCAGTATCAGCCTCAAACTCTGCATCAATTTTTGTCACAATCAGCTGATCCGCCACATCCATAAATAAACGATAGATTTCTGCACCACCAACTATATAGATTGGTTCCCCTGTCTCAGCAAGGGCTAGAACAGCTTCTTTTGAATGAAGTATCTCTGCATCATCTAACTTGAGACCTTGATCTCGTGTCAATACGATTGTCTTTCTATTTGGTAAAGCTTTTCCTAACGATTCATAGGTTTTTCGCCCCATGACAAGTGTTTTCCCAGTCGTCGTTTTTTTGAAAAACTGCAAATCTCCTGGTAAGTGCCACGGCATTTTGTTATCTTTTCCAATATTACCAGCGCGGTCTTGTGCCCAAACAAAAATAATCATCCAAGAAAACCTCCCTTATACTGAAATTGGTGCTTTAATTGCTGGATCTGGATTATAACCATCCAGTGAAATATCCGCTACATCAAAATCAAAAATCGTTGCTGGTTTATCTGAAAGCACTAATTTTGGAAGTTTGTGCGGTGTTCTAGACAACTGTTCTTTCACTTGCTCAATATGGTTGTTATAAAGATGCGCGTCACCCATTGTATGGATAAACTCGCCAACTTCCAGCCCTACTTCACGCGCAATCAGGTGTGTTAGAAGTGCATAGCTCGCAATATTAAACGGCACACCAAGGAAAATATCGGCACTACGTTGATACAGCTGACATGATAATTTTCCGTCCGCTACATAAAATTGGAATAGCGAATGACATGGCGGTAAAGCCATATTCGGAATATCTTCTGGATTCCAAGCAGACACAATCAAACGACGCGAGTTCGGATTCGTTTTAATCATTTCAATCAAATCCGCTAACTGATCAATTGTTTCTCCTTGTGAAGTCTTCCATTCGCGCCATTGTTTACCGTAAATATTACCTAGCTCACCGTATTTATTCGCGAACGCTTCGTCTTCTAAAATACGTGTTTTAAACTTCTCCATCTCCGCTTGATACACTTCTTTGAAAGCTGGATCACGTTCAGCACGCAGACCAAAGTCAGTCATATCTTCGCCTTTATAATCATCGCTTTTCACAAAACGCTCAAAAGCCCATTCATTCCAAATATTATTATTATGCTGTAAAAGGTAGCGAATATTCGTATCTCCATGTAAAAACCATAGCAGTTCACTTACTACAAGTTTAAATGGTACCCGTTTTGTTGTCATAATCGGAAAGCCCTCTTGTAAATCAAAACGCATTTGATAACCAAATGTGCTGATTGTTCCAGTTCCAGTGCGATCTCCTTTTTGTGTTCCATTCTCTAAAACGTACTTTTCTAAATCCAAATATTGTTTCATCGTTCGCACTCCTTATTCCGCGTATTGTGATAAAAATTCCCAGCGTTCCATCATTTGTTCGAGCTCTGTTTCTTTTGCCGTAATGAGTTCGCTAATTTCTGCTGCTTTTGTAAAGTCCGCTCCAGTTTGTTCCAATGTTTCATTAAGCGATTCAATGGTTTGTTCTAATTCGCTAATGGCATCTTCAATTCCGTCCCACTCGAGTTGTTCTTGATAGGTGAGTTTAACTTTCTCTTTTTTCTCAGGTGCTGCCTTTTCGACCGAAGTATTCGCCATTTTTTTCATTGATTTTGCTGGTTTTGCTTTGGTCACAAGTTCTTTCAAATAATCACTATATTCACCGTAGAAAATTTCTACTTCACCAATTGCCCGGAAAACGAGCAATTTGTTTACGACTTTATCGAGGAAATATCTATCATGGCTAACCGTAATTACGGTACCATTGAATGATTCTAAATAGTCTTCTAAAACCGTTAATGTTTGCGTATCTAAGTCATTTGTTGGCTCATCCAGTAATAAGACATTTGGTCGTTCCATCAAAATGCGAAGTAAGAATAACCGTCGTTTTTCTCCACCTGATAAGCTACCAATTTTCTTCCCGTGGGAATTTGGTGGGAATAAAAATCGTTCTAACATCGCACTCACACTGATTACTTCGCCACCAGAAGTTGTTACTTGCTCTCCCGCTTCTTGCAAATAAGCAATCATTCGCATATCCGGGTCCATTTCTTCATTTTGTTGCGTATAGTAACCGATTTGTACGGTTTGACCTGTGACTACTTCGCCAGCATCTGGTGCTAGTTTTCCAGCCAACATGTTCAGTAAAGTCGATTTCCCAGTTCCGTTGTTCCCTGTAATACCAAGGCGTTCACCAGGTTGGATAATCAAGCTGAAATCCTGCAATACTTGTTTTTCATCAAAGCGTTTTTCCAAGTTTTTCAGTTCGAAAACATCTTTTCCAAGACGACTAGTAACAAAATCAATCGCCAGTTCTGAGTCATCGGTTTTTGTTTTCACTTTTTTCTCTAAATCGTGGAAACGGTCTTGTCTGGCATTTTGTTTAGTGGCGCGACCTTGAGGACCGCGACGCATCCATGCTAGTTCCTTACGATAAAGGTTTTTATTTTTCTCGGATTCACGGACTTCGTTTTCCATCCGAATGGCTTTAGATTCCATGAATTTCTCGTAGTTCCCAACGTATCGATAAGCCGAACCTCGGTCGAGCTCCACCATATGATTTGTCACTCGGTCAAGGAAATAACGATCATGGGTAACAAGCAAGACAGCCCCTTTAAAGCGATTTAAATATTCTTCCAACCAACGAATTGACTGAAAATCTAAATGGTTGGTAGGTTCGTCCAAAATGAGTAAATCTGGCGTCTCGATTAAGACTTGCGCCAAACCAACCCGTTTTCGTTGCCCACCAGAAAGCTCGCTTATTTTCGCGGTTAAATCCGTAATGCCTAAACGCTCCAAAATCGTTTTCGCTTCTGTGTTCATATCCCAAGCCGCACTAGCATCCATTTCTTGGCTGGCGGCTGTATAAGCATCGTGTAATTTGGTATTTTCCGCATCAAGTGACATCGCGAGTAACACTTCTTCGTACTTGCGCATTGCCCGAAGCGCCGCAGTATCCCCGTCAAAAACAGCCGAAAGAACCGTATTCGCTTCATTAAACTCAGGATCTTGTGCTAAATAACCAATCGTATAATCTTTCGCTTTCGTAACAGTGCCCTTATCCCCAGATTCGCTACCAGAAATAATTTGTAATAGCGTTGATTTCCCGGTACCATTTACACCGATTAAACCAATGCGTTCACCTTCTGTTATCGTTAGTGAGATATTCTCAAACAGGCTTTTTTCACCGTATGTTTTTGTTAAATTTTCCACTTTTAATTGTTTCATTTAGTCCCATCCATTTCCTGTTCGTCCTTATCTATTCTAGCTGAAAACATAGAACATAGCAATTGCTTAAGATGAAAAAAGTTCCAAAAGCGGCGAATCCACTTTTGGAACTTTTACTTTTAAAATAAACCTTGCGCATTACCATTTTCATCGACATCCATGTTTAATGCCGCTGGTTTTTTCGGTAAACCTGGCATCGTCATTACATCGCCTGTTAAAGCAACGACAAAACCAGCACCAAGTTTTGGAATGAATTCGCGAATATGAATAACAAAATCAGTTGGCCGTCCAAGTAATGTTGGGTCATCCGATAAGGAATATTGGGTTTTCGCCATACAAATCGGATAACGATCCCAACCATATTTTTTGAATTCAACGATTTGTTTCTGCGCCTTGCTGGAAAGTTCCACGCCAATACCACCGTAAACCTTCGTCACAATCGCTTCTAGTTTTTCTTCTATCGACCACGCATCATCATAAATGCGTTTGTAGTCCGCTTCTCCACTTTCAACAGCCGCAATGACTTTATCCGCAAGTTCAAGACCACCGTCGCCGCCTTTTTCCCAAACTTCTGTCAGAGAGAAAGGAATGCCGTGTTCTTCGCAAAGTGCTTCTAATTTCGCTACTTCTGCGTCAGAATCGGTAATGAATTTATTAATGGCTACAACATAAGGAATACCAAATGTTTGAATAGATTCCGTATGTTTTTGTAAATTAGTAAAACCTTTAGCTAGCGCATCCACATTTTCTTCGCTAAGCTCGGTTTTCAAAGCGCCACCGTGCATTTTCAGTGCGCGAATCGTTGCTACAATAACAACGCAATCTGGCGCTTTTCCAAGGGCAGGAACTTTAATATCTAAAAATTTCTCTGCACCAAGGTCTGCACCAAATCCAGCTTCTGTCACTACATACTCACCTAGTCGAAGTGCTGTGCTTGTCGCAGAAACACTATTACATCCGTGAGCAATATTCGCAAAAGGTCCGCCGTGTACGATGGCAGGTGTATGTTCTAATGTTTGCACCAAATTAGGTTTTAAAGCATCTTTTAATAGTAAGGTTAGAGCGCCTTCGTAGCCCATTTCGCCAACTGTAATTGGTTCTTTTTTATAGTTATAACCGATGACAATTTCACTTAAACGTTTCTTTAAATCTTTTAAATCACTTGCTAAACAAATGATCGCCATAATTTCAGAAGCAACCGTAATATCAAAACCGTCTTCACGTGGAACCCCTTGAATAGGACCTCCTAGACCAACAACCACTTTTCGAAGTGCACGGTCGTTCAAATCAACCACGCGTTTCCAAACGATTCTTCGGCCATCAATATCTAGGTCATTCCCTTGTTGCATATGATTATCAATAAATGCCGATAAAGCATTATTAGCTGCTGTAATTGCGTGGAAATCACCAGTAAAATGTAAATTAATATCTTCCATCGGAATAACCTGCGCGTATCCGCCACCTGTTGCCCCGCCCTTAATACCCATGGTAGGTCCGAGCGATGGTTCGCGAAGTGCAATAACGGTTTTCTTATCTTTTTTAGAGAGTGCATCGCCAAGACCAACTGTCACAGTCGATTTCCCTTCACCAGCAGGCGTTGGATTAATCGCCGTAACAAGAACAAGTTTTCCTGTTTCTTTGTCTTTTAGCGAGTGAATGGTATCATAGGATAACTTTGCTTTATACTTTCCGTAAAGTTCGAGTGCATCTGCGTCTAGTCCTAAATGTTCCGCAATAGTCGTAACTGGTAGAATTTCTGCTTTTGATGCAATTTCAATATCTGATTTCACTTTATTTGACATGATATCCCCTCCGAATATGTATATTGTAACAAAGAATTAAGATATTTTGGCTCACCATTGCATCAAAAAAGCGCGACACCAAGCGATGTAACACCATTTTGATTCTAAAGTAAAGCCTGATTGCGCAAAAATCAACATCTCAACCTTGGATTACCATTATTCCTTTGTTTCTGGTTTCGTCGTCTCCATTGCCTTGAGCGTCTTAAGCGCATCCGGATGATTTTCAAAAAACTGAACAACATCCCCAATTCGGTCAATCGAGTTCCAACTTAAGTGGTGTTCAATACCCTCCACATCATGATAAATATGGGAAGGATCTACGCCAATAATACTTAAAAAACTTTCTAGTAATGCGTGTCTTTCTAGGAGCCTTTTCCCCATTTGTGTTCCTTTAGGCGTCAAAATTAATCCACGATATTTCTCATAGATTAAATATTCGTCTTTATCCAGTTTCTGCACCATTTTTGTTACAGAGGATGGATGGACAAATAACTCATCAGCAATATCCGAAACCCTGGCATAACCTTTCGTTTCGATAAGGGAATAGATTTTTTCAATATAATCTTCCATACTAGGTGTTGGCATAGCTATACCCTCCAACTTAAATTCTTTCACATAGCCAATTGTACTATAATATCGCCCTTTCTAAAAGCAATTACCCTTTCAAAAACGAAATTTCTCCTAGTGTATCACTCCAAAAAACACCGTAATTTGTACTCATTTAAGACATTTTAGTAAAAAGTATGCCCTTACAAGTCCAAAAATTTAAAAAATATCGAAAATCAGCTTGACGTTTATAGGTATTTTGATTTATAGTGTTAGTATCATATGCGGCAACGCTATGAACTGAAAAGGTAGTATTTGCGAGAAATTTTTTTAAGTTAAAATGAAAGCGTTTTAACAAATGATTCTAGCAATTATTAGCCATACTTAGGAGGATTTATTTCAATGCAAAATGGGAAAGTAAAATGGTTTAACAATGAAAAGGGTTACGGTTTTATCGAATCAGACGGCGGCGAAGATATTTTCGTCCACTTCACAGCGATCCAAGGTGACGGCTACAAATCTTTAGAAGAAGGCCAAGCGGTAACATTTGAAGTAGTTGAAGGTAATCGCGGCGCTCAAGCAGCTAACGTAGAAAAAGCCTAAACCAGTTGCCAATTAGACACGGACTTAAAAACCGGCATAACTCGCCGGTTTTTTTATTGCAAAAAAAGAGCTTTCCTTCTATAATAAAGCCACATCTATTCATCTAATAGGAGGCGCATAATATGGAAGTTTTCGTGGATGGTGCAAGTGCTGGAAATCCTGGACCAAGTGGGGCTGGAATCGTTTTAAAAGCAGAAGGTATTTATGAACAATTCGCCATTCCGCTCGCAGTGATGACGAATCATGAAGCAGAATTTATTGCGATTAAACTGGGACTGGAAGAAGCCATAAAAAAACAAGCTACATTAATTCGTCTATACTCAGATTCGAAAGTTGCAATCGAAGCAATTCATAAACGACATGCGAAAAATCCGTTATTCAAGCCGCATTTAGAAGCAATTTTAGAAATGGCCGATTCATTTGAATTGTTTTTTGCTGAATGGCGTAATGTAAGTCAAAATAAACAAGCCGACCACCTTGCGCGTCAGGCTATAAAAAAACAGAAGCAACCTGGAGTCAAATAACCAGATTGCTTCTATTTTTTATTCGATATCGCGCGTTAACGTTTTTAAACCGTATTTTTCAACTACAGCAAAAGCATCCTCGCGGAATCCGTCATATTTTAAACTAGGCAAGTCTATTTCTAGCGGAACTTCTGTATGAATCCGAGCTAATTTTTGACTTAATTCTAGCATTGCTAAGTCTTCTTGGATTTTGGTTTGTTGCGCTGGTTTCAGTTTATCAAGGTTGTTCAAGACGCCTTCAATTGACTCAAATTCTTGAATAAGCTTAATCGCTGTTTTTTCACCGATTCCACGAACACCCGGATAACCATCTGAAGTGTCGCCCATTAATGCTTTCACATCAATAAATTGTCTTGGAGAAATACCCATCTCTTCAAAAAATGTCGCTTCATCATATCGTTTATAATTACCGTAACCTTTTTGCATAATCCAGACATCATTCGTCGGTGCGATTAGTTGCAGTAAATCTTTGTCGCCACTTAAAACAGTCGTAGCAATCGTATTACTCGCTTGAACGGTAATTGTCCCAATACAGTCATCTGCTTCAAAACCCGGCACACCTAAATTGACAAAGCCAAACCCAGCAGCTACCTCTTTCGCTAAATCAAACTGCGGAATCATTTCTTCTGGTGGCGCTGTTCTGCCTGCTTTATAACCATCATATAATTCATTTCGAAATGTTTGCGACCCCATATCCCAGCAAATTAGTGTATGCGTTGGGTTACTCTGGCGAATCGCTGCAAACATGTGGCGCATAAAACCTTGCACCCCATTCGTCGGAATTCCATGCTGGTTAAACATAAATTGTTTGGAAACGGCTGTTGCATAAAATGCTCGGAAAAGTAGTGCCATTCCATCAACAACGAGCAAATTTTCTCGATTTTCGTTCATATATAATCCTCCAATTTCCTTCTACTGCCATCTATTGTAGCATAATTATAACTGGCTCGCAGAAAAAAAGGAGCTTTTTACCAGCTTGCTTTTGTCACGCCGGGTAATTGTCCTTGATGTGCTAGTTCACGAAAACGGATTCGCGACATACCAAATTTACGCATGTAGCCGTGGGGACGTCCAGTTAGTTCACAACGATTGTGTAGCCGGGACGGGGAAGAATCGCGTGGTAATTTGCGTAATTCATCGTAGCGGCCTTCTGCTTTTAGCGTCCGGCGAAGTTCCGCATATTGTTCCACGAGCGCTTGTTGACGTTCATGTTTGGCAACTTTTGATTTTTTAGCCATGTGTCTCTCCTTCCTTAAATAATAATAATTACGATTTACATCATACGCCGATTTAATTAGGAAAGCAAGTCTTCTGTTTTAAAAAAACCGATATCCAGTTAAACTGAATATCGGTTGTCCTATTATTTAGTTCCAACTATCGGACCATACGCGTTAGAGAAACCATTATTATAAGGCACTCCTGCTTTATTTTTACCTGCATCCCAGTTCACCGACCAAGTCATAATCCCTTTCACCGGTGTGCCTTTTGCTTGTAAACGAGTGAAAACATTTTTGACGATTTGCGGATCTTTTACATAACCAGTTGCGGCTGCATCCACATTGGCTGGTAAACCGAACACGAATTTATTAGCTGGGATTTTCAAGTAACCACGAGTCCCGTTAATAAAGGAGTCCGCCATATAATATAAGAAAGATTCTTTTAATGTATCATTATTTTGCGCAATCCATTGGTTTGTTTCATCAACCCAAACACCATCGCCACCTTGGTTGTATAGTTGTGGCGCAATATAGTCATAATAATTAGCAAGTGAGGTTAGGTAGCTTTCATAGGCACTACCTGGTTTTAAATAAGGAAATTCTGGTGCCATCGTAATTAGGAAATTTTTCCCTTCCGCTTTATAATGATCTTTGACGATTTTTAGCGCAGCTGGGATAACCGTTTTATTATCTCCCGCGGTAATCGCACTTTGTTCTAAGTCGATGTCTAATCCATCAAAACCATATGTTTCTACTTGGCGGATAATTTCATTCGCGAACGCCTCTTCATCCCCAGCTTTTAGTTCCACGTGTCCATCTGCTCCACCTAGTGCCAAAAGAACGGCCCGACCTTCTTTATTTAATGCGCCGACTTGTGCTCTGAAATCGCTATCATTTATTCCCACTGGTTTAAATGTCGGAATGCGATTTACCCCGTCCCCTTTCATAAAGGAAACATCTACCACGTTATAAGCTTTCGGTGTATCTTTTAGGGCGATATCAGCCGAAGTCCCTTGTTGATAGCCATCATTTCCGGAAGATTTCCAACTATGCCAGTACCCAACTAGCACCTGTTTGTTAGAAATATCTGGCATTACAGAAGCGTCATCCGTCGCCGCTTGTGCTTGACTACCAAATGCCCCCAGTCCCGCACCAACTAAAAGTAAAGACAAACCACCAACCATTACTTGTTTTCCATTCATCTACTTTTCCCCCTTACTTTATCTACCCCAATCTTGCTTTTTTGGAGCTACTAGAAAATACCCATCATAATGAAAATAAAACTAGAAAAACAGCAAAAAAGCGAAATTGATATAGACCAATTCCGCTTTCAAATAAATGAATGTGTATAAGTAACTGAGAAAAAATAGCCCAATTAAAACTGTTTTATTTTTTATTTCGCATGTTGTGGTTCTGGATCTGCTACTTTTTTATCTTTCCGATGTGGAATCATATTGAAAATGATATTCAGTGTAATTGCTGTCACACTGCCCGCAACAATTCCATTACTCGTAAATAAGCGAACAAAGGATGGAAAAGCATTGAACAAATCTGGAACGACTGTAACGCCTAAGCCAACACCAACTGCACACGCAATAATTAACAAGTTTTCTTGAGAAGTGAAATTAACTTTTCCAAGCATCTTAATTCCTTGTGCGACAACCATGCCGAACATCGCGACCATAGCGCCGCCGAGAACTGGTGTCGGAATAATCGTTGTTACTGCACCAATTTTGGGAATCAGACCAAGCACAATAAGGAAACCAGCTGCCGCATAAATCACTTTACGTGTTTTAATACCAGAAAGTTGAACGAGTCCAACGTTTTGGGAATAAGCCGTATAGGGGAATGTATTAAATACACCGCCAAGCATAATCGCAAGCCCCTCTGCCCGGTAACCACGCGTTAAATCTTTTTGCGTTAATTTGCGTTCGGTAATATCAGATAAAGCGAAATATACTCCCGTTGATTCCACCATGCTGACAAGCGCAATTAAAATCATCGTAATAATTGCCGGCCACTCAAAGGTCGGTGTGCCAAAATAAAATGGTTTCGGCATATGGAACCAGCTCGCCTCACTCACAGGACCAAGCGAGATCCCTTTATAAAGCGCTGCAAAAAGGGAACCTCCAACCAGACCTATTAAAACAGCAATCGCCTTCGAAAACCCTTGTCCAAAACGATACACTAAAATAATTAAAAGTAATGTCCCAAAACCAAGGCCGAGATTATACATTGAGCCAAAATCTTTTGCTCCTTCTCCACCAGCAAGATTATTAATTGCAACGGGAATAAGTGTTAAACCAATCACTGTTACAACCGAACCAGTCACAACAGGAGGGAAAAATCGTACAACTTTGGAGAAAAATGGTGCTATTAATAATACAAAAAGTCCTGAAACAATAATCGAACCGTAAATCGCGCCAATGCCCATATCTTGTCCAATTAAAATAATCGGCGCAATAGCTTGAACCGCACATCCAAGTACAACCGGTAAACCAATTCCAAAGAAGCGGTTAACCGTTAATTGTAGTAATGTCGCAATCCCGCACATAAAAATATCAATCGAAACTAAGTAAGTCATTTCTTCTCCGTTAAAACCTAATGCTCCACCAATTAATAATGGAACAATCACCGCTCCAGCATACATCGCTAGAACATGTTGAAATCCTAAAGCTGCAATTTTCCCTTTACCTAACATTTACTCCTATTCCTCCTCTAAAAATAAGATTTCTTCGTTTTCAAGTGAGGCAATTCGTGCTAGTGAATAAACTGGAATCCCTGTTTTATTTAATAATTCGCGACCTTGTTGGAAAGATTTTTCAATCACAATCCCAATTCCCGCCACCTTTGCTCCGGCATGTTCCGCAATTTCAAGTAAGCCGAGTGCCGCCTGTCCATTTGCTAGAAAATCATCAATAACTAAAATCGTATCATCTGCTGTTAAAAATTGTTTTGATACAGAAATATCATTCGATTCTTTTTTAGTATACGAATAGACAGTGCTTGTGAATAAATTGTCCGTTAATGTCACTGATTTTTTCTTGCGGGCAAACACGACTGGTACGGAAAGCGCGAGCCCTGCAAAAACGGCGGGTGCGATACCCGATGATTCAATCGTTACAATTTTCGTAATCCCTAAATCTTGGAACCGTTTAGCAAATTCGTTTCCCATCGCTTGCATTAAAACCGGGTCAATTTGGTGATTTAAAAAAGCATCTACTTTTAAAACATTCCCCGGTAAAACCGTACCTTTTTCTTGAATAAACTCTTCCAGTAATTTCAAAACGATTCTCCTTTCAAAATAAAAAAACTGCTTCTCTAAAAATAGAGAAGCAGTATAGAAGCCACCAATTTTCGGAGTGACTTCTTTATACAAACTACTCATAGTCCGGTTATTTACGGTAACCAGGTAGAAACTCGTCGCCCAATCGCAACTATTATATAAGTATTTCGGTTTTAAGTTATGTTGTTTATTATAGCTTTCTAAAGGAGCAGGGTCAAGCTAATTTTTTACTTATTGAATTGGTAAACATAAGCGTATCTTTTTTCTAGTAAATCTAGCAAATACGTTGGGTTCAAGCCCTCTCCCGTTGTATCTGTTAAAATTTCTAAAGGTTTCTTTGTTTTACCAAATTTATGCACATGTTCAGTCAACCATATTTTGAGTTCCGAATAATCATCACTTGCAATAATCGCATCAATATTCGGAATTTCTTTTTGCATTTGGTTAAAAAACTGTGCCGCGTACATTAAGCCAAGTGCGTAGGATGGGAAGTAACCAAAATCGCCACCAGCCCAGTGAATATCTTGCAGAACACCATTTGTATCATTATCTGGACGAATACCTAGATATTCTTCGTACTTGTCGCCCCATGCTTTCGGTAAATCTTTTACTTCTAATTCACCGTTAATAAGCGCTTTTTCTAGTTCATAACGAATCATAATATGTAGCGGATAAGTTAATGTATCAGCTTCAATTCGAATCAGCGAACTTTCAGAGATATTCACAGCACGGTAGAAATCTTCCAACTTCACCTGATCAAAAGCAGGTTTTGTAATCGCTTGGAAGTCAGCATAATTACTTTTCCAAAAGGCTAAACTAGAGCCGATAATAATTTCATAGAATAATGATTGCGACTCATGAATCCCCATGGAAGCCCCATTGGCAAGCGGAGTACCTACAAGTGCTGCGTCAAAATTTTGTTCATAAATCGCATGACCGCCTTCATGAATCGTTCCAAACACAGCCATTTTAAAATCATTTTCGTTATAGCGTGTCGTAATACGAACATCACCTGTATTTAAGCCTGTTGCAAACGGATGAACCGTTTCATCTAAACGTCCTGCTTCAAAATCAAAGCCCATCTTATTCAAAATGCGAATACTAAATTCTTTTTGTTTTGCTTCGGATATTTTCGTGTTTAAAATCGTCGCATCTGGCTTCACACCTTCGTTTTCGATTTTTTCACGAATCGCCATAATACCGTCACGTACTTTTTCAAATACGGAATCAAGCACAGATACGGTTACACCTGGCTCATATTGATCAAGCAATGTGTCATATTTATTTTCTTCATAACCCCAATACTCAACGAATTTACGCTTCATTTCTAAAATTTTTGTTAGGAATGGTTCAAATGCTGCAAAATCATTTTGTTCGCGTGCTGTTGTCCATGCGGTTTCCGCTTGCGCTACCAGCTTTGTATATTCCGCATATTCTTTACTTGGGATTTTTTTATTTAAATCATATGTTTTTTGAGACTCTTCTAAAGTTTTACGAGTGATTTCGGATAGATTTTCTTTATCTTGATTAAGTCCAGCAATAAAAGCAGCCATTTCTTCTGACGTTTGCATATTGAAAATCTCTTCAGAAAGAACGCCAATAACATCCGAACGGCCTTCCATTCCTTTTGCCGGCGTGCCTGTACGAAGATCCCAGTAAACTAATGCGAGTGCTTCTTCTAGAGCTTCCATCTTTTTAATATACGCTAAAAATTCCTCTTCTAATGTTTCTACCAAACTTAACTCCTCCATTCAATCAATCTTCTTTTTTAGGACGTGGTTTTCTTGGACCCCAATATTGATATAAATCTGTGCGCAAGTAACCATTATATAATTTGCGTTTCTTCGTCGCTTTTTTACCATAAACTTCTTCAAAAAGTTCATAAGAAGTCAGCACATACACAGACCATGTCGGCATACGTTTATAAACGATACCCATTTCGCGGTATAGTTGGCGTACTGCTTCCTCATCCTCTAAACGTTCCCCGTATGGTGGATTCGCAACAACGACCCCGTATTCATCTTCTGTTTGAAAGTCAGCTACTTGAAGTTGTCTAAAAGTAATTAAATCGCCAAGCCCAGCCTCCACAGCATTTTGTTTCGCGATTTCGATTAAACGAGCGTCAATATCGCCACCAATAATATTTAACGGTTGATCATAATTGGCCAAATCTTCCGCTTCTTGTCTCGCATCCGCCCAAACTTGCTTCGGCATCCAGTCCCATGTTTCCGATACGAACTCACGATTGAAACCTGGCGCAATGTTTTGTCCAATAAGTGCTGCCTCAATTGGAATTGTTCCAGAACCACATACTGGGTCATAAAATGGTCTATCCGGATGCCAACTCGTAAGTAGTACAAGCGCCGCCGCCATTGTTTCTTTGATTGGCGCACTACCTTGTGCTAAACGGTAACCACGTTTATGTAATCCCGCACCACTAGTATCAATTGTCAAAGTTACTTCATCTTTTAAAATTGAAACTTCTAACTTAAATAACGCGCCTGTTTCCATCAAACGACCAGAACGACGATACTTTTCACTGACACGGTTAACGATGGCTTTTTTTACAATCGCTTGGCAATCAGGCACACTATAAAGCGTTGACTTAACTGATTTACCAGCCACTGGAAACTGTGCATCAAGCGGTAAATAATCTTCCCAAGGTAAAGCTTTCGTCTTTTCAAATAGTTCATCAAATGTCGTTGCTTTAAAAACACCAACCACAATTTTCACACGGTCGGCTACACGAAGCCATAGATTCGCTCTAGCAATTGCAGATAAATCTCCTTCAAAATATACTTTACCGTTTTCTACTTTTGGATCATAGCCTAAGCGCGCTACTTCTTTCCCAACAATTGCTTCTAAACCCGAAGCAGCCGTCGCCACCAACTGAAATGTTTTCATTGTGTCCCATCCTTTAATTAAATTTCTAATGAAAAAAAGCTGTTTTAAGAGGAGGAGGTTTGTTTTAAATAGGCATTCAACCAGGTCGAACACCCACCTTAAAACTTGCGCTCCGGCCTTCTAAAACAGCCTTCAATGTTAAATTAAATCCTGTAAATAACGCTCTGTAAGCCATGTTCTGTTCTTTACTACGTACAGGGTAATAGTAAAGAGATAACCATCTATCTGCGCGAAAATTAATTCGCACCTCGTCCCTTGTTCTTGATTCCTCGGGAAAAGTGCCCCTACCATAAGTTTGAGTTTCTCGCTCGTGGGGTTTACCTCGTTCCACTTCCGAGCATTTCTGCCGGAACTTCGTCACTGTGGCACCTTCAAGGTTATAAGACCATATCCGAAGACTTAGGTCATTCACCTGCCGTCAAACCGGAAAACCGGAATGCCCTGGCTTATTGTTTGACCAGGCACGATCACTACGGGCATCACAGCACCGTGCGAGCATGGACTTTCCTCTGCTTTCAAAAGAAAACAGCGATTATCCGAACGTTATTCATTTATTCTTAACTTACTTATACTAGCACACCTATTCGTTATCGTCCAGCTTATTTCCAAAAACATGTTTTTCTAAATTAGAAAGACGTTTTAGAATATCAAAGTTGGTCGTTCCAGCAGGTTGTGCCGCTGCTTGGAAAGTTGGTGCTGGTTGCGTTGAAGTTCTAAGTGGTGCATTATCAAGCTCTTGAACAAGTCGAATGTTTTCCGCTTGCAGCGCCTCGATTTCTTGGGTAAATGTACTATAATCTTTAATAACCATGTCTAAAAACTCATCAACATCTTCTGGACTATAACCACGAAGCCCAGTTTTAAATTCTTTTTCCAAAATTTCTTTACCTGTTAAGTGATACTCAAATTGTTCCGAAGTCATATAACTCCACCTCTATCTCTATTCTTACGTATTTTTGTTCTAATCATATACTTACCCTTATTTTTTCAAATCTCACACCATTTGTCAATCTATTCGAGTATTTTTTATGAAAATAACTATTTACTTCTATATTAAAAGGTTTGATTCATATCATCCACAACCTCTTGTAATGCATAAAAGTCAATGCATTCCAAATAATAATTAGCCTGTTCTTTCGCTTGCAATGCTCGGTCATAAAAAAATTTCGGCGAGCCTTCTTTTTCTAAATCATACACAAGTAAAGCCCCATCCGTATTATCAATAATAAAACCATCTCTTGCCGCAAATTGTGCTGGACTTTCATAAGGACGCTTCGTAATAAAAGCATGATAGTCTGCTTTTTCAAGTACTTCATTCGCCCATAACTGGTTTGCTTCATTCCAGTTAGCGCTTTGCTTTTCAAACGGCTCAAGGATTGCGAGCTTAATCGGATATTCTTCTTTTAATTCTGCCACCACGTCGCCTGCCCAAAGTTCAATTCCTAATTGCCCAGAAATAATCACCCATTCAAGCCCATCCTCCACGAGCGGAAGCAAATGACGTTTGATTGTTTCTTTAATATAGACTGCCTCATCCGCATCCTTTTTAAAAATTCCAAGTTCAAAATTTTTATATCCCGTCACTGCGATGGATTTCACATCATTTCCTCTTTTCTTTTTAAGAAATCTCTCACTCTTGTTAGTGTATACTTGGTAGATTGGTAGTGGTCTAGAAAATGTTTGTAAAAAGACTTTCCATTAAATGCACTTACTGCCGTCATTTGCACATTATCACAAGCTTGTCGTAATTGTAGTTCTCCTAAATAAGGAGGACGCTCTTTGTTTACCCACGGAATAGCTAATTCTAAAAACGCATCCGCGCTATTTTTTGCTTCGTCAACAAAAGGTTTCATATCTTTATAAAAATCAAACGGTTTTGCTTCTTCACGGTTACTTAAATATAGTTCCCAATTTTTTTCGTTTTGAAGAAGCAATTTTTCCGTACGGTTTAAAAGTTCCATTCTATCACTCTTTTCTTCACATTTTCAGTTACTACAAGAATAGCATAGGTAGGAAAATCTTGCCTAAAATTAGATTATTAGCTAAAATATGGTAAAATAGACGAAGGTACGTTCTATTTATGAGGTAGTTTCCTGCCGAAAAGAGCTATTTTGCATTTAATTCATACTATCATTTTCATTTTTATTTGTTATAATAGATGATAGTCTAAAATTCAGAATAGAATTTTTCTGATAGAGGTGAAAAAAATGGCTATTGGTTACCCTAACGGCAAGAAGTATGCAGCGAGTCAAGAGGAACTTCCTCAACAAAAACGGAAAGCTCCTGTAACTTATGGTAAGCGTGGTATGTCTTTGGAAGATGACCTAAATGATACGATTGCGTATTACTTAACTCACGAAATAGCAGTCATCCACAAAAAACCTACCCCTGTCCAAATTGTCAGTGTGGACTATCCAAAAAGAAGTAGTGCCAAAATTAAGGAAGCCTACTTCAAAACACCATCCACAACAGATTACAATGGTGTCTATAAAGGAAAGTACGTTGATTTTGAAGCAAAAGAAACGCAAAATACAACTTCTTTTCCGTTGAGTAATTTTCACGATCACCAAATGACACACATGGCAAACGTCTTAAAACAAGATGGTATTGTTTTTGTCATTATTGCTTTCCAAAAACTCGGAGAAACGCATTTCATTCCCTTCGAAAAATTTTATCCGTTTTGGGAACGCATGCAAAGTGGTGGGAGAAAATCAGTCACTATAGCAGAAATACAAGATGTATCAGACCAAATTCCTTATGGTCTAAATCCAAGGCTTGACTTCTTGCAATCCATAGACAAATTATACTTCTAGTCAAACCTTTTTTAAAGGAGAGAGATTTTTAATGGCAGATAAACCGCAGACAAGATCTCAGTATCGCAATAAACAAAGTAGTGGTTCTAAAAAGAAACCTCAAAAACGAGGAAAACGAGTAGTCGCGAATATTTTCAAAACTATTTTCTTTGTGGGACTATTTTTCGCTTTCTTTGGTATTGCGGCTGGTGCAACCGTTTTTTACGATTACGCAAAAGATGCACCTAAACTGACCGACTCCAAGCTACGAGATCCACTTTCATCTAAATTACTTGATAAAGATGGAAAAGTTTTCGCAGAAGTTGGAACCGAACGGCGGGAATATATTGAATACAAAGATATACCGGAAACACTAAAAAATGCAATTCTAACAACAGAAGATGCGCGTTTTTACGAACACGATGGTATTGACCCAATTCGACTTGGCGGAGCAGTAGTTGCCAATTTGACAGATGGTTTTGGGGCTGAAGGAGCAAGTACCCTTTCCCAGCAAATTATCAAAATGTCTTACTTAGACTACACAAACAAAACGCTTGCAAGGAAAGCGCAAGAAGCATGGTTAGCACTTCAATTAGAAGAAAAGTATAGCAAAAATGACATCTTAGAAATTTATGTTAATAAAGTCTATATGTCTGACCGCGTTCACGGCATGCAAACCGCTGCCGAGCATTATTTCGGTAAAAATGTGAAAGACCTTACGTTAGCCGAAACAGCTCTACTTGCTGGTATGCCACAAAGCCCAAATAACTACAACCCTTACGAGCACCCAGAAGCAGCCAAAAAACGTCGTGATCAAGTTCTAACAAACATGTACACACACGATAAAATTACTAAAGAAGAAATGACTGCAGCTCAAAAATCACCTATCACAACTGGACTTCGCTCGAAAAAAGATCGTGAAGATAAAATTTACAAATACGATTCTTATGTAACACAAGTTTTAAGTGAAATTCCAAAAGAATATGATGTTTATCGTGATGGTTTGACTATCCATACCGCACTTGACCGTGATGCCCAAGAGTACACGGAGAAAATGCTTAATACGAACGAAATTGTTAACTTCACAGATGACGAAATGCAAGCCGGCATTGTCCTGCAAGATACAAAAACAGGACGTGTTCAAGCAATCGGTGGTGGACGTAATCAGAAAGTAACACGGGGTTATAACTATGCAACCCAAGTAAAACGTTCTGTTGGGTCAACTATGAAGCCAATTGCCGATTATGGCCCTGCTTTTGAATATTTAGATTGGTCAACTGCCCATATTTTAGAAGATGAGCCTTATACGTATACTGGCGGAACTCCTATTAATAACTGGGATTTCGGTTACAAAGGTCCAATTTCAGTGAGACAGGCACTTTATCAATCGCGTAATATTCCAGCCCTAAAAACACTTCAAGCTGTTGGTCTAGATAAATCCGAGCAATTTGTTAATAAACTTGGTATCACTTATGATAAAGGTCAAAACGTAGAATCCAATGCTATCGGAGCAAATAGTTCCAACCCTATGCAAATGGCTGGTGCCTATGCCGCATTCGGTAACAAAGGAATTTACAATAAACCGCACACTGTTACCAAAATTGTTTTATCGGATGGACAAACAGAAATTGACACAGAACCACAAAGTACGGTGGCAATGAAAGAATCCACTGCTTATATGGTTTCCGATGTCCTAAAAGATGTTCTATCTATCGGTACAGGTACATCAGCAGCCGTACCAGGCGTTCCTGCTGCTGGTAAAACAGGTACAACGAACATTCCACCTGAATTCACTTCGAAGTACTACTACCCTAGTGGTGCCGCTCGTGACTCATGGTTCGCTGGATATACAACCAATTATTCGATTGCTGTATGGACCGGCTATGATGACAAGAAAAAATATGTTTCTGCAAGTGAACAAAAAATTGCGCAACGGATGTTCAGCAAGTTAATGGCTCATGCTTCTGCTGGTAAAACTACTGCAGATTTCAAAATGCCTAGCAATGTCGTGTCCGTTCCAATTCTAAAAGGTAGTAACCCAATCGCACGCGCTGCTGCAGGCACTGCAAGCGATAAAGTAAGCTACGAATTATTCTTATCCGGAACCGCTCCAACCAAAACTGCTTCTACTCCAGAAGACGAGAAGAAAAAGGCAGAAGAGGAAGCGAAGAAAAAAGCGGAAGAAGAGAAGAAGAAAACAGAGGAAGAGAAGAAAAAAGAAGAAGAAGCTAAGAAGAAAGCAGAAGAGGAAGCGAAGAAAAAGGCTGAAGAAGAAGCCAAAAATCTTACTGCCCCTGCCGGCTTAAGAGCAAGTTATAATACAGGCTCTAAGCAAATCAATGTTTCTTGGTCTGCAGTAGACGGTGCCACCTATGAAGTTACAGTCAATGGTTCCACTACTACAGTATCTTCTACCTCTGTTTCAGTAAGTGGCGGTAATCCTGGAGACACTGTTTCCATTAATGTCGTCGCCGTTAAAGATGGTAAGCGAAGCCCAGCTTCCTCTACCACCGTTAAAATTCCAGATAGTTAATAAAAGAAGAGCGGAAGATGAATAAACATCTTCCGCTCTTCTTTATTATCTTTTCGCAATTAATTTACGTTGTTCTAACATTAATTCATTTAATTGCCGAAAACCTAAATACGTATTTCCTCGCTTTAACACATATTCTAACCGCTCGTCTAAATTGAGTGGTTTTGTTTCCAACGTTTTAATTTGGTCCATCAAATTATCTAACTGTACTGGCCGGTGATTACTCCAAAATAAAATAGATAAAAAAATACCGAGTGCATCTCTAACCGTTACAGGAGAAGGTTTTTTGTGCACTTTCAAATCAGCTTCCATACTTTCCGCCAAATTGGTCATGTGTTTCGCTAATTTACGACATGCGCGCTCTGTTTCATTTTTCCACGGAATAACTCCGCCACCTTTAGTAAAAAACTGTTGTTCTTGCCAAAAAGGTAGGCCACTTACATAAATTGATTCTGGATCATATTCTTCTAAAATAACGTCCGGTGCTGGGAAATCAGGATGTGTTAGTTCTACTGCATATTTAAATTCAGCCATCGAATCCCCTCACTTTCGCTTGTTTTTTTCCTTCTCTACATAAATAAAGTAAAGGACAGGTCGGGCATTCTGGATTTCTTGCCTTACAATGATATCTTCCAAAGAAAATCATATAGTGATGAGCATCTGACCAAAGCTCTTTTGGTAATTTTCTTTTCAACGTTTCTTCTACTTCCACAACAGAATCTTTCCATCTACAAATCCCTAAACGTTTACTAATTCGCTCTACATGCGTGTCTACTGCAATTGCAGGAATGTCAAAACCAACGGATAAAACTACATTGGCCGTCTTTCTCCCTACACCAGGTAAGCTCTCCAGTTCCGCATGCGTCCGCGGAACCTCCCCATTAAATTCTGTTAAAATTTTCTCGGATAGGCCTTGGATATTTTTAGCTTTATTACGATATAAACCAATGGAGCGAATGTCATCCATCAATTCTTCTAGTGGAACAGCTAAATAATCTTCTGGAGAGTGATATTTTTCAAAAAGAGAGGCAGTCACGCGGTTTACTAAAACATCTGTGCACTGTGCTGATAATACAACAGCTACCAGTAATTCAAACGTATTTTTATGAACTAGTTCGCAGTGTGCTGCCGGAAACATTTTGGCCATTTCTTCTATGCATAATACGGTTTGTTTATTTGATAACAATTTGCGTACGTCACCCTTTTCTTTTTTCAAGCCAGTCGTATAAAGGAATCGAGCCTGCGCTTTTTTTCACTTCTGTTTGGTTAATTGGTTGACTTGTGCGACCATTTTGATGAAATTCTTCCGCTACACGTTTAGCATCTTCTATTGTCTTGACGCCTTGTTTTGACCAATTAAGCAGAATTCTATCAATATAACGGAAATTCAATTTTTGCGAAATAACCGCTTCTTTTAGAGCTTCTTTGATTAAATCTGGACTCGTTCTGTCTTGTTCTACCCACGCGGATAGCATTTCTGCTTCCATTGGAGAAAGAGGTCTACCAAACTCGGCTTCGAATAAACTGTATAAATTGGTTTGTTTCGTTAGCTCTTTTTCCTGTTTACTATCTGCTTCTTTATTTTCATATAAAGCGACTAATTTGCCCCATAGTGGCGCTAAATTATATTGTTCGGAAATCATTCGTGAATTATCTTGGCTTTGTTCGATAGCAATCACGCCTTTTTTCAAGAGCGAATCCATCGTTTTAATGGTTTCTTCGAGCGGAAGTGTGGTTCTATTCGTTAACATTTCCATCGACGGAAAAAATTCTGCCTCTGCTGCGAAGGATTGAATTTGAAGTAAAAGTACCAGTTCTATTTCGTTTAAGCCAATGATTGCATAGTTTTTAACTAGCACTTGCGGTAATGTCACTTGCCCTTCCGCCATCCATTTTTCAAGAATTTTTGGATTCATATTAAACACCTCACTACAAAATTATAACATGGTTTTCGAGGGAAAAATATAAAAGTACTGCTAAAATCATGAAATCTAGTGGAAAAGCTCATTTTCGCCTTCCAACTAAAAAAAGAGAAGCCAATTTAATTGGCTTCCCTTTTCAACTTATGGATATAGACGGTTTAGTAAACGTGGGAATGGAATAGTTTCACGCACATGTTCTGTGCCTGAAATCCAAGCAACTGTACGTTCTAAGCCAAGTCCAAAACCAGAATGTGGTACAGAACCATAACGAGCTAAATCAAGATACCAGCTATAAGCCTCTTGATCCAAATCGAAGTCTTCCATTCTAGCTTGAAGCGTTTCTAAATCATGAATACGTTCTGATCCGCCGATAATTTCTCCGTAACCTTCTGGAGCAATCATATCCGCACATAAAACTACTTGATCGTTTTCTGGATCTTCCGGCATATAAAACGGTTTAATTGCTTTAGGATAATGTGTAATGAAAACTGGTTTTTCGAAGCTATCCGCAATCGCTGTTTCATGCGGTGCCCCGAAGTCATCTCCCCAAACAATATCATCAAAGCCTAATTCGTGTAAACGTTCGATTGCTTCTGTATAAGTAATACGTGGGAACGGTGCAACCATTTTTTCTAAATGACTTACATCACGACCAAGACGATCTAGTTCTAAGCGACAGTTATCAAGTACTGCTTTTACTAGGAAAGCCACATAGTTTTCTTGTACTTGTAAGCTATCTTCTAATTTGTAAAACGCCATTTCTGGTTCAATCATCCAGAATTCAATTAAGTGACGGCGTGTTTTTGATTTTTCAGCACGGAAAGTTGGACCAAATGAGAATACTTTACCAAAAGCCATTGCTGCAGCTTCCATGTATAATTGTCCACTTTGAGAAAGGAAAGCATCTTCTTCAAAATATTTCGTATGGAAAAGTTCGGTTGTTCCTTCTGGTGCACTTCCAGTCAAGATTGGTGGATCGATTTTTAGGAATCCTTCTTTATTGAAAAACTCATAGCTAGCGCGGATAATTTCGTTACGGATTTTCATAATCGCGTGTTGACGATTAGAACGTAGCCATAAATGACGGTGGTCCATTAAAAATTCCGTACCGTGCTCTTTTGGTGTAATCGGATAATCATGTGATTCGCTAATTACTTCTACACCCGATACAGCCATTTCATAACCAAATGGTGAACGAGTATCTTCGTTAATTGTGCCTGTTACAAACAAGCTTGTTTCTTGAGTTAAAGCTTTAGCGGTAGCAAAAATATCATCGCCAACTTCTGCTTTTACGACGACGCCTTGCATAAATCCTGTTCCATCACGTAATTGTAAGAAAGCAATTTTACCACTTGAACGCTTATTCGCAAGCCATGCTCCAATTGTTACTTCTTTTCCGACAAATTCGGATGCTTGATTGATTGTAATTTTCACTTGTCTACACTCCCTATTTCATAAAACTTTTGATTCGATTTATAGCTTCTTGGAATAAGTCTGGATTTGTTGCATAAGAAAGGCGTATATAATCGGGCATTCCGAATCCTGAGCCTGGAATGACGGCGACTTTCGCTTCTTCTAAAAGAGCTGCTACAAAAGCATCTACATCCTGAAAACCTTTTTTATGTGCCGCTTCTTTTACTTCAATAAAGAAATAAAAGGCGCCATCTGGTTTTTTCGGTTTAAAACCTGGAATGCTACTTAGTTCTGGATAAAAGCGTTCCATTCGTTCTTCAAAAGCTTGGTACATTTTTTCTGGAACTTCTTGGCTACCAACGTATGCTTCTAGTGCAGCATACTGGGCATTAGCAGTTGGATTACTTGTTAAATGATCCGCTAACTTACTCATTCCAGCAATGATTTCTTTATTTGCAGCTGCGTAACCAATACGCCAGCCCGTCATTGAATATGCTTTAGATACACCATTAATAACAATGGTTAAATCATACAAACGGTCACTCAAACTTGCGATAGAGACTAAATCAGCTTTGTTACCATAGTATAATTTTTCGTATATTTCATCAGATAAAATGTAAATCTGATGTTTTTCAGCAACTTCACCAATAGCAATAAGCTCCTCTTTCGTATAGCACATACCAGAAGGGTTATTGGGTGAATTTAAAACGATTGCTTTTGTTTTTTTCGTAATAGCTTTTTCAAAATTTGCTGCTGAAATTTTGAAATCTGCGTCAAAACCAGTTTCTACAAAAACAGGAATGCCACCTGCTAATTTGACTTGTTCGGGGTAAGTTACCCAATATGGAACTGGAATAATGACTTCATCGCCTGGATCTAAAATCGTTTGAAACGCAGAGTAGAGTACATGTTTAGCACCAGTACCTACGAAAATCTGGTTCGTTTCGTAGTTTAAGAACTGATCTTTTTGGAGCTTATCAACAATCGCTTGTTTTAGCTCGATGATTCCACTTGAAGGAGTATATTTGGTGAATCCTTTGTTCATGGACTCAATTGCTGCATCGATAATATTCTGCGGGGTGTTGAAATCTGGTTCTCCAGCACCTAAGCCGATAACATCTATTCCTTCTTGTTTCATTTGTTTTGCTTTAGCCGTAATCGCAAGTGTTGGCGACGGGGCCACTCCTTTGACACGTTTTGATAACGGTAAGTCCATTTTATTCCCTCCTCCAATTTAGTTACAAGTTTTCAATCTCTCTGTACCATTCACCTGTTTCAAAGTTAATGTCAAAGTAATTTAGCTTGTCATTCTTATCTAAGTAGGCAACTTCCCAAATAGGCGTTTCTTTTTCCATGCCTAAATTCACATGTAAAATTTTCTTTGGATTCTTTTCTTTTGTGACTTTGTCGCGTGCTTGTTGTTTTGTAATCCCATCAGATGCGAATTTAACATATACTTTGTCGGATTTTTTCTTTGGAACCCAGACAATAATATTTTGATTCTTACTATTCTTACCAGTTAATACGTAATACACTTCTTTTGGACCATTATACAGATAAAATTGATCTGTTGTTTTTAAATCAACTTGGCCACTTATTCGATCTAAGGCTTCTGTTTCTGCATTGGTTACTGGTTTTTCTGCATATCTAATGTACAGAAAAGCTGCCACGACAAACACAATAATTATGCCGAGAATAATCGCTATCCATTTGCCAATCTTACGCTTAGGTTTTCTATTTCGCAAAGTAATCTCGCTCATTTCTATTTCTAAATTACCGGAATTCGACCGGCGATATGCATTTTCATTTTCGCATAGATACATTATAGCAATAGCCGCCTAAGATTTGAAGTCATATCAGGAAAAATTTAACCTTCCTTAAAGAATTCACTCACTTCTTCTAATAAATCAGCCTGTTTACCTTTCAAAATTGGCGCACTTGGGATGGATTCCAAAAAGGCTTTTCCAAATTTAGTTGTATCGACTCGGTTGTCAAAAACAAATACAATTCCTCGGTCAGATTCTCTTCTAATTAATCGCCCAAAACCTTGCTTAAATCTTAGTACAGCTTCAGGCAGAGAATAGGTTTGGAAGGCATTCTCCCCGCGTTCTTTGCGAAGGGATATTTGTGCTTTCGTATAAGGGTCGTCCATCGGTGCGAATGGTAATCTAACAATAACTAAACAGGACAAATCTTCTCCCGGGATATCAATTCCTTCCCAAAAACTTGTCGTCCCAAGTAAAATGGCTTTATCAAACATTTGGAACTGTTTTGTCAGTCGTGCCGCACTTCCCGCCGAAACTCCTTGCGCTAGAAGGACATACTCTTCTAATGATTTCTCGTTTTTCATGTGATAATACGTTTTTTGTAACATATCAGAAGCGGTGAAAAGAACGAGCATCCGTCCATTCGTTTTCACTGCTATGTGGCGAATATATTTCGCAAGTTCCGAGGTATATCGCTCAATTGGCGTATCTTTAATTGGAGGCATATCATCTGGAATCATCACTCGCGCATTTTCTTTATAATCAAACGGTGAAGGAATGCGTTTTTCCATAATTTGTTCTTCTTCCAGACCGAGACTTTTCCGTAAATAATCAAACTTCCCTTTTACGGTTAAAGTTGCCGAAGTCATGATGACACTTTCTTTTTTAGCAAAAAACTCTTTTCCAAGTGTCGGCTCCACTTCCATCAAGACAGCTTTTAGACGAATGCTAGAAATAGAATGATTTTTGTCAGCTTGTAAATAAATGGTCAAAATAGGCGATTTTTTATGCAGCATTTGCTCCAACTGCTTCACCATATTCTGCCAATCAAGTAAAAAGGCATACATTTCTTCTAAAAAGGCACTTTCTGCCTCACCTAGTTCATTTTCTTCTCGTTTCCCTTGTTCTAACAATGTTTCCATATTTTTTTCGGACTCTTTCAGCAAATATAATACTTTTTCAGCAGCGTAATAAACCTGGTCATTCCAAGCATCTTTTTCGCTGTTTTCTACTAATACAACTTCTTGTAAATTTTTACGTGCGAAGTTTAGCTGCATTTTCAGAAGACCGAAAAACTCTTCCACTGCATCACTTAACTTCATTGCCGCAATATCTAAATCATATAAACTGTCTGCTTCTGGGAAAGCCATTGCAAGCCTTGTGAGAAGGGAATATTTTTCTAAAGAGCCTAGCTGATTCAAAAAATATTTTATTTTTCGGTAAGACAGAACAAAACTTCCTTGCATACGAGCACTATCCGCAAAATGATGGGCCTCATCAATTACTGCAAAAGCATACTTAGGCAATGTTTCTCTTCCCGAAAAATGGTCATTTAAAAGTAGTGCGTGATTAACAATAACTAAATCTGCATTTTTGGCTTGTTTGATGTTGAATTTATAGAAATCATGTGCGAGCCAAGGATCATGTTTTTCAGATAAAAACCAGCCTGTGTGCTTCATCCGATTCCAGAATAATTCCCCGCCGCTAGATAAGTTCACTTCATCAATATCACCAGTCGTTGTTTCCGTCAGCCATACGAGCAATTTAAGCTTCGTCACAACTACATCATATTGCGTATCGACTTCTTGAAGTAACTGCTCAAATTTAAACAAATTCAAATAATGATCGCGCCCTTTTAGTAAGCTAGCTTTCACTTTGAATCCTGTTAATTTCGTTAAGAGTGGCACATCTTTTTCAAACAATTGAGCTTGAAGCAAGTTGGTGTATGTACTAATAACTACCGGTAATTCAGCTTGTTTCGCTTGGTAAATAGCTGGTAAAAAGTAACCTAACGATTTCCCAATCCCTGTTCCCGCTTCAATTAAGGCATGTTTTCCTGATTTCATCGCTTGGAAAACCAAATTCATCATTTCAAATTGACCACTTCTTGCATAAAGTGGCGCTCCAGCTTTTTTGAATAGTGCCATTTTAGCTTCGTCTGTTTCAGGAAATTCAAGTAAATCTGCTCTACTATAGGTGGGTTTTTCGACTTCTTTTTTGCGAATAACCAGTCCACGATGTTCTACGAAAGCAGGATCAAGCAATTTATTTTCTCGTTCTTTTCGCATTTCTATTTCAAATAATAATTCAGGTAAATAGCTTTTTAGGCTGCCAGAAATGGTTGTCATTTGACGGATGACTGGCAGTGGTAAGTTTTCTAGCTTCTCTAATAGAAGTAGTAGTAAATCCGCTGTTACTTCCGCATCGCTATCCGCACGGTGTGGTTTATCGTGCCCAAGATTAAATTCATCGGACAAGTCTTGTAGTTTATAACTATCGATGCCCGGATACATAATTCTAGCTAATTCCACAGTATCGAGTTTTTTCATTTTGCCAAGAGAAATTCCTGCACGCGTCATTTCTCGTTCTAAAAATGTCCAGTCAAATGACACGTTATGTGCCACAAAAATAGTATCTTCTAGTAACCCCGCGATAATTGGCGCTACATCTTCAAACAATGGCGCATTTTTAACGTCTTTTGGGGAGATTCCCGTTAATTCTTGAATAAAAGCAGGGATTGGTTTTTCTGGATTTAAAAATGTCGTGTAGGTTTCCAGACGTTTTCCTGATTCAACAAAGCAAGCAGCAAACTGGATAATCCGGTCCTCTCGTGAAGCTTGATTTCCCGTTGTTTCTAAATCGACGACTATATAGCGTTTCTGTTTCATCTGCTCCACCTCTTTCCTTCACTGCTTTTATTCAAAAATAACGATGCAAACAAACGAGTAGCTTGAGCAGAAATCTGCTCAAGCTCCCCGAACTGATTATAAAGTCGTATGCGCTTTTTCTTCTGGAAGAATCATTTCAATATGATTTTTTTCATCTAAAACGACTATTTTTGGTTCATGTGTTTTGGCTTCTTCTGCCGTAAACATTCCATAACTCATAATGATGACCACATCACCAACTTGGACATGTCTAGCCGCAGCTCCATTTAGACAAATCACACCACTTCCCGGCTCACCTGGGATGATATATGTTTCAATTCTTGCACCATTATTATTATTTACAATTTGAACTTTTTCATTTGGAAGCATATCTACCGCCTCTAAAATAGCAGAATCAATCGTAATACTTCCTACATAATTCAGATTGGCTTCTGTTACAGTCGCTCGGTGAATTTTGCCATTCATCATTGTTCTAAACATTTTTTACCGCCTCTTCACATTTATTAATTCATTATCAATTAAACGAGCTTTCGAATATTTTACTGCCGCTGCAATGATTATTCCTTTGGTCCAGTCTGTTACTGGTGTAAATTCAGGATAGGAATAGAGCGCTAAGTAAGCAATGTTCTCATGGGATGGTTGCTCATTTATTTTATCTGTCATGACTTGAACTATTTTAGCCTCATTTGTTTCCCCAGATTCAATAAGTTCTCGCCCTAGTAGTAAAGCTTCATGAATCACCGGTGCTTCTTTTCGTTCTTTTTCTGTTAAATAGACATTTCGTGAACTTTTGGCAAGTCCATCTGCTTCTCTAACAGTCGCAATGATTCGTAAATTTATAGGGAAAAAGTAGTCTTCTACTAAACCTGAAACTACGGCCACTTGTTGAGCATCTTTTTGACCGAAATAGGCGTTATCTGGGTTCACTAAATGAAATAGCTTCGTTAAAACCGTTACTACTCCGTCAAAATGACCTTCACGATCAGCACCATCAAGTACAGAAACGCGTTTAGTGACATGTAGTTTGGTTGCTAGTTCAGTTGGATAGATTTCTTCGACTGTAGGTACAAATAAAATGTCCACACCGCCTTCTTCTGCGAGCTTTGCATCGTGTGCTTCATCTCGAGGATAGGCATCAAAGTCTTCGTTCGGACCGAACTGGGTTGGATTGACAAAAACACTCATAACGACAAAATCTGTTTCTTTTCTCGCATGGCTGACAAGTGTCATATGTCCTTCATGTAAAAAGCCCATCGTCGGAACGTAACCAATTGTTTTATTCGCTTGTTTTTGCTTTAAAATAGCTTCTTTAAGGTCTTGTTTATTTCGAATAATTAACATTTGCTATTCCCTTCCATAAAGGCCTTTTAAGTCTTCTTCAGCCATGGTAAAGCTATGTTTCACTTCTGGAAACGTCGCTGCTTTTACTTCTTTTACGTAACTTGCTAGTGCTGGTTCGATTGTTTCATCAATTTCCGCATACGCTTTTACAAATTTGGCGCGACGACTGATTCCATAACCGATAATATCGTGATAAACAAGTACTTGTCCATCTGTTTCTACGCCTGCTCCAATACCAATGGTAGGGATAGAAAGTGCTTTACTTACTTTTTCAGCGAGTTGACGTGGAATTGCTTCAAGTACGATTGCAATCGCTCCAGCTGCTTCTACAGCTAACGCATTATCCATTAACTCTTGTGCTTCTTGAGCAGATTTAGCACGTACTTTATAGCTTCCAGTTAAGCCAACACTTTGCGGGGTTAAGCCAAGATGCGCGACAACTGGAGCACCTGCTTCTGTTAGGCGAGCAATTTTGTTAACAACTTCCCCTGCTCCTTCTAATTTTACAGCATGCGCGCCACTTTCTTGGATAATCTTCCGTGCATTTTGGATAGTTTCATCCACTGAACCATGATACGTCATAAACGGCATGTCTGTTACAACAAATGTATCTGGAGCCCCGCGCTTCACGGCTTTTGTATGATGAATCATATCATCCATCGTAACTGGTACAGTTGAATCGTAGCCTAATACTACCATTCCAAGTGAATCGCCGACTAAAATCATATCAGCTTCTGCTTGTTCTACGTTCTTAGCAGAAGGATAGTCATACGCGGTTATCATCGTGATTTTCTCTCCATTTTCCTTCATAGCAAAAAAGTCTACAGGTTTCTTCATTTTATTAGCTCCTTTTCGTCCCTGTTAAATTACTTTAATCAAGGCAAAAAACATATTTTTTTAGTAGCGTTAGTATGATCCAGTAAAGGTACCATCCATTCATTGCTACCATATGTATAATAACATAAATGGATGCTTACTTAAAGTATGTAAATTGAAGAGAGGTCTACTCTGAAACCTCTCCACTTACTTTATTCATCCAATTCGTTAATTTCGCCGGTTCATCCGTGGCTGCATAGGTTGCTGCTACTTTTCCATCTTTTAAATAAACCATCGTTGGGACAGAATCGATGTCCATTTTTTCTAAAAGAGCAATCATATCATCGCGACTCTTTTCGGAGGCTTTATCTGTGTTATAATAAGCCATTTTTTGGTCTGGTTGTCTTTTTTTAAGTTCTTTCTTTAAAATAGGCTGAAATGCTTGGCAATCTTCACAGGTCGGACGTCCAACATAAACAAAGCCAGTTGTTTTATCGGCCATTTTTTGCTTAAAATCTTTGGTGGAAATGGTTGTTAGAAAAGAGGCGCTTTCTTTTTCTGTTTGATTTGCTTTCTCTTCCGTTTCTTTTTTATTATCGCCGCATGCTCCAAGTGTAAGGATTACGGTAATTAATGTTAATAGTAATAGTATTTTTTTCATGTAAACAGCTCCTTCGCATTTATTGTACTTGATTTTTCCCAAAAAAGAAAAACCCGAAAAAGTGATTTTCACACTATGTTTTCGAGTTAAAAGATATGTTTTCGGGTATTTTATTAGGGTTAAAACGTTCTTTTCTATAGTGTTTCGTTATTTTTCATTATCTAGCAAAATATCTGCGGAATAGATGGAATGTACTTCACCGAGTGCGTCTTGGAGTAAGAGTACACCTTCATCAGAAATTCCTTTTACTTGCCCATGAATTTTACCTTTTGTTGTGCTAGCAGTTAATTTTTCGCCAAATGGGATTGCTTTTGTTTCCCAAAGTAATTTTATCGGTGCGAATCCTTTATCTAGAAAAAGCTCATAATATTTTTCTAAGGAGGTAAGAATTTCTTGTAGTAAGGCTTTTCTTGAGATGCTCTCGCCTAATTCCAGTTTCAGAGAACTTGCTTTGTCTTTGATTTCTTCTGGGAATTCCTGTTGATTTACATTGATTCCCATACCGATAATTACTGCGTGAATCGTTTCTGCCTCCGCTTGCATTTCCGTTAAAACACCACAGATTTTTCGTTTACCAATGTAAATATCATTCGGCCATTTAATTTTCGGTTCGAGCTTTGTGATATTTTCAATCGCTTCTGTGATTGCGAGTGAGGCGATAAACGTGAACTGCGGTACTTTTTGAATAGGGATTTGTGGTTTTAAAATTACACTCATCCAAATACCTTCCCCTTTTTTGGAACTCCAAGGGCGAAGCAAGCGACCTTTTCCAGCTGTTTGCTCATCGGCTACGATAACGGTTCCTTCAGGGCTAGATTCGATTTGCTGATGGGCAATGATTTGTGTAGAGCTAACCGATTCATGGATTTCCAAATGCTGACCGATAAATTTGGTTTCTAAACCGAGTAGTAGTGCATCTTTCGTGTACTGTTCTGCTGTTGCTGACAAACGGTAACCACGGTTTCTGACTGCTTCGATTTCAAATCCTTCTTTACGGAGAGCTTCCATTTGCTTCCAAACGGCAGTGCGCGAGCATCCTAGGCTATCCGCGATTTCTTGCCCCGATAAATAAGTGCCATCACTTTCTGTAAATAAAGCAAGCAATTTTTCTCGATTATTCTTCATGATAGCCTAGCCACCTTTTAATCTGAATTTTTTCATTGTTTATTTCATTGGAAAGGACGCCACATTCTACTTTGTCAAGCGTCTCTTTTACCCATGGACCTGCGCTTTCTCCAGACCATTTTAATAAATCAGCTCCAGTAATAGCTAAGTCTTTTTTGGAGTGAATTGGTAACGCCTCGTAAGCTTGACTTAGTTTATGTTGGTTATTTTCTTGCCCTCGAATAACATTTAGTTCATTTACTAAGGAGAAAACTGCCTTGCCAGCATGATAAAGTTCATCTGTTAGCCATGTCTCTTTCATTTTCAACGCATCTTGATATGCTTTATTCACAAGTTGAATTGTTTTATTTGGTAATTTCCACGCTTTTAGAAATGCGTTAACATTGTTAGGTTTGACAGCAACAACAAGTCCAAGCCAAATCGATTCTTCGGTTGTCCGTTTTTCCCAGTCCCAACTAGCAAACTCGCTTAGTGCTGGTTTCTCGTCTTTTAAGCCTGGTAAATAAGTTTCCATCTTGACTTTTAAAAGTAGTTCTATCGCACGTTTCGCTGCTTTGCCTTTCATCATTTTTATCCATTCAACAGTCATTCGTTCAACGGAAGTATGCTGTAACAACTCTATTTGGCTTTCTAAAGCTTTTTCGGTTTCTTTATCAAGCTCAAAGTCAAGTTGACTCAGGAAGCGGACTGCTCGCATCATTCTAAGCGCATCTTCATGAAAACGTTCAGAGGCTTTACCAACTGCTTTGATTTCTTTATTTTGAATCGCTAATTGCCCAGAAAACGGGTCGTGTAGCGCAAAATGCTCATCCATCGCAATGGCGTTCATCGTAAAATCGCGACGTTTTAAATCCTCTTCTAGGGAGCGAATAAAGGTTACTTCGCTTGGGCGCCTGAAATCTTCATACGTTCCTTCTGTTCGAAAAGTGGTCACTTCATAAAATTCATTATTTTCTCTAACTGTAACAGTCCCATGCGCAATCCCAGTGTCATAACTTGTCTGAAAAATCTCTTTTACTTCTTCTGGGAAAGCACTAGTTGCAATATCCACATCGGAAATTGTTCTATTTAGCAAGTAATCTCTGACAGATCCGCCAACAAAATACGCTTCAAATCCGGCTGTAGTTAATTTTTGCAATACAGGAAGCGCTTTTAGAAACACGTCATTCATCTGTCATCGCTCCTTTATTCATCATTCCGTCTTAAGTCTCGCCAATCTAGGAAACCAGCTCCTAAACCACGAATTAAAATTTCTGCTGTGCCAATATTTGTCGCTAAAGGAATTTCGTAAACATCGCATAATCGAATAAGCGCCGTCACATCTGGTTCGTGAGGCTGCGCAGTGAGCGGATCCCGCAAGAAAATAACTAAGTCCATTTTATTTTCTGAAATACGCGCACCAATTTGTTGATCGCCACCAAGCGGGCCTGATTTAAAACGATGTACCGTTAAGCCAGTTGCTTCGATAATGCGTAAACCTGTCGTCCCGGTTGCATATAATTGATGCGGTTCGAGCAAATGTTTATATGCAGTTGCAAATCCAACCATCAAATCTTTCTTTTCATCGTGCGCGATTAATGCGATATGCATCTCATTCACCTATCCTTAGTCTAAAATATTTTCTAAGCCATAAATAAGTGTTTCAAGTTCTTTAGTTTTACGTACAGAAAGTGCCACGCCAGACATAAAGGAAATTCGGTCATAAGAGTCATGGCGAATTGTTAATCCTTGTCCCTCTGCTCCAAAAATCACTTCTTGATGTGCTACAAGTCCTGGTAAACGCACACTATGAATTCGCATACCTTCATATTCTGAGCCTCTAGCTCCTTCAATAAGTTCTACTTCATCTGCAGCACCTTGTTTAACGAATTCACGCGTTTCTGCCATCATTTCCGCAGTTTTAACAGCCGTACCACTTGGCGCGTCTAATTTATTGTCATGATGCAACTCAATAATTTCGACGTTCGGGAAATATTTAGCTGCTTTTTGTGCAAATTGCATCATTAAAACAGCACCTACAGCAAAGTTTGGCGCAATTAAAGCACCGATTTTTTTCGATTCTGCAATTGATCTTAGTTCACTAATTTGTTCTGGTGTAAAACCTGTTGTACCAACGACCGCACGTACGCCATGTTCTAAAATCGTTTTCGTGTTACTATACCCTACTTTAGGGGTCGTAAAATCAACGACACAATCCGGTTTTATTTCTTCTAACATCTCGCTTAAATTACCAAAAACAGGTACATCTAACGAGCTAAATTCCACTATTTCATTTATATTTTTTTCTTTTGGTTCATGGTCAAGCACGGCTACTAACTCTAAATCTGCTTCTCTTAAAACAGTTTTGACAACCTCGTGTCCCATTCTTCCTTTAAATCCAGATACTGCTACTCTCATTTTGCTTTTTCCTCCTTTTTTGTCCAACGATCTTTATCTCGTTCTTTAAATTTTGCCATGACCGTATCGTGTGCTTTTTCCATATCAATATCAAGTGAGTTGGCCATACACGTCAGTACAAAAAGACAATCGCCTAATTCCTCTGCCACAGTCTTGGTTGGTTCACTTGTTTTCTTCGGCTTTTCACCGTAGTAATGATTGATTTCTCTGGCTAATTCTCCCGTTTCTTCAGTAATTCGCGCCATCATCGCTAGTGGGGAAAAGTAACCTTCCTCGAATCCACCAATGAAATCATCCACTTCTTTTTGTATTTCTGCCATTGTTTTCGCCATCGGTTTTCCCCCTTTATGTGGTAAACTAAAATAGATTTTAAGACTAATTGTTAACTTCATTTCATTATACCTAAACAAATACGTCCAAGTCCATGATTTTTTACTTACATATTAAATAGGTTTCAGGGAGGAAAAAAGCTATGCTAAAAACATTACGCACAAAAAATATTTGCTTTATTATGCTTGGTACGGCAATTTATGCATTTGGATTAGTAAATTTTAATATCGCGAATAACCTTGGTGAAGGCGGTTTAGCTGGAGTAACCTTATTCCTTCTTCACTTCTTCCAAATTGATCCAGCGTACTCTAACTTAATTTTAAATATACCTTTGTTTATATTAGGTTGGCGAGTTCTAGGCAATCGTTCCCTCATTTATACGGGTATCGGAACGGTGAGTTTGTCCTTATTTTTATGGATTTTCCAGCGAATACCTTATACGCTAGATTTACATAGCGATTTACTTTTAGTCGCCCTTTTTGCTGGTGGCTTTAGTGGTATTGGGCTTGGCCTCGTGTTTCGCTACGGTGGGACGACTGGTGGTAGTGATATTATCGCCAAACTGCTTAATCACACAAAAGGAATAAGCATGGGACGTACGCTGTTTGCTATTGATGCGATTGTTCTAGTTGCCTCGCTCTCCTATTTAGATGTGCGTCAAGTTATGTATACGCTCGTCGCTGTATTCATCGGTTCTCGTGTAATTGATTTTGTTCAAGAAGGAGCTTATGCGGCTCGCGGTGCGCTCATTATTTCTAAAGATAATGACGCGATTGCTTCCCATGTGATGCTCGCGATGAATCGTGGTGTGACAGTGTTGGAAGGTCGCGGTGGCTTCTCTAAAAAAGACCAAGACGTCCTTTATATTGTCGTTGCGAAAAATGAAATTATTCAATTAAAAAATATTGTTCAAGCAATTGACCCACATGCCTTTGTTTCCGTCAGTGTCGTTCATGATGTGATGGGAGAAGGTTTCACACTCGATGAAAACAAGAATCCTATCTACTAATATATTTACTTGGCTCATAGTTTTCTAAAGCCAAATCGACGGTGTTTCCAAGTGCTAAATCCGCTAAAAGTTTGCCAACATAAGGCCCGGTAGTTAAACCAGAAGCACCAAGACCATTCGCTAAAAAGACTGACTCAAATCCAGGAAGTTGACCAATAAGTGGCGCAAAATCAGGCGTGTATGGTCTAGTTCCGACCGCCACATGGGCCACTTTACTCGCTAAATCCCCTTCCATAAACTGGCTGACTTCTGTTAGTATTTCCGCCTTACCTTCTGCTGTTGGTTCCGTATCGAAGCCAGCAGCTTTTTCATGCGTTGCACCGACGATAATTTTCCCATTATCAAAAGGGACAATTGATTTCGCGCTCGGTGGTAAAATTACTGGCCATTCATCCGTTTGAAATTCGCTAAAATCAAGTTCCAGCAATTGCCCTTTTTGCGCTAAAACTTCTGTATGAAAACTCGCCTCGTCTAGCAATTCTTTTAACCATGCGCCTGCTGCAATGATTAATTTGTCGTAATGTTCATTTTCCCCGTCAACACGAACTTTTCCGTCAGTAGAAAAATGCGCTCGCCCCGACTTGATTTTTACCCCATTTTCTTTTGCGGCATAAAGTAGCGTTTCACAAAATAAACCACCGTTCACTCGTGCTGCTCCGCTTACATAGACCGAGCCAAATCCCGGTTTAACTAACGGAAATTTTTGCTTTGTTTCCTCTTCTGACAACTTTGCAATTTCATCCATAACTTCCGCATCGAGGCGGCGTTCATTCGCAAGATCAAACAGTTCTGTTACTTTTTCTTCTGTCTTTCGAAGTGCGAGCACACCGACTTGTTTATAGCCTGAATTCCGCCCAGTATCTCCTTCGAGCGTTCCCGCCAATTCCTTATAAAAGGCGGCACTATTTTTTGCAAGCTCATACCAATATTTGTTTCGCCTTTTAGAAAGCCACGGGCAAATTATTCCGGCTGCAGCATGCGTTGCTTGTCCCGGTTCATCTGAATCAATTAGCGTTACTTGCACGTTTTCTTTTGACAATAAATAGGCGGCACTAGCTCCAACAATTCCCCCGCCGATAATCACTATTTTTTGCATCGTTACACCCCTCTATATCAATTGTGACACAAGTTGACTTTTTTATAACTCTTTGTAATAATATGTGAAAATAGTTAAGTTTACAAACTACTAAAAATCCTCTACATCATTCTATCCATTGTACTGAAATCCAGCTTTAATTACAAAAAGGCAGATTTTAGCTTATCTCGTCGTCATTACCACATATCCTCTTAGAGAACGCTTTCGCCCATTGGTTGGTTCTTTGTACTGCGTCTCAGCTAAAAATTCATTTATTTTTCCTTCTGCCTATATTAACAGTTCAGCTGATTAGTTATGCTGAGATATGGGAGATTTTTTTATGCCAAATATTCTTGATTCATTATGGAACAGCATGGCGCTTTTTTTATCAGCGCTTTTTTTTCACGGAATGGCACTGCGATCTATTAGAGAAAAAAAGCCTGCTTGGTTCCAAATTAAATTTTCTAATGAAATTATTAATTATGCACTGGGCATTTACTACGGCCTTCTAGGTGTTTATTTTATTATCCGCGGATTACCCGGCACAGATTCTGGGATTTATACAGATATGCTACTTAATATTTTAATCGTCCTGCATTTATTTTCTTCGGCAGGTCCTGCTACTATCGCGCTATTACTAATTGTCGCAGGAAAACTTTTTCTCGGTGATGCGCTGTTTGCCAATTTGATTTACGTGTTTTTAATTATCGGTTTTCACTTTGTATGCATGGAAGTCGCTAAACTTCGACTTAGTTCCGTTCAAAAAGTCGTTTTAGTCAAACTTAGTGCGATTCCCCTTATGCTATTTTATTTACATCAAAAAATACATTTATTGTATACCATAAATGACTTACCTGTTTGGATACTCTATTTTTTGGTTTCTTTTTTTATTACTTTTATTATTGTTTCAGCGGCTTATTATATCGATACATCGAATAAGCTAATTTATGATTTGCAGCAATCCACCATCCTTGACCCGCTAACAGGTTTGACGAATTTCCGTCATTTTGAAAAGGCGTTCGAAGCAGCATTTAACCATGCTACGTTAAAAAAATCGAATTTAAGTGTGATTATTATTGATATTGATTATTTTAAACGGGTAAATGATACATATGGCCATTTAGTCGGAAATGGGGTTTTATCTACTTTCAGTCAAATGCTTTTAAAAATCAGCTTCCCGCCAAACACAGTGATATCAAGGATTGGCGGCGAGGAATTCGCCATTATTTTGCCGAATATTAATGTCAGTGAAACAGAGCATTTAGCGGAGAAAATCCGACGTAAAGTCGAAAAAATTGATGTTCCGATTGTTGCTTCTGGCTCCGTTATTACTATTTCTGCTGGTATTGCAAATTATGACGGCAGAAATTATTCAAATCCGAACGAGCTACTAAATGCAGCCGATCAAGCGCTATATAATGCGAAACGAAATGGACGAAACCAAGTGCATATTCGCGAAACAGAACCAGTTGTTTAAGAGAGTAAAAAGGAGATGAGTCCATTTGTTCGAACTAGTTAATTCATACATAGATAGTTTAGCGCTCTTTCTCGCTATCCTTTTTATCCAAGGGATGTCTTTTCGAAAAATAAGACAATATCGCCCAAATTGGTTTCAAAATGGTGGTAGACGGCTATTTCTTTCCATCCTACTAGGCGTCTACTATGGTTTAGCAGGTATTTATTTTATTTATGAAGGTGCTTACGAAAATAATCCCGTTATTTACACGAATATGCGGATTTTGATTTTGATGGTAACAAGTGTTTTCGGTGGCCGCATTCCACTCATTTTCGCCTATTTAGTAATGCTTTTTGGGCGGATTAGTTTTGATATTGCTTCTCCTGTTACTAGTCGCTATGTTATTTTGATGACACTCATTTTTGCCGCGTGCTTACTTGTTACTTTTTGGAAAAAACAACGCTTTTCGAGATTTGTTGCTTTAATCATTTTAAACTTCCCAGCGATTCTTTATTATTTCGTGAATAATTTTGATGAGGGACGAATCCTGCAAGGTTTTGAGATTATCGAGTATTTCCTGCTATTCTTTGTAACCGCCTTACTGGTATTTTACGCCTGCAATTACATTGATAAAAGTAATCTCGTTATCCAAAATTTGACGGAAACTGCGATGACGGATAGTTTAACTAATTTACCAAACATGCGCTTTTTCACCCAACAGTTTGGTTGGATTTTTGCGAAATCGCTGAAAAAGAAAAAATCATTATCTCTTTTCATCATTGATATTGATCATTTTAAAGAAATAAACGATTTTCATGGTCATCAAGCTGGCAATACCGTTCTTGCTCAGTTTAGTAGCATTCTTAAAAATCGCACCTTCCCACCAAGAACCATGTTTGCACGAATTGGTGGAGAAGAATTTGCTGTTTTACTTCAAAACGTTGGTACAGAGCAAGCTGCTTTAATTGCTGATTTTTTCCGTGAAGAAGTGGAACGAGCGAAGTTTCCTTATAATCCCGCAAGTGGCAAAGTAACCGTTTCTATCGGGGTGGCTTCTGCTAGTTCTCATTTTTCAACAACGGAATCACTTTTCGAAGCCGCTGACCAAGCCCTGTATCAAGCCAAACAAAGCGGACGCAACCAAATTGCTGTTCACCAGGGGGAACTCGAATGAAACGAATCATCCTAATTTTTATTTTACTTATTCTAATTGGTGCCGGATTTTTCTTTTTCCTGCGACCAGAACCTAAAAAAACAGTGAGTGCACCAAAAGAAACCACACCCACTTCCACCTCTGTTCAAACGTATGTAAAAGAAAACTATACTGCAAAAAACGGTTTAATTGTGGATTACAAAAATGCGCAAGAACCACATTATTTAGCCGAGAGCATCGGACTTTATATGGAATATTTGGTCGAAGTGAATGATAGTAAAACTTTCCAAGAACAAGTAAGTCATTTAGAAAAGAATTTTATAACCGAAGATAACTTTATTAAATGGGAAGCAACCGACGCCACAACGACTAATGCGATTGTAGATGATTTCCGCATTACAGAAGCACTTTATCAAGCGAGCGAAAAATTTAGTTTCCCGTCCTACAAAAAAATGGCAGATAAAATCCTAGCCAACACCAAAAAATATAGCGCTGAACAAGGAGTTCCAGTAGACTTTTACGATTTTGTTCATAAGAAAAAAGCAGATACGCTCCATTTAAGTTATCTAAATATCCAAGCAATGCAACAAATTAATTATCGCGATAAAGCCTATCTACCAATTCAAACGGTCAATGCCGACCCATTTTTTACAGAAGTATTTCAAAACGGACAGTTTCAATACGCTGATCCAAAAGAAGTCAATATGATTGATCAAATGCTCATCGCGCTTGCTTATTTTGAAGAAAATGGTGATATAGAGCCAAACTTCGATAATTTTTTACAAACAGAATTAGCTTCTAAAGGAAAAATTTATGCTCGCTATGGAAGAGAAACCAAGAAACCGAGCACGGAAAACGAATCTACCGCCGTTTATGCCTTTTTGACACAGTATTTTAACAAGACAAATCAAGCTAAAAATGGTAAAATCACCAAAGAGTTATTAGAAAAAATGGATACGTCAAATCCTGAAACGACCCATTTTTTCGATTATATAAATAAAGAAATAACTCTTAAGAAATAACGGAAAGAAGTTGGACAAATGAAAAAGCCCTCCGTACGTGAGATTATTGATCAAAATCACTTTGATACAATATATGAACCGATAGTTGCTGTAGAAAATACACAAATTTTCGGCTATGAGTCACTCACCCGCTTGAAAACAGATCACTGGAATGCGATTAGTGATTTTATTGAAGAAGCGGAACAGGATGGTCTGCAAAAAGCATTTGAGCTGCTCACGCTTCATAACGCAGTGAAACGCTTTAACAAAAACGGAGACACGCCACTATTTGTCAATATTTCGTATGATACATTTTTAGAAAATCAAGAAGAGTTGCACGATACCCTTCTTGATAACGGGAAAATAGTTTTTGAATTTTTGGAAACATCCAAGTTACCACAAGAACGAATGAACGACTTAGAAAAACAACTGCTCCTATTCCAGAAAAAACACGAGACTAAATTTGCTATTGATGATTTTGGCTCCGGTTATGCGGATTTGCATCGCGTTTTTGCGCACCATTCTGATTTTGTCAAAACCGATCGCTTACTACTACGAGATTTATTTGAGAGCGATGGCAAAAAAATCTTCTTTGAGCAACTTCATAATTACGTTAAAAAGCATCATAAATCCTTAATTGTCGAGGGAGTGGAAACAAAAGAGCAGCTAGCATTCCTTCAAGAAATCGGCATTCCCTATGCGCAAGGTTATTATTTTCATTAAGAATAAAAAAGAAAATCTGCTTATTGTCAGGTTTTCTTTTTGTTTGGAATCAGTTGTTATTCTTCTTTCCCCCATGTAAAATAGAATAGAATGAAAAGGAGTGCTGAAAAATGACTTTAAAACCAGGTTTTGACTATATGAATAATCCATTATTAAATAAAGGAACCGCTTTTTCAAAAGAAGAAAGAGCAAGCTATCAATTGGACGGATTACTGCCACCAATTATCGAAACAATTGAACAACAAGCCGTGCGCATCGAGACGCAAATAGAAAATTTAGAAACACCTTTACATAAACATCAGCTTTTAACAAACTTATACAATGAAAATCGCACCCTCTACTATTATGTCGTCACAAAAAACGTGACTGACTATTTGCCAATTATTTATACACCAACTATCGGCGACGCTGTTATCCAGTACCATAAAGATTACACTGCGCCGGATGAAGCATTATTTATTGATGCCTTTGCACCCGAAAAATTAAGCGCATCTATAAAAAACTATGCAAAAAATAATCCAAATATTGATATGATTGTCATAACAGATGGGGAAGGCGTGCTCGGAATTGGCGACTGGGGTGTGAATGGCGTGAAAATCGCTGTTGGAAAATTAGCAGTTTATACGGTTGCAGCTGGACTTGCACCAGACCGTGTTCTGCCAGTTGTTATTGACGCCGGAACGAACAACGAAACACTTCTTAACGATCCACTGTATCTAGGAAATAAACGTCCCCGCCTTTCAGAAAGTGAATATGACGCTTTTATTGCTTCTTTTGTTAATGTTATGAAAGAAGTTTTCCCGAAAGCCATCCTTCACTGGGAAGACTTTGGACGCGCGAATGCAAGTCGTATTCTGCATAATTACCGCGATAAAATTTGTACATTTAACGATGATATTCAAGGTACTGGAGCCATGGTGGTTGCCGCTGTTCTTGCGACAATTCAAGTTTCCAAAATACCATTAAGCAAGCAAAAGATTATCATTTTCGGGGCTGGAACTGCTGGAATCGGTATCGCTGATCAACTTAGTGCTCAGTGGATGCGCGAAACTGGTCTTCCTTTTGAATCGGCGAAAAAGCATTTTTATTTAGTCGACCGAAATGGTTTAGTGCTTGATAATATGACAGACTTAACTACCGGCCAAAAGAAATATGCACATCCGTCGACTGAGTGGTCTAACGTGCCCACAGATACGTTAGAAAACTTAATGGAAGCAGTTCATCCAACCATGTTAATCGGCTGTTCTGGTGTCACCGGTGCCTTTAAAGAAAGCATCGTCAAAAAAATGACCCAGTATACAGAACGACCAGCGATTTTGCCACTTTCTAATCCAACAAAATTGGCGGAAGCAACTGCTTCTGATTTAATTCAGTGGACAGATGGGAAAGCGCTTATTGTTACAGGTAGCCCTTCCAAACCAGTAGAGTATCAACATACTACTTATGAAATCGGTCAAGCGAACAATGCGCTTCTCTATCCGGGGCTCGGACTCGGTGCTCTTGTCACTCGTGCGAAATATATTACAGATGGTATGCTCGCTGCTGCTTCTATGGCTGTCGCTGAGCAGATTTTACCAAACAAAGCAGGCGCAGCTCTTCTACCACATGTGCGCACCCTTCGCGAAACATCGCGTGCAGTAGCCATCGCTGTCGCTAACCAAGCTATAAAAGAAAACATCCATCAAGTCGAATTAACGAATGTCACCGAAGCTATCGAGCGCGAAATGTGGCAACCTATTTATAAAGGAGTTTAGATATGTTCTACAAAACGAAGCAATCACTAGATCAACTCGTCCAAAACGGCTCCACTCCGGGAATTAGTTATCAAATTAAAACTAATTATCTGGAAGAAAATAACATCATGGGATTAAAATCCGTTTTTCCAGAAGCAGAAATCTTACCAAGAACAACAGAAAACATTTATGATATCGCTTCTTTGACCAAAGTAATTGCTACGACTACTCGTATTTTGCAACTTATCGAACAACAAAGATTCCAATTAAACGACCCTATTCAAATGTATTTGCCAGATTTCCGGTACAATAATGTTACGATTATGCATTTACTCACACATAGCTCTGGGCTCGCGCAAAATATCCCTAACTTTTCCATGAACACACCAGAAGACGTTATGCGTTATGTGTATGCCACACCTCAAATTAATGCTCCCGGAACATCGGTCACTTACGCCGATGCAAATTTTCTTTTACTCGGTTATTTGATTAGCAAAATAGACGGCAATTATGAAACATCTATTCAAAACAATATTTTAGAACCCCTGAGTATGACAGATACAAGTTTTCATCCCGCAAATAAAAAACAAGTTATCCCAACCGAGCTTGACCAAACACGCGGTTTAATTCAAGGTGATGTACATGATTTTAAAGCTTGGACCGCCAAATCAGGCACAGGACATGCCGGGCTTTTTAGCACCCTAAGCGATCTTTCCAAATTCCGGGATGCGCTCATGTTACAACACGGTGCTCCAATTCTTTCTGAAAAAACATGGCACCTCATGCAAATAAATCATACGCCGGGCCTAAATAGAAGTCGCGGACTAGGCTGGGACCTCCGCGGTGAGTCCGTCTTATACCACACCGGATTCACTGGTACTTTTATGGTGCTCGATTTGAAACACCAAGCCAGTTTAATCGTTCTTTCTAACCGTGTCCACCCAAGTCGCGCCAACCCAAATTTCGTAGATAAAAGAGACAGCATAGTTGATACTTTTTTAGAAGAAGTTACAAAGAAAAAAGAAGTCTAGCCCTTTCGCTAGGCTTCTTTTTTTACCCACTCCTCTCCCTGCCTCATTTTCACAAAAACTGTATTAACACAGCTGTTGAAAGCCTTTTCTAGTTATATAAAAGAAATTTATTTTCTTTCTGATTTTATATTGTTTTCGTTTTCACAAAGGAGTATGCTGTTCAATGAAGAAAGATTCTAAGAACAAGTTTCTGGCTTTAAGTGAAAAGGAACACAATTGAAGGAGGAAATTATAATGACAAAAGCATGGGATGGTTTTAAAGGAACCGCATGGCAAGAAAGCATTAGTGTAGGGCAATTCGTTCAAGACAACTACACTCCTTACGATGGCGATGAAAGCTTTTTAGAAAAGAGCACACCAAGAACAACTAAACTTAATGAAAAAATAAATAAACTTGTAGAAGAAATGGATGCAAAAGGCGGCGTACTTGATATGGATAACGCGATCGTATCCAATGTGGCGTCTCACAAAGCTGGTTACGTGGACCAAGAAAATGAAGTTATCGTTGGTTTACAAACAGACAAACCATTCAAATTAGCGTTTATGCCAAATGGTGGTCTTAGAACAGCAGAACAATGTTTAACAGACAACGGCTATTCCATTGATCAAGAATTACATGACTTCTACGTAAAAAATCGTTCTACAGCAAATGATGGTATTTTCAGAGCATATACAGACGATATCAAACGTGCGCGTCACTCCCATATCGTTAGTGGTCTTCCTGATGCTTACTCCCGCGGAAGAATCATCGGTTTATACCAAAAACCAGCACTTTACGGCGTGGATCGCTTAATCGCTGAAAAACAACAAGACTTGAAAAAAATTGCGATTTCTTCTGATGAAAACATTCGTTTGCGTGAAGAAATTTGGTTACAAATCAAAGCACTTAAAGACTTAATCGTTTTAGGTAACGAATACGGTTTAGAACTTGGACGTCCAGCTGAAAATGCAACCGAAGCTGTACAATGGACTTACATGGGCTACCTTGCTTCTATCAAACAAGCAAACGGTGCTGCAAGCTCATTCGGTCGTATTCCGATTTTCCTTGATATCTACATCCAACGCGATTTAGAAAAAGGCATTATCACTGAATTCGATGCACAAGAATTAATCGAACAATTAACCCTTAAATTAAGAATGGTTCGTTTTGCAAGAACAGATGGTTATAACGAACTTTACGCTTCCAACCCAACATTCGTTACAACTTCTATGGCTGGTATGGGCGCAGACGGTCGCCATCGTGTGACTAAAACAGATTATCGTTTCTTACACTGCTTAGATAACCTAGGAAACTCAGCAGAACCAAACTTAACTGTCCTATGGGATGCTCGTTTACCAGAAAGCTTTAAAGAATATTGTATGAAAATGAGTGTAAAACATTCCTCCATTCAATACGAAAATGATAAATTAATGCAAGAAGAAGGTTACGGCGATATGCAATGTATCAGCTGTTGTGTTAGCCCACTTAACCCAGAAGCAGACAAAGACAAAGGTGAAACTCATAACCTGCAATATTTCGGTGCTCGTGTCAACGTACTGAAATGTCTTCTTGGAGCTATCAACGGCGGTAAAGATGATCTTCACAAAAACCAAGTATTCGATGTAGTAGAACCAATTACAACCGAATACCTTGAATACGAAGAAGTACTAGAAAAATTCGATAAATCAATGGACTGGTTAACAGACACTTATGTAGATGCAATGAATATCATCCACTTCATGACAGACAAATACAACTACGAAAGCATGCAAATGGCCTTCTTACCATCTAAAGTAACAGCCAACATGGGATTCGGTATTTGTGGATTCGCTAACGTAGTAGATAGCCTAAGTGCCATCAAACACGCCAAAGTAAAAACTATCCGCGACGAAGATGGTTTTGTATATGACTATGAAGTAGAAGGCGACTTCCCTCGTTACGGTGAAAATGATGACCGTGCCGACGATATCGCTGTAATGGTTCTTAAAATGTTCAAAGACAAATTAGACTCCCATAAACTTTATAAAGATAGTGAAGCAACCGTTTCTGTTCTAACAATCACTTCTAATGTTGCTTACTCAAAACAATGTGGTAACTCCCCCGTGCATAAAGGACCTGTATTTGATGAAAATGGCAAAATCGTCAAAGAACCAGAATTCTTCAGCCCTGGAGCTAACCCTTCTAACAAAGCAAAAGGTGGTTTCTTAGATAATCTTGCTAGTCTTTCTAAATTACCATTCCACTATGCAAATGATGGAATTTCCTTAACTATCCAAGGAGCTCCAAAAATGTTCGGTAAAACAACCGAAGAACAACACCATAACCTTGTTGGTATTCTAGATGGTTACTTCACAAAAGGTGGTCAACACATCAACTTAAACGTTCTTAACCACGACGAAGTAATCGAAAAAATCAAAGCTGGTATCCCAGTAATCCTACGTATCAGCGGTTATTGCTTAAATACGAAAGATCTAAATGAAGAACAAAAAATGGAACTTTGCCAAAGAATGTTCCACGAAAAATTAATCGGTTAATAAGAAAAAAGAACCAAATCTGCGAATAACAGATTTGGTTCTTTTTTTATGCGTTTGAAACTTCCGCCGCATAAGCTCCTGCCGTGTGCCCAGTCACTAGCGCACAAGTAATATTATATCCACCCGTATAACCATTGATATCCAGTATTTCCCCACAGAAAAATAATCCTTCCATCAACTTCGATTGCATCTCTTTTGGTTTAATTTCCTTTACAGAAACCCCACCACCTGTCACAAACGCTTTTTCAAAATCAAGCGTGCCATTTACTTCAAAAGTGAAATCTTTTAATAACTGAATAAATTGCTCGATTTTTTTCGGACTTACTTGTTTATATTCAGCCGTTTCATCTAAGTCTGCTTTTTCAAGTAAAAACAATAACATCTTCTCTTGTAAAAGCGAACTTAACGAATTTTTCAAGGCTTTCTTTGGATTCTCTTCTAACAATTTATACACATCTTTTGAAAGTTCCGCAGCGGATACATTCGGGAATAAATCAAGACGCATCTTCACCGTACTAGCGCCTGTTTTCTTTAATTCTCGAAGGACGAACATACTACAACGAAGCGCTGCTGGTCCCGACACACCAAAATGCGTAAAAATCATATCCATTTGATGCGTAATAATCGGCTTCCCTTTTGCATTTAAAACAGAAAGGGACACATCTCGAAGCGACGTTCCTTGTAACACTTTTTGTTTAATAAAAGGCTCACTGGATGTAATCGGCACTTCTGTTGGATAAAGTTCTGTGATGGTATGTCCTGCTTTTTTCGCCCAAGCGTAGCCATCGCCTGTCGAACCAGTCCGTGGAACAGATTTACCGCCAACTGCAACAATGACCGCACTCGTTGAAATTTCTTGGCCGTCTTTCAGCGTCACGCCTTTCACATGTCCATCCTCATAATCCACTTGTTTCACGGCTGTTTGCATATAGATTTTCACGCCTAGTTTTTCCATTCGCTGAATCATTGCCTCAGCGACAGAACGCGCGCTATTTGAAACAGGAAACATTCGGCCGTGGTCTTCCTCTTTTAAAGCCACCCCAAGTTTCTCAAAAAAGCGAATAATATCTTCATTATCAAACGCATGAAACGCACTATATAAAAAGCGACCATTCCCAGGAATATGTTTAATAATTTCTTCTGCTGGTCTCCTGTTCGTTACATTACAACGTCCACCACCAGACATAATTAATTTACGTCCCAGTTTTGGTCCTTTTTCAATTAATAGTACTCGTTTATTTTTCTCTGCTGCACTGATAGCCGCCATAAGTCCAGATGGCCCGCCACCAATAACAATTACATCATAATCCATTGTCCCGCTCCTTTGTTTTTATCCGAATATAAGTATAGCAAGCATTCGGCTCAGTGCCAAGCTTTTTTCACCAAACAAAAAACCCGAGAAAAATCTCAGGTTTTTTCATTCTAATTTCGATTCATATTCGTAAAAATAAGTAGTAATCTTAGAAGTTCTAGTACAGCTACGGCCATCGCAGCAACATAAGTCATTGCAGCAGCACTTAATACTTTTTTCGCTTGTGGGAGTTCTGAAGATGCGACCAGTCCACCGCTTTCTAATTGAACAAGTGCCCGTTTACTCGCGTCAAATTCAACTGGTAACGTGATTAATTGGAAAAGTACGCCCACTGCCATCAAGATAATCCCCAGCAACATGAAACTAGCAACATTTGCAAGCATTCCGATAATTAAGAACACCCAAGAAATGTTAGAACTAAACATTGTCACAGGAACAAGCGCTGAACGAAAACGCATGAATGCATAATCTTGCTGATCTTGAATCGCGTGTCCTACTTCATGGGCTGCAACAGCTGCCCCGGCGATAGAACGACCGCGGAAGTTAGCCTCAGAAAGAAAAACCACTTTTTTTCGAGGATCGTAGTGGTCACTTAACATTCCTTTTGTTTCATGAACTGGAACATTCGTTAAACCATTGGTATCCAAAATATGACGCGCAACCTCGGCACCAGTTAAACCATTTGCCACACCAACTTTGGAATAATGTGCATAGGTAGTTTTTACCCGATACTGTGCCCAAAGTGGAATTGCCGCGACGATAATAAAATAAATAATATACTGACTAAACGACATTTAATCATCTTCCTCCTACTACTTTTTTTCGGTGAATATCCTTATGTTCTTAGTATAAATTAACTACCACCAAGACTCAACCTCTTTCACTCATCATGAGGAAATTCTAATGTTAAGTGCTTATTTTTTATCGTTTTATCATATACAAACCATAGAACGAGTACTGTTAACCAAAATGTCGCATAACCGATTTCTGGCGAGAATTTTTCTAGTCCCATATAAATCGGCATTTGACCTAATACATAATCAATTACATCATTATGAAATACCCAAACAGCCGCAATCATAAAATGCCCGATTCGAAAACGATAAAATGGCGCATAAAGAATCCCTTCTACTGCCATAAAACCATGCGTCAAAATTAATGCCACTGAACCCCAAACTAGCATTCCTTGATCTACCATAAAAAAAATATTCATGCCGACTGCCCACAAACCATACTTCACTAAGCAAACAAACCCGAGTGCCTCCATTAAAGGCCAATGCTTTTTCCCAAGAAAACCAACTAGCGCCAAAGTAAAGAACAAAATCGCCGTTGGACTATCAGGAACAAACAACCAAAAACGTGGTTCTGTTATTTGTAATTGCGGTATATACCATATGTATCCATAAATCGCTCCTAGTAAATTCCCAAAGAAAAGTAATCGTAAAAAGGACCGATTGGCAAGTAAACTATATAACAAATTTCCCAACTCCCTTAAAAAATCCTAGCATAGCAAGAAAATGATACAACGTTCGCATCATTTCCTTACTAACTAGGATCTATTCCTTATTCTTTTACTGTATCCATTTGCTGTAAAATTCGAACTAACTTATGAAAAGTCACTTCATCACGTGCATCCAGCGCCTCATCGATTTGTTGCAATACTTTTTCTCTTGAAAATTGGTGCACAGATTGATAGATAAGCGCATCTGCCATTTCTTTCTCCTCATCCGCAAGCTTCACTGCTGTAAAAGGGTTGTCTTCACGAACAAGCGCGTATTCAGGTGAAGTTATTGCTTCTTCAAAGTGAAGTTCTACATACAACTCTTCGTCCCAATTTAGTCGAATATCGTGAAAAGCTTTTTCTGGATCTGTCGTCATAATGTTACCTTTAAAAAATAGGAACGGTTCGGATTCAACGCCGTGAGCACTAAGTGAAAGCCCACGCGCACACCCTTCCAAATTATCAACAAAATGAACATATTTTACAATTTGATCATGGCCAGCAATATAATTTAAAACCCACATTGCTTCTCTAGTCTTCATCTGGTGTTTATTTAAAAACCAGCGAATAAAATCTTTCTTCTCGTCTATTGAAATGGATGCCTTCATCTTTCCTCAGTCCCTTCCTGTATTCTTTTTAGCATTTAATCAAATAAAGATAAAATCTCTGTGTCTTCTGGCTCTAGTTCTAAATAGTTCCACAAAACTTCTTGTGATTTCGCATATTCTCCTTCTTCCCTTAAAAATAAACCATATTCTTTTAAGAAGGTAGGATTATTTGTAAAGTGCGAGTAAGCCAGTTCATAATTTGCTTTTGCTTTATTATATTGTTCTGTTTCCTGATATGCAACACTTACGTCCCAGAAAATTTGTGGTTCCGAAATAACTTCTTCCCCAAGGCCTTCCACTAATTCGATGACCCCTTCGTAGTCTTCTTTCGCAAGTAATAATTTGTTCAACTGCATAATTGCTTCCGAATATTCTTCATCTAGCACAATTGCTTGACGATAAAATTCTTCGGCTTCTTCTGGCAAACGTAGCGTAACTGCAAGCTTCCCAGCCTCTAAGAACATTTCTTTATTAAATTCATCTTGCGTTAAGCCGTCCCGAAGCACCGCAATGGCTTTTTCCGGTTCGCCGTTCTCCTCGTAGCTTTTCGCTAAATAAGAGTAGAGCGTTGTGTACGAAGGATCATGTTCACGCAAATGTTCGAGCGCATGAATAGCTTTTGTGTAATCTTTTGCCTGATAAGCCGTTAATCCCATCCCGAAAAGTGTATCAACCGATTCCTTATCTTCGAGCGCGCGTTCATAGTAAGATAACGCTTCTTCAAATGCCCCACTAGCAGCAAATGCTTCAGCGATACGTTCATATACAGACACCGCACCATTCGAAATAATCGTTAATCCTGCTTCTACAGCAGTTTGATAAGACTGTACAGCGGATGCGAATCTTGCTTGCGATAAATAATATTCCCCAAGTGCGAAATCAATAATCGGCTCATTTGGCGCCATTTGTTTCGCTTCGAGTAATTTCTGCTCACTGACTTCGAATAAACCTTGCATCTGATATAAATCAGCTAATACGAGCAAACTTTCAATATATGCTTCGTCTTCTTTATTTACTTTTTCTAAATAGTCTTGCGCAGAGTCGATATCGTCTTTTTCAAGTGCTACTTCAGCTGCACGAACAAGCAACTCGCCCTCATCCTTGTATTTTGCTAATAGAAGTTCGTATAAATCTTCCGTTTCATCTAGGAATCCAAGTGTAAATAATTCTTCTGCTAAATAATATTGTTCTTCATCTGTTCCCGCTTGCACTACTTCATCAAAATATTTCTTCGCAAGCGCCATATCTTCATGCTCTAACGCATGTAACATTTTATTAGCTAATTCCATTTCTGCACCTTCTTTATTAATAAGTCGTTTTTCTATTATACCATTACTTCGCTCATAAGAAAAAGTGATTGCCTCTCCTAAATAAAATACCAGCACTGATGTGGTTAGCATACAGCACTGGTAGAAGTGATTATTTTAAAAGTGAGCGAATATCCTCAAAGAAGGTCGGATAAGAAACAGAAACTGCTTCTGCGCGCTCTAATTCCACATCGCCTTCCTCGACAAGAAGTGCTGCAATTTGTAGCATCATGCCAATACGGTGATCGCCGTAACTTGTTACATTGGCCGCATGAAGTGGTGTTTTCCCGCGGATAATTAAGCCGTCTTCGGTTGGAGTAATATCTGCGCCCATTTTGTTTAGTTCTGTCGCAACCGCATCAATCCGGTTCGTTTCTTTTACTTTTAGTTCAGCAGCGTCTTTAATAATCGTTGTTCCTTCTGCTTGTGTTGCTAAAAGTGCAATAACTGGAATTTCGTCAATTAAACGAGGAATAATGTCGCCACCGATTTCCGTTCCTTTTAAATCGCTAGTTTTAACTACAACCGTACCCGCTAATTTACCGGTACTTCTGCTAGAATCTTTGACAACTAAACTTCCACCCATTTGCTCGACCACATCAAAAATCCCTGTTCTCGTAGGATTCAAGCCAACATGTGTAAGTTCAATTTCACTGCCAGGTGTGATTAAGCCAGCTACGATAAAGAACGCAGCAGAGGAAACATCGCCTGGAACCGTCATTTCTTGCCCGGTAAATGTCTGACCACCTTTGACGCGAATGGTTAAGCCGTCCATTTCAATTTCACCGCCAAATTGACGAATCATGTGTTCCGTATGATCACGAGTCTTTTCTTTTTCATGGATAATCGTTTCACCTTCTGCTTGTAAAGCTGCAAAAATAATCGCGCTCTTTACTTGTGCACTAGCAACTGGCATATGATATTCCATGCGTTTTAATGATTGCTTCCCATTTATCGTAATTGGAGCAAATTCAGAGCCATCTTTGCCATGCATTTTTGCACCCATTTGTTGCAGTGGTAGCATGACACGGTTCATCGGACGTTTCGCAATTGATTCATCCCCTAAAATGACTGTGTCAAAATCACGGCCAGCTAAAATGCCCATCATTAAACGAATCGTTGTTCCCGAGTTACCAATATCAAGTGGACCATCTGCCTGTTTTAGCCCATCAAAACCAGTTCCGTGAACAATAATTTCTTCTTCGGTTTCTTCAATTTTTACACCCAATGCTTTAAATGCCTTAATTGTTCCAAGGCAATCATCTGCACGTAAGAAATGACGAATGACCGTTTTTCCTTCTGCAATAGCCCCGAACATAATGCTGCGATGGGACATTGATTTATCTCCAGGGACTGTGATTGCGCCAACCAGCCCTTGTTTATTTGTAATTAATTTCATCGTCATTTCTCTCCTATTCGTAATGGCATGTATAGTTACTTCTTGTTTCAATGCAACGTTTCGCCCGGTCCCTGTCTTCATCCGATTGGAAAGTAATTTGTAACACACCGAAAATATCTTCGCGTGTTTCCAAAATCTTGATGTTTGTTAAACTGATTTCTTCTTCGCCCAGATACCTAGTCACTTCAGAAATAACCCCTGGATAATCTGGTACGTCAACAAATAAATCGTAAAAAGATGGAATCGCGCCACCTTGATGAACTGGAAGCGAATCTCGAAATTCTTTTGCCCCATCAAAAAAGGCATATATAGAACTCGCGTCTTCACTTTCAAGCATCTCAAGCGCTTCGTTCATACTATCTCGCCAAATTGTCAGCTGTTTCGTTAACGTTTTTTGGTTGCTAATAGAAATATCCGTCCACATTCTTGGATCAGAAGAAGCAACCCGTGTAATATCACGAAATCCGCCTGCCGCAAGTCGAAATGCTGCAGGATGTTCTTCTGTAAAGCTTTGCGTCTGGTTCACTAAAGCTGCCGCCACAATATGCGGTAAGTGGCTCAACATGCCAGTAATTTCATCATGCTCATTTGGTGATAACACCAAGAACTTAGCATTCGTACCGGACAGCCACGTTCTTAGTTCAGCCACTTTGTCTTCTGCTACATCTTTCGTTGGTGTTAACAAATAATAGGCATTTTCAAACAACAGTTCTTTTGCAGCACGGACGCCACTTTTATGCGAACCAGCCATTGGATGACCGCCAATAAACGTAATGCCGCTTTCTCTAAGTGCCGTGGATGCTTCCATGATGGTTCCTTTTGTACTACCTGTATCCGTAACAATTACATTTTTCTTTAAACGTAGTCCGGGTAAACGTGTTAATAACTGTTCTGTTTCTTTTACTGGACAACAGAAAATAAGTAAATCCGCTTTTGGTCCATCTATTAAAATACTTTCGCCAATTTCGTCAATGACACCGAGAGACTTTCCAACTTCTAATGAATGATAGGAAACGTCAATCCCGATAATATGTGCTTCTGGGTGTTTGGCTTTAATCGCAAGGGCAATAGAACCGCCAATTAACCCAAGTCCAACAATAACTACTGTCCCTTTCATTCAAAAAACGCCTCCAAACACTTACAATAATTTTTCTAAAAGTGCAATTACCGCACTATTTTCTTCTTCTTTTCCGATCGTAATTCGAACAGCAGTTGGGAAACCAAGCGCCGCGCCAGAACGTGTGATATAGCCGTTTTTTTCCAAATAGCTAAAAATAGTTCCTGCTTCGATTCCTAAATCTATTAAAACAAAGTTGCCATTCGCTGGATACAGTTTTACTTGCTCAAAACGTTTCGCGAATGTCTCATATTGTTTAATTCCATTTGCATTAGAAGTTCGGCATGCTTCAATAAAAGCTTGATCCTTTATTGCTTCTATTGCTAATTTTTGACCAATGCTCGTTGTATTAAACGGCGGACGAACGATATTTAGTTGCTCAATGATTGCTTTATCCGCGATACCATAACCAACACGAGCACTTGCCAAGCCATAAATTTTACTAAAAGTCCGGGTAATAATTAAATTTTTATACGTACGAATTAAATGTTCATGTTTTTCAGGTTGCGGCGTTACATATTCAATATACGCTTCATCTAAAACAACAAGTACATCACTTGGTACTTTATCTAAAAACGCTTGGATATCTGCTAAATCAATGTAATTCCCAGTTGGATTATTCGGATTGCAAACCCAAACAATCGTCGTATTGTCATCAATCGCATTCAACATACCATCTAAATCATGCGCACCATCCACAAGTAGCGGAATTTCTCTTACTTCGGCGCCTTCGATTAACGCATTTTGACGATACTGCACAAATGTTGGTGTCGCCATCACTGTATTTTTTGTCGTATCCAGTAAAACCCGCGTCAACAGTTCAATCAGTTCATCCACACCAGCTGTAAAAATCAATTCCTCTTCATCCAGTTGATAGAAATCAGCGACCACTGTACGCAAGCTAGAAGCCCAGCCATCTGGATAAATTTCTGTTTCCACACTAGAATTGGCTTGAAGTGCCGCCACTTTTGGAGAAGTTCCCAGTGGGTTTTCGTTAGATGATAGTTTGGTGATTTTCGTTAAACCAAGTTCTGCCATCACTTCTTCTTCGCGTTTTCCAGGTTTATAAGAAGATAGACCTGTAAGTGATTTTTTCCATTTCATTACGCATCCTCCTCTTTTACTAAATCTGGGCGCAGTACTTTTGCTCCTCGTAAGTAGACATGGTTGATGGCTTCGAGTGGTTTATGTAGATCTGTGAATACCATGAAACGAATGCACATCGGAAGCGAGTTAGGCACCGGAATTTCTTGCATCCCCATGACAGGAACATATTCAAAGCCAGGTGTTTCACGCACCGCCTTAGCTGGAAAAGCGGCAAAAATATCTTCTGTCACTGTAATAATGACGGATGTTAGTTGCTCACTATCTGTTATTTCATTTTGCGTTAAAATTTCTTCAAATAATTCTTTCGTCGCTGCATAAATTGCTTCCGGTGAGTTAGTTTCTATTGTCGTTGCCCCTCGAATTGCTCTCAAATGCCATTCCCTCCATTTCGCATCACACGTTTGTAAGTTTCAAAAATCAAATCATCTTCCGCTTTAAAAATAACCGGCTTCCCAATTTCTTCGAGTAAAACCATACTTATTTCATTGAAAGTTGTTTTTTTATCATGACGCATATTTTCCAGTATTTTACTAAATGGAACAGTTGCATCAAATGTCGTATCATAGCCTAACTGTTTTAGCCACGTTTTAAATTCTGCTAAATCGAAATCCAGTCCGTAAATTGCCTCGCTCATCGTGAGTGCATAAATCATCCCGTAAGTAATCGCCTCGCCGTGCAGCCATTTGCCAAAGTTTCCGTAGGCTTCAAGTGCATGACCAAATGTGTGACCAAAATTCAAATATGCGCGCACACCTTGCTCGGTTTCATCTTGCGCAACGATATTTGCTTTAATTTCAATCCCACGTTGTAAAAACGGCGTCAAATCCTTCGTATAAAAGTCTTTCGGCTCCGTAAATGTATCCATTAAGGCCCGTAGTAACGTCTGATCGCTAATAAGCGCATGTTTAATCATTTCCGCAAAACCAGAGCGCATTTCCCGTTCTGGTAAAGTAGCAAAAAACTGCGTATCATAAATAACTGCTTCTGGCTGGTAAAAGTTCCCAATCATGTTTTTGCCAAGCGGATGATTGATCGCAACCTTGCCACCCACAGCACTATCATGCGCAAGAACCGTCGTAGGCACCTGATAAAATGGAATGCCCCTCATATACGTAGCCGCAACAAAACCACCTAAATCACCAATAACGCCTCCACCAAAAGCAATTAAAACCGCTTTACGATCAAGACCTGTTTCAATCAATTTTGTCATCACATCTTCATACACACGAAACGTTTTCGCTTCTTCTCCGTTTGGCGCCACATAATAAGTGACTACAGGTAAATCAGCTAGAACCGCGTCAAGCTTTGCTTTATGAAGTTCCGCCACATGCTCGTCCGTCAAAACAAACACATGGGAAAATTTGGCTAGGCTCTCCGTCCACTTTTCCCGGACGTCTTCTAATGCGAATTCATTAATATATACTGGGTATGTTTTACTTTTAGCACGGACTGTAATTTCTGGCATGTTTAAAACTCCTTCGTTAAGTTTCGGTGTTCCTCCACATGTTTTTTAAGTGTGTCAAAACGATCACCATCAAATTTTTCTAACACAGCAACTGCAACTTCCCAAGCGACAACAGCTTCAGCTACCACACTTGCAGCAGGTACTGCACAACTATCTGAACGTTCTACACTTGCATTAAACGTTTCTTTTGAATCAATATCCACACTTTGAAGTGGTTTGTATAATGTTGGAATTGGCTTCATTACGCCACGAACAACAATTGGCATACCATTGGTCATTCCGCCTTCGAATCCACCAAGGTTATTTGTACGTCTCGTGTAGCCATCTTCTTTACTCCATAAAATTTCATCCATCACTTCGCTACCAGGTTTTCTAGCAGCTTCAAAACCGACACCGAATTCAGCGCCTTTAAATGCATTAATACTTACAATCGCACGCGCAATTTTTGCATCTAGTTTTTTATCCCACTGTACGTAGCTACCAAGTCCAGCTGGTACACCGCCAACTACAACTTCTACGATACCGCCAATGGTGTCGCCATTTTTCTTCGCATCATCAATTTTTTGCATCATTTCTTCTGCCGCTACGCCATCTAAACAACGCACTGGAGAAGCTTCGGATGTTTCTTGGATTTCTCTAACCGCGTAATCACGTGTTAAGTTCGCACGAGTCCCACCAATTTCAAGTACATGACCAGCTACTTCAATGCCAAGTTCATGTAATAATTTTTTCGCTACTGCTCCAGCTGCCACACGGACAGTCGTTTCGCGCGCGCTAGAACGTTCTAGTACATTACGCATATCGTTATGACCATATTTCATACCGCCAACTAAGTCCGCATGTCCAGGACGTGGACGGGATACGCGACGGGATTTTTCATTTTTTTCTGGGACTGGTTCAATGCTCATAACCGTTTCCCAATGCTTCCAGTCTTTATTTTCAACAAACATTGCTACAGGTGCGCCTAATGTTTTACCATGACGAATCCCTGCTGTGATTTGTACTTGGTCTTTTTCGATACGCATACGCGCCCCACGACCATGCCCACCTTGTCTTCTTTTCAGTTCTTTGTTTACATCTTCTGCTAGTAGAGGCATTCCTGCTGGTAACCCTTCAATAATTGTTGTAAGCCCCGGTCCGTGTGATTCTCCTGCCGTTAAGTATCTCATCTGCTCATCTCTCCTTTTTCTATTTCAGCTAGATTTTCTAGCGTTTATATTTTAGCGCTTTAAAGTATATTTGTAATATCTTAACATATGCCACGCGAGAAAACAATACTTTCGTTTCATTCTTTCATCTTATCAAAAAACCGCATGAAATGGTAATTTCTCTATGAAAAAAGAGCCTAGGTTTCCCTAAACTCTATACTATGTTAAATCCAAGTGTCGATTGCCTTTTGATAACTTAAAATTTCCTGCGGTGCAAAAAACAGCTGAATCTCCCGTTTCGCACTTTCTAAGCTATCCGAACCATGAATCACATTTCGATTTGTATGTATCGCATAATCCGCGCGAATTGTTCCAGGATCAGCTTCTAACGGGTTTGTTTTCCCCATCATTCGGCGTGCTGTTGCAATCGCATCGTCTCCTTCTAACACCATCGCAAACACCGGTCCAGAAGTAATAAATCCAATTAAATCCTCGAAAAAAGATTTTCCAATATGTTCCGCATAATGTTTTTCTGCTAGTTCGCGGTCGATTTGCATTAATTTTCCAGCAACTATTTTTAAGCCTTTTTTCTCTATTCTTGTGACAATTTCACCAATAAGTCCTCGTTCTACACCATCCGGCTTAACCATTACATAAGTTTGTTCCATAAAGAATCCTCCCTCACGTTAATAATTTCTTTTATCTAAAACACGAACGATTTGTTTTAATGGTTTTAATTCAGGCACTTGCGGCAAAGAATCCAGTATTTCTACAGCTTTCTTTAAGTAGGCTGTTGCGATATCTTCGGCCGGTTTTGCGCCTGCTTTTTTGACTTCTTCCACTAAAACCGCAATTTCTTCTGCTGGAGTTTCCTCTGTAACCTGGCTGATGCGTTTTTTTAGAAAAGGATCTTCCATTGCGAAAAACACTGGCAACGTCACATTTCCTTGTCTTAAATCTTCCCCAGCTGGCTTACCGAGTTCTTTTTCTGTTCCAACAAAATCAAGTACATCATCCGTAATTTGAAACGCCATGCCAACATAATAACCAAAACGAAATAACTTCTGATAATCGGCTTCACTTTGACCAGAAACAACACCACCGAGTCCGCAACTAGCTGCTATCAGTAAAGCTGTTTTCCTTTTAATTCGGCGTAAATAATTACGCACACTTTGGTCAAAATTATATTTATCTTTTAATTGTTCGATTTCGCCTGTAGAAAGCTCCACCGTAACATGAGATAACATTTTGTGCGCAGCAACGTCTTTAATTTCCGTCATATATTCCAGTGACTTAGCAAACAAAAAGTCACCAGTATACATCGCAATATGGTTGCCCCACTTCGATTTAATTGTCTCGCGTCCACGTCTTAAATCAGCATCATCCACTACATCATCATGTACAATCGACGCCATATGAATCAATTCAATCGCTACACTCGCATTTTTTACTGCATCAAAGTCTGCATTAGGAGCAAGTCTTGCGGATAAGCAAACGAACATTGGTCTAATTCGTTTTCCACCAGCCTCTAATAAATGAAGTGCTGCATCAGAAGTTGTTTCAGCAGCCGCGCCCGAAAGAGCCTTTTTAAGTTCTTTTTCAACTGAGTCAATGTCTTTTTGCATATTTGCATATAAAAAGTTAAGTTTCATGCTTGCCACCTTATTGTTCCTTCTTTTTAAATCCAAAGTGGGTTGCACTTGCGCCGCCACTGTGTGAAATATATCTTACGTATGAAAATCCGGCTTCTTGAAACATTTCCGCAAGTCTAGCCATCCCTGGAAACTCGCGCGTTGATTCTTGTAACCAGCTATATTCTTTATAACTTTTCGCAAAAAATTTCCCGAAAACAGGCATTACATAGCGAAAATAAGCATTAAACACTTGTTTCCAGCCAGGAATATTGGGTTGAGACGTATCAATACATGCCAGCTGTCCACCTGGTTTTAGCACACGGTACATTTCCCGGAGTACTTGCATATAATCTGGTACATTTCTAAGCCCAAAACCAATGGTCACATAATCAAAACTATTATCTGGAAAAGGTAGTTCCATTGCATTTCCGTGAATAAGTTCTACATTGTGCAAGTCTGCTTCGGTTACTTTCTCGCGACCAACTTTCAGCATATTTTCACTAAAATCAAGCCCTGTCACATGACCTTCAGGACCAATTTCTTCCGCCATCATAATCGACCAATCTGCCGTTCCACAGCAAACATCAAGAACATTCGTCCCTTTTTGAACACGCATTAGCTTCATTGTTTCTTTGCGCCATTTCACATGCAGTTTAAAACTAATAACACTATTCATTCGGTCATAACTTGGCGAAATTTTCTCAAATACTTTATGTACTTTTTCTTCTTTAGTTTCCGTCATATCCCGAATCTCCTTCTATTTATCAGTCGTTAAGAACTTCGATGATTCTTTTTTCCAGTATGTTAGAAAGCGGTTCAGATTCCGTTCTTAGTCGTTCCACTTCCATCTTCACATCACGAATAATCGCTACTAACCAGCTTTCAAAATTAGATACGGCTTCCTTCGCAAAATAGCCATGATCAAACGCACGCTTCAATCTAGACGCACCAATTTCTTTGTAAGTAGCAAGTTCTGTTTGGAGTCTTTTAAGTAAAAAGAACTGGCAACCTAGCGCGATAAATGTGTCATCTTTCATAAAATACTTCGCAAACTTGGCAAAAATAGCCGCATTCGTTAACGTAAGCTGAGATAAATACTCTTCATCTGTTGCGACATGTAACTGGTAAATATTGGTTTTTGCTGTGTTTGTTTCTTGAACACCGCTTTGCAATGCTCGAAGCAGTGGAATCATTTCTAATTCAGCAAGTGTGCGGTAATAGAGAGCACTATAAAAATCCCCAGCGAGAACCGTCAACTCTTGTTCCTTACGAGTGAGCTGTACGACATCCCCTGGTTCATCAATTTTTTCATGTGTATCATGCGCTAAAATCATGTACAGCGTTGCACTAACGACGCGATAAGCTGCAGCATCAGTCAAATCAGAGCCAGAAATTGCTTCATGAAGAAATAGCATTTGATCCTTGTCCATTTGCCCGCCTTCATTATTCTCTTGTAAATACTGATAGACTGCTTGCTCATGTACCAACTGCTCCACTTCCTTTAGCCCAGCCTCTCTTGCCTGATAAGTCATTTAACAATCCCCTTTGAATCTCCTTAATATGTAAAATAAATTATACCATAAAGGATATTTAATTATGCTTAATTAAAGCCAAAACTTCACTTCTAAGCTTATCATCATTTTTAAAAGCACCACGAACAGCGCTTGTAATTGTTTTTGTTCCAGGTTTATTTACACCGCGGATAGTCATGCACATATGCTCTGCTTCCATGATGACCATTACACCCAGCGGTTTTAGTTTATCCATCATAATTTCTGCGACAGTCGTTGTAATCCGTTCTTGTAGCTGCGGACGACGACTCACATCATCCACGACACGTGCAAGTTTGCTAAGACCGGCAACTCTTCCATTTTGTGGTAAGTAGGCTACATGAGCTACTCCGAAAAAAGGGACAAGGTGATGTTCACACATAGACGAAAAACGAATGTCTTTCACAAGTACTAATTCTTCATGTTGTTCTTCAAAAATAGTGTCGAAATGAACAGAAGGATCTTTTTTCAGTCCAGCAAAAACTTCTTCATACATACGAGCTACTCGCATTGGTGTATCAATCAGCCCTTCACGATCTGGATTTTCTCCTACTGCTTCTAATATAACTTTTACCGCGTCAGCAATCTTTTGTTTGTCTATTTGCTCCATCCTTAATTCCCCTATCTTTTTAGCATTATATACCTTGTATATCTTAACACAGCCGAACTTCAAGGTAAATTTAATTTGCTTGGATAAGTGATAATAATAGGGTTTTTTTGCTCTGCTATTTATATTCCCTATTTCTAAAACGGAAAACCACTAAAAATGGGCATAAAAAAACTAGCCTAGCTTAATTATAAAATTAAGGCCAGACTAGAGTTAGTGCTTAAAAGTCTATGTAGCTTATTTAACAGCTTCTTTAAGCGCTTTACCAGGTTTGAAAGCTGGTACTTTACTTGCAGGGATGTCGATTTCTTCTTTAGTACGAGGGTTACGGCCTTTACGGGCAGCACGTTCACGTACTTCAAAGTTACCAAATCCGATTAATTGAACTTTTTCACCTTTAGATAAAGAAGTTTGAATAGTTTCGAATACAGCTTCTACTGCTTTCGCTGCGTCTTTTTTAGAAAGATCAGCTAGTTCAGCTACGCTATTTACTAAATCAGTTTTATTTGCCATTGTGTTTTCACCTCCTTCACAGAATACTACAAAATAAGCAGGTACAAGATATACCTGTATTTCTCTTTTTTTCCAAAAACAAAAATTGATTTTGGAAATCTAAGGAGAATCATGACTGAAATGGCTTAACTACAAGCCTTAACAGTAATTCTGATAAAAGATTATCACATAATCCCTACAACTGCAAGGAATAATGCCAAACTGACACCGTTTCTTAACATTTTCAATCACAAACTTTTTTCTTTAAATGCTTGAAAACGTGATAGTATCAACCTGTTATCCATAATACTAACTTGGAAGCCTTAGAATAGCAAGCGATACCACCACAATTAGCTAAAATAGTTCTTTTTTCATAAAAATATCGGTAAATTTGCGTCTATTACCTGAAAACTCTAGGTTTCTGAGCCTAGTTTTATTCTAACATTTCTTTTTGGAAAGCTGCTTTTTCTGCCGCAGTAATTCCGATTCCTTTTTCTAAATAGTTAGCTACGGAGCCATATTGTTTTTTCATTTCGTCAAAGGCAATTTCCAAATATTCAGGACGTGCTTCTGCCATAGGACGGAATGTTTCTAAGTCTATTTTTTCTGTTCCGCTGGAAAAGAGCGCCACGATTCCACCCATTTCTTGTAGAATATCGTCCTGATAGCGATTAGTGATGGCGTAATCGTCGAAAATCGTTTTTTCTGGTACATCTAACAATGTTAATAATAATGCCCCTAAGACGCCTGTACGGTCTTTTCCTGCAGTGCAATGGAAAACGAATGGCAAGCCTGCTTTGGCATCTTCTAATACTTCTGTAAAAATTTCTCTAAAGCCCTCCACTGATTGCACAAAAACGCGATAACTTTCTCCCATCAGCGGTTCATAAATAGTTGTATCACTTGTTACTGGTAACTTTGTTTCTTCATTTTTGGCAGTGCCAATAGGAATATGCTTATTTAGCACACCTTCAATTGCAGGCGTAGGTTGTGCTTGTACTTCGGAACTACTGCGCAAATCACAAATCCATTTAATATGTAGTTTTTGCAGTAATGCTGCATCGTTCGCATTTATATTCACGAGATTAGAAGAACGATATAACTTTCCCCATTTCACATGTTTACCATTTTCGGAGGCATAACCACCCATATCACGAAAATTAAAAACACTCTCCAGCGGCAAAATGCGTTCTGAAATAACCGTTTTATCTCCTTTTGGCCCCTCTAAAAAGAAATAAACAGGAATATCCTTCGTTTCATACGTAAAGTGATCAACTTCATTTGTCACTTTGAAAACAGGCGCGCTACTGGCTTCTAGGTTAGGACTACTACTTACAAAAACCAATGTTCCTTCGCTGACTTCTTCTTTTTTCCATGTTAATGTTACGGCTTTATCTGTACGAGTAACTTCCATATTATCCACCTACTTTTTATTATTTGGCTCTTCTGCTTCATTTTAGCATAATTCCTAAAAAAAGAGCCAAAATAAGCGGATAGCCCATTTTGACTCTTTCTATTAAAATGATTCTTTTTCGATTTTCTTTTTGCGACCCATTAATAAATCCACTGCTTCGCGAGCATCTTTATTTTCGAATAAAATCGCGTAAATGGATTCGGTAATCGGCATATCAATATCAAGTTTTTTCGCCCAACCATGTACTGCTTTAGCTGTTCGAACACCTTCAACGACCATGCCCATTTTTTCTAATACTTCATCTAAATTCTCGCCTTTACCTAGCATATTACCAGCACGCCAATTACGTGAATGTACACTAGTACAAGTAACGATTAAGTCACCAATACCAGTCAGCCCGTAAAAAGTTTGCGGATTAGAGCCAACAGCAACGCCGAGACGAGTGATTTCTGCCATTCCACGAGTCATTAAAGCCGCTTTGGCATTATCGCCGTAGCCAAGGCCATCAGAGATTCCTGCGCCAAGTGCGATAATGTTTTTAAGCGCGCCACCAATTTCTGCACCAATCACATCATCATTCGTATAAATGCGCAAGTTATTATTGATGAAACGATCTTGAACAATCTCAGCAGCTGTTAAATCTTTACAGCTTGCACAAAGTGTTGTTGGGTGACGAAGCGCAACTTCTTCCGCGTGGCTTGGTCCAGAAAGAACAACAAGCGCCTTCCGTTTAGCTGCATCAATTTCTTCTTCAATCACTTCGGACATTCGAAGGTTTGTTTCTGGTTCAATACCTTTACTCACATGCACTAAAATGGTTGGTTCTTTTAGCGCTTCATTTAACTGCTTACAAACGATACGCATCGCATTTGTTGGAATAGCAATTACGACAATTTCTGCACCATCAATAGCTTCATCAAGTGACAATGTCGCTTTTACCTCAGTTGGTAAAATAATATCTGGCAAATAGTGACTATTCGTGTGCGATTCGTTAATTTCATTCACAATTTTATCTAAGTTTCCCCAAATAACTGGTTTATGATTATTATCAGCTAGGACAAGTGCAAGACCTGTTCCCCAACTTCCAGCGCCAAGAATAGCTACTTTTTTCTGTGTCATTATATTTTTCCTCCCGAAAACTTTACTTACGCTTACGAGCAATTACTCGAATTGGCGTACCTTCAAATGGAAATGCTTCTCTAATCCGGTTTTCTAAGAAACGTTCATACGAGAAATGCATGAGTTCTGGATCATTAACAAATACAACAAATGTCGGTGGTTTTACAGCCACTTGCGTTGTATAGAAAATCTTCAGTCGTTTACCTTTATCCATTGGTGATGGGTTCATTGCAACGGCATCACTAATAACATCATTCAGCATACTTGATTGCACACGGAGTGAATGGTTGTCGCTTACTTGGTTAATAAGTGGGAATAGATTATTTAAGCGTTGTTTTGTTTTCGCTGATACAAAGACAATTGGTGCATAGCTTAAGAATTGGAATTGCTCCCGAATATCTTCCGTCCATACGTTAATTGTTTTTTCATCTTTGTTAATTGCATCCCATTTGTTTACTACAATAATAATCGCACGTCCGGCATCATGCGCATATCCAGCAATTCGTTTATCTTGCTCACGAATCCCTTCTTCTGCGTTGATAACCACAAGAACAACGTCCGAGCGTTCAATTGCTCTCATTGCACGTAAAACACTATATTTCTCTGTGCTTTCATACACTTTCCCACGTTTTCTCATTCCGGCTGTATCAATCATGACATAATCTTGGCCATCGAAAGTATAAGTTGTATCAATTGCATCACGAGTTGTACCCGCAATATCAGAAACAATAACACGATCTTCTCCAAGCAGTGCATTTAGAATAGAAGATTTACCAACATTTGGTCGACCGATTAAACTGAATTTCACTGTGTCATCTGGATATTCTTCCTCTTCTTCTTTTGGAAAATGAGCGCGAACAGCATCAAGCATGTCCCCAAGCCCTAGTCCATGTGAACCAGAAATTGGATACGGCTCACCAAACCCAAGAGAATAAAAATCATAAATTTGATCTCGCATTTCTGGGTTATCTACTTTATTAATCGCTAAAACAATTGGTTTATTAGACCGGTAAAGAATTTTTGCTACTTGTTCGTCTGCATCGGTAACCCCTTCACGACCATTGGTAATAAAAATAATTACGTCTGCTTCATCAATTGCGATTTCCGCTTGTGCGCGAATTTGCTCTAAGAATGGTTCGTCGGAAAGATCAATACCACCTGTATCAATAATGTTAAATTCTTTTCCAAGCCATTCCGCTGAATTATATATGCGGTCACGTGTCACACCGGGAACATCTTCCACTATGGAAACACGTTCACCAACGATTCTGTTAAAAATAGTCGATTTGCCAACGTTTGGACGTCCGACAATCGCTACAACTGGTTTTGCCATTATTTCACCTTCTTTTTTCTCGAATCCTATTTATCAAACTTTCTTTAGTTTATCAGTAAAACAGCTTACTGGCAATGAAAAGTTCGATTTGAAAAAGAAAAAGAGCCTATGGGAACAGTCTCCCTAGGCTCTTTTGCATACAATTATTTATCGTCGTTTTGAAGACCTTTTAATTTATCACCAATTAAATCGCTCATTTGGAATCCAGTGTTTTCTTCTGGAAGTTCATAGTCAGCTTCTTCAACTGGAGCATCTTTTAATTCTTTAATGCTTAATGATAAACGTTTGTCTGCTTCATTTACTTCAAGTACTTTCACTTCTACTGTTTGCCCTTCTGAAAGGACTTCTTGTGGAGTTCCAATATGTTCATGGGAGATTTGCGAAATGTGAACCAAACCTTCCACTCCTTCGAAAATTTCCACAAATGCACCAAAAGTAACGAGGCGCACTACTTTTCCTTCTAAAACAGAACCAACTGGCGCTTTTTCAGCAATGCCGTCCCAAGGTCCAGGTAAAGTCGCTTTAATAGAAAGAGAAATACGTTCGTTTTCAGGATCAATTCCAATAACTTTAACCGTTACTTTTTGTCCTTCTTCTAACGCTTCTTGCGGTGTTGCAATATGTTTATAAGAAATTTGCGAGATGTGAACTAATCCGTCCACGCCACCAATATCAACGAATGCACCAAAATTAGCTAAGCGTTGAACCGTACCTTCAATCACGTCGCCTTCTTTGATTTCGCTAAGTAGCGCTTGCTTTTGACTAGCTTTTTCTGTTTCCACAACTGCACGATGGCTTAAAATTACACGGTTATTTTCTGGTTCAAATTCTACTACTTTGAAAGTAAGTGTAGTTCCTTTGTAATCTGCAAAATCTTCCACAAAATGGTCTTCTACTAAAGAAGCTGGAACAAACGCACGAACGCCAAGGTCAACAACTAATCCACCTTTAACAACATCACTGACTACTGCTTCAAAAACTTCACCAGATTCGAATTTAGCTTTAATATCATCAGATGCTTTTTCTGCATCCACTTTTCTTTTAGATAAAACAAGTACATCGTCTTCTACTTTAGTGACAATCAAATCAAGTGTGTCGCCAACGCTCACAACGTCAGAAGCTGTCTCCACATGTATATTGGAAAGTTCACTTATTGGAACGACACCATCAAGTTTGCTATCGGGAATACCAACATAAACTTGTTTATCTTCCACGCTTGTAACTGTGCCAGTGACTTTGTCTCCTTCTTCAAAATTTCTAACTTCCACATCAAATAAATCTTCAGACATGTGTAGCCCTCCATTCGTTAGTCGAATTTTAGGAGTTTCTAATTCAGAAGCAACCTTCACGCTCGCTTCCTCCGCTTGACTAGTTTTCCTAGATAGGCAAATTCCGATTAAATAAAGAAAAATATCAAATGCACCTTCTGTAAAACTGATCTTCCAACTAGAAAATCCTTTCAAGATACTTTTCACAAAGTAAAAAATCTCTCTTATAACATCCTACAAATCCAGACATTTGTCAAGCTCTTTAAGGGGGTGAAAATGACTATAGGGCGTGAAATCGCCTCGTTTGTTTAGCCTTTCACGGTTAAATTAAAAAAGTGCTACATTTCCATTTAGTTAAGAAAATGTAGCACTTTTTCGTTAATTATTGATTTTTAGTTCTGCTAGTGAAAGAATTTTGTTAGCCACTTCATCAATCGACATCGATGTTGTATCTACTTCAATGGCATCGTCTGCTTTTTTTAATGGGGAATGTGTTCTTGTGTAATCTAAATGATCTCGCTCTTCAATTTCTTTTTTGAGTTGGTCTAGATCTCCAGCAAAACCTTTCGCCATATTTTCTTTATAACGACGTTCCGCCCGTTCTTCTACGCTTGCAAGTAAGAATATTTTTAGTTCAGCATTTGGAAGAACTGCCGTCCCGATATCTCGGCCATCCATAACAATTCCACCCTCTGTCGCAAAAACTTGTTGACGCTCTTGAAGTGCTTCACGAATAGATGGATGCGCAGCAACGATAGAAACATGGTTGGTTATTTCTAATGACCGAATTACTTCTGTCACATTTTCGTTACCTACAAATACTTGTTGTATTTCGCCAGGTTCAAAACGAATAACTGTTTTTTGAAGTAGGGCTGCTATTCCTTTTTCATCTTCGTAAGCAATGTTATTTTTTAAAGCAATATAGGTTACTGCACGATACATCGCACCCGTATCAATATAAACAAAACGCAATTTTTTCGCTACGATTTTCGCTACCGTACTTTTTCCTGCTGCAGCTGGTCCATCAATCGCGATACATATCTTTTTAGTCATAAAATAAAACTCCTTTTATCTGAAATTGGTTTGATTAATTTCTTCTTGGGATGCTAAAAGTACCATTAATTTCATCCGCGCTTTTTTACTATCGTAGTCTTTTCCTAAAATAACGCCACGGTTATATAAGTCAAACGTGCTACCTTCATAATCATATGTAGTATATACATTTCCTTCTTCCGCACTTGTTGTGATGACAACTGGAATTCCCGCATCTAATGCTCTGATAATAGCTGGCATCATTTTTGGCGCCACTTGTCCGCGTCCAACACCTTCTAAAACGATTCCTGAAACGCCACTATCAATCGCAGCATCAATAAATAGACCGTCTGCTCCAATATAACATTTAATCACAACGACTTCTGGTAGGTCTAGGCGAATATCAAAGCACTCATGTTCAAGCGGTTTTTGATACAGGAATACTTGGTCATTATCAATGATACCAAGATAGCCAAAACCAAAAGCACTAAAGCCTTGGATATTAGATGCATGAACTTTTTTGACATATCTCGCTGCGAAAATCCGCTCATTGAAAACAACGACTGTCCCAGCTTGACGTAAATTCATTTCGCATGCTGTATAAATTGCATGACGAATATTAACATAGGCATCTGTTCCCGGCTCTTCTGGCGCACGCTGCGATCCAGTAACTACAATGGGACGTGCATCGGTTACTGCAAGATCAAGAAAATAAGCTGTTTCTTCTAAGGAATCTGTCCCGTGTGTTACAACTATGCCATCATAAGTTTCGTCCATGAAAATGGATTCAATAAGTTGTTTCAAACTAATTAAATCAGGAAGCGTAATATGCATAGATGGTAATTGAAAAGTAGAATAAATATCTATTTGAATTTCTGTTGGTAATTGGCATAATGCAGCTAATTCTTCTCCAGATAATTCACCAGATGCAAGTTTGCCTGATGCTGTTTTCTTACTTGCAATTGTACCGCCTGTTGTAATTAGTGCCACTTTTGCCATGGTTATTTCCCCCTACTTTTTCCATTTAAACAAACAAATGAGTCTCGGAAGCGTTTCCCAGACCCATTCAGTGTTGTTTATTACTGTGGAATTGTTAGAACTGTGCCAACTGGAACATTATTACTTCCCAGTCCATTGGCTTGTTTAATTTTTTCTACTCCGGCAGCTGCCCCCGCTTGTCCATATGCAGAACGAGCAATGCTATAAAGGGTATCGCCAGCTTTTACAGTATGAGATCCTCCAGCTTTTTTCTGAGTGGATTCATTTGCTTTTTGTTGTGCAGCTTTTTCAGCGGCTGCTTTGTCGGCAGCAGCTTTCTCTGCAGCGGCTTTTTCTTCTGCAGCTTCTTTTTCTTTTCTTTCATTTGCTGCTTTAACTGCGTCTTCTTCTTGTTTTTTCTTATCTGCTTCTGCTTTTGCTTCTGCAGCTTTCTTCTCTTCCGCAGCCTTTTCAGCAGCAGCTTTTTCTTCAGCGGCTTTTTTTGCTTTTTCTTTGTCTTCTTTAGATTGTGTGTTGTCAGATACATTTACGGTTGATTCTGTGTCTGTTTTCACTTCGTTTGATGAACCCATATTTTGTACTGTCACAAAGACAATCACGATAACGATTGGAATTAATAGGAAAAAAACTATCAATAAATTAAGTAATGGGTATCTAAAAATGGTTTTCTTTTTTCCTTTTCTGCTATCAGAACGGGATAACATCGGCGGTTCATTATTGAATTCATCTTGACCTTCAGAATTCATGTCATAATCAGCCGGTTCTTCGTATTCCCGTTTTTCTTTTCTTGTTTTTACCACTCAAAGTTCCTCCTTTAGTGCTTGCTAACTTATCCTATGCACTATTATTGGCACAGAGAAGTGTTACATATGATGTTAATAAATGAAATACCTTTGAAATAATTATAACCATAAACGCAACTTACAACAACACTTAAACTGCTTTTTTAGAAAAAAAAGCAAGAATCATTCTAATTTAGTACTTCTGGCATAGAATCTAGCTTGATTTTATACAGATTACTGAACAAAATAATAACAATTTTTTCACTATTAAACAAGTCTTTTTTTCACAAAAAATGTGAAATTAGCTACTTTTTGTCGAATTTCGTAACAATACAACTACTGGAGTAAATAGGATAGATAGGCTTCCCATGTTGGAATTTCTTTCAGCTGTATTTTTTCTCGTTTCTCAAAATAGGTTATTTCTGCCCCATCCAAGTCACAACAATTTTCTGGTGTGGCTTCTATTGGCGTTTCTTCAAAGTAGCGCAAAATGTAATTGCGACGGCAGTCTTCTGTATGAAGGTAGCCGATAAATTGTTGTAAATTAGCTCGTTTCCATTTTTTGCGATAATTCATTTTGGCGGTCAATTCTTTCGTACTTAAACCGCTTCGTTGGTAATACTCAATGAAACGCTGCTCTGTTTCCGGCAATGTTTTCCGTTGCTCATTCGTCAAGTTCATTAAATTGGCGTCTGGTATGTCTTGATCTGCTAACTGCATTTGAATGAATTCATCTCCATTCGCATAAAGTAAAATCGCAACACTATCCTTGCCGTCGCGCCCAGCTCGACCAATTTCTTGCAAATAAGCTTCCAAATCAGCTGGCATATGATAATGAATCACAAAACGAATATCTGCTTTATCTATTCCCATCCCAAAAGCGCTAGTGGCGCATATAATATCCAACTGTCCATATACAAATTGTTGCTGAATAATAATCCTATCTTCCGTGTCCATATCACCGTGATAATAAGCGACCCTCAATTCGGCAATTTCGCTTAATTCATGCGCTATACTTTCTGCTAATTTTTTACTGGAAAAATAAATAATTCCCGGCGTTTGCAGTTTGCGTACAAGCTCATATAAACGTTCTTTCTTCAGCTGCTGGCTAGAAAATTTCTCCACTTGTAAAGAAATATTCGGCCGATTCACCGAATAAATGATTTGCTCACAATCCGTTAAGTGCAGTTGCGTTAAAATGTCCACCCTAACCTTCTTCGTCGCCGTAGCAGTAAGCACCATAGTCACTGGGAAATTAGCCTCTTTAATAAATTGACCTAACATTAAATAATCAGGTCGAAAATCATGGCCCCACTGCGAAATACAATGTGCTTCATCTATAACAAACAAACTGATTTTTTGTTTTAATAATAGATTCTTCACAGCTTCATTATTTAGCATTTCTGGTGATAAAAAAATAAATTTATATAAATGAATGTTCGCAAGGATTTGGCTTTTTTCTTCTCGTTTTAAAAAGCTATTCAGTGCCGCCACTCGCTTTTCTCCGTGAGCACGCATTCGCTCCATTTGGTCTTGCATGAGGGAAAGTAGCGGTGAAACAATCAAAACTAACCCCTCCATCAAATGGCCGGCTAATTGATAACAAATGGTTTTTCCCGTTCCAGTAGGTAACATGGCGAAACAATTCCGTTTGGCCAAAGCTGTTTCAATTACTTCTTTTTGACCAGGGCGAAACGCATCAAATCCAAGATATTCTTTTAATTCCTGTTCTAAATTCACCGCTCGCCCTCCCTACTAACAACCGCTAACCGAATTTGATAATAATCTAAATCTGGAAATTCTGCTTTTATTTCACGTAGTAAATTCCATTTCTTTGTATTAATCGTTTGGATGACTTCCTCTTCTGGTAAATTAGGAACGTCCGCTTCTTTCAAAGTAGCTCGGATTTCCACAAAATGATCATGAATAGTACTCATTTTCAAATTCCGAATTCGCTCAATTGCTTCTAGATCCGCGCCATTCTGCCAAAGTGAATAAGTTTGCATTGCAGAACTAGTTAGTCCGGCTAATTCATCCGGCACAAGACTAACTAAAATCGGCCATTCTTCTGGTTTCTTTTTCATTACAGAAAGCAAACGGTGAATCTCGTGTAGCACTTCAAAATAAACATCCCACTTCTCTACTTGATACTTTGTGGCAATTTGTTCTGTCGTATAGCCCATTAATTCTCCACCCGAAAACCGCTCCACAATAAACGCTGGCCGAGCAACTGCTAATTTTTCCATCCATGCAAAAAGTTCCTCGTATAACGCATCTGCTAAACTTGATTTATCTTGTGACTTCAACCAATGCTTAATAAATTGTTGAATCTTTTTATCACGAATGACAGGTAAATAATAACTTTCGTGGTGATGGATGTTGCTAACAACTTGAACAGCGAGTCGCAAATGGGCAAAGAAGGCAAATGCTTGCCGCTGAAATGTAAAACCTAGAAAATCCGGATAGTCAGTTGCAAAAGAGGCCACTTGTTGTTCTTGAATCACATAGCCATTTTCAGTTGAAACAATGCTGCCTCGGCGCACTAAATCTGAAAGGCGGCTCTCTAAATAGTTGGCTTTTAAATTAGGCACTAACCCAAATAAATGTTGCATTTGAAAAAGATGGATATCTTGAACAGCTTGTCCAGTTCTTCTTCCAGCTAAAACAGTATGTAAAAATGGTAATTTTCTAGGTGTAATACTTTTTTCTAAAATCGTCATAATATAGTTATCCAGCTTATCCAAGACTCGTCCACCACCTTTTTTGTATCACAATCATAACACAGAAACACTTGTTCTACATTAGTTTTTCCGAAAAAAACTTTTTCAAAATATGTTACAATAGAAAAAGAAAAAATCTGGCTGCAAATAGTTATTTTAGAAAGGAAGCGTAGAAAATTGAAGTATTGTCTTGTTGAAAAAGACACTTGTATTGCTTGTGGCGCTTGTTCCATTCATGCACCCGATGTTTTTGATTACGATACAGAAGGTCTTGCCTTTAATATATTAGATGATAACACTGGAACAAAAGAAATTCCTGAAGATTTGGTCGAAATGGTGATTGACGCTGAATTCGCTTGTCCTTCACTTTCTATCAAAGTTTCCGATGGCCCATTTCATTAAAAAAATCCGGCAGCCCATTTAGAGGCTACCGGATTTTTATATTTAATGGCTTGTTTCTTGTTGTCTTTTTTCAAATTTGCGCCGTTCTTTTATTGTTTGATTTTTAGCAATCCATTTTTTCAATCTAGAGTAGAGCAGTAAGAATACAGCACTGACGATGACACCTTTTAATAAACTGAATGGTATAATCGCGTATGTGACTAACCAAGCAACATCAGTATCCGCCGGAAGTCCACCAAGTTTAATGTAAAATGGTAATAAAATGAAATAATTAAATATCGACATGACGACTGTCATTACTAACGTTCCAATTGCTGTCGAAAGCACCATTCCTTTTGTTGAACGAAACCAGTGAAATAAATAATAAATCGGTAATACATAAACAATACCATTAATAAAATTGGATATTTCTCCAATCGGAACCCCAACTGGACTGCCTGACACAATGTAAAGTAGCACATTTTTGATTAGTTCTACTAAAATCACTGCGAGTGGTCCGAATAATAAGCCACCAATCAAAGCTGGAATATCACTGAAATCAAGCTTTAAAAATGGTGCACTCGGTAGTAGCGGAAATTGTAGCATCATTAAAATAAATGCTAAAGTACCAAGAACCGCCACACTTACAAAAACCTTCATTGAATAATTCTTCATTGTCATTTCTCCCTTGATGTTCACCAAGAAGCGAGTGACGTCGCTTAACGAATGCAACCCAAGCAAATAAAAAACCTCAACTAAAAAGAGTTGAGGGAGAGTTTGTGAATGAATAAACAAGCACAGGATACTCAAATAAGCATCACAGCTTGCTAACACATGCTCGTGAAGACAAACGAAAAGGTCTGCCAACATCTTCTCCCATCCAGACTATACTGTCGGTCCTGGAATTACACCAGAGTCAACTGCTAAAAAGCAGATCGTGGACTTTAACCACCGGTCGGGAATTGCACCCTGCCCCGAAGATGAACGAATATTTTCTTACAATTTTCATTTTACCATGAAAAAAATTTTTGGCAAGCCCTTTTGTACGTTTTTTCACGTAAGCGCTTTCTATCCAAATAAAATAAAAACCAGCTAATTAGCTGGTTTTATTTGTTCACCACGGAATATCTGTTGATAATGATTCCGCTAATGATTGGTTTTCTTTCAAACGGATTTTGCGCGCAATACTTCTTGCCTCGGCGCCCGCGTGGATTCTTTTTTGTTCTTCTGTTTCTGGTTCAACGAGTGGTACTTCTACAGTTTTACCATCAGCATCCAACGCCACAAATGTTAAAAAGGATGTCGCCGCTAAGTAACGTTCTCCTGTTTTCAAATTCTCCGCAATAATTTTAACGAAGATTTCCATTGAACTTCTGCCCGTTGAAGCTACATAAGACTCTAAGCAAACAGAGTGATCATTTTTAATCGGTTTTAGGAAATCCACTGAGTCTGTCGATGCAGTGACAATTTCCGTACGACAATGACGAGAGGCGCTGATAGAAGCCGTATCATCAATATAAGTCATCAATCTACCACCAAAAAGGGTATTATGATTATTCGTGTCTGACGGGAAAACCCGGCTCGTTTTAATTACTAGTGATTCTTTACAAAATTTTGTTTGTCTTTTTTCCATGTTTTTCGCTCCAATCTATTTATAGAGAGGCAAAGTGATAATAAAATCAGATCCTTTACCTAATTCGCTTTCAACCGAAATTTTCCCATTATGTGCTTCTACAATATTTTTAACGATTGCAAGACCAATACCTGTCCCAACTGCTTTTCCGCGTTTTCTTGCTTTATCCACTTTATAAAAACGCTCAAACAGATATGGGATGTCTTCTTCCGCAATCCCGCTACCGTTGTCAGATACTGTGATTACAAGATTGCTCCTAGCCTCATCAATGGTTTGTTTTAAAATTACTTTTCCATCATAGCCTTCTTTTCCAGTATGACGAATAGCGTTCATAATTAAATTAATTAATACTTGCTCCATCCGGTCCGGATCAAAAGAATATTCTAAGTCTGGTGTTTCTAATTCTAACCCTAATTCCACAAAATTCTCTTTTGCAAGTACATCAAAATTAGAAATAACTTTTCGTAGCAATGGAGCGAGCGGTAATTTTTGATTATCCATTTGATTAAATCCAGCTTCCATTCTAGCAAGATCCAACATATCGTTCACCAAGCGTCCAATACGAAGGGATTCATCATAAATAATTTGCGCAAACTCCCGCACTTCTTCATCCGACTGAGCAACCCCGTCAATAATCGCTTCACTATAACCTTGTAACATCGAAATCGGTGTTCTAAGCTCATGCGAGACGTTATTAACAAAATCACTTTTCATTTTTTCAAGTTGTTTTTCTTCTGTCATATCCCGAATTACCGCAACAATACTGCGCACATGTTCCCCCGTATAGAGCAACGTTAAAATCGCTACATACGTATGATCTGCAAAAGTGATTTCGCCAACTTGAGATTCTTTCTTTTCTAGCGTATCATTTAACAATTCATTTAAAGCTACTGGAATGAGTACTTTTTCGGTATTTTCAGGCGAGAAGAACCAATTATGTAAAAATTCTTCTGCCGGCGGGTTACTAAGAATGATTGTTTTATCCACACTAAACTTAATAACACCATCAGCCATCCCAACTAAAATATTGGATAGCTGTTCTTTTTCTTGTCTAAGGGCGCTAACATTATATTTCAATTGTTTTGCCATATCGTTAAAAGCTACCCCAAGTTCGCCAATTTCATCATGCGTATAAGTCGGTACCCGGTTGTCAAAATTCCCTTTAGAAACAGCAATCGCAATTTTTTTCATTTCACGAAGCGGAAAAGCCATTCGAGAAGAAAAGACGAAAGACAAGATAGACGTAATAACTATCGCAATAATACCTGAAACAATTAAGGTGCTCATTGTTTTTTCGTTTACTTTAAGGATATCATGATAAGACTGATAAACGTAAACCACCCCAGTTTCACCATTCGCAAGCTTAAACTTCTGCGCGGAAATTTCGACTGGTAAGGAACTTTTTTCTGTTTTAAAATTATATTTCATCGTCACACTATTATCTTTTTCTAAGGCTTCATCTAATGTCTTATCTTGAATTAATTTATTAGCAGATGCACTAGAAATAGTATCTGGCGACTGCGATTGATAGACGCTTTTTCCGTTTTGTTCAATAATGACGCCCATCGTATCATCAAGTAGTATGAGTGCAGAATCATTATTATTTTCAGCAGAGATTACTTCATTATTTTCTTGCATAACAGTGATGATACTAGCAGTTTTATCCTCTAATTCGTTTGTTATTCGTGTAATATTATTTTTTTCATAAATCATTGCAACTAAAAATCCAGAAATAACTAAAATCCCTATCAGTAAAAGAATAATGGTACTCCAAATTTTGCCAACAATACTATTCCAAATCTTCATCTATTCTCACCTCGGTCCTCGCAAAAAAATAACGAACAAAGCACGTGCGGCATAACACTTGCCGATTAAACGTCTTTGCCCGTTATCTTAGTCTGTTTTATTAATCTTCTGGAACTTCAAATTTATATCCAAGACCCCAAACTGTTACAATCATTCTAGCAGCGTCTTCCGATACATCATGCAGTTTTTCACGAAGTCTTTTAACATGCGTATCAATTGTTCGTAAATCGCCAAAGAACTCATAACGCCACACTTCTTTTAAAAGTGACTCGCGGTCGAATACTTTATCCGGTGATTTAGCTAAATAATAAAGCAAGTCATATTCTTTCGGTGTCAAACCGATTTCTTTTCCATCGACAATAACACGGTGAGCTTCGTTATCAATTTTCAAATGTGGGAAAGTAATAATGTCTCCCGGTGTTCCTCCTGCTGATTCTTCTGAGGATTGTTTCGCACGACGAAGAACCGCCTTCACACGAAGTACAACTTCTCTTGGGCTAAATGGTTTTACGATGTAATCATCTGCGCCAACTTCAAAGCCTTGTACTCTGTTAGCTTCTTCTCCTTTTGCTGTCAACATGACAACTGGTGTTGATTTAAACTCTCTCAGTTCACGACAAACTTCGATGCCATCTTTACCAGGCATCATCAAATCAAGTAGGATTACTTCATAATTGTTGTTTAGCGCCATGCTTAATGCTTGATCACCATCACTAGCTTCTTCAATACGATAGTTCTCTCTTTCAAGATACATCTTAAGAAGGCGGCGTATCCGGTCCTCATCATCCACAACAAGCACTCTAACTTGTTCACTCATAAGTACTCATCCCCTAACTCTCATTTACATTCAATCAAATAAATGGAATCTTCCGTACCCACATACGAAAAAACCATACAATTGCCTATACCAAATTTCCTACGATTTAAATTATACATGTTTTTCACAAAACACGCTATTAGAAAGTATATTTTGTAAGAAAAGTTACTTTTTATTTTTACCAAATCTTGCTTCTGTTTTTAATTGTTTTACTTCATGATGTGATAATTCTCTGCGTTCCCCTGCGTTTAAACCGCGTAAATTCAAGAACGAATATTCTTCTCTTGATAATTTTTGTACTTCAAAACCAACCGCCTCAAACATTTTACGCACTTGGCGATTTCTGCCTTCATGAATGGTAATTTCTACAATCGCTTTATCTTTCGCTTTGTCAGACGAACGTACTTTTACTTTTGCTGGTGCTGTTTTGCGACCATCAATCACCACACCGCGTTCTAACTGACGAATCACTTCTCGTTCAGGAATACCTTTAATTCGTGCAATATATGTTTTGGAAACTTCATTTTTCGGATGCATTAGTAAATTAGCGAAATCTCCATCATTCGTCATTAATAATAATCCAGAAGTATCATAGTCAAGTCGTCCTACTGGGTATAATCTTTCAGGAATATCTGCAAAATAATCCGCTACAGTTGTACGACCTTTATCATCCGTTACAGCCGATACTGTTCCTCTTGGCTTATAAAAAAGGAAATAGCGATGTTCTTCTTTTGTTAGTTGAATTCCCTCTACTTCAATCCGCTCTGTACCGCTAACTTTCACACCTAATTCTGTGACTACTTTACCGTTCACTGTTACTTTACCTTCTTGAATAAGCTTTTCTGCTTTTCTTCTTGAAGTAATACCTGCATTTGCAATCACTTTTTGTAAACGTTCCATTCTTATTCCTCCTCCTGTTCTTTACTTTGGTTAAACCGGTCAAAAAACAGGTCCATTTCATTCTGATCTGGTTCTTCTGCCGCTGGATCAGCAAGTTTTGGTAAATCCTCTAGAGAATTCAGGCCAAATGCATCTAAAAATTCACTTGTAGTAACGTAAAGTTTTGCTCGGCCAGCTCCGTCCACACGACCTTTATCTGTTACAAGTCCTTTGGCTACTAGGGTTCTGATTGGACCATCTGTTTGAACACCGCGAACCTCATCGACTTCCATTCTTGTAACTGGTTGACGATACGCAATAATCGCTAAAGTCTCTAGTGATGCTTGCGACAAAACAGTGTTACTTGGAACTTCAACGAGTTTACGTAAATAATCCGCATGGGCTTTTTTTGTAGCTAATTGAAAAGTTCCTGCAAGCTCTAAAAGAATCAGTCCTCTATCCGCACTTCCATTGTATCGTTCACTTAAAAGCTCTAATAAATTGAGCGCTTCAATATGCGTGATTTCCATGACTTCAGTTAATTGTTCCGTTGAAAGTCCCGCATCGCCTGCTGCAAAAAGCAAACTCTCTAATATGCCTAATTGTTCTTCTCTGTTCACGATAGTTCTTCCCCTTTACCTTGCACATATAAATCCGCAAAACTTTCTGCTTGTTCTACTTCGACCAATTTTCGTTTCATTAATTCTAGCAAAGCTAAAAATGTAACGACAAGTTGTTCTTTCGTTTGTTCTTCAAATAGCTCATCAAATCGTAAGCGGTGATTGACTTGTTGATGTAATTTCCCTAAAACAGAATCCATTCTTTCATCAATAGAGATTTCCTGCGTAGTAATTCGTGTATGCAATGGTTTATTTAACTTTTTACGTCGCAACATTTTGTTAAAAGCGCTTAACATATCGTTTAATGATACATCGAGTTCCGCTACTTTTGTCCCGTCATCATATTCTGCTAAGTCCATTGGTGGTTTACTGAAATAAAAGCTCCGTTCCGCCTCTTTTTCTTTTAGTTCTTTGGCGGCTTCTTTAAAGCGTTTGTATTCCATTAGTTTTTCAACTAAAGCGTCACGAGGATCCTCTTCCTCTTCTAGTGTATCATAGTCGATTTCCAGTTCTTGTTTTGGAAGGAGCATTTTACTTTTGATTGCCAGTAAAGTTGCTGCCATCACTAAATATTCGCTGGCAACATCTAATTCCATTTCTTGCATTGTATGAACAAATTCCATGTATTGGTCCGTAATTTCAGCCATGGGGATGTCATAAATATCGACTTCTAGTTGTCCAATTAAATGAAGAAGTAAGTCAAGCGGTCCTTCAAATGCGTCCACTTTAAAATTCATTTCTACCATATTTGTCCCGCCCTACTATAATGAAAGATCATTTTGCACTAAATTTTCATATGTTTCGCGGGCAACGATTAATTTATCGATTCCGTTTTCCACAAAAACAACTGGTGGTCTTGGGATACGGTTATAATTACTTGCCATCGCATATCCATAGGCTCCTGTACAAAATACCGCCAACACTTCACCGGCGTTTGATTTCGGTAGTGGTAAATCCCATATTAACATATCACCAGACTCACAACATTTCCCTGCGATAGCCACTGTTTCTTCTGCAACTTTCTCTGGGTTTGCCGCAAGAACAGCATCGTAATGGGCATCATATAACGCTGGACGGATATTATCAGACATGCCACCATCCACCGCAATATAATTCCGAATTCCCGGAACTTCTTTACGTGAACCAACTTTATAAAGTGTTGTTCCTGCTTCACCAACAAGCGAACGACCCGGCTCAATCCAAATTTCAGGAATGTCAATATCGTTACTATTAGCCACATCTCGCACTTCATCCATAATTTGACGTACGTATTCGCCAGGTTCAAGTGGTTCGTCTTCCGCCGTATAGCGTACACCGAAACCACCACCAAGATTAAGTACTTTGGAATCAAATCCTAGCGTTTGGTGCCATTCAACTAATTTATCCATAATACGACGAGCCGCTAATTTAAAACCAGTTGTTTCAAAAATTTGCGACCCAATATGACAGTGAAGACCAATTAAATCAAAGGATGCACTTGCATGAAGTACTTGTTTAATCGCTTTTTCAGCTTGTCCATTTGTAAGTCCAAATCCAAATTTCGAATCATCTTGGCCTGTTAAAATATAGTCATGTGTATGAGCTTCTATCCCCGGCGTCACGCGAATTAAAACCGAAGCTTTTTCATTTCGTTCTATTAATATCTCTTCTAATAAACTAATTTCATAATAATTATCGATAACAAAACAACCGATGCCATAGTCAAGCGCCATATGTATTTCTTCTGCACTTTTATTATTTCCGTGAAAATGAATTCTTTCTGGAGGGAAATTTGCTTTTATTGCCGTATAAAGTTCTCCGCCTGAAACAACATCGAGCGATAAGCCTTCTTCGGCCATCAGCTGATAAATCGCTACTGCAGAAAATGCTTTACTCGCATAAGCTACCTGTGCTTTTACGCCTAGCTCCTCGAATGTTTTCTTAAATCCTCTTGCTCGGTCACGGATTAGCGCTACATCATAAACGTACAGCGGCGTACCATATTTTTCAGTAAGCTTTAAAGTGTCCACCCCTCCAATTTCGAGATGTCCTTCTGCATTTACATTCATTGTTCCAAGCCGTTCAAACGTCACGCCAATCCCACCTTTACATTATAGATTTTTAAAAGTTCTTTTATATAGTAGCACACTAAGAAGCCGAGCGACAATAACTATCTGAAAATATTATCAAATACGTAAAAAACTCAGCCCAAATCTATTATCTCCTTGCTTCAGAAAATAACAAATTTGGGCTGAGATTAGCTACCGATTATTTTAAGAAATTTTAGCAACAATGGCTTTTACATATTGTAAAAACGTGCTGCGAACTTGATCTGTTGTTTCAATAACTTCCGTATGAGAAAGTGGTTGATCCAGAATGCCGGCTGCCATATTGGTAATACAAGAAATACCTAGCACTCGTAATCCAGCATGGTTCGCAATGATTACTTCCGGTACAGTGGACATCCCAACTGCATCTGCTCCAAGTGTACGCATCATTTGAATTTCAGCAGGTGTTTCATAAGTTGGACCGCTAAATCCAGCATAAACACCTTCACGGATAGTCAAATTAAGTTCTTGAGCAATAAGTCTAGCATCCACACGTAGAGCTAAATTATACGCCTCGGACATATCTGGGAAACGCGGTCCAAAATGCTCATCATTTGGTCCAATAAGCGGGTTCGTTCCAGTAAAGTTAATGTGATCAGAAATCAACATTAAGTCTCCAGCAGAATATAATTCATTTACGCCACCTGCCGCATTCGTCACAACAAGTACTTCTACACCAAGTTCTTTCATCACACGAACTGGGAAAGTAACATCTTGCATTGAATAGCCTTCATAAAAGTGGAAACGTCCTTGCATTGCAACAACTTCTTTATTTTCCAACTCACCAAAAACAAATTGGCCAGCATGTCCTTCTACTGTCGAAACAGGAAAATGTGGGATTTCGCTATAAGAAAGTTTTGTCGGATTGTTTACTTCATCCGCAAGCACACCTAGACCTGAACCAAGAATCAAACCAATTTTTGGTGTACCATTGTAACTTTCTCTAATTTTCGCAACTGCTTCATTTACTTTTTCTAAACTCATTTTTGTTCCTCCCTTTTCCTATTTCAAGTCTTTTAAGAAACTTGTTCCATATTCAGGCATTTTCACTTCAAAATTATCCGCAACTGTTGCGCCCAGATCGGCAAATGTTTTGCGTAATTCTAATTCTGAACCACCATTTTTGAAGCGTGGTGAGTATACAAGTAATGGTACAAACTCACGTGTGTGGTCTGTGCCAGAGTATGTTGGGTCATTTCCGTGATCAGCTGTAATAATTAATAGATCATCATCTGTTAGTTTTTCCATTACTTCTACTAAACGACCGTCAAAATCAACGAGCGCATCTGCATAACCTTGTGGATCACGACGATGTCCGAAGAGTGCATCAAAGTCTACTAAATTCAAGAAACTCATACCGTTAAAATCTTTATCTAACACAGCGATAAATTGATCCATTCCGTCCATATTTGATTTCGTACGGATAGATTCCGTAACACCTTCACCATCAAAAATATCAGAAATTTTACCAATGGCAATCACGTCTTTACCGCCATCTTTTAAAGCATCCATTACAGTTGGTTTAAATGGTTTTAGCGCATAGTCATGACGATTTGGCGTTCTAACAAACGCACCTGGTTCGCCGACAAATGGACGAGCGATAATACGACCAAGCATGTACGGGTCATCTAGTGTAATTTCACGGCAGAATTCACAGATTTCATATAATTCTTCCAAAGGTACGACATCTTCATGTGCTGCAATTTGTAAAACGGAGTCAGCTGAAGTGTAAACAATAAGCGCACCTGTTTTCACATGCTCTTCTCCAAGTTCAGCCATAATTTCTGTTCCGCTCGCTGGTTTATTTCCAATTACTTTACGTCCTGTTTTTTCTTCAATTTGGTTGATTAAATCATCCGGAAATCCATCTGGGAATACGCGGAAAGGCGTGTCAATGTATAGGCCCATGATTTCCCAGTGACCAGTCATTGTATCTTTACCATTTGAAGCTTCTTGCATTTTTGTATAGTAAGCAAGTGGTTTTTCTGCTTTTTTAATTCCGTCTATTTCTCGAATATTCGATAGACCTAATTTGCCCATTTCAGGCATTTTTAGTCCGCCGACGTGTTTGGCAATATGTCCAAATGTATCTACATCAAAATCACCAAATTTAGCAGCATCTGGTGCTTCTCCAATACCAACTGAATCCATTACAATTACATGTACTCGTTTAAATTTATCTGGCATATTTACTCATCCTTTTCAACTATATTTTTTAAGCGCGCGGGTGGAATTGTTTGTAGACATCTTTCAACCGCAGCTTTGTTACGTGTGTATAAATTTGTGTAGTGGAGATATCGGCGTGACCAAGGAGTTCTTGAACCGACCTTAAATCAGCCCCATTTTCAAGTAAATGAGTGGCGAATGAATGACGCAAAGTGTGCGGTGTAATCGGCTTTTCAATGCCAGATTCTTTCGCAATACCTTTTAAAATTTTCCAGAAACCTTGTCTTGTGAGTCCTTGACCGTGATGATTTAAAAACACAAAATCATTTCGGTATTTTGGTCTACGAAGTTTCGGTCTCGCTTCCTCTAAATACTTCTCTAACACAGTTGTTGCCGTTTTTCCAAGCGGGATAATTCTTTCTTTATCTCCTTTACCAATCGTTTGAATAAAACCCATATGAAGATGTAAATCGTCCATTTTCAGGCTGACAAGTTCCGTTACACGAAGCCCTGTCGCATATAAAATTTCCATCATTGCTTGGTCCCTTAATCCAAGTGGTGTACTCGTATCAGAGGAACTAAGTAATTTCTCCACATCATCTAGGTTTAAAACTTTTGGTAATCCTTGCGCTTGCTTCGGCGTTTCAATTTGAATCATTGGGTCATGTGACATTTTCCCATCGTGCATTAAATAATGAAAGAAAGATCGTAGTGAAGCAATATAGCGCGCCACACTTCTTGGTGATTTCCCTTCTTGTCTTGCAAATGCCATAAAACCAACTATATCGCTTCGTTCAAGTGTATTCGGATCTGTTAATCCCTTCGCTACATCCATATAAGAAACAAAATAGCGTAAATCTCGTTCATAAGCTTTGATTGTATTCGCGGATAAACCTCTCTCTACAATTAAAAAATGTAAAAAATCTTCTATTAAATCATTCATAAGCGTTTCCTCCACAAATCCTATTCTACCATGTTACACTCCCACTGAAAACGTTTAATTAATAGAAAAAGACTTATAATACTTTTCGCGCAATTCAGTCCATCTTTTTTTAATCATAAAAAAAGTTTGAGATAAATTATCCCAAACTTTTGTATTATTCTTTTTTAGTTTTTTGTCTGCAATCTGCGCAAATACCTTGGAAAGTCAGGCGATGATCTTTAACAAGAAAATTCCACTTCGATTCGACGATTTTCTCCACATCTTCTAATAAGTCTTCTTGAATTTCTTCCACAGACCCGCACTCTAAACATACTAAATGATGATGGAAATGTTTGGCTCCTTCTTGTCTCAAGTCATATCGAGAGACACCGTCACCAAAATTAATTTTATCAACCACGCGTAATTCAGTTAAAAGTTCCAACGTTCTATAAACGGTTGCAAGGCCAGTGTCAGGCGCAATATCTTTCACACGCAAGAAAACTTCCTCGGCACTTAAATGATCTTTTTCATTTTCCAGTAAAACGCGAACAGTGGCTTCCCGCTGTGGTGTTAATTTATAACTAGCATCATGAAGTTGTGCTTTAATGCGTCCAATACGACCTTCCATTATGGTTCCTCCCTTGGTTGCTACAACAAGTTGTCTTTCTAAATTATCATCATTATCATTTAACAATAAATACAGTTTATAATAATTATAAATAAAATGCAAGTTAGGAAATCACTTTTTTCAGTAAAAATGGCACGTAGTCAATTCCTATTGCTTATGTTTACTAAGATATCATAAAAGCAATAGGCTGTCTACAATGATTATCAATTACTAATTAATTTCTCGTTATCAATAATAATTATTATTTAGCTTTTGCAAGCAAGAACAAGAAATAAGGTGCACCGATAATTGCCACAACGATACCAGCAAATATTTCGGATGGTTGAATAATCAATCGTCCAATCGTATCCGCAAGTAATAGTAGTAGTCCTCCAGAAAGTGCCGCCGTTACCATCACCCAGCGATGCGCAGAGCCAACTAATTTTCTAGCAATATGCGGACCAATTAGACCAATAAATGCAATACCACCACTAACGGATACACAAGCAGCCGCCAAGCCAACTGCTACTATTAAAAGCACAAATTTTTCTCGCTCGACTCGAACGCCGAGCCCCGTTGCTACTTGGTCTCCAAAAGAGAGCACATCCAACGTCTTTACTTTCATAAAAGCAATTGCGCCTAAAACAATAAGCCATGGTAAAAGGGCAAAAACATATTGCCAGCTCGATGCCCAAATATTTCCCGCCATCCATTCAGCGTAACGTTGATAATTTTGTGGATCAAGCCGAACCGTAAGCAGCGTGATAAGTGCCGCAATCGCCGCCGCAACAGCAATCCCTGTAAGAAGCAATCGATTAGGCAACAATCCCTCGCTTCTACTATAAGAAAGTCCGTAAACAACAAACGCAGTTAAAATTGCCCCGACAAATCCAATAAATGGCATAAATAATACTGGTACATCCATCGTGGAAGGAAAAAAGGAAATATAAAGCATAACCGCAAGTCCCGCGCCATTATTAATCCCAAGAATACCCGGATCAGCTAACCCGTTTCCAGAAATCCCTTGCAAGATTGTTCCTGAAACCGCAAGCCCTGCACCAACCAATAGCGCAATAACTATCCGCGGCAAACGAAACTCTGTCACAATAAGTTGTGTTCCCGCGTCCGCCATTCCAAAAAACGACTTAATCACTTCCAAAAATGGCAATTTTGAATAACCAGCATTGACACTATATGTAAATGTACAAAAAATTAACACGCATAAAATAATCAATGTCCAAACTCGCCGCGATTTTTTCCGTTTTTCTGCCGTTGTCATATACATTATAAGTTCCTCCTTTCTTTACGTGCTACATATAGGAAGAAAGGAACCCCAATTAATGCAAAAATAACACTGATTGGCGTTTCATATGGCGGATTGATTGTTCTTGCCACAATATCCGCCGCTAATGTCAGAAAGGCTCCAACAACCGCCGAGCAAGGAATAATCCAGCGATAATCTACTCCAACTAAAAATCGCACCAAATGCGGCACAATCAAGCCAATAAATCCGACCGGACCAACGACCGACACAGCAAGCCCCGCCAAAATCAACACCACGACCATCGAAGCAATTTTAACAAAAGTAGTTTTTTCACCTAGACCAACAGCAATATCATCGCCTAAGCTTAAAATGGTAATCGATCTGCTTAGTAAAATCGCCGCAATAAGCGCTCCAAGTAACCAAGGCCAAATCGCCGCAAGCTGACTCCATTTCACACCAGCAACCCCGCCCGCGTACCAAAAGGCCAAATCTTGACTTAACTGAAAATAAATCGCGAGTCCTTCACTAAGCGCAGTAAGCAATGAACTAACCGCCGCTCCAGCAAGCACTAGCCTCGTTGGCGACATTGCACTCCCAGCAAGCGAACTAACGCCAAATACTAAAAATGCCCCAATTGCCGCACCAACAAAAGAAAATAAAATGAGCGAATTATAACTAAGCCACGGCATAAATGCAAAACAAACTGCTACCATAAACGTCGATCCAGCATTCAACCCAAGCAAGCCTGAATCAGCAAGTGGATTCCGAGTAATCCCTTGCATAATCGCTCCAGCAACCGCAAAAGCAGCCCCTATCGCCATATCCGCAACCACCCGAGGAACACGTAAACTTCGTATAATCTGGTGCTGTGTATCCGAACTATTATAATGAAAAAGTGCATCCCAAACCGTACTTAAATTAATATCGGCTGCACCAACCGCAATCCCGAATAACGCTAAAATGAGAAGCAACAAAATCCCACCCGAAAGTATGAATTTAGCAACAGTCGGTCTTGTATTCATTTTTATCTGTTTTGACTTATCCATCTGCACATGTTCCTTCCATCTAAATTATCCGCTCATTTCAAGTGATAATAATTATCAATCGCAAAGAAAATTATATCAATATCATTCACTAAGCGCAATCATTAGTTCGAAGCCAACAACTTCTCTACGATAATATCAAGCTGCCCTTCCACCGCTAAAGGATCATAATAAAACATCGTGTCAAAGTCCATTTGGTAAACATTCCCTGCTTTAAACGTCGGCAAATTTTTCCAAATTGGCGAGTTGGTTAAATCTTTTAATGTTTTCTCGCCGTCTTTGGCACTCCCAGAAGAAGTACTTGTAACGAACATTCTATCGGCCGCAAATTCAGGTAGTACTTCCAGTGAAATTTTCTGCCAGTCTTGCCCATCTAAAACATCTTTTTGAATTTTTGCAGGTGCTTTAAGTTGTAAAGCATTGTAAATCGCTTGACCACCACGCCCCATATTTTGCCCCATCACATAAAAATCCTTATCTTGTACTTCATAAATCCCTACTGTTTCATTCGGGTCTAGTTTATCCGCTAACTTCGCTCTACTTTCTTTAGCTTTTTGATGAAACTTATCTAGCCACGCCTCACCAGCCTTTTTTTCACCTACTAGGTCTGCGATTTGACGCACGTCTTCCTCCACATTTTTTGAAGTTGCGTACGGAATTAACACAGTTGGCGCAATTTTCGACATTGCTTCAAATTCATCTTCTTTTGAAACGATGATTAAATCTGGCTTTAATTCCGCCACTTTTTCCGCTGAAACTGGATCACCGATATCCGCAATCCCGTCCACACGCCCTTCCAAAAATGGGTTTTCCATTTGTTTTGCTCTGGCACCAACCGGCTTCATTCCTAGCAAAACTATATTACCTAGATATTCCGAAGCCACAATACGTTTCGGATGTGCTGGTATTTCTACTTTCTTTCCATTTGCCATTGTATATGTACGCATCTCGACCTCCTCATTTCCAGCCGATTTGTTATCTCCACAAGCAGTTAAAACCACTGCAATTAAAAGCATTGACACGAGTAAAATGATACCCTTTTTCAATTGAACCCCTCCTGTAACTGATAATAATTCTCAGTTAGTATAGCAACTTTCTTCACAAAGCGCAAATCATTTTGCCAAAGTATCACTTGCATCTTTGCCATAAAAACTCTATACTTAACCATTGAGAATGATTATCACCTTAACTTTAAATTGGAGCGATGAAAATGAAAGACCTTCATACTGATAACTTACAAATTTCATACGACAAACGAATCATTGTTGATGGTTTAGATATAGCCATTCCAGCTAATAAAATAACCGCTTTAGTAGGTGCAAACGGCTCAGGGAAATCGACTATTTTAAAAACGATGTCCCGCTTAATGAAACCTAGCAAGGGCGCTGTTTACTTAGATGGCAAAAGTATTCATAATGAATCAACGAGAGAGATTGCCAAACAATTAGCTATTTTGCCACAAAATCCTTCTGCACCTGATGGTTTGACGGTGTTTGAATTAATTTCTTATGGACGTTCCCCGCATCAAAGTAGTTTTAAATCCATTACCGCAAAAGATCGCGAAATTATTTTTTGGTCATTGCGCGTGACGAATTTAACGGAGTTCGCGGATCGACCAATTGATAGTTTATCAGGTGGACAACGGCAACGTGCTTGGATTGCCATGGCACTTGCTCAAGAAACGGATGTGCTTTTTCTTGATGAGCCGACTACCTTTTTAGATATGACGCACCAACTAGATGTACTTAATTTATTAAAACAATTAAACCAATCGGAAAACCGTACAATTGTGATGGTTGTCCACGATTTAAATCACGCATCTCGTTACGCGCACCATATGATTGCTATTAAAGAAGGAAAAGTCATTGCAGAAGGAACACCAACAAGCGTCATGACCGAACAAACTTTAGAAGACGTTTTTAATATCAAAGCAGATATTTTAATTGATCCTCGTAGCGGTGTCCCTCTTTGCCTTCCATACGAAACTTGCAACGGATGCGAAATTGTAAAGGAGCTTGATTCCATTGCCAAATGAGGTTTATGACGTAACTATTATTGGCGGCGGCCCCATCGGCCTATTCTCCGCTTTTTATAGCGGCTTGCGTTCTATGAAAACTAAAATTATCGATGCCGAACCAGCAGTTGGCGGCAAAATTCGTTACTTTTTTCCAGAAAAAATCATTCGCGACATTGGTGGCATTCCAGCTATTACCGGTGCAAATCTTGTCGCAAATTTAAAAGAACAAGCAGAAACCTTTCATCCGACTATTGTTTGCAACGAGCGAGTAGTTGATGTGACCAGACTAGCTGATGGCACATTCCAACTAACCTCGCATAACGGTTCGATTCATTTTTCTAAAACGATTGTTATTGCAACAGGCAGTGGCACTTTCGAAGTCAATAAACTCGAAGCTTTGCATGCCGAAGATTTCCCATCAGCCATTCATTATGATGTTAGAAACATCGAACAATTTCGCAACAAAGTAGTGGCTGTTTCTGGCGGTGGAAATGCTGCTATTGACTGGGCTCAAACCCTCGAACCCATTGCCAAACAAGTACACCTTATTTACCGTGGCGAGGATTTTAAAGCACACGAGGAAAGTGTCCGAGAACTTCAAAATTCTCGCGTCGAAATCCATATCCACCATGAAATCAGTGAACTAATCGGAACGAACAACCAACTAACAGAAATCAATGTTTGCTGCAATCAAACCCAAGCCACGAAAACAATTCAAACAGATGCACTTTTCATTAATCACGGGGTAAAAGTAGACCTTGGAACAATGGCGGAGTGGGGCTTTGAACAAGCCGATTTTGGCATTGTCGTGGATGACGAGATGAAGACGACGGTTCCTGGCATTTTCGCTTGTGGAGATAGTGCGACCTACCCTCGAAAAATACGCATTATCGCAGCGGGGCTTCATGAAGGGCCCATCGCGATTAATAGTGCGAAAAAATATTTAGAACCTACTGCCGCAGATGAAGCGATGATTAGCACGCATCACGAAAGCTTTATTGGTTAAAAAAAGGATTTGGGCTCACTCGCCCAAATCCTTTTTTTCTTCGCATATCCCAAATTCGACAATTCGCATCATTTCCGTAAAATCCTTCGCAAGCGGAACAAAATCTTCCATCGTCGCATTCGGATGACTTTGCAAATAGACTGTACTCGTCTCCGTAATATGTTTAAAAAGAGCCGCCATCACTTTACGCGCCGCATCCATGTTCACATCTTTTTTCAACTTCATTTCACTTAAAACTTGATTCATTTGTGCTTCCGACCGCTCAATTGCCTTATCAAAAAAGCCATCCAGTTTGCCTTTCAATTCAACGGGGGGATTTCCATAAGCTTGCATAATCAATCCGAATACGGCAGGATATTTGCGATTAAAATCCAGTTTCATTTTCGTTGACCAAATCGCCATTTCGACAAAGTCTGCCCAATGTTCCCCTTCCAAACGAACCTCCTTGGTCGCAAAATCAACCGCATAACTAACAGCCGCAACATAAAGCTTTTCTTTAGAACCAAAATAGTGAAAAATTAGCCCTTTCGAAACACCAGCTTTTGCGCAAATTTTATTCGTACTAGCCGCCTGATATCCTTTTTCCGTAAATTCTTCCATTGCTGCTTCTATAATTTTTAGTCGTTTTTCATCCATTATACTTTCAAATCCTTTTTCTTATACAGAACAAATGTCATAGCAACCATCACGACAATTACCCCACATGAAATCAAGGCATTGGTTCCAGTAATTCCTTTATTCATAATTTCTGAAGGAATCGCATAATTAATTGGTGAAAAATATTGGAAGAAATCGACCTTATCATTTAAACCAGCCATAATACCCAAAATATACGTCAAGAATACTAGCGCAAGTGCAACCGGGGAGGCTTGCTTAGCTGAACGAAGCACCGCTGAAACCATAAAACCTGCACTCATAAATACAGCAGCCACTAGCAACTCGCTAGAAAACACTCGTACAAGCTCCATGACTAAATTACCACCATCAACCCCACTCGGCTTCAAGAAAAGAACAAGTACGACCGAAGCCACAAATGTAATTGCCCAAAAAGCTACAAACGACAATAAGTTCCCAATCATTTTCCAGAAAACTAGACTAGTCCGTGTAATTGGCTGCGCATATAAAAACTCAATCGTCCCGTCCGTTTCTTCTTTTATCAACGCCTGCGCTCCTATTAACGCCGCGTATACACATGCCGCAATAAAAATATATTGAAAAACATACGCAAAATAGGCATCAATATTCGTTAAATCCGCCATCGAATCCATATGCAAAATTTTCATCATATCTTGCGGAAGTGCATTCATTTTCGTATTCACTAAATCTTGCATTCCACTACTTTGCATACTTGGGAAGAAAGCCATAAAAACACCTAAAATCACAATCACCACAACTGCCCAAACAACCAGACTCTTTATCCGCGTTTTCCATTCAATGTGCAAGATGTTCATTTGACTTCTCCCCCTTCGTATAGCGTCATAAACTTATCTTCCAGTTCTTGATTCGTAATGGTTAAATCCGTAATTTCTTTTTCTTGAAGTAGCGGCAAAATCGTTTTAATATCATCATCAAAAATAAGACGTGCTTTTCCCGCCTCGTTTTCAATCACTCTTGCGCCCGCATTCGTTAATTTTTCCAATGGCAAATTCGTTCCCTTCAGCGCAATCACTTTACCCGTCATTTGTTGATTAGCGATATCTTCCACCGCGATAATATTTCCGTTTCGAATAAAAGCAGCTCTTGAACAATATTCTTGAACCTCACGTAAATTATGACTAGAAAGAAAAATCGTCATTCCTTCTTTATTTCGCTCAGTCATTTCTTTAAACAAATAATGTTGCATTAATGGATCCAGCCCATTCGTTGGTTCATCTAAAATAAATAATTTCGGTTCAGTAATAAGTCCAGCGACAATCGCCACTTTTTTCTTATTTCCAAGCGACATTTCTCCAAAGCGTTTTTTCGGATCAATTGAAAACATTTCATAATATGTATTCATTTTTTGCGTTGCATTTTCAATATGATGGAACTTGGCAGCGTAGTGGATAATATCATTTGCTGTCATTTGTGGATAATAGCGAACTTCACTCGGCACATATCCGACCATTTTCTTAATTTCAGCAGAGTCTTTCACCACATCTTTCCCAAGGACCGTCGCACTCCCACTCGTTGCGTAAATAAAATTCAGTAAGACTTTAATTGTCGTTGATTTCCCCGCACCATTCGGACCGATAAAACCGTAAAGTTCCCCTTCATTTACAGACAAATTCACATTTTCAATTGCTCGCTTTTTATGGTAATTTTTTGTGAGCGACTCCACTTTAATTGCTTCCATGTTCTCTCCTCCACACTCAAATTGACCACTTAGTCAACTAGAGTATAACCTCTTTTGACCAGGTAGTCAATTTAGAACTATTAAGTCCTTTCTCACAATCAAAATCTAATTCCAACTAAAATCTATAAATGTAGACAGATTACTGTTTTTCATCCTCCTAAAGTCTTTAAAAATCCACTTTTAGCCTAATAATGCTAATTTCAATAATCGCTTAATTCCAGATAGAATAACTATATTCCAGGTGATATAATACAGTATGTAAGTAAGTTTATGGTGGTGGCTAGCTCTTTCAACATGAAAGGGGGGTGCCTATGACTTTTTTGTTAGGAACTCCTGGAAAGGATAACCCATGACCGTTTATGAAGCACTCTCTTTTGCAGTCGCTTTTACAACTTTAATGTTGTTACTAAACAGTCAAAATAACACAAAAAAATAACCACTCATAAACTTTGGACGGTTTAGTGGTTATTTTTATAACATATTAAACTAGCTGCCACCTTAAATGGGCTTACGTTTGAGGGTCATGTTCTTGCATGGCTCTCTTTTCATAATAATACCACATTCTAAGCTCTTTTGGCAATAATTCACATAATTAAGGCACAACGATAATTAACTCTACTATAACTTTAAATGAATGAGATTATCTAGTCCTATATAATATCCAATTCTTGAAAGCATAGAAAATTCTCTTCATCCAATGAAGCTAATTTATCTCTAACTTTTTCTGATACTACTAGGTTGAATGCTCCACCCCATTTATCTAAAGAAAAACACTCAAGTTCTGATGGTATTTTATTTCTTTGCAATGTTGGTTTAAGGAAAAATTGGGCTATAGAGTTTTCCCATGGCTCAAGCGTATAATTCGAAGGCCATTCAATATATTCCGATTTATTGAAATCAACACAATCGACTTTCCTATTAAAATGAAAAACCACGTAATCATTATTTTCAGCTTCAACTGCTACATTTAAAAGTTCAAGGCCATTGAATGAAATTTCAGCTTTATTAAATTTCCTTGCATTTGCTATTAGATAATAAGTGCCAATACTTGCAAAATCAGGACTTTCACCCTTCTTTATTGCTTTAATTTTTAATTTGTACTCTCTATTTATTAAATACGGATAAGCGTCTTTAGGGGCTATTCTTTCCATATTATTATAAAAATCAATACTAAACACTTCATATTTCTTCCATTTTTTCTTATCATTATTGAGCATTAGTTTATAATACTTCATCATTCGCCCCTTTCTATAATTCTATTTAATCGTTCTCCTAATTTCTTTATAAACTGCAACCATCATAAATAGGTTTAGGCTTTCATACACTATTATTAAAAAGACTTCTTCAAAATATAAAGTAACCTTCTATTTGCACCTTGCGTCCTATTTTAGAACAACTTTATTTGGTTTTTTGTCTATTGAAATTAATAATGAATCTAGATAGTTAGGATCATGAAAGCTATTCCAGGGCACTAAAGAATAATACGCATTCATTAAGCTTACAATAATTCCAGAACCTCGTGAAGTAACATTTATGAAACCGTCTCTCCTCAATTCGTCCAGTTTGATATACTTATTAATTGGAAATTCTGTGGAAGCCGTGGAAAAAACCTTCCAATCCCCCGAATCTAAAAGGTCTCTAGTTACAAATAGTAATGATATTAACTCATTTTCATATAGAATGGGTTCAACTTCTGGAATTTCATTTACACGATGGGCATAAAATGCGCAAACAGCGCTATTCAGAGCATCTGGTTCAAAACCTACAACTCTGCCTATACAGAAAGAACCATCTAGTAGTGAAACCGAAAATAAATCACCAACACCCCACACTTGTTTTTTTCGCTTTGTCATTTTTCATAGTCTCCTATAAATTTATCACACACAGTCGAACAAAATTTATTCATTTTCTTCTATTAATAGTTGCATTTTCCAGTACTGTATCGCGTACATTGTTTTTGCGTCATGAATGCATTGTTGCGCTATTAATTGTTCTGCTTCTTCCAGCGTTACTTTGACTAAATTAATAAATTCATCTGCATCTTGCGCCAATGGATGCTCCATTTTCCGGAGGTCACGCGCTACATAAATATATAAAAGTTCATTGGCAAATCCAGGTGATGTATAAAAAGAAGTGAGATACGTTAAATCATCGGACTGAAAACCAGTTTCTTCTTCTAGTTCCCGTTTTGCGGTCACGAGCGGATCTTCCCCTGGCTCCATTTTACCAGCTGGAATTTCGATAATGTTTTTTTCGAGTGGCTTTCGGAATTGCTCTACTAAGTACATTCTTCCATCTGCTGAAAAAGGTATAATTGCCACACCACCGGGATGCTTGACGATTTCGCGCTTGCCCTTTTCCCCGTTTGGCAACTCCACATCATCTACTTGCAATTCAATAATATTTCCGCTAAAAAACTTTTCTGTATGGAGCGTTTTTTCCTCTAGTGAGTCCATTTCTGCCACCTACCTCTCATTTTTTTCATTATAACATAACTAAGTCCGAGTTTAATTTACATCGCACGACTGATAACATCTATTTTCTAAATATGGTATGATAAGAACAAATAAAGGACAATTTCTAAAATATAAAAACCATTCAGCTTGCCTAGTTTTCGCTTACAAAATATACTTAAATGGTAGGTTACTTTCCATCAATCTTTATTTTTAGAAAAATTTACTATAAGAAAAGCGGACCTTTTAAACAGGTACTTAAAGGAGAAGATGTATAATGACCGTTTTTAAAAAGATATTAGCATTCACAGGTTCCATTTTCCTTGTCATGCTTTTGGCTGGTATCCTCACTTCACTAATCCATAGTGGCTTGGTAATTGCAGCAATTGTTATCGCTGTTGCGGCTATCCTATTTTTCTTTTCATCTAAAGCTGGGGACCGTGCACAAATGATAGCAACTGGATTAACCAAGAAAGAATATAAATATATTCGCACTAACTTAGAAGAAGCTCGTGTGAAAATTATCCGCCTTCAAAAAATTATGACACAAAATAAAGCGTTATATTCTTTCCAAGAACGCAACAAAACACTTTTACTTACAAAAAGAATTTACGGCATCGTAAAAGATGAACCAAAACGTTTTTATGAAGCAGAAGATTTCTTTTTCTCCCATCTTGACTCATTGGTGGAGCTAACTGAAAAATATGCTTTCTTAGAAAAACAACCCGTAAAAGACAAAAAAATCTATCAAACACTTTCTGATACGCGCACACTTTTAAATGATTTAAGTCGCGTAATTGAAAAGGATTTATTTACACTTTTGAATCAAGACGTGAACAACCTTGATTTCGAATTAGAAGTAGCGAAAAACTCCATTTCTAAACAGAAAAAGAAATTTGAAAGGGGTACAAAAGATGACCGAGAACAAGCCAAGTGAAGAAACAAATGAATTAAAAGATTTAGTTATTGAGAAAGAGTTCAACCAAACGTTAGATGATCTTCTTGCTAACCCGTTTGGATCAGACGGCGAAACAGCCGCAAATATTGTAAATAACGAAACAGATGCAGCTCCTCGCCTTGTCGATATGCTTACAGAAACAAATAAAAAACAAGCACTAGAGTTATCTAAACAAATCGAACCAGGAAACCAAGCAGCTATTCTTGGCTACGGAGCTCCAGCCCAAGCCAAACTCCATGACTTTTCTCATTCGATGTTAGCTCATGTACAAAAGCAAGATGTTGGGCCAATTGGCGATATTATTAGCGATTTAATGTATCGTTTACAAGAAGCGGACCCGGATGAACTTGCGGCTCGAAACAAAAACGTCTTCACCAAAATGTTCCACCGTGTAAAACAATCCATCAACGAAATTACTTCTAAATATCAAAAAATTGGTACCCAAATTGACCGCATCGCGTTAAAACTGGAACATTCCAAAAAGCGTTTAATGGAAGATAACTCCTTCCTAGAACAGCTTTATGATAAAAATAAAGATTACTTCCAAGCACTTAATATTTACATTGCTGCTGGAGAACTAAAATTAGAAGAAATTAACACAAAAATGCTCCCAGAACTCCGTAAAAAAGCGGAACAAACTGGCGACCAAATGGATTACCAAGAAGTGAATGACTTAACACAATTCGCTGATCGTCTGGATAAACGAGTATATGATTTACGCTTAAGTCGTCAAATCACTATCCAACAAGCGCCGCAAATTCGCTTAATCCAAAATACAAACCAAGCACTCGCTGAAAAAATCCAGTCTTCCATTATGACTGCGATTCCACTTTGGAAAAACCAAGTAGCTATCGCGCTTACCTTGCTTCGTCAACAACAAGCCGTAGCAGCTCAGCGCCAAGTTTCTGAAACAACGAACGAACTTCTAAAACGAAACGCCGATATGCTAAAAACAAACGCTATCGAAACAGCGCGTGAAAACGAAAGAGGTATTGTGGATATCGAGACACTTAAAGAAACTCAATCTAGCTTGATTGAAACCTTGCAAGAAACACTTAAAATTCAACAAGAAGGCCGTGCCAAACGTGCCGTAGCTGAGAAAGAGCTTGTAACAATGGAACAAGAACTTAAAGAGCGTTTACTTGAAATGAAATAATCAAAAAGGCTAGCACCTAAATCGTGCTAGCCTTTTTTATAGTCCTTCTAAACGTAAATTTTCAAAATAAACGGGTTTTAAATTCGTTACAGTAAGCCCTATCAAACGAATGCTATCTTGTCCTTTGTAGCTTTCTCGTAGAAGTAATGCAGCCGCTTGGTAAATTTGATTCGCATCATTGGTATATTCGTTTAAAGTAAGTCGTTTGGTAATTGTGGTAAAGTCACTATAGCGCAATTTCAGTACTACTGTCTTGCCGTGTTTTTGTAACTTAATGAGACGTTCTTCCACTTTCTTAGCAAACTTCATTAGACTTTGCTCGAGTATGCGGTTATCCAATACGTTAAATTCAAAAGTCGTTTCTTTGCCTACTGATTTGCGATCACGATGCGGATTCACAATGTTATTCGAACGACCTCGAACATGTCGATACAACTGATAACCATGCTTATGCAATTCACGAATAAGGTCCCATTCACTCCACTTCTTCAAATCTGCTCCAGTCTCTATTCCAAGGCGATGTAATTTTTCCGCTGTCACTTTCCCTACCCCATAAAATTTGGTTACCGGAATTTGTTCTAAAAAAGCTTCTGCTTCCTCGGGCGCAACCACGGTAATCCCTGCAGGTTTCTTAAAGTCAGAAGCAATTTTTGCAATAAATTTATTGAATGATACGCCAGCTGATGCAGTTAATCCAAGCTCACGGTAAATTGTTTGTTGGATATCACGAGCAACCATTGTGGCGGATTTCATTCCTTTTTTATTTTCGGTTACATCTAAATAGGCTTCATCCAAAGAAAGTGGTTCGATAACATCTGTATACCTGGAAAAAATTTCGCGAATTTGACTAGATACTTCTACATAATGCGCCATATTCCCATGAATAAAAATACCATTCGGACAAAGTTTGGCAGCTTGACGAGTAGGCATGGCAGAATGCACGCCGTATTTGCGTGCTTCATAAGAACAAGTCGAAACAACCCCGCGCTTATTAGGATCCCCACCAATAATCAGTGGCTTCCCGCGAAACTCCGGATGATCGCGTTGTTCTACAGATGCATAAAAAGCGTCCATATCAATATGAATGATTTTCCTACTCGTATCCATCACTGCACCTCCCACAAAACGAACAAACGTTCTTAGTTAATTATATACGCTAATTTAATTAATTACAAGAAAAAATACCCTATTTTTATAAGGGTATTTTCTCTAATTCTATTTCTTTAAAAATGCACCTTTTCCAAAAAATTCAATGACTTGAGGCATCACCTGATACAGTCGAGTCGCAATATTCATTACAAAAGGTAAATTAATTTCGCGTCGTTTCGTTCCCATAATTTGTACGGTTTTTCTAGCTACTTTCTCTGGTTGTAGAACTAATTTTCCAACTGTCTCTAAATAGTTGCCTGATTTATCTGCTACATCGAAAAAGTTCGTTGCAATAGGACCAGGATTTATCGTTGTGACGTTGATTTTATCAGGAATTAGTTCTAAGCGAAGCGCATTAGAAAAGCCTAGCACTGCATATTTTGTTGCAGAATAAACAGTTGACTTTGGTGTGGCTATTTTTGCCGCTTGAGAAGCGATGTTAATAATATGTCCTGCCTTACGTGCTTGCATTTGCGGTAAAATAAGTTGCGTTAACTGAATTAACCCAAGCACATTTGTATCAAACATTTTTTCAATCGTTTCAAATGGAATGTCTACTGCATTTTCAAATAAGCCAAATCCTGCGCAATTAACTATTACATCTACTTGATATGTCGTGTTTATTTCCGCACTGACTTGCTTTACTTGCTCAAAATCCGTCATATCTAGTGTAAAATAAACAGCCTCTACGGAAAACTGACTACTTATTTCTTTTTGCAAAGCGATTAATTTTTCCGTACTTCTTGCTGTGATAATAACGTTCGCACCTGATGCGGCCACTTGTCTTGTGATTTCTGCACCAAGGCCGTTCGAAGCTCCAGTGATTAATACTGTTTTATTTTTCAAAAATGGATTCATTTCGTCACTCTCCAATTGGGAAAACAGCTAAGTCATACGCTATTTCTGTATTTTCAAAAACAGATTGTGCTTCTATTAATAATTCTTTACTTGCGTCACGATCATATCTAGAGCTGATGTGCGTTAATATTAATTTTTTGACGTTGGCTTTTTTTGCAAGACTCGCAGCTTGTAACGTGGTTGAATGCATGTATTCTCCTGCTAGCTTTTCTTTATCGCCTTCAAATGTAGCTTCGTGTACTAAAACATCAGCATTGAGCGCTAATTCAAGTTCACTGGCTGTCGCTTTCGTGTCACCAAAAATACTAATAATCTTTCCTTTTTGAGGCTCATCAATGTAGTCTTTTCCGTTAATGACACTTCCGTCAGCTAATGTGACTGTTTCTCCTTTTTTTATCTTTTGGAAAATTGGGCCTGGTTCGACGCCATCCTCTATTAATTTATCGGCATTAAGTGCGCCCGGTTTATCTTTCTCAACGATTCGGTAACCAAAGCTACGTAATCCGTGATCTAATTCGTCCACTGTAATAGAAAACATCTTATCTTCAAAAATCAAACCCGGTTCAATTTCGTTAAAAATAATTTTATAGGTCAGTCTAGTACCACTTAATCTTAAGGAAGTTTCTACGTACTCGGTAATGCCAACTGGTCCATATATCGTTAAATCTGACTCCCCACCTTGAAAAGAACGGCTACTTAATAAACCTGGCAAACCAAAAATGTGGTCACCATGCAAGTGAGTAATAAAGATTTTTTCTAACTTACTAAGTTTAATTTGGCTTCGCATGATTTGATGTTGTGTTGCTTCTCCGCAATCAAATAGCCAAATTGCATTTCGTTCATTTAACATTGAAAGTGCGATGGATGTGACATTACGGCCTCGCGACGGTACGCCTGCTCCAGTTCCTAGAAAAACAAGTTCCATATCTGTTTCATTCCCTTCTCGGTTCGAGTCTTATTTTATCATATTCTTAAACGAACAGGAAATAAACATTTTCATGCTAAAAACCCTTATAATTCAGAAATAACTGTCAAATTAAAAAAATATTCGAACCAAACAGTTGCACAAATGCTTCTTTATGGATAAAATAGTATGGACTAATGAGGAAAATTAATAGCTCATTTAATAAGGCCTTTTTTTGTGGGGTTCTTTTCAAACTAAGAAATCTTTTTCTTAGCAGTTAATTTTTTGCCATTAAGAGAATAAGAAAGAGGGTAAATGACGTATGACAGATGAGTTAGAACAAAAAGCACTGATTACTATTTTTGGCGGTACGGGAGATTTGGCAAATCGCAAACTTTACCCTTCGCTATATCATTTATACAGTAAGGGATCTCTTGGCGACAATTTTGCTGTTATTGGAACGGCACGTCGTGAATGGAGTAATGATTTCTTCCGTGATAAAGTAAAAGAGTCTATCAAAGACATTGACGGTTCCGAAAAAGACGCGGATGCATTTGCTTCTCACTTCTACTATCAATCTCATGATGTGACAAATAAAGAATCTTACGTAACGTTAAAAGATTTGTCTGATGAACTAGATGCAAAATACGAATTAGGTGGTAATCGCCTTTTCTACCTTGCAATGGCACCGAATTTCTTTGGAACGATTGCTAGCCGCATTAAGTCTGAAGGTTTTGTTGATACAGACGGTTTCCATCGTTTAATTATCGAAAAACCATTCGGCCATGATTTAGCTAGTGCGGAAGAATTAAATAATTCGCTTCGTCAAGCTTTCAAGGAAGATGAAATTTATCGTATTGACCATTATTTAGGAAAAGAAATGATCCAAAATATTTCGGTTATTCGTTTTGCAAATTCTATTATTGAATCGCTTTGGAATAATCGTTACATCGATAATATTCAAGTTACTTTGACAGAGGTACTTGGAGTCGAAGATCGTGGACGCTATTACGATGAAAGTGGCGCACTTCGAGACATGGTTCAAAATCATATCTTACAAATCGTTTCTTTACTTGCAATGGAGCCACCGATTAACTTATCTACTCGCGAGATTCGTCATGAAAAAGTTCGCGCGCTTCGTTCTTTACGCGTTTTTGAAGGAAAAGAAGTGCATCAAAGCTTTATCCGTGGTCAATATGGTCCCGGTGAAGTCGATGGTAAAGAGTTAAAAGGTTATCGTCAAGAAGATAATGTGGATCCTCATTCCAATACGGAAACATTTGTTGCAGCCAAGCTTGAAATCGATAATTTCCGCTGGGCTGGCGTACCATTTTACATTCGTACTGGTAAACGTCTTGCGAAGAAAACAACGCAAATTGCGATTCAGTTTAAAGATGTCCCACTAAACTTATTCGGGCAACAACAATCGCTTGGTGGTAATGTGCTTGTTATTCATATCCAACCAGACGAAGGTATTACACTTCATTTGAACGTAAAAGAGCCTGGTCAAGGTATGGTTACGATGCCAGTTAACTTAAATTATATTCATTCCTCTCCAGATGGCATGAATACGCCAGAAGCATACGAAAAACTAATTCTAGATTGCCTTCGCGGTGACGCGACTTACTTCTCTCACTGGGATGAAGTATCGCTATCATGGAACTTTATCGACCATGTAGCAGACGTTTGGACAAATACGAAAGATCATTTTCCGAACTACAAATCTGGTTCGATGGGGCCAAAAGAAGCAGATGACCTCATTCAACGCGACGGATTCCAGTGGTTCCCAATCGATTAATCAAAAAAACCAGAAATATGGCTACCCTAGCCTATTTCTGGTTTTCTTTGTTTACTTGCAAAAGCGCCTAAGCATGTTAGAATAGAGAGGAAACTAACTAGTTAAAGGAGCTCATATAATGGCTGAAAATATTGATGACTACTTAGAAAAAGGCATGTATGGGGCAAAAGAGATTAATCCCGCTGAGAAGAAGAAATATCTAGGAACTTACCGCGAACGTGTCTTAGTTGCACTGACAAAAGAAGAAGTTTTGACTCAAGAATATCTTCCAGAACTAGAAAAGGCAATACTAGAAAATAACGACTCTAAGCTACTTTTAAATGGATTACTGCATTATAATTCTTTACGCCCTTATATTAAACTAGCAGAAAAATGTAAACATGAATTTTCGATTGTTAGTCGTTTGGAAGGTGAAACAGATATTTACCTCGTCCTCGCCTGTCAAAAAGCGGTAAACAAAGAAGACATTCATTTATATAAAGAAGCACAAGTAGAACAAGAAGAAGAACCTACCTCGTTACTTGAGAAGGTTCGTAAACTATTTAATTAAGTTTTCCGCTCACTATTTAGGAGGTCGATTTATGCTACACATCATCACTCTTTCACTCGCTATTTTGATGGCGTTACAAACAATCTATTTCTTCATTCGTAGAAATGTCAATATGGGTGTTATGTTTTTACTCATAACAGCTGCACTTCTTTTACTCAGTACGATTTAATGGCATTCCTGTTTCGACAGCTTGCTTTAGTCTTTGCTGCATGACGCCGATTCCTGATGCCCCGTCAAGTGGAAAACTAAATGCTTGCTTACCATCCGTAATGCTTATTAATAACCCTCTGAACTTTTTGCCGCCTAACATCGGAATTGGTTCGGTAGGGTTTATTTGTAGTTTCTGCCACTGCTTCTTTAATTCCTCTAGCTGAATCGTATCTGTACCAGTCCCTTTCATTGTAAAGCGAACATCGTATGTTTTTGAAACAACATCGTCCGGTCGTAAAAAACCATATTTAGGAGATAAAATTAAATAATCAGCCGCAAATTGCTCGGCATAAGCCTTACTTAAACGATGAAAAGTTCCCGTATAAACATCTCTCGCTTTCACTGGACCTATATCTGGTAACTTATCCCATATCTTCGGTTTACCGGATGCAATAATAATCAGCTTTGTTTTATTGGATATTCCCACATCATCACTCTTCCTTGTTTTTCTTCCGTATCTTTTTCTGCAATATGTACGAAATGATTATGCTGTAAAACGTGAATAGATGGCCCATTTTGCTCGTAACATCTAGCAAATATGCGATGAATGGCGGGCTGTTCTTCTAGCCAAGCAATCATACCTATAAGCGCTTCTGACATATAACCTTTATTTTGATAATCCGGTACGATACTGTAGCCAATTTCGATTTCGCCTGTTTCGTCTGGATTTCCTTGTCCGCCAATTTCGCCGATAATTTTATTTTCTTCTTTTAAAACGACTAGACGTGTCCATTTAATCATTCTATCGTCTTTTTTCACGTTTTCTAACACATATGGTAAATAAAAAAAGAAATCAATTCCTGGCCAGTCAGGTGACACATGGTAACCACTTGCTTTTTCCAAAGCTTCTGTCCCATTAATCGTTGCCTGAATCATTTCTAGTGTGTAATTAATTAATATTAATCGATCTGTCTCTAAATTATCCACAACAAAAACCCGGCTTTCCTACTAATTTATTACTTTCAATTTAGCAGAATTAGATAGAAGAACGCAACTAATGTGTGATTTTTTATCCGAATTATTAAATAAATAATAGAAAACTATAAAAATAAAACTATTCTGACTATATACTTGACCTTTCATTTTTGAATGCGCTTCCATTTAAGTTATACTTCAAATATAAGACCTGGTACTAATTCCAGCTAAAAGTGTAAGTTGCTTGAATTGTGCAAACTGACGGAAAACTTTCAAAATAACAATTGACAATCGCATGGCAACCATATATATTAAATACTAACATAACATTTCTTGATATTAATTTTTTTCAAAAATGTGCGACTAATCGAAAAAATAAAACCATTTAACGAAGGGGATAATGACTTATGAAAACGACCAAATCAGTCATTACAATTTTATTACTCTAGAAGGACTTTGAGCACTGTAGAAATTTACAGTAGTTTGAGTCCTGTTTACGTTAAATGGGATTCTAGCAAAGCATCCCATTGTTTTCATCATTGGGGTGCTTTTTCTTTAGCTAGATTTCGAGTTTTCAAGCATCGAAAAGCCATTATCAAGCAAGCAGCTACTTAATCATATATATTAATGCCACGCTATTTAGTGAATTCTAAAAATTCAGTGTCGGCAAATAATTCTTAATTAGAAATGGGGTAAAGTCATATGCGTAGTGACAAAATAAAAAAAGGTGTTGAACAAGCTCCAGCAAGAAGTTTGCTGCATGCTACAGGTCAAATTAAAAGTCCAGGTGATATGGATAAACCATTTATCGCTATTTGTAACTCTTACATTGATATTGTTCCCGGTCATGTTCATTTGCGAGAATTAGCGGATGTCGCTAAAGAAGCTATTAGAGAAGCTGGCGGTATCCCATTTGAATTTAATACGATTGGGGTAGATGACGGCATTGCGATGGGACATATCGGTATGCGCTATTCCCTTCCCTCTCGTGAAGTTATCGCGGATGCAGCGGAAACAGTAATCAATGCGCACTGGTTTGACGGGGTTTTCTACATCCCAAACTGTGACAAAATCACGCCAGGAATGCTTCTCGCTTCTGTTCGTACAAATGTACCTGCTATCTTCTGTTCTGGTGGTCCAATGAAAGCTGGATTATCTGCTCACGGAAAAGCACTCACTCTCTCTTCTGTTTTTGAAGCGGTTGGCGCATTTAAAGATGGCAGCATGTCGCAGGAAGATTTTCTTGATATGGAAGCTAATGCGTGTCCGACTTGCGGATCTTGCGCAGGAATGTTTACAGCAAACTCGATGAATTGTTTGATGGAAATCCTAGGTATGGCTGTTCCGGGAAATGGTACAACACTTGCTGTTTCTGATGCACGCCGCGACCTTATTAGAGAATCTGCTTTCCACTTAATGGATTTAGTTAAAAAAGATATTCGTCCTCGTGACATTATTACAAAAGATGCCATTGATGATGCTTTCGCGCTAGATATGGCGATGGGTGGTTCGACAAATACCGTTTTACATACACTTGCACTTGCAAACGAAGCTGGTATTGAAGATTACGATTTAGAACGTATCAATGATATTGCTAAACGTGTTCCCTACCTTTCCAAAATTGCACCATCCTCTTCTTATTCAATGCATGATGTTCATGAAGCTGGCGGCGTTTCTGCCATCGTTAAAGAACTGGTTGACCTTGGTGGCGCTATCCATCCAGACCGAATCACCGTTACTGGAAAAACGATTCGCGAAAACGTAGCTGATGCAAAAATTAATAATACCGATGTTATTCATCCAAAAGAAAATCCTTATAGCCCTGTTGGCGGACTTTCCATGTTGTTCGGCAATATCGCACCAAAAGGAGCTGCTATCAAAGTTGGTGGCGTAGATCCTTCCGTACAAGTTTTCAAAGGAGAAGCGATTTGCTTTAGTTCTCATGATGAGGCGGTTGAAGCAATTGATAACCATACCGTTCGCGAGGGGCACGTCGTGGTCATTCGCTATGAAGGTCCAAAAGGTGGTCCAGGAATGCCTGAAATGCTTGCACCAACATCTAGTATTGTTGGTCGAGGTTTAGGAAAAGATGTTGCTTTGATTACAGATGGTCGCTTTTCTGGGGCTACTCGTGGTATCGCAGTTGGCCACATTTCTCCAGAAGCTGCAGCTGGTGGTCCTATCGCCCTTGTTCATGACGGCGATATCATCACGATTGATTTGCCAAACCGGACGTTAAACGTGGATGTTCCTGATGAGGTTTTAGAAGAACGAAGAAAAGAATTACCGAAATTTAAAGCTAAAGTAAAAACTGGTTATCTTGCAAGATATACTGCTCTAGTAACTAGCGCTCATACTGGCGGCATTTTGCAAATTCCAGAAGATTTAATCGACTAAAAAACGAGGTGATAAGCGTGATTGATACGACGAAGACAAATGAAAAAGCGACAAAAAAGCAAAATAAAAGTGGCGCAGAACTTTTAATTGACTCCCTGAAAAAACAACAAGTTGATATGATTTTTGGTTACCCGGGTGGCGCTGTGTTACCTCTCTATGATGCCTTTTACGACTGTGATATCCCGCATATTCTAACTAGGCATGAGCAAGGAGCGATTCATGCTGCGGAAGGTTATGCGCGAGTTACCGGTAAGCCTGGTGTTGTTGTTGTAACGAGTGGACCAGGAGCAACTAATGTATTGACTGGTATTGCGGATGCGATGAGCGATTCGATTCCTTTAGTCATCTTTACAGGGCAAGTTCATACGCCTGGCATTGGAAAAGATGCTTTCCAAGAAGCCGATATGATTGGGCTTACGATTCCCATTACAAAATACAACTACCAAGTGCGCGATGTTCGAGACTTACCAAAAATCGTCAATGAAGCTTTTCATATTGCAAGTACTGGTCGTAAAGGGCCTGTTGTCGTTGATATTCCGAAAGACATGGGAATTATCCAAACAGATACAGTCCATCCCGACACAATTGATTTGCCTGGTTATCAACCGACTTATTCACCGAATCCACTTCAACTAGAAAAATTAATGCACTCTCTATCAGCTGCAAGTAAACCACTTATCCTTGCAGGTGCTGGTGTCAACCATGCGCGAGCAACAGCTGAATTGTTAGAATTTGCTGAACGCTATCAAATTCCTATCGTGAACACGCTACTTGGTCTCGGAAGTTTCCCGCAAAGTCATGATTTGTTCCTTGGTATGGGCGGCATGCACGGTTCATACGCGGCAAACATGGCACTGACAGACTGCGATTTGCTCATTAATTTTGGTTCCCGCTTCGATGACAGGCTTGCCAGTGCGCCAAAAGAATTTGCCACAAAAGCAACGATTGCACATATCGATATTGATCCTGCTGAAATTGGCAAAATTATCGAAACACAAATTCCTATTGTAGCTGATATTAACGAAACACTTACACAACTACTACAAATGGAACTTCCGGTTCATCCGGATACATCTCATTGGTACAAATTAAATATGACCCGAAAAAACCGTCATCCTTTTAATTTTGATAGAACGAAAAAAGCGGAAATTAAACCACAGCGTGTGATTGAACTAATCGGCGAAATTACGCAAGGTGAAGCACTTGTTTCTACCGATGTTGGCCAGCATCAAATGTGGGCGGCACAGTTTTATCCATTCCAATTTGATCATCAAATTATTACGAGTGGCGGGCTTGGCACAATGGGCTTTGGCTTTCCAGCAGCAGTTGGTGCGCAACTTGCTTTCCCAGATAAAACGGTAGTAGCAATTGTTGGGGACGGTGGTTTCCAAATGACCAATCAAGAACTAGCGATTTTAAATGATTACCAAATCAATGTAAAAACGGTCATTATCAATAACGGTTCGCTCGGCATGGTTCGTCAGTGGCAAGAAAAATTCCACGGCGAAAGATATTCTCATTCGATTTTTTCGAGCCAACCAGATTTTGTTAAACTATCCGAAGCTTATGGTGTCAAAGGGGTTCGCTTGACGAATCCTGAAACGCTAGAAAAAGATCTAAGAAAAGCCTTCGCTCACCCTGGACCGATTGTCATTGACGTTCATGTGGCCAAAGATGAGCTAGTACTTCCAATGGTTCCAAGCGGCAAACCAAATCACCAAATGGAAGGAGTGGAATAAATGCGCCGAATCATTACCGCTACAGTAAACAACTCTTCTGGCGTGTTAAATCGTATCACTGGGGTTATCTCCAGACGCCAATACAATATTGATAGCATCTCTGTCGGCTGGACCGAAATCCCAAATGTTTCTCGGATTACCATCGTCGTCCATGTCGATTCCTTATACGAAATCGAGCAAGTAACTAAACAACTCAATAAACAAATTGATGTGCTCAAAGTAAGCGATATTACTGACGATGCGCACATCGAACGCGAACTAGCTTTACTTAAAATCAACTCCCCCGCTGCCTTACGATCTGAGCTAAACGCAGTCATCGAACCATTTCGCGCCACTGTCATTGACGTCGGCACGAAAAATGTCGTCATTCAAGTAACTGGCACAAGTGAAAAAATCGATGCTTTCGTTGACACAGTTCGCCCGTACGGTATTAAACAAATGGCGAGAACCGGCGTCACAGGCTTTACAAGAAGCCCTAAAAAAATGGGTTAAAAATCATTTACTACAGAGCAATCCTTTGCTTTGCTAGCATCAGAACAGCACATCGCTATTCTGAAATATAAAAAGAAATTAGTTGGAGGTTAGGAAAAATGACAAAAGTTTATTATGAAGATGCAGTAAAAAACAACGCACTAGAAGGTAAAACAGTAGCAGTAATCGGGTACGGTTCGCAAGGTCACGCACATTCTCAAAATCTACGTGACAATGGCAATAACGTTATTATCGGCATTCGCGAAGGAAAATCTGCCGAATCTGCTAGAAACGATGGCTTTGATGTTTATTCTGTTAGCGAAGCCGCTGAAAAAGCAGACGTTATCATGATTCTTTTGCCAGATGAAACGCAAGGTGAAACATACGAAAACGAAATTAAACCTAACCTAAAAGCTGGCAATGCGCTTGTTTTCGCACATGGTTTCAACATTCATTTTGACGTAATTAATCCTCCAAGCGATGTGGATGTTTTCCTAGTAGCTCCAAAAGGTCCTGGTCACTTAGTTCGCCGCACATTTGTTGAAGGTGGCGCGGTTCCTTCCCTATTCGCTATCTATCAAGATGCCACTGGAAACGCACGCGACACAGCCCTTTCTTATGCAAAAGGTATTGGCGCAACTCGTGCTGGCGTTATCGAAACCACTTTCAAAGAAGAAACCGAAACCGATCTATTTGGCGAACAAGCAGTTCTTTGTGGGGGTGCAACTCACCTTATCCAAGCTGGTTTTGAAACACTTGTAGAGGCTGGCTACCAACCAGAACTTGCTTATTTTGAAGTATTACATGAAATGAAACTAATTGTTGATTTGATGTATGAGGGTGGTATGGAAAAAATGCGCCACTCGATCTCCAATACAGCAGAATATGGTGATTATGTTTCCGGTCCTCGTGTTGTTACAGCTGATACGAAAAAAGCAATGAAAGAAGTACTTACCGACATTCAAAATGGTAACTTTGCTAAATCTTTCATCGACGACAACAAAAATGGCTTTAAAGAGTTCCATAGAATGCGCAAAGAACAACAAGGTCATCAAATCGAAAAAGTTGGTGCTGAACTTCGCGAAATGATGCCATTTGTTAAACCACAACATTAATACTTAATTCGGATTGCTAGGTGAGAATTCTTGCCTAGCAACCGTTTATCCTTTTTCGATATGAGTTTAAGGAAGAACCCTTTTCTTTCCTAAACTGATACTGAAAGCAGGAAAAATCCAAGCTTCCCTATCTAATATAAAACAAGAGGTGAAATCGAATGAAGAAAATCCAGTTTTTTGATACTACACTTAGAGATGGCGAACAAACCCCTGGAGTTAATTTTGACGTAAAGGAGAAAATCCAGATTGCCTTACAACTCGAAAAACTTGGAATTGATGTAATTGAAGCCGGCTTTCCGATTTCTTCTCCTGGAGATTTTGAATGCGTCAAGGCAATTGCAAAAGCGATTAAACATTGTTCTGTAACAGGGCTAGCGCGCTGTGTTGAAGGAGATATTGATCGTGCTGAAGAAGCGCTTAAAGATGCTGTTTCTCCGCAAATACATATCTTCCTTGCAACGAGCGATGTGCACATGGAATACAAATTAAAAATGAGTCGGGCGGAAGTTCTTGCTTCCATTAAACACCACATTAGTTATGCGAGACAAAAATTTGAAGTAGTTCAGTTTTCACCAGAAGATGCCACGCGGTCAGATCGTGCTTTTCTTATTGAAGCCGTTCAAACAGCAATCGATGCCGGAGCAACTGTCATCAACATTCCGGACACGGTCGGATATACTAACCCCACCGAATTCGGACAATTATTCCAAGATTTGCGCCGCGAAATAAAGCAATTTGATGATATTATTTTCGCTTCTCATTGCCATGATGACCTTGGTATGGCAACGGCGAATGCACTTGCTGCAATTGAAAATGGTGCGAGACGCGTTGAAGGTACGATTAATGGGATTGGTGAACGTGCTGGGAATACAGCGCTGGAAGAAGTTGCGGTTGCGCTTCATATTCGTAAAGATTTTTATCAAGCAGAAACAAATATTGTGTTGAATCAATTTAAAAATTCAAGTGATTTGATTAGTCGCTTGTCTGGTATGCCTGTTCCGCGTAATAAAGCCGTAATTGGTGGTAATGCTTACGCGCATGAATCTGGTATTCACCAAGATGGTGTCCTAAAAAATCCTGATACGTATGAAATCATCACTCCTGCCCTTGTAGGCGTAGATAAAAACTCCCTTCCGCTTGGCAAACTTTCTGGAAAACATGCTTTCCAAACGCGTATGGAAGAAATGGGCTACAATTTGAGCGAGCAAGAACTTAAAGATGCTTTTAAACGGTTCAAACAGCTAGCTGACGCTAAAAAAGAAGTAACCGAAGATGATTTACATGCACTAATTCTCGGTCAATCTTCTGAGTCCGCGGATGATTTCGAACTAAAACACTTGCAAGTGCAATACGTTACTGGAGGCGTTCAAGGTGCAATAGTTCGCATTGCAGAACGTGATGGTACGCTCATTGAAGATGCAGCAACTGGTTCTGGTAGTATTGAAGCAATTTATAACACAATTAATCGTCTTATGAAACAAAATATTGAATTAACCAATTATCATATTCAAGCGATTACAGCTGGTCAAGATGCTCAAGCAGAAGTACACGTCGTCATTAAAGATAAGAGTGGCGCTGAATTCCATGGTATCGGGATTGACTTTGACGTTTTAACTGCTAGCGCAAAAGCTTATTTACAAGCATCTGCTAAAAGTAAAACTGGTAGTAAACAAGCAGATTTCGAGGAGGTAAAGTAACGTGACATATAAAATTACTTCCCTAGCTGGCGACGGCATTGGCCCAGAAATTATGAATGCTGGTCTCCAAGTACTCGAAGCGGTCGCAAAAAAATACAATCATACTTTTGAGATTGAGCGCCACCCTTTTGGCGGAGCAGGCATTGATCAGGCGGGCGATCCAATTCCCTCTGCCACATTAAAAGCATGCCAAGATGCCGATGCTATTTTGCTTGGAGCAATTGGTGGTCCTAAATGGGATAATGCACCAAAACGGCCCGAAGATGGCTTACTTGCATTACGAAAAGCACTTGGTCTTTTCGCCAATATTCGCCCAATTCAAGTCCCAAGTTCCATCACACACCTTTCTCCTTTAAAAAAGGAAATTGTCGAAAATACTGATTTTATTGTTGTTCGTGAGTTGACTGGTGGGCTTTACTTCGGGGAACCGAAACATTGGGACGATGGCTCAGCGCTCGACTCTCTAACGTATACACGAGCAGAAATCGAACGAATTATCGAGAAAGCTTTTGAAATTGCCGCGACAAGAAACAAAAAAGTTACATCGGTAGATAAAGCAAATGTACTCGCTTCTAGTAAACTATGGCGCAAAATTGCTGAAGAAGTCGCGAGTCGCCATCCAGATATCACACTAGAGCATCTATATGTCGATGCTGCTGCGATGCTTATGATTCAACGACCAACGACTTTTGATGTTATCGTGACAGAAAATTTATTCGGCGATATTTTAAGCGATGAAGCGTCTGTTATTACTGGCTCGCTTGGAATGCTCCCTTCTGCTAGTCACGCGGAAAACGGACCATCTTTATACGAACCAATTCACGGATCTGCACCAGATATCGCTAACCAAAATATCGCGAATCCAATGTCGATGATATCTTCTGTATCCATGATGCTCCGTCAATCTTTCTCTCTTTTTGAAGAAGCAGATGCGATTGATACGGCTACAGCAAAAACGATGCAAGCTGGATTTTTAACTGCTGACCTTGGAGGCAATACTTCCACAACTGATTTTACAAATGAAGTTCTAAAACAAATTGAAGGAGGAGAATAAAATGGGGAAAACACTTTTTGATAAACTTTGGAACCGCCATGTCATTTATGGTAAAGAAGGTGAACCGCAATTATTATACGTTGACCTTCATTTGATTCATGAAGTTACTTCTCCTCAAGCGTTTGAAGGACTTAGAATGGAAAATCGGCCACTGCGTAGACCAGATAAAACGTTCGCGACAATGGATCATAACGTTCCAACTGAAGATATTTTCAACATTCAAGACCTTGTTGCTAAAAAACAAATCGAAGCACTGCAAACCAATTGCGAGGAATTTGGCGTGACGCTAGCTGATATGGGTAGTGATCGCCAAGGAATCGTGCATATGGTTGGACCTGAAACTGGGCTAACACAACCTGGAAAAGTCATTGTGTGTGGCGATTCTCATACGGCAACTCATGGTGCTTTTGGAGCAATTGGCTTTGGGATTGGTTCTAGTGAAGTAGAGCATGTTTTTGCGACTCAAACCATTTGGCAACAAAAGCCAAAATCAATGGGCATAGAAATTAACGGCAAACTTCCAAAAGGCGTTTATGCAAAAGATATTATTTTGCATTTGATTGCCACGTATGGCGTCGCTTTTGGAACTGGGTATGCCGTCGAGTATTACGGCGAAACGATTCGCAATATGTCGATGGAAGAACGGATGACGATTTGTAATATGGCAATTGAAGGTGGCGCAAAGATGGGCATGATGGCGCCAGATGAAACTACTTTTGAATATGTACGCGGTCGTGAGTACGCTCCCGCTGACATGGAAAAAGCCATTCGTGATTGGAAAACGCTCCAAACAGATCCAGATGCCGAATATGACCTTCATATCGAAATGGATGCGAGTATTTTGGAACCTTACGTGACCTGGGGAACGAATCCCGAAATGGGTGTCCCGTTTTCTAAAGCATTTCCGGAAATTAAAGATATGAACTATGAGCGTGCTTATGAATATATGGGGCTAAAACCTGGTCAAACTGCAGAAGAAATCGAGCTTGGCTATGTGTTTATTGGTTCTTGTACGAATGCCAGACTTTCTGACTTAGAAGAAGCTGCTCGTATCGTCAAAGGAAATAAAGTGAAAAATAATATTCGTGCACTCGTCGTTCCTGGCTCTCGCCAAGTGCGTAATGCGGCAGAATCTATTGGACTAGATAAAATTTTTATAGAAGCTGGCTTTGAGTGGCGTGAACCTGGTTGTTCGATGTGTCTAGGAATGAACCCTGATCAAGTACCAGACGGCGTCCACTGTGCTTCTACTTCGAATCGAAATTTCGAAGGTCGTCAAGGCAAAGGCGCTCGTACTCATCTTGTTTCACCAGCAATGGCTGCAGCTGCGGCAATTAACGGGCACTTTATCGATATTCGAAAGGAGGCGATTATCAGTGGAGGAAATTAAAGTACACATTGGGAAAACAGTGGCGCTAATGAATGACAATATTGATACCGACCAAATCATTCCAAAAAGCTTCTTAAAACGCATTGAACGTACTGGTTTTGGCGAATTTCTCTTTGATAGTTGGCGCTACCTGCCGAATCGTAAACCAAACCCAGACTTCCCACTTAATGCTCCAGATCGTCAGGAAGCAACTATTTTAATTACAGGAGATAACTTTGGTTGCGGGTCTTCCAGAGAACATGCTGCGTGGGCACTACTCGACTACCGTTTCCGCGTAATTATTGCTGGTAGTTATAGTGATATTTTTTATATGAATTGTACCAAAAACGGCGTGCTCCCTATCGTTCTTCCTAGAGAGGCGCGTGAAAAATTAGCGAAAATTGCAGCCGACGAGAATGTGACCATTGACTTGCCAAATCAACAAGTTATTAGTTCAGTTGGTACCTACCCGTTTGAGATTGATGCTACTTGGAAAAATAAATTTATTAATGGACTGGATGATATCGCCATTACATTTGAACATATTGATGCGATTAAAGCCTATGAACAAAAAGTGGATTCAATATAAGAAAAGGTAGTGAGGATGATGGAATTAATTGACTTATTAGTAACAGAAGAAGATGTCGAAAAGGCCTATGAAGTCTTAAAATCGGTCGTCAAACATACGCCACTAGAATATGATTTTTATCTTTCGGAAAAATATCATTGCAATGTCTATCTAAAACGCGAAGATTTGCAAAGAGTACGTTCTTTTAAATTACGTGGTGCTTTTTATGCTATTTCTAGATTATCAGCGGAACAATTGGCAAAAGGAGTGGTGTGCGCAAGTGCTGGAAATCATGCGCAAGGAGTTGCTTATACGTGCAAACGAATGACCGTCCCAGCGACGATTTTTATGCCAACAACTACCCCGCAACAAAAAGTATCACAAGTAAAATTTTTTGGTGGTAGTAATGTCGAAGTGGTTTTAGTTGGCGATACGTTTGATGCTTCTGCAACTGCCGCGAAAGAATTTGCTGCATCGCATGGCCAAACTTTCATCCCTCCGTTTGATGATCCTGATATTATCGCTGGCCAAGGCTCTCTTGCTGTGGAGATGGTGAAAGATTTAAATAAAGCACATGAGCAAGCAGATTATGTTTTTGCAGGAATCGGTGGTGGTGGCTTAATTAGCGGTGTTGCAACGTATCTCAAAGCAAAGAGCCCGATTACAAAAATCATCGGGGTAGAACCAGATGGCGCGCCTTCGATGACAGCAGCTTTAAAACAAAATCAAGTCGTAACACTAGATAAAATCGATAAATTTGTCGATGGCGCTGCGGTAAAAGAAGTTGGTAGCTTAACGTTCCAACATGCGAAAGTGTTAGTTGATGAAGTGACAACCATATCTGAGGGAGCTGTTTGTTCTACGATTTTGGATATGTATACGAAGCAAGCGATTGTTGCAGAACCAGCTGGAGCACTTTCCGTTGCTGCACTTGAAACCTACCGCGAGGAAATTAAAGACAAGACGGTTGTTTGTATTGTAAGTGGCGGAAACAACGATATTAACCGGATGCAAGAAATTGAAGAGCGTTCCCTGCTACATGAAGGTTTAAAGCATTATTTTATCGTCAACTTCTCACAACGTCCTGGTGCTTTGAAAGAATTTGTTAACGATGTGCTCGGTCCACATGACGATATCACTAAATTCGAATATACGAAAAAAGTGAATCGTGGTAATGGACCAGTTATTATCGGTGTTTTATTGCAAGATAAAAATGATTATGAAGGATTACTTGACCGGGTTGCTGCTTTTGACCCGAGCTATATTCCAATTAATGATAATCAAACCCTATACACATTACTTGTTTAAAAAGAGTTCTCGCATGATGCGGGAACCCTTTTTATATTACAGTTTACTCATCTGTTATAGTAACAGTTTATTTTGGAATTCGGTTTAAAATCTTTTGTTTACGGATATAAAGTAGTATAATGAACATATAGAAATTAAACTGTATTATTTAAAATCAACTTTTCATATATAACAATTCAAGGAGTGGCAAAGATGGACGCAGTTAGAAAAAATCGATTATTTCAACATTCTACAATGGCAGCACTTGTTGGTGGGCTTTTCAGCGGAACAACGAGTTTCAAAGAATTATTACAACATGGTGACCTCGGTATAGGAACACTTGACCAATTTGATGGTGAATTAATTATTTTAGACGGAGAAGCTTTTCAAATACGATCAGACGGGCAAGCTTATAAAGTAAAACCAGAAGATACGACACCTTATGCGAGCACCACTTTTTTTGATGCCGATACTTCTTTTTCTGTTTCCGAACCGACATCAAAACAAGCCGTGGAAGAAAAAATCGCAGAATTAGTACAAGGACCGAACGTTTTTTATGCAGTAAAAATGACCGGGAATTTCCGTTATGTGGATACACGCGTTGTACCAAAACAACAAAGACCTTATCCGCCACTCATTGAAGCGGTAAAAGAACAACCAACGTATCATTTTGAATATATTACGGGTACGATTGTTGGTTTTTGGACACCTGCTTATATTAGTGGTATTGGCGTTTCTGGTTATCATGTGCATTTTATTGATGATATGCGTAAAATCGGCGGTCATGTATTTGATTATGAAATGCTGGAAGGTACCGTAGAAGTTGCGCAACAAACGGAATTTGAACTACAATTACCTCAAACGACGGAATTCTTAAGAAGTGATTTAAGTACGCCGGATATGTTGGAACAGATTGAAGCCGCGGAAAATTAAAAAAGAAAGCTCCCAATTTAATTTGGGAGCTTTTGTTTATTCTGTAATAACTTTATGAACAAGGGTTGGTGCTGTTGCGTAGTCGGAAATTTGAATGTTTTCGTAGATTTTTGCTTTTACGCTTTCGACATCTTCTTGGTCGGCGAAAATCGTTACGAGTGATTCGCCTTCCTTAACAGCATCTCCCACTTTTTTGCGTAGCATTAAACCTACTGCTAGATTGATTTCGTCTTCTTTCGTTGCGCGACCGGCGCCTAGGATCATTGCAGCGATACCAATTTCATCGGCAACGATTTGACTTACGAAGCCAGATGATTTAGCGGGTACTTCGATTTGGTATTTTGCTTGCGGAAGTTTTTCTGGGTGATCAACAATGCTTGCATCGCCACCTTGATTGGAAAGGAAAGTTTTGAATTTCTCAAGTGCTGCACCGTTTTCGATTACTTCGATTAGTTTAGCGCGGGCTTCGTCGAGTGTTTCCGCTTGTTTAGCAAGTACGACCATTTGGCTACCAAGCACAAGAACTAATTCTGTTAAATCTTCTGGTCCTTGGCCTTTTAATGTATCGATGGCTTCTTTTACTTCTAAAGCATTTCCGATTGCTTCGCCAAGTGGTTGGGACATATCAGAAATGACTGCCATTGTATTTCTACCAACATTATTACCGATGCGAACCATTGCATGTGCTAGGTTTTCGGCGTCCTCGTCGGTTTTCATAAATGCACCGGCACCTGTTTTTACATCAAGTACGATTGCATCTGCGCCTGCTGCAATTTTTTTACTCATAATAGAGCTTGCAATTAGTGGTATTGAGTTCACGGTTCCTGTTACATCACGAAGCGCGTACATTTTTTTATCTGCTGGTGTAAGGTTACCTGATTGACCAATAACTGCTACTTTGTCGCGGTTTACTAGGTCAATGAAATCTTTTTTATCCAGTTCAATGTGGAAGCCTTCGATAGATTCTAGTTTATCAATTGTGCCACCTGTGTGACCTAATCCGCGTCCAGACATTTTTGCAACCGGTACGCCAACTGCTGCTACAAGTGGAGCAAGAACAAGTGTCGTCGTATCGCCAACACCGCCAGTACTATGTTTGTCGACTTTGATTCCTTCAATTGCAGATAGGTCAATCGTGTCGCCAGAACCAACCATTGCCATTGTTAAATCTGCGCGTTCTTGGTCGTTCATATCTTGAAAAAAGATTGCCATGGCTAGAGCGCTTGCTTGATAATCTGGAATTTCCCCATTTGTATACCCATCAATGAAAAACTGAATTTCTTCTGTTGATAAAGCTTTTCCGTCCCTTTTCTTGGAAATAATATCCACCATTCTCATTTCTCTTCACCCTTTCTTTTTGTCCACTTTAGCATTTTATGTATCTTTATTGAGAACGGTTACACTTTTTAAGTAAACCGTTTTACTAAACAAGAACATGTGCTTAACATGCTCACTATATCGTACTCGCTCACTTGTTGTCAATATTTTTCGTACTACTACGTTTGATTAGAGAAATATCAAGCAAACGATTCTCTAATTTCTCGGTTGGATTTTGAAGATTTTTCAGTAAAAGTTCGGCAGCGATTTCGCCGATGCCATAGATAGGTTGGCGAATGGTTGTAAGTGGCGGTGTCATATATTCGGAAAGTTCAATGTCGTCAAACCCGATGACGCTAAGATCATTAGGAATGCTCAGGTTTTTCTCGAGTGCCGCTCGGTAGGTTCCCATCGCCATTAAATCATTGGTTGCAAAAATAGCACTCAGATTTTCTTGGAGTAGTTTTTGCGTTGCAACATAACCACCATTCATCGTCTGGTCCCCGCTCACAATCCAAGCTTCTTTTACTGGGAGTTTATAATCTTTCATGCACGCCAAGTAACCCTCGTAACGCTCATGTACGTTATAAAAAGAAGTATCCGAAATAATGATTCCGATGCGCGTATGGCCTAGTTCGATTAAATGCTCGGTCGCCATATAACCGCCTTTGAAATCATCAATCGCGATATTCCCTTCTTGCCTTGGATTCCGCTGACGATCGAGTAAAATATACGGAGAACGCTTCTCTTCCATGCGTTTGATAACACCTGAAAGCAGAATATTAGGGCTGGCGATAATTAAGCCATCGACAGCCCGGTGCAATAATTCTTCTACATATAAATCTTCACGTTCTTTATCATTAGAAGAGTTACAGAGCATAATCATGTAGCCTTCTTTATTTAAGTAATCTTCGGCCCCTTTCACCATTTGCGAGAAAAAAGGATCGGTTACTTCCGGGACAATCATTCCGATGGTGTTTGTGTGACTAACAATCATATTTTTGGCGAAAAAGTTTGGTTTGTAGGACATCTCTTTTGCTGTTTTCAGGACTTTTTCACGAGTTACCTCGCTAAATCGTTCCCCTTTACCATTCAAAATTTGAGAAATCGTCGTAATTGAAACGCCTGTCTTTTCTGCTATTTCGCGGATGGTTGCAGCCATTTAAACTCCCCCAGTCAGATTATCTATTCTCCTTATTTTGCCACATTTAAGAATAATAATAAAGGGGTTTCATGCAAAATTAGTAATTATCTGGTTTGGCTGGTTTTTCGCCGGAAACAATTGCGACACCTGCACTCGCGCCAATACGAGTTGCGCCTGCTTCGATCATTTTTTCTACGTCTTCTTTTGTACGAACTCCACCAGATGCTTTTACGCCGATGTTTGGTCCAACTGTTTTGCGCATTAAGGCGATATCTTCGGCAGTTGCGCCACCTGTGGAGAATCCAGTGGATGTTTTAACGAAGTCTGTTCCCGCTTTTACAGCAATTTCACATGCGCGAACTTTTTCTTCGTCTGTTAATAGGCAAGTTTCGATAATTACTTTTACTAATGCTTTTCCTTTGGCAGCATCGACTACAGCGCGAATATCACGTTCTACTAGTTCGTCGTCTTTGTCTTTTAGTGCACCAATATTAATAACCATGTCCACTTCTTTTGCACCGTTTTGGATAGCGTCTTTTACTTCAAATGCTTTTACTTCAGGGGTATTCGCTCCTAGTGGGAAACCGATAACAGTACATACTACGGATTCTGCTCCAGCAAGTTGTTCAGCGGAAAGTTTTACCCAAGTTGGATTCACGCATACGGAAGCAAAACCGTATTCTCTCGCTTCTTTTGTTAGTGCTAAAATTTGTTCTTTTGTAGTGTCTGGTTTTAATGCAGTATGGTCGATCATTTTGGCAATTGTCATTTTAAAAACTCCTTTAAAATTGGATTTGGTTTCATCATATCGCACTACAGAACATTTGTAAACTAATTGATGAAATTTTGTTCAAGTAGTTGTTTTGCGGTAAATTGGTCGGTAATAAAATGGTTGGCATAACCGCCTCGAAGTGCACCATGAATCGCTTTTATTTTTCGTTCACCACCTGCGACAAGAATGGCTGTTTCTTTTTGTTTTAAATCTTGTAAGTCGATGCCAATGGTTCGTTCGTCCATTTTCTCGTCAGCGATTTCGCCGTCAATTGTGAAAAATCGCGAACAAATATCGCCGACTGCTTTTTCTTTTAAGCGAGCCTTTTCTTGATTGGAAAAATAGCCTAGGCGGAAAAGCAAGGCTTCATCACGCACGGTTCCTACTGTAAAAATAGCGATATTGGCTTTTTTACCGAGTTCGATGATATTTTTTATATGGCGGTCCGCTTCTACCATTTGTTTAGCGAGTGGGTTATCAAGGACTACAGGAAGCGGAAGTGATACTGGCGCGGTGTCATAAGCTGCACCGAATAACGCTAATGTTTCGGCCGCATACGTATTGACATCAGAATGACTCACACCACCTTTAAGTTGGACGACTTTTATTTCTGCTTTTAGCGGGGCTAGTTTTTGGGCGATTTTGTACATCGTTGTTCCCCAACTTACGCCAAGAATATCGCCATCATGGATAATTTCTTCTAAATATTCAGCGGCACTTTGGCTGATTTGCTTGGTGATTTCGCTATAATCATTTGTTTGACTGAACGCAACGGTGACATTTTTAAGTTGGTATTTTTCTTTTAAAGCCACGGCCAGTTCTGTTAGGTTAGAAAATGGATCTTGGACTTCGATTTTGACGTATCCTTTTGTTTTCGCGTTTTGGAGCAACCTGGAAACGGTCGGTCTGGATACACCTAGGCGCGTGGCGATTTCTTGCTGACCGAGATCCGCCTGATAATAAAGTCTCGCAACCTCTACACTGAGCTGTTCTTTTTGTTTATCCATTTCATCCCTCCATCGTTTTCTTTTTAGTATAACGTAACAGCGGGGATAGTTCGAGAGAGAAGATAAAAAAAGACAGCCGCGGCTGTCTTTTTCCTATTAAAAATCTTCTTCTATTTCCTCAAGTGGCGCGGCATATTCATAAATCCCTAACCGCCCAGTTTCGGCAACTTGATTCGCAAGTTCTTTTAAGGATAGCGTTTCACGGCTGATGAATGCTTCTAATAAAAGCGGAATATTCACGCCTGCGACAAGTTCTACTGCATCAAAATTCCCAAGCAAGCGAACGAGTACATTAAACGGAGTCCCACCTTTTAAATCGGTTAGAAATAAAATCCCTTCTGTTAGATCGAGTTTAGCTACTTCACTGGCAATTTTTGCCTGTAAATTTTCCGCGGATTCATTCACTTCAAAAGGAACAAAACTTGTATTTTCTTGTTTACCGCAAATCATTTCCGCAGATTGAATGAGTTCTTTTGCGGCATTTCCATGGGTACAAACAAAAATTGCTTTCATTTTTCAAACCGCCTTTTTAATAGTCTAACTGACGATAATATCTTCTGATTTCCATTGGATGACAGTTAATTTTTTCCACATGTACGTCAATGCGATTATTTACCGCGTGGATAATAAATGGTGATAACGCTCCTCTGAATTTGGCGGAAATACCCGGCATATCGTAATCTTTTGCATCAATGACTGTATAATTGGCACAGATTTGCGGAATGAAATTAACTACTCGCTCGCTTAAAGAACGCTGGCTATCTTCTGTCACATAAATAGTAACCGGCGTATCGCGTTCTACAATTTCAAACATGCCATGGAAAAACTCGTGAGATTCAATTGATTTTGTTTTAATCCAGTGTTGCTCTTCCCAATAACACATTGCGTAAGAATAGGTCGCGCCCCACTGGTTCCCAGCACCAACGAAATAATGAATGTCGTCTTGATGATGTTTTAGCGCAAATTCTTGACCAAATTTATCCGCCGCTTTTTCTACTTCGACAATCCCTTTAGCAAAATGTTGATCCATTTCTTGATAGAACGCATCGTAATCTTCAAATTCGCCAGCTAAATACATAAAACGATCTGCTACCATGAAGAATTTTAATTGTTCATTTAACGGATAGGAGATTAAATGATCTACTAAAGTCGCAAGTTCTGCTTCTGCTTTATCAATAAATCCAAATACAGTTGCGCCAATTTCATTACATTTTTTCACAGCATCTACCACTTCTTGCGTACTTCCAGTTACCGATGAAATGACTACAAGGGTATCTTTAGTAACACGTTTATTGCCTGTCGTTAGAAACACAGCTGCATTTTCATAAAAAGTTTCTAATGCTGTTTTTTCTTTCATATGCACCACTGCTTGCATGGCAGACGCGTATGTACCGCCAATTCCTAACCAACAAATATTACTAAAGCCGCGGCCATGTATTTGGTCAACTACTTCATTAATTTGCGGGCGTAATTTAAGCGCCCCTTCCATGTTTTCTCTCACTTTTTGTTCATCAAATTTTAGCACTATTCATTCCTACTTTCTTTGGTTAAATTTTGGATTTCGTTATTTGGTCAAATTCTGGAAAAGCGGATACTTCTAAATTAATTCCTTTTTTCTTGGAAATTTCAAAGGATAATAAATGAACCGGGATAGTCATAAACAGCGGCGTCAGAAGTTCTGCTGCCCGCACACCGAGTAATAAATCATCTGTCTTTTCCCCGCCTGCATCCGCATAAAATGTTCGGATTTTCTTTACATGGCCTTGTAAAAATTGTTTTAATTTTTCTGCGCGGTCTTCTAGTAAGCCTTGAGGTTCAAGGAAGATAATATAGTCTTGCTCGGATAAACCTATATAAGGTCCGTGCATATATTCTTCTAACTCCTTACCAAAAGCTGTAATCCGGATGGTTTCTGTTACTTTTGTTTCTCCTTCACGCGCTACACCATAAGCGGCGCCGTATCCTATGAAGAAAACTCGTTCCGCTTCCATCAATTCCTGTGTATGCGCATCTACCCAAGCTGCTGATTTCTCTACTACTTTTGGCAAATGACTGGTGATTTTCTTCAACTCCGCGATTTCTGACTGATAAGCCGCTTCCGATATTTTTTCTTGTAAAAGGGCTAGCTCAAGCGCCATTAAATTCAACATGAGAATGGTTGCGCTATAGCCAAGCGTGACATATGGCATCTCTTCTATGCCCATTCCGAGATCAATTGCCCGCGTACTTTCTTTAGCAATCGGGCTTGTTAAGTCGCTCGTTAAAGTGAAAACAATGCCACCTTGACGTTCAATTTCTTTTACGAGATGAATAGTGGAATAACTGTGCCCACCTTGTGATATAGCGATATATAAGGTGTTTTTGTTTAAGTGAAGCATGTAATTTCCTGCAGTAGACGGTTCTTCCACATATACGGGAATAGCGAGTTTATCTGACATATATAACTGCGCTGCGAATGCCGCATTAGAACTAGAACCTGTTGCAAAAATAACGATTGCTTGATAGTCCACTTTCTCCATTTGAATGACCTTTTGTAAAAGTTCTTTTCGACTTCGGATGATATTTTCATAAACGCTTTGTTCCGACCGGATATAATAATCCATGTTTTTCATTTTTTCACCTACTTATTTTAATAGACCTGTGAACGCTCCTAAAATCCCAATTCCTGCGATTAATAACAGAATCCAATGTGCTTTTAGTCCTTTTTTATCTAACCAGAAAATAAAGAAGGTGAAGCCAAGTGCTAGGATTCCTGGGACGATACCGTCAAAAACACTTTGAATCGTTACTGCATCATCACCAGAGCCAAATTTCATTGGCATATTAATATTCACCATCGTGGCGACCATTGCACCAACTACAGCCAGCCCGATAACCGAAGCACCATAAGAGAGTTTATCCATTAATCCAGTTTTTTGAATTTTTTCGATAAAATTAGCTCCGATATTGTAGCCAATAAATAATCCATAATAACGAGTCAGAATAGCTGGAATATTGAAAATAAGAAGGAACAAAATCGGCCCTAACATATTTCCTTGAAGCGCTAAGGAAGTTCCAATACCTGTAGCGATAACGCGTAAAGTTCCCCAGAAGAACGAATCTCCAATCCCACTCAGCGGTCCCATTAACGCTACTTTTATATTGTTGATGGAGTCTGTGTCAAAGTCTTTATCTTTCGCAGATTGTTCCTCCATCGCAATCGAAATCCCGAGCGGAAAAGTGGAAAGCCACGGTGTTACGTTATAAAATTCTAAATGCCTTTGATAAGAAGAAATTCGTTTATCTTTATCATTTTTAAAAATTTTGTTTAAGGCTGGTAGCATGGAAAATCCATAACCGAGATTGGATTGTCGTTCGTAGTTCCATGACCATTCCATCGTGAACGAGCGCCAGAAAACTTTCATTAAGTCTTTTTTTGTTAATACGTCAGAACTCTTCATCTTCATAATTTATACCTCCATCATTCGCAAGTGCTGGCTCTGTATTCGTATTCTTCGGACCATTGTCATTTTTAAGCGTTGCATAACCAGTTAAAATTAGCGCTAAACATGCAGCGAAAATCGCTACGCCTGTTACAGGAACTTTTAAATAAACAGCTAATGCGAAGCCAAATACGAAAAATACGGCATTCTTTTTGTTCACCATTAATTTTAGAAGTAAAGCAAAACCATATGCTGGCAGTAAACCTGTCGCAATTCCAAGTCCTGTTATAACGAAAGCCGGGATGGCATCAAGTACGTTTTGGATGACTGGGCTTCCGACTAGATAGGACGTTGCGACAATAATACCAATTGGTAAGTTGATCGATAAAAATCCACCGAGCAGTTGCATTCGACTGATTCCTCGCGAATTACCCTCGAGTGCGTATTTATCCGCTTTATGCACAAAGTAAGGTAATACGAAAATGAAGCATAGATTTTTAACGACAAGTACAAGGGAAGCAATCGGAATTCCAAGTGCTAATGCTACCGCTGTACTCTCGCCAGTCGAAATCGCAAAGGCTGTTCCTAGTATACTTCCTGAAATAATTTCTGGAGGAATAGATGCTCCGATAGAAAAAGATCCTACAAAAGCTAATTCCAAAGTTGCTCCCATAATAATCCCCATTTGTACATCACCCATGATAAGTCCGGCGAGTGTACATGTTACCAGTGGTCTTGATAGCATCGATGAACCAAATAAATACTCTCCATTTGCAAGCATTGCTGCAAGTGCAAGCAAAATCGCTGTTCCAAACTGTTCCATAATTTATCCCTTCTTTCGTCTTTTATGCTTCAAAGGTTACTTTTTTCTCGTTAGGCACTTGTTGCATAAATACATCTACCTTTTCTTTTTGAAGTTCTTTTAACTTCGCTACTTCTTCAGGTGTTAAATTGATTGCTTTGGAAAAATTGGCTGTTCCTTCTCTTTGCTTTGTTCCGCCTAGATTTAACATCGGGATTTTACCATTCGTGCCATGGATTAATTTGTAAGCGTCTTCAACCGATTCAACAACAATAAGCATGTTGTATTTGTCGGTGACGCCGGAATTAATTGCTTCGATGCTTTCATCGATACTTTTCATGACTAGTTTTGCCGCCTCGGGTTTAGCGAGACGTATTGCCGACTTACGGAAATCGTCCGCCGCTACCCCATCATTTGCCACTAAAATTGTATTTACATCTAAAGCATTAAACCAAGATACAGCTACTTGTCCATGTAGTAAACGATGGTCTACTCTTAGAAATTGAATCATTTTTTCTTCCTCCTTCGTATTAGTTAAAATCAACTACATATTTGGTCGACTCAGCATCTTCATAATGATATTGGATGGCAATTGGCATCTCGTTTTCTGCATAAAAGACACTACTCAATTTGAAAACAGGATCATTTTCGTCTACATGCATATTTTTGATTTGCTCATTCCCAGCTAAAATAAGTTGAAGTTCCTGCTCAAGCTCAAATAATTTATATTTACCTGAATTAACAAGCTCAATAATATTAATAATTTGAAAATCCTTTGCTTGTAAATCAGGGTATAAACTTAGTGGTAAAATTAAGCGATCTAGTGTGACACCATGCTCACTTTTTTGGACAAACTTGATAGAATACACAAGTTCATTCTCTTTTATACCAAACTTCTCTGCGTAAAATTTCCCAGCTTTACGGATGTAAAAGTCTTTAATGTCTTTTTTCAGATTTTCATTGGTATCGGTTTTCATAACACCTGTCATTTCTAAAATGTTCTGAGCTGTTAGTTTTGGTTGGACGTATAGCCCAACACCGTTTTTACGAACAACTAAACCTTCTTCGACTAATAAATCTACCGCGCGGCGAATCGTTGTCCGACTACTAGAAAAAATTTCTTGCAAGGCTGTTTCGTTCGGCATTAGCATTCCCGGCTTATATTCATCGCGATTAATACTATCTTTTATTTCTGAAGCTATTACTTCAAAAAGTGGCTTTTTAGCTCCCATTTCACTCATCCTCCAAGTAATCAAAGATGTTTTTCGCATTGATTTTGTATTTAATTTGATTACCAATTAGATATTGTTTACTGTACTCAAAAGGTTCATCATTTTGATCAAATGCTTTACTCACTACTTCAAAAAGTGGCGTGTGTAGTGGTACCTTTAACGCTTCTGCTAGCTTTTCATTCGCTGATACATAGCGCAATTCTTCGCGCCCGTAGGTAGGTTTAATAGCAAACTGCTTTTCTAACACATTGTATAGCGAGGAATTATTTAAATCGATTTTCTCAATACCAGCAAATCTCGCGCTATCAATAAAAGATATTTCATAAGAAAACGGCTTATTATCAACTATTCTTCGACGAACTAATTTAAACACCGGCTTATCTTCGCTTAAGTTTAAAAAGTGATTCACCTCGTCTTTGCCAGCTACTATTTCTTGTGACATTACTTCTACTTTTTGTTCTCCCGGCAATTGGCTGCTCATGGAATTCATTTGCAAAATATTGATTGTTTGCTTTTGATTGATTTCGATTCCTTTTCGGTTTCTTTTTTGGATGACCGCTTCTTTTTCAAGGGTATCAAGTGACCGTCTGAGTGTAGTTCTACTGACACCTAGTTCGTTTTCAAGCGCACGTTCTGATGGGAAACTTGTTTCTCCGGCTGCTACTTTTTCTTGGATAAGCTGTCTTAGTTGTTCTTCACTTTGCACTGCTGGCGACAAGTCTTTATATTCCATATTTCCACCTCTTTTTTCAAATCATCTATCTATTTCACTTTTTAAAAAGATACAGCTTTAAACATTTTTAATACCACTTTATTGTAAACGGTTGCATTTTGTTTGTCAATAGTCTTTTTACATAAAAAAAAGCATGAGTCAGATTTTTCCATCCAACTCATGCTCCATTTGATTATTTAGTTGTAGGTAGCGCTCCAACTACTGGGTGCGGAATATATAATTCTTCTAGATAGTTAACCTCCGCTGCCGTTAATTGAATATTTAGCGCCTCTACCGCGCTTTCCAGATGACTTTCTTTTTGCGCACCGATGATCGGCGAAGTGATTTCATCTTTATTTAATAGCCACGCTAAAGCAATTTTATCTCGAGATACTTGGTGTGTTTCCGCAAGTTCAGCCACACGTTCAATAATACCTCTATCTGCATTCATCATGTCATCGTATTTGGATTTTTGAACTGGATCCGTTTCGGAACGATTGGTTGTTTCATTCAAATCTCGCGTTAATCGTCCTGATGCTAGCGGGCTGTATGGTGTAATCGCAATTTTTTCATCGCGACAAAACGGAATCATTTCTCGCTCTTCTTCCCGGTAAATCATATTATAATGATTTTGCATGGAAACGAATTTTGTCCAACCATTTCTCTCTGCGACGCGTTGTGCTTTTTGGAACTGCCAAGCATACATCGCACTCGCTCCAATGTAACGCGCTTTCCCGGACTTAACGACATCGTGTAAAGCTTCCATCGTTTCTTCAATCGGCGTATTTTCATCAAAACGGTGAATGATATATAAATCCACATAATCTGTTTCTAAGCGTTTTAAACTATGGTCGATTTCACTCAAAATGGTTTTCCTGGATAAGCCACCACTATTCGGGCGATCCGGGCGCATTGTTTGTTGCACCTTGGTCGCTAAAACAACATCATCGCGGTTAGCATAGTCTTTTAGTGCACGTCCAACGATTTTTTCACTCTCACCATAAGAATAAATATTCGCAGTATCAAAGAAATTTATGCCTAAATCGAGTGCTTTTTTTATGATAGGGCGACTGTTCGCTTCGTCCAAAACCCATTTATGAATCCATTTGTCTTTATCACCGAACCCCATTGTTCCTAAACAGATTTTTGAAACATCCAAGCCAGTGTTGCCAAATTTAACATATTCCATTCAAAACCCTCCTAGTTAATTTCTAGTACTATTACAGCATAAACCTTGAAGCCCACTCCAAGTCAACCTTTAACTATAAAAAAATCTCCCGGGAAATCCGAGAGATTTTTAACGTTTTAATAAAATTGGTCAGGTAGTAAAGTTTCGCCGAGTTTGATGTTATCACGGTAATCAATTGGAATATCTACAACGACGGGACCTTCTGTTTCAAGCGCTTCTTTTAATACATCAGAAAGTTCTGCTGGATTTGTTACGCGAAGACCTTTTGCTCCGAAACTTTCTGCAAATTTTACGATATCAACATTGCCAAAACGAACAGCTGCTTCTTTGCCGTATTTCATTTTTTGTTGGAAAGCAACCATGTCATAGCTTCCGTCATTCCATACAAGGTGCACAAGTGGCGCACGCAAGCGGACAGCTGTTTCTAATTCCATTGCGGAAAATAGGAAGCCACCGTCACCAGAAATCGAAACCACTTTTTCACCCGGATGTACGAGTGTTGCAGCAATTCCCCAAGGAAGCGCGACACCGAGCGTTTGCATACCGTTGCTGAAAAGCAGACGGCGTGGTTCATAAGAGCGGAAATGACGCGCCATCCAAATATAATGTGAACCAACATCGACCGTCACAGTTACGTTGTCATCAATTGCCGAACGTAGCGTTTGAATGACCGACAAGGGATGTACCCGGTTAGTTTCATCACTTTCTGGCGGAACATCTCGTTCTTCTAATTGGGCGTGAAGTTCTTTTAATGTTTCTAGTTCTTTATCCGCTAATTCCAAACCGCTAAATTTCGCATTTACACGGTCTAAAGTAAGCGCGATGTTTCCAACTAGCTCTGTCACCGGTTGATAATAATGATCGATATCAGCTCGAATGTCGTCTAAATGCACAATCGTTCTATCGCCAGAGGCATTCCAAGCTTTTGGATCGTATTCAATCGGATCATAGCCAACCGTAATAACTAAATCCGCTTTATTCAATAAAATATCTCCTGGTTGGTTGCGGAATAGACCAACACGTCCAAAGAAGTTATCTTCTAAATCGCGTGAAATGACACCAGCTGCTTGGAAAGTTTCTACTACTGGGATGCTTGTTTTTTGGAGTAAGCGACGAATCGCGCCAGTTACTTCCGGGCTAGATGCTCGCATACCTAATAGCAATACCGGTAATTTCGCTTTTTTCAAACGGGCAACGAGTTTCGCAACTTGTTCTTTGGAAGCAGGACCATTTTCTGGTTTAGCAAGTGGGCGAATCGCTTTTACTGGTACGTTTGGTTCATTCACGATATCTTGTGGCAAACTGACAAAAGCAGCGCCTTGGTTTGGTTCTGCTGCCGAGCGAAAAGCGTTAGTGATTGCTTCTGGAATACTTTCAGCGTGAACTACTTCTTCGCTATATTTTGTAATTGGACGAAAAAGTGCTGCATTATCCATTGATTGGTGGGTTCTTTTTAGGCGGTCTTGTCTAGTTACGTTTCCAGCAATCGCAACGACTGGATCTCCTTCAGCAGTTGCTGTTACAAGTCCAGTGGCAAGGTTTGATGCGCCGGGGCCACTAGTTACAAGTACAACACCAGGTTTCCCAGTTAGACGACCGATAGCAGCAGCCATAAACGCCGCATTTTGTTCATGACGACTGACAATTAATTCTGGTCCGCGTTCTTCCATCACATCGAAAACTTTATCAATTTTCGCTCCCGGAATCCCGAATACATGCGTAACACCTTGATTAATTAAGCTGTCTACAACTAAATCTGCTCCTGATTTCCCTTGTGTTATTACTTTTTCTTGGTCTTTTTCTAGTTTCGCCATCGTTATCATCCTTTTGTTATATAAATTATTAAAATTTCAATAGTACAGTTTTCAAAAATTCTTCATTTACAAGAATTATTATACTACTTAAAAGAATTATTGCAAGGTTCTTGACTCAAAAACTGTTATATAATTATATGAAAACTGTTATATATAAAAAAAGAAAAGACTTAGATAAACTAAGTCTTTTCTCGCATTTAATCTTGTGAAGCACGGTATTCATCGTATTGTTTTTGCATTTCTTTCATTACTTTTTTCATACCTGCATCATTTAATTTCGCTTTGAATTTTTCTGTATATTCAACAGGATCCACTGTTCCTGTAAGAAGCGCCGGTGCAAATTCATTACACACATTGGTAATCGAAGCTATTTCAGTTCGAACTTTAGAGGAGTCAAAATAGAAACCTAAGCCCGGTGATGCAACTGATTTTTTATTGAATTCTTTAAATTGATCCCATTTATCCGCTGGCTCATCTTCATATAATTTTAGAATGAAGTGATTTCCAAGCGCATACGTTGGCATGCTGTAACGTTCCACACGTGCTGGTAGATCTTGAATTTTACCGTCATCTAACTCTTTATAATGGGTTCCTTCAATTCCTTTGTCGACTAAATTACGTAAATATTCATCCGTGTTTAGTAAATCAAGGAATTTCACTGCTTCTTCAGGGTGTTGGCTCGTAACAGAAACAGCTTGAATCGCACCAGTTACAGAGTTATTTTTGATGATAGGAGTTTCAGCAATTGGCTGTGTGACTACTTTATATTTGCCGCCTGTATTTTTATCCCAAATATTTTCTGCATATGGTTGGTATTTTTCAATCCGCACAAACCAGTTTTCTTTATCGTATGACCATGGATCTGTGGAGGTTGCGATATCTTTTGTGACATATCCTTTTTGGTAAAAGCTATGAAGCGATTTTAGGATATCTAATGTTTCGGGTTGCTCATAGAAGTTAACGATTTTGCCAGTGTCTTCATATTGATTTACTGCAAAAGGAAGAGGTACTGCATTATCAATCAAATAATCATATGGGAATGCTGGCTTAAAGTCTTTGTTCCCGCCGATTGGTGTGATACTTGGTTCGTTTTCTTTAATTGTTTTTAACATTGGTTCTAAATCGCTAAAGTTTTTTACTTTCGTTACGTCCATTTTATATTTATCGACAAGATTTTTGTTAAAAACGTATACTTGTTGCTCGCCGACTTCTTTGTTGGAAGGAACACCGTAAATGTTTCCGTCAATGGTTGCACCTTCCCAAAGTACATCATTTAACTCGGCTTTCATTTTCTTGCCTTCTTTATCTAGATATTTATTTAATGGCAAAAATGCGCCTTTTTGTGAGTAAGAAACGAATTCTCCCGCTGCAGAGTAAGCAATATCAAAGTTTTCACCTGAGTTAATAACGGTTTGCATCCGTTTGCCGTAGTCGCCCCAGTCGATTTGAGTCATCTCTACTTTGACGCCAATTTTTTCTTCCGTATATTTATTTACTTCTTTCATAACTTCTTCCGTGTCTTTTTGTGGCGTTCCAATCATGTACCATTTCAGTGTCGGAACTTCATTTGCATCTGCCTTCTCATCGCTTCCGCATGCGCTTAAACCTAGTAGCAAGCAGAGTGATGCGATGATTACTCCCCATTTCTTCTTCATTAAATTCCCTCCATCTTTTTTATTCTTTTACGCCGCCAATTGTGAGTCCACTAATAAAGTATTTTTGGAAAAACGGATAGGTGATTGCGATTGGTAATGTCGAAATAACAACCATCGCCATTTTTGCACCGTCTTGTGGTATGGACTTAAACGCGCCGGCAGTATAAGCAATTTCAGAGTTTTGCCGCATGAATTCTAAGTTGTTTTCAATTTTCATAAGTAGCGATTGTAGTGGTACTAAATTCGGATTATCAATATAAAGTGACGCTTGGAACCAGTCATTCCAGTATCCGAGTGTCGAGAAGAGTGCAATTGTGGCAAGTCCCGGTAAGGACAACGGAACGACCATTTGTAAAAAGATCCGTAGTTCCCCAGCACCTTCAATTCGGGCCGCCTCAAGTATTGGTTCTGGAATAGACCGTAAAAAGAACGTGCGCATAATCATAATGTAAAAAGCATTCATTGCTAGTGGTAAAATCATCGCCCAAATGCTATTTCGTAAGTGCAAAAATTGCGTCATCACGATATATGCAGGCACCATCCCGCCACTAAATAACATGGTAAAAAAGGCAATAAATGTAAATTGACGACGATACTTAAATTGTGGTCTTGATATCGCGTAAGAGTAAAGAGCAATCATTGCAACACTACATACCGTACCAATAACCGTAACTAAAATGGTAATACCGTATGATTGTAATAGTTGTCCTTTCATCTTCCATAAGTACTCATACGCTTCCATGCTCCACTCTTTCGGTATTAGTTGAAAGCCGTTTGCCGCCAGAGATGATTCACTAGAAAAAGAAATAACAATAATGTACAAAAATGGAAAAATACAAATGAGCGCTAGGAAAGCGAGCATAATATTCATCGCTACGTTCATCTTTTTCCCAAAACCAATAATGTCTTTAGCTGGTTTATCTTTTGCCGGTTTTTCCATTTCACCCCGGACTTGTTCTATTTCACTCACTGCTTCAAGCTGTTCTGCCAAAGCACCTCGCCTCCTTTTCTAAAATAAGCCATATTCTGGATTTATTTTTTTCACGATGTAGTTTGTGAGTAACACTAGAATAAAGCCAACGATGGACTGATAGAAGCCAGCTGCCGCACTCATACTCATATCTCCAAGTGACGTTAAACCTCGGTATACATATGTATCAATAACATCCGTCACTGGATAAAGCGGGCCTGAATTTCGCGGTAGTTGATAAAACAAACCAAAATCAGAGTTAAAAATCTTCCCGACATTCAAAATCGTTAAAATAACCATCAGTGGCGTTAATGCCGGAATTGTTACATGCCTAATTTGTTGCCATTTGCCAGCACCATCAATCATAGCCGCCTCGTAGTAGGTCCGGTCAATTCCGGCAATCGCTGCAAGGTAGACAATACTTCCATAACCTAGGCCTTTCCAAACATTCATCATGATAAGGATAAACGGCCAGTATTTCGGATCGTTATACCAGGAAATCGGGTCCTGTCCGAATGCAAGTAAAATATTATTCATCAGCCCACTGTCTTCGCTCAAAAAGCTGAACAAGAAATAGCTGACAACTACCCATGATAAAAAATGGGGGAAAAGCATTCCCGTTTGATAAATTTTTGCTCCTCGCTTATTTAGTAAGCTGTTGAAAATAATAGCAAGTGCTACACCAAGAAACAGCCCAACAATAATAAATACTAAATTATAAAGAACGGTGTTTCGGGTAATAATAAAAGCGTCGTTTGTTTGGAATAGGAATTTAAAATTTTCAAGTCCCACCCAGTCGCTACTCATAATACTGGATAAAAATCCTTTCCCATCAATCTTGTAATCTTTGAATGCAATCACTGTACCAAACATTGGTAAGTATGAGAAAACCAGGAACCAAAGGAGGCCTGGAAGTACCATTAAAAGCCAAATTCGATTAGCTCGAATTTGTGATAAAACTTTTTTCAATCCATTCACCCCTCTTTTTTGTAAGTGCTTTCAACATCTTTAGTTTATCGTTTTTACGAGGGGTTAAATAGTTGCGGATGTTTAGATTTATAGACAAATATTAGAAATAATTTTATTGATGGATTTTTCGGTAACGATTTGGTGTTTCGCCTGTGTGCTTTTTGAACTGTCGATAAAAATAAGCCATATCGGTATAACCAGATTTCCCTGCGATGATAGTTAAGTTATCTTTTGTTTGAAGCAATTCTTCTTTTGCATAGTTCACCCGGTAGCGATTTAGATAATCCGTAAAGTGTTCGCCCATTTCTTTCTGAAAAAGTTGACCGAGATAAACAGCATTAATATGAAAGTCGTTACCGAGCGTTTTTAAAGACATTCCTTCTGCGAAATGTTCCGTGATATAGGAAAGCACATTTTGAATAATGGGGCTTTTTGATTCATCTGTTTGTTTTTTGCGATTATAGTAACGAATAGCGTAGGCTAGCGTCGCCTCTTCCAATCCCTCAATACTCGTTTCTTCGGCAATTCTCCCCATGGATTCGCTTAACTCTTTCGGATCCGATTCCGCCATCATCACAAGCAGCTCATTCAAAATATGGAGCATTTGATGTGGGTCGCTTTCCAATTTATGGTCATTCCATTCTTTAAAAAAGTGCTGGATCCACGCTTTAATTTCTTTTTCGTTATTCATCACTAAGAGCTTCGCAAGTTGATGTTGCTTTCTTTTCGGACGCCAAGTATGTTTGGTACGTTTTTGATAGGCAATTAGGCTTCCAGGCTCTTGAACAAGTCGTTCCGGAAGCAACCTAGTAAGTTGGCGAAAGGCTTGCGGGTACATCATTTCACCTTGCACTTTTTCACTGATAAATAGGTAAAAAGCTTCATTCGAAAGGCGTTTTTTCACATCTTGGTGAATCGCTAAAATTTGTTCGGATATCGAGGTTGGTTCGGTTATTCCTATAATTATTTCATTTTCTGGCGTAAGTAGCATAAATGGAAAGTCCTTCCGATATTGTTCAGAAAGATTTTTCCATTCAGTCAGATTGATTTCTTTTGTTGGTTGAATTTGAATGAGAACAGCATTTTCCTTTGAATTTAAAATCATATCGTATAATGCCAGGCGCTCTTCCCACTCTTCTTTGTTAATTCGTAAATTTAGCCAACGCCAAATCGTATTGTCCCGTAAGATGTAATACGCTTCTTCCTTTGGTATCACACTGTCTGTCATTTGTTTTTTCTCTATTTGTATAAACGTTTCTTTTAATTCTTGTTCATTTAAAGGTTTTAGTAAATAATTTTCGATTCCCGCTGAAAGTCCGCGTTTCACATAATGAAAATCTTCAAATCCGGAAAGAACAATCGTTTTAGTTGCGGGTTGTCGTTTTTTCCATTCATCAATTAATTCTAGTCCGTTCATTACAGGCATCTCTATATCGGTCAAAAGGACATCTACTTGTTGATTAGCAAATAAATCTAAGGCTACTGCGCCATTTTTGGCTGTCCCGATAATTTCAATCGATTGCTCAAATTCTGGAATAATACTTTCTAAACCTTTGAGAATAAGGGGTTCGTCGTCTACTAGTACAATTTTTAGCATTACTTTTCTCCTCCCGTATTTTGAGGCACTTGAAACATAATAACAGTACCTTCATTTGCTTTACTTTTAATTGTTAATTGATAAGTTTCTCCATATAAAAGTTGCAATCGTTTGTTTAAATTAGCTAGACCGATGTGGCTCGTCTCATCTTTACTTTCAATTGTTGCTTGCACTTCTTTTAATTTCTCTGCATCGATTCCCGAACCATTGTCTTCAATTCTAAATTGTAAATTTTCATTTTCTGCAGTGACCGTAATTACGACTATTGGATTTTGATTTTCTTTATAAGCATATTTGAAAAAGTTTTCAATAAGCGGCTGCAGAGCAAACCGTGGAATCTGTGTATGATTGAAACGTTTTTCAATATTGATTTCTAGCTTAATTGGCTGTTCGTGGCGCATTTCCATAAAGCGGACATATTGTTTCACGTAATTGATTTCTTCACCTAAAGTGGTGATTTCACGGTGATTAGCTGTGTAGCGCAGTAGTGTTGCAAGTTGATAAATCATATCACTTGTCGCTTTGGCTCCTTCTACGCGCGCATTCATCCTAATTGCTTCTAGTGAATTATAAAGAAAATGAGGCTGCATTTGACCCTGGAGTGCCTTGAGCCGCGCTTTTTGTTCTTCCATTTCTAGGCTATAGACCTTCTTCACATAGGCATCGAGGTTTTCTGTCATATGGTTAAACCGCTCACTAATCATCGTCAATTCATCCCCGTTATTATCAACCGGAAGCTTTGCATCAAGCGTCCCATTTTCCACCCGATTCATCCCACCAATAATGGTTAAAATCCGTTTAGAATAACGTCTACTAATAACAAAATTAATACTGATAGAAAAAATAACTAATAACAGTCCAATTCCAAATAAAGTAAGTTCGATAAGCGGCGCACTATCATCTGTTACTCGATATAAAAAGGTATTGTTTTTCAAGCCATTTGTTTCGTCTTCTGTTTTTTGAAAGTATACTTTTTTGTTGTCAGCTTGAAGCCATCCTTGTTTTTCAGGCGTTTGGATTTGTTTCTTTGGGTGGTTGGAATATACCTCGACTCCTTTTGTGTTTTGTATTTGAAAAGTCGAGTTTTGATAATCTTTCGTAATCCATTTGCTTAGAAACGTTGGATCAATGTATAAAAGTAAATAACCCATTTGTTTTAATGTACCTGGATCATTAATCGGCTGTTTCACGACTATTTTATTTTCGATTGTATAAAATGTTCCTTGCTTTGATGCTTCGGTGGCGATATTTGCCTCCCCATATGTATCAACCGTTTCTTTCCATTCCCGGTAACGGCTCGGAAATGTATAAGAGTAACTACCATCATCCGAAATGAGCTGCAGCGCGATAATATCCTCATCATACGAAAAATAAGACTGTAAATACGTTTGCATATCTACAGAATAAAAATTTTTACTTTTAAAATAGTTATCGATATTTTGCTCTGTATAACTACCGTAATCGTTTGTCATCGCGATTTGAACATCTTGCATCAAATCGCTATTACGATAAATATCTTGTGTTAAACTAATTAACGCCTTTTGCTTCTCCGAAAGTGCGTCCAGCTGCTTACTCGCAATGGTTTCTGCTTTTTGGAGGTTGGCATCTAGTTGAATATTTGTATAGTACTTATATATGAAAAAAAGTAACAAGCTCACCGTAAAAAGACTTGTCAAAGAAAAAATTAGTAACATTCTTTTGAAAACGCGCTTACGTGGCAATTCCTGTGTCATATTCCTTTACTACCCCCTCTTCTTTTCTGATTATTGCATACTATCTGCAATAATGTAAGGGGTTACTTTGGTTCCATTTGCTTGAAGCGGTGTAAGTTGATTTTCATTATCCAATAACTTGGCAAAACGCCAGAAATGAATAAAAGAAAAGCGGGCATTTTCGAGATTAACCATGCGCAAAAAACAAGTCCAACCACAATCATAAAGGTATTTTTAAAACTAGTAATCGCGAGCAAGAATGCTTGCCCGACATAAGCACGCGCATTTTTCATTTGAAAGTGAACAAATACCGTGAAATACTGTAAAAAGGCAATACCCACAAGAAAAAGCAAAAACATTAAGAAAAAGTATAAAATCGTCGACCAAAAACCTTGCATTAATTCAAAAACAATCCGCAAATCCGCATACAGGAAAATCCCTATCAGCGCAAAAATTGCACCCGCTAAATTAGCCGAAACAAACACCTGTTTATAAGTTTGCCAAGCAGATTTCCAAACTGGCACATCTAAATCGCCTCGCGCCCATTTTCTCGTTATCGTAAATAAAGCAACCGTTGCCGGCATAAAGCCAAGCACAATCCCGCCGATCAACACAAGGAAAAGCCATACTAAATTTGTCCAGACGAGCCGGATAATCCAGTCGCTAATAACTGAAAATTTATCAATAAGTTTCATTCTTTTTCTCTCCTTTGATAGTAAGAGAAAGCCTGAGTTTTCGCCCAGACTTTTCTTTTTTTATTTACTTAATGGGCTGCCTTTTACGTACACACCGCACATGCTTAAAACAAATTCACTAAACATTGCATTCGACCAAGCAAACCAGTCGCGCGTGAATTCAGCTGGATTCGAGGCGTTGACACCTTCGTGCATATAATCCGTTCCGCCATCTCCGGCAATCAGCATCTCTAAAATGGCTTGTTTTTCCGCTTCTGTTTCTGCCGTTAATCCTTCGATGCTAAGCGCAATCGGCCATACATAATGATCAGGTGTATGTGGACTACCAATTCCTGTAAGTACACTACCTTCGACAAAATAAGGATTTTCTCGGCTTAAAATTAGTTTTCTAGTCGCTTGGTATGCAGGATCATTTTTCTTACAAAAACCTAAGTACGGTGCAGCGAGCAAGCTTGGCACGTTAGCATCATCCATAAATAATTTACGCCCCGTTCCGTCAACTTCATACGCGTAAACATCGCCGTAATAGGGATGCGCTTGTTTCGCATAGGTTTCAATCCCTGCAGCAACTTCTTTTCGTAAATCTGCGCTATCTTTCAGCAATTCTTTATCATCCGGGTAAAACGCCGCTATTATTTCTTGGACGTAATCCATCACCACAACTAAAAACATATTACTCGGCACAAGATAGCCATACATACACGCGTCGTCACTCGGTCTAAAGCCACTCCAAGACATACCAGTATAGCTTACATCTGTTCCTTTTCCGTTATTATTTAAGGTATCTGATTGACGTACATTTTCTCGTTCGAAACGATACGGACTTTGCTCTGTATGTTTTTGTTCGATTTTAAAAACTTCGATGATTTGATGCAATGCTTTTCTAAATTCTTCGGTAAAATGACCTGTACGGCTGGTGCTTTTCCATAATAGATACGCTAATTGAATCGGATAGCAAAGTGAATCAATTTCATATTTTCGTTCCCAAACCAGGTCGGTCATTGCTGTTTTGTCGTTTTGAAATCCCGCACCATTCGCCGATTTATTAAAAGCATTCGCGTATGGGTCATGCAAAATACATTTAGTTTGTAACTTTACGAGGTTTTCAATAACAGTCGCCATTTCTTCGTCTTCTTCCGCCACAATTAAATATGGTCTAATTTGGCTTGTAGAATCGCGTAACCACATCGCTGGAATGTCTCCTGTAATAACAAATGGAAGCCCCTCTTCTGTTTCTTGTAAGGTAGTTGTATACGTATTCGTAAAACATTTTTCAAACATGCGGTGAAGTTTTTTGTTTTCTGGAAAAGTCGTTTTCACTTTCTCTATCCATTTGCTAAAGCTTGCTGGTACTTTGTTTGTCATGTATTACACTCCTTTTAAAGTGATGATTTCGTTTGGACTAGCGGTAAATTGTTTCTTGGCATCTCCCGTCGTTTCTTCCAAAATAGTCGATTTCTGCCACGGTTGCATCGTCTGTAGCTGTTTTGGTTCACTTGCGGTTTGGAAGAATCGGATAATCGGTTGGTTGTCTTTAGCGAGTTTAAATGCTGAGAAGACAAATCCAGCCTCTGTTTTCCATTCTGCAAAATCTCTTTTTTCTGCGAGAATTTTTTCTTTCGTTGTTGATTTGTGTTGGAATGCAAAAATAGGAGTCAAGCGTGCGTTTACTTGTGCTGGGATGGAGCTATTTGCAACATCAGAATCATTTGTTAGGAAAACGTGAAACTCTGCTGTAATCTCTCGGTGGCATTCCGCTTCATATGCCGGAAAATCACCCCAATCGCCTATTTCAGATACTGCGCGAAGCAATGTTAATTCTAGTTTGTCACCATGTTCGCTTACTTCATATTCTGGTAAACCAAGACTTGCGACAACGATATTTCCACTAGCAACAAAGCCTTGTTTTCGGTTATCTTTAGCAGGATTCGTCCATTCTTTGACTTGTTTATTCGCGCGTGTTACTACTTCAAAAACACTTCCCGCTTGATGTGTTTCTGTTTGTTTTCCAGTCGGGAAAAGGACGCGGAGTCGATGGTCATCTACGTTATTATTTAGTTTCACTCGGATAGTTAATTGTTTATCGTGTTTATTTAGCGTTAATTCTGTCGTGATTTTAAATGTAGTAAAATTTTCCGAGCGCTCCGACTGCCGGTCAGGATGCCATATTAGGCGACGTTTTTCTTCCGCAAAGGCGGAACTTGCGCTTTCTGGTATTTCAATTTCATGGTTTATTTCGATTGTTTTGCCGAGTTTATCCTCTCGTAGTACTCGAATTGCCGGTTTGGAATGGAGTGTATTTATTCGTAAGTTATCGCCGGTTTCTTTAAACATATATTCATTACCGATGTCGCCCGCATCCTCATATGCCCCAACACCTGCAATTTCTATCGCTTTTTCTTTATCTAAAATCGTATACGTCCCATTCGCCGCAATTTCCACTTTTAAAAAGCGATTTTCTAAAGAGAAATCTTGTGTTTGGTTCGCTGATTCATTCACCAAATCGACCGGATGTGCGTAAATTGTTTCATACCCAACCGCTGGCAAATTTTCTACGGTGAAGGTTAGTTTGTACTTTCTCGCAAAATAAGAATCGCGGAATTTCCGTTCTGGTAAATCGTAATTAAAACGAATGCCAAGCGACTCAACAACAACCGGAATTTCTTCGCCGGTGCTTGTTTCTAATCGAAAACTTTGCTCTGGAAGTTTCGCTAATTCGTCTGGTATTAATTCAAAATGCATCTCAGAAAAGTGAATTGCATCTGTTTCAAGTTCGAGTTCTATGGTTCTCGTTGCTTCGAGACCACCTGAATGAAATACCGTAATGGGAATGCCCGCTTCATTCGTTGTGATTTGTTCCGTGATTTGACGTGCGGCATTTTGAATAATCGCCATAGTCGCTTGTTCGACTTTTTCAAAACGAGCTTCCATTTCACGGTGCACCTCATCCAAACTACATCCCGTGATACTGTCATGGATTTGATTTTCCATAAGTAATTTCCAAGCATAAGCTAAGTATTCATGTGGATACTGGACACCTGCTTCCGTCGCCATCACAGAAATCGGTTCAGCCAAACGCTCTAATAAACGCTCTATTTTCGCATTTGCTTGTTTTAAGTAAATACGTGAAGATGCTGTGTTGGCGAGCGTGGACCATCCATCTGATTGTTGGCTCGTTAATTCTCCGTGAACCGTTTGTAATTTTTCGGGGGCAAGACCAGCTTTGACAGCCTCTTGATATTTTTCAAAATGGCTATGGATAAACTCCACCTCAGGATAAAGTTCCCGCGCCACTTCCAATGCTTCCGCTAAATCAGTTTGCACTGGCTGATGATCACAGCCGTTCATAAATAGCCATTCATCCGTCGATGCGAACCGTTCCACATCCGCTAACTTCTTATCCCAGAAAACTTTCGCGGCTTCTTTTTCCACCGGAATTTCATTGCCATTGGAATACCAATTTGCGAGTAAAATTCCTAATACTTTCGAACCGTCCGGGCTTTCCCAAAACATCTCCGAATATTTCGAGGCAAAAGCGCTATCAAAAACTTGGTTGTTAAAGCCGGTTGGATTGACCCCACGACCGAAAACGACCGTATCGAAACCGGCTTGGCGCATGAGTTGTGGCACTTGTCCATATAAACCAAACGTATCAGGAAAATAACCAATTTTCTCTACTTGACCGAATTCTTCTGCCATTTCTAGACCATACTGCAAATTACGAATATTCGCTTCTCCACTTGTCAAAAAAGCATCTTGCAACATGTACCACGGTCCGATTCGCAGTTTTCCGTCCGCAACCAGCTGCTTCATTTTTTCCCTTTTCGCGGGTTTCACAGCTAAATAATCTTCTAACATAATCATTTGTCCATCCATATGAAAATGATGAAATCCAACTTCCTTATCAAGTAATGCTTCTACTTCATCCATCAGCGTAACAAGTCTAAATCTCAAACTTTCTAGTGGTAAAAACCATTCTCTATCCCAATGAGAATGAGAAATAATATGCGCTTTCTTTCTAGTCATTTTGCCCCTCCAAATATCCTTTTTGTATTCGCTTTCAAGCTAAGTATAGTAAGGGCTAAAGTGAATTGCAATGCTAGGCGAAAAACTACTATGAATAATCCATTTTCCCTTGATTTGTCCATTACAAGAAAGCGTAATCCTTCCCACTCTAAGAGAATCTCAATGCAAACCTAAAAAAAGCCAAATTGACATCTTTTGCCGCTATGATATATTGAAACCGTTCTAGACAAAATAGAAAGGATATGAGTATAGCTATGTTTTTCACTAAAGATAAATTACGAGGCAGGCTGGATGAAGTCGCGCTTTATCGTTACGAAAAAACTTATCCTATCCAAAAATTCCAAGCAGCCGAGGATATGGATGGAGAAATCGCTGCACGACCAGATACCGTCTTGTATGATAACGAATTAACTATCGGGGAAAACTGGTCAGGTAGGGACCGTTATGTCTGGCTCAAAACAACCATTACTTTCCCAGACACCAAAACGGGCACGCGCTTGATTGGCTACTTTGATTTTGGAAATACCGGCGATGGTCACAATTCAGGCTTTGAATCACTATTATTTGTTAACGGGGAACCATACCAAGGGGTCGATCAAAATCACCGCGAAGTTCTTTTCCCAGATAGTTTTGCTGGAAAAAAAGTGGAACTGGTCTTCCGTTTATGGTCCGGACTGGAAGGTGGCGGAACCCCAACCATCCAGACACACCAGTTAAAAGAAGCCTTTATTGGATATTTAAATCTCGTCATTGATGATTTGTATTTCACGAGTAAAGCAACTTTAAAAACACTCGACCAACTCGAAGAAAAAAATCCAACCTATGCACCGCTCCTCCAAGCGATTAATCGCGCTTACCTTGCGATTGATTGGAGTACACCTGGATCCGAACAAAACCTTGCCTCAATGGCAACAGCCAACCAACTCTTACAAGCCGCACTGGAAAAAATGCCGAAAAACTTTCCTATCAAAGTGGCGGCTGTTGGGCATACGCATATAGATGTAGCATGGCTATGGCGCTTAAAGCATACTCGCGAAAAAGCCGCGCGATCATTTTCGACTGTGCTTCATTTAATGGAAGATTATCCTGAATACTTATTTCTCCAATCGCAACCACAACTTTACGCCTATATCAAAGAAGATTACCCAGAAATTTATGCGAAAATCAAAGCAAAAATCAGCGAAGGCGCCTGGGAAGCTGATGGAGGAATGTGGCTTGAAGCTGATTGTAATATTCCTAGCGGCGAATCGCTCGTGCGACAAATGCTCTACGGTCAGAAATTTTTACGCGAAGAATTTGGTAAACCTTCTAGTTTTCTATGGTTGCCGGATGTATTTGGCTATAGCTGGGCTTTACCGCAAATCCTTCGTAAATCAGGCATTAAAACATTTATGACAACCAAAATCAGCTGGAACCAATATAACCGCATGCCGCACGATACGTTCCAGTGGCGTGGGATGGATGGGACGGAAATTTTGACCCATTTCATTACTGCCCCAGAAAAAAATAGCCGCATTTCAACCTATAATGGCAAAATGACAGCGCGCGAACTTGTTGGTCTTTGGGATAAGTATCAAGATAAAGAAGTGAATCAAGAATTATTACTTGCATACGGCTACGGTGATGGTGGTGGCGGTGTGAACAGAGAAATGCTAGAGATGCGCCGTCGTTATGACGCGATGCCAGGAATTCCCGAAGTAAAGCCAAAAAGCGCCACTACATATTTCAACGATTTACACGAAACGATAAATGCGACCGATCAATATGTTCATACATGGAACGGCGAACTTTACTTCGAATATCACCGTGGAACTTATACGAGCCAAGCTTTTACGAAAAAAATGAATCGAAAAATCGAACTCGGCTTACGAAATAGCGAATGGCTTTCCGTTTTAGCAAATCTAAAACAAGGCATAACTTACCCAACTGAAAAATTAGCAGGCATTTGGCAAATTTTACTTCGAAATCAGTTTCATGATATTATTCCCGGCTCTTCCATCAAAGAAGTTTATGACGACGCTCTAATTGAGTACACGGAAGCAGCGGAGGGAAATAACGCATTAATTTCTAATCAATTGACCAATTTAACTACAGATGCCAATCAAAAAATAACACTTTGGAATAGTTCCACTTGGTCCAGACCGCGATACATCGAAATTTCGCCCGACAATCAAGCAGACCATTTAGCCTTTTATGATAAAAATAATACCCCTCTACCTGCGCAAAAATTAGCAAATAATGCTTGGCTTATCCAACATCCAAACTTACCTGCGCTTGGGGCTGCAACTATTTCCGTTAAAGAAACAGCTAACATTTTAGAACAACCATCTTTTCACTATAAAAATAACCAATTAGAAACACCCTTCTATCAAATCACTTGGAATGAAGCCGGACAATTCACTTCCATTTTTGACAAAAAAAATAACCGCCAAGTATTAGCGGAAAATGCGCGAGGTAATGTATTTCAATTATTTGAAGATAAGCCGATGTGGCATGACGCCTGGGATATTGACCTATTCTATCAAGAAAAACAAAAAGAAATCAGCGCGCTAGATTCAGTTGAAATAACCGAGAACGGCCCACTCCAATTCACTATGAAGCAAGTGCTACATTCCGAAAAATCTCAAATCACTCAGTGGATTCATTTTTATCACGAGAGCCCTGAAATCAGATTTGAAACCGAGGTCGACTGGCGAGATCGTAACCAGTTGCTTAAAGTCGCCTTCCCTGTCGCCGTACATGCCAGTGAAGCTAGCTATGACATCCAATTCGGGAATGTTAAACGACCAACCCACTGGAATACAAGTTGGGATTATGCTCGCTTTGAAACGGTTGGACATCAATGGGCTGATCTTTCTGAGAAAAATTACGGCGTCAGTTTGTTAAATGATTCCAAATACGGCTATGATATTAAAGATTCCACTCTCCGCCTTACGCTTCTGAAAGCAGCCGGTTATCCAGACCCGGATGCCGATTTAGGAATCCACCAATTCACTTATTCGCTCTATCCACATCAAGGTGATTTCTTAGACGGGGAAACAGTTCAAGCTGCTTGGGAATTGAATAATCCAATTTTCTCTTCCAACGGCGAAATTCAAACTTTTTCCCTCTTCCAAGTGACAAATCCTTATGTGATGATTGATAGCATTAAACAAGCCGAGGACGGTGATGGTATCATTTTACGATTGCATGAATTTGCGGGAACTCACGGCGAAGTGACAATAGCAAGTGATTACACGATTACCTCAATCACAGAATGCAACTTACTTGAGGAAAACGAAACATCGCCTTCCAATCCGACATTCGCAGTAGCTCCATTTGAAATAAAAACATACCGAATTCATTTAGCATAAAAAAACACGCAGCAAGGCTTCTCCCTAAGAAGTCCGCTGCGTGTTTTTATTAGTTTAACGTGAACAGATTAAAGTTTAGTAACTTTTTCTGCTTGTGGGCCACGTTGGCCTTCAACGATTTCAAATTCAACGCTTTGACCTTCGTCTAAAGTTTTGAATCCTTCACCTTCGATAGCGCTGAAGTGTACGAATACATCATCTCCGCCTTCTACTTCGATGAAACCGAAGCCTTTTTCACTGTTAAACCATTTAACTGTACCTGTTTGCATATTTCACAAACCTCCAAAAATTTTCTAAATATGTTTCTTTTACTAACGAAAAAGATGTTAACAACAAGCTAATCATTTTTTCAATTACAAAATTCACATATTAGCAAAGATACTCACTTCACATCAATATCCTTGATAATAAGCAAATTAGCTACTATCAACACTTATATATTAACGCCAACGAACAAATAAATCAAGTGAAAAAGCCGCACGGTTACAAAATAGATTATTCAGTTTACTATCTGAAAAACCCTGCTATAAGCTAATTCTTATAACAGGGTTTTTATATTATTCTGTAATACTTTTATCTTTAATACGCCATTTCACAAGTAAATTATGTAATGGTTTTCGTACTAAGAAATAAACGCCTAGTGAGATAAATACCGATGCTGTACCAAGGAAAAATCCACCAAGTACATCCGTCGGGAAATGCACCCCAAGATAAACGCGTGTATACATGACAAACAGGATAAAACCATAACCGATAATACCGATAACGATTTTTTGCCACATTTTTGGCACTGTGAAAATCAAGAACATCGCTGCAAGACCATAAAAAACAGCCGTTGCCGTTGCGTGCCCACTTGGGAAACTAAAGCCAGACTCGCTAACTAACCAGTTCACGCTAGCTGGACGCGTACGACCAACCAAACTTTTCAAGACAAGATTTAGGACTACTCCACAAACAAGCATCGTTCCACCAAACCAAAGTCCGACAACAAATTTTCGTAAAAAGAATAAAATAAGAACGACTACAATAGTCAAAATAATTGTCGTTTCTGCGCTTCCTAGTGTTGTCATAAATTTAACGATGGATGTTTTATCTGGTTGAATGCCGCCGCGAATTTTTTCAATCCAGCTTAAGTCAAAACGTGCTACCCAGTTACTTTCTGTTGCGATAGCGGAAGCGATAGTAATAAATAAAATAAGGCAAAATCCGCCAATAACGAATAACGGTGTTGCTTTTTTACGATTTGTATTCATGGTTAACTCCTTTTCATTCGGTTGTTTTTAGAAATTCTTTTACTTCTTTTACAAGCGCCTGATACAGAGCTTGTTCAGCTGTCGCTTCATTTGTAAGCTCTGTAACGATATCATTTTCATAACGAACGGAACCTTTGCTAACAAAAGTCGCATTGCCAATTAGTTGCAGCGAAATTTCACCAGCAGCATCTTCTTTCGCAGTTACTTGCACTCTTCCGCCGTCATTATAAACATTTAGCGGCGTTTCAAATGTATCATTATCTAACATTTTTTTAATCAAACTACAAGCCGACATCGCTGTTCCACATGCATTCGTAAAACCGACGCCGCGTTCAAAAGTACGTACATAAATAGCATCATCGCTTAAACGTTTCACAAAGCTTACATTCACGCCATCTGGGAAATACGGATTTTCGCTATTTAAATAACTTGCTAATTTTTCTTGTTTATCAGAATCTAGCACAGATTGGTCTACAAATGTAATCAAATGCGGGTTAGGAACAGAAACAGCAGAAAAAGCGAGTTCTGTATCAAGTTCTGGGATAACTTGATTAAATAATTTTTCCACGCCTACATGCATCGGTAATGTTTCTGCTGCAAATTTAACAGGAGAAATTTCCACTTGATAGGTTGGAATATCAAAACCAAGCGAAGTTGCTTTTTTGACATCAAGTATCGCTTTCATTGTTTCGACTTTTGCTTCTGTTAATGCGTGCTTTTCAAGTAAATAACGAGCTACCGTTCTTAAGCCATTCCCGCACATCGAAGCAATTGATCCATCTGAATTGACGACGCGCATTTGGCCAATCGGTCCTACTTCACTACTTTTTGTGACATATAAAATCCCATCTGCCCCGCCAAGCGAATGCTTTCTATCGCAAAGTTTTATCGCAAAATCAGCACGTTGTTCGTCTGACCATTCCGTGATGAGATTTTCTTCTTCATCAACTAAGAAAAAATCGTTTTGCGAACCATGTACTTTTGTAAAGTGAATTGTTGCCATTACGTTAAGCAACCTCCTTTATTTGGAATTACGTCTATAATACCACATCTTAAATTAAAAAAGCTTGGGGAACCTCCTTTTGAAATGACTAGGATTTTCCCCAAGCGAGCATTATGCTTCGTAGTGTTTTACAACAATATCCGCACAACGGCCACATAATGTTGGATGTTTCGGATTCACACCTACATCTTTTTTCACTACACGGCAACGTTCACAAGTTTCACCTTCCGCTACTGTAATTTGAACAGCTACTTGATTTGATTTGAATGCAGATTCTGGTGCATTTTCCAAACCTTCCACAAGTTCAAAGTCAGAAACGATAAACAGTTGTGCAAAATCGCCTTCTAAAGAATCAAATAGTGTTTTCGCTTCGCCATCAACGTATAAAGTTACTTTTGCAAGCATTGATTTACCGATTAATTTTTCGTTACGAGCGAATTCTAACGCTTTTTGAACGTTATCACGAATTTGCATGAATGCGTCCCATTTCGCTGTAATTTCTTCGCTATCCGCTAATACTTTAACCTCTGGTAAGTCTTGCAAGTGAATACTTTCTACGCCTTCACCGATTAAGCTATTCCAAACTTCTTCTGTTGTATGCGGTAAAATTGGAGCAAGTAATTTGGTTAACGTAACAACCGCTTCATAAAAGACTGTTTGCATAGCACGACGATCATGACTATCAGCCGCTTCGATGTAAACAACATCTTTGGCAAAGTCCATATAAAATTGGCTTAATTCTACTGTACAGAAATTATTGATTTGGTGGTAAATAGCAGAGAATTCGAAAGCTTCATAGCTATCCTTCACATTTTTCACTAAATCATTTAATTTAATCATCATATATTTGTCTACTTCACGTAAGTTTTCATAAGAAACGGCATTCGTAGTTGGATGAAAATCATTGATATTTCCTAGTAAGAAACGCATTGTGTTACGGATTTTACGGTATACTTCGGATACTTGTTTTAAGATTTCATCACTAACGCGAACGTCGGCTTGATAATCTACAGAAGCAACCCAAAGGCGAACAATATCCGCACCCAGTTGTTTAATTACTTTGCCCGGAAGAAGTGTGTTTCCAAGCGATTTACTCATTTTGCGACCTTCCCCATCCAGTGCGAAACCATGGCTTAGCACGTTACGATAAGGCGCTTCACCAGTGATTGCTACAGCAGTTGTTAAGGATGAGTTGAACCAGCCACGATATTGGTCAGAGCCTTCCATATACAAATCAGCTGGACGACTTAATTCTGGGCGAGCATTCAGCACTGCTTGATGACTAGAACCTGAATCAAACCAAACGTCCATAATATCGGTTTCTTTTGTAAATTCTCCATTTGGACTACCTGGATGCGTAAAGCCAGCAGGTAATAAATCTTTCACATCGCGTTCAAACCAAACATTCGAACCATGCTCACGGAACAGTTCAGAAATGTGATTGATTGTTTCGTCTGTGATAATCGCTTCCCCATTTTCCGCATAGAAAATTGGTAGTGGAACGCCCCACGCACGTTGACGAGAAATAACCCAGTCGCCGCGGTCGCGAACCATATTGAATAAACGTGTTTCACCCCATGCTGGAGTCCAATTAACACCTTTAACAGCAGCGAGTAAATCATCACGGAATGCGTCAATTGAAGCAAACCACTGCGCTGTTGCACGGAAAATAACTGGTTTTTTCGTACGCCAATCATGTGGATAAGAGTGAGTGATGAATTCCATTTTTAGTAATGCGCCCACTTCTTCTAGTTTTTCTGTTACCATTTTATTCGCTGTATCGTAAAATACGCCTTCAAATCCCGGTGCTTCCTCTGTAAATACACCACGATCATCTAAAGGAGCAAGTACTTCTAAATCATATTTTTTCCCGATTAAAAAGTCATCTTCCCCGTGTCCAGGAGCCGTATGAACCGCACCAGTACCAGCTTCAGCAGTGGCATGTTCCCCGTTCATTACTAAGGAATCACGGTCATAGAATGGGTGTTTAGTTACAACGCGGTCAAGTTCAGAACCACGAACCGTTTTCACAACTGTCGCATCTTCAAAGCCTAGTTTTTCGCGTAAGCTTGGTAAAAGTGCTTCTGCTACAACATATTTTTCCCCAGCGGATTCAATTACTACATAGTCCAAATCAGGGTTCACTGTGATACCCATGTTTGCTGGGATTGTCCAAGGAGTTGTTGTCCAGATGACGATATTCGTTCCTTCGTCTAGTACGCCTTTTCCGTCTGTTACTTTGAAAGCCACGAAAATCGACGCAGATGTTTTATCTTGATATTCGATTTCTGCTTCCGCAAGTGCAGATTCACTTGAAGGAGACCAATACACTGGTTTTTTCCCTTTGTAGATGTAACCTTTTTTCGCCATTTCACCGAAGACTTTGATTTGCTCTGCTTCATATTCTGGTAAAAGCGTGATATAAGGATTTTCCCAGTCACCATTAATTCCAAGACGTTTGAATCCTGTACGTTGACCGTCAACTTGCGTCATTGCATATTCAGCACAAAGTTTGCGGAATTCAGCGATAGACATCTCTTTCCGTTTAACGCCTTTTTTGGCGATAGCTGTCTCGATTGGCAGTCCGTGTGTGTCCCAACCTGGAACATACGGGGAGCTGAAGCCAGCCATTGATTTATAACGAACGATAATATCTTTGATTGTTTTGTTTAGAGCGTGACCCATGTGAAGCTCACCGTTAGCATAAGGAGGCCCATCATGCAAAATGTACGTCGGACGTCCAGCATTTTTTTCTTGAATTTTCTCATATAGTTTTTCTTCTTCCCATTTTGCTTGCCATTCAGGTTCTTTGTTTGGCAGGTTTCCACGCATTGGAAAATCTGTTTTTGGCATTAATAACGTATCTTTATATTCCATACTCTCTTCTCCTTTAAAACTTTATTTTTAAACACAAAAAAATCTCTCCCAAAAAAGGGACGAGATTCGCGGTACCACCCTTGTTGACATGCATGTTAATTGCTTGCCCACTTCATTAATGCCATAACGCTGGCTCGCGCTAACACTTACTCAAGCGATTGCTTTTTCGGGTTAGAACTAAAGAGTGATTTCGATTTTTTAGAGGATAGCTGGTCTCACACCTTGCACCAACTCGCTTTGTATCCTATATCTAAAAAACTTACTTGTCTCTAATAATCGTTTTTAACGTTCTTCAGATTGAGCTGATTCAACTTCTTTGATTGACGCAAGTTCTGTCGCATCTACATCGTAAGCCATCATTTGTTGCCAATCTTCACTTTTAATTAAATCCATTTGTGCTTCCACTAGCATACGTAAACGCTCACGGAATACTTTGGATTGACGTTTTAGGTCTTCAATTTCAATCGCGATTTTACGCGCTTTAGAAAGTGAGTCGCTTAAAATTCGGTCTGCATTTTTTTCAGCTTCACGGATAATAAGTTTGGCTTCTTTTTCAGCAGAAGCTTTCACTTCTTCGGCAGCTGTTTGTGCCACGATTAATGATTTGTTTAGTGTTTCTTCAATGTTTGTAAAATGACCTAAACGTTCTTCACTATTATTTAAAGTGTCCTCAATACGCTTTTTCTCTTTGATAACTTGTTCATAATCTTTAATGATTTGATCGAGGAAGTCATTTACTTCGTCTTCGTCATAACCTCTAAAACCACGGGTAAACTCTTTGTTATGTATATCCAGCGGCGATAATGGCATATCTAGCACCTCCATACGACTATTGTTTATAAATACCTAACATACATTCTACCATAGTTACTAGCTTTTTCCTAGAATTTATATTAAAAATGGTTAGATTAAAAATCCTGCTTTTTCTAAGGCCTCAATTGCTTGTTCTAATTGCTCTTTTGTATCTGCTTCAATCGTATGCAAATGCGTGCCGTCTGTTAGGCCCGACAGCATAGTGGCACCAGTCGTCTGTACTTTTTTAATGAATTTTTCGACATCAAACCGGCTCTTCAAATGCAAAGATGCAGTAATTTCTCCGTAAATCGGATGGTCAACTATCACATCCACAACAGAAACTCCGTGATCGACTAAAATATTTAATTCTTCCGCCGCTTGTTCTTTCGTGTGTTTCACGGCAATCACCCGTCGTTCCCCTGCAAAACTTGTTTCTTTCGCATAAATATAGCCTTGTGGTGTAGCCATAATTGGCTCATTTCCAGCTTTTAGTAAAGAAATATCTTGAACAATAACTTGGCGACTAACATTTGTCTTGCTCGCAAGTTGGTTTCCAGAAATAGGCGTTTCCGCTTCTTTTAACCATTTTAAAATAAGTTGCCTGCGTGTATTTCCTAATATTTTTTTCATCTTCTCACCTTTTTCGTAGTAATTTATCTAGTTCCTTTTTAAAAATCAGACTATCGCTTAATTCATTTTCTCTCCCAAATGACAATCGAACAAAGCGACTTGCTTCTTCTATCGTTTTCCCAGTAGCGAGTAATGTTCTGGACGGCGCTGGGTCACGTAAACTACATGCGCTCGTTGTCGAAATTTGAATGTCCGCTTCGTTAAGTGCGAGTAATGCTTCCTGCCCTTGCATGTTCGGCAAAGTGATCCCTAAAATAAACGGAGATGTATTTAATCCGCCTTCCACCTTGACTTTCGCTGTTAACGCTTCGCAAATCGCCTTTTTCAATTCTGCAATCCGCCGCGCTTCTTTTTCTCTATTTTCCATTATATCATAGGCAGCTGTTGTAAAGGCAGCAATTGCTGGAACATTTACAGTCCCCGGTCTATAGCCGAATTCATGATGCACATTCGGCAGAGGAGCTTGCATAGGAACATCTGGTTTTATAAAAAGTAGACCCGCTCCTTTTGGTCCATAAATTTTATGCGAGGAAATACTAAAGCTAGTCACATCATCTAATGCTAGATCTAATTTTCCAAAAGATTGAACGATATCTGTATGAAAATACACGCCCGCTTGTTTAGCAATATGCGCTAATTCTCCAATTGGCTGAATGGTACCAATTTCAGAATTCACCTGCTGAATAATGACTAGTCCGGTATCTGGTGAAATCATATCGCCGAGCACAGCTGGATCCACTCTACCAAATGCATCGACTGGTAAAAGCCTAAGCCAACATGCTCCTGCTTCTTCAAGCGCTTCTAGTTGCTGCCAAACAGAAGCATGCTCCAATGGACTTACGAGCACTTCTTTCTTTTTGGTCGAATGTAGTAGTGTTTGGATTGCGATTTGATTGCTTTCTGTGCCACCGCTTGTAAACATAATTCCACGACTTGGCACATGTAAAATTTCCTCAAAACTTCCCCGACATTTTTCTAATAAAGCCGCAGATTTCGTTCCGGCATCGTGTAAACTTTCCGAATTAGCGAAGAATTCTCTGGATGCACTCATAAAAACTTCTAAAGCCGCCTCGCTCATTTTCGTTGTGGCAGCGTGATCAAAGTAAATCATTTTTTACCTCTCCCCCAAAATTTTATACTTGAATTTCATTTCGTTTTGTGTGATTATAGATGACAAGACAACTGTATATTCACTAAGAAGTATACAATTAATCGAACCTACTATGCAAGAGGTGAAAAGGATGATAAAAGAGCGAGTAATTATCGTCGGGAGCGGCATTTCTGGTTGCACGGCAGCCCTTCGTTTAATGCAGGACTATGATGTGACAATAATCACAAAAGGCTACAAAGAAGAAAGTAATTCGATGCTCGCGCAAGGCGGAGTGGCAGCGGCAGTGTCAAAAAACGATACCCCGAAAAAACATTTTAGCGATACTTTTCAAGCCGGTTGTTTTCATAATAAAGTTCTAGCAGTAAACCAACTCGTTACTCACGGACCAATGGTTATCCAAAAATTAATCGCAGAAGGGATGGCTTTTGACGAACAAGACGGTGAACTTGCGCTTGGTTTAGAAGGCGCCCACCAATTGCCACGAATTTTACATACTGGCGGTGATCAAACCGGCAAATTTCTTACTACTTTTTTACAAGAAAAATTAACAAACATTCACTGGCAAGAGCAAAAAATGGCTATCGAAATTATAAAACAGAATGATACAGCCATAGGTGTCCATTGTTTAGATAAAGAAAATCAACTACATACTTATTACGGTGAGTATATTATTTTGGCAAGCGGCGGACTTGGACAACTTTTTCCAGTTACGACGAATGCGGCGACGATTTCTGGTGATGGCTTAGCACTAGCTTACCGGGCTGGTGCGAAACTAACCGACATGGAATTTATCCAATTTCATCCCACTCTCCTCTTTCTAAACGGGCGTTGTCATGGGCTTATTTCAGAAGCTGTTCGCGGTGAAGGAGCCAAACTTATTCGCACAGACGGTTCGGCGGTAATGACTGATGTTCACCCGAGAGCTGATCTTGCGCCGCGTGATATTGTTGCTGCGACGCTATTTGCAGAAATTCAAGATGGGAATGACGTGTTCCTTGATGTTACTACTATTCCTAATTTTGAAGAACGTTTTCCGGGAATTACTGCTAGTTTGGATGCACATCACGTCCCATTTCGTGAAACAAAACGAATCCCGGTTCATCCCGGCGCACATTTTTTAATGGGTGGTATTCGTACTGACCTATCAGGTAAAACGAACATTCCCGGTTTGTACGCCATTGGTGAGGTTGCAAATGCAGGAGTGCACGGCGCTAATCGTCTCGCCAGCAATTCCCTCCTTGAAACGCTCGTCTTTGGTGAAAAAGTGGCTGAATACATTCGCACGCAAAAAATAAATCCAATAGACCATCCAGAAATCCCTCTTTCGAACCAAACCCAAACGCCCCATTTACCAGATAAACAATTACTTCAAGAGAAAATATGGGAAACGCTTGGCATCACGAGAAAACCAGAAAAAATCACCGAATTTCTTCACTGGCTTACTGATTTCGATTACGCAAATCACACTCGAAAAACAGCTGAAATTAGCCACATGCTTATCACCGCAAAACTAATCGCCGAAAGTGCGCTCAAACGAACAGAAAGTCTTGGTGCACATCGAATTTTAAAAGGAGTAATTAAATGAATTCCATACTTATGAATCAAGCAATTCAAGCATTTTTACTAGAAGATATTGGTCAGTATGACTTAAGTGCAGAAACTGTTTTTCCCCGTGACACAATGGGAGAAGGTGTTTTCCTAGCAAAAGAAACAGGTATTCTTTGTGGCATTTCCATCCCGCCGAAAGTTTACGAACTGCTCGGTGGAAATATACAATTTGAAGCTTATAAAAAAGATGGTGACTGGGTTCAAAAAGGCGATATTATCGCGGCTGTTACGGCTCCCGTTCGCACGTTACTTTCCGGTGAGCGGGTCATTTTAAATTTAATGCAACGGATGAGTGGTATCGCTAGCCAAACTAATTTTGCCATCAAACAACTGGATGATTCCGCTATTCGAATTTGCGACACGCGGAAAACAGCGCCCGGTCTGCGCCCCTTCGATAAATACGCCGTACAGACTGGTGGCGGCTTTAATCATCGCAATGGTCTATACGATGGCGTTATGCTAAAAGACAACCACATCGCCTTCTCTGGAGGTATTACAAGTGCTGTATCTACTGTACGGGAAAAACTTGGCCATATGATAAAAATCGAAGTGGAAACGGAAACTGCTGAACAAGTAAAAGAAGCCGTTCAAGCCGGTGCAGATATCATAATGTTTGATAATCGCACACCAGAAGAAATCAAGCAACTCGTTAAGCTAGTTCCACCGCACATTACTACAGAAATTTCCGGTAATGTCACTTTAGAAAATATTCATCGTTATAAGGGTTCTGGAGCAAATTACATTTCTTTAGGCTCCTTAACGCATTCCGTTCGTGCATTTGACATCAGTTTCAATAGCAAAGGAGGAATAAAGGCATGAATTTACTAGAAACCGTCGAACAAGATACAATGCCAACTCATTATAAGCAAATGACGCAGGCCGAAATGATTGCTCGTGTCACGGAAATTAAAGATCAGCTTGGCGAGAATCTCTTTATTCCCTGTCACCATTATCAAAAAGATGAGGTCGTTCCATTTGCTGATGCGATTGGCGATTCTTTACAATTAGCGCAAATTGCTGCACAAAATAAAAAAGCCAAACATATCGTTTTTTGCGGTGTTCATTTTATGGCAGAAACAGCGGATATGCTTACGACAAGCGAGCAGGTTGTTACTTTGCCAGATATGCGCGCTGGTTGTTCGATGGCAGATATGGCGGACATTCATCAGCTAACAAATGCTTGGCCAAAACTGCAAACCCTTTTTGGCGATACGATTTTACCTGTCACTTACATTAATTCCACTGCTGCGATAAAATCCTTCGTTGGCGAACATGGTGGTACTACGGTGACATCTAGTAACGCAACAAAAATTGTCTCATGGGCGCTCGAACAAAAAGAGCGGATTTTCTTTCTTCCGGATCAACATCTAGGTCGGAACACTGCGTTCGAACTAGGCATTCCCCTCGAACATATGGCAATTTGGAACCCGATAAAAAATGAACTGGAATATGAGGGCAATTTGGATGATTGTAAAGTCATTCTGTGGAAGGGCTACTGTTCTGTTCACCAACATTTCACCGTCAAAAATATCGAAAACATTCGTAAAAACCATCCTAAAATGCGGATTATTGTTCATCCCGAATGCACCCATGAAGTCGTTTCATTAGCAGATGATTCCGGTTCAACGAAAAAAATTGTAACTGAAATAAACAATGCCGCACCTGGCACAGAATGGGCAGTTGGTACCGAAGCCAATTTAGTTGGTCGCATTATCCAAGAAAACCCAGATAAAAAAATCGTCTCGCTAAATCCGTTTATGTGCCCTTGTATGACCATGAATCGAATTGATTTACCACATTTACTCTGGACACTAGAAGCTATCCAAAACGGCGAACAACGAAACCAAATCAAAGTCGATGAACAGACAACCAAATTTGCTTTAAAAGCCTTAGAAAGAATGCTTCAATTAAGCTAACAAAAAAACGAAAGCAGCAACTGCTTTCGTTTTTATTTTAAATAGCCAATTTCAATCCGAATTTTATCTTTTTTCGTTCTGCCGCCAGTTGATAGTACTTTTACCCGACCATACCCGCGAGCAGACAATACATCTTCTTCTTCACATTCAAAATCCGGATTTTCCACTGTTTTCCAGTTGACTTTTACTAGTCCAGCAGTTACCAATTGTTTCGCCTTCTGTCTAGAAATATGATGTGCATTACTAATAATCACGTCAAGTCGCATACTAGAAACAGTTAAGCCCATTTCTTCCCAAACGACCGGGGCATAAACAGCATTAGCTAAATCCGTTTCCTCTAACATCACATTTACTTTCCCGATTTTTTCAAGCTGTAATGTTAAATAATCCTTCATTGTACTTTCTACTAATAACTGCCATTCAGTGCCATTATTTAAAATATCTCCAAAAATATCACGCTTCATTCCAAGCGACATCAGTGTTCCAAGGATTTTTTGATGTGTGAGGGTCGTGAATTTTACCGGGTAGCGTATATGGAATAAAGCAATCTCAAAATCTGCTTCTGTCGGCGTATAATAATCTGGATAAATCAGTGCGCGCCGTCGTTCCGCGTGCGCCACTCCACCAAAAAACTGTACATTGATCTCATCATAACCACCGATAACTGTTTCGGTAATAAAACGCTGCCTCGGATCCAAGAAATCCGTAAGTTGTGGCGTGTATTCATTCTCAACTTGCATCGTAATCCCTAAAATCTTATCAATAAATGCGTATTCTTCCGCGCGAAAATGCTGATAAATTCCATCCATCATAATTTCTCCCTTTCAATCCGTTCCGAGTCTTTAGCCCTATTATACCATGAAAACAGCTGCTACTAGGCTAATCATGCTTATTAATAAAAAAAGCCACCCATTTTGAAAACGGGCGCGCTTTTTAAAATAGCATTGGAATGACATACACTTGAATTAGACCTGTTAAAACTCTCATCGCGTATTGGAAAATGAAATAAGCCACAAGGGACGAAATATCAAACATACCAATCGGCGGAATAATCCTTCTAAAAGGCTCTAAAATCGGTTCAAAAATACGAGCTAAAAATTGGCCGATTTTTGATTCTCTTGCACCGGGAAACCAGCTCATCAAGAAATAAATAAACATGAGTGTTGGCAACCATCTGATAATAAACAAAATGATTTCCACCACTTGATATAAAATACTTTGCAATCTAGCTCACACCTCTACTTCATCACATAAAGTTTTGTTCATCGAGCATTTCGGAAATAGAGCCATCCACTTCCACATTGTCTGGAGTACATAAGAAAATATTATTGCCAACGCGTTGAATATCTCCACCTAATGCATATACTGTTCCACTCAAGAAATCGACAATACGTGTCGCTTGATCATGGCTAATACGTTGCAAGTTTACAACAACAGATTTATATTCTTTTAAATAATCCGCAAGTTCTTGTGCCTCTGCATACACACGCGGTTCAGCAAGTACCATACGACTAGAAAACTGAGCTCCCTGCATACTAACCACCTTCGCATCATCTTCTTCTACTGCATAAAAACGATTTTTATTTGGTTTTTCTTTCTTCGTTTTCTTTTGCATAGGTTCTGGTTCCCTCGCTACTTCCTCTTCATAATATTCCTCTTCTTCATCTAAGAAAAAGAATGACTTAAATTTATTCGATAGTCCCATTTGTTACACCTCCATATTATCGTCACTCACCAAAGCTCTTCCTACTCGTATAAATGTTGCACCTTCCGTAATTGCAACTCCATAATCATTCGTCATCCCCATAGATAACTCTGTGCATGGAATATTGTTTAACTGAAGCGCATGAATTTCTTGCTGCAATTGCTTTAACTCATGAAATACGTGATGCAGCTCTATGTCGCTATTTGTAATAGGTGCCATTGTCATTAAACCAACAATCTCAATAAACGTAAAATTCGCTTCTTGTAAAAAAGATAGCGCCTCTTCTTTTGAAAAACCATGTTTGCTTTCCTCACCAGAAATATTCACTTGTAGGAAACATTTCACTGGTTTAGTAGCTCGCTTTTCGATTTCCTTTGCTAGCGATGATCGGTCAAGCGAATGCAAATAATCGATTTTTGGTAAAACATCTTTTACTTTACGTGTTTGTAAAGAACCAATGTAATGCCAACAAATGTCTTCTTTATCTGCAAGTGCTACTGTTTTTTCTTGGAAAACGTCTGCACGGTTTTCACCAAAGTGACGGATACCTAAATCATAAAGCTCTGTGATTCCAGCAGCATCAATTGTTTTTGTAACAGCTACTAACGTTACATCCTTCGCCTGACGATTACTCTCTTCACAGGCACGCTCTATTTGTGCCGTTACTTTTTGTAAATTAGCTTGTTTTGTCATTTTTAATCACCTTATATAATTCCCGAAGCGCTTTGTTTAAAACGTTTCTTGTTATAATCAGATACCCGGTCACTTGGCAATATTAAAAAAAGTGGCCGGGTGAAATTGTGTTATAAGTATTATCCGCGACGGTTACGGTTACGGATAAATGCTGGTACATCAACATCTGAACTATTTTGTTGTGGTTCAGCTTGTTGTTCATGAACTGGTGCATTTGCTTGTTGTGGCGCATTTTGCGCGTAATCATTTTGTTGTTCGTCTTGTACAGCATAATTAGGACGATTTACTTGGATAGATTGATTTGGACGGCGATTTGCTTGCGCTTGTTGTTGCGCTTGCTTTTCTTCATCAAAACCTGTTGCAATAACAGTTACAATCAACTCATCTTTTAATTCGTCGTTAATAACAGAACCGAAAATCATGTTTACATCTTCATCTGATGCACTTGATACGATTTCTGCTGCTTCTTGTACTTCATAAAGACTTAGGTTAGATCCGCCTGTAATATTCATTAGGACACCTTTTGCTCCGTCAACGGAAGTTTCAAGAAGTGGAGAAGAAATTGCTTTTTTCGCAGCTTCTGCAGCACGGTTTTCACCAGTTGCAATACCGATTCCCATAAGGGCAGAACCACGATTAGTCATAATTGTTTTCACATCGGCAAAGTCTAAGTTAATTAAACCAGGAACGGCAATCAAATCAGAAATACCTTGTACACCTTGACGTAAAACATTATCTGCTTCACGGAAAGCTTCAAGCATTGGCGTGTTTTTATCCACAATTTGAAGTAGACGGTCGTTAGGGATAACAATTAAAGTATCTACCGCTTCTTTCATTGCTTCTGTTCCAGTTAAGGCTTGTTTCGTACGTTTTGGTCCTTCAAAACCAAATGGTCGAGTAACAACACCTACAGTTAGAGCGCCCATTTCTTTTGCGATTTGAGCGATAACAGGTGCAGCACCAGTTCCAGTTCCGCCGCCCATTCCAGCAGTTACGAATACCATATCAGAGCCTTTTAAAGCTTCTTCAATTTGTTCGCGGCTTTCTTCTGCAGCTTTTTTACCAATTTCAGGTACAGCTCCCGCGCCTAAACCACGTGTTAATTTTGTACCGATTTGTAATTTTGTTTCTGCTTTTGCTAAGTTAAGTGCTTGAGCGTCTGTATTAACGGAGATAAATTCTACCCCTTGAACACCATGCTCAATCATACGGTTTACAGCGTTGTTACCGCCACCGCCAACACCGATTACTTTAATTGTTGCCAAACTTTCTGAACTAGTGTCAAATTCTAACATATTATTGCCTCCTATTTGCCGATTTATACGATACGATTTTCTTGCTGGACTATCAGCTATTCGCTTTTATTCAAAAAATGCGCCGAAAAAATTCTTCATTTTCGTTGATACTTTTTCGTCATCTGATTTCTTTTGTTTTGGTTTAGGTTGCTTTTGTTTTGGTGCTTCATCGTCGTAACGAGGTTCGCTTGCCGAACTGCTTACGTCACGTCCTTCTAATTCAGCCATTTGGTAAGCGTATTTAATTAAGCCTACTGCGGTTGTAAAGGAAGGTTCCCGAACACCAATATAATCAGGAATCGCTAGTCTAACGTGCGCTGCTAAGGTTTTTCCAGCCAAATCAATTGCCCCCGGAATAGCCATCGAGCCACCAGTTAGTACATAACCTCCTGGAAGATGCGTTTTACCGACACGAGTAAGTTCTTCCACTACTAATTGGAAAATTTCTTCCATGCGCGCTTCGATAATATCTGCTACTTCTACTTGTGTAAAATGTTGTTTTTGGTCACTACCGATAACATCAATAGCAAAAACTTCATCTGGAGAAGCATCATCATAAAATGCATAGCCATGATCCAATTTAACGCGATCGGCATTTGCAGTAGATGTGTTAAGTCCAAGTGATAAGTCTTTCGTAATATTATCTCCACCAACTGGAATGACACCAGTATAAGTTAGTCGTCCTTGTTCAAACACGCTAACGGTTGTAGTTCCTGCCCCAACATTCACGAGTGCTGTTCCAAATTCTTTATCATCTTCTGATAAGGAAATGGATGCCTCTGCAAGTGGTTGTAAAGCAATATCAGAAATTTCAAGTCCTGCACGTTCCACACAACGTAACGTATTATGTAAAATTGTTTTTGAACCAGTAATTAATGTGCCTTCCATTTCTAGACGTACACCAATCATTCCACGCGGATCAGTAATTCCAGTTAATCCATCTACAACAAATTGATCTGGAATAGTGTTAATAATTTCTCTTTCAGGAGATAGAGGAACAACCTGAGCTGCATCCATTACATTCCAGACATCTTCATCTGTAATTTCACGATTTTCGCTACCTACTGCCACAATTCCTCGGCAAGCTTCTAAATGCACTTGACTCGATACTACCCCAACTATTACTTGAGAAATTTCAACGCCAACCATTCTCTCTGCTTGTTCAATTGCCTTTTTAATGGATTCTACAGTCTTGTCTATGTCGATAATAATTCCTTTTTTAATTCCGGAAGATTCGACATTCCCAACACCGATAATATTGAGTCTATCGTCAGCCATTTCTGCGATGATTACTTTCACAGAAGCTGTTCCAATGTCTAAACTTACATAAATTTCGCTATCACCCATTTATCGGCACCTCCTTTTATTCTAGTCATTTAACATGTATTTATTTCTTTTTTTATACCGAGCAAAAGCCGGTTTTTTAACTTTCTTGAAAAGCTATGAAATTTCTTTATTTTTATGGCGTCAGTGTAGAATGATTGCCCATTCTGCCTAACATACAAAATCACTTATTTACAGTCTACACTAAGAAAGAAGGTAATAAAAGCACAAAGAACATTTTTTGGCAAATTCTTAAGATATTTTTTTCATTTTATTCAAAAAGCGAACAAGTGTTGGTATCTCTTGGCTTGAGGTCATCATTTTGTTACCTTTTTGAAACATCTGTTATCTATAAATTTGCCAAAAGTTGGCGAGAAGAAAAAAATATTATTCATTTGTTTCTTTCTTCTCTTTAGCTGCTTCTTCGGCTGCCTTTTTCTCGGCATTCTGTTGGTAATAACTTTGGAAATAAGAACCTACTTCAATATCAATAACACCTTTTTGGCCCTTAGCAAGTTGAGCGACAATGGCTGGATAATGTTGCATCTTCTCGGCAAAGGTACTAATATCTGCAGAGACCTGGTTACCATCATTCATATATAATTCAATATGATTTTGGTCACTTTTTGTTGGACTATAAATCACTTCCGAAATGGAACTAACGACATCTTTTGGCAGCTTATTAATTTGCGCTACCATTTTTTCAAGTGTTTTGCCGTTTTTAAAATTTTGGAAGAGCAAATCATTGCCGATTGGGAATTGTCTCGGTTGATCTGTTAGCATAATTCCGCTTTCCAGCACATCGTAATATTTTCCATCTTGTTGTTGGTAACCTATTGTTTTAAATTCGGTGATGTTGATTTGAACATCATTTAAACCTTCTTTAGAAACGGTAGCGTCTTTAATAAGGGTATTTTTTTTAAGCCTATCTTCGGTTTTTCCATTTCTTATACCGAGGACAAACTCACCAACTTCAAGTCCACTTTCTTTTCGCACTTCATTTTCAGTAAGTTGCTTATTACCACTTACAGCAATTTTATCCAACTTACTGAGTGGTGAAAGGAAATAAAGCGTAATGGCGATCAAAATCACAAAAATTCCGATTAAAATGGCTAAGTGTCGTACTAATTTTTTTTTGCGGTATTTTTTAAGTTCTGGTATGCGATTTTCAATTGAAATTACTCGTTTATTTTCAGCCATTTTATTCGCTCCTTTCTGCGATTTATTTCATAATGCTAAGAACTGCTTCTACTAATTTAGCTGCTGCATCTGGGCGACCCATTTGTTTAGCACTTAACTTCATACCATTTAATTTCGTCTCGTCGTTCAAAATCGAATCAACCGTCGCCATCAAATTGGTATTTTTTAATTCTGCTTCTGTAATTACGATTGCAGCATTGTTTTTTTCTAAAGCGCGGGCGTTGTTTTCTTGGTGGTTCGCTGTCACGTATGGACTAGGTATCAGAATACTCGGAACCCCAAGCGCTGTCAGTTCTGCGAGTGTTGTTGCTCCAGCTCTTGAAACAACTAACGTCACAGCGTTTAAAATTTTGGGCATATCATAAATAAATGGTTGAACGCTAATATGATAACCTAAATTTAACTCCGCCAAAGAATCTTTTATTTTTTCATAGTGGACGTCCCCAGTTACATAAAGTAGCTGAAAATCACGATTATTCCACTCTGGCAAAATAGCTTCTACCGCTTCATTCACGCCACGAGCCCCTCTACTTCCTCCAAAAACAAGTACAGTTGGCTTTCCTGAAACAAGTCCGTAAGCTTCCAGTGCACCTTCTGAGTCCACACCTACAACTTCAGAAGCACGTGGATTACCAGTAAAAACAATTTTTTCCGATGCGAAAGAATCACTTACTTCTTCAAAACAGATGGCTACTTTATCTGTGTAACGACTTAAAAATTTATTCGTTAAACCAGCAACGCTATTTTGTTCATGAATTAAAGTAGGAATTTTGAGTTTTGCTGCTGCGTAAACGACCGGGCCACAAACATAGCCCCCTGTTCCAATAACGACATCCGGTTTGAAGTCGCGCAAAATTTGTTTACTTTTTTTCGCGCCGCTCAGAAAACGCATCACTGTTTTAATATTTTCTAACGATAATGAACGTTTGAAACCAGTGATTTCAATTGCTTCAAATGGAATACCTTCCCGTTTAACAATTCCAGCTTCTAAGCCTTTTTCTGTTCCGATATATAAAAATTCCGCTTCAGGATGAACTTTTTTTAATTCTCTGATGAGAGCAAGCGCTGGATAAACGTGTCCACCAGTACCGCCACCACTTATTGCTACTTTCATTTTTCCACCTCTTCTATTAGCTCGCCGATTGCGTCCATATAGGCATTCCCGCGAACTTCAAATGTTCGGTATTGATCCCAACTCGCACATGCTGGTGAAAGTAAGATAATATCTCCTGGTGATGATTCGCGGTACGCAACTGGAACGGCTGCCTCAACATTATCCACGTAATGTACATCAATGCCAGCGATTTTCCCAACGCGACCAATTTTATCTGCTGTTTCGCCAAAGACGATTAACGTTTTTACATTTTTGAAAAATGGTAGTAATTCATCAAACGAGTTACCACGGTCTAAACCACCTGCTAATAACACAACTGGATTTTTAAAGCCTTTTAATGCACTTTGGGTAGCAAGAATATTCGTTGCTTTCGAATCGTTATAGAATTTACGACCTTGCCATTCTACAACAAATTGCGTCCGGTGCTCTACGCCTTTAAATGTTTCTAACACATGCATGATTTCTTCATTAGTAACGCCTAATGTTTTTGCTACTGCGACGGAAGCAAGTACGTTCTCTAAGTTGTGTTCGCCCGGAAGTAGGATATTATCACGTGCGCCAATCACTTCATCGTTGAACATAATATTGCCATTTTGCACATAACTGCCTTGACCAAGGCGCTGTGTTGTTGAAAACGGAATAACTTGTGCTTTTGTTTGTTTTGTTAGGTTTTTAAGCTCTTCTTGATCCCAATTAATGACTAGGAAATCATCTGCTGTTTGATTTTTTTGGATATGCCATTTTGCCTGAACATATTCACTACGGTCTGTATGATAATCTAAATGTGCTTCATAAATATTCGTGATGACGGAAATATGCGGTTTAAATGTTTCTACGCCCATTAATTGGAACGAAGATAACTCCATCGAAATATATTGATCACTGGTCGCATTTTCTGCAACTGCGGATGCCGGAAAACCGATGTTTCCTGCGAGTAAAGAACTATTTTCTTTGTGCGCATTTAACATATGGTGAATGATTGTTGTTGTTGTCGTTTTACCATTTGTTCCGGTAATACCAACAATTGGTGCTTCAGATATTTGGTAAGCTAATTCGACTTCCGTAATGACTGGAATTTTAAGTTTTAACGCTTTTTCAATCATTGGGTTGTTGTACGGAATTCCAGGATTTTTTATAACAAGCTCAAATCCTTCATCCAAAAGTTCAATTGGGTGTGAACCGCAAATGACTTTGATGCCTTGCTCAAGTAAACCTTGTGCTTCTGGATTCTCGCTAAAAGGTTTTTGATCGTTAACTGTGACAAACGCTCCCAGTTTGTGCATAATTGTTGCCGCGCTAACACCACTTCTTGCAAGACCCAAAACAAGTACTTTTTTGTGATGGTACATTTCAATTTTTTTCATTTCCTTTGGTTCCCCCATTTATATCAAAATTGGCGGTCGAATTTATGATTTTCACAAAAACGACGGAAAGCGCCAACCAGATTCTGTAAAAAACAGCTAACTAGAGACGCTTTTGCCGCAAAAAGATTACGGCGCATTATTTAAAAAATGACTACACAGACAGAAATAATTGCTCCGATTAATCCGATTCCCCAGAACGTTAAAACAACACGCCATTCGGACCAGCCACCAAGTTCAAAGTGATGATGAATTGGTGTCATACGGAAAATCCGTTTCCCTCCAGTTGCCTTAAAATAAAATACTTGCAATATAACAGATGCTGTTTCAATAACGAAAATAATTCCGATTAAAAGTAACAGCCATTCTTGATGAACTAAAATAGAAATTGCGGCGATACTTCCGCCGAGTGCAAGCGAACCAGTATCCCCCATGAAAATTTTCGCTGGATTTTTATTAAATAGTAGAAATCCGAGCATACCGCCTACAATCGCAAAACAGAAAATCGCGACATCCATTTGTTCTTGATAAAATGCAATGACACCAAAAGCAGAAAATGCAATGACAGAAAGCCCAGAAACAAGGCCGTCTAAACCATCAGTTAAATTAACTGCATTGGAGAAACCAACTAACCAGAACAAAATAAAGATAACAAAGAACCAGCCAAGGTCTACTTCTATATTCGTAAATGGAATATTAAGTGTCTCAGCAAAACTATTAAAATGATATACCAGATAGAATAAAATCGAAATCGCAACTTGCCCTAAAAACTTCTGTTTGGAAGTCAGACCTAGATTACGTTTTTGAACTACTTTGATATAATCATCCAGAAAACCTAATGCGCCAAATAATGCCAGCGCGATAAATAGTAGCCACGTTGCCGCACTAACTTCACCACTGATGAAAGAAAAGACCAAGAAGCTAATAAGCATAGCGGTAATGAAAACAACAGCACCCATTGTCGGTGTTCCAGATTTCTTTTCATGCATTTTCGGACCTTCATCTCTAATACTTTGGCCGAATTTTAATTTCACCAAAAATGGTATAAATAGTGGGACACCTATCACCGTAATGATAAAAGCCACTGCAAATGTTGATACTAACATGTATAAAGACACAATAAATTCTCCCCAATCTGTTTGTCAAAGCACTTCACTTCATATTTTATGCGAGTCCGAGTTTTTTTTCAATAGCTATTCGAGCTTCTACGCGATCATCGAAATCAATAACCTCGTCGCCAATCAATTGATAATCTTCATGACCTTTTCCAGCAATTAGAATAACATCCCCTGCTTCTGCTTCATTTACTGCAAAACGAATCGCATCTCGGCGGTTTTCGTGAACCACATAAGAATCACTATCTGGAACTCCTTGAATCATATCTTCAATAATCGCATGCGGGTTTTCACTACGCGGATTATCTGATGTAAAAATAGGATTTGACGAATAATCTACAGCAATTTTCGCCATTTGCGGTCGTTTTCCTTTATCACGGTCACCACCACAACCAACAACGACAAAAACGCGTTTTTCTGCAAATTCAGCAATTGTTTCTAGCACATTTAGCAAACCATCTGGTGTGTGGGCATAATCGACAATTACAGGAAATGCTTGTCCTGCATTTACGAGTTCGAAACGTCCTTTAACACCTGGAATAGTCTCTAGCGTTGCAATGGCTTTTTCAATTGGAATATGCAGTGCGAAACTAGTAGCAATCGCAGCTAAAACGTTATAAACACTAAAATTACCAATCATTTTTATTTTTACGGTAAATTCACCAACTGGTGTCGTTAAATCAAATGTGGAACCATGGCTCGTGATTTGGATATTGCTTGCTTTAAAATCAGCTTGCTGTTTAATTCCAAAAGTAATAACATGTGCAGCGGTTGCCGTTTGCATCCGCACACTTTCTGCATCATCTGCATTTAATACAGCCATTTTTGGATTACTTGTATGATAGCTGTTACCCAGTTGCGCAAACAGCAAACTTTTCGCATTGGCATATTCATCCATTGTGTGGTGATAGTCTAGATGGTCTTGAGATAAATTCATAAACACAGCGACATCATAATCTGAGCCGTATACGCGACCTTGAACAAGTGCGTGCGAGGATACTTCCATCACCGCAGTGCTCACGCCACTAAGTAGCATGTCGCGGAATGTTTCTTGTAAGGTGAGGCTATCTGGTGTTGTATTTTTTGTTTCTAAAATTTGGTCGCCAATTTTGCGATACATCGTGCCAATAAGACCCGTTTGCTCGCCATTTTCGCGCACGATTTGTTCGACTAAGTGACTCACAGTCGTCTTACCATTCGTCCCAGTAATCCCAACAAGTTTTAATGCTTGGGTTGGTGAACCGTAAAAATAATCGGCTAGCATTGCCATAGCACGTTTGGAGTCTCTTACATAAATGACAGGAATCGATACATCTAATTGTTTTTCCGCGATAATTGCTACCGCTCCAAGTTCTACTGCACGTGACGCAAATTGATGTCCATCCACCAATTCTCCGTCTATACAAATAAACAATGTCCCAGGTTTTACTTTTCTACTATCTTGGGCGATATGGCTAATTTCGATTGTTTCACTTGCCTCGCCAGTGTAAACCGGGATAGCTTGCATTAGTTCATTTAACTTCATTCTTGCCATCTCCTCAAACTTATTCTTTCTGTTATTTTTGCTAAAACCAAAAAGAATCCTTTTCTATCTTAGCAAAAACAACAAACTATATCTACCACGACAAAAGACACAGATTGCATTTAAAGTTAGAAGTATGCCACTTTGTAAAGCTGACATACTTCTATCTTCCTATTATTAATTGAGCAAATCACCGATACCGGCATTCTCTTGGATGTCAGTTGCTTTTTTATTTTTTTCAGCCGTATCTTGATCGTGATTTTGATTAAAATCACCAATTTCTTCTGGAGGGGCGAGAGTTAGTTTCATTTTCGTTTCACTATTAATCACGCTACCCGCAGAAACGCTCTGGCTTTTCACATAACCACTTCCACTAAATTCAAATGGAATACCGGTTATTTCAGAAACTTTCAGTGCATCATCTTTCGACCAAGTTATCATATCAGGCGCAGTCATGTCTCCATCTGTCATTAAAATAACTTTTTGGCCTTGCATGATTTCGCTATTTGCTTGCGGTAGTTGTTGGACAATTTTTTTGCCGTTACCGACAACGATTGGTTCCAATCCTTTATCTTGCACTGCTTTTTTGGCTTCATCTACTGTTTTCCCTGCTAAAACTGGTACTTTTTCAGAAGCTAGTTTTTCTACGTCGCCTGGTTTGATGTTCATATATTGTAGGCTGTTTTTCATTACAGGGTTAAAAACTTCTGATACTGCTTCGCCACCTGTTTGACTACCAGACAATTGTGGTTGTTGCATCGTTACGTAAATAACTAACTCTGGATTATCCGCTGGTGCCATTCCTAAGAAGGAGAATATATAATTATCTGCACCAGTCATATATTTACCTGTTTTTGGATCTGGAATTTGTGATGTACCTGTTTTACCTGCTACATCGTATCCAGGAATCGCATATAATTTACCTGTACCATTTTGTCCGCTAATAACGTTTTTTAATTCGTCACGTGTTTTCTTGGCTGTTTCGGCACTAATTGGTTTACCAGCAATTTTTGTTTTAGTATCGGTTTTTTCGCCTGTGTTTGGATCTTTGACACTTGAAACAACATAGGGTTCTTTCATCGTGCCATCACTTGCGATGGCTGACGCTGCTTGAATCATTTGCATCATTGAAACGGTTGTTCCTTGTCCGAAAACGGTTGTTACTTTTTCAATTGGATAGTTATATAGAATCTTTCCACTAGTTTCATTTGGTAAAGCAATACCGGTTTTCTTTCCAAAGCCAAACTTATCTAAATAAGTTTTAAATGTATCGGTTCCCATTTTGTTTAAAAGCTTGGCAAATGCTACGTTACTGGAACGTTCCACACCTTCACGGTACGTAATAGACCCCCAACCATTTCCGTTGTTATGGTCATGAATTGCGATATCGCCAACTTTATAAGAACCAGATTGATAATAATCATTCGGATTATAGACATTTGTATCAATAGCAGACGCAAGGGAAATAATTTTCATTACAGACCCTGGCTCATAAGCGTATTCGACAGGTAAATCTTGCCAAATACTAGAACTATTTCCGGTAATAGTAGATCGATCAGCTGGGTTGAATGAAGGACGTTGACTAATAGCTAAAATTTCGCCTGTTTTTGGATCAGCTACAACAGCCATCATGTTTTTTGGTTTGTATTTTGCATCAACTGTGGTCATCGTATCTTCTAAAAAGGTTTGAATTTTTTTGTCTAACGTCAGCGTAATGTCTTTGCCATCTTTTGCTTCGGTTACTTTATTTTTAGAATTAGGCAAAATATAGCCCATTCTGTCTGTACTGTAATCAATCTTACCGTTTTTGCCTGTTAAAATATCATTATAACGGGACTCAATGCCCATTTTACCTTCTAAAACGGTAGTATTCTTTTCTTCTTCTTGTTGTGCAAAACCAATTAGTTGTGTCGCGAATGTTCCATTAGGATAAAAACGTTCTGATTGGCGAGTAAATTCAATACCTGGTAATTTTTCTTTGTCAATTTTCGCCTTTGTTTCTGTAGAAATATTTTTCCCAGCAGAACCGAATTCAACTTGATATTTTCCTTTTTCGTTCAGTTTATCAAGAATATCAGATTCATCCATAGGAATATATTTTGCAAGAACTTGCGCCGTTTTTTCTTCATCAACGACACGCATTGGATTTTTCGTTGTTTTGGAAAGTTTGTCACTAACAACCGCTGCAATCGTGTAAGAAGCCGTATCCTCCGCTAACACTTCTCCTTTACGATCTAAAATGGAGCCGCGCTTTGCTTCGAGAACACTGCTTTTTAAATGTTGTTTGGATGCTTTTGCTGCAAGAGGTACCCCATTTGCTTCTCCCGTAATTTGCAAATAAAGAAAACGGCCAGAAACCAAGAGAAAGAGAATTGTGAAAAAGATAAAAAGCACAAGAGCTCCCCTTCTCATGTTACCTATACGCCGTTTCATTGACCATCTACCACTTTCACATTATCGCCATCAAGTTTTAGCCCTTTTTCTTTAGCGATTTTTAAAATACGTTCATATCTCCCTAGATCTTTTACTTCTACTTTTAAGTCTTCATTTGATTTTTGTTGTTCGAGAATTTTGGTTTCTTTTGTTTGAATTTCTTGGTTCACTGTGTAAATTTGCGCTTGAACACTAATTATACGAAAAGCAACAACTAAAACAATCGCAAGCGCAATCGTGATGATTACTTTTTCTCCAAGTGTCATTTGACCACGTTTTAGGATTTGTTTTTTAGGTTGTTCCGCTTCTCTATGTACTCTATTTGGCTCGAGATTCGATTTATAGGCGACATTGCTCACATTTTTTCAACTCCTGCTATTTGATAATTTTTTCGATCACGCGTAATTTTGCTGAACGCGCTCGGTTGTTTTGCTCCAGTTCTTCTTCACTTGGTACAATTGGTTTTCTTGTCGCAAGTTTGAAATCTGGTTTATATTCATCTGGAATGACAGGAAGACCTGGTGGTAAATCTGGTCCTTTTGTCGCTTCTTGGAATAATTGCTTCGTTATGCGGTCTTCTAGAGAATGAAACGTAATTACGCTAATTCTGCCGCCTGGTTTTAATAAAGTTAAGGCTTTTTCAAGCGAATCTTCTACTGCACCGAGTTCGTCGTTAACGGCAATTCGGATGGCTTGAAAAGTTCGTTTCCCTGGATGTCCGCCTTTTCTTCTTGCTGGCGCCGGGATAGCTGTTTTGATAATATCTACTAGTTCGCCTGTAGTTTCAATTGGCTTTACTTCACGACGACGTTCGATTTCACGAGCGATTTGTTTAGAAAATTTTTCTTCGCCGTATTGGAAAAAGATACGAATTAAATCTTGGTAAGACCATTCATTGACAACTGTTTTTGCCGTCAATTCTTGCTCTTGGTCCATCCGCATATCTAGTGCTGCATCTTGATGGTAGCTAAAACCACGTTCTCTCTCGTCTAATTGAGGGGAAGAAACGCCTAAATCATACAAAATCCCATCAACTGCTTCGATACCACGCTCATTTAATGCTTCTTTCATATCGCGAAAATTGGCTTTAATAAAAGTCACTTTATCGCTATAATCTGCTAGTTTAATTTTTGCATTATCAATCGCTGTTTGATCTTGGTCAAATGCAAATAAATGCCCTTTTTCATTAAGCTTATTTAGTAAATACTCGGAGTGACCTGCGCCGCCAAGTGTTGCGTCGACATAGATTCCGTCTGGTTTTACTTCAAGCATATCGACTGTTTCATGTAGTAGTACGGTTTCGTGTTTAAACATGCGTTTACCCCCTTAAATATCAAAGCCAATCATATTTTCGGCTAAATCAGCAAAAGATTCTTCTGCCTCGTTAAAGACATCATCCCACTCTGATTTACTCCAAATTTCAATACGACTAGAAACCCCGATAATAACTGTTTCTTTTTCCAAATCCGCATACTGTAGTAAGTTGGATGGAATATTAATCCGGCCTTGTTTGTCTAGTTCACATTCAGACGCACCGGAAAAGAAGAAACGTGTAAAGGAACGAGCATCTTTCTTAGTAAGTGGTAAGGTTTGGAGCTTTTCTTCAAGCTTTTTCCATTCCTCTTGTGGATAAGCAAATAAACACTTATCAAGTCCTCGGGTTATAACAAAATTATCCCCCAAAAGCTCACGGAATTTAGCTGGCACAATTAATCTGCCCTTTATATCGATGTTATGTTGATATTCTCCCATGAACATTAGACTTCACCCACTTTCATACATACCACTTTACCACATCTCCCCACTTCGCACCACCCAAAACTAAAAAAAGTGCAAAAAAAAATCATTCCAGCCAAAGCATAGAATGATTAAACCCTTATTTAAAGCCATTTTCAGCTATTTCTATTCTTAAAAAACAATGTGGGGCTCGGTGGAGGGATTCCCCACTTTGAACCAAAAATTATTTTGCTAACACTTTTTCCCAACCTGATTTTAAAGCTAAGGCCGAAAACACGATACTTAAAATTCCAAGGATAATCGTAAAAGCGCCCATTCCATATTTGCCAATAAAAGGTGCGAACACAAGACTTACAGAGCCAATCATTTTACCGATTTGGAAAACAATGCCATTAAACGCCATATATGCGCCCCTTCTATCATCATCCACAATTGCTGCTAAAATCGTTTGACGGGTCGGGACATAGAGTAATTCACCAACAGAAAGCACCACCGTCGCTAGAAGTAATACAGCTAAACTATTCGCAAAAGCGCAAACAGCGAACCCAAGTGCAAATAAAGTAAATCCTACGTACATAATAGGTTGTTGCGCCCTTTTCGTCACAAACCTCGCAATTGGGACAGTAAAAAGCACAATGCATAGTGTATTTACTGCCGTTAACACACTCACTATTTGAACCCCATTGAGGGAAATATCCCCAAGCGGACCCAAATGCACAAGTAACGCTTTTACGTCTTCTGCTAAACGCACAGAAATATAATTACTTCGTTGAAACTCAATTGACATGATCGCAATTCCACCAATAGTATATAGAAGAAAACGATAATCATGTAATACTTGCCCGTAATTTTTAAACAACTTCATTAATCCGTATGTTCCTTTTTGTGGTACTGTCTTCTGCTGCAAAGTCTCTGAAATCAAACTTATTGTAAGCCACGCTGTAACAAAGGACATGAAGAACAAGACAACTAATAACGGAAATAGATAGTCTACAAAAAACCATCCTCCCACCATAATTCCAATCAGGATAGATAAATTATTTGCCCAATAACTAACAGAATACATAAACGACCGATTCTCCGGAGTACTCACATCAATCAACATCGCTTCTCCAGCCGGATTAATTAATCCTTGTGCCACACCAATAACGAGTAACATGACGAATGTTATCCACGGTGAATGAAACATAGGCGAATTGCATATCACCATTCCTAGAAACGCAAACACTTTAAGCAGTTCCCCCGTGACCATTAACTTCTTGCGACCAATAAGATCCGCTAGATGCCCACCATACATACCAGCAAGAAATTGTGCAAACACATTAATCATCAAGAGAACCCCAGCAATACTGCTATTAATCTCCATTGAAAAATAAATTGCCATAAAAGGAAAAATCATCGAACCGATTACTTTACTCAAAAACTGAATTAATATCCGCGCACGAATATTTGGATGCAACTCTCTAAACATGATATTCCCTCCATTTGCAATTTTTCTGACTTCTCTGTTAGTATAAAAGGGATACATAAATATAAAAAGGGTATTCATTGCCATATATTGTCCCCTTTTAGAACGGAGCGGTGTTATGGATAAGGATTATTTCACTATGCGAGCGTATCTATATAATAAAAGTACTGATTTAGAAATTCCTTTTAAATTAAACGACTTGGCAACTATTTGGTTTTGTACAACGAAGAATGCCAAGCGAAAATTACAACAATACCAAGCGAACAACATGCTTACCTATCTACCTGGACTTGGACGCGGAAATGTTTCTCGAATTGTTTTTCCCAAACAACTAGAAATGGAAGTTCTTGAGGTTTTGGAACACAGTTTGGCGATGGATGCATTTAGCGATATTTTATTTTTACTACAACTACCGATTCCTAAAAGTTGGTTTTCTACTATCTCTACTGAAATTCAGCAAATGTTCGGTTTACAAGTAACCGAGAATCAGCAAGAAGTTCTCCGTTCTATTGTACGCCGCAAACTCACTACCTTAGATCCGCTTCAAACCTCGGTATCGATGGAAGCTTTTCTCATTACGCAAATTAGCGATTCCCTCGTCAAATATGATGAAAAGAAAAAGAAGATTATCCCTCACATTGCTCATCACTGGAAAGTTTCTAATGATTTTACGGAATGGACCTTTTACTTACGAAAAAATGTTTTATTTCATCATGGGCGCATGCTTGATAGCGAAGATGTAAAGTATACCTTGAAGCGTTCTATGCAAGCAAAATCAGTTTCTTTCTGGCAACTGGAAGCAATTAAGTCGATTGACTGCATTAATAAATTCACCCTCCACGTCCGTCTAAAAAAGCCTGATTCGTTTTTCATTCGTTATTTATGTACAGCAAATATGGCTATTTTGCCACGTGATGTTATTTTTGATGAATATAAATGGATTTCGACAGGGCCTTTTCGAATCAGAGAGCGGAATGACGAGCGTTTAGTTTTAGAAGCATTTGATGGCTATTTTTTAGCGAGACCTATTCTCGACCGAGTTGAATTTTGGACTGCCGAAACTGGAACTACTTTAAAAAACATTCCAATGCAATTCACTTCGGTTGATTATGAGGAAAATCCCGCCTATGTAGAGCGTCGCAAACTTGGAGTAGGTGTTAATTTCCTTTGTTTTAATACGCACCGAAAAGGCATTCCCCAGCATCCAGCTTTTCGTGAAGCAATTTACCATCTCATCGATTGTCAAAAAGCGAGCGTACAACATTTTGAAAACTATGGTACTGTTGCTTCTAATTATTATCCCGAAAAATCGACCCCACCCAAGAAACACCCTGAAAAAATCAATGCTTTATTAAAAGAAGCAAACTACCAAGGCGAAAAAGTGATTTTTGGAACAACCCAACACCCCACAGCTATAAAAGAGTCTCAATGGATTCAAGAACTAGCGGCAGATTTTGGAATTAATTTAGAACGGAAAATCATTACTCATCAGGAAGCCTCTTATTCGAAAGTTCCAGCAGAAGAAACAGACTTCATGATGATGGGAGAAATCCCGGCGGCAGATGACGAAATGGCTTATTTAGACTTTTTAAATAACCCCTACCTGTTGCCACAACAGCTTTTCAATCAAACCATTATCAAAGAACTTACAGAAAAACTGGATGCGTTTAAAACAGAAAAAGACGCCTCCAAAAGAGACGTCTTACAAACGAGCATTGATCGCTGGCTAACAGAAAATTACTATTTAATTTATTTGCATCATCCAGAAAAAAGCCAATCGCTCCATTCCATGATAAAAGGAATTGCTGAAAACCCTTATGGTTATTTTGATTTAAGTAAAGTTTGGATTGAAACGAACCCACTCAAAAACGTAAAATCAGACTATAAATAATACCGTAAAGATAGAGCACAACATATAATAATGCAAAAATGAAGAAACATAGGCGCCAGTATCCCCGAAGAATTTTGCGGAACTGTATCTCGCCTTCTTTTTTCGCAGCCATTACAACAATCACAATGCCTAAAATAAATAAAAATAGTAAGATATATAATAAGAACGAGCGATTAAATAGCACAATCATGAAAAAATGAACAGCAATAATCAAGAAAATAGTAGTTAAGTCAGCGGCTAACATAATTCTCCGCTGGCTTTTCTTTATTTTAAAACTGGAAAAAAACATCGTCAAAATAAATACCACAACTGGTAAAATAATAATCATTGCTGTTGAATTAGTTAACCAATCAAACATCGCTTTCTCCTTCCAACCCTTTAATTAGATGATATAACGCACGAAGCGTAGGAAGTGCCTCTCCTTTTTCTAATAGTGGCAGCACGATTCCATCAATTTCAGTCATTCGATTATTCATTCGGTCAAGCGCCATCGAAGAAAAATTCAGCGCTGTCACTTGGCAAACCGCCTCCACCTTTTCTAATGCATTTTCTACCGGCAAAACCGTTTGTATTTCTTTCACAATCACCTTTAATAGTGCATGCCATTCTTCGTTTTCAAGAAGCTTGCCATTTTGAACTTGAAGAACTGCCGTGAGCGGATTAATTACGGCGTTGATAAATAATTTTTCTTGGATAATTTCTAAGTAACTTGCGTGTTTTTCAACTGGAAAGTCTGGATTCGAATGTAGCATTTCTGTTAGAGCCTCGCTTAACTCACCTTGGTAAATGCTATACTTCGTTCGACCATGACCTCGCCAAATAACGGTTGTATCATCTTCGCGCCCTGCCCCGTGTTCGCTAATACCTAGCAAAATGGTTCGTTTATCACCAAGTAGCGATAAGCTATCTAAATGCGCCGCCCCATTTTGAATAAATAGTAGTGGAACTTGTTCCGAGATTTTTTGTAGTACAGGCAAAATGGCGTTTAGTGAATATTGTTTGACCGCGATAATTAATAATTGTTGTTCGGACAGCTTTTCCGTATCCGTTATTTCCGCGGCTTGTATATGTATATTTTTCAGTTCGGAACGATCCTTTAAAGAAAGTCCTTTTTGATTTAATAAATCGCTTTGTTCTTTTCTCCGCGTAAAAAGAGTGAGTTCAGATATAGTGGCAAAATTTGCTGCGTATAAAAGCCCCATCGCTCCTGCTCCAATAATTCCTACTTTTAGTTGGTTCGCCATTTAGTTCAGCTCCATATTGGTTAATGCTTTTATTTTATCAGAAGTAGCATTCTTTTGCACTTCTGTACGCAAACAAAAACCTCGAAAGACCCATGGCGTCTTTCGAGGTTCGTTTTCAACAAGTGAAACGTCACCTGCTTTTAACAATATTAGCTGTTTGCTACATCTTTGCCATCATATTGTCCACATTCTGGGCATACGTGATGGGAAAGTCTGTATTCGCCGCAATTCGAGCATTCGTTCATGCCCGGAAGTTGAAGTTTAACGTGTGTACGACGCTTACGCTTTTTGGCTTTTGAAGTTCTTCTAAAAGGTACTGCCATTTCCTTACACCTCCTTGACGATAACTAAGTACTTGTATCGTTAATCTAAGAAAAATAAATTCCTTAATATATTCCAGCTTCACGGGGAGTTTAGTCTTCTTTTTTCTCATCGAAAAAATTGGCTAATCCCGCAAGACGAGGATCCACTTTTGGTTCTTTTGCTATTTGTTCTAGTAGGTTACCTTCTTCTGTTTTCATTTCCCATTCATTGCCTCGTGGAAGGTTACTCATTTCGAGTGCGTCTTCACTGAAAACTTGCATTGGAATTTCAACAAGTAAAAGTTCTTCTACTACAGGGGTTAAATCGACCATATCCTGTTCCATCACATGCCAAGATTCATCTAGAACTTGTTCTTTGGATTTCACAAAGGTTTCCGTCGCATGCACTTCATAAGGATAAATAACATCCTCAAGTGTACGAGCACATGGAAGTGTCCACTCGCCTTTCATTGTCAGGTTAGCGGTAACTTCTTCTGGGTGTACAATTAGTTCCCCAGTTACTTGTACGGGGCTTGCATCACGAACGTCTATATTGTTCTCTTGAAAGAACTTTTTTAGGTCAGCTTTTTCATTAATCGTGAAGTTGCTGTCACGATATTTTTTTAATTGACTGATAGACCATTTCATCCTACATCACTCCAAGCGCAACACAAAATATTATAGCTTTTTTAAAGGCTTTTGTCAATGCTTTTTCGGGGAGTAAAACCACTGCCTTCATTTTATGCTAAAATAGATTATCTAAAGGAGGGAACCGAAATGAAAGCAACTGGAATTGTGGTGGAATATAACCCTTTTCATAATGGGCATAAACTGCATCTAAATAAGGCGCGCGAGTTAACTCAAGCAGATGTGGTGATTGCGGTAATGAGTGGCTCGTTTGTACAACGCGGTGAACCAGCAATTATTCCAAAATGGGAACGTGCAAAGATGGCGCTCGCGGCTGGCGTTGATATGGTTATTGAGCTTCCGGTTTCATTCGCAACACAACATGCGACGATTTTTGCAGAAGAAGCAGTTCGTATTTTAGATGCCATTCATGTGGATACGCTGTTTTTTGGCAGTGAACATGGAGTTGCGGAAGATTTTACATTTGCTGCGAAAAAAGTAGTCGAAAACGAAGCCCGTTTTGATGAAGCGATTCAGCTGGCATTAGTTGATAAGAAAACTTCTTATGCTAGAGCTTATACAGAAGCTTTTAAAAAGTTGTTCGGCCAGAACTTGCTGGATATCACGAAACCTAATAACATTCTCGGTTTCCACTACGCCCTTGCTGCCCAGAATCAAAACCCGTCCATTTCTCTTCAAACCATTCCTCGTGAACATGCAGGATACCATGATGAGGAAGCAAACCATGACCAAATCGCAAGTGCGACTGCGATTCGAAAATTAATACTTGCTGGGAAGTTAGAAGAAGCTAGCCACTATCTCCCTGCTTCTTCTATAGCTATTTTACGCAATTATGAGGGGCCATTTTTATCGTGGAAAGATTATTGGTCATTCCTGCAATATCGGTTAATTCAAGCAGGCTCAGAAGAACTGGAAGGAATTCGCGGCGTTAGTGAAGGAATTCAAAACCGAATGCAGCAAGCAGCGACTAAAGCGCAAAACTTCTCTGATTTTATAGAATTAACCAAAACAAAGCGATACAGTAATACGCGATTACAACGAACGGCTTTACAAATTTTATTAAATGCGAGGAGTCAAACTAGCTCCCCTTACATCCGAATACTCGGTATGAATAAAACGGGGCAACAATATTTATCGCTTCATAAGAAAAATATTTCTCTTCCTATTGTTACGACAGTTTCCAAAGCACCAGTTGGGCTTTTAGAAGAAGAATTACGTGCGACAAACATTTATACGCTGGCAAAAGGACTGGAAAATTATCAAGCTGGCGACTTTCATATTCCACCAATTTTAACCTTGTAATCTTTACAAGGTTTTTGGTTGACTTTTATGGGGCTATTTTGCTAAGATGTTTGTCCGACTCAAAAAACAGGAGGTATGTGTATGGTACAAGAATATATTCGATTAAGAGGAGCACGTGAAAACAATCTCCAAAATATTTCCCTAGATATCCCCAAACGAAAAATCACTATTTTTACTGGTGTATCTGGTTCTGGGAAATCTTCTATTGTATTTGAAACTATTGCCACGGAATCGCAAAGACAGTTAAACGAAACATACAGCGCCTATCTTCGTAATTTCCTTCCGAAGTATACGCAGCCGGACGCAGATTCAATTGAAAACCTCTCCACCTCTGTTATTATTGATCAAAAACGACTTGGCGGTAATTCCCGCTCCACCCTTGGTACCATCACGGATATTAATTCGATTTTGCGATTACTTTTCTCGCGTGTCGGCAAGCCTAGTATCGGGACAGCAAATTTATTTTCTTTTAACGACCCTGCTGGTATGTGCCCTGATTGCCACGGTGTTGGTCAAAAAGTTTCGGTTGATTTAGTAAAACTACTTGATCCAAATAAATCCCTTAAAGAAGGCGCCATCTTATTTCCGACGTTTTCGGTAGATTCATGGTACTGGAATTCCTATGCTTATTCCGGCTTTTTTGATGTGAATAAAAAAATAAAAGATTATACTGACGAAGAATACGACATGTTGTTACATGGAAAAGATATTAAAGTTTTCCTAGAAACACCCATGGGAAGCATGAACGCTACATATGAAGGGTTGATTCCAAAATTCAATCGTTTGTATATTCAAAAAGAAGGCGAAATGTCAGCCTCTACTAAAAAACGTGTCGATAAATTCACCCATATTGCGCCTTGTACAACATGTGAAGGCACAAGACTTTCCGCACAAGCATTATCTTGTAAAATAAATGGCGCAAATATCGCCGACTTCACAGCGATGCAATTAGATGAATTAAAAGAAACGATTGCGCGTATTGATGACCCTATCGCTGCTCCAATGGTCAAAAGTGTCACAGAGCGATTGCAACATTTGATTGATATTGGTCTTGGTTATATGACACTTGACCGCCAAACTGCTTCTCTTTCTGGTGGTGAATCACAACGCGTCAAAATGATTCGTCATTTGAATAGTAGCTTAACTGACTTGCTTTATATTTTCGATGAACCAAGTATCGGCCTTCATCCACGAGATGTCCATCGACTCAATGAATTACTCGTAAAATTGCGCGACAAAGGCAATACTATTCTCGTTGTGGAACATGACCCAGATGTGATCAAAATTGCCGACCATATTGTCGATGTCGGTCCGCACGCAGGAAAACATGGCGGTGAGATTCAGTTCGTTGGAAGTTACACAGATTTGCTAAAATCAGACACACTAACTGGCCAGTTCCTCAATCGCCATTTACCAATTAATAGCAAACCGCGACAACCAAAAGGCTTTTTAACAACTGAAAAAAGTAGTCGCTTTAACCTAAAAGATATTCAGGCCAACATTCCAAAAGAAGTCCTTACTGTAGTAACTGGCGTGGCTGGTTCGGGTAAGAGTACCTTGATTCATTCTGTTTTCCTAAAAGAATATCCAGATGCGATAGTGATCGACCAATCAGCCGCTCATGCCAATATTCGCTCCAATCCTGCCACCTATACTGGGATAATGGACCCGATTCGAAAAGCATTTGGCAAAGAAAATGATGTCAGTCCATCACTCTTTAGTTACAATTCCAAAGGTGCCTGCGAAAACTGTAAAGGACTTGGTTTCACGACTATGGATTTAGCTTTTATGGATTCGATTCGCACACCTTGCGAAGTCTGCCATGGCAAGCGATTCCAAGATTCTGTTTTGCAATATAAGCTAAATGGTAAATCCATTAGCGATGTGTTAGAACTAACTGTCTCAGAAGCACTCGATTTCTTTACGGATAAAAAAATCTTGAAGAAAATTGAGGCAATGGAAGAGGTGGGAATTGGTTATGTCACACTTGGTCAAGCGCTTAGCACCTTATCCGGCGGAGAATGCCAACGTTTGAAACTCGCCAATGAGCTCCATAAAAAAGGGTCGATTTATATTATGGATGAACCGACGACTGGTCTTCATATGTCAGATATCGAACATATTTTAACGATTATCCACTCCCTTGTAAATAAAGGAAATACCGTTATTGTAATTGAACATAATGTCGATATTATTCGAAATGCTGACTGGATTATCGACCTTGGTCCAGAAGGCGGAAGTGCTGGTGGACAAATTATCTTCGAAGGCGCTCCTCTTGATTTACTTGAAAACAAACAATCATTAACTGCCAAATATCTTTAATGAAAAAAGCCGTTTTGTCTACTAAAGACAAAACGGCTTTTTTTATTGTAGTTTTTCTAAATAATCCACAGCATCTTGGAACGTTTTAACTGGAACGATTTTCATTTTGGAGTCAATGTCTTTTGCTGTTTTAACTGCTGTATCGTAATTACTTTCGATACTTGGATCGCTTTTTTTCATTTCATCGGTAATTGGATCATTGGGAGCGAAGAAAATCTTCGCACCGCTTTTATCTGCGGCAACAACCTTTTGATCAATTCCGCCGATTCTACCAACAGTTCCGTCAGGGTCAATCGTGCCAGTTCCAGCGATTTTCTTACCATCTGTAAGATCATCTTTTTGGAAACGACTGTAAATTTCTAAACTGAACATTAAACCGGCAGAAGGTCCGCCAATTTTTTCAGAGTCGATTTTCACCGTTGGATCTGCAGTGATTTTTTCATCATCCACAAGCGTGATACCGATTCCTGGAGTACCTTTTTTATCAATTGCTGTTAATTTGATATCGGCTTGTTCATTTTTGTCGCCGTGTTTATAGTTGATTTTGACTGTGTCTCCCACTTTTTTACTGTGGATATAATCAATAAATTCTTGGCTTGATTCAAACGCATTTCCGTCAATTTTTGTGATTAGGTCGCCAGCGTGAAGGACATCCGCTGCTGGAACGTCATCTTTTACGCTTAATACGTATACGCCATCATAAGTGACTTTGACTTCTTGTCCGGCTGCTTTATAAGCCACTTGAATGGCATTATTTTTGGATTCGTTCATCATTTGCATTTGGCGAACATTATATTCTTCGTCGCTTTCATTCTCGTATTTGATCTCGCTATCTTTTTCTAGCTCATGGTATGGCAAAAATTTAGCAGTCATATATGTATAAATATTTGCTTTTCCCATTGCAATCGTCACTAGACTGAGCGAACCGTCTTTTTTATTTGGATGGTTATCAACCGTAACGAGTGGTGCAAGTTCTTCGGTCCCACCAGGTTTTGAAATATAATACGGAACTGGAATAAAAAAGCCCGCTATAATAATAATTAACAGCACTATCGCCGTTATTTTTTTCCACTCTTTACGCATTTTTTGTCCATCTCCTACTTACTTGAATTTTGCTTGTACTGCTTTGTTCACGATTTCTGGCACAAGTTCGCTGATATCGCCTTGATACTGCGCCACTTCTTTTACCATACTGGAACTTAAAAAAGAATATTTCGTATTAGTCATGACAAAAAATGTTTCGATATCCGCATTTAGCGTTCGGTTCATCGAAGCAATTTGCATCTCGTATTCAAAATCACTCACCGCTCGAAGCCCTCTGACAATTGCAGTAGCCCCGCGCGTAGCAGCATAATCAACAGTCAATCCACTCGCACTTTCCACTTGTACATTTGGTAAATGAGCGGTTACTTGTCTAATCATTTCCATTCGCTCTTCTATCGTGAAAAGTGGTTTTTTGGATGAATTGTTTAAAACAGAAACATATAACACATCAAAAATCTTCGCTGCACGTTCAATAATATCTAAGTGACCATTCGTAATCGGATCAAATGTCCCGGGAATAACGGCAATTTTGTCACCCATTTCTACGCCTCCTGAAATTCAAATATAGATAAAACAGTAATTCCATAAGAAACTGATTTGATTTTCTCGAATTTACCGATTGTATCTGGCATGATGGCTTCTTTGTCATGCTCGCAAATAATTCTTCCATTTTCGTTGACTAGTTCTAATTTTTCTAAAATTCCTAGTAATTTTTCTAATTGTTGCTTTTTATATGGTGGATCTAAGAAAACAAGGTCGAATTTCCACTCATTTTTATGGAGTAATTTGAGTGCTCGTTCGGCGTCATTTCGGTATACTTCCGCGCGCTCTGTAAAATGGCATCCTTCTAAGTTTTGGTGGATTGTTTTAATCGCGAGTGTTGCTTGGTCAATGAAAACCGCTCGTTCGGCGCCTCTACTCAAGGCTTCAATTCCAAGCCCACCACTACCTGCAAATAAATCGAGCACCATATCTCCATCAAAAAAGGGACCGATAATCGAAAATAAGGATTCTTTTACTTTATCTGTTGTTGGTCTCGTATTGTTTCCTGGAACAGCTTTCAAAGCGTGTCCTTTTCGTTCTCCTGCAATGACTCTCATGTTTTTGCACAACCTTTACTTCAATGTCTTTTTTACTTTATCATAAATAGATGCAAAAAAACAGCAAGACTAGTTGAAATAGTCTCGCCGTTTTGATTAAATACTGATTTGCACATCTTCGTTTTTGTGTTCGTACATCATTTCTTTTTTGGATTCGTATTCTGTTTTTAAGAACGGACGGAAAGACATTTCCACGCGTTTCACATAATGAAAACGAGAAACTTTGTTAGAGATATCTTCTACTTCGGCCATATCACAATACAACACCGCGTATTTTAACTTACGCGATACATAATGCACATTTCCAAATCGCTTCAAAGATCTAACTTGTTTGAGATGATTCATCCAAACGACGATAGCTTGTCTATCATTTTCCATTGTTTAAGCCCCTTCTTTTTAGGATAAGCTTTACGCTGAACAACCGCAGCCTCCCCCGCTGCCACATCCACCTGTAGAACAAGCAGATTTTGTTTCAAAAAACGGATTACCCGTTGGTACTTTGATATTCTCTGAAACTGCACTTGCGAGGAGCAGACTGATTTCGTCCAAGAGAGATTGTAAATCCATCTCCGCACGGCGAAAAGCTGCCACATTTTGGTCCATGTCAACTTCGCGTTTATAAGCACGAGTCTTTCTGGTTACTTCTTTATAGTCAGGATGATACCGGCCGAACCGCTGTACTTCCTCGTATTGTTCTTTTATTCGTATAAATTGACGAATATTTTTTTGCGAATTAGCGTCATTTAGTAACGCTTCTTTGGCACTTTTGTAATTTTGCGCTTCCTCGGAGTTTAGAATCATGCTAGCAAGCTCATCTGATAAATCGAGTAGCGCCATATTTTCCATTGTAGCGAGCAAATCTAGCCACCTCCATATAACTTACTTTTTTATTATACCATAGAACTATTATTTAATAATAAAATTTTGCGTATAGTATTTTTGATAGGTTCCTGCACCCATATAGGTATACGAACCATCTAGTAAATTTTCTCTGTGACCTTTGGAGTTGAGCCAACCTTCCACTGCTGCTGCGCTATCGACATAATTATAGGCGATATTTTCTCCAGCTTTAGTATATTTGACATCCCCTTTACTAAGTCGTTTGCTTAGATCTCCTTGCGTGGGTGAAGTGTGGTCAAAATAGTCGTTTTTCTTCATATCAACGCTATGTCCATAAGCAACTTTCGCAACAGACTCGTCCCAAGCAACTTCTTCTATCCCGTAGCGATCACGAATAACATTAGTAATTTCTAGAACTTGTTTACTAGAAGCATCATCAATCGCATTCCAATCAGCTGGTGACAACTTTTCTTCATAAATTTCACCTTGGTAAGATAATTCATAGGGGCGCATTTTGACGAAGGATAATTTATTGAGGTAACGAACACTAATCAGTTTTGACTTAAATTTATCGAAATTCAGTTGCGCATAAACACCACTTCCAATGTTAACAATCGGACGGGCGTTTAAGTCTTCCTCAGAAAGTTCGAATTTATAATAGCTGTCTTTATAGTTGAAGGATATTTCCGATTGCAAATTGGCATCGGTAAATACTTTTTCGGTGGACATACCAATCGTATATGGCATGACATTTAAATCTTGTCCTAGCGCATAAATGGTTTGGACGATATTGTTTGTTACTCCTACTTGCATATAACTTGTTCCTGGTTGACTGTAAATGTAATTATCATAACCGTATGCTGTTTTATCGACACGCACCGGATCACCAAACTCTTTCTTTAAGTCGCTTACGTTTTTATTAATAAATCTTGCCAAGCTGGAACTATCTTGCACTTGTTTCGGATTTTCATTCGTTGTTTTTTTATTATCAGGGAAATTAGACTTTGTCGCTGTATCTTCGGCAGTATTTTTCTCTACTGATTTACTAAAAAAAAGATCTGTGTTGTATCCAATGAACAGGCAAATGATTAATAGCACAGCTACTCGCATTATAAACTTCACATTTTGCCCTCCTCGGCAGTATTTTGTTTTCTTGATGTAACTTTCATTTTACCAATACTATTATCATTTGAAAAGCTTTAAAAATCATAAAAAAACAATTACAAGGAAACGAGTATTGCACGCTTCTTCGTAATTGTTTTTTATTTTTATAAGAAAATCGAAATAACTACCATTGCTACGAATAAAATTGTCATGTAATTTAATGAGTAAACGAACATCCATTTAGCCCATTTAATGCTATCTTCCATTTTAAAGCCGTAAATACTAAGTGCTAACCAACCGATATTCAGTAACGTTGCTAAAACAACATAAACGATACCTAGCTCAAACATAAAGAACGGTAGGATAGTTAATAAAATCACCCAGAAAAACATGCTTTTCTTTGTACGTTCAATGCCTTTTACTACTGGTAACATCGGAATTCCAGCAGCTGCGTATTCCTCTTTCCGTTTAATCGCAATCGCATAAAAATGCGGCGGTTGCCAACAAAACATTACGAGAAACAGCATGATTGGTACGATGCTAAATGATGGTTCGACTGCAAACCAACCAATCAGCGGCGGAACAGCGCCTGAAAAACTACCAATTACAGTGTTACTAACTAGTTTTCTTTTTGCATATAGCGAATAAACGACTACATACAAAAAGACCCCGATAACGCCAAGAACTCCTGCTTGCCAAGTTGTCATAAATAACATAATTGTACCGACAACACCTAGCACAAGCGCGACCATTAGTGCACGCTTACCAGAAATTTTCCCGGTCATTGTTGGTCTATTTTTTGTTCTTTCCATAATTCCGTCAATATCACGGTCGATGACATTGTTAAAAGCGCCCGAAGCAGCTACGATAAGTGCTGAACCGACGATAGTAAAAAATATCACGTCTACATTTTGAATAAAAGAAATTCCATTTAACTGAAAGGCTAACCACATTCCTGTAAAAGCAGTAATCGTATTGGAATTCACGATACCAATTTTCACAAGCTCGGTAAAATCACGGACAGTAAATCTACTCGCCGATAACTCCCCAGTCTTTTCTATCTGATTCACTTTTTCTCCCCCTAACACTTGCTGATATAAACCAGTGATTGCGAACTGATAGATATCCTATACCCTTATTATGTGAAAAATACGCACCTTTTGTCAATAAATCGGCTTTAGTCTTGTACGCTTTACTTCTTCAAATAAACAAGCTACAATTAGTTTGATGTGTACTCATGAACTTATACATATAAACAAATTATAGTAAAAATCTCACACGCATCTAAAGGAGAGATTGGTAGATAATGAAAAAATTCTTGAAAGTTTGGTCTGTACTAACGATTATTTGTATGACGGTCGTTGTGTTTGGCGGAGCGCTCGTAACGAAAACTGGTTCAGCTGATGGCTGCGGTAATAGTTGGCCTCTATGTAATGGGCAGTTAGTTCGTTTAACAGATGTTACTCCGGAAAAATTAATTGAATTCATGCACCGAATGACGACGGGAATCAGTTCGATTTTTGTTATTGTTTTAGCAATTTGTGCTTGGATTTATATGAAAAATCGTCGCGAAACAAAACCACTTGCGATTATTGCGGTTCTGTTTCTAATTATTCAAGCGTTAATGGGAATGGCGGCTGTTGTTTGGGGACAAAATCCGTACATCATGGCGCTACACTTTGGAATTTCCATCATTTGTTATGCTTCGATTGTATTGCTTGCCTTGATGATTTTTGAGGTAGACCGGAAATTCGATGCTAGAAACCTCGTGATGGGGACGAAATTACGCATTAATATTTACGCACTGACGATTTACACGTACTTAGCTGTTTACACTGGCGCACTTGTTCGACACGAAAAAGCAAGTATGGCTGTTCCGGTTTGGCCTTTTGAAAATGGGCACTTTATCATGCCTACTTCAGTACAAGATTATGTGCAATACTTCCACCGGTTAGCCGCATTTATTTTAATTGTTTGGTTGCTGTATGTAACTTGGCTTGTATTCCGAGATTACAGAAGGTACCGCGTGCTTACTTTTAGCATGGTGTTGTCACTTGTGTTTATTGCACTTCAAGCCGTTACTGGGGCGCTGTCTGTTTATACAGGAGTGAACTTGTATATCGCGCTTGCCCATAGCTTGATTATTACGATGTTGTTCGCGCTACTTTGCTACTTATGCTTACTGGCATCGAGAAGTAAAAGTAATCGACTACGAATAAAATAACGAAAACGGCTGGCAACTTTTTGTTGTCAGCTTTTTTTATTTATCTACAGCTTTTGCGTCGTTTTATGCTAAAATAAGTGAGAGTATAAGTCAAACGAGGTGGATAACTTGGATAAAACAAAGAGAAAAATGATTTATGAGACTTTTATGCTTATTCTCATATTACTTTCCCTTGCCCTATTACCGTACAGAAACAGCTTTACATTTATTTTAAATTGGATTATTTGGGTGATTTTTACGCTTGATTATCTGGTTCGGCTTTACCGTGCTGATAATAAATGGCATTATGTAAAAACGCATCCATTTCAACTCATTGCAATCATTCCATTTTACGGTGGATTTAGAGCGGCTCGGATTGTTAGTTTTGTCCATCTATTAAGTATTACTGCGATGGGGAGAAGGTATATTGTACCGATTTATAACTTTTTCCGTTCTAATGGTTTAAATCGATTTTTAATGATTTTTGTTTTACTTGTAATTATAATTCCTGTTCCGATGGTATTTATCGAACCTGAAATAAACAATTATCCTGATGCGCTATGGTGGGCGATTGTGACTGCGACAACAGTTGGGTACGGTGATATCGTTCCTGTCACGCCAATTGGACGGATTTTGGCATCGATTATGATGTTGTTTGGAATAGCGTTTATCGGGATGATAACTAGTACGATAACAAACTTTTTCCGCGCTAAGAAAACTACTACTTCTAGCACACAAAGAGCAAGCAAAATTACCCAATTAATTGCAGATACGCCAGATTTAACCAACGAAGAAATCGCGGTCGTAGAGCAATTTTTGGCACTACGAAAAAAAGAACTAGCTGATGAAAATATAAAAAGTGATAGCGAATGATGCTATCACTTTTTTATTTGTTTTTCGACTTGATCACGGTAACGTTCAGATAAGGCTTCTACCGCCAAAATTCGTTCTAAGTCTTCTTTTGTCCCATTTTTATGCAAAACTTTATCGTGGCAAAAGGCTACTGTTACGCCGTGTGATTCTTGGTGAATTTGTTTGATTTCATCCGTTGCATGTATAATGCCAGGAGTAATCGTTCGGCACAGGTATCCAGTAAGTCCAGTTTTGTGAATTGCTTTATAGAGATTGGGGATTCCATTGAACTTTTCAATTGTACTACATGGATTTCGGGCTTCCGTTATTTGGATAACGGTTTCGCCAATCTGGAATTTATCACCAATTTGGACAGAACTTTCCAACATATTCGTAGTGATGAGATTTTCACCAAAAGCAGTTACTTGTAGCTCTTCGCCAAACATTGCTGCCCATTTCGCATAATGTTCGTATGGATAAATACAAACCGTACGATCCGGCCCACCGTGATATTTCAAATTATGCGGTGCGTCATTTTCAAAACCGGTAGTGGTTAGACTGGCGGATTGTACAAGCTTTTTTTCGATTCCCGTCATCATCCGTTTATTCTTTGAAAGGTTAAGTTCTTTCGGCTTGCCAACTGCTAAATGCATGATTTTCCGTTCCATCTGCTTACTCCTTTGAAGTTATTTTTTTCGGCTTAAAATAGCAAGAATGCCCGTGATAAGCGCAATAACGCTGATAGCTACTGCGGTCCATAATAAAATCGTGTTATCACCACTACTACTTGTATCCCCTGCTGTGTTCTCCGCTCCCGCAACTACTTCTCCATGCGAGCCAGTTGCGGATTTGGAAGACTCTTTGACAATTTTTGTGGTAGCATGTGGTGTCTCGGAATCTTCTGCGCCAACCCATTCAACGATGGAGCCATCTTCATAATATTGATAGGCATTCCAAGCAATTTCGCCTTCTTCACTTGGATTTTTAGCGATAAAACTAAAGCGCTGGAATTGGCCTTTTTCAATTCCGTTGCCTTCTGTTTGCCATGTTACTGTGCCATTTTTCTTATCTACTGTCGTTGTCCAGCCTGGCACTGGTTCATAAGATTCGAATGATACGCCTTTTTCTACTTTTAAAACGATTTTTTTAGAGGCAACATCTTTTTCTGACGGTACTTTCATTGTGTAGGTTTCCCAGGAGTCTACGGTCGATTCGCTCGGTAATACAGAAACATGTGCGCTCGCTTGAAACGGAATGATAAAGACAGCTAATAAAACGACGATGGAGCTGATAATTTTTTTCATTATTTTTCCCCTTTACTGTGTAATATTGGTCGTAAATGTTTGATTTATATCGGTAAAATCTTTTGTTAAACCATGAACCATGATTTCCCACTTGCCGGTTTGATTAATATATAGCCCCTCTGCAAAGTATTGCGTATCATTTGCAAGTTTGGCTTGGAAAGTTGATTTTTCATCTGTTTTAGTAGATTTTGTTGTAATCGTCACTTGTTCAAAATCTGTTTTGGCAGAACCATCTGCTGAAGTAAATGTGATGATAAACTGGTTTTGCCCAACGGTAGCTGGTTCTACTCGTAAATTGATTTTTGCTTTTTCACCTTCTGCTGCAATTGTTTCATCAAATGCTTTCGGAGCAGGCGGTGGCGGTGTTTGTACGTTGGTTAAAACACTTGCGACAACAAGGATAATGGTCCCAATGATAAGTTCCATCAAAATGGTTTTATATGGCAATCGTTGGTTTTTGAGTTTGATATAAATGTAATGACCAAGCCCTAGTAGTGCCATTAGTAAAAATAAGCCAATTTTGAAAAGAAGTATTTTGCCGTAATTGGTTGTAAATAAATTGGCCATTTGACCGATGTTCATCACTGCCATTAATAGGCCGCTGACTAAGATGGAGGCGACTGCAATGATTGCTACAATCGCAAATCTGCTCCAAACTTCGCGCGCTTTCCCAGTCCGAGGTAATACGAATAAAAGCACTAAAATCCCGCCAACCCAAACGCTTGCCGCAATCATATGAAGCATATCAGCGGTGATACTTACTATTTTATCGGCACTGGCTGCAGCGTGTCCATTCTGAGCCTTCGCAAAAATCAAATACCCGATTAATGCACTCTCGGTCAAAAGCGCGAACCAGCTCCATTGTTTCTTTTTAAAGAACATCATGATGGTAAAAATGGCAAGTAGCAGCCATACGATAAATTCACTGATCCAAATATACCCTGTTTTCGTAGTCAAGAAAGCAGCTAACTTACTCGGTCCAAAACTTTCACTAATGGAAACGCCCGTTGTGATACTTGTCTGTACGAAAAGTTGCATGAAGAGAGCCACACCTAGAAGTGCTAGCGCTATCCAAGTTACTTTTTTCAAACGTCCAGAAATTTTTTCTGATATCTGTTCTTTTCGTGGATAAAGCCCTAACCCAAAAACAAGCACACCGATAAACAACGAAAAACCTATGTATAAAATGGCTTTTTGAATCGAACTAATTTGCAAGTCCGCTCCACTTGAGGGAACTTCCGATGCTTGGAACGTCGCTTTCGTATCGCCTAACTTAAAAGAAATGATCCCCGTAACCGCATGTCCATCCGCTGACACAACCCGCCATGAAACAGAATAGACATCTGCTTTTAAATCAGCCGGTAAAGACGCTTCAACCATATGATTATTCTTTTTAGAAACAGAGGTTTTGCCGGTTTCCACTTGCTTCCCACTTGAATCTTTGACTTCTATTAAAGGGAAATCCGCTTCAATTTCTTCATTAAAAACAAGCGTTACTTTTTCGGGCGCGGTTTGAATATGTGATTGATCGGCCGGATTCGAATTTTCCAAATAAGCATGCGCTGAAACATGCTGAACTGGCACGATTAGTAGATATAGTATAATGAGAAAAAAACTGACCCTTTTCAATAATTTCATTTGCTACTCCTTTTTCGAACGAACGGTTTTACTCTTTTTAACTTATCATGTGCAACAATTGAATGGAAATAATCGGCTCATTTCCTATTGCAAATGATGCTACGATTATGGCATAGTGATAGAAAAGGAGGTTTTACCTATGCTTCGTTATATCGAATTGTTTTTCATGTTTGCTTTTGTTACGCTCATCACGATGTGGATTCAAGCACTTCTAGCAAAATGGAAACCTACTATTCTTCGTTCTTTCTGGCTTCGTACGCTCACATTTATTATTATTGGCTACGCATTAATGGCGCCGACGCTATACATAGGCAGTTTGTTACTAAAATAAGTTTAGTTGCTTTCACATCGCAGTTAGATTGTTTATACTGGGAAGTGGGAGGTGAATTTTCATGAAAAAAATGTTAGTAGAATTTAGAGACTTCGCGTTAAAAGGGAATGTTCTAGACCTTGCTGTAGCGGTAGTTATCGGGGCTGCTTTCGGTAAAATTGTTTCATCTTTAGTAGATAACATCATTATGCCACTTGTCGGTGTACTTCTTGGTGGTCTTGATTTTACAGATTTAAGTTTCAAAGTTGGTAAATCCGTTATTCAGTACGGTGCTTTCATCCAGTCCATCGTTGACTTTATCATCATCGCTTTTGCCATTTTTATTTTCGTCAAAGTACTTACTAGTTTTATTAAGAAAAAAGAGCAAACGGTGGAAGAAACGCCAGTACCTCCAACTGAGGAATACTTAAAAGAAATTCGTGATTTATTGAAAGAACAACAGAAATAACTGAAAAAATCCTTCTTTTGTGGAAGGATTTTTTTATTTCTAGTTTTATATATTTTTTGCTCCATTAAATATGGATACTTCCTCGTTTAGCTTGTTCCAATAAGCTTTTCATGTTGTTACTAGTTTGAACAGCTACCTTATCTAAAGCAGAAATTGCTGCTGATGTATTACCGCTTAATTGATGCTTAATATCTCCAAAAATCAATTCCGCACTATGGAAGATATTTGTAGCTGCTTTATTCAATAAAATAACATCTTGAAATTTTGTACCTTCAAATAGTGCCGTATCAATATAAGGTCGATATATGGCTAACACATGCTCTAAATTCGATTCCATATCCTTTACAGCACTTCCTACACCTCTAACGGTTAACAAGATTTCTTGCAACTTTCTTATGTACTCTCTCAGTTCCTCCTTTAACTGATAATCTCTATCTGTAAAAGGGATTTTCACCATTGATAGTCCTGTTTGGAGGTCTTCTAAATATCTAATTGCGGATTTTATTACCTGTTTTAATTGATTAGTAATACTTCGAATTGAACTCAATATCGGCATTAATAAATTCGTAGTTTTAGCAGAAAAATCTCGAAAATTTCTATCTAATAATCGCTGTTTCTTCCCCATCCCGTCTTTCAAAGCTTTGGATTCTTTTAAGACATACGCTTGTGTCGCTGGCGGCGCTCCAACACTTTGGACTTTTTGCGTTGCGCTTAAAAGTTTATCTGCTTTTTCAAGTTCATTCGATACATACGTGACTTGGGAGCTAAAAGTTAATATTTGCTTAACGACCAAATCTTTGTTTTCATCTAATATTTTGTAATGTTCTTTTAATTCTGTCACCATGGCATCGCTTAAATATTGGTCATTAATCCCTTTAAACAACTCTGGTATTGCTTGCATTTTTATTTTGGACACTTGATCCATCATGTCTTCCGTCCTCAAAGCAAGATCATTAACTAGCGCCGGAATATCCACCAAGAGATCTAACGCATGAAAGAAACTCCCCGAAACAACATCTAACACTTCTCCTAAAATCGGCAAAGTTCTTACTCTCTGCATAAAATCTATTGCCGCATAACTTACTGGCTTGGCCTTTTCCATCTCATCACGAAACTCAGCATAATTAGCTAATGAAGTAATAATCCCGCCAAATTCTCCTTCCGCCAACAAGTTATCAAAAGTTTCTTGTAAAGAGGTCGTTCGATTATCCAAATGATTTCCCTCATTATTCACTAAATCGACCGCTGTATCTAAGTAAAACTGCCCCCTCTTTATTTGCTCCATCATTCGTGTCCGTAAACTATTAGCCAAAATTCGAATATTATCCGGATTCATATCGATTTTCTGCCCATTTCCTCCACCCGTCAAAACCTGCCCACTCCAAATCCCTACGGGAAGATAAGCATCTGCATCAATGGGAATATTTTTACCGTTAACTGTGACACCTGCATCATCATAACCCGTATGATTAGAAAGAATGGTTTGCAGCCAAGGGACATTGTTTTGAAGAATATGGGATTCGCCTGGTAGACGATCTCCGTAACCCATCCCACGCTCCCCTAAAGTTAGTGGATCATATTCACTTAAATAGTTAGTAATTCTTGGATTATCCTTATCATATATTCCATTGGGCAGGATAGCTGGATTATAAGTGACGCTTCTTATGCCATCATTTTTAGATGCTACATAATTAGATAAACCACCGCCTAGAGAGTTTCCTGCGACATTTTTAATGTTATATTTTTGGCTTTCTTTTTTGTATGCTGCGTCAGCTTCTCTTAATTGCGTGTTGGGGATGGAGCCAGGGAGTGTGCCGTCTGTTAGGAAATCTTGGGTGCCTTGCGTGCCTTCGAAAATCATGCTGATTTCGCCTGTGGAAGTATTCTCGACAATCATATAGTCAAGACCAGATGCTTTGTTATATTCACCTGCTCTGACTTCGTATTTGGTGCCATTAACATTGATATTACTAAGTTCTCCAGGGTGCTTATAAACCCATTTACCACTTAACTCTATTAAATCTACATCTGATGTTTTTAGTTTTTCTGGCATAGTCTAATCTCCCTTTTATTTAATGATTCCTTCTACATCTACACTTTCTCCATCTGGTAATCCCACTCGATCAACAATAAAATTCTTATAAATCAAAACTGCATATCTCCCTTTAGGAATTCCTTCTTCTTGTTTAATTTCATTTGCTAAATTATCCGCGACTCCTTGCTCAGGGAGCTTGTTTCCTCTAACAAAAAATTTCATTGGAATTGATATGTTTTTACTTGTAGGATCATCTTTTTCAAAAAGTTTCTTTAATTCCTCTGCCGAAATTTTTGGGTTTTCTAAGTAAGCATTATAGACACTTGGGTAGTCTAAGGCGAAAATTGAAAGAAAATAGTAATTACTGGTATATCCATCAGATGCAGTTTTATCAATTGCCTCCGCTCGCATTCCTAATAAGTTATTTTCTTTCGCAATTTTTTCAGCAAAGACATCTAGATTTTTAAATTCTTCTTCATATGCCTTTGCGTATAACCCCCCAACGATTGCTTTTTCTACTTCCCCCTCATCACTTCTTGCATTCCCAACTTCATCTTTATTTAAAATCAAACCTACAATTACATATGTATGAAACTGAATAGGCTCCTCACTTTCTACCATGACAACTGCCGCATTACGCGCGGGCACTACATTATTCACTTTTACATCTGTTTTATATGTGTTCTTCATATAATTTATCGCTTCTTGCTTAATTTCTTCTTCATGTTCCTTTACTCTTTCTGCTGATTTATTTCCATCCACAAATGATAATCCTTGACCCACGTAATCCTGCACAAGCGTAGTGCCTTCCTGCGCTTTTTCTTGGTCTGTTTTTTCATTCATATTGAAACATCCTCCCAGTAATAATATACTTGCTAACAAACCGATGATTTTTTTCTTCATTTGTTCTCCTATCTGCTTTTGTATTTTCTCTTTGGTATTTTCCTCATTTATTAGAACGCTTAAATCACTATAAATTCAACTAATATAAACAAAATATAGTTCAAAAACTTCATGATATTATCGTTACATCACTCTAAAATTATATCATAAATTCACAAAGTGAGATGTGACAGAACAACGAACAACTCATCTGTAAAAGCTGATATAGTTCATTTTTAAGCAGGCTATTTTTATAAAAAGATGATTTTTTCACAATACATACTTTAATTGATAAATTCTTCAAGTTTAATTCCCCACTGATTTTCTTCAAAAAAAATAGACTACCCATCCCCTAACAATTCAAGAGGAAAAATAGTCTAAATAAATATATTTCAGTTTTTTTGCTGTTTTTTTAATTGTATCGCTAAAAACATTTCAACTGCTGCGACAACTAAAAAAATAATTTGTAAAATAAATACATAGCCGATAATCAGTAACTGTACAATCATCCAAACTGCGAGCACGGCCGCTGCTGCAAACATAACTTCTTTCGTTCGTGGTAATTTTTTCAGCAAATAAATGAGTGCTGCTAAATGGAATAATCCAACAAATACGAATAAAAATATGCCTGGTACTAAATAATCCACGAACGGTGAACCATCAAGTAATCCAGTTGAAAGAGAAAGCAAACCACCACTTGGCATGAAAACCATGGATAAGCCACCATAAATTGCTCCTATTGCTGTAAAACCAACTATTATAATACTACTTATACGTGTCCAGTTCATGGCGTTCTCCTAGTCGTTTTTCTAGTAGTATACCACGAAAATTATCATTCTGCCGCTTTTCTTCGTTTTATTTTTTTGATTAAATCGATCAATACGAAAACCGCAATACCGCATGCGACAACTGTAGTAAGATACCAAGCTGGACCAGATTCTGCGCGTACTCCTAGCCAATAAGTCACTGTTTTCGGGTTAAAAAATGCAAAGCAAATTGCACAAAATGCAATAATTCGACCAATAATGGAATTTTCTCTCATAGCAAGTGCATCTCCTTTTCTTTTATTATAACAAGGAATAAGAAATGATAACTTAGCTTTTCGGTCCCAAAGTTGTTTTTCATCTGACAAGTTTTGGTTTTTTTTACACAAAAAAACTACGACAAGAGAATTTCTTGTCATAGCCTCACAGTTATTTATTAACAATGTTTAGTTGTTGCTCATTAACGAGTGGATAAATAGCTAGTTCTTCGCTCTCTAAATCCTCTTGGTGCATATCCACACCAGTAATTTGACTGTTTCCGTATGTTCTATAATAATAAATTCCTTTATCGATATTGCAACATGAGGAATAAATGGTATGCTCGTATTTTTCCCCACCAACATCACAAAGACCTTTTTGTTGTTCCACCGAGCCTAAAATATGGAAAAATTGGCTAATGCTTTCTGATTCAGAATCACCTGAAACAGAATTCAATTTGGTAAAAGTTGCTTTCACAAAACGAGACATAGAAGATAAATCGCCAGGTAAGCCGATTCCGCCCATCCCACGACTATAAGCATCCAAATCAATCTCGTTGGAAAAATTATTTTCTGGGGTTTCACTCGAAAGAACGCGATAATTGTTTAAATTAAATAGTTGGTAATCAAATGTTGGATTATTTGTTAACACGCCAACAGGATTATCATAAATGTGAAGTCCATCTTTCACACATTCCACTACAATAGATTCGTTTTGATCAGCCATCAACCAATGTAATTGAGATAGCGGCAAATTTTCACTAAAGCTAATATTCACGAGATTGATTCTCTGAAGTAATCTTCTTGCTTCTTTTACAGTAGCGCATTGACCAAGAATCCACGGAATAAATTCAAATGGCGTTACATTGTCCTTACCTTCTGCAAAATCCTTGTAATCCGCATTTCCTGAGAAATTGAGTCCTGCCATACTAAGGCCTTTTTCATTGGTAGCATCGTAATACAACGGGTAGTTTTCCATCACAGCAGCAATACCAATAAGTGCATAATGCTTCTCTATATCCTCTACCTTGCGAAAATGAAACGGGTAATTTTTCGGCGTAACAACCACAACCTCTTTGTAAGAAAGTTCATAATCGAAATTCCTTCCAAAATAGTGATCCTTCGTTGTATAAGTTATTGACGTACACATTAAAAATCCCTCCTCAAATTTTTCACCATACATGTATACCAGTACCCTCGGACTTTTGTGTAAAACATAATTTGTGGTTTTTTTCACAAAAAATGGGTAATTTATTACCTCATACAAGATGATTTGGCTCTGATAAAAATTTTTTAAAGTATACTCCTCTATTAACTTCTTGAAAATATTCTGCTATAAAATCATAACAAAAAAAGATCCCTGGAAAATCCAGAGATCTTTTAAAAATGTCAGCTGATGTTAACCTTACATCATGCCGCCCATTCCACCCATTCCCATATCAGGAACAGCTGCTGGGCCGTTTTCGTCTGGTTTGTCTGCTACGACTGCTTCTGTAGTTAATAGAAGAGCAGCAACAGATGATGCGTTTTGTAGTGCGGAACGTGTTACTTTTGTTGGATCCACAATACCAGCGTCAATCATGTTTATCCATTCGCCATTAGCTGCGTTGAAACCAACACCTACTGCTTCGTGTTTCAAGCGTTCTACGATAACCGAACCTTCAAGTCCAGCATTATGCGCGATTTGGCGAACTGGTTCTTCTAGGGAACGAAGCACGATGTTGATACCAGTTTCTACGTCGCCTTCTGCTTCTAGTGCTGCTACTTTATTGTAAATACTTACAAGGGCAGTACCACCACCAGCTACGATACCTTCTTCTACAGCTGCGCGAGTAGAGTTAAGCGCATCTTCAATACGTAATTTACGTTCTTTTAGCTCTGTTTCAGTTGCAGCGCCGACTTTGACAACAGCTACTCCACCTGCAAGTTTTGCTAAACGTTCTTGTAATTTTTCTCTATCAAATTCAGAAGTAGTTTCTTCCATTTGCGCACGGATTTGGTTTACGCGAGCGCTGATTTGTGTGGAATCGCCTGCTCCTTCTACGATTGTTGTATCATCTTTTGTTACAACTACTTTGTTCGCTGTTCCAAGTTGATCAACAGTTGCTGTTTTTAGTTCTAAGCCTAGGTCTTCTGTGATAACTTGTCCGCCTGTTAAAACAGCAATATCTTCTAGCATTGCTTTACGACGATCGCCGAAACCAGGAGCTTTCACGGCTACTACGTTGAATGTTCCGCGAAGTTTGTTTAGTACAAGAGTTGCTTGAGCTTCCCCTTCAACATCTTCCGCAATGATTAACATTGGACGACCTTGTTGAACAACTTGTTCTAAAACTGGTAAAATTTCTTGGATGTTGTTGATTTTTTTATCTGTAATTAAAATATATGGTTTTTCAAGAACTGCTTCCATTTTGTCGGAATCAGTTACCATGTATGGGCTAGTGTAGCCACGGTCAAATTGCATACCTTCTACTACATCTAATTCTGTTGCAAAGCCTTTGGATTCTTCAATAGTGATAACGCCGTCGTTACCAACACGTTCCATTGCTTCTGCGATTAATTTACCAACTTCTTCATCACCAGAAGAAATAGCAGCAACTTGAGCGATAGACTCTTTGCTTTCAATTGGTTTAGAAATAGCTTTTAATTCTTCGATAGCTGTTGCTACGGCTTTTTCGATACCGCGGCGAACGCCTACTGGATTTGCTCCAGCTGTTACGTTTTTTAAGCCTTCTTGAATCATTGCTTGCGCTAAAACGGTAGCTGTTGTAGTTCCGTCCCCAGCAACATCATTGGTTTTAGAAGCAACTTCAGATACAAGTTTTGCTCCCATATTTTCAAATGGGTCTTCTAATTCGATTTCTTTTGCAATCGTTACCCCATCATTTGTAATTAACGGAGAACCGAATTTCTTCTCTAAAACAACATTACGACCTTTTGGGCCAAGCGTTACTTTTACTGCGTTTGCTAATTGGTCGACACCACGTAACATGGCACGACGAGCATCTTCACTAAATTTAATATCTTTTGCCATTTTATATTTCCCTCCGATTATTTCTTTTTTTAAATTATTTAGTAATTGCTAAAATGTCACTTTCACGTAAAATCAGATAGTCAGTTCCTTCATACGTCACTTCTGTTCCAGAGTATTTTGCAAAGATAACTGTGTCACCTTCTGCAACTTCAAGTGGTTCTTTTGTGCCGTTATCTAAAACACGACCTGAACCGACTGCAACAATTTTCCCTGATTGCGGTTTTTCTTTGGCAGAGTCTGGTAATACAATCCCACTCGCTGTTTTTTCCTCTGCTTCAAGTACTTCAATTACAACACGATCTCCTAATGGTTTTAACAATGTAAATGACCTCCTCTGATATAATTACATTTTTCATTTTAGCACTCGACACATTAGAGTGCTAATACAGTTATTATGATACCAAACTGAATAAAAATTGCAAGCAAAAACGTTTAAAAAATGGAAGAATTCTTATTTGCGGTAAAGCTTGATAACGAGTACAATAAGGAGAGCTATTTCCGCTTTTTTAAAGTAATTTAGTTGAAGTTTGTTTATAGAAAGGATGCGTATTTTTTGGCTAAGCGTTATATTACGATTGTTTTAATTTATTTATTATTACTATTTTCTGCATCTGTTGGGATTCCAATTGTTCAACATATTTTACTAAGTACGACATCCCTTTCAGCGGAGAGCGCCGCATCTTATGGAATGGTTATCTGGTCAATATTCTCTAATCTTTTATCACTTGCAATTATCATTCCGATGCTTTACAGAAAACCAAAAGAAAATAAAATCGAAATCGGTGAAAAAACAAAACCGCTTCTAAGTATTGTGTGGATTGTCGGAGGAGTCATTGGCTTATATGTGGCACAAATTATTTGTAGTGTTATTATTACGATGATTTCAGGGGAGTTAAGTAATTCTGCCAATACGGAGTTACTTGTTGATTTGACTAAAGCTGCACCTATTTTCTTGATCTTTATTTCTATTTTGGGACCGATTTTGGAAGAACTTGTCTTTCGAAAAGTGATTTTTGGTGGGCTAAGTAATGTGACGAATATTCATGTGGCCGCAGTTATTAGTTCGCTTTTCTTTGGACTACTGCACGGCGATATTTCTTTCTTACTTACTTATTTTGTTATCGGACTAATTCTTTGTTTCCTTTATACGAAAACAAAACGGATTGCGGTTTCGATGGGGGCACATATTTTAATGAATACGATTGTTTTGCTTTTGAGTCTTGGAATTATTGGGGGATAATATGAAAAATTCATTAATTAAGCAAAGTTTTCTCTATTTTGCGCTTGGTCTTGTATTTGTATATTTTGTAGTTGTTCGTGTGGCTGATTATGGTTATGATGTGCTTGCATATATACTAATTATCATGACGTTAATGGATTTTGGCATTGGCATTGGCCTGATTATCACCGGACTGAAAAGACGTAAAAAAAACCTGTAGAAAGTAAGTTTTGCTTACCTTCTACAGGTTTTTTTATTCTGTTTTCGCTGGATAATTTTCCAGGAAATAGATTAACGTTTGTAATTCCGTAGTCAAATCGATATGGTGCACACGAACTTGTTTTGGAACACTGATACGAGCTGGTGTAAAGTTTAGAATACCTTTTACATCTGCTTCGATTAAACGATCTACTGTTACTTGTGCTTCGTCAGCAGGAACTGTCAGAATAACTACTTCCACACCGTTTTCACGAACAATTTCTTCCATATCATTTAAGTGATAAATTGGAATGTCTTGTTGAACACTACCTACTTTCGCTGGATCTACATCAAATGCAGCAACGATTTTGATATTATTATTTTTCATGAAATTATAATGTAATAATGCTGTACCTAGGTTACCTACACCGATTAGTGCAACATTTGTCTGTTTGTCCTGACTAAGTGTTTTGCTGAAAAAGTCGAGTATGTAAGAAACGTTATACCCGTATCCTTTCTTACCTAATGCGCCAAAGTACGAAAAATCACGTCGAATAGTCGCTGAATCAACTTTCACCGCTTCACTTAATTCCGCCGATGATACTCGTTCCTTACCTGACTCATCTAAGTATTTCAAGTAACGATGATATAATGGTAAGCGTTTTGCTGTCGCTTGTGGAATTTTTGTTGTTTCCTCCATCATGCCTTCTGTCCCTTCTTCTTTTAAATTTTTTCTGAAGTTGAAGCTTTTGTGAACTGTACTTCCTTTCACATGCTTGCTTATATACTATAAACATTTCACAAGGAATGCACAAACTTTTTGCTCATAACTTTCAAGTAAGGTTTTGTCCTGCAAAATATCCAGTGCAGTCCTTCTTTTCTATTCTACGCTAAAATCACAAATAATGCGAGTGTTTTCACAATCTATTTTATTCGTGCATACGTGGCTATCACATTGCGATTACTTGGCTTTTAAGATAAACTAGTAGGGAGAACGTTCGAGGAGAGAGATTATGATATTATTACAAGTTCAGCAAATTTCTAAATTCTTCGGTGCAGAAGTTATTTTAGATAATATTAAATTAGAAGTTAAAACAGGCGACCGAATCGCTCTAGTTGGCCGAAATGGCGCAGGAAAATCCACTTTACTTAAAATTATCGCTGGTAAGATGAGCTACGACGGCGGAACTATCTCCAAACCAAAAAGCGTAGAAATCGGCTATTTAGCGCAAAATACCGGGCTAGAATCTTCTAAAACAATTTGGGATGAAATGCTTAGTGTGTTTGATTCGCTTCGAAAAATGGAAGCTGATTTACGTAAAATGGAGCTTCGTCTTGGCGAACCAGAACTTTATAATGACCCAGAAAAATACCAAGCACTAATGACAGACTATGACACGTTACAACATACTTTTAAAGAAATAGGCGGTTATACTTATGAAGCAGAAATTCGTTCTGTTTTAAATGGATTGCGTTTTTATCCAGAAGATTATGAAGTAGAAATTGCTTCTTTAAGCGGTGGACAAAAGACAAGACTTGCTTTAGCTAAATTATTACTAGCTAAACAAGATATTCTTGTTCTTGATGAACCGACCAACCATTTAGATATCGAAACACTAGCATGGCTCGAAACTTACTTGCAAAATTATCACGGTTCATTACTCATCGTTTCCCACGACCGTTACTTCCTTGATAAAGTCGTGAATCAAGTATATGAAATCAGCCGCACAAAAATAGACCATTACAAAGGGAATTACAGCTCCTTCGTAAGTCAAAAACAAGCGAAATTAGAGCAAATGTGGAAAGAATTCGACAAACAACAAAAGCAAATTGCGAAACTTGAAGATTTTGTTGCCAGAAATATCGTTCGCGCATCGACAACGAAGCGCGCCCAGAGTAGAAGAAAACAATTAGAAAAAATGGATGTACTTGGTCGCCCGCAAGGTGATGAAAAAGCGGCTCGTTTTGGTTTCCAATTTGAAAAGCAAACAGGTAAAGATGTATTAATGGTAGATCAGCTGAGCATTGGTTACGCGAAAGATAAGCGCATTGCTTCCAACTTAACATTCGAAATGAAACGCCAAGATAGTCTCGCGCTCGTTGGTCCAAACGGAATCGGCAAGTCTACCCTGCTTAAAACACTTATTCGTGACATTCCAGCTCTAAGTGGCGAATTCCATTTCGGGGCTGGCGTGAAAATTGGCTACTACGATCAAGAGCAAGCCAAATTGACATCTAACAAAACGGTTTTAATGGAACTATGGGACGATTATCCAGAACTGAATGAAGTAAATGTTCGTACAACGCTCGGGAATTTTCTTTTTTCAGATGATGATGTATTAAAAAATGTCCAATCTTTAAGCGGTGGCGAAAAAGCGCGGCTCGCCCTTGCGAAACTTACTTTATTAGAGGCCAATGTCCTTATTCTCGATGAACCGACCAACCATTTAGACATTGAAAGTAAAGAAGTTTTAGAAGCTGCTTTAATCGATTTTGAAGGCACCATTCTATTTGTTTCCCATGACCGCTATTTTATCAACCGAATTGCTTCGAAAATCGTCGAGCTAGCGCCGGAAAAAGCGACCGTTTTCTTAGGAGATTACGATTATTATCAAGAAAAATTAGCTGAAGCAAAGGAACTCGCACGTCTTGATGCCGAAGATCGTCGCAAAAAAGGAGAACAAGTGGAAGCAACCGCCTCTGTTCGAAAATTAAACTATCAAGAAGAAAAAGAACAACAAAAACTTCTTCGCCAAAGAAAACGCAAGCTAGAAGAAGTAGAAAAATCCATGGAAGCAACCGATGAAAAAATCGCCGAACTTGAACACCAATTAACGAACCCAGAAGTTTTCCAAGATCATGAAAAAGCCCTTGAAATCACTCAAGAGCTAGACGCCGTAAAAGCAACCGGAGAAAAACTTATGGAAGAGTGGGAAACATTAAGCGAAGAACTGGAATCCATGTAATCTGCATAAAAAAAGGAGCAAACAATGAAAAAGATTTTAATTATTTCTAGTTCGATTGTCGTTAGTTTACTTGTCATTATTACTATTTGCGCAAGTTTTTACTTGTATAGTTATGCTTTGGCTCGTGACAATTCCAGCATGAATGACACTGCAACAACAGACGAAACCACCGCCACAGCCAAACTAGCAAAGAAAAACCGGGAAGAAAATGTGGCTTGGATGGAAAAGCAAAATCTCACGCAATGGACAGAAAAAACAGCAGACGATTTGAAACTTGTTGCTACTTATTTAGCAGCAGATAAACCATCTAACACAACCATCATTTTAGCCCACGGTTATCGCGGTAAAAGCGGTAAAGTTGAAATGGCAGGTCTTGCTCGGATGTACCATGAAAAATTTAGTTACAACGTTTTAATGCCTGATGCTAGAGCGCACGGCAAAAGCGAAGGTGAAAATATTGGATTTGGTTGGCCTGAACGAAAAGATTATGTGGAGTGGATTGACCAAGTAATTGATAAAAACGGTACAGATACGCAAATCGCACTACATGGTGTTTCCATGGGTAGTTCTACTGTCCTTATGACAAGCGGTGAAAAGCTACCAAAACAAGTCAAAAGTGTTATCGCGGATTGTGGCTATACCTCGATGGACGCTGAACTTTCTTATCAATTAAAAGCCATGTTCCACTTACCAAAATTTCCGATAATCCCAACAGCTAGTTTAATTAATAAAGCCAAAGAAGGTTTCTTTTTCAGCGAAGCAAGTGCGATTGATGCGGTCGCTAAAACAGACTTGCCGATTTTCTACATTCATGGTGATTCGGATGCATTCGTCCCCACTTATATGGTAGACGAACTTTACGATGCTACGAATAGCTATAAAGAAAAATGGATTGTCAAAGGAGCAGAACACGGTCAAGCATTCACGGTAGATCCAAAAACATACGAAGAAAAAGTACGCCAATTTTTAAATAAAACGATGTAAAAAGCAGTTATCCTCTAGGAACTAGATACTATATGTTAGGAAGGAAAAAATTGGCAAGTAATAAGTAAATGTGTTACTATATAAATGAAAAGAGAGCCATGCGACAACATGACTCTCTCGCAAACACCATTTAAGATGGTGACAGCCTTTTATATGATTTATTTAAAAACCACTAGCTGTCAGGCTTATGAGTGGTTTTTATTTTTTGTCATTTTTGCTGTTCATGATTGTTACGATTAAGACTGCAAAAGCAATCATCAGCGTAAGACTCTCGAAAACAGTCACACGTTTATCCTTTCTAGGTAACGCTTAAAAAACAACATAAACACCACCTACTTTCTGGATGAAAAAGGCTGGTGCACCACCATAAACTTATTTGCATCACAATTATAGCATGCAAGTATCTTTAGAAAAAGAGTTGGCGCGAAAGTTGTATTTTAGAGGCATAATCGGAAAATTGAGCTAATAAAAATAGACTGCAGCGAAAGTAATAGTTCACTTTCACTGCAGTCCGAAGCGTGCGGAACGAAAAATCGCGCGCTTTTTATATATCTTCCAGCAATAATCCCGGATTCGCATTCATATCAAAACCACTACGTTTTCCTTGTAAGAAACTCACAGTCCCTGCAGCAGCAATCATTGCCGCATTGTCTCCGCATAAGGCTAATGGTGGAATAATCAGTTCTGTCTCCGGGAGCTCTAGTTTTACTTCTTGAATAAGGCGTTCTCGTAAACCTTGGTTCGCTGCCACGCCTCCCGCAAGAAGCAGTTGTTTCACATCGTATTGTTTAGCTGCGCGAATCGTTTTGCTTACTAAAACATCCACAACGCTTGCTTGAAAACTCGCCGCCATATCGTTTGGATTTGGCTCCTCACCACGCTGCCTTAAATTATGAAGCGTGTTAATAAAGGAAGACTTCAATCCACTAAAACTAAAATCAAACGAACCCTCATCCATCATCGCCCTTGGAAAATGAAACGTGTCTTCGCCGTCTTTGGCAAGTTTATCAATTTGCACGCCGCCCGGATAAGCAAGACCAAGTGTGCGCGCTACTTTATCATAAGCTTCACCAGCTGCATCGTCCCTTGTCTCCCCGATAATTTCAAACTCATTGTCCGCTTTCATTAAAACTAGTTCAGTATGACCGCCGCTGACAACTAATGAAAGTAGCGGAAATTTGAGTTCAGTTTCAAAACGATTTGCGTAAATATGGCCAGCGATGTGATGCACGCCGACTAAAGGTAAATTATGCATAAAAGCAAGCGTTTTAGCCGCATTCACTCCGATAAGCAAAGCGCCAACCAAGCCTGGACCTTCTGTCACAGCTACCCCGTCTAAATCATCCATCGTCACATTTGCTTGTTTTAAAGCTTCTTCAATCACAAGCGTAATTTGCTCCACATGATGTCTCGAGGCGATTTCAGGAACTACCCCGCCAAATCGTTTATGGCTCTCAATTTGAGAAGCCACCACACTTGATATAATTTCATTACCATTTTTCACAACAGAAGCAGCTGTTTCATCACAGCTAGATTCTATTCCAAGAATTAATGTATTTTTTTTCATAAGTCCACCCACATCACTAGCGCGTCTTCTTTCGTATCCGGATAATAGTTTTTCCGAATGGCGCCGTCTTGAAATCCTAATTTCTTATAAAGCCCTTGTGCTACATCGTTGGATACGCGAACTTCTAACGTCATCCGAACAATACCGCGCTCTTTCGCAACCCGAATCATTTCCCGCAAAAGCGCCTCGCCGTAATGATTCCCTTGATAATCTGGATGAATCGCAATATTCGTAATATGTCCTTCGTCTAAAACAAGCCAAACACCCGCATAGCCCACTGTTTGCTCCTCGTGAATCGCAAGTAAATAATAGGCGTATTGATTAATAATAAATTCATTCCGAAAAGCCGCTTCCGTCCAAGGTACTGTGAATGCAGCATTTTCGACATTCATAATACTTTTTAAATCAGCCACCGTAGCTTCTCGAAATAATAAGGCATCATCCAAACTCACTCGGAACCCCTCGATTCCAACCATTTGCTCTCCGCTTCTGCCAGTTTTAAATAAGCAGGGACAAAGTTGTCTGCCGGCTCACCGTCCAAATCCGCTGCTAGTTTTACAAGTGAGCTAGCCCGCGAATACGTATAATCCGCCTGACCAAAAATCGCCTGCTCGCCAAGGATTTCCGTCACAGTCGCACAAATTTGTTCCGTTAAAGTTCCAACAAATAAAATTGGTTCGTCACTTGACGCCAAAGGTTCAAGTAATTCAGCTAAAGCAATATGTCCATCTGCAAAAATATTTTCCATTTTGCCCTCGCTTGCATGATAAATACCCGCATATACATTATTACGGCGCGCATCCATCAACGCAACCACTTTTCCAGGAAAGTACAAACCATTCTCTGCTAAAAGTGCCAAAGAAGAAATACCTACAATCGGAATCCCCGCATCCCAAGCCATTGTTTTCGCAACTGTTACGCCAATACGAAGCCCGGTATAAGATCCTGGACCTTTTGCCACAGCGATTTTTTTTAAGTCAGTAGGTTTTACTCCACATTCATCCATTAAAGCAGCAATCGCCGGAAGTAAGCGCACACTATGATTTTTTTTCAAATTTGTTGTATATTCACCGAGAACGACACCCTCATTAAAAAGTGCTATCGTCATCGTATCGGAAGACGTATCCATTCCAAGTATCATTTCCCAAAAACCTCCATCGCAAGTTGCTCATACCTTTGTCCAACTGGCTTCACAACCATCTTGCGCGTATTCTCATCTATATGAAAAAGCTGAACTTCCAAATATTCTTCTGGTAAATCCTCACGAACAAATTGCGCCCACTCAACCACGCTCACACCTGCTCCGTAGAAATACTCCTCCAAGCCAAGTTCATCAGCCGAAGCATCTTCCAAACGGTACACGTCCATATGATAAAGCGGCAAACGCCCTTTCTTATATTCACGAATGATTGTAAATGTCGGACTTTTAATCATTTGCGGGATCAAAAGACCTTCACCAAGACCTTTGGTAAAAGTAGTTTTTCCAGCGCCGAGATCACCTTCAAGCAAAATCACATCTCCAGCTGCCAATTGTTCACCAAGTTGTTTTGCGCGAAGTCTTGTCTCTCTTTCACTTGTCATTATTAATTCGTATTCCATTAGCTCACCCGTCCATCATTTTCTCTACATATCATACCACAAAGCCGCGCCAAAATAAAAATCAAAAAAACGCAACGACCTAAGTCGCTGCGTCTTTCAATTGATTAATAATTAGTTCCGCTTATATCCATTCCGCCATACATTTTTGTTGTTACATCCGTGATGATTTTATTTAACTCTTCACTAGAAATAACTTCATCTTTTGTAGGGAAATCTTCAATTGGAACAAATTTTTCTGCTTTTGTTTTCACTGTAAAGCTAATAGACTCAGGAGCGCTCGCATCAGATTTATCATCTATTTTTGTTTGAAGAGTGAGTGTATCTAAGCTATTGTCTTTTCCTGATTTTGCAGTAAGTTTGTTACTAATCAGGTACGTTTTATTTTCTTTTAATTCTTTCGCAGCATCTGTTAAACTCGATTTCATTTCTGCATACGTGGAATCAAAATCTGTTACTGCATCTGAACCTTGGCTTTCTGCAATAACTTTAAAATCTGCTTTTACTTTTTCATCATCCATAAGTTTAACTACTTGGTTCATTAAGTTCGCAATATCGGCGTTTTTAATTGTAACGCTAACAGTGCCATCATCCGCTTCTTTAAAACGATCTTTTTCTAAGCCAGTGAAATAAGTATCGATTAATTTTATTGCTTTTTTGTTTAAATCTTTCGTCGCTGCTTCAATTTCTTTCGTATCTACAGCTGTTTTTGCCTCTGGTTGATCTGTTAATGAACTTGTTAATTCTTCAGTACTAAGATATTTATTTTTTAGATCTGGGTAGTCGGTGTTAATTTTAGACCACATACCACCAGTCGCTTGATCTAAATAACTAAGTAAAGAAGCATCTGGCTCTACAATGGTTTTAAGTGGAATATAGGCATTTCCTGTTTTACTATCTACTAAAAAATCTAAATCCATTGAAATTGGTAGTAAGTTATTCGTTGATGTTACATTGAATTTTGCTTCTGATTTGTTTGCTTTCTTGTCAGTTGATGTTGTTACAGAAAGCTTAATGTCTTTTAAAATCCCCATCGTTTGAGCACTTGGGTCGGTGCTAGAAACATTTATATCGGTTACAGCAAAAGAAGTTGTATATGTAGATTGATCAGGTACATTCATCCCATTTTTCATTGTTTGAACAAATTTACCTTGTGGTGTTTTTGCTGCTTTTTCTTCCGCGCTTTCCCCACAAGCGCTAATTACTAATACTAAAGCTAACAAAATTGATAATAAAATCCCTTTTTTCATGATTCTCCTCCTAGGTAGTTAATACATTAAAATTAACACATTATAAGGGCTGAAAACAAGGAAATTCACAATAGTTCATAAGTCTGACACAAATTCTTATAAAAAAAAGCGCTCCTTTTGGGAAGGCACGCTTTTATTTTGGAGTTACTTTTATAGAAGTAGCATTTTCAGACACTTTTCCTGGGGCGGGGGAAGTTACTGTTGATCCTTGAGGAAATACTGCTCTAATAGTATCTTCATCCTTGATATCAGCAAGCTTCATCGTTTTTCCAGTAGTTGCGTTTGTTACGGCAGTATTGCTACTAACCGTGATAATTACCTCACTTGCATAATTATTCTTTTCGCCATCCCATGTTAATGTTCCATTCACCGTCAACTGCTTATTGTTCTCTAGCAAACTAGTATCCGTTACTGATCCATCAAGGACTAAAGCAGGAACTTCTTCCTGATTACAACCTGCCAAAAATAGTACAACTAGTAAAACTGGCAACATTATCTTTTTAAAACCTGTCATCGCTCTCTCTCGTCCTCTCTGAAGCTTTTCGTTCTTTCTAGCATAGCATTTAGCGGAAATACAGGCAATCGTTTTCTTTATTTCTTAAACAATTCTTATATACCTAGCATTATGCCGATAAAAGCTGCCACTAAGCCAAACACATACGTACAGCCTAAATACGAAAATAATACACGATAATTCGTTTTCCATTTTAATTCCATACTCTCCACTTTAAAAGTCGAAAACGTCGTATATCCTCCCATAAAACCAGTGCCAAGAAATAACTGCCAATCAGGCCCAAGTGCGGATGATACTAGAAAACCTAACAAAAATGAACCAGTTATATTAATAAAAAAAGTCGCGAAAGGAAAGTTTGTCTTCCATTTACTTTTAACAAATATCGAAATTCCGTATCGTAGCATTGCGCCAAGCCCTGCACCAAAACCAACTAGTAAAAAATTAATGAACACGCTCTGCACCTCGATTCAGTAACTTATTGCTAAGCATTCGACCAAGTTTCACCATAATAAGCCCACCAATGAAACTAGCTAACACATAACTAAGCGCCAATACCCATGCTCCATTTTGTATTAGTTGGATCGTATCTACGCTAAAAGCCGAGAATGTCGTAAATGCACCAATAAAACCAGTGCCAATCCCATTTAAAATCACCAAAGAAATACGTGATTTTTCCGCCAAAAATTGCATAAGAAAAGCCAATAAAAAACAACCAATTAAATTAACCGCCAATGTCGCAGAAGGAAAATCTCCGCCGCCAAGCCATAAGTTCATTGCATAACGGCACATTCCACCTAATGCACCAAAAATCCCCACATATAAAAAATACATCCTCAAAAACCCCACTTCACAAAAAAACCACCCTGAAATATTTACATTCCGGGCAGTCGCCTTTGTCCTATTTCTCCTATACTATAACGCAAAACATTCCAATTATTCAACTCACCGGAAGTCGAAGGATGGTCTTCATTTTTTCCGGGTCTGCTTTACGTGGATCGCTCAAATAAATTTCGTGGTGTTTACGAACAGCTCCTGTATCATTATGAAGCCCTTCTGTTTCCATGAATTGGTGCATTTCCGCGACCGTTTTCACTTCTTCACTAAAAGGACCAATATGCATCATCTGCACACATTCTCCTTCTTCAAAACGAACCAATTTCACGCGACTCGTATCAACGTCAGGCTTTTTCTTCTTAGCAACCTCTTTCGCCCATTCCAACACTTCTTCGGTAACAAAGTCCGGTTGTCTAAGAATCGATGTCCAAAGCCACGCATCTCTATCTTGTAAATCAAACTTCCCTTCAGACCACCAAAAACCTTCTAGTGGCGGTACAACAAAATCCGTGTAACCATCCAGACGCGTCTCGCCCATCTTGCTCATTTTAATCGTGTACGCAATCGCATAAAGAGACTGCACCGCCTTTTGATACTCTTCACCATCCGGGTCACCTTTCCCATCCACCATCAAAAAATTCATTTCTGGCACAAAAATACGTTCTGGCTTCCTTTTAGGCGCATAAAATTTCTTTTCTTCTTTTTTAAAATCAATTTTCTTTTCAGTCATTTGAATTCCTCCTCGTTCATCCAGTCTGGCATCAGCTTCTGAAAATTATCATGACTAGCTGCCGTCTTTGCTGCATAATTCATTAACTTTTTAAAATTACGAGATTCATTTTTTGCCGCCCAATTAACGGCCGAAGTAATATGCATCGCCGTGTAAAGCGCATAAAGATTCCAAAAATCTGTAACTTCTTCTTTATCAATATAGCCTAAAATATTTCCTCGTGCAAAAGGTATACTGACCTCTGTTGTAAAAAAGCCGATTTTAGCTAAATCAAATAAAGGATCTCCAAACTCTAGCCGATTAAAATCAATTAGCCCAACAAACTTTTTGTTCTTTAAAATAATATTCGCTGGATGAAAATCTCCATGCTGTAAACAAATCGGTCTATTTTTTAATCTAGCTATATTCTCATAAACAAACTGTTCGGTTTCTGTTAAGAAAGAAGCTGTTATTTCTAATTCTTTTAATTCCTCCACTTTTCGTTTAAATTTAGCTGTTTGAAAATCCAACCAGTTCATTTTTGGTATATCTAGCGGTATTTTATGAACTTCTCGTAAAATTTCCCCTGCTGAAAAACCAGCCTTAAACTGTTCGGAATGGGATAAGCTAAACATGCCATTTTCCGCATCTTCACCGCGCACATAACCAATAATCATATAGCCTTCTCCGTCGGTACAGCCAAAATCATATGCTCGTGGAACAAATGGAGTTTGAGAACCTAACGCTTGGATTATTTCAAATTCTTGCTTTCGTGTTTGGAGTAACTCTTTTGGAAAAACACGTACAAGATAGGTTTCATCCACCTGATATTTCTTATCGATAGAAAAACCCTTTTTTATTTCTGAGACCACTTTCGCATTACGCAACATTTTTAATTGGGTCACATCCATAATCAGCTCTCCCTCCTATTAATTGGCTATTCTCTATTATACAAGAATACGCTTACTTTTTCTCCATTATCTATGCAGAATTTATTGACAAACTAATAGAATCAATATTATAATTAGTTTTGCTACGCATACGCGGTCGTGGCGGAATCGGCAGACGCGCTAGGTTGAGGGCCTAGTGGGGTAAAACCCGTGGAGGTTCAAGTCCTCTCGGCCGCATTAATAAAAATTAAGAATACTGTAATATCAATAAGTTTGTAGTCCTGCGCGTATACCAATTCCGCCACGACCGCAAGCTTTTTTGATAGGCTAAATGAGTCTCTAATCTAGTGGATAAGTCTAGTTGGGAGGTCTTTTTTTATGAGAAGAAGTAATCACTTAAGTTTAGAAGAAAAGGCAATCGTTTATCAAACGATTGTGCCTGATGATGATTTTGTGTTTCAGGAATTTATAAGATCAAGAAGGATTAGAAATGTACGAGAAACAACTATTCAGTATTATACGGATGCAATCAATGTACTAAAAAGAGATAGGGAATATATTCATGTTCAGAAGCCTATCATGCATCTTTCACAGAGAGACCTTGAAGACATGATTATGTATTGGAAAGGTTTTATGAGGGCTAATACAATTAACAGCAAAATAAAGGCTTTTAAAGCGTATTATAACTTTCTTTATCAGCAAGGTTTTATAAAGATAAACCCCTGTGAAAATCTCAGTTTATTGAGAGTCAGAGAAGAAATAAGAGAGACTTTAAATCCAGATGAAATCAAAAAAATAGCTAACCATTTCAAGAAAAAAGAAACGTTTAGCTCCTATCGAGATTTGGTTATCTTTCAATTGTTATTAGATACAGGAATACGTATTTCAGAAGCAGTTGGTATTAATATACAAGATATCCATAGTGATTACATTATTGTTGTCGAATCAAAAAATCTTAAACAGCGGATAGTTTATATTTCAAAGAGAATGAGAGAGAAACTAACTTCTTATTTAAAGATACGGGGTAATCTTTCACATACTAAAGTATTTATCAATCGAGATCAGCTTCCTTATAATAAAAATACGTTTCAACAGAACCTTAGAGAAGCTAGGGTTCTATGCGGGATACAAAAGCAAGTAAGCCCTCATGTTTGTAGGAGGACTTACGCTAAAAATGCAATTTTATCAGGTATGGATGCTTTTTCACTAGCTACATTGTTAGGTCATTCATCCTTGGAAGTTACTAAACGATATGTTCAGATATGGGGGAAAGATCTAAAAATACAATCAAAGTTAAAAAAAGATTATAGTCATCTATTCTAAATAGAGATGTTCCAAAAATAATATCCAAAATCAAAGAAGAAAGAAATCTTCTGTATTATTCTATGGCCCATAAAAAACCTTCTGTTTTTTGTTTTTTAAGTATCTATATTTTAGAAGTATTTTGGGATAAATTTTATAATATACGTTCATAAGAATATACTATTTTTCCAGATATTTCTCCATTTGGTACCAATTTGTAACCATCTTTAATTAGCATATCATTGATATTTTCTAAAATATATTCCCAAGCAGAACTTTCATTTCTTACTTTTGGATGAAACATATGTGATAGGAATTTCAATAAGTTTTCATCATTATCCTTTAATTTTAACCTGTCATCAGTTAAAAACCAAGTGTCTTCCCAATCGTAATTATTAATACGATGTTGTTCTATTTCTTGTATAAAACTCATTCCATCCTTACCATCAATACTATCTAATTCATAAAGGTCGTTTAAAAACTCCAATTCCCCATATCTACCATAATAGTTAAATGGAAAATTGTCTTCCCTTATATAAAAGGCTGTTTGATGATATGCTCTTAGGAAATCTATTAAATCAAGATGAGTAACATCAGTTATCCAATTATTTGATATATTTAACATGTCTTCTTTTTTAGGTGATATAGTATTTAAAATTTCTTCACAGCTTTGAAACCTTTCTTCAAGACTATGACTTAGACACTTTAATATTACATTAGCTTGAAGCTTACTAATATTGTTGCTTGATACCAACCTTCGTTCTATATCGCTTCCTATGGGCGCACTTCCGACTATTAAGTAGTACCAAATAGCTCCAATAGAATATATATCACTTCTTTTATCACGTAAACTTGGATTATCCATCAATAAAGGATCTATAAAGCTTCCGCCAACAATTCGTTCATTTGTGAGTGTCAGTTTAGTATGAAGATAAGGTTCTAAATAAGCACTTATTCCAAAATCAATAATTTTACATGTCCCATTTGAAGATACTAATATATTAGAAGGTTTTAAATCTCTATGAATAACACCTCTATTATGCGCGTAAGCAAGGCCCTTCAATATCATTTGAATGGGTACTTTACTTTTAGTGAAATCTAAAGTTGAATATTTTTTAACATACCCATCTAAATCATATCCATCTATATATTCCATTTTTATGAATGGTTTTCCGTTATCAATTCCAGTATCATATATCTTGATAATATTAGGATGATTTAACGAAAAAAGGATTTTAGCTTCTCTAAAGAATCTAGTAACATAATCTTTATTTTTATCTGGAAATATTGGACTCAGAACTTTTAATGCAAAACTCATTTCCACATACTGATGCTCAATCTTAAAAACCTCACCAAAACCGCCACCACCAATACGATTACTCAAGTCAAAACTCTCGGACCCAACGAATTCGCTAGTTTGTTCCAAAGTATCAATCATTATATTGAAAGTTGTGGTGAGGAATTCACGACGTTCTGCATAGGAGCTATACTGATTCTTAATAAATTGCCAAAATTCTTTAAGTGTTCTTCTTGTTCTTAAAAAATCTGGAGCAATTTTCTTTGTGTTATCATTGTTTAAAATAAAGTATCTAATTTTTACGTATTCAGTCTCATCAAATTCTCCGTCTGTTGAGTATTCTATTAGACCTTCTTTCATTTTTTCTAGGTTTAGAATACTCTTTTCTTGTACTGATTTCATATTATTATCAATCATTTAACTGGAAGTTCCTTTCTTGAGTTCTTTTAATTTCTTGTATAAAGTAGCCTTGGGTACACCTGTTGCTTTAACAATATCAGAAACAGATAAATTATTATCCTCTCTTTTATTCATTAATCGTAATGCTTTTTGTATTTGTTGATCAGGTTGCCCTTTACGCCCTAATTTTTTCCCCGCTTGTTGTGCTCTTATCTTTCCTTCAGTGGTTCGATTGACAATCATATCTCTTTCGAATTCAGCAAAAGCACCTAGAACATTAAATAATAATTTCTGCATAGGATCACTCTTAGCATTTGCACTAAAAGTCATATTATTATCAATAAATACAACAGTTACTCCTTTTTTTAAAAATTCATTCATTACATTATTTAAATCAATTATGGATCGTGCTAAGCGGTCTATTTTTGTTATATAAACAATATCACCTTTACGTGAATTTTTAATTAAATCTTTTAAAGCTTCTCGGTTTCTTGTAGTGGTAGCAGTTTTCTTTTCAATGTATAAATAATCTTCTTCAATACCTTGTTTGAGCAATTTTTCTTGTTGGGTTTTTAAATCTTGTCCAACAGTACTAACTCGAGCATATCCTAATTTCATAAAAACACTCCTTGTCTATAATACACAATAATATATACTTTTATTATAGACTATCTATTAGACTTTATTCAAGTTAAAAAAGCACTGATTAGTGAGCCAAAATTCAGAGTCTCGATTTTAAGAAATATAGACTATTTGTTTGAGTAGTGTCCGGTAATATCTAGCATCTATTCTAAAATAAAAATATTAGCTGAAAAATCACTTTTGGTGGAATCTAAATTAAAATTAATATATTGGTTATCTTTAACAATAAATGTACCAAAGAAAAATAGTTGACATAATTTATTAGGCTGGCTTAATCGAATTAATTTATTAAGTAGTATTTTTTTAGTTTTTAATCTGTTCTTATTAATTAAAAAAGTGGGTTTTCTTAATAAACCTTTTAGTGAACAGGCTGAATTAAATAAAAGAATATAATAATCTCCTTTATCTATAACTTTTGCTTCTGCATAGTAAATTTTAGGAGGTTTTAAAATATCATTTTCTGAGTCTAGATTTTGGAATAAATCATTAAATGAAATTACCTCTCCACCCTTTACTTTAATTATTAGTTTATTATTGTCCCAGTCATCTGAAAAATAATATGTTACTATTTTAGAGAGAGATTTAATTTGAGGTATTTCTGTTCTAATGTACTTTTCCCCACCATTACTCATAGTTTTTTTTCCATCCAGATTAATGTTAGGAGACGATGTTGAAGTATTTGTTGGTTTTTGCTCTGTGAATCCTTGATTAAGGTCAATATTTAAATTAAGAAAGTCTAAATCGGATAGTACGCGTGAGGAACCCTCCTCTGTCTCATTATAGAGTGCATTCTTTTTTGTTTTAATAGAACAATTATCTGAATGAGTTATACTTGCATCTGGTGACCTAAAGTAAGGAGATTTATTCCATTCTGATGATTTTTTAGTGAAATTTGCACATGTTAGTGGTACACTGCAAACTTCACTACATTGAAAAGCTTTAGAATCTGTTAGAATCCCTTCATGAAAATATTGATTTGCCTCTAATGCAGTAATATCATTTCTTTTAAGTTCTTTACTGTAAGCAGTCTCGTATGCCATAGAATTATGCTCCAATCTTTATAAATTTCTGACTAATTTTCCATCAATAAGTTAGCGCTTACAACCAAATCATTTTATGCATCTATACTAACAAAATCAGATTTATAAGTAAAATATATACTTATATTTATTTCAATAATTACACTCGTTTCAGATAGCATATGTAAATGAAATAATCTAGAGTTATCATTCTTTTATTTCATTTATATTTTTGCACACTTGCTAGTTACATAAAACTTTAAAAAGTTAGTTTTTCATGAATCTCAAAAAACACAAATGAAACACTGTAAAACATTGATGTATAATGATTTACAACGAATTTATCCCTTAAATTCATTTACTTACAAATTCAAGCCTTTTAAGAAAAATTTATTCATAAAAAAAGCCCCAGCTAAAAATATAACTAGAGGTTTGATGCAAATATTACGGTTTAGAAATAACGGGGTGGGTAAGATTTTCAACAAGAAAAGAATGTTAAGGCTTCACTTATTCTTTATGTGTATTCATATAGTTCTCCTTAAAGTTAGCCATTTTTTTCTGAAGCCGCCTTTTCTTCTGCTGTATAATTTTTACTGGAACTCCATATTGTTTTGACAATTCACTGTTTGGCACATCATCACATATCTCTCGTAACAATCGAATTTCTTTAGTTTTCAATTCCCCAGATTCAACCATAGAATCTATAATTCTTTTAACCATATCATAAGTTTCCATATTAGCTATAGATACCGAAGATGATGTATCAAATATTGCAAGAGAATTAAGATTAGTATCTTCCATTGGGAAGGTACTTCTTTTAAATCTATTTGGTTTATCATTTCCATTTTCCTTCTCACGTTTTATCTCTGATTCATTTTTTCTTCTATAGTTCATCTCTTCTAGTAATAGAATAGTCGTATCTCTCTTAGCGTTAGACACTATTCTATGGCGTATCTGGTCACCAGAGTCATAGAAATAAACTTTAGTAGTTTTTTTTTCGTCAAGTATTACTTCTCTAAAAAAATGAATGTCCTTTCCGCACTTTAGAGCTTTAGAATACTCCTTATGCATAGAAAAAAATAACTGCCTATAGAAATGCCATTCTTGATTTTCATGTTCATATTCCATCCCTTGTGTTTTACTAGGAAACGACCTTGCAATATTACTTATGTCCTTATTCTCTATTGTGGCAATGCGAAATAGAATAAAATTCAACTCTTGTTCTTTAGACTTTATAATTAATTCCTCCTAAAATATTTTTTTTGAAGCTTTTTAAGCTTATAATGTACATATTACTTATAGGTGGTTCTTTTAGTGGTATTAAATACACTTAAAAAATTTAAAATATTATTGATAGTAGTTCAAATATAAGAAGTAAGTTAGTAATAAACATTACAACTAGAATGGAATTTACGCGCACGAAGTGCGTGGAATATTTCGATAGTTTGTAATGATCGGTTAAGCTGATAAGCTTACGGCGGGTGAATTTGACGAGGAACGAAGTGACGAGATAAAGAGGGGCAAGGAGCCCCTTCACAGTTGGATAAATCAAAAAACATATACGATAGTTATTATTTACAATCTATACTAATATTATAGCATAAAACTACCCTTTTCTTAATTTCATTATCACTTGTAGGTGTTGACTTTCACTTACTCTCCCAACGGATTAGCTATACCACTGACTTCTATTCAATATCCAAATATACAATTTTCTTCTTACTTCATGATATTTTTGCTTATGTAATACTTCAATTAGAAATCAATTTAAGAATGAAACTTATATTCTAAAATTAATGAATCAATTTTCTTTTGTATCTCTTCAATCTCCCCACTTCTTTTATAGCTCTTTTCAATATTATCTGGTCCTTGTTTTAAATAACTCTTTATATCTTTTATTTGAATTTTCAATATTTCTATTTGATTGTTAATAATCTTATTCCCACCCTTAAAATAAGGATCTGATAAATACCACGGTGCTTTAATCTCCTCTAAGCTTTGTTTGCTTTTTTTCAAACTAATTAATTCTGATTTCAAATTATCCTCATGTGTTGCAATATCAGTTTTATTTACAGAAGCAAAAAAGTTATCATCATAGTTCTCATTCTCAACCATACCTAAGTATGTCACATAAGCAGCAACAGAATCACGTGAATTCTCTAACTCGTACACAGAACTAGAATAGGCGGGAAAGAACTTCTCTGAGTACCAAGAACCAGCCTCTGAATTACTCATACTTGGAAAGATCCAAATACCAATAATAAGTATGCAAAGACTTAGTACTAGTTGTTTTATACTAAATTTAATAGTTCTATTTTTAAATATTTTATAAAGCAAATAAAGACTATAACTTACAATAATAATACCTATACATGTCAAAATAAATACCATTTTATAAACTCCTACTTTCTAAATTTTTTATAGTATACGATTTGTCAAAAAATAATATTTCTACATCAGCCCTAAGTGCATTTGATATTGATCTCATAGTTTCCTTTTTAGGGTTCTTAATTTTACCATTCTCAATATAGTTAATTGTTCTTCTTGAAACTCCTGATTCCTCTGCTAGGCGATTCTGACTCCATCCTAGCTGTTTTCTTAATAATTTCATATTTGAATCCATATAATCCCTCCTTAATTTAATTATAAGATAATTAAACGTCTTTGTAAACTATAGGTTACAAAGACGTTGTGAAAAATGTAATCTTCAAGTTACACTTTATGCTATACTATTTCATAGATAAGTGAATAGATAGGATGTGTACTGAAGTGTCTGATTTAGGGAAAGAATTATTGAATTTAAGAGTGAAACTTGGTTTATCCTTACGTGAAGCAAAAGAAAAAACTGGATTAAGTCATAATTACATACGAAAATTAGAATTAGGCTTTGATCCATCGACAAAAACTCCTATAGAGCCCTCAGTCGAAACATTGAAAAAAATTTCTCTAGGTTATGGCATATCATTTGATAAATTAATGCAACTAGCTAACTATTCGTCTTCAATAGAAAAAAATGAAGTCATTGCAACAAAAGTTCCTATATATAAAACTCTGCATGACATGAAATCAAAAAAAGAAACAAATGATTTCCGACTTTATAAACAAGAACTTGTATCTAAGAATGCAATTTTAGTTGAAGTCTCTAATCCTTCTTTGAGTAAATTCAATTCCAACTCATTATTATTATTAGAGCCCTATGAAGATAGTTTTAAAGGTGAGTTAGTTTTATTAACAACTGATAGCAAAATTATAATTGGGCATATAAATTTATTTAATGACAAAGAGCTACAACTTAAACCTATTGATTCAGAAAGTACTGTAACTATTAAGAAAGATTTAATAATGATTTGGAAAATAGTAGAAGTAATTCAATTAATTAGTTAGTGTGAAAAAGCACATAAATAAATATTAATAACTAACTCATTTGACAAATTCTACCCCTCAATTTAATATAGTTTTATACTGCTAAATTAGCTCTTTTTGCCAAAACTATTGATATAATGTCAGTAAACTTCATTTTAAATAAAGCTTAGGTTGAGGGCCTAGTGGGGTAAAACCCGTGGAGGTTCAAGTCCTCTCGGCCGCATTAATAAAAAAAATCCAAGGTTAGAATCTAACCTTGGATTTTTTGTGCTCTCAATATCTTCTATAAACGAGTAACCCGCTAGCTGCGACAATAAACAATCCTGTAAAAATTGTTGAGCTATTTGAACTATCGCCCGTTTGTGGTAGAGTGGTAATTTTTGTCGTTTCTCCACTTACCTTCACCACTGTACTTCCATTTGTTGAAGTCGGTTTTTTAGGTACCATTATTTTATTATCACTAAAAGTAATATTAATAGTTTTTTGAGGGTTAAATGGTATCGTTACGCGAATTTCTTTGGCTGATTTTTCATAACCCGGTGGTGCTGTTGCTTCCGTTATGACATAAGTTCCTGGTTGTAAGTTTTCAGCAAGTGCATAACCTTTACTATTTGTAGTTACTTTTTTTAATGTCGTTCCATCTGTTGACTTTACGTCGAAAACGGCATTTGCTAGACCTTTTTTATTCGCTTCATCTTGTTTAAAAATAGTAATTGATCCTGTTTTCTCAACGTTTTGAAAAGTGAGTTTGACAGGATTTGTATCGCCGTACGTGATAGTGAATGTTTTTGGTGTTGGGTTTTTCTGATAACCAAGAGGTGCTGTAACTTCGGTTGCTGTATATTTCCCTGGCGGCAGCCCTTCCGCAGTTCCTGTACCATTTTGATCAGTTGTTATTTTTGCTACTTCCGATTGAGAATTATCTTTAATCGTATAAACCGCTCCACTTAGCGCCTTATCTCCAGAAAGTTTTTGAATTTCCACTTTACCGTTCGTCGTTATTCCCGCATCCATATCAAAATTCTCACTTTTTAAATTAGGTACATTCACTGAAGCAATTCCTGTTTTATCTGGCTTGGAATTAAGTGTCGTATCATTGCCTTGATTTGCTTTCGAAAAAATAAAATCATTATCCGGTAAGGTGAATTTCACTTGGTAATCTCCTGGTAATACATCGGTGAACAAATACGAACCGATATTATTGGTTGTCGTACTTTCTTTAAAGGCACCATCTTTCGTTAATAAATCCACCTTTACGCCCGGAGCAGGCTCTTCACTATCTTGCTGAATACCATCACCATTAAAATCGTACCAAACAACATCGCCAATTTTTGCGCCATTTACATTAATATACAACTGAATGTCATCTAAAAAATTTCCGCTGGTAAGTGAGCCACTTGCTGTTGAAATAGGATTGAAAGTTAGCCTTGTGATAGTCTGTCCATCAGGCACTATATAATTCCCTTCAAAACTCCCCCACGTTTCTCCATCAGAAACTCGCGACACTTCGGTTTGACTTTCTGGTGAACCTATCAGCAAATCAGCCGTATCTACACCCATGCGACCCCGGTGTGAGAACTTCCAAGTTAAATTGGAACCCGGGATTGTCCGAATATCTTGATAAACTGGGCCAATACCATCCGAGTTTAATTCAATAAAATTGTTTCCAGAAAAAGCAGGCACATTGTATCCATTACCATTTTGCCATACTTCAATATTTCCAGTTGGATTAGTTGTTCCCCATGCCTCTACACCTTTTTGATTAACCTGCCAAACATTTGTCGTACCAGCATCTACACCATAATCCGCGATATCAACATCTTCAAAATCATTATTTTTAATGGCCCATTTTAATTGCCAACCATTTGGAGATGTTGGAGAAGCTTGCACTTTTTCAGAAGTGCTTCCAAAAATAAATAAGACAATTAGAATAAACAAACTACCTATTAATTTTTTTTGCATGCTTTCTCCCCCTTTTTCGCCCTAAACCTAACACCTTTAATTACCCGCAAAAAAACAAAAGAAAACAGCCAGTATAATAACTAGCTGTTTCTATGATTATGACAAAATATCATAAGCCATTTTATATTTCGTTGATTTTGCGAAATGTTTACTCGCATGTTTTTTCACTCGGTCAATTAAAATTGGGTCATTCGAGTCATCAATTTTTTTCAATAATTTTATCATTTTTTCTTCGTAGCTAACTTGCTCGTTTTGATGATATAAAAGCAATGTTTCGGTATATTCTATAAAGAAATTAAGTTCCTTCACCCGCTCATCGACTTTATTCATCAGTCCCATTAAGGAGGCCGCTTCGTCTACGAATCCTTTTTCTGCAAAAATAACCATTAGTTCCGTTATAACTAGATAGTCATTGTTATTGAAGCTCGTATTCGTTGTCTCATAAGCCATTAATTCCTCATACAAACTTGCTATTTTCTCATTAAAAAGTGCTTCATTTCCCTCAATATTCTCAATTTCCGCCATTTTTAATTGAACGACAAAATAATAAATCTTTTTGGATTCTGGGTATTTCTCAAAATATCCCACAGCTTGCTCAAATCTGTTTTTTGCCTCTGCCATAAAACCAATTTGAAAATAAATATAGCCATAAAAATAGAGTATCGCAACAATGCGTTCTTGCTCCTCATATTTAATCAACTCCAGCGCCTGCTTAATGTGCGCGAGTGCTGGCTCGTAGATACTTTGGCAAATATAATTGATGCAAATGCATACGTGGAAAACTACTTGAAAACCTTTATTTTCCGTTAAATCCACACACTTCTCCCAGTACTCGACTGCTAATTGATAATCACAAGTGGCATGGGAATGTTTTACAGCCTGACCATAATAATAATAAGACAGTAACTGCCGTGGGAACGATTCTTCCGCACGTTTTTTTGTGTTATTTAAATATTTGGCTTCGATTTCTTCTGCTTTAGAAAATTCCCAAGTCTTATAATAATAGGCTGTCTGCAAACAGTAAAAGCTAAGTTCAACAGCTGGCGATTCATGAAGTAAGTCCACATTTTCAGCTATACTATTTAATCGGCTTTCCATTTCTGCTGTATTGGAAAATACCAATAGTTCAAAAATCGCGTCCATTTCTTTTAGCAGCTCTTTGTTTGATTCTTCTTCACTTATCAACAGTATTTGTTCTGGTACTTCTAATCTTTTAGCAATATGGATTAATGTTTCTAAGGAAGCAATTTTGATGCCATTTTCGATATTTGCGAGATACGGAACAGAAATAATTCCTTGGGCTACGTCTTTTAATGTTAACTGCTTCTCTTTACGAATATTTTTAATTCGCAAACCGATTAAGTTCATGCTGTCACCGCCACTTTTTAAATTTCCCCTTTAATTATAAACATTTAATGATAGAAAACAACTACTTATTTGCAACTAATTTATGGATTAAGTCCTTCTGCTTTTTCATCAATATATTTCTTTTTGTTTCGAAAAAGCGAGTTTCTTACTCTAGCTTTACAAACAAAACGTTTTAGACCAAAAAAGCCTTGTTTGCCTTTTGTTCTAAAACGCATAATTCACCTTTTTTCTTAGTGAAGCAAATAAAAACTTTCAGAGAAATATCATCATTAATCTATTTGCTTTGTTTTGTCAGTATAAGTGAGTACAGGGAACTTCTCTAAAACCTATACGCCATCTAATACTGACACTTATTACTTTTTAGTTGCTCCCACAGGCAACTAATTCCGTCAATAAACAACAAGGCTTTTTGGATTCTTTCCCTTATCAAATCCAAAAAAAATTCATTATTCATTCCCTTTTAAAACCTGTTCTACGTAAAACGGAAACGTAGACTTTCATTTTAACATTCAAATGTAATTAAATGAAAAAAAGGAAACAATTGTCTATTTCATCTTTTTTAATCCTGTTTTTAAATAAGTTTTCCTAAAAAAGGGCGAAGATATTTAATATCTCCGCCTTTGGTTTATTTAAATAGAATATGTTTTTTCTTCATATAGAATACGATGGATGCTGCTACAATCATTTCTGAAATCGGAATTGCTAGCCAAACGCCCGGAATACCAATGATTGGTGGCAGCACTAGTAGGAAGATGACCATGAAAATAATCTCACGCGATATTGTAATCCATGTGGCCATTTTTACCTTGTCCGATGTTTGGAAATAGGTCATCATAACAAAGTTGAAGCCCATGAACAGATAAGCTGTATAGAATAATTTGATACCGTTACTTGCTAAATCTCTAATTTCCGGGCTAAAGTTCCCGAACATCGAAACGAGCAAGTTGGAACCGAAGAGACCAACGAGCAAAAAGCCTACTCCAGTGCTGAACGCTACCATAATCGCAATTTTCAACGTTTCTATTTCTTTTTGTCTAGCTTTCGCGCCCCGATAATAACTAATAAGTGGTTGAATCGCGGACCCCATTCCAAGGAACAACATCAAAATCACACTGTGCGTATAATTGAGTACCGAGAACGCCGCCACACCAGCAGTCCCTGCAATAGCTGCTATCGAAATATTATAACCTAGCGTAAATACAGACACCCCAACTTCCGCTAAAAAGCTTGGTAAGCCAATTGCTAAAGTCTTCTTGAAAAACGCTTTGTTCCAGTCTACTTTGACAAATTTTAAGCGACTTGATTTTTTGAAGAAATGGGTAATTAAAATGAGTACACCGATAATGATTGCAATCATCGTAGCAAGTGCAGAACCCGTCACGCCCCATTCGAATACAAACAAGAATAAATAGTTCAAAATAACATTACTGATTGCTGTTACAATAAGCGCAATCATCGATAAATTAGGATCGCCATCATTACGTACAAAAATACTTAAAATATTTTCTAGTGTAAGCGCAAATCCAAATACGAGCAGGATGTTCATATACTCAAGCACATAACCAATCGTATCATCATTCGCACCTAAAAAATAAGCTAATGGTACTTTAAAAATAAACGCTATAATTCCAATAATAACTGTGATTGAAACAACGGCTAGAATCGCATTGGTGAAAATCGTTTGAGCTTTCGCGACATTTTTCTCTCCAATCGCAAAGGAAAACTGAGTCGCAGCACCAATCCCAATCCAAATAGAAATCGCTGTAAAAATCGTAAATACAGGCACCGCTATATTTATCCCAGCCAGCGCCACTCCGCCGAGCTTATGCCCAACAAAAATTCCATCAATCACAATATTTAAAGACATTAACAACATTCCCACTAAGGAAGGAATTAAATATCTAAAGTAAATCTTTTTAACTGAATCTGTTTCTAAAATTTCCATATTTTTTGCCATACTACACCTCTAATTCAAAGCTTTTAGCGTAATTCCTCTCCAGAAAATTTGCCATAAAGCTGTGATTTTCTTTTCCGTTCTTTCCGGATCGTTCACGTACACAATGTCTACAATAACTGCGTCGAGAATTCCCATATAAGCTTCTTTCATCGTTTCCACATCTTGCATTGGAATTAACTTTTGCTCCATCCAATTACTAAATAAATTAGTAAATTCATGTTCCATTTGTAGCACGTTCTCGGTAATATCTGCTTGGACCACTTCATACAAATGCTTCGGCGGATAAAACCCGTAACGCAACCAAAATTGATAGGCCTCGTCCGTATCGTATAATTCCTTCACACCAAAAAGTAAACTAGACAAAACAAGATCTGGTCTGGATAAATCACTATCCCGAAGTTTTGCCCGGTAGTAATCTATTTCTGTTGATTTCGCGTCCTTCATAATGGATAAAAACAAATCATCTTTATCTTTAAAATGAGAATAGATGGATTGTTTCTTCAGCCCCACAACCCCTGCAATATCAGCAAGCGATGTTCCTTCAAAACCGTTATTAGCAAAAAGTGTCAGTGCAGCTTGTTTGATTTCTTCTTTTCTCATCATTCCACCCCTCTCAAAAAAACTGACGACCGTTCGTAAGTTATTCTCTCACGAAAAAATTTCTTTGTCAACAAAAAAATCCACTCTAATAAAAGAGTGGATTCAGGAATTTATTTTTCTTCTAAAAACTCGCTAATCAATTCGTATGTCTCATCGGTCGCTTCTGAGTTAGTTGTCATGAAGCCATGTGGAACTTTTTCAAAGCGTTTGGCAAATACTTCTACGCCGGCGTCTTTTAATTTCTTCGCATATGCTTCCCCTTGATCTCTAAGTGGATCAAATTCAGCAGTCGCAATAAATGTTTTTGGTAGTCCGACTAAATCTTTGCTACGTATTGGTGCAACGAGTGGATCGTATTTACGATCGCTTGCATTCGCAATATATAATTTAAAGAATTTATCTAATGATTCTTTCGTAAGCACGTAGCCTTCTGCAAATTCATCCATTGACGGATAAAGAACAGACGCATCACGACTGAAAATATCTGTCGCTGGATAAAGTAAAATTTGAGCAGTGATATTTGGTTTACCTTTTGATTTAGCAATTTGAGTCACAACGGTTGCTAAGTTTCCGCCTACGCTATCTCCTGCAACGATAATGTCTGAGGATTTAGCTCGTAAGCTAGTACGATGATTTTGAACCCATAGTAGCGCGGCATAGGCATCTTCCACTGCTGCTGGGAATGGATTTTCTGGAGCAAGTCGGTAATCAACAGTAACCACGCGAGCACCTGTTGTTTGAACAAGTTTTCTGGCAATCGCATCATGTGTTTGCAGTCCGCCTAGAACAAATCCGCCACCATGATAGTAAACGATAATTTCAAAAGGTCCGTCTTCTTGCGGCGTATAAATTCGAATTGGAATTTTGCCAGCCGGGCCATCAATTTTTTTATTTTCAACATCGCCAATTTCGATATCTTTTGCTGAAGGTAATGCTTTTGTCGCTAGTCTCATATATTTATATCGCGAATCTACGTCGGATAACGGTGAAGTGTTTTTCACAAATTCCTGTGAAGCTTCATCTAAATTCTCCAGTACCTCGGGATTATATTCTTTTTTCCCAACCGCTTTTTTGTAAATAAAGAAAACGATTAATAATGGAAGTAGAATGATCCCAGCAAAACCGATAGCGATCCATTTTATTGTATTTTTCACATTCGCTCAACTCCTTCAATATAACTTCATTAACAAGTATAGCAGTTTTACGAACAGGAACCAATTTATTACTATTTGAAATGATTATTTTTATTTGAAAATGTATTTTTAAGCATAATTATGAATAATTTAAAATAAAAAGGTTGATATATAAAAGCATCGGTGTTAATATAAATACAAATGTTTGTATATTTATGAATAGGGGATGTTTACAATGGCGAAAGAAAAAATCGTATTAGCTTACTCAGGTGGGTTAGATACTTCTGTGGCAATTCAGTGGTTAGTAGAATCAGGTTATGAAGTTATTGCATGTTGCTTAGATGTTGGTGAAGGCAAAAATTTGGATTTTATTAAAGAAAAAGCCATTACTGTTGGAGCAAGTGAATCCTACACGATTGATGCAAAAGAAGAATTCGCGGAGGATTTTGCGTTAATTGCCCTTCAAGCCCACGCATATTATGAAGGAAAATATCCACTTATTTCCGCTTTAAGTCGTCCGTTAATTGCGAAAAAATTAGTAGAAGTCGCTCGTCAAGAAGGCGCCTCTGCTATCGCTCATGGCTGTACTGGTAAAGGAAATGACCAAGTTCGGTTTGAAGTAGCGATTCATGCACTTGCTCCTGATTTAAAAGTTGTTTCCCCTGTCCGTGATTGGAAATGGTCTAGAGAAGAAGAAATCAATTACGCCAAAGAACATAACATCCCTGTTCCAATTGATTTAGATAATCCCTTCTCGATTGACCAAAACCTTTGGGGTAGAAGTAACGAATGTGGTGTGCTTGAAAACCCATGGACAACACCTCCAGAAGCAGCTTACGACTTAACAGTGAGCTTAGAAGACGCACCAGATACGCCAGATATTGTTGAAATTACGTTTGATGCCGGTATTCCAATTTCTCTAAATGGAGAAAATATGAGCCTAGCAAATTTGATCCTTACTTTAAATGAAATTGCTGGAAAACATGGTGTCGGTAGAATTGATCATATCGAAAATCGTTTAGTTGGTATTAAATCACGTGAAGTATATGAATGTCCGGCCGCAGTCACTTTGATTACTGCACATAAAGAATTAGAAGACTTAACTTTTGTTCGTGAAGTGGCACATTTCAAACCTATTATCGAACAAAAAATCAGCGAAACAATTTACAATGGCCTATGGTTCTCACCTTTAACAGAAGCTTTAGTTGCTTTCTTAAAATCCACGCAAAAATTCGTGAACGGTACGATTCGCGTCAAATTATTTAAAGGTCATGCCATTGTGGAAGGAAGAAAATCACCAAATTCGCTTTATGATGAAAACCTAGCGACTTACACTTCTTCCGATACATTCGACCAAGATGCAGCAGTTGGTTTCATCAAGCTTTGGGGATTACCAACGAAAGTAAGCGCAGAAGTTAATTCAAAAGTGACAATAACAACTGAGGTGTAAAAAATGGAAAAACTATGGGGCGGACGTTTTCAAGGGAAAAGTGAAGCATGGATTGACGATTTTGGTGCTTCGATTTCTTTCGATCAAAAAATGGCAAAAGAAGACTTGGCGGGAAGTTTAGCGCATGTCGCCATGCTCAGCAAATGCGGAATTATTCCTGCTTCAGAAGCAGCTGAAATTACGGCCGGATTAAAAATCCTCCAAGAAAAATTAGCGCTTGGTGAGCTCGAATTCAGCACAGTTAACGAAGATATTCATTTAAATATCGAAAAACTATTGCACGAGGAAATCGGTCCAGTCGCTGGAAAACTTCATACGGCGCGCAGTCGGAATGATCAGGTTGCAACAGACATGCATTTATATTTAAAACAAGCCGTAGCAGAAATTATTCAGTCATTAAAACATTTACGCGTAGTGCTTGTTCAAAAAGCAGAGTTGCATGTTGAAACAATTATGCCTGGCTATACGCATTTGCAACACGCCCAGCCCCTGTCGTTTGCTCATCATTTACTTGCTTACTTTGGAATGTTTACACGGGATTTGGAGCGTTTAGAAGAAAGTGTCAAACGGATTGATATTTCGCCGCTCGGTTCTGCGGCGCTTGCTGGAACGACTTTTCCGATTGACCGGGCGTATAGCGCTGAATTACTTGGCTTTTCTGCTGTTTATGAAAATAGTTTGGACGGCGTGAGTGATCGTGATTTTATTATCGAGTTTCTTAGTAACAGTTCTATTTTAATGATGCATTTATCGCGTTTTTGTGAGGAATTGATACTTTGGACGAGTCATGAATTTCAATTTGTCGAGTTAACGGATGCTTTTTCAACGGGAAGTTCAATTATGCCGCAAAAGAAAAATCCAGATATGGCAGAGTTAATTCGTGGAAAAACGGGTCGGGTTTACGGAAACCTGTTCGGCATGCTAACGGTTTTAAAAGGGTTGCCGCTCGCTTATAATAAAGATTTACAAGAAGATAAAGAAGGCATGTTTGATACGCTTGAGACGGTTCAGACCAGCTTAGATATATTCGCGGGAATGATTGAAACGATGAAGGTCAATACAGAAATAATGGAAGAATCGACGCAAAAAGATTTTTCCAATGCGACGGAACTAGCAGATTATTTAGCGAAAAAAGGCGTTCCATTTAGAGAAGCGCATGAGATTGTTGGGAAATTGGTGCTTGAATGTACGCAAAATGGGATTTATTTGCAAGATGTAGCGCTTAGCCACTATCAGGAAATAAATCCACTTATTGAGGATGATATTTACGTGGTGCTTTCCTCTAAAACTGCCGTGCAAAAAAGAAATTCTTACGGCGGGACTGGATTTGATCAAATTAAAGTTGCTCTCGAAAACACGAAAAAAACATTGTAAAACTGACTGGGACGCTGAATGGCGTTCCAGTTTTTTGCTGACTTCTCCCCCTTTTTCCTCTTACATGATTTGTCAGAGCACTACTTTTTTTGTTACTATTAAAAAGAATGTTACCTTTTTGCTAACATGGGGAAATAGATACAGAGAATATAAAGGGAAGTGATGTATTGAAAAAATTAACAAGTGTTTTTTGGGGGTCAGGTTGTCTCGTTTTATTAGCTGTTTTATTTGGGGCCTTTTTACCAAAACAATTTGAAACTTTTACAACCAATATACAAAAATTTCTAACAAGTAATTTTGGTTGGTACTATTTAATTGTTGTAGCGATTATTATTATCTTCTGCTTGTTTTTAGTTTTAAGTCCGATTGGCTCGATCCGACTCGGAAAACCTGGTGAGGAACCGGGGTATAGTAATAAGTCTTGGTTTGCGATGTTGTTTAGTGCTGGAATGGGAATTGGCCTCGTTTTCTGGGGTGCAGCTGAGCCGTTATCTCATTATGCGGTCCAAGCTCCTGGCGGTGAAGTCGGCACGCAAGCGGCGATGAAAGATGCGCTTCGCTATTCATTCTTCCACTGGGGAATTTCTGCTTGGTCGATTTATGCGATTGTCGCTTTAGCACTGGCTTACTTCAAATTCCGGAAAAATGCACCTGGTTTAATAAGTGCCACACTTTATCCTATTTTAGGGAAACATGCCAAAGGTCCAATTGGGCAATTGATTGATATCATCGCCGTTTTTGCGACTGTCATCGGTGTTGCAACGACACTCGGCCTTGGCGCTCAACAAATTAATGGTGGTCTTACATACTTGTTTGGTGTTCCAAACAATTTTACTGTCCAATTTACCATTATTATCATTGTCACCATTTTATTTATGTTATCGGCCATGTCTGGACTTGATAAAGGTATTCAGCTTTTAAGTAATGTAAATATTTATGTTGCTGGAGTTTTATTAATTTTAACCCTTATTCTTGGTCCTACCCTTTTCATTATGAATAATTTTACCAATTCATTTGGTGACTACTTACAAAATATCATCCAGATGAGTTTTCAGACAGCACCTGATGCGCCTGATGCTCGAAAATGGATTGACTCATGGACTATTTTTTATTGGGCTTGGTGGCTTTCTTGGTCTCCGTTTGTCGGGATTTTTATCGCTCGAATTTCACGCGGCAGAACGATTCGCCAATTCTTGCTCGGTGTCATCGTGTTACCCGCTTTAGTCAGTGTATTTTGGTTTGCCGTATTTGGCGGCTCGGCGATTTTTGTCGAACAACATGGAAATTCTGGGCTTTCAGGTTTAGCAACTGAACAAGTACTCTTTGGGGTATTTAATGAATTCCCAGCTGGCATGGTGTTATCGATTGTTGCGATGATTTTAATTGCAGTCTTCTTTATTACTTCAGCAGACTCAGCCACATTTGTTCTCGGTATGCAAACGACGGGCGGGTCTTTAAATCCACCGAACTCCGTCAAAGTAACATGGGGACTACTCCAAGCAGGGATAGCAAGTGTGCTACTTTATGCAGGCGGACTAACAGCTCTTCAAAATGCGTCGATTATAGCAGCATTTCCGTTTTCTATCGTCATCATCTTAATGATTGTTTCGTTATTCGTTTCATTAACGAGGGAACAAGAAAAACTCGGATTGTACGTCCGACCGAAAAAATCACAACGTTCCCAACTATAATAAAAAGGGATGAAAATCTACAACTAGATTTTCATCCCTTTTTTCATCCTTTTTTCTGCTTTGCCGCGACTATTTCGCGATAGCTACGAGTTTGTTTAGGATATTTTTTTCGAAAGAAATGTTGCGAAACAACTGCTAACACGAGAGAAATGGCGGTAATTGGAATAGAGCTTTTAAATATCCCGACCATTAGTAATAAAGCACTGGCAAATAACGTTGCATTAAAAAGGAATTTTTCCATTAGTTACTCCTCCAAATTATAATTTAATTCGCGGTCATGAGCTAATTTTTTAATACCTAAAGCATCAAATACTAACGCTTTTTCTGCAATATAGGCATTGTATTCAATACGCTCTAGCATGTCGTATGCTTTATGAAGCGATGTATCTAATACGACAATACCGTGTTTATTTAATAAACTTGCACTAGGAACAGCTTTTTCCCCTAGTTCGATAACGTGTTTACGAACGATTTCCGCAAGTTCTGGACTAGTCGCTGGCGCAAATTCAAGTGTTGGAATTTGTCCAATTTTTTGCGTTGCTTCTGTTAAATTCGGTAATTCCATCCCAAGTGTGGCAAATAGCATGGATTCTTTTGGATGAGCATGGAGTACACAGCCGATTTTTGGATTTTCTACGTAACAAGCGCGGTGTAAGTTAATTTCTCTAGTAACTCTTCCGTCTCCTTCTACGACTTCATTGTTATTATCCACTACAAGGATTTCATATGGGGAAAGATCGCAAAGTTTTGCTTGACTCATCAGCGTTGGCGTCATAATAATATGCTCATTATTCATGCGCACACTAACATTTCCTCCAGCCGCATTCGTTTCAAAGCGGTCAAACATCGTCTTCACTACTTTTGCTAAATCTTCACGTTCTTTTTGGTATAACATATTATCTCTCCTCCAATTGTATAATACTTACTTGATTCTTGAGTTTTCCAGCAGCTTCTAAATCAAAGCTCGAACTGTCTTGTTGCATGACTTTACTAGCGGAGCAACCTGTCGCGACTTTTAATGTTTCGGTAATCGGCATGTTCATCGCAAGTCCTGCAATAAATGCCCCGACAAACACATCGCCAGCCCCAGTATCATTGCGTTCCTGCACTTGTGGTGGAATAACTTGATACAATTTGCCATTATGCGCGCAAAGTGATCCTTTTGCTCCAAGCGAAACGACCAGATAAGGGATTTTTTCGGCTAATTTGCGGACATTTTCTTCGAGTGAATTCGTTTTTTTGGCTAAAATGGCAATGACTTCATCTTCATTTGGTTTAATGAAATCGACGCCCATTTCGACCGCTAAGTTTAAATATTCACCAGAATTATCACATCCGAGAAACGCTCCTGTTGCTTTGACAGTTCTTAGTAGTTCTTTAAAATCAGATAATGTATAATGAGGAGGCGGAGATCCAGCAATCACCACCATATCCTCTTTTTTAACTTTTTTAGCGATTTGTTTTAAAAGATTGTCTTTGTTGGTCTGACTTACGGTAAAACCAGCTTCAGGTATCATCGTGCTGCCATTCGTGTCATCACTTAAGACGACGAAGCATTCTCTTGTCGAAGTTCCAGCTTCTACAAGGAAATCATGGTTGATATGTTTTTCTTTTAGAATGGCATATAGTTTGTCGAGATTGTCTGATCCCGCAATTCCAAGTGCTTCATTTTTAATACCGAATTTGGATAACACTCCCGAAACGTGAAGCCCCTTTCCCCCGCAATCATACGCTGTTTTTTTGACTCGATTAGTCTTCCTTTTTTCTAACTCTCCTTGAATGAAAAGCAACCGGTCAATGGCTGGATTTAATGTTATCGTGTAAATCATCTCATCACTCCTATTTCTTAAGAGCTAGCTTTTTCTAGTTCAATTGTTCGTTTTTTCATCATTTTCACATAAAATACTAGTAATAATACCCAAATTGCGACAAAAATAAAGCCTAAAATAGTGAACTGACTTGCTTCTGCAAAAATGTAACGGAACACTGGATATTCAAGTGTACTCCATGTAATTTGTTGTCCAGCTTTTAGAGAAATCGCACCAGTTGAATGCGCTAAATCCGTGATAGTGCCAGCGAAGAAAGTAGATACATATAAGAAAATCGGTGTTGTAATCGTTCCAAGAATAATCATGCGGATTAAGTTCCCACCTGTTACAATCAGAGCCGGCGCGCACAAGGAAATATTTAGAATCCCAGCGAACGGTAATACGCCATTTCCTGGTAAAATAAGCGCGAAGATAAGTGTAACTGGAACCATCAGAACGATTGCTACCCAAACTTCACTACATCCTGCTAAAATCGGCCAATCTAGCCCAATAAACAATTCACGGTTTTTAAATTTACGTTTCATGAACTCAGAAATACCATCAGATAGTGGAGAAAGTGCTTGCATAAATAGTTTTGCAACCATTGGGAAAAGGGTTAATGCTGCTGCAGCTTGCATGGCTAACATCAAGGTTTTCGCAACATCATAACCAGCTGCAATCCCCAGAAGTCCACCGATAATAAAGCCCATCACATGGTTTTCTGCAAAAATACCAATTTTATCTTTTAACGCATTGGCATCCATGTCTTTACGAAGTGCTGGAATTTTTTTCAGTAACCAATCAAGCGGCATTAAGAAAATACAGAAAATCATCATACCGTGAGAAACGGTTACACCTGGAATTCCATTTAACTCTTGAATTTGACGTTGGTTAGCATCACATAGAATTAGTTCTGTAACAATTTGAATTCCGGCAACAATAAATGCTAAGTAAACATTTTGTGTTACGCCAATAATAAGTACGGCTGTTAAAATTTTGCCCCAAACATTCCATAGATCAACGTTTAAGGTTTTGGTTTTATTGATAACGAGCATAATTGCGTTAATACCTAGTTGTAGCGGGAACATCAAGAAGGCAAATGGCCACGCCCAAGCAAGTGTTGCCATTGATGTCCATCCTCCGTCTAAGATGCTTAAATTAATTCCTGTTCTTTCAGCAAGTCCTTGTGCAGCTGGTGTTAATGCTTCAATCATAAAGCCGATAACGATGTTCATTCCAAGGAAAGCAACCCCTAGAATAATCCCCGCACTGACTGCATCTCTTACTTTCATTCGTACGATTAGCCCAATAATAATCATTAGTGCTGGAACAAAAACGGCAGCTCCAAGGTTCAAAATAAACTGTATAACTGATTGTAATGACTCCATTTTTTCACGCTCCCTGTTTTATCTGGTTTATTTTAAGGCGTTAAGTAATTTTTCTGTTTCTTCGTCCATGCCCATGCCTGTTAAGAAAGCAATACCATTCAATGTTGGAATATCGAATTCTTTGTTCGCTTTTGTAATGGCTACATATACATCACTTGTTTTAATATGTTGCTCTAAAGACTTAATATCAACTGCTTCTACAGTTGCGCGAACCCCTTTTTCTTTTAAAATACGTTCTACTTTTGATGCTACTGTTTGGCTTGTTGCCACGCCTGATCCACATGCTACGATAACTTTTTTCACTGTAATCACTCTCCAAATTGTTTTTTTAGAAAATCACATAATGCATTGCTATCATTTATTTGTTTTATCTGTTCCACAAAATCCGCTTCCATAAATTTTTCCATGATACTTGAAAGCAGTGGAACTTGATCTTTGGGGTTTTTGATTCCTAACATGAAAATGACTTCCACATCAATCCATTTCTCACTTGAGCCCATTTGAATAAAAGGGATAGGTGTAGAAAGTTTGTTTACAAGTACAAATGGTCGTTTGACAAAAATCGTGTCTGTATGAGGAATAGCAATTTTGATTCCATTCATCTCAAGTCCAGTAGGAAAAACTACTTCTCGGCTTGTTACCGCTTCTCTAAAAGTTGCCTCTACATACTGCTCTTTCTCTAATACCTTGCTCGTGCATTCAAAAAGTTCTGCCTGACTCTCGTAACTTGAATTTATCAGGGTTAATTCTTTTTGAAATAAATCATGGTAATCCACGTGACGCTCACCCCCTTTCAAGGATTTCAACGATTTTCTTTTTGTTAGTAGAAGCGAGAAGTTCCGCTAATCTCTCTGGCTGTAAGAAAATTTCGTTCAATTTTAATAATAGTGGTATGTGTTTGTTTTGTTCGGACGGTGCTAGCGCAATCATGATTTTGACTGCTTCCCCCGCTTTTGTTCTTGTGTCCGCTTTCATTATCATCAACTGAATATCTTGCTCAATTACCCCGTTTGCGGGTTTGGCATGAGGCAAATAAATATTCGGGCCAATCATCATCTGTTCATAATTTTGATAGAATATTTCTTCACAAGTATGAATGTAACAAGTATCCACCGTGCCTCGTTCTAACATTGGTGCAAACGCCGCCGAAACTAGCTGCTCCCACTCAAGTGGCGTTTCTAAAAAGTGAATTTGCTCTTCCGTAATTTGCATTTGTTCTGGTTCTTTCTTCTCCATAGGTTGCTCTTTTTTGTTGAAAAAGGATTCCATTTTGGCTTGCACTAATCGAATATTTTCTTCGGGAATTTCATCTTTTAGCATAGCAAGCAGTTCTTTGGTTTTTTTATGACTATCCATTTCGATTGCTTTATCCACTTGTTCCCTAAGGATTTGGCGACTATCTTTACTTAAAATGGACGGAATCACAAAAATGGTGGCATCGCTTTGAACGGGCACAGTCGTAAAAATAAAATCAATATCGCGTGCCACAGTACTTAATTGCCGCACCGCATAAGCTCCTTGAAAATCAATATTCGGAAACATCATTTTCAAATTTTCTAACAGTAGTTTAGAAATGGATGTACCACTTTTACAAAGGACAACTGCGCGGAAAATCGGCTGTTCCGTTTCCTCAATTTGATACATCCACCCAAGAACTATCATAGAAAGATACACAATCTCCTCTTCTGACCACTTGTGACCAACCAATTTTTCAAAAGGTTTAGAGGCTTTTTCTACAATGTTAAATGTCGGGGTGTACTCTTTAATAAACTGCTTTTTAAGTGGATTATTGATTTGAAATCCTAAAATTGTTCGGTAAATTGCGGGTCTAACATGTAAAATCACTTTTTCTTTAAATTCATTTTTCTTCATGATTTCTGTCGCAAAATACATTTCTAATAAACGAATGAACTCGTCAACTGCATAGGCGATTTCTTCACTGTCTGAGAAATGAAGCGCCGACTCGACTAAATTCGAAGCGAGGACTTGTAATGATAAGTACAACAAATCGTTTTCACTTAAAAAATCATAACCCCAAAACATTTCTTTCATTATCGGGAACTCACGGGTATTTTTGATGTCATACATTTCAATTTTAAATGTCCATTTCTTGTTTGTTACTTTGGATCGTTTGATGATGCCGTGGAGAATATAGGGCAATTCTTCCATCTGCTCATCTGTAAAGGTAATTTGAAGCTTACTTTCAACCTTTTCGAGCCGTTTTTTCAGTAAAAATACTTCGCTTACAGTAATCAGTTTTTTTTCATCTAATACGAATTTTCCATACGGGGTCTGGACGACTTCGCGAATTAGTTCTGCTAGTAAATTTCGAATCAGAAATTCTGAACCTGAAACTGCATAACCATCTTTCCGTGAATAATCAAGCTGAATTTCAAACTCGTGCAGACTCTCTTTGATACTTTTCACATCTGTAAGCATCGTATTTTTACTTACATATACATAGTCTGCAAGCGCGCCGAGTGACATATAATGATTATGTAGCAGTAATTTAATCATGATGAGTTTGCGACGAATATTTACCTCATAAAACGAAAACAGCTGTTGTTCTTCCGCAGTTAAAAGCCGGTAACAAGCTTCCCTACATACATCTGTAACAAAAATCATGTCATGGTCAATCAAAATTGGTTCTGACTTTAGTAGATGGTTTATTTGTGTAATCTGTGCGCCAATTGCTTCTTTTGATACTTTAAAATTCTTGGAAACATTTCTAAGATTCACTTGCCGATTCAAGAGCAGATAAGTAATTAATTCCTTACAATTCTGTTCCATCTACTTTCCCCTCCCTTATATTAATAGTAAATGATAACCCTTACATAAAAATGATGATTCATCACAACTTCACTTTTAGCAGAAAGAGTTATTGTGATGAGTTTAAATTGTGGGTTACTTTCTATTATAGATTAGAAGGATTTTTTGGGGAATATGAAAAAAGTGCGAAATAGCTTTAAATCAAGCTTCCTCGCACTTTTTTTCTATCAATATTTGCTTTATTATTTCAGCTACACGTCGCGCTTCCGTCTTCTCAAGTCGCGCATAAGTTACACGAATAACCGCTTCTTTTACCCCAAATAAAAATCCTGGCATAACAAGTAAATCATTCGCTAAAAATATATCAAAATCACGAATCGAGCGAAATTCTACTGGTAATTTCACCCATAAATGAAAACCACCTTTTGGCTTAATAAACACTACATCATTCGGTAAAATGGCTTCGAAAGCTTCGATTAAATCATCTCGGCGCCGTTCTAATACGTGGTGCAATTGCTGTAAATGTGTCTTGTAACCGGTCGTATTCAAAACACTATTTGCTAGTACTTGTGGAAAAATACTTAGACCAAAATCCATCTCTTGCCTGGCGAGCGCAAGCCGTTCAATCACCGCTGTTGGACCAATGAGCCAACCAATTCGTGTAGTGGATCCCATAATTTTTGAGAGCGAGCCAATATATAACACATTATCCGTGTCCAGTTGTTTCAGTGGTACCGGAATTCGGCTATCTAGTGCGGCTAGTTCTGAAAATGGATCATCTTCTACAATCGGTATTTGCAAATGAGCGCAAATTTTCACGAGTTCTTTGCGCCGTTTCAGACTCATTACAAGTCCAGTTGGGTTTTGAAAGGTTGGATTAACAAAAACCATTTTCACACGGTGTTTATGATATAAATCGCGTAATTCAGAAATAATCACGCCATCCTCATCCATTGGTAGCGCAAAAATCCGTAAACCGGCTGACTGAAACAACGATAGCGAATAAAAGTAGGAAGGTGACTCAATTGCCACAGCATCACCCGGTTTTAATAAACATTGCGTAATTAAAAAGAGCGCTTGTTGTGCACCCGATGTAATGAAAATTTGTTCGGGTCGTGTTTGTAAGCCATAAGCTTCCTTCATCTGTTTTTGAATCGTTTCACGCAGTGGTTTGTAGCCTGCTTCGTCCTCTTGTTGTTCTTCTGCAATAAAAGACTGCCATGAAAGACTCGGTGTTTCCATTTTTGGCGTCATTTCAAGTGGCAATTCTCCACTCGCTGCATCAATCACTTGATCCGAATCGACCCGTTCCATTACTCCTGTTTGCCGAATATAAGGGACTGCTGGTGTGAAGCCCCCTTGCGTTAAATAATGGCGCCAATTGGTTGACTGTCCTGCAAAAAGCCCCCATTTTTCCGCATTGACTGTCGTTCCACTACCTTGTTTGCGAATGATAACCGCACGTGCTGTCAGCTCATCTAGCGCCCGCACAACCGTCGAACGATTCACCCCAAACATTTCCGCCAACTGTCTTTCCGGAGGCAACTTCTCTTCTGGCAAAAGTTCTCCGTTGATAATTTTTGTTTCTATTAAATCTACAATTTGTAAATAAATTGGTAAATCCGAATCCCTAGTAAGCTGCCACATTCGCACAATCCCCCTCATTTAAATTGGATGGAGAAAACAACATCCAATTGGCTGTTTTTACGAAATGGCTTTTAGCTTATCATAATAGTCAGGTAATTTCAATTAACTTTGATGGAGGTTATTAATATGGAGAAAAAAGTTGGTACAGATCGTGTAAAACGTGGTATGGCACAAATGCAAAAAGGCGGCGTCATTATGGACGTTGTAAATGCTGAACAAGCAAAAATCGCAGAAGAAGCTGGCGCTGTTGCCGTTATGGCGCTTGAACGGGTTCCTTCCGATATTCGTGCAGCTGGTGGTGTCGCTCGTATGGCCGATCCTCGTATTGTCGAAGAAGTAATGAACGCTGTTTCTATCCCCGTAATGGCAAAAGCACGTATTGGTCATATTACAGAAGCTCGCGTCCTTGAAGCAATGGGTGTTGATTATATCGACGAAAGTGAAGTATTAACGCCAGCCGATGATGAATTCCATTTATTAAAATCAGATTTCACTGTCCCATTCGTGTGTGGTTGTCGTGATATAGGTGAAGCGCTGCGCCGTATTGGTGAAGGTGCTGCCATGCTCCGTACAAAAGGAGAACCTGGAACAGGCAATATCGTCGAAGCTGTCCGTCACATGCGCCAAGTAAACGGTCAAATCCGCCAAATCGCGGGAATGACGGATGATGAGTTAATGGTTGCTGCTAAAAACTTCGGAGCTCCATATGAATTAATCAAAGAAATTAAAACACTTGGCAAACTTCCGGTCGTTAATTTTGCTGCTGGTGGTGTTGCGACTCCCGCTGATGCTGCATTAATGATGGAACTTGGAGCAGACGGCGTTTTCGTTGGTTCTGGTATTTTCAAATCTGATAACCCTGCCAAATTTGCCAGTGCAATTGTCCAAGCTACTACTTACTATACTGACTATGAGCTAATCGGAAAACTTTCCAAAGAGCTAGGTTCCCCGATGAAAGGAATCGAAATGTCTCGCCTTAACCCAGAAGACAGAATGCAAGATCGGAGCATTTAATATGAAAAAAATTGGTGTCCTTGCAATTCAAGGTGCAGTGGATGAACATATCCAAATGATTGAATCAGCCGGTGCTCTTGCTTTTAAAGTAAAGCATTCAAATGATTTAGCTGGGCTTGACGGACTTGTTTTACCTGGTGGTGAAAGTACAACGATGCGCAAGATTATGAAACGTTATGATTTAATGGAACCAGTTAAAGCATTTGCCAAGGAAGGTAAAGCTATCTTTGGTACTTGTGCCGGACTTGTGCTATTGTCAAAAGAAATTGAAGGTGGCGAAGAAAGCCTTGGATTACTTGACGCTACAGCAATTCGTAATGGCTTTGGCCGTCAGAAAGAAAGTTTTGAAGCCGAGTTGAGTGTAGATGTTTTTGATGCTCCTACTTTTGAAGCAATTTTCATCCGCGCACCCTACTTAATAGAACCAAGTGATGAAGTAACTGTATTAGCAACAATTGACGGAAAAATCGTCGCTGCTAAACAAGCGAATATTCTTGTAACTGCATTTCATCCTGAGCTTACAAATGACAATCGTTGGATGCGGTATTTCTTAGAAAAAATCCTATAAAAAAAACATCGAAAATCAAATTGATGATTTTCGATGTTTTTCTATTTATTTCAAAAAAGATTCCATATATGATTTCGCATCTTTTTCCGAAATTCCGTCTGCAATGTAAGATTCGTACATATATTTCTCTAAAGCAGGAACATACTTGGATACATCTTCGCCCGCCTTGTTCATTTTACTAATATTAATCACCGAAGCATCAATATTTTTTCTTTGTGCTTTCGTCAAATCTTCATAAGGAATATTTTTTTCATAGTAAGAAACCATGACATCCTTACTAATATCTTTTCGATAAGAATCTCCTACAAAGATAAGTACAGCTCCAGCTACTACACAAAGGCCTAAAACAATCCCCATCGTGCTTGTAGGGCGAAATCTCCCTTTAGTTGATGAACGCAGAATGTTGATGATAAGTACGCCAAGAGGATAAACTAAAACTAGTGCCCCCCCGATATACATCATTAATTCCCCAGTATTTTGAATCATTAGAAGTCCTCCCTATAATGTGAATTACCTGAATCAAAACTTTCTTGAATCTCCTGAACAAAAGGATTTTCGGTATCAAAGCATTTTTCAATTAATCTGGCACTAGCAAACTGCGTCTCCCAAATATCAAACACTACTTTGTTACCGCGTTTCACTTCATACACTCGGTATACTTGTGCTTGTCTAGCGTCCATAACCCCGTTGTAATCGTATAATTTCGCTTCAATAGAATCGATACGATGAAACCAAATAATTTTCTTTGTGATCAAGCTACCGTGAACTATGGCATTTTTATATACTTTTACGTACTTGGTGGCGTTTAAAACAGACCAAACGAACCATAAAGCTAAAATTGCTAGCACGATTAATTTGCCATTGAAAGAGCCGCCTCTATAAAAGTAGCCAATAATAAAAGCAATAATACATATAAATACAGGCAAGATAAACCGCCCGCCTTTGCTTCTTTTCATTGTAAGTATAGGATCGTTCAATTCCTGAGGAGTCGCATTGGAATGATTAAAATACACTTTAAACATGGAAAACTTGTTCTCAAATTCTTGTTGAAGCTTCTGTCTTCGCTGCCGATTTATTCTGTTTGCTAACAGTACTGCTAAAATTACAAATAAAGCAACACCTGATAGAGACAACCAGCGGACTAAATTCTCGTCCATTTTCTACAATCCTCTCTTTTTATATTTAATTTAGCACAAGCAAATAGAGCGTTCTCTTGAAGTAGACACTTTAACCTGTCTACCAAAATTGGACACTTAGGTATTCGAATTCCAAATGAAATCATCAACCAATTCTACCGCTGTATGTCCATTTAGTATAGCATAGAGGAAAGAGGTAATTGATAAAATTTTTAAATTATAGCCTTTAAAATATGTCAAAATATGAATATAAATTAAATAACTTTCTTATTTCGCTACCCATTAAGGAAAAATTCCCTCCATTCATCTAAAAAAAGAGAAGACAAAATTTGTCTTCTCTTTTTTCTAATAGCTTTATTTAAAAACTGATTATTTATTCACTGCTTGCGCTGCTGTAATTAACGTTAAGTTATAAACGTCATCTGTATTACAACCACGAGATAAATCATTAACTGGTGCATTTAAGCCTTGTAAAATTGGTCCAACTGCTTCAAAGTTACCTAAACGTTGGGCAATTTTGTAGCCAATGTTTCCTGCTTCTAAGCTTGGGAAGATAAATACATTTGCGTCCCCTTTGATAACGGATCCTGGTGCTTTTTTCTCCGCAACAGTTGGAACAAATGCTGCGTCAAATTGGAATTCACCATCAAGCGTTAATTCAGGTGCTTTTTCTTTTGCAAGAGCAGTTGCTTCTACGACTTTTTCTGTTTCATCGGATTTTGCAGAACCTTTTGTAGAGAAACTTAGCATTGCAACACGTGGGTCAATGCCGAAGATTTCTGCTGTTTCCGCACTAACAATCGCATTTTCCGCTAAGTCTGCTGCAACTGGTGCAATATTGATAGCTACATCACTGAATAAATAGCGTTCTTCGCCGCGAACCATAATCATCGCGCCGGCAACTTTACTTACGCCTGGTTTTGTTTTAATAATTTGTAGTGCTGGACGTACAGTGTCGCCAGTAGAGTGAGCCGCGCCACTTACAAGACCTTCTGCTTTTCCAGTGTATACAAGCATTGTTCCAAAATAGTTTGGATCAACGAGCATTTTACGTGCAGCTTCTTCTGTTGCTTTACCTTTACGACGTTCTACAAATGCAGCCACTAATTCATCAAAAAGTGGATCGGTCGCAGGTTCATGAATAGCGATTCCTTCAACAGAAACGCCAATTTCTTTTGCTTTTGCTTCAATTTCAGCTTTGTTTCCAAGCAAAATTGGTTTTACGATATTTTCTTTTTGCAGACGTGCAGCTGCTCCAACAATACGTTCATCTGTTCCTTCAGGTAGGACGATGCGCACGTTTTTCCCAGTAACTTGTCCTTTGATTGTAGTAAATAAATCACTCATGTGTTAATTGCCTCCATTAATATACATATTATAGTTACCATTTTACTATAAAAAAGAACAACTTGACAGAAAAAAAGTGATTAAAAACAGCTCCAGCACTTATTTCCGTGTATCAATACAGAGGTAAAAAGGCATGCTTCTTAGTTAAAAGACGGCTATGCTCTTAAGAAATTTTTTTGCTGTTATACCCTACTTTCTTGCTATTCTAGTAACAATTTCAAAAAAATACTTCATATTAAAGTCTGTTCGTGATAAAATGAACATAGTTGATAATGATTATCATGTTCATTACATAACATAAAAGGAGGCCTGCTAGCTTATGCAATTAAATGAAACTGCTGTCGGTGAAAAAGTTCGCATCTCAGAATTAAAAATGGAGAACGCCATGCTTAAACGTCGCTTACTTGCACTTGGTTGCGATGAAGGTTGTGATATTTGTATCAAACAAAAAGGACTATTTGGTGGTCCCTGTACTTTTGAAACAAAAGGGCAATATATCAGCATTAGACAATGTGATGCTTGCGCCATTATGGTGGAACGCAAATGAGTCAAAATACATATTGCTTACTCGGAAACCCAAATACCGGGAAAACTTCCTTATTTAATGCATTAACAGGCTCTTATGAATATGTAGGAAACTGGAGCGGAGTCACCGTCGAAAAGAAAGTCGGTACGTTGCGCTCGAAAACTGGAAAATTAATTGATTTACCCGGTATTTATGACTTAAATCCGATTTCTCGTGATGAAACAGTTGTCACTAGATTTTTACTGGAAGAGAAATTCGATTGTATGTTAAATATTGTTGATTCCTCGCAAATTGAACGAAATCTAAATTTAACCATTCAGCTACTTGAGTTTGGCGCACCTGTTGTGATGGGACTGAATATGATTGATGTAGCTGCCGGTCGCGGTATTCATCTAAACATCCAGAACCTTGCCAAACAATTGCGCATTCCGATTTTGCCAGTAGTTGCTCGTTCTGGAAAAGGTACAGACGATATTTTATCTACTTTGTCAGAAAAACACGTAGCTCCCGCGATTCCACTTGTTTTACCATACGGGGAACCCGCGGAAAAAGCGATTACTGAAATCCAAGTTTTAATAAAAGACATGATTCCTGCTAAACAATCTCGCTGGCTTGCTGTTCAATTTCTTTCTAAAAATGAAGTCACAGAAGAATTTTTAGCGACCTGCCCTGCTTTGGAGCAATTAAAACATATCCGCACAGAACTTGAAATTGCGCTTGACGGCAAACTAGAAAATCATTTTCACCAAGTTCGTGTGAATTACATTCATGATATTTGTTTAACCTCGGTCGAATATACGCGCCATTCGGATATTCCACTATCCGACAAACTCGATCAAATTTTCACCCACAAGTTTTTTGGCATTCCTATTTTTCTTGGTATTATGTGGTTGATTTTCCAAATAACCTTTACTTGGGTTGGCGCACCGCTATCTGATCTGCTCGATGGTTTTATTGGCGGGTCGCTGACGGACTCCGTAACATCCTTTTTAACAGCCATTGGCGCATCTGGATTTATCACTGATTTGGTCACAGATGGTATCATTGCTGGTGTCGGAGGAGTGCTTGTCTTTGTCCCACAAATCTTGGTTATTTTCTTCTTCATTTCTATCTTAGAAGATTCCGGATATATGGCCAGAATTGCAGTCGTTATGGACCGGGTAATGGAAATTTTCGGCTTAAATGGGAAAGCTTTTATTCCGATGATTATTGGCTTTGGTTGTAATGTCCCTGGAATTATGGCGGCGCGCTCGATTGAAGAATCCAAAGAACGAACACTAACTATTCTCGTTTCACCATTTATGTCCTGCTCTGCGCGACTCCCTGTTTATGCTCTTTTTGTAGGCGTGTTTTTCGAGAAACATCAGGCGCTCGTAGTACTTTCACTTTACGTTATCGGTATTTTAATGGCACTCATTGTCACTAAAATCCTTTCAAAAACAATACTTAAAAAAGATAATTCCGTATTCGTCGTCGAACTACCGCCCTACCGCCTACCATCGCTCAAAACTTTATGGCGCAGCACGTGGGAAAAAGGAAAAGGATTCTTGCGTAAAGCAGGAACATTCATTTTTGCAGGTTCGGTTATCATTTGGTTGCTAAATTACGCCGGTCCATCCGGACTTGATGTTCCAATGGGCGAAAGTTTCTTAGCAATCATCGGCGGCATGCTCGCTCCGCTACTCGTTCCTTTAGGCTTTGGTACATGGCAAGCGGGAGCCACCCTTATTCCTGGTTTTCTAGCAAAAGAAGTAGTCGTTTCCACAATGGCAATTATTTATGCAGTTGGAGAAAGTTCACTTGGCAGCATCGTTAGCACTTTCTATACGCCACTTTCGGCTTATTGCTTTATGTTGTTCATCTTGCTTTACATCCCTTGTCTAGCAACTGTTGCAGCGATTCGAAAAGAAACTAGTTCGTGGAAATGGACCGCATTTGCTGTCGCTTATCCACTTGTTACAGCCTACGTATTAGTATTTCTCGTTTATCAAATTGGTAGTCTATTCGTTTAAGAGAGGATGTTTTTCGTGAGTATAATGGTTAATTTATTACTTGGCGGCGCAATTTTCGGCTACACTATTTACGCGATTATTAAATTTATCAAACGCAGTAAACAAGGAAAATGTGGCGGCTGTGAACTTGAAAAAACCTGCAATTGCGAGTCAGACGAGCATACAAATTTGGATCATATATTTAAATAGAAAAAAGAGCCTTTTCTAAGGCTCTTTTTTATTTCGTCTCCGGTTTTATCGTAACCGCAACAATTTCATATGGATTACCTAACCGAGGAAATGCTTTTTGATTAAAACTACCTGCGCCAAGTCCTGCTGAAATAATCATCGTCTTTCCATCTTTCGTATGCTTCCCGTAAACATAATCTGGCAAAATAACTCGCTGCGGCCCCGGAGCAATCGCGCCAATATTCGTATACGGAATACGTATAATCCCGCCATGTGTATGACCACTTAACGTTAAATCAAAGTCATTTTCCACATAAAGCTCAAAATAATCTGGCATATGGGACAAAAGAACTTGATAATACGCTGAATCTTGCTGGCTTTTTATTTCGGCTAAACCTTCCTTATAATAAGGATAGTCATAATCTAATTTCGCACTACTCCGCAACCCAGACATTTGAAATTTCTGCCCATTAACATCGATAGTAGCCGTTTTATCTTCCAAGTTAACCACACCCATTTTTTCTAAAAAAGGCTTGTAGTCACTCTCATACGCACCTTTCACATCATATTCATGATTTCCCGGCGAATAATAAACTGGCGCAATCTTCGTTAATTTTTCAATAAGTTCTTTAGGAACACTATCGCCTTGCCTATCAAATAAATCCCCCGTAATCGTAATCACATCTGGTTGTAGCGCAACTACTTTATCTACTAATTTTTCGTTTTTATTCCCAAATTCACTAAAATGCAAATCCGATAATTGCACGATTTTAATCTCTTGGTCAATTTTAGCAGAACTCACTTCGTATTTTTTTACCGTCAACCGAGTCCCAAGAAACCACCCCACAACTAAAAGTAGAACGATAAGAATAACTGCTATAATCCATTTCATTTTTAAAGACATTTTCCCACCTCTATGTTGTCCATTTTTTGTAATCTTTTAAAGGTTTTTCAATCACAATTACTTTTATTATAACCTAGATTAGGTACTGACTCAAAAAGCACGAAAAACTCACCCCCAAAAATTGAAAAAAGAAAAATAATAAGTTGACATAAAATGAATAAAGTTTATAATAAACTTATAAAAACTTATTAAATGATTAAATAAACTTAAAATAAATTAACCGAGGTTGGTGAAATTATGAACCAAAAAGAACGAATAGTGGAAGAACTGAAGCTGTTAGAGAAACAAAAAACGATTTCTCAAGAAGAACTCATGCGAATTTTTTCCATTTCCAAAGATACAGCAAGGCGAGATATTTTAAAATTAGTGGAAAGTGGACTTGCGGAACGATATCCAGGTGGCGTGTCACAACCGATTTTAAAACCGCAAATAGAAAGTTATACTAGTAGATTAGTGAAACAGAGCGCACAGAAACAAGCGATTGCTCATGCGGCTGGTAAAACGATAAAAGATCATATGACAATCTATTTAGATGTTTCTACCACCGTTCATTTTTTAGCATCAGAGCTCGAGCAACATGATTTAGTAGTAGTAACGAATTCGATGGATAATGCCATAGCTGCATCTCAGAATCAAGATAATAAAGTATACTTGCTCGGTGGTTTTTTCAACTTCCATTCGCGTGTATTATCAGGCGAGCCCGTTTTAGACCAACTCAAACAATTTAATTTTGATCTGGCTTTTATTGGCGGAGCTGGGCTAACGGAAGATGGCATCTTTTATTCAGAACTTACAGATGTTTATATGAAACAAGAGATTATCAGGAATTCCGAAAAAGTATTTTTACTAATTGATAGTACAAAAGTAAATAAAAAGACAGCTTCCAAAATTGATTTTTCTGGAATTGATGCCGTAATAACAGATCAGCCTTTACCAAAAGATTTAATGCAGCACCTTATTTCTGAAGAAGTAGAAGTTATATCTTTGAAAGGATTGTGAAAATAATGGCCGTTATCAACAATGTGAAAATTTACAAAGAAAATGAATTAATCGATGCAGCAGTTATTACAGAAGGAAATTTGATAAAAGAAGTTTGTTCAACTACTCCTGAAAAGTATTCAGATGAGCCAACTTTCGATGGAAATGGACAGTTGCTAATTCCCGGAATGGTTGACGTTCATATTCATGGGGCGAATAATTACGATATGATGGATGGCTCAACAGAAAGCATCCAAGCTGTTTCGATGGCTTGTGCGGAAACCGGATGTACTAGTTTCTTAGTCACCTCGGTTAGTTCTTCTTTTGAAGACTTGATCCAAATGATTAAGCAAACTAAAAAAGTCATTGGAAAAGAGAAAGGTGCCAAAATTGCAGGAATTCATTTAGAAGGCCCCTACCTTAATATAGAAAAAAAAGGAATGCAAAATCCAGCCTATTTAAGACACCCCGATTTAAAAGAAATGAAAAAGATTTTCGATGAAGCAGATGGTCTGATAAAAATGGTCACAATTGCTCCAGAATTGCCTGGAGGTATCGAACTCATTGACTTCTTGAAAAAAAGAGGAGTTGTGGTCGCTATTGCGCATTCCAATGCCACTTATGAAGAAGCACAAAATGCTTTCGAACAAGGAGCAACTCACATCACACATTGCTTCAATGCTATGCCAGCCATTCATCACCGGGCACCAGGACTTGTTACAGCAGCCTTGGAAAATGATTCGGTAAGCGTTCAAGCCATTGTAGACGGTGTCCATCTCCATCCTGGAATCGTGCGCCTTATTCACAAAATTAAAGGACCAGATAAAATGGTTCTCACAACCGATGCCCTTCAAGCTATGGGAGTTGGCGACGGGGAGTATATTTTTGGCGGTCACCAAGTAACGGTTAAGGAAGGCATAGCTCGCTTAAAAGACGGGACATTAGCTTCAAGTACCGTGACGATGAATAAATCCTTAAAGTTAAGTAATGAATTTGGGATTCACTTACAAGACGCTATTCAAATGGCAGCAAGTACACCGGCAGACATTTTAGGAATGAACAATTTTGGTCGAATTGAAAAAGGCTATGTCGCTGATTTAGTTTTACTTGATAAAAATTTTGAAGTTCTAACTACATGGATTGATGGTGAAATATATTAAATCGACTGGATAAATACTTTCAGAGGAGTGGATTATAAAATATGCCATTATTTAAACACGAGGGAACTTACTTTAACTATGAAATCCAAGGGAAAGGCATACCATTTTTATTTCTTCATGGATTAGGTGATAATTTAAAATTTGCTTATGAAACATTTGATAAAGACGAGAAAATCCAATTAATTTCATTGGATCAAAGAGGCCACGGAAAAAGCGGAAACGATTCCAGAAAACTTAGCTACGACAGATTAGCCAAGGATGCATTAGCGTTAATGGATTATTTAGGAATACATCATTTTTTTGTCGGAGGATTATCTATGGGGGCTGGTGTTGCCGTGAATTTGGCCGTCCAAGCAGCCGATAAAGTACTGGGGCTTATAATACTTAGGAGTTCTGCGACAGATGAACCGATGAAAAAAGAAGTGATAGCATGGTTTAGTACCGTAAGTAAGTATTGGCCTAAAAAAGATGGTGCCCTATTATTTGAGCAAGATCCGATTTTTCCATCGATAAAAGAGACCTATCCTAAAGCAATTGATACGTTTAAGCGCTATTTTGAAGATGACGCCGCTGTTACCCACTATAAAAAGTTTAGCGACATACCTAAAGATAGACCAATAAAAAGCAAAAGTGAATTGGCTAATTTAACGATTCCTACTCTTATACTCGCAAATAACTATGATGTAATTCACCCAATCGAATACAGTTTGTTTTATAAACGTAATATCGAAAATGCAAGTTATTATGAACTAACACCTAAAACCATTGATGCAGAAAAACACAAACTAGAAATAACGACTTATATGAATACATTTATCATTAATACATCCAAAAAAATAAATTATAAGTAATCCAAAACGATATTTTAGTTGTCATTTCATAAAACAATAAAGAAGCAGAAATCTTGTATATTCCATTTTCAAAATGGTTTTATACAACGATTTCTGCTTATTTGTTATTTCACCGGCGGATTCGAAACAATCGCCGTCATTTTTCCATCAATTTCCCAAGCTTTTACATCATTCGGTAATACAAAATGATCGCCTTTTTTAATCGATTGTTTTGTTCCATCAATCGTAAGTACCGCTTCTCCGTCTAAAACACTCACTAACGTATAAGTAGCTTTAGCCGCAAATTCAGCCACGCCGTCCACTTCCCATTTGTATACGCTAAAGAAATCATTCGATACAAAAGTAGTTTCAGTCAACCCACCACGTGTTTCTGTTTTAATATCTAACTTCGCATCCACATGTGGTGCAGTCGTAACGTCAATAGCTTTATCTAAATGAAGTTCGCGCAAGTTTCCTTCTGCGTCTTTACGATCATAGTCATATACACGATAAGTAGTATCAGAGCTTTGTTGTGTTTCAAGCACTAACGTCCCCGTGCCTAACGCATGAATTGTACCACTTGGAACATAATAAAATTCACCAGGTTTAATCGCCACTTTACGAAGCAATTTATCCCATTCGCCGTTTTTTGCCCAAGTAGCAAATTCTTCTTTGCTAGCTGCTTTGTGTCCGTATATTAATTCCGCACCAGGAGCGCAGTCAATAATATACCAGCATTCTGTTTTGCCAAGTTCCCCGTTTTCATGCACTTTCGCATATTCATCATTTGGATGAACTTGTACAGAAAGGTCCGTATTCGCATCCAAAATTTTCGTTAATAGTGGGAAAACGGCTTCTTTCGGATTACCAAAAAGTGCAGGATTTTCTTGCCATAATTCAGCTAATGTTTTGCCTTTATATTCGCCATTTTTGATTACGGAAGGACCGTTCGGATGAGCGGAAATCGCCCAGTCTTCTCCAGTAGTATCAGACGGGATATCGTAACCAAAATAATCATGTAATTTCGTTCCACCCCAAATTCGATCTTGAAAAACAGGGTTTAAAAATAATGCTTCTGTCATTATAAAATTACCTCCATTCCAGCGTTTTTGCTGGGTTTTGTCAATTAAAAGTATATACTAATAATGGCGAAGATGCTAGTTATTTCCCGCCTAAAAAACCTCTTTCTTTTATTTGTTCGGTTAAATTTGGGTAATAAGGTCTGTCATAAAATTTGGCTAACCGTTCGGTATAAGAAACAAAGCCTTCTCGCTCTGAAAACGGAATAATCTCTTGGTCATATGCTTCTAGCAAAGGCATGACATCTGTTTGGTACGTCTCTTCAAAATAAACTGCTTCTTTTGGTAAACGAGGTTTTACAGGCGCTTCGACATCCGGAACGCCAATACAAAGTCCAACAACAGGCATGACGAATTCTGGTAAATTTAGAAATTCAGCGGTTGCCGTAATATTTCTGCGCAAGCCGCCAATACAAATCGTCCCATAATCAAGCGACTCAGCAGCTGTTAAAGCATTTTGCATACAAAGTCCGATGTCTGTTGCCGCAACCATCAGTAAATCTTCTTCCCCGGCAATTTGGAAACTTTTGCCGTGCATGTCACTCGCTACTTTTACGCGGTGAAAATCTGCCACAAAACAAAGAAAAACGGAACATTCTGCTATGTAAGGTTGATTTCCGCATAGCTCGGCCATTTTATTTTTACGTTCTTGGTCTTTAATGGCTATAATCGAATAGTGTTGACCATTAATCCACGATGGGGCCGCTTGAGCTGCTCGGATAATCGCATCTAGTTTTTCTTCCGGAATCTCGACCCCTTTTTTATATTTACGAAAAGAGCGATGATTTCTTAGCAAAGTTAATACGTCATTCATATTTATGCCTCCTAGATTTATCATTTAGTTAAAGTATAGCTTGTTTTTAGGCAATTGTTAATGTTTTCTCTTGTATTTCTGCCAGATATTTTCTACACTTAAAGAAAAAGAGGTGAAAAGATGTGCGCCAACAACAAATAGATTTTAAATGGCTTGAAGAAAACTTCCTGACTGCGAATGAAGCCGCGACTTACTTAGGCATATCTAAGCAAGCACTCCTTTCCTTAGCCAAACGCGATGTACTCCCCTTTACGAAAAAAGGAAATATGGTTCTTTTTCACCGAATGGACATTGAACTTCGGCTTGAAAACCAACAAAGCTTACGTGAAAAATACCGTCCTTTTGAAACGTAAATTTCACAAACAGCGAAACGGACGAACTACTTCCCGTATGTTACACTTTAGTTAGTGATATTCTAAACAAGGAGTGATACATAATGAATGAAGCAGTAAAAACATTAGACGGTTGGTTTTGTCTACATGATTTTCGTTCGATTGACTGGGCTGCGTGGCGTGAACTAAATCCAGGTAATCAGGAACTTATGTTAAATGAACTCAGCCACTTTTTAAGCGATATGGAAATTACTAAAAATATCGGTGAAGGTGAACATACCATTTACAGTATTCTTGGTCAAAAAGCAGATTTAGTATTCTTCACTTTGCGTGATTCCCTTGAAGCGCTGAATGAAGTCGAAAATCGTTTTAATAAATTAGCGATTGCCGACTACTTGTTGCCCACTTATTCCTATATATCTGTGGTGGAATTAAGTAACTATCTAGCATCTCACATGGCGGGCGGCGAAGATCCTTACCAAAACAAAGGGGTTCGCGCGAGACTCTATCCAGCACTCCCACCTAAAAAGCATATTTGTTTCTACCCAATGAGTAAAAAACGGGACGGCGCTGATAATTGGTATATGCTTCCAATGGAAGAACGTCAACAACTGATTCGCGACCATGGTTTGATTGGTAGAAGCTATGCGGGGAAAGTACAACAAATTATCGGTGGTTCCATCGGATTTGACGATTACGAATGGGGTGTCACTTTATTTTCCGATGATGCACTGGAGTTCAAACGCATCGTAACGGAAATGCGCTTTGATGAAGCAAGCGCTCGTTATGCCGAATTCGGCTCATTCTTCATTGGAAACCTGTTACTATCCGAACAACTTTCTAAATTATTTACTATTTAATATAAGTAAAAACTGGAATTCAATCTAACAAATGAGTGATTTTGTTAGCTGGATTCCGGTTTTTTATTTCACTAAACTAACATTTTTGTAAGGATATCTACCGTAAATGTCATTTGATGCGATGGAACGGGTCCTATATACACGATAGAATGATACATATACTAACCGAATCTAGTTTTATAAGGAGAGAAAATAATGGAGACAGTTTTACAAGCAAAAAATGTGAGAAAAATTTACGGCAGCAAAGGAAATGTCTACACTGCGTTAGAAAATATCAGCATTGATATCAAAGAAGGCGAATTCACTGGAATTATGGGGCCATCTGGGGCAGGTAAATCCACACTACTTAACGTTTTATCAACAATTGACAAGCCAACTTCTGGTGAAATCATGATTTCTGGTCATGCACTTGAAAATATGGACGAACAACAAATGTCTACTTTCCGCCGCGACAAACTGGGTTTTATTTTCCAAGATTACAACTTACTAGATACACTTACAACTCGCGAAAATATCATCCTTCCACTGGCATTAGCAAAACATCCAGTAAATGAAATAGAAGAAAAATTAAAAGTCATCAGCACTAAATTTGGTATTTCAGAAATTCTTGATAAATATCCAAGCGAAATCTCTGGTGGTCAAAAACAACGTACCGCAGCATCACGCGCTATTATTACATCACCAAGCATGATTTTTGCCGATGAACCAACTGGTGCACTGGATTCAAAATCTGCAACAAATTTACTAGAAAGCTTATGTGACTTAAACGAACAAGATAAAGCAACTATCATGATGGTAACACATGATGCTTTCGCAGCAAGTTTCTGCAAACGTATTTTATTTATTAAAGACGGAGAATTATATACGGAAATTTATCGTGGTACCAAAACGCGTAAGGAGTTCTTCCAAAAAATTCTAGATGTCCTTGCAAAACTGGGGGGCGACACAGATGACGTTATTTGATATAGCTAAAAAAAATATTCGACATAATTTTGTACATTACTTTTTATATTTCGCATCCATGATTTTCAGCATTATGATTTATTTTACTTTTCTTGTCCTTTCAAAAGATCCATCCGTTACATCGCGAATTGATCAATCTGCAAAATTATCCACAGCTTTCACAAGTTCTTCGGTAATTTTACTTATTTTCGTAGCTATTTTCATTCTTTATTCCAACAATTTCTTCACTAGAAAACGGAAAAAAGAAATCGGTCTTTATTCTTTACTCGGTCTTAGAAAAAAAGAAATTGGTCGCATGTTATTCTATGAGAATTTCATTATGGGACTTGGTGCATTAGTTATTGGTATTTTAGCTGGTACATTACTTTCCAAACTTTTTGTAACCATATTACTTAATTTAATTAATATTGAAAACATCGGTGGCTTTGCCTTTTCATGGGGAGCAGTTTTACAAACAAGTATTGTCTTTATTATCATCACTTTGTTTACTTCTTTCTCTGGTTACAGAATCATTTACCGCTCTACTCTTTTAGAGCTGTTTCATTCTGAATCAAAACGTGAGAAAAGTCCCAAACCATCATTCATCCTATCACTCGTGTCACTTGTCTTAATCGGAATCGGCTACTTCATTGCTAGCCAACCACTTGAAGCAAAAAATTCTGTTTGGGCAAAACTAGGTTTCTCTGTTGGCGCTCTCGTTATTTTAACTACTGTAATTGTTGGTACAGCTTTATTTATTACCTTCTTCTTACCGTATCTATTAACAAAACTTAGAAATAATAAACGTATTTTCTATAAAGGAAGCAATATCATCTCCACTTCTCAGTTAAACTTTAGAATTTCTTCCAATGCGAAAACTTTAATCGTTATTTCCATTCTAAGTGCAACAACGCTTTCGGCTATCGGAACTATTAGTAGTATTTATTACCAAGCAAATACGTCAGCATCAACAACTGCACCTTCCAGCTTTGAATATGTGATTCCTGAAAATGCAGAAACAAATGACAAAATCATGAATATCCTTGAAAACGATTCTGATCATCCAGTAGAATACGCACAAAAAAGCACATATTATATCGTAAAAGCAGACGGCGAACGCCCTGATTTTGTTGAATATGATATTAATGACGGTTTCCCAGTTATTTCTGAATCTAATTATAATGAACTTGTTAAAAAACAAGGAAACACGGAAAAAACCGCTAAACTAAAAGATAATGAAGCACAAATGGTTCTTTCTATCACTTACGATGAAAAAGCACGTAATAAAATGATCGGCGAAAAATATACACTTGCTACACCTGAAAAAACAAGTGTAGAAATTAAAAAAGTTGTTCAAGATTCACCACTCGGTACTGTTCAAGGCTTACTTGTTCTTCCAGATAAACAAGTCGAACAAATCGCTGCTGATAAAAATATCCCAGCAACAAGCGTTGAATCGGTTACTGTTCAAGATGCAAAACAAGCACAAGCTCTAGACAAGGAAGTACGGACACTTCTTCCTAAAGATACCAATTATATTTCTTATGCAGACTCTTATCAACAAATCATTACTGTAACAGGTGTACTACTATTTATCGGTATGTTCATCGGATTTGTTTTCCTAGCAGCTACAGGAAGTATTATCTACTTTAAACAGCTTACAGAAGCTTACAATGATATTGGCACATTTGATATCTTGAAGAAAATCGGTCTTACGAAAAAAGACATTCGAAAAATCCTTGCGAAACAATTACTAGTGGTCTTCTTAATTCCACTTATTATCGGTATCGCGCACAGTAGTGTCGCACTTATCGGACTTTCGAATATGTTACTTCTAGACCTTACTTTACCAGTAATTATTTCTACTGGAATCTACACATTAATGTATATTATCTACTATTTCGTTACGTTAAATAGTTATACAAATATCGTGTTTGGCAAAAAATCCTAATAAAAAAAGCCCTCTAATTCATTTTAGAGGGCTTTTGGTTATTTTTTGGCGATATAAGCAAAAACACTAGATAGAAAAGCCGATGTTCCCATAAGAAATTGCATCCCGAAAACTTGTCTTTCATTACTACCAAATGTGATAGATAAATTTTCTTTCGCGAAATCAATCCAATTTGTTACGGATAAATAGTTTGTTAAAAGAATAAAAGCTGCTCCCATTAGTATCCCGATAAACAATAGTGATACTTTGCGCCATGCTAGCACCGTTACAATAAGGAAAATCACTGCTACAAAACAAGCAAAATAGCCATCAAGCGAAGTAGTGAATAAGTAACCTTGTTTGACACTGTCTGAATGTAATTGCTTAAAAACCGTTACAGCTGCAAAAATAGCCGTAACTGCTCCAAGAAGTGCGAACAAACCAGCTGCATAACGCCATTTGTTCTTCCAGTTTTCATCTGAACCCTGTTCTTTTTTAGCAAACTTTGGTCCAATGATTAGTGCTATTAGTAGTAAAAGTCCCGCAATCACTAATAATGTCCCTGACCACTCAAATGGCTGTGCATACTCCAATTTCGCAAAAATCCTTAATTGGTAATAATAAACGGAAAATGCTTGGAATAATACAAAGCAACTTACTACAATGATACTTGCTAAGCGGAATTTTTCTCGCTTGATGAAAAGGAAACCGGCAATAAAAAGTGCTAATCCGAATAATAATAACATCCAATAATTCCATACAAACGTAAAGCTATTTTTTTCTGCGCTAAAGTAGCCGATAACTGCACTAACAAAACTATATAATTGTGTTACACCTAGTGCAATTAGCAAACTACCGCATATTCCTCTTATTTTTTCAGGCAATTTGCCCACTTCCCTTCCTATTTCTGTCTTACCATGTTACGCTAAAACCGAGGTGATAAAAATGAACTGGACCACCTGGAACAAAAGCCAACCTGCTCCGCTAGAATTATTACTCGAAGCTGATCCTAGCGAAAAACAAATTGCGAAATATCTCGAAGCATCACACGTTTTCCAACTGGTGGACGCCAATGAAATAATCGGTGTTATTTGCTTACTTCCATTAAACAAGCAGCAACTTGAAATTATGAATATCGCTGTCCAACCTTCTAAAAGAAATCAAGGTATCGGTAAAATTCTCCTTGAAAAAGCTTTTGATTATGCAGTGAAGAATGGTTTTTCTGCGCTCATCGTTAAGACAGGTAATTCAAGTATCGACCAACTTGCCTTTTATCAAAAAAATCATTTTCGGATGCAGCAAATCGTGCCGAATTATTTTACTAAACATTATCCTGACCAAACAATTACCGAAAACGGCATTGCTTGCTTAGATCAAATCATTCTATTAAAAGAAATAAAATCCTGATGAAGTTTATCATCAGGATTTTTTGTTTGTTGTTTTAATCGTTAAGTGCCATTTCTGAACGAACAACCGCTGAAATACGTTCACAATATTCGTCTGTTTCTTCTTTCGTAGCAGCTTCTACCATAACTCTTACTAATGGTTCTGTACCGGATGGGCGAACAAGAACTCGACCATTACCAGCCATTTCAGCTTCTACTTCACCGATTACTTTACTTACTTTCGGATTATCTGTTACATGGTTTTTATCACTTACACGGATGTTTTCTAGTTTTTGCGGGAATGTTTTCATTTCAGCCGCAAGCTCAGATAATTTTTTCCCAGTTGCTTTCATCACGTTGATTAATTGGATTCCTGAAAGAAGCCCATCACCAGTTGTATTATGATCTAAGAAAATAATGTGACCAGATTGTTCTCCACCAAGATTATAATTACCTTCACGCATTGCTTCAACTACGTAACGGTCACCAACAGCAGTTTGTACATCTTCAATTTCAAGCTCTTTCAAGCCTTTGTAGAAACCAAGATTACTCATGACAGTGGATACAATCGTGTTGTTATTTAATAAGCCTTGTTCACGCAAATATTTTGCGCAAATAAACATAATTTTATCTCCATCGACAATTTGACCAATTTCGTCAATCGCAATGACACGGTCGCCATCGCCATCAAAAGCTAAACCAACATCTGCTTTTTTATCTAAAACAAAGGCTGCTAGTGCTTCTGGGTGTGTTGAACCAACGCCATCATTGATATTTAGACCATTTGGAGAAGCTCCCATCGAACTAATATCCGCATCTAAATCTGCAAATAAATGCGTTGCAAGACCAGCTGTTGCACCATTCGCACAGTCAAGTGCAATATGATAACCGTTAAAGTCATTTTCGATTGTTTGTTTTAAGTATTGGATGTATTTTTGTTTACCTTCAAAATAATCGCTCACTGTACCTAGGCCTTCACCGCTTGGACGAGGTAATGTATCTTCTGCTGTATCAAGAAGTTGCTCAATTTCTTCTTCTTGGTCATCAGATAGTTTGAAACCATCTGAACCAAAGAATTTAATACCGTTATCGTCCACTGGATTATGGCTGGCAGAAATCATGACGCTGGCAGATGCTCCTTGTGCTTTTGTTAAATAAGCAACACCAGGAGTAGAGATAACGCCTAGACGCATTACTTCAATCCCTACAGAAACAAGTCCTGCGATTAAAGCAGATTCTAACATTTCTCCAGATATACGTGTATCACGAGCTACAAGCACGCGCGGATGTTCACCTACGTGACGGGTTAAAACATAGCCACCCATTCGACCTAATCTGAATGCAAGTTCTGGTGTTAATTCAGAGTTTGCTACACCTCTAACTCCATCCGTACCAAAATATTTACCCATTTTATTACTCTCCTTCTAAGTCATTCATTATCTAAATGATTTTTGTTTGTCTTTTCATATTTACTTTGTCAAATGCTGGTTCTATATTCACTAATCTCAACCATACATTTGTTATTATACCTTTTTTAAGAAAAAATTTCATCTCTCTACAATAAAACGTTGGCGTTACTCATGTTTTTACTATTCTATGTATAAAAAGCTCTTGTCAAAAAGGAGGAGTATGAGACTAACGCCCCACACTCCTTATGTTATGTGCTTTTAGATGGTACTGCAATGGATGCTTCTTTATCTGTAATAATGAAATCTGCTTTTTTAGGATTAATAACATAAGCGACATTATCTGGCAAACCGTTCAATTCTAGCGGTATGCTATAATTGCCTGCTTTGCTTTTACTCAGATTGGCAATAACACTCAGTTCTTTTGCCGTAATTCCGTCAACTGTTTTCTTTTCTCCAGTTATCGTCACAGATACTTTTCCATTTGCTGGAGTAATCATTTGTGCATCGAATGTATTTTTCAATCCACTCATGTAGACTTGCATATCAGAAAACGACTTAGAAATTTTTGTATCGTTATCACCTGAATCATCTGTGTTGTTATTATTTTCATCTGTACCTTGGTTATCTGAGGTTGTCGGATTGTTATTTGCTTCAGACTTTTTTACAGTCTTAATCTTCACCTCTATCGTCGTTGGTTGGACTGATTTGGCTCCGTTTGGAACGGGAACAGTCACTTCCTTGACGGTATCTGCTTTGATTTTAGAAACATCAATTGGAATCTCGATTTCTTTGATTTTTTCAAGGACCGCATCATCACCGACAACTACCACTTCTGACTTATCTGGTGTCATGCTAGAAATTTCAATATCACTTTCTGGTGTGCCTTCTTGCTTAATTTTCACTGGAACGGACTTACCAACTTTTTCAACTGGCACGGTCACTTCCACTTCTTGCGGATTTACTTCGACATCTAACTTGTTCAAATTACTATCAAACACGGAGACTGTAGCTTTATCCGTAAATTCGGATTTGTGCTTACCGCCACTTTCGAGCGTTGCTTTTACATAAGCGATTTGTTCGATAGTATCTTTTGCACCAGTAATGGAAACTTTTTTAGGATCAATAATTGGTGTTCCAGCTTGATAACCATCTGCAACAACGGATTTGCTCAATTCTACGTCAACAGAGAATTTTTTCGTTACTTTTTCTTGTACATTGACGTTGACTGTTGCTGGATTCACTTTTACTTTTAGACGGTCAGATACATCTTTCACTTGTAGTTTTACTTCTTGGGTCCCAATGGAAGCATTTTTCAAATCTGCATAAACGGTAAAGTCTTGTTGAGCTTTGGCAGACTGAACGATGCTACGAGGGCCTGAAAGCGTGACTGTAACGGTTTCTGGAATACCCGAAATATATAAATTCGTTTTATCATAATATACTTTGACTGGGACATTTTCGATGACTTCTGAATCACTAGAAGAAGTCGTTGAAAAAGTCGTGGCGTTATTATTATTTGCATTAACTGATGTAAAAAGGATGGCTGCGAGTAGTAAGGCTACAATCCGAATCGACCATTTGTTATTTAAAATTCGATCCATCATTCGCTTTTGCCTCCTTTCCATTTAGAAAAGATAGAAGGTTTCTTTGCAGTTACTGTGACTAGTTCTTTAAGAAGAATTTTATGTAACTCTTCTTCTGACACATCACGGAAAAGTTCTCCACCTTTAGTGAGGGAAATTCCGCCTGTCTCTTCAGAAACTACAATCGTAATACTATCTGTCACTTCACTAATTCCAAGTGCAGCCCGGTGACGCGTTCCAAGTTCTTTGGATAAGAACGGGCTATCTGAAAGTGGTAAGTAACTTGCTGCCGATGCAATTTCGTTTCCTTTAATAATAACTGCTCCATCATGAAGCGGTGTATTCGGAATAAAAATATTAATTAATAATTGAGAAGAAATTTTTGCATTTAACGGAATACCTGTTTCAATGTAATCGTCCATTCCTGTATCACGTGCCACTGAAATCAGCGCCCCAATACGACGTTTCGCCATATATTGAGTAGATTTTTCGATTGACTCGATTAAATGATGCTGTTCGCGCTCAATTCTTGATCCATAACGAGTAAAAATATTGCCTCGTCCAAGCGTTTCTAAAGCACGGCGTAATTCCGGTTGGAAGATAATTATAATTGCAAGGAATCCCCAAGTAAGCATCTGATCCGTAATCCATTCTACTGTTTGGAGACCAAAAAATCCGCTTAATAGTTTGACTGCAATGATAATAAAAATGCCTTTTAATAATTGTACTGCTTTTGTACCTCGGATTAACATGATCACTTTATAAATTACAAACCATACGACAAGAATATCTACAATATTTGCTAGATAATGCAATATCGACATATTGGAAAAATCCATCACTTCACCTCCGTGCCTCTTGAAAACCATTTATGATCACATGGTTCACTTTCTTTATTATAGCATAAGAGTGCGGGCGGAAAAAGCAATCATCCCGCCAAAAATGGGAAAGATTTGTTAAAGAAAAAACTTGTTGAAAACAGTTGTTATCGTTTTCAACAAGTTCTATTAACCTTAAAATTCTACTGTTATAGCCGTTTCTAGTAAATATTCTTTCTTATACATTTCTAAATGAATTGGTTCTCCGTGGCATAATTTTACAGTAACCTTTCCAACTTCTACTTTTACTTCTAATAAACGATTACGGAAGTTGATTTTGAAACGGTAATTTTCCCAGCCATCAGGTAAGAATGGTGCAAAGCTTAATTCGCCAGCAGTTACTCGCATACCAGCAAAGCCTTGAACGATGGATAACCAGCTTCCTGCCATAGAGGTAATGTGCAGTCCGTCTTCTGTATCGTTGTTAATATTGTCAAGATCTAGTCTTGCAGTTCGCTTGTAAAGTTCTACCGCTTTATCATATTTACCAAGTTCTGAAGCTAACACCGCGTGAACAGCTGGCGATAAGCTAGATTCGTGTACCGTTAGTGGCTCATAAAATTCAAAGTTGCGTTGTTTCGTATCAAAGTCAAAGTCATCATAGAATAAATATAAACCTTGAAGTACATCTGCTTGTTTAATGAAGCAAGAACGTAAAATTTTATCCCAAGACCAATTTTGGTTAATCGGCATATCTTCTGGTTTTAATGTATCCGTGGAACGCAACTCTTTATCTAAGAACGTATCGTGTTGCACAAAAATCTGCCATTTCTCGTCAAAAGGATAATACATGCGATGCTCGATATCTTCCCATTTGGCGATTTCGTACTCGGTCACGTCTAAACGTTTTTTCGCTTCTGCATCTAAGTTTTCTAGCGTATAACGAATCGTCCAAGCTGCGATATAGTTTGTATACCAGTTATTGCTGACGTTATTATCGTATTCATTTGGTCCCGTTACACCGTGAATCATGTATTTATCTAAGCGATCAGATAAATGAACGCGGTCGGCCCAAAAACGAGTGATTTCGGTCAATACTTCGATTCCGTCTGTTTTTAAATACGAATCATCGCCAGTGTAATTTGTGTAATTGTAAATCGCATAAGCAATCGCGCCATTGCGGTGAATTTCTTCAAATGTAATTTCCCATTCATTATGACACTCGACTCCGGTAAAAGTAACCATTGGATACAGTGCACCAGCTAGGCCGATTTTCTGCGCGTTGATTTTCGCTCCATCCAATTGGTCGTGGCGATATTTAAGTAAATTGTGACTCACAGATTTATCCGTTAACGATAAATACATTGGTAGTGCAAAAGCTTCTGTATCCCAGTATGTTGCGCCACCATATTTTTCACCTGTAAAGCCTTTAGGACCAATGTTTAGTCTTGCGTCCTCACCGTAATAAGTAGCAAATAATTGGAAAATGTTAAATCGGATACCTTGTTGTGCGGAATCATCGCCTGCAATCTCAACATCCGCTTTATCCCAACGTTCACGCCAGCCTGAAACATGCGCGGCTAATAATTCATCATACGTTTTTGCTTCTAAGCTTTTTAAGATTTTTTCTCCTGCTGGAAGAATTTCCCCTTCCACATAATCACGAGATGTCGTAATGACTACACGTTTTTCTATTTGCGCTACTTCCTTTTCTTGTAGGTCGAATTGAAAATAGTTTTCGGCGTAAAGTGCCTTTGTTTGATTTGTTTCGTTTGCCGCATTGGTCTTATTTTCCATCACCGCAGAAACAGTAAAACGTGGCGTTCCGAAGTTATTTGGAATAGTTTTTGTGACAAGTGAACCACGACTCGCCGATGAAGCTTTTTCGACTTCTTGCCAGAACATTTCTTCATAGTTGGCATCTTCATTTTGCACGTTACCGTCTAAAAAGGACGTTAATTCTACTTTAGCGGGGCTTAATGCTTCCACTTGGTAGTGAATAACCGCAAGTTCTTTCGTTGCAACACTAAGGAATCGTTCCGCGGAAATCCGGAATGTTTTATTATTTTTAACTACTGTGAATTGTCGTTTTAAAACACCTTTTTCCATATCTAAAACAAGTTCAAAATCGCTTACTTCATCTACAAATAAATCGAGTTTTTCACCATCAAGACGTACTTCAATTCCGATAAAATTAAGGCCGTTAATGACTTTACCGAAATAATCCGGGTAGCCATTTTTCCACCAGCCAACTCTTGTTTTATCTGGAAACCACACGCCTGCATAATAAGTTCCAATATGGCCGTCGCCGGAGTATCCTTCTTCAAAATTCCCGCGCATCCCCATGTATCCATTACCGAGTGAAGTTAGGCTTTCTTGCAAACGTTTATTTTCTTTATCTAGTTTGGTTGTCCGTAATGTCCATGGTTCGATTTCAAATAATTGCTTCTGTGCCATACTAAAACCTCCTAATTAGCGACTAGCAGCCATACTTTTTTCACTAGTCTTATAAAATCTTGTCTTTAAAAATGTCCATGCTATCATTAACACCATTCCGAGCGACTGAACAGCCATAATAATCGTAATATCAAAGTAGATAAAGCCGATAATACAAGCCGCAATCACTGGAATTCCCAGTGCATTTAGCGTTAAATTTACTGATTCTTTAAAAGAAGCAATGCTTGAAAAACTGCTCCGTTTTGTCATCCAAATGAAAAGCGTCGTAAACACGGTTAACATGAGTGAGCTAACGAAAATGATAGAACCAATCATCAGCACCATCGATAGGAAAACAAATGCTTGGTTTTCCAAATACCACTGCGCCGACACCCAATCAACGAGCGACTCACCTGACGTTATTTCGCTTAAGGTCGCATCTTTTGGGTAGCTCACTTCAAAAGTGTAACCACTCGCATCTGTAAGCGTCATTTCTTGGTCTTTGAAATTAATTACATTCTTCGCTCCACTAAGTTCTGCTTTCGTTAAATTCACACCAGCCACACCATTCGCTGTTTTTTCAACGATGTGCGCATTTTTATCGGTTAACGCCCCGTTTTCGAGCGTCAGTCCACTAATTTCTGTCGCCAATTGATCCGTGCCAAGCGTCGCCATTTTTGGCATTAAACTTGGTAAATCAAAACTCGACTGATTGGCAAAGTGCGCGGAAACAGGAAGCAACAGTAACGCATTTAAGAAAATAAATACGATGACCATTTGCCAGAATTTCAGTACTTTCCGGCCTTCGAAAATAGCGGTTGGACCGAGTGTACTTTTTACATATTGAATGATAAACGGAACTTTTTTCATTGATATCACAGCCTTTTTAAAAATCAATTATCCTTTTGTTCCACCGGCAGTTAAGCCAGAAACAAAATTCTTTTGTAAGAAGAAGAACAGTAAACAAATTGGTAGCGCGGCTAAAATGGCACCCGCTGCGAATAAGGCTACTTTTTGTTGTTGTGGGTTGGCGATGAACGTTTGAAGTCCTACCGCAATCGTTAAGTTTTCTGGTGTTCTAAGAAGGAATTTTGCAAGTAGGAAGTCCCCAAACGGTCCCATAAACGCCCATAAAGCTTGAACGGCAATCATCGGTCTTACAAGTGGCAAGATGATTTGAGCGAAAATCCGGAAATGTCCTGCGCCATCAAGCTTGGCGGATTCATCAAGATCACGCGGCACGGTATCGAAATACCCTTTCATCAGCCATGTGTTCATTGGAATCCCACCACCGATGTAAATCAATGTTAAGAACCAATATTGATCAAGTGCGCCAAGTAGCATCGCTAACACGTAGAAAGCTGTTAAGGCTGCCATCGTTGGTACCATTTGAATAATAAGGAAGAAAATCAAGCTGTTTTTACGACCTTTAAAACGGTAACGGCTATACGTATAACCAGCAAGTGTCACAATCGTTACTTGCATAATCATCGTTACAACCGCGATAATCAGTGTATTTTTGTACCAATCAAGATACAATGTTTCATTAAACAATCTCGTGAAGTTATTCAGCGTCCAACTATCCGACCACTCAAGCGTAAATGCCGCGATATTCCCTGGTTTGAAGGCAGAAGATGCTGTTATTAGAATAGGATACAAAATAATAATCGTTAGCACGGTTAAAAACAAATACGTGAAAAACTGTGTTAAGAACTTTGTTGTCCGCTGATCTTTCATAAAGTCTCTCATTTACATCATCTCCTCGTTCCCAAAGGCATTCGTCTTCTTAAAGGCAATCATCGAAACAGTAATAACGATAATGGAGATAAGAAGCGTCACAGCAGCGGCTACAGCGTATTGTGGCGAAGTACCTGTTGTTAATTTATAAATCCATGAAATTAAGATATCGGTTGATCCTGCGCCTGCTCCGACACTTCCGGGACCACCTTCATTGAATAAGTAGATTATCGAAAAGTTATTGAAGTTAAATGTATATTGCGTAATAAATACCGGTGCGGTTACAAATAAAATCATCGGTAATGTAATTTTACGGAAACGTTGAATCGCACTTGCTCCATCAATTCTAGCTGCTTCATAAAGCTCACCTGGAATCGCTTGAAGCACCCCAGTAACCATAACGTAAATATACGGGAAACCAAGCCAACCTTGAATACTAATCAGCGCCACTTTTGTCCAGAAAGGATCTGTTTTCCAAGCAATCGCATTGATATCAACAAATGGCAAATGGTTTAGAAGCGGAATGACTTGCGAGTTGATTGCACCAATACTGTCGTTAAACATATTGGAAAAACTCATGATTGTAATAAAAGCTGGAACCGCCCAAGGAAGTAAGAAAACAACTCCAAAAAGACGTTTTCCTTTAATAAAGCTTTGGTTTGCTACAATCGCTGTAAACACCCCAACGACAATTTGTAAAGAAGTGGCACAGATAGTCCAAATGAGTGTCCACGAAAATACGCTTAGGAACGTGTCACGATACGAACTTAGGAAGAAAATATTAAAGAAGTTCTTAAATCCAACCCAGTCAATTAAATTCGCTGGCGGAATATGGTAAAAATCGTAGTTGGTAAATGCCATGAAAAGAGTAACAAGAACTGGGAAAATAATAACAAAAGTCATCACTAAGTATGCAGGTAATGTAAGTAAGTACGGGAAACCTTTGTCGAGCATATTTTTTATAATAGCAAGAGCAGAACGGTTAACAGTTTCACCAAGGTTCCACTGCATAGCCACGCGTCTTGCATCGAAAATATTTATAAACCAAAAGCCTATAAATAGTAATGTCACAATTAATTGTAAAGTACCCTCAATCATTAAGAATAAGGAATGGTCCACACCCGGCACAGATCCAAGTGTCACAAGGCCAATCAGTGCATTCAGCCCAACTGCAAAAAATTCTATGATAAACAAAGCAAATAGTGCGAAAAAGACAATCCCTTTAAAATTTTGCTTATTATAAAATTGACCAAGCCCTGGAATGATTGATAACAAAGTCGCTTGACGAACATTTTTAATTTGTTTTTGTTCTAGTTTCATTTTGTTACCCTCAATTCTAGATATAGATTCACTAGCTAAGTTGAAAAAAATGGCGGAGCGCGCTATCTTTGCCCCGCCAAATCATTATTATTTAGTATATTTTTGCGTTACGTTATCTTCAATTACTTTTACTGCATCGTCCGCTGATTGTTGCGGAGTTTTCGAACCAGAAGCTGCATCAAACATTAAGTTTTCAGCACCTGTCCAAACTTCCGACATTTCTGGAATATTTGGCATTGGTTGCGCATTTTTGTATTGTTCGATAACAGCATTAGTTAATTCATCATTTTTCGATTTCGCTGTATCACGTGCTTTTAAGTTAGCTGGCACTTCATTTGTCATATCATATAAAGTTTCTTGATTTTTTTGGTTAGTCACATAATCCAACCATTTTTGAGCTACATCTTTGTTTTTAGAATAGTTACTTACAACCCAACCTTTACCGCCTGCAAATGGAGAATACTCTTTACCATTGTTTAGTGTTGGGATTTTTGCTACACCGTAATTAATTTTTGCTTCTTTGTAATTTGCTGCTGACCAAGGTCCACCTAGAATTGCTGCTGCTTTTCCTTTAACAAATTGATCTTGAATAAAGTCGTCTGCACTCTTATTGTCTTGCATACCTTTTGGCCATACATCTTGGAACCATTTTGTTGCGTAAGTAATTCCTTCAACCGAACCTTTATTGTTTAAACCGATGTCTTTTGGATTTGTACCTTCATCGCCGAATACATAACCACCGTATCCTGCAAGTAGTCCGTAAGAGAAGTAGAAATCAGTCCATTTTGCTAAGAAACCAGTATTTTTTCCTTTTTCAGAAGTGAAAGCAAAACGAGAATCTTTAGAAAGTGTTTCTAAATCTTTGAAAGTTGCTGGAGCTTTGTCGAGTAAATCTTTATTATAGTAAAGCACTAGAGTTTCAATAATTGCTGGAGCGCCATAAATTTTATCGTCAATTGTTACTTGTTTTTGGTCTTTTTCATCGTAATCGTCTTTATTACCAAGTTTTACTTCAGCTAAATGTCCTTGTTGGCCTAAGCTTCCAATTCTATCAAATGCGGACATCATTACGTCTGGAGCAGTTCCAGCCGGGCCATCAAGTGGCAATGCTTCTAATGTTTCGAACATGTCTTTTTCGACTACTTTTACTTTCACGTCATTGTCTTTTTCAAAGTCACCTTTTATTTTGTTCACGTAGTCTTTGTAGCCTGCGTCAACGGAAACGGTTAATGTTTTTTCATCAGATGAGCCCGATTTACTAGTGTCTTTTCCACCACCACATGCTGCTAAGCTTAAAGCCATTACTAAAACCGCCGAAACTATTCCCACTTTTTTGAAACGCTTCATTTACTTTTCCTCCTCTTTATGAAAAAAGTCGCCCTTTACTGTCTGATTTCTAAGTCCCCATCTTTTTTCAATTCTTTTTAAAGTTTGTGAATTAGGTTAACCTATGCATTTATTATATGCTGATTCCGAAAGCGTTTACAAGGAGATTTCACATGTTACCGATAACAACATTTTTTCGGTAAACATGTGAAAAATTCCTTTACGCCATTGATTTAGCTGTTTTCTTTAATAACAAGAAATCCTTTTGCTGGGACAACAAGATTTTCTGTTACAGCTCGGTTGTTCCAAATATCTGTCGCTGTATTTTCAAATGAAATTGTGAAATCTTTATCTTCTTTTGCTTGATTGAAAAGGAAATGCAGTTTTTCACCATTTAATTCTTTAGAAAATGCTGTAATGCCTGTTTCGCTACTTGCACCTAGCCAAGTTAATTCGCCGGATGTGATAATTGCTTGGTTATCTTTTCTTAGCGCAATTAATTGTTTCGTAAACGCTAGCATATCTTGATTTTGTTTCGTTTCATCCCATTCCATACATTTGCGACAACCTGGGTCATTTCCGCCGTCCATGCCGATTTCAGTACCGTAATAAATACACGGCGAACCAGTGTGCGCGAACATGAAGGCAAGCGCTTGTTTCACTTTATCCTCATCATTATTAGCACGTGTTAAAATACGCGCCGTATCATGGCTATCAAGCATATTAAACATTACTTCATTCACTTGATTTGGATAGCGCATATATTGTTCATTAATACCAGAAACCATTTGCTCTGGAGTAATTTTTTCTTCAATAAAGTTCTCAATAATCGTTTGTGTAAATGGATAGTTCATTACGGCATGGAATTCATCTCCAAGCAACCAAATCCACGAATCATGCCAAATTTCACCAAGAATATAAATATCTTCTTTTTCCGCTTGGACCGCTTTTTTGAACTCTTTCCAAAAAGCATGATCAACTTCATTGGCAACGTCTAAGCGCCAACCATCAATGTCAAATTCGCGAATCCAGTAAGTTGCAATATCCAGTAGATACTTCTGAACTTCTGGGTTAGCCGTATTTAATTTTGGCATATGCGTCGTGAAAGCAAATGTATCGTAAGAAAGTGTTGGTTCTCCTTCGATATTGCCATTTTCATTTTGACGAACAGGGAAACTATGGATGTGGAACCAATCACGATATGCAGATTTTTCTTCATTTAAAACAACGTCTTGCCATTCTGCTGAAGTATCGCCAATGTGATTGAACACCGCATCTAACATGATACGAATCCCGCGTTTATGCGCTTCCTGAACTAATTTTCTAAACGTTTCTTTATCCCCAAAATGCGGATCAATTTTTTTATAATCAACCGTATCGTATTTATGATTGGTTGGTGCTTCAAACACAGGTGTCAAGTAAACCCCATTAATACCAAGCTCTGCTAAATAATCTAAATGCTCGATAATTCCTTCTATATCACCGCCGAAAAAGTCTGTTGTGTTCGGATCTTTACTTCCCCACGGCAAGGCATTTTCTGGAGAAATAGCTGGATTCCCATTTGCAAAACGTTCTGGGAAAATTTGGTACCAAATTGTTTTACCAACCCATTCAGGCGCCTCAAAAGTATCCACCGCATGGATAAATGGAAATTTAAAGTAATAATCCATTGTATCTAAATTCGCTTCTGTTGGTTCAAAAAAACCACGTCCGCCGTAAAAGGTCTTTTCCCCTTTTGTATCCGTTAATAAAAATCCATATTGAAGGCGTCTATGTTCTGGTGTAATTGCAAAAAACCAATAATCGTGCTCTTCTGTTTCTGCGATTTTGCGCATTGTATAAGATTCACTTTGCCATTTTCCGTCTTTCCATAAGTAAGGGTCGGCAGCAATTAGAGTAACCTCGCTAATATCCAAGCGTTTCGTTCTAATCCGAATATGTAGTGTTTTAGCGTCATAACTATAAGCATAGCTACTCGCTGGTTGATGATAAATCCCTGCTTTTTCCATTTTTTCTCCTCCTATATCACCTATCGTTCTATTTCAAATTAGCATTTCCATTAAAGCGTTTGCAACCTTTTCTCGCTCGTTAACGGTAACAAGATTTTCTAGCTATTTCATATTCTTTCAACATACTATAGAAGAAAGCCAATTCTCTCTCCTCCTTTAAAGTGACAAATTAGTAACTTTACTGATTTAAAGTAAAGAGCTATAATAACTCATGGACTAATGAAATCTCTTTAAAAACGGTCTAAAAGGAGGATAAAATGGAAAATACTTTAAGCTTTAAAAAACAAGGGTATTGGTTATTTTCCAGCGCAATCATTATTGGTGTTCTTTTTCTTCTTTTGCCACACATCATTTCCAATATTGGAGTGTTAGAATTTATAGGTGCTTTTTTCAACGCCCTATGCATGGGGGTTATTGCTTTTATCATATTAAAAGCAGAATTCCTCGATTGGTTTAAACATTTTAGTTTCAAATGGATTCTCATCGGTGCTCCAGCATTAATTATTATCAGCTCTATTTTCAACATTGCATGGGCTTACTTCGCAGGCAGTACTACTGAAAATGGTATCAACAGTGTACTTACATGGTCTTATGTTTTCACAAGTATCCCGTTCATGCTTCTTGGCGAAGAACTACTATCCATTAGCTTACTCTATGCTGCTTGGAAAAAATGGAACTGGAAATTCTGGCAAGCTTCCTTGCTATGCTCGTTACTTTTCGCAACGTGGCACTTAACTTCTTATGATTTTAATTTCTTGCAATGTATTATTACTTTGGCACCAGCAAGACTCATTTTGAATTACTTATTTAAAAAAACAAACTCCATTTGGGTTACATTTATCGTTCACTTCATTTTTGATTTCATTGCATTTCTACCAGTTTTACTCAAATAAAAAAAACGCTAGGAATAAAGATTCCTAGCGTTTTTATTACTCTTCTTTTCCAGTTGTAGAGGCTCTTATCAGTAATTCAGGAGTAAATAATAGGTTTCCTTGAGGTTTTCCGTGATCATTAATTTTCGCAAGTAACATCTTCGCGAGTTCTTCCCCCATTTCAACGACGGGAGATCGAACAGTTGTAATTTTTGGCGATGAAATTCTATCTAAGAAAACACCATCAAACCCTGTTACAGCAATATTTTCACCAAAACGACGACCAAAAGCTGCAGCAGCCCGAACAACCCCGATGGCAATTCGATCTGATGCGCAAACAATCGCAATTTTTTCTGAGTTATAGCGTAGTAATTCAAATGCTTTTTCTTCCGCGACACTGGAACTATTCGCAATAAAATAGCTTTCTGGCTCCAAACCATGTTTTCTCACGACTTCTTCGTAACCTTCTAGCCGCGATTTCATAAACTGTTCATCTAATAAATCAATTCCTAAAAAAACGATTCGCGAAAAGCCAATTTCTACCATATGTTCTGTTGCAAGTGCTGTTCCTTTTTTGTTATCTACATCAATAGAATCGTAACCGCGTTTATTTTCGCCATAAAAAATAACTGGTTTATCAATATCTAAAAGTCCTAAATCATAGTCTTTGTCACGTATTCCCGTAACAATAAGCCCGTCATAAGCTCCGATATTTCTGGATCTTTGTGTAACGAGTTGCAAGGAATAATAATACTTATCTAACTCGCGGCTAATTCCAGTTAGTAAGTTCATATAATATGGTTCAACCGTATCGATTTCTTCTAAAATCAAAAATTTAATAACTTGTGTCCTATTTTGAACAAGCGCCCTTGCAGCATAATTTGGTACATACTCTAAGGCTTCCATTGCACTATAAACAAGCATTTTCAGTTCATCTGAGACTTGATCTGGATGATTAATAACTCGTGAAACTGTCATTTTGGAGACATTTGCCCGTTTCGCAACATCTGCTAAAGTCGCCATCTCCAACCTCCTCCATTCATAATCTTCCTTATTGTACCATCTTTTAAGCAAAAAAAAATAAGAATTAACCCACAAAAAAAGCATTCTCATTAAAAGTCTGAAAATGCTTGGTTTATTATGATTATGTATTGAGTCATTTTATAGTGTTTGCCACTTTTTTTGAGAGACTCTGCGTTCCTTTGTTTGTTGATAAGATTTGATAATCACTCTGCTTAATTGATGAATTCCGCCAATGATAATTCCAATAGCGATTGCAACAAGTGCAGTTGTTAGAAAACTAATAAATGGAAAACTAGATGCATTCATAGCAGCAATTCCTAATATAAAAATAATAATAGTAGGTAGTACATAATACCTAATGTCCTGCTCCTGCATTCCAAGCGCCCCTTTACCAAAATAATAACTCCCATCAACTACTGAAATTATAACGCGAAAACTGGCTTTTTTCAAGGCTTGGACGGATTTCCGTGCTCCTCTAAAAAAAAGGAAAATGGCTCTATATAGCGCTTTCTATAGACACGTAAAATCCACTCATTATGAATTCATCAAAAAGAAAAATTTGTTACCACTTTGTAACATTACTTAAGTCCATTTACTTATATACGGCAACACTCATATTTATTCAATTTTATAGATAAGTATTAATTCTTATTTCCTATTTTTCAAGTTTCATTGCCTGCTTTTTTATAGCATATACAAAAAAACGTGTTCTTTTTTCCCGCCCATAAATTATTTTTCAAATTGTTTAAAAAAATGGATTCGGGTAGATTTTTTAATTTTCTAGGAAAACGTGGCATTTAAAATGTCTTTTTCATCTAGAGGAAAATTAGTTTTTCGACGAATATTCTTCTTTAAAATCCAACTTTCCACTTTTTACAAATAAATAAACAACCGTTATGCTTACATTGTTCCATTAAAAAACGGAAGAGCTCCCCCCTCTTCCCCCGAAGGTCTCTTCCGTTTTTCTCTTGTTATTCTTTTAAATGATAAGGATATGTGGAAACTACTACATCCCTTTTCATTAGAAGTCTTGTACGAATCAATAGACTTGTTTGATTATGAAGGACATTTTGCCAGCCTTTTCTAGGGATAAATTGCGGTATTAATACCGTTAGCGAATAATTGTCTTGATCTGCTTTTTGTTTAGCTGTATCAATAAATTTCATTAATGGATCTGAAATAGATCGATACGGAGAAAACAGATTAGCCATACGCACTTCAGGATGCACTCTATTCCATCTCTCAACAAATTCTTTTTCCTGCTTTTTATCAATAGAAATGTGAACAGCAATGACCGTATCACCAATAGATTTAGCATATTGTAATGCACCTTCAACGACTTTGGTGGTATCAGATACACAAATAATGACGGCATTCCCTTTAAAGTCAGGCAAGTCCATTGTTTCGTCAATTCTAAGTTGTGGTCCGACTTTCCGGTAATGATGTCTCGTGCGGTGGAAAACATAAATCATAATTGGCATAAAGACAAATACTGGCCACACAGATTCAATTCGAGTTAAAAATAATACTAACAAAACTGTAAAGGAAATCGATGCTCCAAGTAAATTAGCTGATAATGATTTTTTCCAACCTTTTGGACGCTGTTTCCACCATTTTACAATCATACCTGTTTGCGACAACGTGAACGGTATAAATACGCCGACAGAATACAGTGGAATGAGTAGTTCCGTTTTTCCTTTAAACAAAATAATTAGTAGGATAGAACCCACTGCTAAAGTAATAATTCCATTGGAGTAGCCTAGTCTATCTCCTCTTGCTAAATACATTCTTGGCATGAATTTATCTTTTGCCAAGTTAAATGCTAACATCGGAAATGCTGAAAATCCGGTATTAGCTGCTAAAACCAAAATAAGTGCTGTAGTTGCTTGAATAAAATAAAACATGAAGTTTCTACCAAATACATTTTCCGCAATTTGAGAAAGTACTGTTACCTTTAGTTCAGGAACAGTTCCATAAACAAAGGCAAGTACCGTTATTCCTACGAAGAAGAAACCAAGTAATCCCGCCATTAGCGTTAATGTTTTGGCTGCATTTTTTGGACGAGGTTCTTTAAATAAAGGAACGGCATTTGATATCGCCTCAATACCAGTTAAAGAAGCCGACCCAGATGCAAATGCTCTTAGTAAAAGAAAAATGGTTACACCTTGTACGTGAGTTCCTACTGCAGCTGTTTCATGACTTGCATCCATACCAGTTAGTACTTTAAATAATCCTGTAAAAATAAGCGCTATAATAGAAAAAACAAATAGATATACTGGTATTGCAAGTAAACTAGCTGATTCAGTAATTCCCCTCAGATTGATAATCGTTACTCCGACTACAAGCAATACAGCTATAGGTACTGCAAACGGATATAATGATGGAACCGCAGAAACAATTGCATCTGTCCCAGAAGATACACTTACAGCAACTGTAAGCATATAATCTACAAGTAATGAGCCACCTGCAATTAACCCGGCATTATTACCCAAATTCTCTCTTGAAACAATATAGGCTCCTCCACCATGTGGATAAGAGTAAATTATTTGTTTATAAGATAGATTAAGAGCAAACAAAAGAACAAGTACACAAAGCGCAATTGGCAATGAATACCACATAGCTGCGGCACTAACAGTTACAAGTACCAATAATATCTGTTCTGTACCATACGCAATAGAAGAAAGTGCATCGGATGACAGAACTGCTAAAGCTTTTAATTTCCCCAGTTTTTGGTCTCCAGCTTCTGATGTTTTCAGAGGGCGGCCGATTAATAGTCTTTTTAGCGGCGAAGCCATTGTATTCCCTACCTTTTTTATTTGATTTTTAGCTAACTTCAAGTTGACCAGACACATTATAGCACAGCTGATTTTAGATTGTAATACTAATTTGCATTATTTTAGTCGCCTAATTATTTTCCAAGTGAATAATTGTTCATAATGCTCGTTTTCATACCATTTTAAATTAAAAATTTATTTCATACTTCTTTCAATATACATACCCATTAATAAGATAAATAACCCGTTTTTCAAACTTATATTTTCAGAAAAAAAAGAATTTAATTTAGGTATTTACAAATGACATTCTTTTTTTATATAATAGTTTCTAGCGGTAAAAAACTTTTATTACATGGCCCGTTGGTCAAGCGGTTAAGACACCGCCCTTTCACGGCGGTAACACGGGTTCGAATCCCGTACGGGTCACTTTTTAATCAAAAATAACGGCTTCAAAAATATTTTTCACTTTTTTTGAAAAAAAGCTGGTAAAATTGATCAAAATGTTATATCATGTATTAGTATCTGTTTTGAAGAATTAATTATGCAAGAGATTTCGATTTGCCAGCAGAGAGAGCGATTCTTCGCCGACTTAGCTCAATCTGGTAGAGCAACTGAATCGTAATCAGTAGGTTGCGGGTTCAATTCCTGCAGTCGGCATTTTATAGCGGAGGGGTAGCGAAGTGGCTAAACGCGGCGGACTGTAAATCCGCTCCTTCGGGTTCGGTGGTTCGAATCCACTCCCCTCCACCATTTTCTATTATTGGGCTATAGCCAAGCGGTAAGGCAACGGATTTTGATTCCGTCATGCGCTGGTTCGAATCCAGCTAGCCCAGTCATATTTAGAGCCGTTAGCTCAGTTGGTAGAGCATCTGACTTTTAATCAGAGGGTCGCTGGTTCGAACCCAGCACGGCTCATCCTTAATGAAACAAGCAAAGAAAATACTTTGCTTGTTTTTTTATGTCGTAATTTGTATAAAAAAAGATAAACTACTTAGCACAAGTAGTTTATCTTTTTCACCTATGATTATATCGTAGTTGCTTCTGGTTCTAGTCTTGCATATGAGTTTGTAATATTATTTAACAAAACAAAAGACTTAGAATTTTCTGCTAAAAATCCTGATTCTACCAAATTTCTACAAAGGTGTGTGACGGAACGAACGGATAAGTTAGAATAATTAGCAATAATTTTTTTGGTGAAACATTTTGGAATACGTAATGCACCTTCTTTTTCACTCCCAAAATATTTCCCTATTTGTTTTAACGAATCTTTCAAACGACTTTCCCCGTTCCCCCGCATTAAATTACATTTTTCAATTAGAACATTTTCGTGATTTCGATTATTAAGATATAAATAGAGCCACCCCTCTTGCATCCCAATAATCGAGCAAATTATATCTTCTTTATCAAATTCGTATGCCGTAATTGTTTCGATTACTCTAGCAGTGTAGACATTTGCTTCTGCCATAAAATAATCGTTTAATCCGGCAATTTGGTTTGAGCCTAAAAAACTTATAACATTTTTGTTCTTCTCTAATGAAACAATCCCTTTTTCAATAAAATAAACCTTCGTATTTATCGTATCTTCTGTTAGTAAAATCATGTTGGTTGGTATTCTTGTTTTTTTATAAGGGATTCTGTTATCGATTAAAGTTTGCAAGAAGCTAGCATAACCAAATTCTTCTTCCAAAATTTTTTTACTATACAAATCTTCAAATACCGATTGCATTTATTGTCATCTCATTTCTATTTTGTGTTATTAGCAAATAGTTTTATAATGCGATGAGTGGCTTCTTACAAGTGATGATACTACCAAACACTTTTAAAAGGAACCCAACAAAAAAACAAAACTTCCTACTTTCCTCATCAATTTTTGACTTTTTCGTCACAATTGAATTTTACTCACATTATAAATTATTGTGTAAGTTTCTTTTGATACTTCTATTATAAGCCGAGTCACATTTCGCCTATTCTTCCACTAAAATCTCCCAGGCAACTTTTCTGTTAAAATAGTACCTTCCTAAATACCATTTTAAGAGCATAACTTCTATTTTTTCATGTTTAACGCGATATTTTGAACTATTTGTGAAAGTTTTTAATTCAAATTTTTGTTCTTCTTGACTTATGTTTATGCGAAAATGTTCTGCTGGGAGAATAAGTTTTATGCGCTTATATTACGGGAAACGAATGGCATAAGGGGGAATCGGTATGTATTTAAAAGAAACATTGGATCAATTTGCTTCAATAGATAATATTCTCAAACTGCTCAAGAAAAATCCGAGCTTTAATAAACACTGTATACAAGAGCGGCTCCCACAAAAAACAATTATCACAACCAATAAACAACGAAAATATATCTATATAATAGAAGAAGGTTTTATGAAACTAATATTTGATGAAAATAAACCGCGTGATTTTTCTTATATTTTATCTAAAGGCGCGCTTCCTTTTTTGCCGGTATACACAGAGGACATACCCCAGCATATAAAAATGGTCGCCCTCACAGATATCGTATGGTGGAAAATTGATATTGGCTTCTTTAAGAGCACGATGGAATTTGAAGATCCGCAGAATTATCTCATGCTCCATCAATTAGCGGAAACTAGAAAAAGATTTTACATTATTGCTTATCAAGAAAAACTGACTTCACGCGAGAGCATTTATTATTCTTTAAACACACTAATTGAGCTTGGTTTACGTATCTCTGAAAAAGTAGTAGAACTTCCAGGATTTTTAACCTACCAAATCCTTGCAGACCATGCGAATACTTCTAAAAGTTACACGTCCAAAGTGCTGGGATATTTACGTCAAGAAGGGATTTTAGAATCACAAAAAAAGCCCTGGCGCATTAACGATGTCCAGAAGCTTCAACAATTAATTGAGACAGATGTTCCACTTGTAAAAATACAAAAAACTAAGAGCTAACTTGCGCTCTTAGTTTTTTAAAATTAAATTAGTTCACTTCGCCAAGCTGGCGTTTTTGCTTGTTGATATTTTTCCACTTGACCAATCGACCGGAAAAGTTCCATCTTGTATTTCACAACCTCTTTGGCAGCATCAATACAGTCTGGATAAATAGCGTTAGCATCCCAAAGTTCTGTTGTACTTAAGATTTCACGACATTTCTTATAAAAGGCATATTTGTAATCGCTGGAGATATTTACTTTTTGAATGCCAATTTCAACTGCTGCGGCAATTTCTGCATCTGGATTTGCGGACCCGCCGTGGAGCACAAGTGGAATATGCACTAAGTCTTTTATTTCTTTTAAAATATCCAGGCGTAACTTCGGTTCTTTGTCCTTGGGGTAAATACCGTGCGCTGTTCCAATTGCAACTGCTAGCGTATCTACTCCAGTGCGGCTAATGTATTCTTCTGCTTCTTCAGGTTTTGTATAAATAATCTCACTAACGCCGCCTTCAATGCTATTGCCCGTTTTTCCGATAGTCCCAAGCTCACCTTCCACAGAAACACCCAGCTTATGACAAACCTCGACAACTTCTTTTGTCACTCGGATATTTTCTTCAAACGGAAGCAAAGAGCCATCAATCATAACAGAACTAAAACCACAACGCACTGCTCGCATTACATCGCCCATATTATCGCCGTGATCCAAATGCAGAACAAATGGGACGGGGCTATTTTTGATTCTCGCAAGGACATATTGGAAAAAATCATCTTTGGTAAAATCTAATTCTGTTGGATGCACTGCAATAATTGCTGGAGCATTGTTTTTTTCAGCTTCTTCTACGACAACCCGTAAAAAATTACTGTCTGCTACGTTAAATGCTCCCACCGCGAATTTATTTTCTTTTGCTACTTCTAATAATTGTTTCATATTTACTAACATTTTTTCATTTCTCCTTTTAAAGTGATTTTCCGGTCGAACCGGATAGTTGAATATAATTCTTCACTGTTTCTTTGCCAGCCTTTATTGTTTCATGGATTAAGTCCACATAATTCTTAGTCGGATTTGCTTCTAAATTAGCTTTTAGTTGATTTGCTTGTGCTTTCATGAAGTCTGAACCAACATTAATTTTATTGATGCCAAGGCGAACGGATTCTCGAATATTTTCTGCTCCACAGCCAGAACCTCCGTGTAAAACGAGTGGCATGTTCGTTGCGGCTTTGATTTCTCGGACAATATCAAACTGAAAAGCGGGTGTAAAACCTTCTGGATAGTCGCCGTGGGAAGAGCCATAAGAAATCGCTAACGCATCGATACCTGTTCGTTTAGCAAAATCAATTGCTACTTTGGGATTGGTGTACATTTCTTGATTGGTGTAATTATCCCCTGTAACTGCGCCAATGCTACCAACTTCTGCCTCGACACTCGCACAGTATACTTCCGCAAATTCGACCATTTTTTTCGTTATTGCAACATTTTCTTCGTATGGATGACTAGACGCGTCCATCATCACACTGGAAAAACCATCGGCTAAACATTGCTTCACTATTGCCACATCATGCCCATGGTCTAAATTGATCGCCACTTCTACACTTGCTTCTTCTGCCATTTTTATAATAGGTTTTGTCAAAAAACGACTACCTAGATGACTCGTCAAATGGTCCTGAAGTAGATCAATGATAATTGGCGCACGCAATTCTTGAGCGGCATCAATGGCTGCACGAGCTGTTTCTAAATTAAAACAATTAATCGCCATTACTGCATAATACTTCTTATTTGCGCGTTCTAACATACCCTTCATGGAAACATACATTTCACTATCTCCTCACCTTATGAAATTTTAATTCCCGACAGATCAATTTCATCTTCCTCTTCTAATCCTTGGTCAGCAATGAGCTCTTCTTCTTTAGTAGGTTCTCGTTTTAAAATAAGTAGCATTGCTGCCGTGACACAAGTACCAATTAATAATGCTAAACAGAATAAAAGTGGTTCGTTCATTGCTGGGACGATAAACATTCCGCCTGATGGAACTGGTGAGCCAATTCCCCATGTCATACTAAGTCCGCCGCCAACTGCTGCACCAAGGGTACAAGAAATAATGACGCGAATGGGGTCAACTGCCGCAATAGGAATAACGCCTTCTGTAATCATACAAATCCCCATCGGAAAAGCAATTTTGATATTGTCTTCTTCTGACTTCGTGTATTTTTTCTTTTTAATTAATTTAGAAACTACCCATGAAAGAGTCACCCCAAATGGCGGAACCATCGAAGCAAGAATTTTTACTGCTTCTGGTTCTTTGACGCCTTCAAGAAGAAGTCCATCTGCGAACAAAGATGCTACTTTATTGACAGGTCCACCAAAGTCAAACGCCGCCATAGCTCCAAGTACTGCTCCGAAGACAAAACGCATACTACCTTGCATTCCTTGTAAGAAGCTTGTCATTGCCTCCGTAGCCCAAACGATTGGAACCCCTACAACAAAGTACATCAAGAGCCCGACGACTAAACTACTAATAAGCGGAACAATCATCATTGGCATTAAACCTTGCGCCCATTTTGGTACTTTTAAATATTTCACAAGAATAAGTACAAAATAACCAACTAAGTATCCACCGAGCATTCCGCCTAAGAACCCAGCACCAATCGAATTGGCGATAAGCCCCATTAGTAATCCCGGCGCAATTCCTGGCCTGTCTGCTATCGAATAGGCAATCGCACCAGCAATAACCGGCGCAAGCAGTCCCATACCAAGCACACCAAGAGAGACAAGAGCATCAGGAATGGAGTACGGTGCTTTGTAGTTTTCAATGACTTGTCCATTTGTTAAATTTCCAATGGCAATAAGTAACCCCGAGGCAACAACTAACGGTAACATATACGAAATCGCTGTAAGTGCATGTTTTTTGATTTGCAGTTTTTTCATCATACCGGTTCACTCCCTAGTTATTTATTTCTTTGTCTATTTTATTAATAATTTGTTTTGGTGCTTTAATCGCTAGGTCTGTTGGAATTTCGACAACTCTTTTTCCTTTAAAACGATCCTTTCCGCTAATTTTAATATCGGCAGCAATAATAACTACATCGGCATTTTTCACTTGTTCTGCTGAAAGTTCGTCCTCGATACCGATTGTTCCTTGTGTTTCAATATGAATGTTGTGACCAAGCGCTGTTCCTGCTTTTGTTAGTTTCTCTTTTGCAATATACGTATGCGCAATTCCCGATGTACAAGCTGCAATTCCGATAATATTCATCCCAAACTCCTCCTAATCTTGATTTTTTGCTAACAACTTAATAAAATCTTCTTTTGTCTGTACGGTTTGAAATTGACTAATCACCTCATCATCTGCAAGTAAAATTGCTACTTTTTGAAGTAACTTAATATGGGTTGTTGTAGCATCTGAATTTTTCACTGCGAAAAGAATAATAATATTTACTGGTTTATCATCAAGCGACTCCCACTCTACCGGATTTTTAGTTCTTCCAACGGCAATGGATGTACTCGTAACACTTGCCGACTTCCCATGTGGAATGGCCACCCCTTCCCCTAGCCCTGTTTTGCCTTCTTCTTCGCGATATAATACATCTGCTATAAAAGCATCTTTGTCTGCTACCGCTCCCGTTTCAACAAGTAAATCTGTCAGTTCTTCAATTACGCCTAACTTAGTTGTGGCGTGTAAATCTAAATTCACTAGTGCTGGGCTTATTACTTTGCTAATATCTAATTCTTGGATATCCATGGATTCGCCTCCTATAAACTTTCCATCAATTTTTTTACCATTATTTTATCTTTCTCAGTAAACATCGCACTTACAAGTAACGACGGGATTTCTTTTGTGCTTTCTGCATTAATTGTTGTTAGAATAAAGTCAATATTCTGATAGTCATGTAAGCTATTTTTGAATCTTGTAGAGGATAAAACGTCTACTATTTCTACATCTGGAAAAGCTTTTTGAACCTTTACTTTCAAAAGTTCTGACGTTCCAATGCCGCTCGAACACATAATGATAATTCGTTTGACTAACGGTGAAGCTTCGATATGTTTCGCGAAATATATAGTGATATAGCCAACTTCATCGTCAGAGATTGTATTTAGCTTAAAGGTTTTCGCTACATCTCGTGCAGTTTCTTTGATGATTTCAAACAGTTCGCCGTACTCTAGTTTTATATCGCTCAACAAGTTATTCTTAATGTGAATTTGGTGATTCATCCGATTAACCATTGGTTTCATATGGCTCAGCAATTCGATTTTTAATTGCTTTTTATTAATCGGCACATTCATTTTAACGGCCACTTGATTAATATAAAAATCCGTCATTTCCTCCACAATCGGTAAAACTTTACTTGGAACTAGTTCGATTTCATGGTTAAAACGAGACGAAATCAAGTACTGTAAAAAATGGAAAGTTTCTCGCTTTGGTAACTGCATTTTTAAATATTGTTCAATTGCTTCGATAGCTTCTACAGCAATTGTGTGCAGCTTTTCATTGGTGACGATATAAGCATCATCACTTTCTTTAAAGTCCTCTACCTCTCCTTGGCGAAAACGATTGATTAAAATATACAAATGCGAAAAGATATTAATATCATACGGATACGGAATGCTAATCATTAGCTTATTTTCAATCATTTCCATTTGCCTTACAATAAACCGGACGTCAGCTTTATTGAGATCACTGTATTCTGTTTTCAAATCATCGTAGGTTGATAAATCTATGTTGTTTATCACCTCATTAATGGCAGTTCGGATATTTTCTTCGGAGCCAACCACTCGTATTTCTTTTTGTCTTTTCTCAAGAGCCAACTCATATTTCTCTATTGCTTGATTTAAAAGGGCAAAATCATTTTTGATGGAATTATAGCCAACGTAATAATCTTCATACAGCGCTGTTACGTTCAAATATTTTGGTGATTTAAATAATACTTGCAACAAGATTTTCTCTCGTCTTTCTGTTGGCGTATAGCCGAAAATATCCCCTGTTGTTTCTAATTTCGCTTGAATGTATGCTTTATAATCTAACTTAAAACCACGCCCCTTTTCAGAAATGATGATATCTTTTCTTTCTGTGGTTTCATTGATGTTTTTAATCTTGCGGTAAATTGTTTTAGAGGAAACGTCTAGAATTTCAGCTAATTGCTTCGCTGTCAAAAAATCGTTTTTCGTTAAGAACAAGTTAATTAATGCACGCTCCGTTTTGGTTAGAAGCATTTCATCACCTCCCTCTACGCTCTATTATACACAAATAAAAGAAAACGGTTACACCAAGTTATGTCCACTACACTAGACAATTTTTTGGCAAAGTTTGTGAAAAAGTAGTCGCCGTGTTTCTTTACTTCTAGCAAGACAATCCTCCAATAAAACCGTATAATGACAATAGGGAAGAATTAGAAAGGGGTGCTCGTGTGACGCTTGAACTACATAATGTTACGAAGAATTTTGGAACTAAAGTCGCTGTCAATGATTTATCGTTCCGAGTAGAACCGGGAAAAATACTCGGTTTAATCGGTCAAAATGGAGCTGGTAAAACAACTACTTTTCGTCTTATTTTGCATTTTTTAGAAGCTACTTCTGGAAAAATCACTTGGGATGATAAAGAAGTGAGCAAAATCGATCCAAATATTATCGGTTATTTGCCCGAAGAACGTGGTCTATATCCAAATGTCACAATTGAAGAACAATTAATATTTTTTGCTGAATTAAAAGGATATCCAAAACAAAAGATTAAAGCGGAAATTGATGGATGGCTCGAACGCGCGGAAATTGTCGGTAAAAAAACAGACTTAATTAAAACGCTATCCAAAGGAAACCAACAAAAAATCCAGCTTTTAAGTACGATTATCCATCAGCCCAAACTCGTTATTTTAGACGAACCTTTCAGTGGGCTCGATCCAGTCAACGCAGAGATTTTGAAAAAGTTTGTATTCGATTTACGTGCTTCTGGTGCTGCGATCATTTTTTCTAGCCACCGGATGGAGAATGTGGAAGAACTTTGCGACTCGTTATTAATGTTAAAAAAAGGAAATGTGGTCCTCCAAGGAACGACCGAATCTGTTAAGTCTGTCTTTGGTCGTAAACGAATTTTGATTGAATCGCGTCATACAGCTGATGAACTCGCTGTTTTGCCCGGTGTTTTAAATGTTCAAACCCACCGCGATGGCGTTCTACAGCTTGAAATTGCGCATGAAAGCGATGCAGAGAAAATTTTTGACTATGTAACAAAAGATGGTTTCATCCAAACATTCAGTCTCCAAGCTCCAACACTGGAAGAAATTTTCAAATGGAAGGCTGGTGAGTTGAATGAGTAAGTTTTGGGTGATAACGAAGCAAGTTTACAAAAGACGTGTGAAAACAAAATCGTTTCTAATTTCGCTGCTTTTTCCGGTTTTAATTGCTGGGCTCATTGCCGGCATCCCGAAAATGGTGGACTACTTTGACTCGAGTAGTGATATCACAAAAATCGCTGTACTGTCCGAAGATCCTGTTTTTGCAAAATCATTAGCCGCTGATAAAAACCATTTCAAAGTAAATTCGGATATTAAAGACAAAAAATCCGCCCAGTCTGCTCTAAAAGACGGTAAAATAGACGGATTTGTCACGATTACGCAAAAAGATGAAACGGTTAGCGCCGTTTACACAACACAAGAGACAGCTGGCCAAGACGTTATTACACGTTTAACCGAAGACCTTACAGCTACGAAAATCGCTGAAAAAGCGGCCGCATATAAAATCACCAATGAACAATTGCAATCGATCACCTCTCCGGTTTCCGTTACGAATGATTTAGAATCCAACAATCAGTTAACGAACCACGAAAAAGATGTGATGAGTGCTGCTGTCCTGATTTTAACACTAGTTATTTTCATTTTCGTTATGAGTTACGCAAACATTGTTGCCTCTGAAATCGCTACAGAAAAAGGGACACGCATTATGGAAGTCATTTTGTCCAGTGTTTCTGCGACAACCCATTTATTTGCCAAATTAACCGCGATAATTTTTATGCTTTTGACACAAATTGGCTTTTATATCGTTTGTGGTGCTATCGTTTTAATTGCTGGCAGAAACACCGAAATGGTTCAAAATGTCTTAGATCAAATTGCTGTTTTCCCAGCGTACTACCTTGTGCTAAATTTACTATTTGTTATTTTAGGTTTGTTGTTGTACATTTTACTCGCAGCAATGATTGGTTCGATGGTCCCGAATGTCGAAACCGTAGCCCAGTTTATTTATCCAATGACAATTCTTGCCATTATCGGCTACTGGGGATCCATTGCAGCAGCGAACGCGCCAGATAATATGCTAGTTATCATCGGTTCGTATATTCCGACATTCTCGCCAATGATGATGCTAGCCCGAATGGACTTACTTTCCGTTTCGACTATCGGCATCTTTAGCTCCCTCGCTATTTTACTCGCAAGCGTTGTTGGTGCATTCTTCCTCACAGTTCGTCTTTATCAAGGAAATGTGCTACTTTACAGCAATGACGGTTTATGGAAAACTTGGAAAACCTCGCTATCTTACGCAAAAAGAAAATAAGGAAAGTTGGTAAATTATGCAAATTAGACTATCTAAACGAGAAGATGCCGCTTCAATGATTGAATTAGAACATTTAGTTTGGACGCCAGGAACAACACCTGGAAGTATCCATTTTGATAGTGAAGCCGAATTTTTACTTAAAAGCCCACCCGGTTCCAAAATTGTTGTCGTGGCGGATGATAAAGTAGTTGGAATTCTTGGTTATAAGTCCCCTATTCCACTCGCATCCAATAAACATGTCGCAGAAATTGATATTGCTGTACATCCAGACTACCAGCGTGCAGGCATTGGTCAACTTTTAATGGACAAAATGAAAGAAGTGGCGCGCGAAAAAGGTTTCATTAAAATCTCCTTGCGTGTTCTGTCCATCAATCAAAAAGCCATTCGCTTCTATGAAAAAAATGGTTTTAAACTGGAAGGACGACTAGAAAAAGAATTCATTATTCAAGGCGAATTTGTGGATGATATTTTAATGGCTTATTTCCTCTGACAAAAGGCCTGGCTTAAGATTCAAACTGTGACTTTATAATCATTTTACAAATAAAGCGTTTACATTTATTTAGAACGGTTATATATATAGTACAAACAAAGAAAAGGTGATGCGAATGACTCAAACTTGGTGTACAAGCTGATTTTTTCTCAGCTTTGTCATATGCCGGCAAACGTCTGGTGAAGGATTTTAGTGTCAAGCAGCTACGGTTAGCTTACAGGAGGAAGGCGAGGAGTATACGCCGCGTCAAGGACTTTACGCTAACTTAGTTGTAGGAAGACGGAATTTCGTTACGTCGCTCATTTATCAATATTTTTTATCCTCACTACATTGGTAAATAAGCGAATAAAGTATCGTATCATTCATGGCCACTATTTAAGCAAGTTACGGGCGCTCATTTATTCGTAAGTTAGAATATCTTGAGAAGTAAGTAGCAAGACAAGTAATTCGCCTACTTGTTTGAAAATGCCTCACCGTTTTCCGATTGTTGTATGTTTATTCAGAAACATCCAGACATGGTCCGGCCCATCAGATGAGTGGCAAGACAAGCTCATCCGAAAAGAAAAACCCCGCGTGACGAATTCGTCATACGGGGTTTTTTGATTCTGAAAACAAGATAGAGATATTCTTATCATAAAAGTGTTGAATGACTGAGTGGCATTTTTCAAATTCTTTCGCTTCTAAATGCGTTACCAAGTCTTCCAGGGCCTGCGAAACATCTATCGTAAAAGCTTCGAAAAATAGTTTTTCATTCTTTTCTTTCATATTTCGCAGCGTTTGACTCAGTATATCGATATTTTTCTCCATCGCTGGCATTTCAGTATAGTGAATCATGCAAGCATAAAAGTTTTTCACGTGATTTATAAATACATCTGTGTCTTGCTCTTTAGCAGCTAGTTTTATATAAACTAACTCCTTACGAAGGCATGTTGCGCATACTTCTGCGTCTTGTTCTTGTAGTTTTTGTACAGCATAATTTAGATGAAAAAAAGCTAACTTTAATCGTGATTTTTCGCGATGCTCAGCTTCACTATTCACGGCGACTGAAAAACCGCTTTCCCCGATGTTTTTACACACTATACCGCTCTTATGTAAACAATGGAGCGCACTAAAAGCTACTCGTTTGCTGACTTGAAATCGTTTCATGATGTCTTCTATGTCCACTTTCTCGCCATTTTCCAACGTATTGGCCATTATCTCATTCTTGATTTCTCCATAAATCGGATCTGCAACAAATCCACTTTTTTCCATAATTCGAACCTCTTTATTTTTTATTGCTTTCAATGTTATATTTTACACGAAAATTTTCCATTTAGATATGGCTTTTTTCGAAAAAATGTGTCCATTAAGTTACAAAATGCTTGTATTGTTATAAGAAAAATAGACAATAGATTGTAATGACAAAGCAGAAATCAGATGCTATATTTATATTGTAATAACAATATAAACAAGGAGTGATTGTTTTGACTACGTACGATTTAGCCCCTGAAGTGAAAATCCATCAATTTGATGGTGCTTGGGCGGGTTACAAAGATATTGCTACAGAACTAAGAACGGCTATTCAAAAAAAGAAGCAAGACCAAACTATCGTTGCGATTGAATGTTACCCCGGAACACGAAATGAAGAAATTGCTGCCGAACTACTTCCATTATTACCCGTCGAAAAAGCGGTTTTTGCAGATGATTGGGCATTAAACAATGAAGAAGTAACAGCTACAATCCAATCTCACTTAACAGATGACCGGGTATTCGGCATTATGTCACATTATGAAGTGAGCGACTTTTATCCTGCTGAAAAATTGGCTGAAATTCAAGCTGAAATTGCTGCTAGTAAAGGATTAGTTGTCATTTACGGGACTGGAGCAACTGTAATAGCACCAAAACCAGACATTCTTATTTATGCCGATTTAGCGCGATGGGAAATTCAGTGCCGCTACCGCGGAGAAAATAAACCTAACTGGAAAGCAGACAATGCCGGTGAAGATGCGCTTCGTAAATTCAAGCGTGGTTATTTCTTCGAGTGGCGCATGGCTGATCGTCAAAAGAAAAAAATTTATCAACAAGTAGATTACTTACTTGATACCAATAAAAAAAATGAGCCAAAAATGGTGCGCGGAGAAGATTATCGAAATGGCTTGAATCAAGTTTCCAAAGCCCCTTTTAGAGTAGTTCCTTACTTTGATGCAAGTGTTTGGGGTGGTCAGTGGATGAAGAATAACTTTGGGCTTGATCCTGCTGCTGATAATTACGGTTGGGCATTTGACGGTGTTCCGGAAGAGAATAGTTTATATATGCGCTTTGGAGATATTCGGGTGGAAGTCCCTTCTACCAATGTAGTGAACCATTTCCCAAATGAATTACTTGGACCAAAAGTGCACAGCAGATTCGGCACAGAATTCCCAATTCGCTTCGACTATCTCGATACTGTTGGTGGTGGGAATTTAAGTCTGCAAGTCCATCCATTAGTGGAGTATGCGCAAGATAAGTTCGGTATCCATTATACACAAGATGAAAGTTATTATATTTTAGAAGCAGATAGCGACTCTACCGTGTATCTTGGAACAAAAGAAGGCACCACAAAAGAAGCAATTATGGCCGATTTAGAAAAAGCCGCTGAAGGAAATTACCGTTTTCCTGATGAAGAATATATTAACGTCTTCCCTGTAAAAAAACATGACCATATTTTAATTCCAGCTGGGACGATTCATTGCGGCGGTCCAAGTACTGTCGTTTTAGAAATTAGCGCAACTCCTTATATCTTCACATTTAAATTATGGGACTGGGAACGCACTGGACTCGATGGCATGCCTCGCCCTGTTCATTTAGCGCACGGCCGGGAAAATTTACAGCTTGACCGCGACACCAAATGGGTAAAAGACAATTTAATAAACCAATTTGAAACATTACACGAAGATAACGATTCAAAAGTAGAGCGCACTGGTTTGCATGAATTAGAATTTATTGAAACCCACCGCCACTGGTTTAAAGAAACGGTTACCATCCACACAAATGAAAGCGTCAATATGCTTAATTTGGTAGAAGGAACAAGTGCTGTCGTTGAAAGTATTGACGACTCTTTCGCACCGTTTGAAGTGCATTATGGAGAAACATTTATCGTTCCTGCGATTGTCGGAACTTATCAAATCAGAAATACGAGCGATAATGAAGAAGTGGCTGTTATTCAAGCTTTTGTACGTAATTTATAAAAAAGAAAAGCCTATCAATATTTTTGATAGGCTTTTCTTTTATTCAAAATCAATATAATAGCGATAATGCTTTCCTACATAAAAACATTCGCTGTACTCTCTAAAATCACTTTCTTTTTGTTTCGTCATCCGCACCCTTTTCAAAATTGGTTCTTGTTTGTCGATTGCGAGCGCTTCCTGTACTTCACGATTAGGCAACATCGCTTCAATATATTCCTTTTCTTGATTCACGACAATACCGAAGCCTTTCAAATATTCATAAAAAGAACCGTAATAATCTTCTGCTTTAAGTGAGTAATCTTGATTATAAGGAATAAAACTGATAAATAAAGCAAATGCCAAGTCTTTCGTACCACGTAGCCGCTTAATTTGTAGCACCTTGTCCCCGACAGAAAGCCCTAGCTGTAACGCTATTTTTTTATCGGCATTGATCACTTCTACTTCCGCATGTAGCGTAGCCGCCTTTTTACCAAGTTCTTTCATCTCATTCGTAAAACTGCGCACTAACGTAAAATGCTCATCCTCCGCTTCTTCCCAGTCACGTACAAAAGTACCTTTCGCACGCTCTCTATAAAGTAAATTTTCACGAACTAGCTCATCAATCGCTTTCCGCACTGTAATTCTACTGACATTGTATAACTCACATAAATCAAGCTCTGGTGGGATTTTGTCTCCAGTTTGCCAAACTTCCGATTGGATTTTATCTCGTAAATCATCAGCTATTTGCGCGTAGAGCGGAGATGCATCGTACATTTTATTTAACTTTCTCACCATAGTAAGCCTTCCTTCTCAAATTGTATTATTGTCATCACAATGAATCATAGCATAAGCTTATCCAAAATTCCAATATAAAAAGTAGAGCTATTAAGCCCTACTTTTTAAACTATTCTACTGCAACTCAATCGTTAAATCACCTGTTTTGAGGCGTTCCTTTTTAATAAGAAATGGTCTGACAATAAGTGCAATAACACCTGGCAAGACAACTGCTACCAAAATAAAAGCAGCAAGTGTGCTGAATCCGTAATTTGCTATTAAATAAAGAGGTGCAACAAAGGCGCATAAGCCGAGGCCTGCGACTTCACTTGCGGCTTGAATGTGAAATACCATCACACCAAGAGGTCCAGCAATTAGCGTTGTTAACAGAGGAACTAACATCAAACTAGGCTTTCTAATAATATTGGGTGTTTGTAATTTTGGTGTACAGATAAGTTGGGCAAAAAATGCACCCCAGTTATTATCACGATAACTTAAAACCGCAAAGGATACGAATTGAACCGAGCAACCTATTAACGCCGCAGCACTTGCTGTTGGATCAAGTTGAAGCGCAATCGCGAGCGCAGCTGAGGAAGCCGGACTAAGAATAAGTAAGCCAAACACAAAAGCGATAACCATCGATGAAATCAGCGGCGAACCACCAATTAATGAACTAATTCCAAGACTTACAGAAGCTAAAATCGGCGCCATAATCTTTGCAAACAAAATACCACTAAGCCCACCTGCTAAAAGTGAAACACCAGGAATCAAAATCATATCAAATTTCGTTTTCCCAGTAACCCTCTTCCCAGTCCAAACCGCCACAATAACCGCCAAAATAGCGCCAACCGGTTCTCCACTAGTAATACCCACGCCACCGCCAGCCAAAGTCACTACTGCCCCGCCGCCAATAACAGCAGATGCAGCCGCACTTATCGTCACAAGCGTATTCGCGTGCAAGCACATCGCAATACCAACACCAATTCCCGGAATTAACATCGTTTTACCAATTGCGCCAACCGTTACAAGAAACGAAATTCCTGTCATCTGCCCAATTGTCTGTAAAAGAAGTCCAATTCCAAGCGTTACAAGAACTGCATTCGCAATCCCCATAGAAGCCTTATAGGAACGATCTATAAAATATTCTTTCATTGCTTCTCCCTTTCTAAAATGTATTCTTTCTCATTGTAATCACTAGCTTATTAAAAAGCTAGTTTTATTTACCGGTTTTCTTTTAAAAAGGTTAAAAAGGTTTCTGCAATTCGATTTTCTAGCCTTTGCTTATTTTTTAAAACAGAAAATTTCCGCATAAAGCTCCCTGCCTCATTAAAAACGCGTAATTTCCCCTCTGCAATTTCTGTTTTAACGACACATCTAGAAATCACTGTATATCCCATTCCTTCAAGCACCATTTGTTTGACCGCCATGTTACTCCAAGCAACCACTTTTTCAGTGACATTCCAGCCATTCGTACTCAATACATGATCCAAATATTCACGCGTTCCAGAGCCTTCTTCCCGCGCAATCCAAGTAGCGCCTTGCTCAATTTCCGCAAGCGAACCATCCGCCCGCCCGACAATGCACATTTCATCATCCGCAAAAGCACTTATCTCTAAATCTTTTTTACTCACTTGTCCTTCGATAAGCCCCGCATCCACTTGAAATAACTCGACTTTATCAGCAATTTTTGCTGTATTTTCAATGATTAGTTCAATGGTAATATCTGGGTAGCGTGCATGAAATTCAGCAATTAACGCCGGCATATAATACTCTCCTATTGTGAAACTTGCGCCGATTCTTAGTCGCCCTTTTAAATGATGATGATACAAACTGATTTCATCTTCCACTTGTTTATATAAGCCTTCTAATTGCTTAGCACGATGATAGAGCATTTCTCCCGTCGCTGTTAAAACAAATTTTTTGGCTTGGCGATAAATCAGCTCTGTTTCATATCTCTCTTCTAATTTCTTTAATTGTAATGAAACAGCTGGCTGAGAAATATGTAATTCTTCGGCGGCCTTCGTAAAACTTTGTAATTCTACTACTCTTATATACGTTCGTAATGCTTCGTCCATTGGGTTCCCTCCATAAATATTTCTTATCAATAATATAATTAATATAAATTTTACTAATAAAACTGGAAATGGTAAAGTAAAAGCATAGAAGAAAGGGGGATAAATATGAGTCAAGTTTTATTTAAAACAAAAACATTTTGGTATGGTATTGCACTTACATTTTGTATTGCTACCCTATCTTATTTTTTAGCGAAACTGCCATTTTTAATGATTCTAGGACAACTTGTAACTGCCATATTAATTGGTATCATTATTCGTGCACTTTTTCCTGTTCCAGATAAATGGTTTACTGGGATTCAATTTTCCAATAAAGTTATTTTGCGTGCTGGGATCATTTTACTTGGTTTTCGCTTAAATCTAGTTGATATTTATGATGCTGGATGGCGTGTATTCTTGATTGCTGCCCTATGCTTAAGTTTCGGTATTACCGTTGTTTACTTTTTAGCGAAACTTTTTGGAGTAGATAAAAAGCTAGCAATTCTCGTTGCTTGCGGAACTGGAATTTGTGGAGCGGCAGCGGTTGTGGCTATTTCTCCACAAGTAAAAGCGGATAACAACCAAACTGCTGTAGCTGCTACAATTATCGCGCTACTTGGGACTATTTTTACGATAGTTTATACGCTAATTTATCCAATTTTACCACTTGGACCAGATGGATATGGTATTTTTGCGGGGGCTACGCTTCATGAGATTGCACACGTTATTGCGGCGGCGGATCCCGGTGGTACTGGGGCTGTAGACATGGCCGTTATCGTCAAATTAACACGTGTTGCGTTACTTGTTCCTGTCTGCTTCGTCGTTGCAAAAATGGTGAACGCTGGAACAAATAATCGCTTTTCCTGGGCCGAACTTCCTGTACCGTGGTTTATTTTCGGCTTTTTAGCTACGAGTGCTATCAACAGTTTCGGCATCATTCCCGCGTCCATTACAAATTTCCTCGTTGTCTGTGCCTATTTCCTTATTGCTATGTCAATGGGAGGACTTGGATTAAATGTCCACTTACCTTCTTTTGGAAAAATGGGTGGAAAACCTTTTGCAGCAGCCTTTATCGGTTCTATTTTACTTTCCGCTTTTGGGCTAATTTTAGTACTTTTGTTTCATTTAGCAGGTTAAGTTATCCTCGGCAACTCAAATTGTGATACAATAGCAAGCACGAGGTGACTATTACATGACGAAATCAATTTGGATTTGCCGAGCTTTTTTACTCGGATATTTTCTTGTTTTGCATTTTACTGCAGACACGTATACTTTTTTAATTTTAAATGTCGGGCTTGCTTATATACCTTTTGAAATAGCTGTGTTCTTGACTAGAAAACCTCGAGTATGGTGGATTTTTTGGCCTTTAGGTATTGTTTGGTTAGTATTTTTCCCAAATGCGCCTTATCTTCTAACTGACTTGTTACATTTAAAGCGCTTAGAGATTTACGGAGCAGAAGGAATTCTTTCCACTTCACCATGGTTATGGCGCCACTTCACTTATATTGTCGTGGGTGTGTTCTTCGGATTATTTATCGGCTTTTGGTCCTTTGCAAAAATGCTTGCCGAAATAAGAAGACGATTTAATTGGACTAGTTGGTTAAGCTATCAATTGCTTTTAATTGGTTTAATCTTATTGTCTAGTTATGCCATTTATATTGGTCGTTTCTCGCGTCTGCATTCTATTCATTTACTCACACAACCAATTGATTCCATCCAAATTATGTTTAGTGTTTTTCACTGGCCATTCTGGAATTTTGTATTTTACTTTTCGATTATCCAATATGTCATTTATACGCTATTCAGTAGGTTTTCTAGCTCATTAGAAGACTAAAAAACGTTTGTATTTAAGGAATTTCTTAAATACAAACGTTTTTTTAATCGATATGGAGTTTGCTTCGCTCTGCTGAAAACCCTTGAGGATAGCGGCGCTTCAGCTTCTCAATATTTAATTCGGCAACGGTTTCCATGCTTATATCCGCCCATTTAGCAATTTGCGATACATACCAGAGAACATCTCCTAGTTCTTTCGTTAACGCATCCTTATCTAAATCGTGTCCATGAAAAGCATATTTCTTAATCAAATCAGCAACTTCACCGGCTTCTCCAGCTATACCAAGTCCGTAATTCGTCAATGCCTGTTCATGTGTTGCTGCAGTTCTATTTGCTAAAATTTGGTACTCTTTAAAATCCATATGTTGTCCTCCTTGCCTCTCTCACTTTCTTACTATAACAGATAATTTTTTTGCTTTGCAGTCTTGACTATTTTAGATTTATGCGAACTGGTGCTCTATCAATGCCTTTCATCTTTAAAAATTTTTTCTCTTTAAAGTCTTATTTTTTTCTAGTTATTCCTATATAATAGAGATAAGATTTCTGAAAGGAGCTTTTAAATGAAATTAGCTGGCTTAGTTATACTTCTGATTGGTTTAATTGGTTTTGGTTTTTCGTTTAGCATCACTGGGCTTATCGGTTTTGGTGTTTGCATCATTTCTGTTATTTTAGTTGTAGCTGGAATTTTTGCAATGATTCGTTCCAAAAAACGCCGCAAACGTGCTTATTCCTATTAAAATTAAAAAGCAGCTTTACCAAGAATATTGGTGAAAGCTGCTTTTCTTATTTCTTCGGCCATGTCCGCGTACGATTCTCAGCTAGCTTCGATCTCACCAATTCTTCCCCATCCGCACCCATACTTTCTGCAATTTGAAGCGCATAAATCATCACATCTGCTACCTCTTTTAAAATTTCTTCCCGGTTTTCTTTTAACGCTACTTCATCTGTTTTCCACTGAAAACATTCCAGTAATTCGGATGCTTCAAGCGACAACGATATAGCTAAATCTTTTGGGTGATTATATTGCTCTAACCAATCCCGTTCTTTTAAAAAAGTAGTAATTTCATTTTGTAAATGTTTCAATGTTTTCGCTCCTTTTAATAAATTCAACAAAAAAGAGCAGTCAGCCCCCTATTTATAAGGAGACTTCTGCTCTTTCGATTATGCGTTTAAAGAAATAGCTTCTTCAATTTTGTTTGGTGGGATGAATCCATTCAAACGGTGGATTTCTTCGCCGCCTTTGTAAAGTACAAGCGTTGGTGTTTGTTGTACATCACGATCAAAAAAGAAATTTTCGCCCATTTCTTCTAATTTTACTTTTAATACTTTGACTTTGCTTGCGATTTCAGAGTTTTTGAATTCAGCAAAAGAAAGATCAAGCATTTTACAATTAGGACAATTGTCTTTCCAGTAATCTACATATACTAATTCTTCCCCATTAAGATGAGCTTGGAACTCTTCAGGTGTTTTAATTTCAATACTTGTCATTTGATTCCACTCCTTAGCGCTAAAATTTTCTTGACCCAATTGTCTATGTCAGCCACATCTTGCTCTGTGTGTGGCATTTGCTCTATTTTTAAAGTTGGGTAACTTGTTCCGAAATATTTGGCCATTCGGTCGACAGCTCCGCAATAAAAATCCATACCCCATTGTGTTTCCCCAGTACCAAAAATGGCTACATTCTTGGGCTTTACGGCTAGTTCCGCTATAAAATCTTTCATATCTGGCGGTGTTCTTCCGTAGTCGACTGTCCATGCCCCCAACACGTACAAGTCAAAATCCTCATCAAGCGGATACTCGGCTAGAGGAGATACGCGAAAGGACACCACTTCATGTCCTTCGCTTATCAATCTCTCTTCAATTTCATCAGCCACCATTTTCGTATTGCCGCTTAGAGAATCATAGGCTAACAAGATTCTCATAAATCGTCGAATCCGTTATCCATATTCGTTTTTTTATAGCTTGAATTGCGCATTTCGAAAAAGTCGGTTTTTGTTTCTGTAAAGTTATCTGCGTAAGCTTTAATCCATGTCATTGTGTTATCACTATGTCCTGGATAAAGTTCAGGAATACCAAGCATTCCTAGCATTTTGTTGGCACGATATTTCACGTAGTCAACCATTTCTTCCACATCAATACCTTCAATACCTTGTAGTACTTCTTCAGACCATTCTGTTTCAAGTTCAACCGCATGGCGGAAAGCTTCATGTGTATATTCCACTAGCTCTTCTGTTTGTAATTCTGGGTTTTCCCCAAGGATTGCCCGGATTACTTCAGAAATAAATTTCGAGTGAGCTAATTCATCACGATTGATAAAACTAATGATTTTTCCTGTTCCAGTCATTTTATTTTGACGAACTAGGTTGTAGAAGTAAGCAAAACCACTATAGAAATTAATTCCTTCTAAAATAGAAGATTGAATTAAAGCTTTTACAAGTGTTTCGCCGGTTTTGTTATTCATGAAATCATCATATGCATCCATGATTGGCTCATTACGTTTGATGATTGTCGGATGTGTTCTCGCAAGTTCAAATACGCGATTTTGTTCTTGTAAATTTGTAATAGAAGCAAGTACATACGAATAACTTTCATTATGGATAACTTCTTGTTGCGCGATAATCGCTGCATTCGCATGAACTGCTGGATCAGTAATGTATTCCGCAATGTTATAAATAAAACGTGTTTGCGGAGAATCCAGTGTTGCAAGTAAGCCAATGATTGCATCAAAAGCATATTTTTCTTGTTCTGAAAGAGCGGGATATTGTTTTGCATCGCTTTTCATGTCTACTTCGTCTGGAATCCAGTAGTTAGTAGAAAGTTCTTTATACGCACGATAGAAAGAAGGATACGGGATGTCGTTCCAATTTAAAATCCCACTAGTTTCTCCGTTTATGATTGAAGTAGAACGATTAGGAAATAAAGGTTCTAAAATTTTAATACGTGTCAGTTGTTCTTTTTGGTTAGCCATCTAGGCAAGCCCTCCCTTTCATTTTGTACTAAGTGTAAAGTATTTTAGAGATGTATCAGCTTGAGCACCATTCGCACTCTTCAACATCGATATCGTTAGAGCGAACATAGTAAGTTGTTTTTAGTCCTTCATTCCAAGCGGTCATGTGTAGTTCCAGTAATTTACTTGCTTTGATACCACTTGGTACGTAGAAGTTGAAACTTAATGATTGGTCTACGTGACGTTGACGACGACCATTTTGACGAACACTTGCGAATTGGTCTACTTTGTAAGCACCTTTTTCATAGTACGGGTATGTGCTTAAGTTTAAGTCCGGCGCGATTACAGGACGACGGTAGTCTTTTTTCTCTTCATAGTAGAACGCACTGTAAATTGGGTCAATGGAAGCAGTTGAACCAGCAATTTGAGCTGTACTCATATTTGGTGCTACAGCTACAAGATATGCATTACGCAAACCTTTTTCTGCTACTTCTTTTGCTAATTCTTGCCATTCAGGTGAGTTATAGTTACGACGCGCGAAATATTCTCCTGTATTCCAGTCGCTGCCTTTGAAGACTTTGTAAGCACCTTTTTCTTGCGCTAGTTTGTTACTTGCGCGAATAGCTAAATAGTTAATTTGTTCATATAATTCATCCGCATATTTCTCCGCTTCTTCGGAGTCCCAAGCGATATTTTTAAGAGCAAGCAGGTGATGCCAACCAAATGTTCCAAGACCGATAGAACGGTATTTTTGGTTTGTAATAGTTGCTTGTGGTACTGGGAGTTCGTTTAAGTCGATAACGTTATCTAACATACGTACTTCTACTTCGATTAAACGTTCTAAAGTACCTTCTTCAGCAACAACCGCACGACCTAAGTTTACAGAAGATAAGTTACATACAACAAAATCTCCCGCTTGTTTTGTGATAACAATTTGATCTCCAGAAATAATTTCTTGGATCATTTTTGTTGGGCTCATATTTTGCATGATTTCTGTACATAAGTTACTAGAATACACCATGCCTTCATGTTTATTTGGGTTCATTCTGTTTACTTCATCACGGTAAAACATGAATGGATTCCCTGTTTCTAATTGACTCATCATGACACGTTTCATGATATCAATTGCTTTAACGATTTTTTTACTGATTGTTTCATCAGCTACTAATTCGTCATATTTTTCGCGGAAAGTACCTTCTCCTTTTGTTTCATCGTAGAAATCTTGTAGGTACCAGCCTTTTTTCGCTTTTACTTCATGTGGATCGAATAAATACCATTCACCGCGACGTTCTACAGCTTCCATGAAAATATCAGGAATACAAACTGCAGTAAATACATCATGTGCACGTAAACGTTGGTCACCATTGTTTAAACGTAAATCAAGGAAAGATTCGATATCTTTATGGAAAACGTCTAAATAAACAGCAATTGCACCTTTACGTTGACCTAATTGATCTACGCTAACCGCCGTATTGTTCAATTGTTTAATCCAAGGAATAACGCCACCACTTGCACCTTTTACGCCACGGATAGCAGCTCCTGTTGAACGAACATAGCCAAGATATGCGCCAACACCACCACCGTGCTTAGAAACTCTAGCAACGTCTGTATTGCTGTCATAAATACCTTGCAAGCTATCATCTACAGTATCAATGAAACAACTAGACAATTGACCGCCAACTTTTCCAGCGTTCGCAAGTGTTGGTGTTGCAACAGTCATATATAGGTTGCTTAAAGCCCAGTATGCTTCTTCCACTAGTTTCATTCGTTTTTCTTTTGGTTCATTTTGCATTAAGTAAAGAGCGATAGTTAACCAACGTTCTTGTGGCAACTCATACACATTACGTTCAGAGTCCGTTGCTAAATAACGTGTCGCAAGTAAATACAAACCATTATACGTAAATAATTTATCTTTTTCAGGGTCAATTAATTTCCCTGCTGCAATCAAATCTTCTTTAGAATAATTTTTTAGAATATTGCCAGAATAAATACCGCGTTCGCCTAAACTCTCTTGAAGTCCAACGTACGAACCATATTTATCATCGTCATTATAAAAACGATTTTTACTCGCTTTTTTGTATAATTTATTTAAATAAAGGCGTGCCGCGAAATGTTCCCATTCAGGAATATGAATATCAGTACGAGCTTCTGCTTCCCTAATTAAATAATCGACTAATTCGTCAGCCGCATAATCTTCCTTCTTCTCTACAAAATTAAAAACCTTACGTTTGTAATCTTCTAAATCAAGTTTCGGAAATTCTTCATGGATTTTCTCTAAATATCCATCCAATCGGCTTTTGTCAAAAGGTAGCTTTCTGTTTCCCCCGTCTTTTACTATGTAAGTTGTCATTTGCAATCCCCATTTCATCCTTTTTTCCTCGTTGTAAAAATATCTGATTCATTTTGCGCTTTTCATTCGTCCGCTGAACTATTTGTGGTCGTTCCATGGAGCAAAAAAATTAACTTTTAAAGGAGCAAATTCCCCTGATAAAAGTTAAAAGGCGATGAAGCAATATTTCGCTTTCGATACTATATATAGTATAACTTTTTTTATGTGAATGCAAGATATAGTGCTCTGATTTTATTACCGAAACTGGCAAAACAATGATGACGCCAAGGTTTTCAGCAAATAAAAAAATTTTTTCCGACAATTGTGTGTTTTCGAGCATATTTCAAGTACAAAAACGCTACTACTTCTAGTGCCTATTTTTCTGGTAGTTTCTACATTTAGTAGTTAAAAAAAGACGACTTTGTAACTTCACAATCTTTTATGATTTCATTTTGTCACCTTTCTGACAAAATTGTAAGATTAGCAGGGAATTTTGTTAGTTAACAAAAGGGATAAACTCGTCATTTCGTTGTAAACTTAATGTAATAAAGCAAATCAAGAGAGGATGAAGGAGAAATGTTTACTAAAAAAAGAGGTTTAATGTTATTAGCTGCAGTTCTTCTAACTGTTTGCGCGATTTGGGAGTATGCGATGCCAACAGATGCCGCAGTAAAATCCTATTACGTAAAAGTAGAAGACGCTGGAAAACCCGTTCAAAAAAATCAATTCAAAGGGTTCAAATATGTATCAAATGTTTACGATGACAAAGGAAAACAAAAACAACTAACTTTTTACTCAGAAAAAGAATTAACGAAGGACGAACAATTCAAAGTACTTGTTGGCGAGAACAAAATGGTTGTTAATTATAAAAAAATCAAAAACGTGCCTGATAAAATTAAATATTTAGCGGAAAAATAAAAACGCTTTGCATCGCCTCCAAATAAGAGGCAGGCAAAGCGTTCTATTTTTATTAAGGTATTATCTATAGGCCAATCATACCAATTTTTTGAATCACTTATGACTTTGACAGTTTGACTAGCTTATATAAATAGACAAAAGCAGGCTTATATTTTCCAAGCCTGCTTTTTTAACTTATTCGGATAATTTCTTTTTAGCGTCGCCAGTTTTATCTTCTACTTCGCCTTTAGCTTTTTGAGCTTTACCTTCTACTTGTTTGCCTTTATCATCTGTTGCTTTACCGAACTTGTCTTTTGCGTCACCTACTACTTTGTCTTTAAGTCCTTTTGCTTTGTCTTTCATGCCTTTATCTTCGCTCATTGATATTGCCTCCTAATTAGAATATTTTCTAATGAAGAATTCTTTATCTCCATAGTAGTGTTTTCCACAGTTTAGGAAGCTAAAACATCTTTTTTAAATAGAATGGATAGTTCGATTCGTCTCAGCCGCTTCAAATATGGCTTCAATCAATTTTAAAACTTGGTAAACTTCTTCGTTTTGAACGATTGGTTCACTCGTATTATTTAAAACATCGACAAAATTATTATAAAAAGATGGAGCTAATTTGGCAGGTGCTGGAAGTGATAATGTATTCGTTGCTTCCTCGCTTGGTGGTGCCATTGTTTTTGTTAGTCCTTGCCCAGCTTTAATTGGCGTTGGTTCAGACGTTTTAGCGAGCGCGGTCGGTTTGACGATTTCCCCGCTTAAATCCCAATCGTGGATAATTCCAGTTCCTTCCGTACCTTTGACATACCAGCGAGGTAGTTTAATGAAGTTCGTTGTGCCTACCTCAATTTGAGCAGTGATGCCATTTTCAAAAGTAATGAACGTGACAAAGCCATCATCGACTTCATCCCCAAGCGCAAAACTTAGATTAGCAGATACAGATTTCACGTTACTATCGACTAGGAATAACAATTGGTCAAGTAGATGCACACCCCAATCAAGTACCATCCCTCCGCCATGTGCTTTCAAATGACGCCAATCTCCTGGAATACCATTTGCTCCGTGAACGCGTGATTCCAGGTGGAACATTTCGCCAATCGTTTTTTGTTCAAACATTTCTTTTATAATTAGGAAATCTTCGTCCCAACGCCTATTTTGATGAACCATGAAATGTTTATTTACTTTTTTAGCTACATCCATAATTGCTAGTAAATCTTCGCTTGTCATCGTCACTGGTTTCTCGCAAACAACATGCTTACCTGCTTCAAGTGCAGTAATTGCCAATTCTTTATGGCTATCATTCGGTGTCGCGATAAGAACGGCATCTACTTGTTCATCCGCTAAAACCGCTTCAAAGCTTTCATAAATTTTCAAACCTTTTTCAGCAGCGGCTTCGCGTTTTTCTTCTAGAATGTCGAATACGCCATGAACTTCTAAATTATCAGCAGCCGATGCAAGCGTTACATGATAGCTTCCCATCCCGCCGTAACCAACAATTACTAATTGATATTTTTTCATCCTAAGACACCCTTTCTTATCGTTAAGCCCACCACATATCCAGTGGTTTATCTTTAATTAAAATCGATTGTAAGTTTGTAACAGCACGGTCGAAGCCTTCATCAATCGACATTAATGGATCTTCGTGTTCAATGCTGACTACATAATCATAACCGTATGTTCTAAGCGCGCTCATAATATCAGACCATTCTGTCAAACTGTGCCCACAACCAACCGAGCGGAATGTCCAACTTCTCGTTTGTACATCACCATATGGTTGCATATCCGTTAAACCGTACATATTAATATTATCTTGATCTAAATACGTATCTTTAGCATGGAAATGATGAATCGCTCCAGCTTTTCCTAAGATTTTGATAGCGCCAACTGGGTCGATTCCTTGCCACCATAAATGACTTGGGTCTAAATTAACCCCGATAGAATCATTTGTTTCTTCCCGCAGTTTTAAAATGGTATATGGCGTATGGCATAAGAAACCACCGTGCAGTTCAATACCAATTTTAACGCCACTGGCAGCTGCAAGTTCGCCAATTTCTTTCCAGTAAGGAATTAATTTTGTTTCCCACTGCCATGTTTTAATATCGCTATAAACAGTTGGCCAAGGAATAACCGGCCAGTTTGGCGCTTTGGCATCATCACTATCACCAGCTGTTCCAGAAAATGTATTAACAACCGGAACATTCATTAATGAAGCTAGTTTAATTGATTTTCGTAAAATTTCATCGGACGCTGCCGCTTCTTCTTTATTTGGAGAAATCGGATTATCATGACAACTAAATGCACTAATCGTTAATCCCCGGCTAGTAAATTTTTCTAAGTATTCTTTGCGTGCTGCTTCGCTTGCCAAAAGTTCGTCCGTCGGGCAGTGATGATTCCCAGGGTTTCCTCCTGTGCCAATTTCTACAGCATCAAGACCCGCTGCTTTCACTTTATCTAACATTTCTTCTAATGATAAATTAGCAAATAATGGTGTAAAAACGCCTAATTTCATTTTTATTTCCTCCCTATTTTTTCAAGTGGTTGGTGATTTCCGTATGCCGGATAATTCTTCCGACCTTCCGCGCACCAATGTACGCCGTTAATAATTACTTGCTGAATATCCGGATGGTGATAGGTTGGATAAGATTCATGGCCTGGTTGGAAGTAGAAAATCCGACCATTTCCTCGTTTGTAGGTAATCCCGCTTCGGAAAACTTCGCCACCTTCAAACCAACCTAAGAAAATTAGTTCATCTGGTGTTGGAATATCAAAATGCTCGCCGTACATTTCTTCCTCGTCCAACTCAATAAATTCGCCAATGCCTTTTGCAATCGGATGCGTTGGGTCAACTACCCAAAGCCGTTCTCTTTCATTTGCTTCGCGCCATTTTAAATCACAACTTGTTCCCATTAGACGCATAAAGATTTTCGACATATGTCCAGAATGTAGTACGACAAGTCCCATGCCTTCTAATACGCGCTTTTGCACACGATCGACAATCTTATCTTCTACGCGGTCATGTCCCATGTGTCCCCACCAAATCAGTACATCCGTATTCGCTAATACTTCCTCGGTAAGGCCATGTTCAGGTTCTTCTAAAGTAGCTGTTCCCGCGTCAATTCCTGCTTTTTTTAGGAAACTAGCAATTTGTCCGTGAATTCCGTCTGGATAAATAGCCAACACCGCGTCATCTTCTTTTTCATGTAAAAATTCGTTCCACACCGTTACACGTGTCATATTAGTTCTCCTCCAATACATTTGCTAAATACGTATAACCTTTGGCCACACTTGTTAGCGGATCTTGCATAAATGCTTCTTGTTCAATAATCAGCCAGGTTGTTCCAGATTGAAGCGCCGTTTTAACAAAACCAGGCACGTCCAAAACACCTTCACCGATAATAGTGCTTTCTTTGTTCGCGTTCGATTTATCCTTAATATGAATAAGTGGTACCCGGTTACGATATTTTTCGATAAAAGGAATAACGCCAATTCCTGCATACTCAATCCAGTAAGTGTCTAATTCCGCAACCATTTCTGGTACATTTTTGAGTAAGTTGTCCAAAATAATTTCATTCTCTAATTTATCTAATTCATGGGCATGATTATGATAACCAAAATGCATCCCAGCTTGTTGAACCGTTTTGGTGATTTCACGAAGTTTTTCACTAAATGTAAGCCATTCTTGCTTTGTTTTAAAATCTGCATATGGGCAAATAATATATTCATTCCCCAATTCACGTTCAAACAAAATGACATTTTCTAAGTCTTCTTCAAGCTGTTCTTTACTAATATGCGATCCGGCTACTTCTAGTCCAAGTTCAGCTAATTTCGCTTTGATTTCACTGGCAGATTTACCATAATAACCAGCAAACTCCACGCCGTCATAACCCATTTCCGCCACTTTTTCTAGCGTTCCAAAAAAGTCATCTTCACAAGCTTCCTTAACACTCCACAACTGTAAAGCAATTTTTGCTTTCATAAAGGCACTTCCTCCTTAATTAAAATAAACTGGTTGACCTGTTTTGGATGATTCATAAATAGCTTCTAAAATTTGTGTTACAACAAGTGCTTGTTCTGGTTTCACAACTGGATCTGTATTATTTTCAATTGCCGCTAACCATTGTTCTGCCTCGATTAACGCTGGGTCATCACCAGTTCCATCATAAAAATCAACGCCGCCTGCTTCTAATTGAATTTTCTTTTCATACATTTGGCTGTGTGCTTCGCCGTTAATTCGTAAGCCGTCTTCCATATCTGCGCCGCCTTCTGTTCCTGATAAAGACGTTCTCGCTTCACCGACATCAAGTGTATTAAGCGCCCAACTTGCTTCTAGCACAATCGTTGCGCCATTTTCCATCGTGATAAAACCAAATGCGGAATCTTCTACAGTAAATTTACTTGGATCCCATGAACCCCACGCGTTTGCTGCATTTTCTTTTTTCGCAAGTTGATGATAACTGTTTCCTACTACGTATTTTGGTTTATAGTTGTCCATCATCCAAAGCGTTAAATCAAGCGCATGTGTTCCAATATCAATAAGTGGGCCGCCGCCTTGCGCTTCTTCATCTAAAAACACACCCCATGTTGGGACTGCACGACGACGAATCGCTTTTGCTTTTGCATAATAGATATCACCTAATTCGCCGTTCTCACAAACTTGGTGCAAGTAATCCGAGTCTTTGCGGAATCTATTTTGGTAACCAATTGTTAGTTTTTTGCCTGTACGCTCTGCAGCTTCAATCATACTTTTCGCTTCTGCCGTTGTTTTCGCCATTGGTTTTTCACACATAACGTGTTTTCCGGCTTCCATTGCTGCGATAGAAATCTCCGCATGAGAAATATTTGGTGTACACACATGGATGACATCGATGGATTTATCTTGGAGTAATTCTACATAGTTTGTGTATACGCTTGCATTTTCGCCACCAAATTCTTTTGCTGCTGCTTCCGCCTTTTCTAAAACGATATCGCAAAAAGCAACCATTTCTGCTTTCTCAGCTTTTAATAAACTTGGCATATGCTTCCCGTTTGCAATGCCTCCACAACCTATAATTCCAACTTTTAATGTCATAATAAAAAACCTCCAATAGTTTTGATAGTTACATCATACAAAACTACTGGAGGTAAATCTTCCTATTTTATTGCTTAATTATTCCCGTATATTGTCTTCCTGTATTTTAATGGTGCGACTCCCATTGCTCGTTTGAAGGCATGATGAAAGGTTTTTACGCTACTAAAGCCAGCTAGTTCAGCCACCTCTGTTACAGGGAAAGCCTCATTTAACAACATCCATTTTGCTTTGTTCAGCCGGTAATCATTTAAAAAAGTCACAAATGTCATTCCGGTATTTCGCTTGAAAAATTTCGTGAAATAGTATGTGCTAAATCCAGTGTAGTTCGCGACTTCTTGTAAGCTGACAGGTTCTTGATAATGTTTCTCGACATAGGAAAAAATTTGATCTAATTTATGTAGTGTTTCTTGAGATTTTAAGACCGCTTCTTCCGAAATCACACTATCCGGTTGTGTTTTGATTTGAGGGATTTCTCGGTATATTAAGCCGATAATCGCCAGCAAGTCCGCTTTTAGAATATAATGCTTACCTGGCTTTTCTCCGCTAGACTCCTCATGAATATTCATAATGAGAGATTGCATTTTAGCCACTGTTTCTTCTGGCCATTCTCTACTTAAATGCGCCATTTCCGTAAGCATCTCACGCAATGTTTGCATTTGGTCATCCATTTGCATTTCTTCTTGAAATAAACTTAAATCAAACTGAATAACGACACGTTCACTACTTGGTGAAGCTAAAAAATAATGCACATCTCCACCATTTATCACTTGAATCTCGCCTTCTTTTAATTGAATTGGCATATCATTAACACCAAGATTAAGGCTCCCTTTTAGTGCATAAATAATCTCAATTTCCTTGTGCCAATGCGGATAAACAAGTACCTCTCCCTCATTTACAAACGAACGGAACGGAAAAGCTTTATTTAATTCTGGAATTTCCAAGTATTCACTCATAGTGGAACTCCTTTTTTTCTTTCATTTTAGCATAAAAAAGAAGACAGCCGTTAGACTATCTTCTTACATTTATAAAATTAATGATTCATATGGAATTTCATTGAAAAGTTTTTCTACATTAATTACAACAGGGATTTTAGTATTTAGTAAATAGCCCTCTTTTTTAAGTTCACTAAGCGTTAAACTAAGATACTCTCTTGTGATACCCATGAATTTGGATAAAAATGTAGTGGATAGCTCTTGTGGAATTTGAATGTTATCTCCGTTAGAAATACCATATTCATAGCCAATTGCAGCAATCACGTGTTTTACGCGATCTTTTACTTTGAGTGTATTAAGTAAACAGCGACGTTGCAGCACCATGATTTCTTTTTTTGATTGATAAAGCATAAATTCTTCGATACTAATATGTTTTTCGACCATAAAAATGAAGAAATCTCTGTCTACTGCTGTAATGACGCTAGAACTTGGTGATAATAATTTAGCACCAATATTACGTTTTAAATCAGAAGACATGAAAGATGAAAAATTACACACATCCCCATGTTTTAGTAATTGATCGTACCCAATATAGTCATCAATTTGTGTTCCTTTCATAACGATACCTTTTTCAACAAAATAGATACCTGTTACGAAATCAACATCAAACAGTTCGTTTTTAGAAAGTTTAATACTCATACTATGTTTAGCAAAATCTCCAGACTTCTTACAAAAATGAAGTGGATTGGTCAAAATTTCATGTTGTCGTTTTTCTAATGTGTTCATTGCAAATTCCTCCTCTAAAGTATAATATCACAGAATGAAAACACTCTAGAGAAGAGATAAGCTGAATAAAATAACATCGCAATCACAAAAAAAGAAATTTTTCACTATTTGCCTACTAAAACAAACTTTTTTTAGGTCAAAAACGTCTAAATAAGTACTTTTTGTGACATTTTTTCTGCACTTTTTTTAGATAATAATTTAACTTTTCCACCTTTTATAGTATGAAAATCAATATATATTAAGTTTTATCATTTAAAGTGTGTCAATTTTTTTAATAACCCATGGCTTATGACTGTCGTCGAGAATTCCTTCTTTTCGTAGTTTTAATACGATAATATTCGTGTATTCTCGAGTCGTGTTGGCATATTGAGCCAAAATAGAATTATTAATTTCATCCGGCAAAATGAATTCCTTATCTTTCGTTACTCTTCCCATATATAGACCAATCTCTTTTAGACATGCTCTAATACGGCGTTCTTTCTTCATAAAATTACGTTTACTAGCTTTAAAATAAACTTTTCTCGTATAAAGCAAATTAGATAATAGATATTTCGCTTTTTCACCCGATTCATCCAAAACACGTTCCACAAAATCAGGATCGAGTACCCAACAATGAACTTCTGTCAAACTACGCAGTACAGACTCCTCTGGCTCTTCCTTAATAATCGGAACTAAATTGATTGCGATTTCGCCACCCACAAAGCTAATAATGCCGGAATCGCCGTATTCATTTTGAAGGCAATAAGAGAAGTATCCACTTTCTACTAAGTAAATCTTGAAGCCTTTCGAATTATTCATCTTGATTTCTTTGCCTCTAGGGATAATTTCTTGATAGCAATAATCATGAAAATAGTAATCTTTTTTTAGTAATTGCAGCAGTGCTTTTGGTGTTGTTTCTTTGAAAATTTCCTCGTCTGAATGCATATTCCAACATCCTTTCCATTTGATTACAAAAAAACTGCAGAATAAATGCTTCTGCAAGTTCTTTTTTAGTTAAAGTATGGGTTTGTCTTTTTCTCGTGACCGATTGTAGTTGCATCGCCATGACCTGAATAAGCTGGTAATTCATCTGGAAGTACGAACAGTTGTGTTTTAATGCTATTTATTAACATATCAAAATCTCCTGTATATAAATCTGTACGACCGATACTACCTTTAAACAAAGCATCACCAACTACGACAAAATCGTCGAAAATAAAACTAACGCTTCCGATAGAATGTCCTGGCGTCGGTACTACTTTAAATTGAAAACCTTCTATATTATATTCACCTAGCGTAAATTCATTTTCTGCAGGTTGCGCTATAATTGCTTTACCAGCAATATGTGCAGATAAGTTTAGTTCTGGATTAGAGAGCCATTCTTGCTCTAGTGGGCTAACATATACTGGAATATTATATGTTGTTCGAATCTCTTCTAAAGCCCCGATATGATCATAGTGACAATGCGTTAGCAAAACAGCCACTGGTTTCACTTCTAGTTTTGCGATTTCTGCTTCAATTTTACTTGCTTCATCGCCTGGGTCAACAATTAATGCTAAATTATCTTGATAAATGATATAACAATTTTCTTGGATTATTCCTGTCATAATACGTTTGATTTTTGTCATTTCACTTCCGCCTTTCTTCACATCCATCATTATACCGAAAAAATCGCCTTACTTCCATCAATATTCCTTGTTTGTATTCACTTCCGAGATATACTACAATAAAGAAAGAAGTTTAAAAGGAGGAAGAAAAAATGACTGCAAAAATGTTACATACATGTATCCGCGTAAAAAACCTAACTGATTCTATTAATTTTTATGAAAAAGCGTTAGGACTTAAAGAAGTTCGTCGTAAGGACTTTCCAGATTTCGAATTTACATTAGTTTATATGGCGTTTGAAGAAGGCGGTTTCGAACTAGAATTAACATACAACTATGACCAAAAAGAAGCTTACGATTTAGGAAATGGTTACGGTCATTTAGCGGTTGGTGTACCAGACGTACGCGCTTTATTAAAAGAGCACCAAGCAGCAGGTTACACTGTGACAGATTTAAAAGGACTTCCCGGTGAAGATCCATTCTATTATTTCTTAACAGATCCAGATGGTTATAAAACAGAAATCATTCAAGATGGTGCTTTATAATTAGACAAAGAACTGGAGAATCTTAATGGGAAAATATTTTATTATCATTTTAATCGCACTAGCAATTAATGGCGTTAGTATTTTGTTCCATAATGATATAGCAAGCTTGATTGCTGTCCTCATTACCGCTGTGCTACTTATTTATTTAATGGTGGATCTAACAAAAATGTATCGTCGCAAATGAAAAAGAACCAGCAAAATCTAATAGATTCTGCTGGTTTTTTTATTATTGAATGACTAAGTTACTTGCAACTTGTTTAGATTCTTTCATAAGGTTTTCGATAATATCGCTTGTGGAACGAATTTCAGTTAACATTCCGCAAATTTGTCCAGCCATGACGGAACCATTTTCAACGTCACCTTCATGAACTGCTTTTCTAAGAGAGCCAAGTGTTAATTCCTCTAATTTATCTCTGGAGGCATTTTCATTTTCTAGTTCTACATATTTTTGGATCATTGGGTTTTTAATACTCCTTACTGGCGCACCATTTCGGCGGCCTGTTACGGTCGTACTCGTATCCGTTGCGTCAAGTACTGCTTGTTTGAAGCTAGCTGGAACCGGGCATTCCTCAGCAACAAGGAAAAGTGTGCCGATTTGGACACCGCTTGCGCCTAACGCGTATACCGCTGCCATTCCGTGGCCATCTGCAATTCCGCCTGCTGCAATGACTGGGATATTTACTGCTGAAACGACTTGACGAACTAGTGCCATCGTTGTTGTTTCACCAACATGTCCCCCTGCTTCTGTACCTTCTGCAACAACTGCATCAACACCGATTTCTTCCATTTTTTGTGCAATTTTTACAGATGGGATAACTGCGATAACTTTAATTCCAGCTGCTTTAAATTTTTCCATAAATGGTTTAGGCGTTCCTGCCCCAGTTGTAACAACGCGCACATCTTCTTCAATAATGACATCGACAAGTTCTGGGCAATTTGGCATCATCAGCATGATATTTACAGCGAACGGTTTTGTTGTCTTTTCTTTACAAAGACGAATTTGTTCTCGTAATGTGTCTGCTGACATTCCACCAGACGCGATAATTCCTAGCCCACCTGCATTTGATACCGCGGAAGCTAATTCATATGTGGCAATTTGTGCCATTGCCCCTTGTAAAATCGGATATTTGATTTGTAGCATTTCAGTTAAACTCATTTTCTTTTCTCCTCTCTATTTTTACGCTAATTCTTTCGTTGGTTGTTTTTTCTCACGTAATTTATAAACAATATTAATACAAAGTCCTACAGCAGCAAGTGCGATAGCTATATAGAAAGCTTGTGTGAAGTCGCCACCGTTTTGACCGGCGATTTGCGCTGCCATTTTTGGTGCAAAGAAGGCTGCTGTGGAATAACCAATGAAGACAATTCCGTAGTTGACGCCTTGATTTTTCGGACCGTAATTTTCCATAACGATAGACGGGAAAACGCCCATTGTTCCACCAAAGCAAAGTCCAAGTCCAATGATTCCGATAACAAATCCAACAACAGATTGAAGTGTTGCAAGTGCTAGTAAAGATAAAGCAATTACTGTATAAATAATCATCAATGTATTTGATCTACCTAGACGGTCAGATACAGCGCCCCAAACTACTCGACCTAAACAGTTGCTTAGTGAATAAATACTAACGTAAGCAGCAGCCGATGCAGCCGTTAAGCCAAACATATTTTGACCAATTAAGGATGCATTAGAAGCAATCATCAGACCTGAGAATGCGCCAATACCTAACATTAAAAGAATCAGATAAAAAGTAACTGTTCGAACCATGCCCGTCCAAGGTACATTTACCATACCCGCTCCATTTCCAGCAGGTGGTGTCCAGCCTTTTGGTGCATAGCCAGCTGGTGCGACGCGAATAAGGAAACTACATCCAATGACAACTGCGATATAAACAGCTCCCATAATTTTAAATGCTGTCATTACGTTATATGTTTCAATTAAATGGTTCGCAATCGGTGCAGCAATAATTGTCGCTCCACCCATTCCTGCCGTAATAAGTCCAGAAGCAAGACCACGTTTATCTGGGAAAAGACGAATCGTGTTACTAAGACATCCTGAATACGCAAAACCTTGTCCAAGCCCAGCAAGGACACCATAAGACAAGTAAAGCATCGTCGTTGAAGTAGCAAAACCTGTCAGTGCAAAACCAAGCCCAAACAGGATTCCCCCAATTAAAATGGCCCATTTTGCTTTCCCTTTATCCGTTAAAATCCCACCTAAGATAGTTGGAATCGGTCCAATCGCCGCATTAATTGTAAATGCCATCATAATTTGTGGAATTGTCCAACCATGCGCAGCACTAAGCGGTCCAGCAAAAACACTAAATGCATATACCGCACCGGTACAAAGTAGAACACCAACAGAGCCAATTAAGACTCCCCAACGGTTTATTTCTTTTGTCATATCGATACTCCCTCTCTTGTTTGTTTTTCAATAATAGCTTTTAAGCCACCCCATTGTTCGCTAAACATACCGCTATCCATTACTTTTAAATCGTTCGCAATAATGGGTTCGAATTCCATTTGTCCAAGAATATCCTTTTCTAAATCTACTCCTGGCGCGATTTCTGTTAGAACCATTTTGCCATTTTCTAAACGGAATACAGCTCGCTCTGTCACATAGAGGATGATTTGATCGGTCGTTGAAGCGTATTCGCCACTAAATGTGATTTGTTGAACTTGTTTGATAAACTTTTTAGCTTTTCCTTCTTGTAAAATCTCTAGTTTGCCGTCAGCTACCCGTGTCTTTAAACCACCTGCTGTAAAAGTTCCGGCAAAAATTAATTTTTTCGCTGATTGGGAGATATTAATAAATCCACCACACCCAGCAACTCTTGAGCCAAACTTGCTGACATTCACATTACCGGATTCGTCGGTTTGCGCCAAACCAAGTACGGATAAATCGAGTCCGCCACCATCGTAAAAATCGAACTGTGAATGATGGTCGACAATAGCTTCACTGTTATACGCATGACCGAAATCTGCTAACCCTGCTGGCACACCACCAACAGATCCTGCTTCCGTTGTTAGTATTAATTGGTCACTCACGCCTTCTTCCGCTGCAACAGTAGAGACGTTCACTGGAATTCCTACACCTAAATTTAGAATGGTTTGTGGTTCTAGTTCTGCTGCTGAACGACGCGCAATTACTTTACGGTCATCTAACGCAAGTGGCTCAATATCACCAAGCGGAACTTGAATGTGTCCTGAAAAAGCTGGGTTGTATTGTGTATTTTCAGTTTGGAAATGATTTTCTGGTTCTGAAATAATAATATGATCAACCAAAATCCCTGGAACTCTAACATCTTTAGGATTAAGCGATCCTTTTTTCGCAACAGATTCTACTTGAGCGATTACAATTCCGCCTGAATTTCGAACTGCCTGTGCAATTGGCAAGACTTCCATGTGTAAGCCTTCTTTTTCTAACGTTAAGTTCCCAAATTCATCTGCCACAGTTCCTCGAATGAGCGCAACTTGAATTGGGAAACTTGGATAAAATAGCCATTCTTCGTCGTGAATCGTCAATAGCTCTACTAAGTTGTCTTTAGAACTCGCGGACATTTTTGCCCCTTCAATACGCGGGTCTACAAATGTTCCCATGCCAATTTTTGTAATAACGCCTGGTCGTTTAGCTGCAATTTCCCGGTAAAGTTGCGTAATTACACCTTGTGGCAAATTGTATGCTTCACATTTGTCTTCTTCAATTAATTTCGCCATTTTGGGAGAAGCAATCGCAATTCCGCCAATCCAGCGTTTAATTAATCCTTCATGTCCCCAGTGACTCATTCCTTTTTCCCTGCGATCACCAAGCGCACTAGCATGCATAACGGTTAGATTACGAGGTGCCCCTTCTTCTAAAAAACGCTCTTCAACCGCGATAGCCATTTCTTCGTTGACACAAGCTAAACCGAAACCACTAAAAGCAACAGTATCGCCATCTTTTATTAATTTTGCTGCTTCACTTGCTTTTATTACTTTTGACAAATTCCTCACTCCTCATTGTTCAATTATTCACATATATTTGTAATGATACGCAATTACTTATAAAGCAACTTTCATGCCAACATTTAAAATGGCTTTATATCAGCCTTTATAAATTTAAGCATTATTAATCGTCGCAAAAAAGCGACATAAAAATTAGCACTTTTACAAATAATAGTCGCGAAAACGCAACAAAAAAACCTAATCGCGTTTTCCGATTAGGTTTTCTAAATTAATGAAGTGTTTTTAGTTTTCGATATAAAACAGAGCGGTGAATTCCAAGCACACTGGCCGCTTTTGTCACGTTTCCATCACTTTCTTCGAGCACTCGCAATATAAAGTGTTTTTCCACGTCTTGTAAATAATCTTTTAAATGAAGTGATTCTTTTTTCGTTTGCTCTTTAAAATGTAAGTCTAGCGCAAAATCATCTGTTTCCGAGACTTTCACTTCTTTATTTCCGGACATAACAACTAAGCGTTCAATCTGGTTTCTAAGTTCACGTACATTTCCTGGCCAGTTATGAGAAAGTAATTCTTTCGTTTTATCGCCGCTTAACTGAAAATCTTTTTGATACTTTTGATTGAATTTTTGAATGAACTGACGCGCAAGGCCAATAATATCTTGCGGTCGCTCTCTAAGTGCTGGAATATGCACCGGCACTACATTAATACGATAATACAAATCACGCCTAAACGTTCCTTTTTCAACCATTTCGCCAAGGTTTCGATTTGTCGCTGAAATAAGTCTAAAGCGGCGTTTCGTCTCGGTTGTTGAGCCCAGTCTTCTTACCTCGCCAGTTTCAAGCACTCGCAGCATTTTTGCTTGAAGCTCTAATGGCATTTCAGAAATTTCATCTAAAAATAGTGTGCCTCCATCAGCTAGTTCAAGCATCCCAGGTTTTTCAATATCCGCACCGGTAAACGAACCTTTTTCATGTCCGAAAAGCTCAGATTCAAATAATGCTTTGGGGATTGCCGCACAGTTAATCGAGATAAATGGCCCAGCAGCTTGTTCACTTTGTTCATGAATATAGCGCGACAAAACTTCTTTACCAGTACCGGACTCCCCGTATAATAAGACTTTACTGTCAAACGGAGCAATCTGGTTGCACACTCGAACTATCTGCTTCATCGCGACGCTCTCTGCTATGATCACAGTGCCATCATTTTCTTTATAATCTTCAAGAAGAAGTGACTCTTTATTGCCCGAAATTGCCTCGCCTCGCCATGTTTTAAAACTATCTGGTTGCGTTTCATCTGACATCGTAACAACTAAATGCACGGTGCCATCTGGATAGAGAATGGGCGTAGAAGTCGAACGAATACTAAAACCTTTCTTCGTATTGATAACTTTTGTTTTCTTTTGTTTGGTTCGGATTGCTTCCAGCGTGACAGAATCATTGTACACACCGTCTTCCACTAAGTCTCTTACATTACAACGAAGTAATTCTTCAAGCGACATTCCGACCGTAAGCGCAGTGAATTTATTAGAAATTAAAATATTACCGTCTGCATCAGTGACAAAAAGTGTCGTTGGCATGTCTTTATTTAATTCACCAAATGACTGTACTCCCAGCAAGTTATCCATTAAGTCAAACATTAAAAGCTCATCCTTTTGGACTAGTTTCCTAGTTATTTGCTCATCATTACACAATCTATTATAACATAAGCCATCTACTAGAAGTACTCGTTTTTTTGCGACAAGCTAATTTCCATCTGCAATACAAACTCGATTTCGTCCTGTTAATTTTGCTTTATATAGTGCTTCATCGGCAGATTTAAACAAACCTTCACTTGTATTCGCTCCGTCTTTACTACTGCTCACACCAACAGAAATCGTAATTTTCACTATTTGCCCGCCAGGAATAACAAAATCATGCTCTTCCGTTTCTTTTCTAACTTGCTCAGCAACCTTATTACCTTCTTCTATTGAGCAATCTAATAAGACGATGGAAAACTCTTCGCCTCCGTTTCTAAAAGCTTCTGAGCCATCTGTCGTGCTTGCTTTTAAAATGACAGCTAATTGTTTTAAAATCGCATCACCTGCATCGTGGCCATATGTATCATTAATATTTTTAAAGTAATCAATATCAATCAACATGAGCGTAACTTGTCTACTCCCAGAATCCATCACATGATTAATTTTCTCATCAAATTGCCTTACATTCGATAATTTGGTCAAATAATCTAGCGTAGAATCTTGCTCATATTTTTGAAAAAGTTGTTTTGATTTAATCATATTGCTCATTAGTCCCGCAGAAACAGCCCCGATAACAAGCGCAATCAGCACGAAAATAGTCATATTTATCCAGAAAAGAGACTCTCTAGCTAAAATCAAATGCAGATTAATAACAACAAAACTACACGCGATGATATTTAAAATAAAAACGCCCCAAATTTTAAATTTCTCTAAACGTTTTCCAAAAAGGGCTGTTATTATGCCAATTAACATCATCACAATCGCCGCCATCATAGCTGCGGAATTCACGGATAGTAGAAAGCGCGATGCCGAAATAATAATAGCTGATACAATTGCGGGAATCGGCCCGCCATAAAAACCTACCATTATTATTGGAATATGACGCAAATCGACAATCACATTATTCGAAATTGGAATCCCGAAAACCATCAGCGCAAAACCGAGAAGTCCAGCCCAAATTCCGATCACCATTTTTCTATTTGTTGCTAATTCTTTTGTAATTGGTTCTTTATAAACTAAGGAGATAATATAAAAGCCTGCGAGTAATATCGCTGCATTACTTACCAACTGTTCGACCAAAAAGCATCCCCGCCTTTCACTTTGTTACTCAATACCCCATTATGCTCACAACTATTCATACAGGTTTACGTAAGAGGCAGAAATGGCTGTTTCATTCCCACGAAAAAAAAGCCGCAAAAGAAAATGACTTCTTTTACGGCCAGTAATTGTTTAGTAAGCTGTCCAGCCAGCATCAGCTGTTATAACTGTTCCATTCACAAAACTGGAGTCATCTGATGCTAAAAACAAGGCTACTTTAGCGATTTCTGAGGCATCACCAGCACGTGGATTAGTCCCCATTCCAATCATCGCGCGCTCTTGACCAAATTCATCTGGAGCATAAATAGTTGTCCCGATATTCGTATTTACTGCTCCCGGGGCGATTGCATTACAACGAATGTTTTTGTTCGCATATTGGAATCCGACATTTTTTGTAAAGCCCACGACCGCATGTTTAGATGCTGTATATGCCGCCCCTGCTCTTGAGCCAAAAAGACCGCCTGCCGAAGCAATGTTTACAATAACCCCTTGCCCTTTTTCTTCAAAAATGTGTAATGCTTTTCGTGTCGCACGCATCACACCAGTTGTATTAATCGCAAAAACTTTATCCCAAAGTTCATCTGTTAATTCACCAGCTGGCACAAAATTATCCATAATCCCTGCATTGTTGACTAAAATATCTAACGTTCCAAATGCCTCAACAGCCTGGTTAATCATATTTTCAATATCCTCTTGCTTGGTTACATTAGCTATGACAGCAAGTCCTGTTCCGTCTTCTTTTTCGACTAGTTCGACTGTTTTTTGTGCCGCCTCTAAATTTAAATCTGCCACAACAACTTTCGCTCCTTCTTTAGCAAAAAGAATCGCGATTTGTTGCCCCATTCCAGAAGCCGCACCAGTTACCACTGCCACTTTTCCAGTTAATTTCCCCATTGTTATTTCCTCCTTCACTTTTGTTCCGCTAGAAAAAGAAATTATTCCCTTTCTACTTTCATTATAATCCCGGTATAAAACGCTTTCAATATGTAAAGAAAGCCTGTTTTGTTGATTAAGCAACACTTTTGCGTTATATGTATAGTAATAAGAAAATTTCTCAAACGGGAGGTTCTAAATCATGGATAGACGGGTTAAAAAAACAAAAAAAGCCTTCAACCAAGCCCTCTTCACACTGCTTGACCAAAAACCCTTTCAGCAAATTACGATTACGGATATTGTCGCAGAAGCAGATGTGAACCGCGGGACTTTTTATAAACACTATCGTGACAAAGAACAACTGTTAGACAGCATTATTGAAGAAATTTTGACAGATTTAAAAAACGCCTATCAAGATCCATACTTACATACAACTCACTTTTCTATTCAAGCCCTTACGCCTTCCATGATAAAAATTTTTGACCACGTTTATAGTCATCAAGCCTTTTATCGCCAAGTTATAAAATCGACTATTCGGCCTAGTTTTCAAAATCAGGTTTGTAACGTTATTCGAGAGCTTATCTTAGATGACGTTGCGAGTTTCCCTGATAGTTCAGGAGCTAATCCGCAACTACTAGCTACTTATCAAGCGCATGCGATTTTTGGAATGATTGTTTTTTGGGCAGAAGAAGATTTTTCGCATTCGCCTGCGTATATGTCCGAGCAATTACTCCATATTATTCATGCTAAAACGCAACAAGTATAATCCTTACATATTTGTTATGTTACTTTCTGGCTTTGTCACTTGAATCGAGGGCTCGAGCTACTTTCCCTTGCTATAATGAAAACATCTTAGAAAGGTGTGTTGATTATGAATGATCATCGAATTCTAAATGCTTTAAGTTATTTTAGCATTTTATTTGCACCAATTATCGTTCCAGTGTTAATTTGGATTTTTGCAAAATCAGAAGAAGTCTCTCACCATGCTAAAGTTGCTTTACTTACACATATTATTCCGACTATCATTGGTATCCTGTGTTTTTCCAGTGTTTTCGTTACAGCTATGACAAATAGTGGCATTTTATCAAGTTTTACATTCTTCATTACTGCTAGCTTATTCATTTTTACGCTTATCGCTGTAGTTGGTCTCTTTATCTTCAATATTGTACGTGGCATTCAAATGTTATGTGTAACAAAAGAAAAAGATGATGTTTGGATTTAAATAAAAGGAACCCCGCTAAACAATATAGTTTAGCGGGGTTCCTTTTATTTATTTACTCTTCTTAATACGAAAATCCCGATTGCACTAATAAATAATCCTGAAATAACATTATTAAATGGTGCTTCGTCTCCCGTTAATGGTAAACGTTTCGCTTTTTTCATGACTGTTGCTGGCTTTTCTATAGCTGTGGTTGGACTTGTTGAGTTGCTTGGTTTTGCTTGATTCGGAACGACTTGATTCGCCACGATTGGCACGTTTATTTTCTCATAAACAAAAGTTACTTTTTGCGTGGCTTCTGTAAACGTACCAGCTTTATTGGTTGGGTGTTCTACTAGTTGATAACCGGCAAATTCTTTTGGCTCAGTTTCGTATTTCTCACCAACATCGCCTGTATAATTTTCGGGATTTACCAAGTGATTTCCTTCCGTATCCGTATGCGCTACTTTCACTAAGCCCACTTTCAGCTTATTAGTTTTAGTTACAGTGACAGGAGAAACTTGATTAAATACGATAGTGAATTCAACCTTAGTCCTATCTAATTCGTAATTTATTGGAGCTTCTGTTTCGACAAAGCAGTATTCGCCTGGTTCCAAATTTGTTACCTTAAGCTCTCCGTTTATACCAGTTGTTAAACCGGTTTTTAGTACTCGTCCTTGTTTCGTTTGTAGCTCGAATTTAGCTTCAGCTAAGCCTTTATTCGTTTTAGCATCTACTTTTGTTAAAATAACATCGCCAGTTTTAGCACTATTTTCTTTCGTTACATGTATTGGTTCGACTTGATTAAACTCAATTGTAAACGGAACTGAGGTGTTGTCTAACTGATAACCTGTTGGCGCTTTTGTCTCTACTAGTTGATACTTTCCTGGGGCAAGATTGGTAATGTCGATTTCCCCATTAGCATTCGTGATTAACTTCTCTTGCAAAATAGCTCCGGTCTCATCTTGCAACTCAAATTCTGCATCTGCAAGTGTTTGTCCCGTTAAACTATCTTGCTTGGTTAACACAACACTACCTGTTTTCGCGGTATTTTCTTTGGTTAAACTCAGTAATTCCGTTTGATTAAATTCAACTGTGAAAGTTACTGGTGTAGCATCTAATACATAACCTATTGGGGCAGCTGTTTCTACTAGTTGATAATTACCTGGAGCAAGATTCGTTAACTCTAATTTACCAGCTGTATCCGTTATTAGATTTTCTCTTAATTTTGTCCCCGCGCTATCTTGGAGTTCGAATTCCGCGTCTGCTAAGCCTGCTTTTGTAACATCGTCTTGCTTGGTTAACACGACGCTGCCCGCTTTCGCTTTATTCAGCTTCACTACATTTACTTTTTCAGATTGATTAAAGGTAATTGTAAAAGGAACTGGCGCTTCATCTAGTTCATAGCCTGTTGGGGCTTCTGTCTCCACTAATTGGTAATCTCCTGGGGCAAGATTCGTAATTTCTAATTGTCCTGCTGCATTTGTAGCTATGTTTTCTTGTAACTTAGCACCTGTAGATGTTTGTAATTCAAACTTGGCACCTGAAAGTGTAGCACTCGTTTTGTCATCTTTTTTCGTTAAAATGACGCCACCTGTTTTTGCGGTGTTCTCTTTCGTCACTTTTGCAGTTTCTGTTTGATTAAATTCAATCGCAAATGTTACTGGCGCTTCGTCTAATTTGTATCCTGTTGGGGCTTCTGTCTCTATCAACTGATAATTACCTGGCGTTAAATCAGCAATTTCTAGTTTTCCACTTGCATCCGTTATGAGACCTTCTTTTACTGCTGTTCCATCTGCTTTTTGCAATTCAAATGTTGCTCCATCCAAAGGAGCTTTTGTTAATTTGTCTATTTTTGTTAAAGTAACACTTCCAGTTTTTGGAGTGTTTTCGATGGTGTATTTGCTAGGTATTCCGTCAGAAGTAACAGTGACTTCCTTCCCATTTCTCAGCTCTTCGCTAATTGTATAACCTGCTGGGGCCTCTGTTTCCACTAATTTGTATTTTCCAGCTTGGATACTATCAAAAATAATTTCGCCGTTTGCATTTGTTATAGCTTCTTGTCCAGACTTTTCACCATCAATTGTATATAGCTGGAATTTAGCTCCTGCTAGTTTTTTGGTTGGATTCTCTTTATCTACTTTGGTAATTTCCAGTGATCCAATCGTATCTATTCCACTTCCGCTTCCCGTTGTAAAGTTGGGAGTAACTGTGTTAATCACTGTTCTGCTGTGTACAGGAAGATTACCGTAATCGTTAGCATCCACTCTAACCGTATTTACTACCGGACCTGAAATCAAACTAACCGTATCATAGGTTATTTTGATTGGTGCTGTTGCTGTATAATTTTTAAATTGAATTATAAAACTGTTATCATTAAAAGTAATATCATAATACTTGGGATCTATCGAATCGCCTGTTTTTGTATCTACTACTTTAAAACTATTTTTAACAATTTGCGCTCCTGTTAAGCCCATATTCATCGTGTCCGTAATAGTTGGATTGGTAACTACTCGGTTTTCTGTAATACTAGTAAGTTCGAGTTCCCAATTTATTTTATTATTGTAGACCATATCTATGCGTCCGGTTTTTGAAATCGGGTGGTGACTTTCATTATTATATATTTCTGCAGTATATTCTTTTGGATTTTTACCGTTATCAGAAATTTTTGCTATATTTTTAAGAAACTCAGAAGAATACCACTTATTATCCGGCTTGGTTTTGTACTTAACAAACACTTTAGATTGTCCAAAACCACTAAACTCTAAGTGTATCTTCTTATCTGTTGCTTCTATTTTCGTTGGGTAATTTTTATCGCCTTCTTTTGCTAAAATACCTGTAGAAGCAATCGGTATATTTAGATTAAGTAATTCGCCTGGCCCTGACACTCTTCTAAATTCTAACGAGCCTTCCACATAAGAAGTTCCTTCAGGCATCTCATCATCAAAAATCAAGTTTTCAAAATCTAACCCCATTGTATTTAAAGCCACAATCCAGTCAATGGTTCCTGTTTCATAATTCCACACACCATACTTAGCTCCATTTTCCAAAATTTTACTATCTATTTCTAATGATGCTTTTTTTGTATCAGAATAATGTGTTATATATCCATCGTAATAGGAAATATAAGCTTTATTATCTAGTGTTTTTATACCATTAGATAAATCAATCTTTGTAACAAGTTTTACTTCTATTTCTTTATCTGTTGTCGCATAGTTACCGATAAGTTTAATTTTAAAACCTGCTGGTGTAGTTGTATTAGTAATGGTGTAATCGACATCTTTTACAAGCTTTACTTTGTCCGCTTCCGTCGAATAAGCATAAACATCCAAGTTATCTAAACTTTTTATACCTGTCGAAAATTCGTCAATAATCGTCATATCACTCATTCTGATTCTGTCTGTGTTCGCCGTGATCGTCCATGACATTAAATTGTTAAAATAGTCTACGGTGCCACTTTCTTTTTTTACTATATTAGGCTCGAATGTTACTTTTTCAGTGGCTTTTACACCTTTTTCATCAGTGACTTCATTGATAATATCACGTGCACTAAAATCAGTTACTTTAGTAGCATAGGTTATTTGATATGCTTTTTTATCTGTATTTTTATATGTTGCTTCAAAGCTTCCATTAGCTGTAATAGTTGAAGTTGTCCAATTACTTGAAGCATCCGAAGACCCAACAATCGCCTGTCCAGTAGTAGGCGAGAATGTTACTTCTCTAATTTTAAATGAATTAGCGACATAATTAACACCATTATCTGCTAAAACATCTTTTAAAACTGTAGTAGGGGTTAATTCTGCTTGATCGTAATTGACATTAATCGCCCAGTCAATTGTTTGCGTTTTGGAATTATAAACAGCTTTTTTTTCTAAATGTTTGTATTTAACTATTTTGGCTTCCACCGTTGTTTGATTTACTGATAAAACTTCTGATCCACCAATGGTTTGAGCTCTGGAAACTAATGAAACACGAGATTCTGTCGTATCATTAATGAAACGTGTATAAGTTACTTCATAACCTTTTCCAGCCAAACCATTAGTTAACTTAATCTTAAGTTCTGCGTCAGTATGTTCTATTGTATAATCTACGCCTTCTTCTAATAATTGTTTGCTTCCTTTAAAAGTTCCTTTAGCACTAACATCACTTGCATAGATTTTAACCGTACTTTTATCAATTTTCGTACTACCACCATAAGTAAAGTCTGTTAGTCTAAGTTCACCTATCGCATTTGTTTCTTTCGTCAAGTTGAATTTAGCTGTCGCCAGCGCTTTTTCAGGGTTAAGATTGCTCGGGCTTAGAGTTAAGTCCACTGTTGTAGGGTAGTCCACAGAAGGGATTACCTCATATTCATAAACAGTATCACCACCAGCAGTAGTAAAAATAGCTTTTTGACTTGTTTGATCTGTTTCTGTTAATGGCCTAAAAGCTGTAGTGATACTAACATCATAACTTCCTTCTTGTACGCCATCTTTTAAGATTTTAATTGTTAGCTCTCTAGTAGCTGCATCAAATGACCATTCAGCTTCTGTTGAGGGCAAAAAATTCCCGTTTAAATCTGTAGAACCAAAGTTAAAGTCATTTGGTAAAGTCGTTTTAAAAGTATCACCGGCCTTATAATTTTTTCCGGTAAAAGAAAAATTCATATTTAAAACAACACCACTACCATTTTTCACTCTTTCATCTAGATTGATTTTAGTTCCGTTACCGTCTAGAAGTTCGACTTTCGTAAAATTGTTATCCGAAATAGCTGCCTTTAAATTAGTTTTCGGTGCGGCTTTATTTTTGGATGAAGGAGAGGTTATTTGTTCTGCTTTATCTTGCAATGTGATATTATATGCTCTCTCATCAAGTATATAGCCTTCTACTGCCTTTTTTTCTTTAACAAGATATTCTCCTGCTGCAAGTGAAGTCTCGACTGCTGTTCCATTCTCCTCAATGGAAAGTTCTTTGATTTCGCCCGTTTGTATACTTTTTATCTCAAAAATAGAACCATTGATGTTTTTATTTGTATCTTTATCTATTTTAACGATTTTTAGTGATGGCTTTGATTCTTTTACATCGATCGCTGCTGCAAAAACCGATGAAATATTTTGAAAAACAACCAAACCAATGACCATCATAATTAGCAATTTCTTCCACATTTTTAACTTCTTCACTACGTTAATGTCCTCCTCTGATGCAATAATTATCTGTTTAACGTGTTATCTAATGGTTGAATTGTATCAAAAACAACTAGAAAATACAGTTGCATATAAAGCTTAAAAAATGGATTTTTATTTGGTTTTATGACTTTTTAGTGAACAGATAATCTGATTCTATATGGTGAAATGCTTTTTTCGTTAAAATAGACGATAAAAATGCGCTATCCTTTAAACGGATAGCGCATTTTTTTAATCATTTACTTTTCTTGATTTTCTTAGTAAGAACAGGCCAACCAAGCTAGCAAATAATCCCGTAAAGATGATTCCATAAGGAGACTCATCTCCAGTTGACGGAAGACTTGTTACAGTAGGTTTCTTCGCTGGGTCAACAGTTTTAGTTGGTTTAGTTGGTTTTACTGGTGTGACAGGTTTGTCTGGGTTTACCACAATTGGCGCTTTGTTTTTCTCATATACAAAGGTCACTTTTTGGTCTTCTTCTCTGAAAGTTCCTGCTTTATTCGTAGGTTCTTTTGTTAAAGTGTAACCCTTGATAGCTTTTGCTTTTAATGCATATTTATCGCCAACGATACCAGCATGAATTTCTTTTTCTGCTAATACATTACCTTTCGTATCAACAAATTCTGCGATAACTTTACCGCTCACAACTGTTTTTAGATTCGTTTTTGTTACTTGTAAGGTTTCCTTCTGATCAAATGCAATTTTCACATCAACTGGAACTGTATCAAGTTCATAACCGGCTGGTGCTTTTGTTTCGATTAATTGATAATCGCCAGGCACTAAATCAGTTATTTCTAGTTTTCCAGATGCATCTGTCGTTAGGTTATCTGTAACATTATTATCTTCATCTACTAATTTGAATGTTGCATTTGCAAGAGGTGTTTTTGTTTCAGCATCTGTTTTCGTTAATACAACGGAACCAGTAGACATCGTATTTGTTTTGGTTACTTGAATTGGTGCTTGCTGGTTGAACGCAATAGTGAATTCTACAGGTGTAGCATCTAATTCATAACCAGTCGGAGCTTTCGTTTCGACTAATTGATAGTCTCCTGGTGCCAAATCATCAATTTGTAGTTGACCATTTGCTTCTGTAACTACTTTGTCTTTCAAACTTACCCCAAGTTTTGTTTGTAGTTCAAATTCTGCTCCTGCTAAATTGCTTCTTGATTTACTATCTAGCTTAGTAAGAACTACACTACCAGTTTTCGCAACATTATCTTTCGTTACATTTACCGCAGTTGCTTGGTTAAATTCGATGGTAAAGGTAACCGGTGTTGCGTCCAACTCATAGCCTGTTGGAGCTTTTGTTTCAACAAACTTGTAATCACCTGGCGCTAAATCTGATACTTCTAGCTTACCATCCGCATTCGTTGTTAAATTAGCTTGTACTTTAGTTCCAGCGGCGTTTTGTAATTCAAATTCCGCTCCGGATAAAGTAGCTTTTGAAACACTATCTTCTTTCGTTAGAACAACACTACCAGTTTTGGCTGTGTTTTCTTTTGTGACAACTACAGCCGCTTCTTGGTTAAATTCAACCGTAAATTTCGTTGGTGTCCCATCCAAAACGTAGCCAGTTGGCGCTTTTGTTTCTACAAATTGGTAATCGCCTGGCGCTAAGTCAGTTACTTCGATTTTACCATCTGCATTAGATACTAAGTTTTCAGCGACTTTTGTACCGTCTGCATTTTGTAATTCGAATTCTGCTCCTGCGATAGCGTCTTTCGTTACACTATCTTCTTTTAAAAGAACCGCGCTACCAGTTTGCTCTGTGTTTTCAATTGTAACGTTTGTAACTGCATCGGCGGTAACCGTGATTTCTTTACCGTCTTTATATTCATCGCTAATCGTGTAACCTGTTGGCGCTTCTGTCTCAACTAGTTTATATTTCCCAGATTGAAGGCCATCCATCACGATTTTACCATCTGAATCAGTTGTAGCCTCTTGTCCCGCTTTATCACCTTCAAGCGTATAAAGCTGGAATTTAGCTCCTGTTAGTTTTTTCGAATTATCCTTTTTATCCACTTTGGTAATTTCAAGTGAACCGATTGTTGCCGTCCCGCTACCACTACCAATAGTGAAGGCTGGCGATATGCTTGTTGTTCTTGATTTATATGTCATTGGTAAACTACCGTAGTCAGGAGAAGCAGTTGTCGCTGTGTTACTAACAAGCCCAGACATCAAGCTGATTGTGCTATAGGTTACTTTAATTGGTGCAGTTGCTTTATAGTCTTTAAACTGGATAGTGAAATTATTGTCTGTGTATGTGATGTCATAATATTTTGAGTCAATATCTTCACCCGTCGTTTCATTGATTACTTTAAAGCTACTTTTTACTACTTGTGCTCCAGTTGTTCCTGTTTTCATTGTATCTGTAATTGTTGGATTGTTAATAGGACGATCTGCTGAGATATTGTTCAGTGTAACAACCCAGTTAACTTTATTATCAAAAGATGGATCAATAGTAGCCGTTTTTGTCATCGCATTAAAAAGTTTGCTTGCGTATGCTTGGTAACTATATGATTTTTCGCCTACTCCATTATCGCTCACCTTCGCAGTGTTTTGTACGTAGGAGTAGAAATACCAGTTTTCGTTTGGTTTGGTACTGTATTTAATAAATACGCGTGAATTCTCCAAGTTAGCAAATTCTAAATGTAATTTATTCCCAGTAGTATCGACTTTTGTTGGATAGTTTTTATCACCTGTTTTAGCTACTGTTCCAACAGAGTTAAGCGGGATGTATAAATTCATCATCTCACTTGTGGAAGCCACATTACGATATTGTAGTGAGCCTTCTACGTATGTTAATCCAGTTGGAATAGCATCATCAAAAATCAAGTTGTCATAGTTTTTCGCCATAGCATTTACAGATACAATCCAATCGATATTCCCCGTAGTGGAGTTGTACGATCCGTATTTACCACCATTTGTCATCATAGCCGGGTCTGGTGTCATGGAAGCAGTTACTTCATCAACATACTTGATAATTCCGCCATCGTAATAAGAAATGGATGCTTTATTATCAATCGTTTTTGTTACATCAGAAAGGTCAATTTCTGTGACGAAATCAACCACAATTTTTTTGTCTGTAGAAGCATAATCGCCGATAAGTTGGATATAAAAACCAGCTGGCGTGACATCTTTATCAATCGTATAATCTTTGCCTTCTGTTAGTAATACGCTATTGGTATTATCTGTATAGGCGCGAACAGTGTAGCTCTTAAGGGCTTTTACACCAGTAGAAAATTCATCTGTGATATTAAGATTCCCCATCTTAATTCTGTCAGAGTTGGCAGTGATTTTCCATGTCATCGTGTTATTAAAATAGTCAATTGTTCCAGCTTCTTTTTTCAGTAAATCTGGTTGAATCGCGATCGTTGCGTCAGCGGAAACACCATTTTCATCTGTAATTTCATTTTTAATTTTACGATCACTAAAGTCCGTGATTTTCGTGGAATAAGTGATTTCATATGCGTTTGTGTTTGTGTCCTTATACGTTAAATTAAAATTCCCATTTGCCGAGATTGCTGAAGTGGTCCAATCACTTGAAGCATCACCTCCAACGATTGGCGACCCATTCGTTGCGTTAAAAGTTACTCGTTTAATTTTAAGTGAATCTGCTACATATTCGACATCATTATCCGCTAAAACATCGGTAAGCACTGTTGAAGGAGATATTTCGTCTTGATCAAAGTTAAAGTTAATTTTCCAATCAATACTTTGTGTTGAGCCGTTGTAAGTAGCTTTTTTCTCGATATGCTTATAATTTGTCATTGTCAGGTAAACATAAGCGGAGTTGCTTGATAATGTTCCTGAATCGCCTACTGTGTAAGCTTGTGTAGACATATAAGAAAGGGAATCACTTGGTTTATTGATTGTGCGGTCATATGTTACTTGGTAGCCTTTCCCAGCAAGCCCACCGTTTAACGTAACAGTTAGAGAAGTTGCGGAATAAGTTAGCGTATAATCCGTACCTTCTACAAGTAATTTTTTCGTACCAATGAAGGTTCCCCCAGCACTAACATCACTCGAATATACTTTGATGCTATCTTTATCAATAGTTGTTGTTCCACCAGAAGCATAGTCTGTAAGTTTCAACTCACCTTTAGCATCTTTTTCTTTGGTTAAATTGAACTTGGCATCTACTTGCCCTTTTGTCGGATTTACTACCCCTGGATTCGCCGTAATTCCTACAGTTGTTGGGTAGTTAACTACTGGTACAACTTCGATTTGATAAACAGTATCTTTACCTGCTGTTTTGAATACCACTTCTTGTATCGTTTCTTCTGTTGAGGTAAATACTTTGAAAGCCGTACTGATATTCACATCATAATCGCCTTCTTGAATGCCATCTTTTAAGAAAGTAATCGTAAGTTCACGCGTTGTAACGTCAAGCGTCCATTCTGCTTCTGTGGAAGGTAAGAAGTTCCCACTTAGGTTTTTATTCCCAAAGTTGAAAGCATCTGGTAAAACGGTTGTAAACGTATCTCCCGCTTTATAATTTTTTCCAGAAAACGCAAAGTTCATGTTAAGCACAACACCGCTACCATTTTGAATCCGGTCTGAAGTGTTGATTTCATCGCCATTTCCGTCTTTAAGCGTGACTTTATTGAAAATATTGTCCGTAATAGCAGCTTTTAGATTTGCATTTTGTGTTGCTTTTTTAACCGGTGTTGGTGTTGGTGTTGCTGCTTCTTTCGTTGTTTCTTCTTGCTCTTTTGCTGAAACTGAAGTAATCACTTCTTCTTTTTCTGCTAAAGTTACACTATATTCTTTTTCATCTAGTGTGTAACCTTTTGGTGCAACTTTTTCTTTAACAAGATAGTCACCAGGTGAAAGAGAATCCATAGTCGCTTCACCATTTGCACTGATTGTTAAATCGTTTGTTTCACCCGTTTCTTTATTCTTTATCTCAAAGGTAGAACCATTGATTTTTTCTTGTGTATCTTTATCTTCTTTGATAATTTTTAATGTGGTGTTTGCCGTTTCACTGTCTGTCATTGTTGCAAGTACAGGTGAAACATTTTGGAATACTAGTAAACTAATAACCATTGCAATAACTAGCTTCTTCCATTGTCTGATATTTTTCACTGCGTTTTGTCCTCCTATAATCAATTTCTAACTGTAGTTAAATCCCTTATAGATTTGTTAATTTGTAACAAATAAATGCACCCAATAATGACTTTTTGCGAAATCTAAAGTAATATGTGTCTTTTTAATAAGCAAAATGAATTGGAAACACTTTAAACACCATTTAAAATACTTTTAATATCATCTTTTCTTTGCAAGCACAAAAGCACTTGAAAGTAAGAGCATTCCAAGGATAAACCATAAATTAGTTTTCTTAGAATCTCCCGTTTGTGGTAGTTTTTCCGATTTTTTCACATTTTCAGCTCTTTCATTAGAAGAAACTGATAAAGCGCTAGTTTTTTCATACACATAAGTTACTTTTTGTGAGGTGTTCGAAAATTTCCCCGATGCATTTTTAGGTGTTTGATACAATTTATATCCCGAGATTTTTTTTGCTGAAGTTCGATAACTTGAATTTAATTTTCCTGTTAAAACAATCGAATCAGCTATTTTTTCACCATTTTTATCAACATAATCGACAATGATGTTTCCGGCTGTCACTTTTTGATAAACAAAAGTAACTGTCTGTGCTTTTTCGTTAAATGTTCCACTTACATTCGCGGGTGTTTTTACAAGGGTGTAGTTAGTAATTTTTTTCTGTTTTGCAGTGAATTTTTCTCCGTAAGCTCCTGTTAGTGTTTCTGGGTTGGCAATTTGTTTATGGTTTTGATCAACATATTGCACCGTAACTGGCGCAACACTATCATCTAAAGCCACTCCTACTTGGGCCGGCTCAATTACTTGAGAATTATTTACAGCCACAGCAAAAGAATTCCATGCAGCTCGGTCTTCTTTTTTCGTTTGCTGATTTAAAAGTTCCTTATCTATTTGGTTTTTCTTTGGTGTTTTTAAATCAAATTGAATTTTCATGGATTTCCCAGGAATCCACTCAATACCTTCTTTTAGCTCCATTTTAAAAGAGTGAATTTGGGACCAATCTTGTACTTCTGATGCGGTTAGCCAATCTGCTTCTGTTGCTTCTCGGTTATCAACTAGAGGTTCTGAACCAGTTGGATAAATCGTGTGTTTATCGAGAACGCCCGCACGTTTAGGGTTTTTGGCAGTACTATATTTTACTTCAACCTTATCTTTCCATTCATTTGGAATGGCTACTGCTTTCGTTAGCTCCAAGTTGAATTTACTACCGCGTTCGCTGTTATCTGTAATTCCTAAATCTTTTTCACTTGGTAAAACATCCATTAATACCATATTGGCTATTTTTTCATCCGAATCATTTTCTAGTAATAATTGATATGATACGATGGAATTTGTTGTGGCATTTGCCAGTCCGCTGTATCCTTTATCGAGATTACCCTTAGCTTTTTTACTAATTTTCAAATGATTACTCGTATTTAAAATGTAATGGTTCCCCGATGTGATTCTAGACTCTTCCGAATTCCCATTTTGATTAATGTCATTTGAGTCAATTTCCATTTTTGTATCAGAAATGGTTGGAGTCCCAGTCACTTCTGGCACATTAAAATCTGTATCCTGCAAAAACCCAAACATTTCAACAGACATATTACTTGGTGTGTCTTTTGATACGGTCACATTAATTTTTGCTGTTAATTTTTCTGCTGGTAAAAGCGTCTTTTTGTCCCATTTGACTTTTAGTAATTGGCGTCCTGAATTTTGGTAATTACTATTTAACACGCTAACATTAAAGCCTTGTTGATCCGTTTTTTTCATTTTTACGCCAGAAGGTAAAAGAACCATCGCTTCAAAAGGACCTGTTAATCGTGAAATGGAAGCTTTATTGCTTTCTAAATTAACAGAAACTGAATTATCGCCAATGTTTATCAAATTTCCATCAGTATCATCAAATGCAACCGATCCTTGTACAAATTTATTTTTCCCAATTGGTTGCGGTATAATTTGAGCCGTCCGGTCTCCAGCATATTTCTGCCAATTTTCCGGCCAAGGATTTGTATCATCGAAATAATGGATATAACCTTGACTATCTGCGCCGTACATATTAATTTTCGTGGTATTTCTAACTTCTCCCACATAGCCTTCTTTGACTGTTGTAAAGAAAGATAAATCTGCGCTGTACATTCCAGCTGGTGCATACGTGAAATGAAGCCATACTTTACTCACATGTTTATCATCTGGAATTCCAAGATCTTTTCTCGAATACATTTTGCTCAGTTCTACATCTTCTTTTAACGTAGTCCAATCAGTATCACCATCATATTTTACGAGTAAATTATATTTAGGTGATTTTTTCAGCTGCGGCCAACCAGGATAATTAACATTTGGTTTAAAATAAAAATCGCCACTTCGGAAATAATCCAGATTTAAATTATCATCAATATTGTAGTAAACATCATAGTAGATGAAGTCATAGGAAGGTGAGTCATTCATTGCCGAATTTAGCATCAAACTAAAACCTAATTTCGCACTATCATATGCTTTTATATCTGGATTTCCAGTCGCAGTAGCAATTCCCCAATTTTCATCGACTGGTCCTCTGTGTGCTGGAGCATAAACACTCCCGATAGTCGGCGGAATTGTCGCTGGATCGCTTGCAGAAACTGAAACAGATGCTTTAGAAGTATCCATAATGCTGTCAGTTAAAGTAATAAAATTCGTTGTTGCAACCGCTTTGTTTTCTACAGTCGCAAAATTCGGTATGCTTGTTTGGAAGAACGTTCTAATTTGGAAAGTCTTATTAAGTAAACTAGTTGCTTTTTCTTGTTCCAAATATGTAGGTGCTGCAATTTCCCAAGTTAGTTTTTGTCCTTCGATTTTTGTTGGCTCCGGTGTATCCCCTGCTACTCCCAAATAATCCAGCTTGTCCGCTAACGTATATTCAATAATAATTTTCTTTCCTTCTTCAATAAAAAGGCTCCCTGTAGACTTTTTCGGTATATTTAGGTTGAAAGACCAAATACCAATATCTCCTTGGCTTGGATTATTATTGATACTATTTTCCACTTTCGTAAATTCATTTGACAAAGCTGTTGTGGCTGTTGCATTCACAGTTGTTTCAGCTTGCTCCGTTACTTTCTCCGATAAATTATCCGCGCTAAATTCCCCTGTTACTTCTAATTTTGTTCCATTTGGCGTATAACCATTTTTCGTAGACAGCTTGAGGATGACTTTATCAACTACTCCACTATTTAGCGTTTGATATTTATACACAAGCTGACGAGTTGTCTGGTTATAACTAGGTGTTACTCCGGCAATCTTAAGTTCATTTAGTGCTTGAGTGAATTCCCCATTTTCCGGTAAATTGATTACCAATTTAGCATTTTTATAACTTGTGTTTGGTCCAGTGATTTTTAAGTAGATGTTATAATTCACTGTCTGTCCAGACTCAATCACATCTTTTTGAGAATTAATGCTAAAGTCTCCAGAATAATTCCCAGTTGGAAATGATTTTGTGCTTATTGGTTCATTTACTGTCGTTTGTTCCAAAGGCTCTGTTGTAGTTTCATTTGAAGTCGTTTCCTTCGTATTCTTTTCTTCCGTAGCTGTTTCTCCTACATTCGTTTCAACCCCTTCTTTGTCCTCTGCCCAAACAGAAAACGGAAGAAGTGACACGATAAGTAAAGTACAAATTAATATAATTACTAATTTTTTCAAACGATTCACATCCGCTCCTCCTTTGTTTACTCAAGATTAATTATTTCATAGGAGGAAACCGTGAAATGTTCTCACGATACAAAAAAAAGGACAGTTTGTTACAAAAATGTGAACTATCTTACGTTTCTTATTATATAAATGGTTATTATTAACAAAAACAACCGAAATCATTAAAATTTTTAACGATTTCGGTTGTTTTTATTTATCTTATTCGAATTGATTCACTCTCTACCAATCTAGCTCCCTTAACTTCTTCACCGGATTTCAGTATTTCTGCAATACGCTTTTTATCAATTTTAGGTTCTTGCAGTAAAAAGAATGCTTGTAATAACGAGTCATCCACTATTTCCACACTCACCGGATTCTTCTGAATTTGAATTGTGAAAAGTGTACTATTTATTTTTCTGATTTCCATTCGTTCCATTTCAGTTTGTAAATAGGTTTTTAATTTCTGCACATTATTTTCTAACGCTTGTTTCCGTTTTAAAAGTCGTTTTGCTTCAGTACCCGCCATTTCCGCATCGGCTGCGAGTGACTTTATTATTTTAGCAATATTTTCTGCTTTATCGTGAAAACCATCTGTAATAGCATCTAACGTGTCCATAACAGCCTCGGTTTTATTTTCTTCTAAAAGTTCTTGCAACCGTAAATAATTATCGGTTAGTTCATATAATTTCATCGTTCGCACCCTTTCCAACAAGAAAAAAGCCCAAAAGCAGCTATGTCTTTTGGTGCTTCCTCATTTTGCTACTAGTTTCCCTTGAATAACCATGCGTCCTTTTTCATAATCTTTTTCTGTATCACAAGTCGAAAGTGTAATAATTCGGTCTTTCCCGCTTACTTCTACATTTGATTTATAAATAGATTGCCCTTTCACCTTTTGTAAATAATTATCAAAATCGTTCGCTCCCGGAAATTCTGTTTCAATATAATAAAAATCCGTCGTAGTTTCATACACCGCAAAAATTTCTACTTTGTAATTTGCCAAGCCCGATTCATAGGAAAAAGTCGGATGTTTCTCCCAAAAATCTTTGTCCAAGTATTTACGCAAATCCGCAAACATCGAGCCATCTTTCATATTATGTCCATAAATAATCGTATTTTTATCCAAAAACTCATTCGTATTCCGATAATCCTTAAAAATACTCCCTGCGCGCGCCTTTTCATTTTTATAATTGTGATGTAAATAGTAGTCATTATCCGTACTTTGCAAAATTGGATAATCTATTTCAGTATCCGCTATCGTTAACCACCCGGCCATATCTTTATTTAACTTTCGCAAAGCTTTAAGTTCATCGTGTACTTCGCCGTTCACATTAGTCGTAGCCACGTCTTTCGTATAAACAGCCTTCGCATCATCCAGTAATGTCTGGTTATGCTTATTTTCATACAATTCCATCCCGATTTCCCAGCCTGAAAAAAGAAAAATTCCTAACACAACCAACGTCAAACTTTTCCCCAAAAACGATTTTATTTTCACTTTCTAAAACTCCTTTCGCCTTTGAGGAACAATGTATTTCCCTGTTTCCGCATCGCTCAAAACCTCCGCAACCACACCATAAGTTTCAGCAATTAGTTCCGTCGTTAATAATTCTCCTGGTTCTCCTTTTGCAACAACTTCCCCATTCTTCATCACAATCAGATGGTCGCTATAAGTCAGCGCTTGGTTTAAATCATGCAAAATCATTACAATCGTCAAGTTTTCTTCTTGATTTAACCGTTTCACCAATTCTAAAATTTCTAGTTGAAAATACATGTCCAAAAATGTTGTTGGTTCATCTAAAAGCAAAACTGGCGTATCCTGAACCAATGCTGTTGCTATAAAAACACGTTGCCGTTCTCCACCAGAAAGACTATCGACAAATTTCTCCGCTTTTTCAGTTAGCTCTGTTTGCACTAAAGCTCGCTCAACAGCCAAATCGTCCTCCTTTGTCCGCGTCATTCGCCAATTCTTATATGGAAGCCTACCGAAATAGAGCAATTCCTTCACCGGTAACTCATTCGGAAGCACATTATTTTGATGAACAATCGCTACATTTTGCGCAAATTCTTTTGCTTTCCACTCAAAAATCGATTTTCCTTCTAGTAAAACATCACCAGAATCAGGCGAAAGGAGTCTAGCCAAAATTTCTAACAAAGTAGATTTACCACTACCATTTGGCCCAACAATTGTATTGATTTTATTTTTCTGGATCGTAAATGAGACATTTTTTAAGGTAGAATCTGTTCCATTATAACTAAAATTAACGTCCCTTACTTCCATAAAAATCACCCTTTCGCATTAAAAAGATTAAGAATGGACCACCAATAATAAGCATAATCACAGATGCTGGGATTTCCATTTGCTGAAATAACGTTCTGCCTAGTGTATCCGCGAAAAGTAACAATAATGCCCCAAATAATATTGAAAACGGCACAAGTATTTGATAATTTCCGCCAACTAGTTTTCTGGCAATATGTGGTACAAGTAGACCAACAAACGCGATAACCCCAACTACCGCCGTGGTAATTGACGCAAGGAGAACAGCAATCAATGCCAACCAAATACGTGTCTTATTTACCGGCACACCAAAGCCTCTAGCCATCTTATTCTCAAGCCCCAACACATTGCACCATTTAGCAAGTAAAAGCGCGCAAATCAGCCCAATCATTACATATATCAATAAAGTTTCCACGTCGGACCATTTTTTCATTGCCAAACTTGCAGCACTACTGGCCGACTGACTAGAAACAAGCGCCACTTGCGAAGATAACGCATCACTCAGCCCTGTAAAAACCGCATTAATCGCAATCCCAATAATAATAAAACGAAGCGGATTAAAATCAGAACGATAACTAAACAAAAAGACTAGAAAACAAGCCAGTGCTCCCCCAATAAAAGAAAAAAGTGGCAACCAAAAATATAATTCCGGTAAAAATAAAATAATCACAAAACTAAAAAATTTCGCACCCGCAGAAATCCCAATCACCCCAGCATCAGCAAGCGGATTCCGCATCACAGCTTGAAGTAACAACCCTGAAACCGATAGCGCCGCACCAGCTAGCAGGGCAATAATAATCCGCGGAAATCGCAAATCAATCACGACATCCACCATCTCATTTCCGCCACTAAAAACTCCACTCAAAAAAGCTGGAATCGACATCGACAAACTTCCCGCCTGAACTGCCCACAAAATGGTCCCAATCAACAATACCAAAACCGCACCAAAAGAACTTTTTTGCTTAATTGTCATAAAGCATCTTTTCCATTTCCTGTAGTGCTTCTGGTGCATTCAAACTCGCTGTCATACCAAATAAATTTTCGTCCAGATCATACACCCGGTTATTTTTCACCGCATCAAAATGCTTCCAGATATCATTTGTTTTAAATTCCTCGTCAAACATCTTAACCACTTCAGCAGGCATACCATGAGCTGCACGCAAAATAATATCAGGATTAGCACTTTGTAAGTATTCTGTATTAGAAGCTAAATATTCTACTTTTTGGTCCTTAATGACATTTTCTCCACCAGCAAGTTTGACCAAATCACCAATATACGCATGTTCCGTTACAACCAAGTAGCTGCCCGGAACCCCCATCAGAATAAGAACAGTTGGCTTTTTCTTTTTCGCCACGCTCGACTTCACCTTATCAATCTCATTCGTTAAATCACCATTTAATTTAGCTGCTTCTTCTTTTCGATCAAATTCTGCTCCAAGTTTTTTAATTTCTGTTTGCATCGAGGCAATACTCGTAAAGTCTAGAAAGTCCGCTTTTAAATCGGCCCCTTCAAACCCAGCCTTTAAGTCCGCTTCTAGCGTTTTCGTTGAAAGGACCATGTCTGGCTTCAACATCCGAATAATTTCCAAATCAGGCCCCATAGGCGACCCAGTTTCCTTTACATCTGCATAACGCTCCGGAAGTTTTTTAGAACTAGTCGGAATTCCAACAAGAGACAAATCAAGTTTATCCATAATTTCCGTAATCGCTACCGTAGTCGCCACAATTTTTGGCTCCTTCTCCGATTTTTGTTCAGGCTTTTGAGCCGCCTCTTCCTTGCCGCAGCCAACTAAAAAAAGCAATAACACTAAAGATATGACAGCCAATTTCCTCATTACTAATTCCCCCATTTATAAAATAAAATCGGTAAAGCGAGTTAAGCAAAGGAAACCCCCAACCTAACTCGCTTTTAGTCGTTTTATTAACTCAATCTTTTACGTTTTAATCGATAAGCTAAATAAAGGAAAGAAGCTCCAAATAACGTAACGTACCATGCCATACTTGATGAATCATTCGTTTTCGCATTTTTTTCTGTACTGCTTGCCGTTTTTTGAACAGAATTTGTGTCATCAAAATCAGGTTTTGCCAATTTTGGCCCAGCATTATTGTTATTCGCTACATTACCAGTATTTAAAATATCCTTTTTCACCGGTTCTTTTAACGTTACATCTTTCCCGGTAATATCTTTAATTGTTGCTGCATTAAGTTTTACTTGAACCGTATACTCATGGTCGTAAGAGAAGCCTGGCATATCTTCAATTAAAACATGTGTTTTCACATCTGTATTAGCCGTGCCATCTTTCACAGGATACTTGACGGTTCTCGTATTTTTGTTGATATCTCCGGAAACAACTTCCATATCTTTCCAAACACCATTTGCTTTATACTGGAAAGTTTTAATCCAACTACTATTTGTTAAAGTTAAATAAACATAAGGTTGGTTATTTTCTACTTTGATTAAAGCCGGCTTCATCACATAGCTTTCCATCATAGAAGTTTCCGTTGTTCCGTCTTTAAATACATCAAAATCAATGGAGTACGTATGGTTATTCAGTAAATTTTTAGGATCAACTACTGCCGGTTTACTTGGTGTTGTTGGCGGCGTAGTCACTGGTGGATTTGTTGTACCTGGATCTGGTTTTGTTACTGGTGGTTTTGTTTCCCCTGGATCTACTACAGGAGGCGTCTCATCACTACCAGGGTACGAACTAGCCGCAGTTGCTTTCGTTGTATCAAACACATAACGGAAGTCTGCTTGTCCTTTGTATACAGAACCATTGAACGGCGCTTCATAATTAACATGAGCCGCAAGTGGTTGATTTAAATCTTCCACTTCAAATTCCACAATACGCGTGTTTGCATCTTTATCTTCAGAAACTACTTTGACATCTTGCAAAGCTCCAGCAAGATTCGTTTTTAAAGCTGTTACTGTTTTATTATCATTTACTGTCATTGCAACAGTTTTCTTTCCATTTTTCACTTTCAGCCAAGCAGGATTATTAAAATAATTTTGCATGCTTGAGTTGCTATCATCATTTGCTTTTTTCGCTACAAAAGGAATCGTGTAAATTCCATCCGAAAGAGTCACAGGTGTTGTAACAGCCGGTTCTGAAATAACTTTGAAAGTACTTGGATCAATGGTTAAATCCACTTGATACCAGTGATCATAACTAATTGCATCTACTTTAATATGCATATAAGAGAAAATAACATCATCTAAAGAACTAAGCTTGAATTTCTCTACACGCGTATCTTTCGCTGCGTCTGTGCTCACTGTTTGAACATCTTCATAACGATCTTGATAAACATCCGCTTGTGCTGGCTTTTCTGGACGAGCCCCATTTTTTGAAACCGCCATTGTTTGCCACCAAGTACTATTTGTAATTGTTAAGTACATATAAGGTTGACCATTTTCCACTTTAATCGTTGCTGTATGGTCAATATATTTATCTGCCTCTGAAGATTCTTTCGTTGTTTTCCCTGTATTATCTTTATAAAAATTCACTTGAACTTGGTATTCCCCGCCATCTTTCAGACGAGAATCAGCCGCACTAGCAAAACCAGGTATCAATTGAAAAATAAGTGTCAAAGCCAAGAAAGCTACTAAACCTTTTTTCCATAATTTCTTCATCATAATCCCCCTTTATTTAAAAATCGCACGTCTTTTAAGTAAAACTAACCCTGTCCCTGCTGCAACAAAAATAATTCCATATAAAAACATTTGGCTAGAATCACTAGACTTCGGATTTGCTACTTTATTACTTGAGTCACTTTTTGTCGCTGGTGTTGCTGTATTGTTGTTATCAGAAGACTTTACCGCTCCAGCTAATGCTTTAGCAGAACCTTCATCAAAACGTAACTTGATTTGATACTCATGATGATAATTTAAACCGTCATCATCAATATCTACTTTGATTTTTGCATTAACAGGACTACTTAACGTCGAAACTGGAAACGACACTTTTCGAGTATCATTCGCTGTATTTTTCGAAGTCACGCTAACCGCACTACCTTCGACCCATAAACCAGTAATCCACTTACTATGGTTCACTTGCAAGCTAACAGTAGATTTACCTCCATTTACAGTTACCGTTGCAGGTTTATCAAAATAGTCATTCGCCATAGATACGGAATCACTATCCCCTTGTAGTACCGTATAATCAACCGAATAGGTGCCATCCTTAAGAGCAGCTTGTGCCGTTAATCCCGTAGAAAGAAACGAAAAACTGAATAAGGCAATAAAAGCAGCCAAAACTAAAATTCTCTTCATACTTAAATCTCCCTTCTTTAATAAAAACTACTATTTATAAAAAACCCCCACTAACAAAAGTGGAGTAAAAGTTTATGTAAAAGGATACGTTAATTATCATTTTAATTGATAATGATTATCATTGTCAACAACAGATTGTTTTTTCACAAATTAAAAACGCAAAAAAACCATGAATAGCAACATCTATCCATGGTTAATAATTATTTCCTTTTACTCTTCTATTTGAGAAAAGCGATCATATAGTAATTCCCCTTTTAAAGTTAACGTGTATCGTTTTTCTGCAATATTATTATTTCTTGTTAAAAAGCCATTCTCTTCCAACCAATAAAGCGTTAGTAGCACTTCATTTTTTGTATAGTCCCGCAGATTTCCAAAATCAATCACTTCAAGTGACATATCATTAATCTTCGTATCTACACTTCTCGCAAAAAGGAGTACTTCTCGTAGTAATTTTTCATCTTCAAATTCCATCTTTAATCCTCCTTTAATTCTGAGTTAGTATCTTAATAACGTAAAAAGCCGTAGCAAAATGCCACGGCTTCTTACAGCGCAATCAAAAGGAGAAATTCACACAATCAAATAAAGGGGGTATTTGTTTGTGATTTATTTCACGGTTATAATATACCATATAAACGCTTATAATTCAATAGTTCACATACCTATTTTTATTTGTCTATTCTATGAATATTGGCATCACTTAAACATACGAAAAAAAAGACTCGCAGCCATTATCGCTACGATGTCTTTTTTTAGCAAATTTCACAATGTATTATTTAACTAATTTTTCTAGTTCGTCTAATCTTTGTTCAAATACTTTTAGTGCATCATCCACCGGATTAGGAGTTGCCATATCAACTCCTGCTTTTTTCAACACATCGATAGGGTAATCCGAACTTCCCGCTTTCAAGAAATCAATATAGGCAGTTACCGCTTCTTGGCCTTCTGTTAAAATCTTCGCACTTAATGCAGATGCTGCAGAAAAACCAGTCGCATATTGGAACACATAATAATTCATATAAAAATGCGGAATACGAGACCATTCATAACCAATTTCAGCATCATAAACCATCGCTTCTCCGTAATATTTCTTATTAATATCAAAATATGTTTCTGTTAAGAAATCCGCAGTCAGCGCCACACCTTGTTGATCGGCTTGATGAATTGCATGCTCAAATTCAGCAAATTGCGTTTGGCGGAATACAGTCCCTTTGAATCCATCCAAATAGTGATTCAACAAATAAGCACGTACCTTAGGATCCTCATATTTCTTAAGCAGATAATCAGTCAACAGATTTTCATTGGTCGTAGAAGCAACTTCTGCCAAGAAAATCGAATAATCGCCGTAAACAAAAGGTTGATTTTTTCTTGTATAATAACTATGCACACTATGCCCTAATTCGTGCGCAAGTGTATAAACATTATTAATATTATCTTGCCAATTGAGTAAAATATAAGGATTCGTACTATATGAACCAGATGAATAGGCTCCACTACGTTTCCCTTTATTCTCCATAACATCAATCCAACGACTATCAAATGCTTCTTTTAAAATTGCTTGATATTCATCACCAAGCGGTTTAAGCGCTTCAAGCACAAGTTCTTTCGCTTCTTCATAAGTAAACTCCAAATTAACATCATCAGAAAGTGGCGTATAAAGATCATACATATGCAATTCCTCTAAGCCAAGTAATTCTTTACGCAACTTCACATAACGATGAAGCAAATCTGCATTCGCATTTACTGATTTTAGCAACGAATCATATACTGTTTCAGGAATATGGTTCCCAGAAAGAGCCGCTTCACGAGCTGACGTGTAGCCACGAGTAGAGGCATAAAAATTAGACTTCTTCACTTGTCCATTTAAAGTAGATGCTAAGGTGTTTTTTAGGCCTTCATACACAGAATACACACCAAGAAACGCTTCACGACGAACACGTGGATCATTGCTTTCCAACAATTTCCCGAAACGACCATGAGTAATTTCGATATCTTCCCCGTTCTCATCTTTAATAGTTGGGAACTTCATATCTGCATTATTCAAGGTATTAAAAGTATTAGACGAACTTCCAAGCACTTCACCTGCGTTAGCTAGTAAAGCCTCCTCCTTCTCACTTAAAATATACGGTCGGCTTAAATTTAATTCTTCTAGTAAATGCGCATATAATTGTAAATCTTTGTTCTCATTCAAAAATTGTTTTAAAACACTTTCGTCCATAGCTAAAATTTCCGGATCATAATAAGACAGTGCAGACATTAGCTTTGTAACTAGGCTTCCTGCGCGACTATGTAAACCTTGATATTTCGCATTAGCTGTATCTTGGTCCATTTTCAAATGCGCATATACATATAAGTTACTAATTAAATCATATGCATTATCTCGAAATTGAAGTGCTTCATATAGTGTCTGGCTGCTTTCCGATAAACGCCCTTTAAATTGCTCGCTTTCTTCTGTGATTTTTTGCAAATCTGTAAAGGCTTGTTCCCAAGCTTCATCATTTGGATAAATCGTAGTTAAATCCCAAGTTAGATTTTCTGGTACTTCTTCTCTTAAAGGTAATGCATTTGTTTTACTCAATATTAAAACCCCCAACCATAGTCATTTTGTTTTTATTATGAGCCAAAATAACTAAAAAAGCAAAACAGATGATTATATATGTGCTGCTCGAGTATTAGTAAAAGTCATTTTCCGTTTCACTCGATATCGATTATCTGGTATGGTAGATAACACCCCTTCACCGATCAAATAAGAAAGATATGATTTCCCTAACTTCAAGCTTTCATTTGGAGAAAGCCAGATAGTTAAAATTTGGGTTACAACTGATTGAAAACTCTCAAAAAAGCAGCATTCGCTAAAAGTATCCCCTTTCTCCAAACCTTTAAAAAACTTTTCCCACAAATCAAATTGCCATTCAACAGCAGGTGTGATAACTAAAAATTGTTCTTCTAAATCCACCCCTATCTCTTTCGGTAAATAGTGCAAATAATAACCGGCATTAAATAATTTTTGCATAAATTGTCCATGTTTTTTAAATTTAGCATAATAAAAACAAATTTTTTGTCTTTCGAGTTCTCTATCTCGTTTTACGTAGGCATGACGTGTAATAATTCTAGCTAACTTCTTCTTCCATTCACTAAAAGGTACCTTCATAGAAAACTTCATTTCACTTGCGAAAAAACGATTTCCTTTTTCAAATGTTAGATGATAATAGAGTGTGCAAATCTCTCGCTCAGCAGAATAGTGCCAAAAATGATAACCCAATTTCTTGTCAGATTGAATAAAAGCTTGTTGGAATGTAGAAAGACAGATGCGACCTTTCTCTTTCCTTATTACTTGACCTAGTATCCAGTGCACCTCTAAGCCAATCGATAAGTAGTCCATTGTACGTTGAATCATTTCACTAATTGAAATAGAAGAACGTTGAAATTCAATTACTGCCTTCCCATTCACAAAAATATCTGCTTGTCGATTTATATCTGGAAAATAACTTTCCACTTCCACAGGAATACTTTGATAGCAATACCAGGCCATAATTTGTTTTTTAGCTGCTAAATGTTCCTCGCTCTCCCCTTCAGAAGCAAATGCACACTTCGTAGTCTTCTCATGAGCAAAATGCGGTATTTTGATTTGACCGGCTTTTATCATTACCGGGCTTGCACACGACTTACAAAATAATTTCTCTTCTTGCTTGATTCGCTCCACATTCATCTTAGTAATAGTAAAAGTTTCTCCAATGTTATTTCTGGCTGTAAAAATAATTATCACTCTCCTATTAGCTCTTTAATATTATTATTCGCCAAGAAACAACTAAATTCCTTTCTTATTTTTAAAATCACAAAAAAAGACCCATTTGGCTCTTTTTCAGCACAAACGGGTCTTTAAAATACTATTTTAGAAGTGTTTTCTAATTTGCTTTAATGCAGGAACGTCAAAGATTACTTTTCCGTACTCAGCTAGCATATAACCAGTTAAATTTGACTCTAAACCGTATTCAAGCAAAATACTAACGGCATTGTCAATGTTAGATTCATCATACTTATTTTCAGGAAATTCTACATTCAAATAATACTTTCCTTGATACGAGTAAAGCTTAGTTACTAAATTTTCTAGTCCTGTTGCTCGTGAAAGCGAGATAGCATCTTCAAAATCACGGAACTCTAAAATAAACTCTAGCGTATCATCTTCTCCAAGTGCTTCTTTCTTCACTGGATTGAAGTTTTCTTCGAGTAGTTTTTCGATTTTTTCTTCTGCAAGCTCATCTGGAGAGCTAAGCGTGACATCAAATCCGTCTTCGCCTTTTCCACCAATTGTGGCTTTTGTTACAAATACTTCTAAGCCATGTTTTAAGGCTTGCACTTGTATCCAGAGCGGACCTTCCGGAGAGAACTCTTCTTCATATTTCAGCTCATCCATCATATCCCAGAAAAGCTCTTCACTTTTCTCGCGATCATACCAAACATCTTCTTGGTTAAAACCTCGCTCTTCCAAATCCAGATAAGAGATATAAAACTTGATTGTATCTTCATTAATTCGTTCAATTTCCATCGTCACACGCTCCCTTCCTTCTTAGTCATTGACAATGAAGGGTAAAACTTAATTGGTTAAATTCATTGTAGCTCATATTAGGAAATAGTACCACCATTTTTCCTTCGATTTGCTTGGTGGAATCTTATCTTAGCTGAAAAGTGGAAAAAATTCAAGAACATTTACTTAAACTACAAAAAAAGCGCCAAGAATCCAATTGAATGGAATCCTTGGCAACCACTTTTATCAATCTTAGTTAACCATTTTTTGCGCTTCACGTAGTTGATACGTACGTACACGGCGCGGTAAGAAACGGCGAATTTCATCTTCATTGTACCCAACTTGCAAACGTTTTTCATCAATAATGATAGGACGTCTTAATAAGCCAGGATTTTTCTGGATTAATTCAAATAGTTGTTGCAAAGGAAGGCTATCTAAATCCACGTTCAATTTTTGGAACGTTTTTGAACGAGTGGAAATAATTTCATCTGTACCATCCTCAGTCATACGAAGAATTTCTTTAATTTCATCCAAACTAAGTGGCTCAGAAAAAATGTTTCTTTCCTTATAAGGGATATCATGTTCTTCCAACCATGCACGAGCTTTTCGGCAAGATGTGCAACTAGGTGAAGTGTATAACGTTACCATTAGACATTCACACTCCTTATCGGGTATTGTTTCATTCATATAACGAAATTCTAGCAATATCTCTATTTGGAAAATTCATTAAAGAACTTACACTTCATTATACACTAATTTTGTGAAATTCCATATACTATTTTTTAAATTTTTCTTTCCAAATATGTAAAACCATTGTTAGCAAGCCGTTATGTATATGATACCCCTACTATAACTTGTTTAAACTAAAATCACATGAAAAAAACAGCTTTTTTATGAGAATTTCATGAGAATTTTAATTTTGTAAAAAAAACATCAATCAAATTTTACTCTGATTGATGTTTTCCTATTATTTCGCAGCAGCTTCAGCAGTTAGCTTAGCATGCTTTTCTTTATACATAACTTCTTCTTCTTCTGAACAATAAACAAAATGTCCAGGAGCAATTTCGCGCATTTTAATTTCATCGCCATCTTTATAATTATGAGATGTTGGATCATAAGTTTTACGTACACGAGTACGCTCATAATTTGGATCTGGCAAAGGAATAGCGGATAAAAGTGATTCTGTATAAGGGTGTAGCGGCGCATGATACAAATCATTGGCTGGCGCTAACTCTACTAATTTACCGAAGTACATTACGCCAATACGATCACTAATGTATTTAACCATTGATAAATCGTGGGCAATGAATAGGTAAGTTAGATTTTTTTCTTTTTGCAATTGACGTAATAAGTTTACTACTTGCGCTTGGATAGATACATCTAGCGCGGAAATAGGCTCATCGGCAATAATAAATTCTGGTTGAACAGCTAGCGCACGAGCGATACCAATACGTTGACGTTGACCACCGGAAAACTCATGTGGGTAACGACCAGCATGCTCTTTACTTAATCCAACTGTTTCTAACAAATCGTATACTTGTCTATTTGTTTCTTCAGGTGTTTTAGCTAGACCATGAATACGAATACCTTCTGCAATGATATCTTTAACTTTCATACGCGGATTTAAAGACGCATATGGATCTTGGAAAATCATTTGCATTTTACGACGGAATTCAAGCATTTCTTTACGGCTTTTACGTGCATGCACATTTTTACCATTATAGATAACTTCCCCGCCAGTAGCATCGTATAAACGAATGATAGTACGTCCAGTTGTAGATTTACCACAACCAGATTCTCCTACTAAACCAAGTGTTTCACCTTTATAAATATCAAAAGAAATATCATCAACCGCGCGTACTTCACTTGCAGTACCTTTGTTGAAGTATTGTTTTAGATTATGAATCTCTAATAATTTTTCTCTTTGTTCAGTCATTCTACTTCTACCCCTTTCGCATGGACAGCTTGCATGCCAGGATGAAGTTCCGCAAACTGCTCTTGGCGACGTAATACAGCATCAGGTGGCGTTACTTCTGGCGCATCAGGATGAAGCAACCATGTAGCCGCATAATGTGTATCAGACACCTTAAATAGTGGTGGCTCTTCTTCAAGGTCAATTTGCATTGCGTATTTATTACGCGCAGCAAATGCGTCCCCTTTTGGAGGATGAAGTAAATCAGGTGGCGTACCAGGAATAACAAATAATTCTTCATCATCTGTATCCAAAGTAGGCATAGAGCTAATTAGTCCCCATGTATAAGGATGTTGTGGATTATAGAAAATTTCATCAACTGTTCCGATTTCAACAATTTTACCACCGTACATAACAGCTACACGGTCTGCAACATTTGCTACAACACCAAGGTCATGGGTAATAAAGATAATCGACGTATCAATTTTTTTCTGTAAGTCCTTCATTAAATCTAAAATTTGCGCTTGGATAGTTACATCTAGCGCTGTTGTTGGCTCATCTGCAATAAGAATTTGTGGGTTACATGCAAGTGAAATCGCAATAACAACCCGTTGACGCATCCCACCAGAAAATTGGTGAGGATATTGTTTAATTCTTTCTTCTGCATTGGCAATACCAACTAATTGAAGTAAACGAAGCGCTGTTTTATGTGCTTCATGTTTACTGATTTTTTGGTGCTTAATAAGTGGTTCAGAAATTTGTTTACCAATTGTCATCGTAGGATTTAATGATGTCATTGGATCTTGGAAAATCATAGCTATATCTTTCCCACGAATTTTTTGCATTTGTTTTTCGTGAGCTTTAGCGATATCCATTCCGTTAAATAAAATTTGGCCACTTTTAATTTCTGAGTTACCTTCTGGAAGTAAACGCATAATCGATTTTGTCGTTACTGATTTACCAGAACCAGATTCGCCAACAATCGCTAAGGTTTCCCCTTTATATAAGTCAAAATTAACTCCACGAATCGCCTTTACTTCACCGGCATATGTGTGGAATGAAATATTTAAATCTTTAACTTCTAATAGCTTTTCCATTTTTCCTCACCTCTCTTTTAATCGCGCATTTTAGGATCGAAGGCATCACGCAAGCCATCTGCAATTAAGTTAAATGCAATCATGATGATACAAAGTACAATACATGGATACAGAATCATATACGGTAATACTTGTAATGTTTTATATCCATCATTTACCAAGACACCAAGAGACGCTGCTGGCGCTGGAAGACCAAGCCCAATAAAGCTTAAGAAGGCTTCAAAGAAAATCGCACTAGGAATACTAAACATGATGTTAATGATAATAACACCTGAAATATTCGGGATTAAATGTTTAGTTAAAATTTTTGGTGTGGATTCACCCAGTGTCATAGAGGCCATAACAAATTCTTGGTTTTTAAGTTTTAATACCTGTCCTCTGACTACCCGAGCCATCGTTATCCAACTGGTCATTGCTATAGCGATAATAATAGAAACCATACCTGAATCTAATACTAACATCATAAGAATAACAACTACTAAATTGGGAATTGCACCAATTACTTCCAATATACGTTGCATAAAGTTATCTACACGACCTCCAGCATAACCAGAAATCAAACCGTAAGCAACACCTATAACAAGGTCACAAAGCGCTGCTACAACAGCAATAATTAGAGATACACGTGTACCAGCCCAAATACGAGCAAATTGGTCACGTCCAAGCGTATCACTACCTAACCAGTAGTAAGTACCCTCTTTAATATTATTTTGTTTATAAATATCAACGTCTTCTCCACCAATAGATTGATGACCATTCCAGAAAGGCATATTTTCAAAACCTTGAACTTTTGGAGGAAGACTCGCATTTTCAGTGATTTGTCGGTTAATATCATGTTTTGGTCCTAGATTTTGTGATAAATAAGGCCCAACAATTGCCATGATAATAACAAGGGCTAATACAATTAGAGAAACTAAAGCCGCTTTATTTTTACGAATACGAAGCCAAGAATCTTGCATAAATGTTAAACTTGGACGATTAATTTTCTCTGCTTCCGCATCCAGAATGTGCGCTGGCTGAAATCTTTCTTTTGCAATTTTATGTTCTGCCATTATTTTCTACCTCCAGACACACGGATTCGAGGATCAATTAATCCGTAAAGAATATCTACTACCAAGATAACAAATACAAGCATAGCAGCAAATAGAAGAGTAGTTCCCATAATAACTGGATAGTCATTTGTTTGAATAGAAGAAACGAATTGACTACCGATACCAGGAATACTATAAATATTTTCAATAACAAGGGAACCAGTCATCAGTGCAACCGATAATGGCCCTAAAACTGTAATTAAAGGAATAAGTGCATTACGAATCGCATGTTTAACTGCTACTTCCGTTCTACTATTCCCTTTCGCTTTGGCAAGTAGAACATAATCAGATGCAAATACATCAATTAACTCTGTTCTCATGAAACGAGCTGCTGTTGCAAGCGGGAACATCGCAAGTGCGAATGCTGGCAGGATAGTATCTGCAAACGTACCCCAACCTGCTACTGGGAAAATTTGAAGTTTTGCTCCAAGCCAGTATTGTAAAACAGTCGCAAATACGAAAGATGGAACTGACTTACCTAATATTGCTATAAATGTACTCGTATAATCCGGCCACTTGTTTTGATACATGGCCGCTACTACCCCAAGTAAGATACCAAATATAATACCAAAAACCATTGCCTCAAGCGCTAATTGGACAGATGGGCCAATAAGTGCACCTAAAATCTCAGACACTGGTCTATTATCAAGTTGGAAGGAAACACCTAAGTCACCTTTTACCAAACCTGTCATATAATTAAAGTATTGGACTGGAATTGAATCATTTAGTCCATATTTTTCATTCATCATGTGAATTTGTTCGTCAGATAGTTTCTCCTGATTACGGTAAGGCGTACCAGGTAAGAATTTCATAAGAACAAACGTAACCGAAGCAATGATGAATAACGTTATAAGCATATATAATACTCTTTTTAACGTATATTTAACCATCTATCTCTACACCTCCCAGTTTTAATTAATATATAAAAAAAGTTATTCCTAACCAAATTCGCAAGTTTAGTGAGCCTTTTTCTACATTTCTAAACTTTTATTGCATTAGTGCAAATTAGTTAGGAAAAAAACTTCATTTTTCGAATGTTAGGTTTCTAGAAGACTAGAAAAGGATACTTTAATTTTTAATTATAACACATGAAAATCATCAGCAAAAGGAGAGAGCATATCGAAATATACTCTCTCTTTCCGTCAAGCATTTCTTAAAGACTAATATTTTATTTAGTCAAGTATGTTTCTTTGTAAGTGTAATCTGGACCAAATGGATTTTTTTGCAAGTTTTTAATGTAGTCTTTTTGTAGGTATGCAGTAGAACGTTGATAAAGTGGTTGAATAGCTACATCATCCGTAAGAAGGATTTTTTCTGCTTTAACCATTTCATCCCAACGTTTTTGATCGTCAGCTGCATAAGTTACAGAAGCATCATTTAAAATCTTGTCGTAGTCTTTGTTAGAATAACTCATTCTGTTTTGTGCACCATCAGTTACGAATAGATCTAAGAAAGTGGATGGATCTTGATAGTCAGGACCCCAGCCGCTCATAGAGAAATCGTAATCTTGGTTTTGGTCATTTTGTAAACGAACTTTAAATGGTACGTTTTTAAGTTTAACTGTAAGACCGTCTAAGTTCTTTTGTAGTTGGTCTTGAATGAATTCAGAAGATTTTCTCGCATTTTCAGTGTCATCACTAGTGAATTCAACTGTAATTTCGGAAACTCCTAGTTCTTTCAATCCAGCTTTCCATGCTTTTTGAGCTTCTTTTACATCATACTCTAAATGTTTACCAGATTCTTTTGTATAATCTTCTTTGTTACCTGGGTCAAAAGTGAAACCTTCTGGTACAAGGTTGTTTGCAGGTTTAGATCCGTTTTTAAGAACTGTATCAGTGTACGATTGTTTGTCAATCGCAAGAGCTATAGCTTTACGGATGTTTTTGTTAGCAAATACTGTATCTTTGCCAGCACGTTTTTGGTTAAATTTAATGTAGAAAGTAGAAGAATCATTCACTGTTACATAGTCTTTATTGTTTTTGTTTTGAGCAGCATAGTCTGCACTCAATACAGTACGGTCAACTTTGTCAGTGTTGTATAAGTTAAGTCCAGTACCGGAGTCTTGAACAACTTGTACGTTGATTTGTTTCAACTTAACTTTATCTTTATCCCAATATTTATCGTTTTTTACGTAAGTCCATTTTTTGTTTGTTCCAGTCCAGTCTTTCAACTCGAAAGGTCCATTGAATAACATGTTGTCACTATTTTGTGCATATTTTTCGCCTTTTTCCGTAACGAATTTTTCGTTAAGTGGGAAGAAAGTCGGGAATGCGAATAGTGAGTTAATGTAAGCAGTTGGTTTAGATAGAGTAACTTCTAAAGTATAATCATCTACTGCTTTAATTCCTAATTCTTCAGGTTTTTTCTTGCCAGCTACGATATCTCCACCGTTTTTGATTGCATCAAATAGGTAAGAATATGTTGCAGCAGTATTAGGGTCAACTGCACGACGCCATGAGTAAACATAGTCATTTGCAGTTACAGGGTCTCCGTTTGACCATTTTGCATCTTCACGAAGTTTGATTGTATAAACTGTTTTGTCATCGCTAATTTTTGGCTCTTCAGCAGCACCGGCAATGGCAGGAATACCATCTTTGTCAAGCGCATATAGACCTTCGTTTGTTTGGTTTACAACGTTCAAACCAACTTGGTCATCCGCTTTTGTGCTGTCTGCAGAAGGAATTAGTGCGCTTTCTGTCAAGTTAAGTACTTGCTCTCCTGAAGCTTTTCCTGAATCTGAGCCTTTTTTGTCGGACTTGGAATCTGATCCGCCTCCGCATGCTACCAAGACTAAGCTTAGTAATAGTGTTAATCCAAGTGTAAGAAATAATTTAGATTTTTTCACTAAGTAGACCTCCCTTTTTTATTTTTCTGAAAAATTGTTTCGATACCTATTATACTCTAAGAATTCTGGCTTTGTAAATTATTTTTACAAGATAAATAAAAACAAGGATGAAAGATACAAGTTATTAAAATATTAAGGCAAAATTGAAATTGCGTGAAAACTCTGAACAGAAAGTGTTACGCAATCCTCTATTTTGCAATAAATCGAATTAATTATGTATACTTTGCTAAACCTTTTGATTAAGTTTTCAGAAAACATAACCATTTAAATTGATAAATTTACGATGAACTTTGCCAATTAAGTTATAACTGGAAGAAGTTATCTTTTTTGTATAAGAGAAAATATCGAACCCCTTTAAAATTTAAAGGATTATTATATTTATATACTTTTTTTGGGCTGTTGTCTAGATAAAAATATCAAAAATTTAATTAAATTTTGTAATAAATTCGAAAAACGTTGATATAAAGCGATTTTTCTGTTAATAATCTGTAAAGACAGTTGGAAGGTTATTTTACTAAAAACGGACAAATTTCTAACATTAAATGATAGCTTCCTTCTATCATATAGTCTTTCTATCCAAATTGTGATAGAGTGAATTATGAATTTTAATTAGAGGTGAAGAAATGTTTTTACGAATTACTATTTATACACTTATTCAAGAAGCAATTATTTTTGGGATTTTACTTTTCGGCAAAAATAACGGTGTTAGTTTAAGCAACTACGTGGATGTTTCTTTTATGGTAGCACTTATTACGCTGTTAAGTGGATTGTTTGTTTATATTATGAGAAGCGGATTTTTAGACCGGGTTCATAATGGGTTCCGAAATATTTCTCGTAAAATTAAACGAGAAGAAGAAAATGAGTTCTCAGATATGTTGTTATCTGAATTAGTCGGTCTTCAATACGCTGGTATTTTGTTTAGTTCCCTACTTATTATGCTATCTAGTATTGTATGTATGTTTTTGTGATTGACAAGCCGTTTTGTAAACTGATAGAATAAAAGTAATATAACTGATGCGTTAATAGGAAGATTAGTACATTTTGTTGCTTTATAATAGAGAGTCTGTGGTTGGTGGAAACAGATAAAGCGCAAAGTCGAATGGACTTCTAAGGACTGTTTGTGAAAGCGAGTAGCGAACAGCGGCTAAAGACCGTTACTTCTTTAATAGAAACTTTCTATTGCTAAGAGCCTTTTTAGGTACTTAGGGTGGCACCGCGGATAACCGTTCGTCCCTAACATTTATATGTTGGGATGGACGGTTTTTTATTTTCGCAATCAGTGAAAAAATTGGAGGAATAATCATGAAAAAAGTAATATTTTCCGGAATTCAACCTAGTGGACAATTAACTTTAGGAAATTATATTGGGGCTTTAAAACAGTTTGGGCAGTTTCAAGATGAATATGAATGTTTTTATTGTATCGTTGACGAACATGCTATTACGGTTCCACAAGATAGATTAAAACTTCGCGAGCAAACAAGAAGTTTAGCAGCTCTTTATTTAGCAGTTGGACTGGATCCTGAAAAATCCACTCTATTTATTCAATCTGAAGTGGCAGCACATGCGCAAGCGGCATGGATTTTACAATGTAACGTCTATATTGGTGAATTAGAACGTATGACACAATTTAAAGACAAATCAGCTGGTAAAGCAGGAGTCAGTGCCGGGTTATTAACTTATCCGCCTTTAATGGCTGCTGATATTTTACTTTATCAAACAGATTTAGTTCCAGTTGGTGAGGATCAAAAACAACATATCGAATTAACTCGTGACTTAGCTGAACGATTTAATAAAAAACATGCAGATATTTTCACGATGCCAGAAGTATTCATTCCTAAACAAGGTGCACGAGTAATGTCCTTACAAGATCCAACGAAAAAAATGAGTAAATCTGATGCCAATTTGAAAAATGCTATCTTTTTACTTGATCCACCAGCAACTATTAGAAAAAAAATCAAAAGCGCTGTGACCGATTCTAGTGGTATTATTGAATATAATAAAGAAGAAAAGCCCGGCGTATCTAACTTGCTAACTATCTATTCGGTTATTACCGGCGAAACAATTGCTAGTATAGAAGAAAAATATGTTGGAAAAGGCTATGGTGATTTCAAAACAGATTTAGCTGAATTAGTTGTTTCTGAACTTGAGCCAATTCAAGAAAGATACTATGCTTATCTCAAATCTGAGGAGCTGGACACTATATTAGATGCAGGAGCAGAAAAAGCCGCTCGTGTTGCTAATAAAACATTGAAAAAAATGGAAAACGGCGTTGGACTTGGACGCAAACGTAGAAAATAATATAGAAAAAGCCGATAACTTAATCAATCTAAGTTATCGGCTTTTTATTTAATTATTAACCTACTTTAATTTCTACATCGATGTTACCGCGAGTTGCTTTAGAATACGGGCAAACTTCATGGGCTTTTTTAAGTAGTGCTTCTGTTTTTTCTTTATCTTGACCTTCGATAGTTCCTTCTAAAACGACACCAATTTTAAATCCGTTGTCTTCTGGGTCACTATATAAGCTGACAGTCGCTGTTACTGTACTTTTTGCTTCAATTCCAGCTTTTCCTAGAACTAATTCTAATGCGCTATTGAAACAAGCTCCGTAACCAGCAGCAAATAGTTGTTCTGGATTTGTTCCGCCACCGCCGTCTCCACCAAGCTCTGTTGGTGCAGAGATATCAAAGTAAAATACGTTATCTGGTGAATGAACTTCACCACTTCTTCCACCTGTGTTAATGACTGTTGTTTCATACAATTTTTTCATTTTCTATTCCTCCTAATTGTTTTGTTAATGCCTGTATTTTAGTAAGTAATTGTCTGTAGTCTAATTCTGCAAAATCGAGTAATTGAAGGCAGTTGTCCACGCTTTTTAATACGTCAGGTTGTATTTTTATTGCTTTTTCTGTTAGGCGAATATAGACGCGTCGCTCGTCTTCCGGATGACGGCTTCGTGTGACATATCCTAAATGCTCCATTCTTTTTAGCATTGGTGTTAAAGTTCCACTGTCTAAAGCCAACCTTTTCCCTAGCTCTGATACGGTTTGCTCTTCACCTTCCCAAAGAACAAGTAAAGCAATATATTGTGGATAGGTTAATTGAAAGGGCTCTAAAGCTTCACGATAAAGTTTTGTAAATTGTTTGGATGCATTATAAACAGAAAAACACAGTTGCTCTTCTAATATGCGTGTATTCGTGTCCAACATGTTCTCCTCCTTTTAAGTTGTGTGCAATTTAATTTTAAACAATCATAATAAAGAAAGCTAGTTTTTTGCTCAAAAAAAGCCTTACCTCTGAAAACGAGGTAAGGCTTTTGATTAAATTTTAGTCTTCCATTTTTTTAAATACTAAAGTAGCATTGTGGCCACCAAAGCCAAAAGAGTTAGAAATGGCTACATTTACGTTTGCTTCGCGCGCTTCATTTGGAACATAATCCAAATCGCACACTTCATCTTGGTTTTTCAAATGAATGGTTGGTGCAATAATACTATCGCGAATACTTAGAAGCGCAAAAATAGCTTCAATCCCGCCAGATGCACCTAAAGTATGTCCAGTCATTGATTTAGTAGAACTAATTGCTAATTTTTTCGCATGGTCTCCGAAGACCGTTTTAATAGCTTGTGTTTCGTATTCATCGTTATATGGTGTACTTGTACCATGTGCATTAATGTAGTCTACTTTATCAGGAGTAAGTCCTGCATCATCAATCGCCATCTTCATTGCACGAGCGGCACCTTCACCATTTGGAGCTGGAGCAGTAATGTGGTAAGCATCTCCTGTTGCGCCGTAGCCAACGATTTCAGCGTAAATTTTTGCTCCACGTGCTTTTGCATGTTCGTATTCTTCTAAAATAACAATCCCTGCGCCTTCACCGATAATAAAACCATCACGGTCTTTATCAAATGGACGACATGCAGTTTCTGGATCTGGATTTAATGACAAAGCTTTATTGGCAGTAAATCCTGCAAGTGACATTTTAGTAATTGGTGCTTCTGCTCCACCAGTTATCATTGCATCTGCATCGCCACGTTCAATAACTTTAAATGCATCACCGATAGAGTTCGTCGCTGTTGCACAGGCTGTAACTGTTGTAGAATTAATGCCTTTAGCTCCAAAACGAATAGAAACTTGGCCTGAACCCATATCCGGAATCATCATAGGTACGAAAAACGGACTAACTCGGCGATGTCCACGGTTTAAGAAAATTTCATATTGTGTTTCGAAAGTTTCCATTCCGCCAATTCCTGAACCGATCCAAACACCAACGCGGTTTGCATTGGAATCATCAATAACTAAACCAGAATCTTGTACCGCCATTTCAGCACTTGCAATTGCATAATGCGTAAAACGGTCCATTTTACGAGCTTCTTTTTTCTCTAGATATTTTTCTACATCAAAATCTTTTAATTCTGCTGCAATTTTAACCGGAAAATCATCCGGATTAAGTCTTGTCATTTTTGCAACACCATTAACACCCTTTTTTGCGTTTTCCCAAGAAGTTTCCGCATCGTTTCCAATTGGTGTAACAGCTCCAATACCAGTAACAACTACTCTTCTTTTATCCATTTACTCATCTCCTTATTTTGCAATTCATAAAAAACAACTTCTGTCTAATGACAGCAGCTAGTATAAAGTTAAGGCTTTATTTAAAATTAATAATAGTGCACAAACAAATAAACCAAAAGCCTGCTCCATTATAACATAAATAAAGGAAAGTTGTCCTAACAAAAATAATCGTTAGGGCAACTTTCCTTTTTAAATTTGCTGCTTACTTACCCCAACGAATGATTAGGGCGCCCCATGTTAGTCCGCCGCCAAAGCCAACAAGCAGGACATTGTCATTATCTTTAATGCGTCCTTCTTCGACTGCATCAACTAGCGCAAGAGCAATAGAAGATGACGAAGTATTACCGTATTTATGCACTGTTTTCATCAGTTTTTCTTCCGGTAAATTCAAACGCTCGCGAGAAGCTTCCATGATACGGATATTTGCTTGGTGAGGAATTAGTAAATCCAATTCTTCTTTTTCAAGTCCAGCACGTTCAAGTACTCGTAACGAAGCTTCTCCCATTTGGCGAACTGCAAAACGGAACACTTCACGTCCATTCATATAAATCTTCTTATTTTCATCTAAGTTCAAGTATTTGCCGCCAGATCCATCTGAGCCTAAGTCAAACGAAAGTAGTCCATGGTCATCAGAAACCGGACCCATAACAACGGCTCCCGCTCCATCACCAAATAATACGGCTGTTGCGCGATCATCCCAGTTAGTGATTTTAGATAATTTATCCGCACCAACTACGACGATATTCTTGTATGCCCCTGTTTTAATAAATTGTGCTGCAGTTACTACGCCAAAAGTAAAACCGGCACATGCCGCTTCCACGTCCATACCCGCAGCATTTGTTGCTCCTAAACGGTCTTGAATAATATTCGCAACGGATGGAAAAGTCGCTTCCTGCGTCACAGTGGCAACAATAAATAAGTCAATGTCATCTGGTGTAAGCCCAGCATTCTCAATAGCTACCTTTGCTGCTTCGTATGCTAAGTCGTGCGTATATTCGTCATCACGAGCAATTCTTCTTTCTTCAATACCAGTTCGAGTACGAATCCACTCATCGGATGTATCCATTATTTTTTCTAAATCAAAATTTGTTACTATTTTTTCAGGTACGTATTTACCTACTCCTAAAATTCCTGCGTTCATGCGTTCTCCTCCATATCAAACTACATCAGGACGAAAATATGTTTTTCTCCTGGATATTTTTATGACCTGGTGCTAATTTTAACAGAGAAATATCAATTAAGCAATTGGATTGCTAATTTTTATTTTACTTCTAACGCCTTATTAGGATTGTTTTCAGCAAAACCGCCTGCTTTAGACCAACCAATCACTTTGCCATCGTCTGATTTAATACGGTACCAATATTCATTTTTCACATCTGCACGGCGGTCTATGTCTAATTCTTTTCCTAGATAATCATTTAAATTCGCGACTACTTTCGAGTTATCCTCTACTGGGTAAGCATAGACTTTTTGATCAGAATCGGTGATATATTTATCTAGTGTCACATTTGTTTCATTTTGTGGTGTATAAAAAATTTCTACGGCATTACTGTTTATCCATCCAATTGTTTTACCTTGATCTTGAAGTTGATACCATGTGCCTTTTTCTGTAACGGCTTTTTGAGAAATTCGAAGTGTTTTATTTTTGTAATCGTTGGCACTAGCTACTTTTTCTGCGCCTTCTGTATTATATGGTTTTGTCCAAATTATTTCATTGCTAGTGTTTTTAATTTCTGCATAGGCTAATTGGTATTCTGTTGATTTCACTGTATCGTAAATTTGGTCATATTGATCCAAATGGTAATTTTCAATAGTTGAGATGAGTTTTTCTGCATAGGCTGGGTCAGTTGCATAACCTGCATTTTGAATTGCATATGCGGCTTTTTTGTAATCTGTTTCCCCAATAACTGCTGAGTATAGATTTGCATTGCCAGATACTCCGTTAACAAAAAGTTGGGCATGATCGACTAATGATGTCTTTTTGTCTGGATACTTTCTGAAATCCGCTTGTGTTTGGTAAGCCTTACCATTACTAAATTCTTGTGTTCCCATTGAAACGGAACTACCTTCATAACTACCTTTAATTCCAAACAAGTTGTTAGCTGAAGTTGATAAGCCACTCTTACCCCAATTGGATTCTAAAATGGCTTGTGCTAAAGTAACACTCGTCAATATTTTTTCTTCTTTTTGTAAATCTTGTGCATCATTTGCTATGGATTGTATAAATTGTTGTTGTGATAAAGTCATTCCTGCCTGACTCACTGCCGTTTGGCTCGTTCCTGCTGCCTCTGCTTGCACAAAAGGTACTAATGTAGAACTTACGATGACACTTGCTAGTAAAATCTGCGTGAATTTCTTTTTCATTATCAGTTGGCACTTCCTATCCAAATTAGTTAGTTCCCCCAATTTAAATGGCTCTGTCTCTGTTAACCTTCTTCATTCTAGCATTTTCATTCTGAGAGCCTACTAATTTTTTGATGGAAAACTTATCATAAAGTAAGCAAAATGGCTATTTTAGAGGGTTCACACATACCTATTTACATTTGACAATATTATGTCGTTACACTTTTACCCCTTAATACTAGTATTCTTCGTTGAAGTTTCATTTCCTTCCTTTTTTTGATAATCGCATTTTCAAATGATATATGATTGGATAATCTAATTTTATGTGCTAAAATGTATAATGAAATAGATGAAATGGGGTGTAAGGATGCGTTATGTGGTAACTGTAGTTTGGGTATTCTTACTTTCTTTAATGGCAGAATTCGTTCTTTCTTCCATGTTATATGTATCATTTGATATGACGCGGGCTATTATTTTAACAGTAGGGTTATCCTTCTTCATTATTTTAATCACTTTCTTGATGCCTAAAGATAGCGAAGTTTATGACTTTAAGTAAACATCCAACTTTCTGATAGCGAGAACTCACTTTTCAGGTGTAGCTCAAAAAAAGAAGCTCTTTCCAATATAAGGAAAGAGCTTCTTTTTTTATTTATCCAAGTAATATTTATTTACTGGTTTTAAATCATCATTCAATTCATATACAAGTGGTACGCCTGTTGGAATTTCTAAGTCCATTATCTCATCATCGCTAATACCTTCTAGGAATTTCACTAATGCTCGTAAACTATTACCATGAGCCGCTATGACTACCCGGCGACCTTCTTTAATTTCTGGAGCAATGGTATCCATCCAATAAGGAATTACTCGTTCTAACGTTACTTTTAAGTTTTCACCTGAAGGAATCGCATGTGTATCAAGTAATTGATAACGGCGATCGTTTTTTGCTTGTCTTTCGTCGTTTTCTTCTAGTAATGGTGGAAGAGTATCATAGCTTCTACGCCATTTTTGTACTTGGTCAGCACCGTATTTTTCAGCAGTTTCTTGTTTATTGAGCCCTTGGAGTGCTCCGTAATGCCGTTCGTTCAAACGCCAAGATTTATGAACTGGAACCCACATTTGATCCGATTCTTCTAACACGTAATTGAGTGTTTTAATAGCTCGCGTTAAAACGGAAGTAAAGGCAACATCGAATTCTAAGCCCGCTTCTTTAATTCTTTTACCTGCAGTCATTGCTTCTACAACGCCTTCTTGTGACAAGTCAACATCATGCCAACCTGTAAATAAATTCAATTTGTTCCATTCACTTTGACCATGACGAATTAATACTAATTTCATCTTCCTCATCCTTCCATTTTCGTCTATTTTCTAAACGACTAATCCAACCAAAGTTTTCCCTTTCAAGTGAGGTGTCAAACCTTTTCTATGTTATTCTGTGACTTTAAAAGTAAATTCTTTATCTTCTAAATCAATTTCCACTGATGAATGTGGCATGATTTTACCTGAAACAATTTCTCTAGCAAGTGGGGTTTCAACATGACGTACAATGTAGCGTTTAAGTGGTCGTGCGCCGTATACCGGATCATATGCTTCTTCCGCAATAAATGCTTTTGCATCATCGGAAATAGTGATAGTAATTTCTTGATCGGCTAAACGGATTTGAAGTTCTTCTACTAATTTCTCCACAATACCTTTAATATCAGCAAGTGTTAGTGGTTTAAATAGAATAATATCATCTACGCGGTTTAAGAATTCCGGTTTAAATTCACTTTGTAAAATTTGCATTACATCTGATTCTAATTCCGGTGAAATCTCGCCTTCTTCGGTTCTTTCAAGTAGTAAATTAGAGCCAATATTAGATGTCATAATGATTACAGTGTTTTTAAAATCGATTAATCGGCCTTGCGAATCCGTGATACGTCCATCATCAAGCACTTGTAAAAGTATGTTAAATACATCTGGATGCGCTTTTTCGATTTCATCAAGTAGGACAATTGAATAAGGGTTTCGTCTTACTGCTTCAGTAAGTTGACCGCCTTCTTCATAGCCAACATAGCCTGGAGGAGCTCCGACAAGTCTTGATACGGAATGTTTCTCCATGTATTCAGACATATCAATTCGAATCATGTGATCTTCGGAATCAAACATATTAAATGCAAGTGCTTTGGCAAGTTCTGTTTTACCAACACCTGTTGGCCCGAGGAAAATGAATGAGCCAATTGGGCGTTTCGGATCTTTAATACCAGCGCGCGCACGAAGTACAGCATCACTAACTAATTGAACAGCGTCATCTTGACCAATTACTTTTTGATGAAGTTCATCTGCTAATTTAAGCAGTTTTTCGCGTTCACCTTCTACTAATTTAGTCACTGGAATTCCTGTCCAACGTCCGACGATTTCTGCAATTTCATTTTCTGTTACTTCTTCTTGTAAAATCCGATCTTCTTGGGCTGTTTTTTCGCGATTTTCTGCTTCCAACTCAAGCAATTCTTTTTCCACAGCCGGGATTTTGCCGTGTCGTAATTCTGCCGCTTTATTTAAATCATAATTATTTTCTGCTTCTTCTAATTCATGACGCAAATGATCGATTTGTTCCCGAACCTCACGAATTTTACTGATTTCGTTTTTCTCAGATTCCCATTTCGATTTCATTTGGTTGGCTTCTTCTTTGTAGTCAGCCAGCTCGCGTTGCAATATTTCTAAACGGCGTTCACTCGCTGGGTCTTTTTCTTCTTTTAAAGCCGCTTCTTCAATTTCTAGTTGCATTACTTTTCTTGTTACTTCGTCGAGTTCACTTGGCATCGAGTCAATTTCGACACGAATAGTTGCGCAAGCTTCATCTACTAAGTCAATTGCTTTATCCGGTAAAAAGCGGTCAGTAATATAACGATTAGAAAGACTCGCTGCTGCAACTAAAGCATTATCATGAATATTTACCCCATGATGAATTTCAAAGCGTTCTTTTAACCCACGTAAAATGGAAACTGTATCTTCCACTGTTGGTTCTGGGACAAGTACTTTTTGGAAACGTCTTTCGAGTGCGGCATCTTTTTCAATATATTGACGGTATTCATCTAACGTAGTTGCGCCGATACAGTGTAGTTCGCCGCGGGCAAGCATCGGTTTTAACATATTTCCGGCATCCATCGCGCCATCTGTTTTACCTGCGCCGACAATCGTATGAATTTCATCAATAAATAGTAAAATTTGACCGTCACTTTGTTTCACTTCTTGAAGTACTGCTTTCAAACGTTCTTCAAATTCACCGCGATATTTAGCTCCAGCAATAAGGGAACCGATATCGAGTGAAATAATCGTTTTATCTTTCAATCCTTCTGGAACATCTTTTCGAACGATTCGTTGTGCTAAACCTTCGACAATGGCTGTTTTACCAACGCCTGGTTCACCTATTAAAACTGGATTATTTTTTGTTTTTCTAGATAAAATCCGAATGACATTACGGATTTCCGCATCTCGTCCAATTACCGGATCGAGTTTGCCGCTTCTTACTTCCGCGACTAAATCACGTCCGTATTTAGTTAAAGCTTCATAGTTTTCTTCTGCATTTTGAGAAGTCACTTTTTTCCCTCCTCTGATTTTTAGAATGGCTTCTTGAATTTGTTTTTTAGATTTATGTTGGTTTTTTAGATTCATTGTTATTGGATTTGATTTTTGATCCATGACAGCTAAGATTAGATGTTCTGTTGATACAAAATCATCGTCTAATTGTTTTTGTTCTTTTTCGGCATCCCGCATCAACTGAAAAAGTGCTTGGCTCATTGCTTGACCATAATTCACACCGCTTCCAGAAACCACAGGGATTTTCGTTAAAGCATCTTCTACTGTTTTTTGAAGTGCATCTATATCTACTTCTGCTACATCATATACACGTTTAGCAAAATCACTCTCTGTTAATAACACTTTAAAAACATGAGCGACGTCGATTTCTTGATGTTCGGATGCAATTGCTAAATTTTGAGCGTCCGCAATTGTTTGCTGGACTTGTTGCGTAAATTTTTGTAAATCCATTCATTCGTCCTCCTTATAAAAGATAAGTCTGACCTTTTTTGACCTTAACTTTATTATAGTTTTTTATCTTGCTTTTGTCTAACAAAAACCTTCTTTTTTTATAGAAAAAGATCTACCAATTTTTAGGTTGGCAGATCTTCTGAATTTCTTAATCACGACCCGTAAATAGGCGAAGTAAGAACATAAATAAGTTAAGGAAATCAAGGTATAAATTTAGCGCAAGCATTGGCACATCTGCAAGTTCCACATCGCGCTTCATAATTTGATTAAAATCATACAAAATATATAAGGAGAAAATAATCGTTCCGCCTGCTGAAATAATCGTTGATAGCATAGAGCCTAGCGGTAAAAAGACTCCAACAAAACTAAAGATGATAAGTATAATAATCGCAGCGAATAAAGCACTGCTTAAGAAAGATAAGTCTTTCTTCATTTTTGCGCCAATAAAAGCTAGCGTTGTGAAAGTAACGGTTGCTGTAACAAATGCCATTAGAACGGCGGCACCTTGCCCTGCACCAAAATAATATGTCAAAGTTGGTCCAAGCGTTAAGCCTGTGACAAACGCAAATGCTAGTACTACTGGGTATCCTACAACTTTATTAATAGTTTTACTTCGACGCACTACCATCGCTGTGATAAGTAACGCGACCTCTAACACGACAAGAGGCAAATAAAGTTCTGGACTTAATTTACTCCCAATCGCAGCACCGATAGATGCAAGTAGCAAAGAAAATACAAACCAATTAAGTATTTTTTGCATAATAATTTGTTTCTCAGTTCTCTTTTCTGTGTTTGCTCGCTCGGATGTGTGATTGATTTCGTTCATGAACATTTCTCCTCTTCCAATTGATTAGTTTTATTATATCAAAAGAATTATTACAATTCTATCGGTCTTGCGTTGGAATTTCACAAAAAAGAAGCGCACAAGGCACTTCTTTAAATTAAATCAAATTGTTTTAAGCCAAGCATTATTCCATCACTATTATTATCTTTCGTAACGAATGCTGCTTTTTCTTTTAATATTGGTACGGCATTTTCCATTGCAATGGCATAATCCACGGCGCCAAACATTTCTAAATCGTTCATTCCATCACCAAACGCATAAGTTGGAACGTCTTGATAGCCCATTACTTCAAGTAGCTTCGAAATACCAACTGCTTTAGATCCGCCTTTTCTTAAGACGTCATTACTAAATGGTGTGTTGCGAACAAATTGTAATTCTGGAAAACGTTCTGGAAAATAATCATCACCAGTTTCGAGTAATAGAAGTGCCATATTGATTGTTTCTTCTTTATACATATTAGGTCTTACTTTCGGCATCGGCTCGCCTAAAAAGTCATAATGCGCTTTTACAACTGGCGTACTAGCTGTGGCACCAATTCTTTTATCATTATAATAGCAAACTTCAACATTCTGTGATTTTGCTTCTTCAGTCAACCGTTCTAATAAACCTGCATCAATCACATCTTCATATACTTTTTCACCTTCAAAAATAGCCATTTGTCCATTCATCATTACTGCAGATTCAATACCGGTAATTTTCATTTGATGACTTATTTCTATAAGTGTACGTCCAGTAGCAATGACAGGAATAATATTATTCTCTCGAAGTTTGTCTAATGCTTGAAGTGAACTATCAAGTACTTTGGAGTCACTATTTAACAGTGTTCCATCCATATCAAAAAAACAAATTCCACGTGGTTTCACATTATTCATCCTTTACTAACATAATATATCCATCATACCAATCTTACGGACGTAAAGTAAAGGCTATTTGTACATGACAAAATCTCCGGTATGTTCAAAACCTAGGCGGTGATAAATTTCTCCTGCTACTGGGTTATCATAAAACAAACATGGTTTTTTGCCTTCTGCTAATACATCACAACATAATTTTTTTAGAAGTGTACTTGCAAAACCACGTTGTCTATAACCATCGCTCGTCGCTACACCAGTAATCATTGCTGAAAAGGAATTTTCTGCCGATGTTTCAGCTACAGCAACTACTTCCTGATCTTGTTCAATATAATAAATTCGTTTCACGCCTTTTTCAATTTGGCGAATAATTAATTCTTCATTTTCATCGCGCGAACCAAATTCTTTAATGTGTTTGCGCATTTTAATAATTGGAGCTACGTCTTCTGCCACTGCCGTTCTGACAATAACGTCTTGATTTACAGAAATACGATTTACATGTTCGCATTCGCAAAAATAAGTGTCTTGTCTTTTTTCGGCAAGCTCTGGTAAAAATGGTTCTAGTTCCTTTGTGACACGAGAAATACCGCTAACTTCATATGTATCATGCTTAGCAATAATTTCTGAGAAAGCTTTTGCATCAAAATTAGCATCTTTTGAATACGGTAAGAAAAACGTATCGAATCGAAGTAACAATGCATGTAATTTACCTGATGAATCGAATTCGCCCCAAAGATCTTGCACATCACTCTCGTAACCAAAATTTTCGATATCCCCAATAATAAATAAATTGAGGGTTGCTTCGGGTTTTAAAAGTGCCATTACTTCTTCATTATCAGATACAGTTAGTTTTCTAATCATGTGTCACACTCCTATTTTGAAAATTGTCTTCATTTTACGTGAGTTAGTGAGGTTCGTCAAGCCCTGAATCTTTCTATTTTGCAGCATATAAAAAAGCTCGGGACTAATAGTCCCAAGCTTTTATGATTCGTAATGAATTTCGCCAATTTTTAACATTAAGCTGATAGCATTGAATTTTTCATCTCCAAGATGCATTTTGTTTGTGTCTTGAAAAGTGATAGGTGCTGCTGTAATCGCTTCTTTCGGTTGTTCAAAGAATTTTTCTTCCAGTGCCAAACTTTCTGTAATTTGCGATATGTATTTTTGGAATTTACTTTCGTTTCTCATTTTCCCAATCATTAATGCTTTCAAAGTGTTTTGGGAAATCCCGACTGCAAGCGCGAATGTTCTATGAGTATATCCATTTATTTTCATATAAAGTGACAAATTAGTGGCAATTCTTTGTTTTTCTGCCTTGTTTTTCATTTGGGTGAACCTCCTGTCTTTCTATAGTTATCATTATGCCCGGCAAAGATGAGAATTAGATTAAAACTTCATAGTATTTAGCTAAAAATATTGAAAACGTTTTCTTTGTTTTTCAAAAAATATGCCGGAATAACAAATATTCCGGCAGGTCTCTTAATTGCTATATTTTTCCCAGACAACCGTTCTTAATACTTCTAAGAATTCTGGATCCGCGTTTGGCATTGGAGGTCGGTGATAAGCCGCGCCAACTTCATCGGTTACTACTTTACATTCATAATCATTGTCATATAGTACTTCTAAATGTTCTGCTACAAATCCAACTGGCGTATAAATAAAGTGTTTGTATTTTTCTTGACCATATAGTTCTCTCGTTAAATCTTGTACATCAGGTCCAAGCCAAGGTTCTCCAGTTTTCCCTTCACTTTGCCAGCCTAGCGCATAATGAGGTACTACCACTTTTTCAAAAATGAAATCTGCTGTTTCTTGCAGTTGGTCTGGGTACGGGTCATTATGTTGTTTGATTTTCTCCGGTAAACTGTGCGCAGAAACAATTAAAACGGTATCCAACAACTCGTCTGCTGGAATTTGTTTTGCTGTTTCATTAATTCGATCGGCCCACATTTGGATGAATTTGGGTTGTTTATACCAATCATTGATGGCTTTAATGCTAGGACCACCTAATTTATCAGCTGCATCTTTTGCTCTTTTATTATATGCTTCGACGCTAAAGCTTGAGTAATGTGGCGCTAAAACAATCGAGATTGCTTCTTCTATTCCATCTTTATGCATAGCTTCTACCGCATCTTCAATGAAAGGTTCAATATGTTTTAAACCGATATATGCCTTGAATTCTACTTCATCCTGCGAGTCATTTAACGCTTTTTCTAGTCCATAGGCTTGTGCTTCGGTAATTTTTGCAAGTGGGGATAATCCGCCGATTGCATGGTATCTACCGCGTAAATCAGCAATCATTTCTTCACTTGGCTTATGGCCATGACGAATATCTGTATAGTAACGTTCGATATCTTCATCTTTATACGGTGTTCCGTATGCCATTACAAGTAGACCTACTTTTTTAGTCATTTTACATCATCCTTTTTTTAATAGAATTTCGCTACGTTCATGGATGTAATTTGTTAGCTTTTTCAACATTTCTGGTGGTACTTCTGGGAAAACACCATGGCCTAAATTAAAAATATAGCCTGGTTCTAGTACGCCTTCTTGCAAAATACGCTCTGCTTCTTCCAAACATTTGGCAGGTGCAAGGAGTGTAGACGGGTCAAGATTTCCTTGAATTGCTTTTGTTGGAACTTTTTCCCGAGCACTTGTGATGGTTTCTCGCCAATCGACGCCAACGACATCAAGTGGCATTGTTTCCCATTCTGCTAAAAGGTGACTTGCGCCAACTGCTTGCATAATAATTGGCGTTGTTGGATGCGCTGCTTTCACTTCGCTAACAATCATTTCGATTACTGGTCGAATATACTTAGCATAGTCTGCTCGGCTAAGTGCTCCTACCCAAGAATCAAACAATTGCACCGCGGAAGCACCTGCATTAATTTGCGCAATCAAATAGTTCGCAGTCATTCGTCCCAGTTTTTCCATTAATATTGCCCAAACTTCTGGTTCGCGATACATGAAGCTTTTTGTTTGGTGGTAATTTTTCGATGGACCACCTTCTATCATATAACTTGCTAACGTAAACGGCGCACCTGCAAAGCCAATTAAAGGCACATCTAACATATCATCTGCTAATAATTTTATCGTATCAAGCACATAAGGCACTTCAATTTCTGGTTTAAAAATTGCCAGCTTTTCTACATCTTGGAAAGTTCTTATGGGGTTATGTATGACTGGACCAATACCAGATTTAATCTCAACGTCTACTCCCATCCCCGGAAGTGGTGTCATAATATCTTTGTATAAAATAGCTGCATCAACACCATATTGATCTACTGGTAATTTGGTTACATAAGCACATATTTCTGGCTGATGAGTGATTTCAAATAGAGAGTATTTTTCTTTTAATTTACGGTATTCTGGTTGGGATCTCCCTGCTTGTCTCATATACCAAACCGGAATTCGGTCAACTTGTTCTTTTCGCGCTGCTTTTAAAAATAAATCATTCGTTATTTTTGTCATCGAGTCGCTTCCCTTCTTTGTTCATTTACACACAATAGGCAACAGAACAATAAATAACTTCTCCAGATAAAAGGATACTAGAAAATTTGTATAAAACCAAACAAATTGCCTATCAGCTGTTTCAATTATAAAAAACGTGGAAAATACAGATGTAATCATTTATCTTAATGGAATAAAACCGAAAGAAGGACTTATCATGAAAAAAGTATTTATCACCACTGGAACAGAGCACTACCTTCGTCAATTAATGTCGAATTATACTGGCGCAAATGTGACACTTCTACAAAATTTTTCCCAATCGCTTTTGTATCAAGAGTCTACTGGCGAAAAAATTTTCCAAGAAGGCGCTGAATATCGAGTATTACAAAGCAGTGGTTCCTTAAAAGGTTTTGGAGTAGTTGTCTTTGAATATATCCACCTCCGCGATGAAGAAATTCCTATTTTCTTGCAAATGTATCAACGAGCTAGCCTACATTTTAGTGAAACCCCTGGCTTGCAAAGTACAAAACTCACAAAAGCGATGAATATGAATAAATTTTTAATTATCTCTTTTTGGGACTCTGAAGTTTTCTTTCAAGAATGGAAAAAAACACCTTTACACAAAGAAATTACAAATATCATGAAAAAAAATAATTCGCAAGCTAGCTTTTCTCACGAGGATATTTATCATTATCCGGAATTTTCGCACGACGCTAAATAAGAAAAAGCGATTTGGACTAAATTATCCAAATCGCTTTTTCTTATTCGTACATTTTTTTCATTCTAACTGGAGCATAAAGGAACGTAAAAATGACTACAAAAGCCAAATTGATTCCTAAAATAATCATCCCGCCGATGGTTCCATTTTGAGCAATACCAATCACGCTAAAGAGCAATGCTTGAGCGAGCAACAAAATCCTTAGAAAATGGATAAAACTACGATGGCGATAGCTATCATTAATCGGATAAAGTCTTAACATAATTTGAGCATCGTAATGTTTTAACATCGGGATAAATTGAAAGCCCGTTAAATACAAAAATAATAATGAAAAAATAATATTTAAATAAAAACCTTGCACAAACACGAGTAAAATAACGGCAATTACTGTAAGTCTAATGTAAAGACCGGCATATTCATTTGTTCTAATAAAAGTCCGACTAAACAGATAAGCAAACGTTTTTCTTTTCGCATAAGGAATTGGTTGATACAGAAAATCGAGATAACTACGTCTTCGAACTGTGCCGCGCAGGTGAGGTACATCCGTAAACAGATTCACTAAACGATAAAAACGGTTCATCCGCGCTTCTTCTTTATCGACTAAATATTCCCAGCGTAATGTCACTTTTGCCGTTTTAGTTCGAAGCCAGTAGTAACTTGCCAAAAGCACTACTAAAACTAACGGAATAGAAATATAAGGTGCGGCGACTAACGCAATATAAATTAAAATAGCATTAAGGATAACACGAATAAACATCCACGTTGTATCTGCCTCTTCTAATTTCATACTTTCCCAGCCAAAATAAATGTTCCACGCTTTAAGCATACTGAGGACAATAAACAAAGTGAAAAACTGGCTGTAAGGGACCTCTGTCACTTCCACATACATTGGCATACAAACGCCAAGCACAATAACAAAAACGTATAATTGCATAAAGAAGCTCGCTATTTTTGCTTGAGAAAAATAAGTATCCATTGCTTTTTCCTGTACAATTAAGTAAACAATATCCGGTTTTTTCAGCAACGTCGCAACAGGACTAATGGCAATCGAAGCAGTGAGTAAAATAACCATCAATGGGATAACTGGGAAAGTTGGTTCAAGCGTCTTTACCCAACCAGCATAATAAAAAATTCCTGCTCCAAGCCCAATTACAAGAACAAAAAGCAAATGATCATTAAACATATAACGAAGATAGCGCATGACTTCGGTCGTATAGGCACTAAAACGTTCTTTCCAAAGCGCTTTGCTGTCAAATATCATCTTCATCAGCTTCCTCTTCCTTTGTCAACTGAATGTAAATTTCATCAAGTGAAGCTCCTGGCATTTCGAAATTTGTTTGCAAGTCTTTCAGTGTTCCCTCTGCGCGAATCTCGCCTTGATGAATAATAATGAACGTATCGCAATATTTCTCAGCCGTTGCAAGTATATGCGTAGACATTAAAATGCTTGCACCTTTACCACGCATTTCGTCCATCCAGTTAAGTAATGACTGAATACCAAGCGGATCTAAACCAACAAAAGGCTCATCAATGATATATAATTTAGGTTCAATTAAAAAAGCCGACATAATCATTACTTTTTGTTTCATCCCTTTAGAAAAATGGGCTGGAAACCAATTAAGTTTTTTCTCTAAACGAAACTCTTTTAAAAGAGGAGTCATTCTTGCATGTAGCTCTTCTTCTGATATGCCATAAGCCATACCTGTTAATTCTAAATGTTCTTTTAAGGTTAATTCTTCATACAATACCGGTGTTTCCGGGATATAAGAAAATTGCTTTCTATATGTTTCTGTATCTTCAACCAATTGATGATTATTGATTTTAATGGTTCCTTGTTTAGGATGCATTAGGCCGGTTATATGTTTAATCGTCGTACTTTTCCCTGCCCCGTTAAGCCCAATTAAGCCAACAATCTGTTTTTCTTCAATCGCAAATGAAATATCTTTTAAGACTGGACGTTTGGTGTACCCGCCCGTCAGGTGTTCTACTTCTACTAAAGCCATTTCCGTACCTCCTTACGTAATCTTTAGTTAATAATAGCATATTCATCCCTTGAACTGTCAAAATAATCCATCACCTACTATCTAACACATGCTTTTCACTGCTTTTTATGTTAAATTAAAGTAGTACATAATTATACGTTATGAAAGGTGGTCATACTTAATGGACGATTGCATTTTCTGCAAAATAGTTCGCGGTGAAATTCCTTCTGCCAAAGTGTACGAAGATGATAAAGTATATGCTTTCCTTGATTTAGGACAAGTCACAGAAGGCCATACACTCGTAATTCCCAAAAAACATGCTAGGAACACATTCGACTTACCCGATGAAACGGCCGCTGAATTATTCCGCCGCGTACCCAAAATCGCGAGGGCATTAAAAGAAGCTTTACCAATTCAAGGATTAAATATTTTAAATAATAATGAAGAAGTTGCTTTCCAATCTGTTTTTCATTGTCATATCCATTTAATACCAAGGTATAGCAAATCAGACGACTTTGGGTTAAAATGGAAAGATAACGCAGACTGGTACACGCAAGAACGTTACCAAGAAATTGCTGAACTTATTGCAGCAAAAGTAGACTAAAATGACTTTATGGATGGAGTGGAGTATAAATGAATAAAAAATCACTTATTTTCGGTATTTTAGCTGGCGGGGCAATTGGAGCTGCAGCCTCAGTATTATTTGCTCCAAAATCCGGCAATGAACTTCGAAAAGATATTGTCGCTAAATCAGGCGAAGCAAGTGTTATTTTGAAAGAACTCGCATACAATGCAAACGAGCTTATCCAATCAGTTCAAGTTCTTGGCACAGAAGGTTCTACTCTATTAAAAGATGTTTCTTCTGACATCATGGAATCTGTTTCCAAATGGAATGAAGAAATGGAACCTGAGAAGAAACGCTTAAAAGACGAAATCAAAGATATGCAAAAAACAATTTCTGACTTAGAAAAAACGCTAAAAAAAGATAATAAATAAGTAGAAAAACTGGGCGACTGCTCAGTTTTTTTATTTGTCTAAAATCCCTTTCAAAAAATCGTCATAATTAGACAATAATTTCTCTAAAAAAAGCTTGAATTTTATAGCATTTGAGCATACAATACTATGGTGCCTTCTGACGGAAGAGTACTATTTTAGCTATAACTGGAGGAAAGCTTACAATGCGCTGCCTTAAATCAATCAACACAGAGCGACGAGACGAATTTAATCGACTTTTCCTAAAAGGAATTCTTGTCTGGCTAGCTGCCGTATGTATTTGTTTTTTAACACAACATTTAATTTACCCTGGTCAACTTACAAACGACTATCAACTTGCCAGCTTTTTAGGTATTATTTTAATTTATCCCATTCACAAATTACTTCATATTCTTGGATGCTTTAAATATCGCGAAGGAACTGTTATTCAGTGGCGCATCCATTTCTTTTTCCTTCCATGTATCAAATTAAATATTAAGCGGATAATACCAAAATGGCATTACATTTTTTCATTAGTTTTACCATTTGTGATTATCACTGCTATTTTAGTTGCGTTAATGCTTTTTACACCCATCGGACATTCAGGTATGTTCCTGATATTACTTTCTGTCCACTTCGGAATGAGCTTTTCTGACTTTACACATATTAAAAAACTATGGAAAATGCCAAAGAATTGTTTTATTGAAAGTGCAGAACGTGGATTTTCTATTTTGATTTCTGACTAAACCATAAGAATATCATTAAATTTCTTTCATCTTTTCTTTTTATCTTTAATTTATGTTATGATAGTTATTGTGTTAAGCGGGAATTATTCCAACAACTAAGGAGTGTGTTTTATTTAATGAAGAAGAAATTAATACTTGGACTTGTCATGGTGATGGCATTGTTCAGTCTAGCAGCGTGCGGTGGCGGCGGAGATGTCGTTAAGACAGACTCTGGCGATGTAACAAAAGACGAACTTTATGACGCAATGAAAGATAAATATGGTTCTGAATTCGTACAACAACTAACTTTCGAAAAAATTCTTGGCGATAAATACAAAGTAAGTGATGAAGACGTTGACAAAAAATTCAACGAGTATAAATCACAATACGGCGATCAATTCTCTGCTGTTTTAGCTCAAAGTGGCTTAACAGAGAAATCATTTAAAAGTCAACTTAAGTACAATTTGTTAGTTCAAAAAGCTACTGAAGCCAATACAGATACTAGCGACAAAGTTCTTAAAAAATACTACGAAACTTGGCAACCAGATATCACTGTAAGCCATATTCTTGTAGCTGATGAAAACAAAGCCAAAGAAGTTGAACAAAAACTAAAAGACGGCGCGAAATTTGCTGATTTAGCGAAAGAATATTCTACAGATACTGCTACTAAAGAAAATGGTGGACAATTAGCTCCATTCGGTCCTGGTAAAATGGATCCTGCATTTGAAAAAGCAGCTTATGCCCTTAAAAACAAAGGCGACATCAGCGCTCCAGTAAAAACACAATACGGATACCACATCATCCAAATGGACAAACCTGCAACAAAAACAACTTTTGAAAAAGATAAAAAAGCTGTAAAAGCTTCTTATCTTGAGTCTCAATTGACTACTGAAAACATGCAAAAAACGCTTAAGAAAGAATACAAAGATGCTAACGTAAAAGTGGAAGATAAAGACTTGAAAGATGCTTTTAAAGATTTTGATGGTTCTTCATCTAGTGATAAAGAGTCATCTAAATAAGTAATAAAAAAACACGCTTGGAATTTTCCAAGCGTGTTTTTTTGTTATTCAAATGTAGGATTATAAAATGAACGGTTGTCTAATCCAAATACTCGTTCACTGAATTCACCAGGTTTTGTATGTTTTAATACTTTATCCATCATGTTCAAAGATGCATCCATTAAATCAATTTGGTGTAAAATCTCTGCTTCACGCACAAGTGGTGGTTTTGGGCTACCCCATTCACCTTTGCCGTGATGAGAAAGAAGAACATGTTTTAATACAACGACTTCTTCACCATCAATCGAAAGTTCGTCAGCAATTTTACTAACTTCTTCCACTACGATAGATATATGACCAATTAAATTACCTTCTAGTGTGTATGTCGTTGATACTGGGCCAGAAAGTTCAATAACTTTCCCTAAGTCATGTAAAATCACACCTGCGTACAATAAATCCCGATTAACAGATGGGTATAGATCAGCGACCGATTTTGCAAGACGTAGCATCGAAACTACATGGAAGCTCAAACCAGAAACAAATTCATGGTGATGACGCATTGCTGCCGGATAATCATAAAAATCATCTTGATATTTTTTTAACAGCGCGCGCGTAATTCGTTGTAAGTTTGCATTTTTCATTTCAAAAATATATTGTGTAATTTCATCGGCCATTTCTTCTTTATTAATTGGCGCGGTTTCCATGAATTCACTGGCACTAACACCATCCAGCGCTGTAGCCTGTCTAATTTGACGGATTTTCAATTGTTTACGACCACGATAATTTTGAATGTCACCCATAAGATGAACTATTTGTTGTACCCCGTAATTCGCTTCATCGCTTTCTTTAACATCCCATAGTTTTGCCTCTAATTCACCTGATTTATCTTGCAAGACAAGGCTCAAGAAGGGCTTTCCGTTGCTAGCCGTTCCTTTTACGCTTGATTTAATTAGCAAGAATAAGTCTACTGTTTCCCCAACTTCAAAGTCTAATAATCTTTTTTCCATTGTATCGCCTTCTTTCTTTCTGTAGTAAGAAGTTTCTTCACCCATTATAGCACGCGTATGTCCTCACTGGAAAAATATTTGCGAGTTTCTTGATGGCATGTGAAAAAAATGACTTGGTTTTCACTTTTTCGTTTTTGAAGCAGCTGCATCATTTGCCCCATTCTCGAGGAATCAAAATGCACAAATCCATCATCAATAATGATTGGTAGGGGAAAGTCTTTGTGAATAACATCAATTAGTGCAAAACGAATAGCCAAATATAGCTGCTCTTTAGTCGCTTGGCTAAGTTCTTCCGGGAAGAATGGAATACTACCCTTACTTTCTACTTGAAGCCTATTATCTTGTAAGTATACTTTCCTATAGTTCCCACTAGTTAAGTGATTAAAATATTCACTTGCCAGTTTTAATGTTTTTGGAAGTTTTCCTTCTTGTAACTGCTGCATCGTGTTTTGCAACATTTGAAGCGCTAGTTTTGTTTCTGTCCACTCAGCTGAGATTTGTTGTAATTTGCTTTTTTCTGAATAAAATTCTTGCATCAACACAGCGAAAGTCCCGCCTTCTTCCAATTTGTCTATTGCATGGTTTTGTGCTGCGAGTGAGGCGTGAAGTTGCTCTTGTTCTAATTCTATTTGCCGTAGTGATTCTTCTAATTGGAGCTCTTTTTCTTTGATAGTTGCTTGATTTTCATATCTATTTAGAGCTTCTCGCTTTTCTGGTTCAAGTTGCGCTTCTATTAAAACTAATCGTTCACGCCACTTCTGTTCTTCTTTTACGCGCATTGCAGCCATACGAAAGTCTTCTTCGTTACTCACATTCGCACGTTCTAGCAAGTCTGCCTTTTCTTTCTTTACAAGTAATAAATCTTGTTTAACTAAGTCTAATTGCATCGTTACTTGTTCTAATTTTTCAGCGAGCTTTGCATTTTCAGTTAGGTGGTTTCGATAATAGAGCAAACCTTGACGAAGAAAAGTGATTTTTTCTTCCGTGTCCGTATAATCTATAGGCAATTTTAAGTTTTCTAATCTTGCTCTATATGCTTCTTGCTTCTCTGCTAATGGTTCTAGTTTGGAGATAAGTTCCATTGCTAATTGCCTTTTTTCACTGTTTTTTTTGTAGATGCTAAGTTCGTAATGCCAGTTCGAACTAGGTTCAGTGTTTATTCCCAAGTCAGAAAAGAAGTGTCTAAGTTCCATCGTATGTTGGTAGATATTTTCGCTTAGTTTATTCTCAGCTGCTCTTAATTCAGCAATTTGTGAAGCAACCATATCCATTTCGTTCAAAAGTTGTTGCCATTCTTGTCTTATTTTCTTTTGTTCTAAAAAAGCTAGAATTTGCTCATTATTTGTTGGAGAAGATTTTCCAGTAGTAATGAAAGCATAACCCACTATAAGTGCAGAAACAAAAACAAGTGCTACACTCCAAATAGCTTGGAAAACTATCATCAAGACGAACGCTACTGCAAATATGCCCAAGGAAACCATCGTCTTAGTTTTAGAAGTTTTAGGACTATCCTGCATTTTTTCTTTTGCTTGTTGGAATGTTTTATTATCCCACATCTCCGCTTCTATTTGATCAATCTTTTTTTGGAGTTTTTCTTCGGAGTCATTAGTGAATTTTAATTTTAGCTGGATATCATGTTGTTGCTCTTTGTGGGACTGTTCTTTTTCTTTTAAGTGAATCATTGTTTGTTCTAATTCGCTCGACCATATTCTAAGTGGTTGTTTTGTGTCGACTTGCTGAAACTTAATCTCTTGCTTTAAATTCTTTAACTGGATTTCTCGCTCTCCAAAAGCTGCATAAGTTTCGATTAGATAAGTAACTTCTGCTTCATTTTCGGCAAAAAAAGCACTATGTTCATAATTATTGTTGTTAATTAGATTTTTTTGGCGTTCTTCTAGTTGGATAAGTTGATTTTGCCATTCTTTTTCTCGGAGATGCAAGTGTTCTAAACGAATAACTCCATCAGGCGGAAAAGTAGCTTCTGTTGTTTCAGAAGCTTTGTTACTGAGTGCTTTCCATTCTTGGTATAACGGCCACAAATCCGCTAATGTTGCTAATGCATCTAACTCAACTCGCATTGTTGTTTTTTCTTTTTGTAGCTCTGTTTGTCTTACTATCGCTTGCTCTTTCTCATTGATTAGTTCTTCATATTGCGCATTTTGTTTTTTTGCGTTTTGAAAAGCTTGTTGGGCTTCTTTTACTTTTTTTAGTTGTTGGTTAATTAGTGGATTTCGCCCACTTGGTTTATATAGACTATCTAATTTTTTTTGTAATGCTTCGGCTGCCTTTAGAAGAGCGTCCGATCCTGTTGTTCCAGTTGCTAACAAATAGCGTTCAAATTCTTTCTTTTTCCATTGATGAATATTTTGTAGTCCGTGTATATCAAATGAAAAAATAGCCTCATAAGTGTTTCGATCAATTTCACCGATAATTTCTGGTAATTTCTCTTCTCCAGCAGTTTGGCCATCCCCGTAATATATCCGAACATCTCCTGTTGCTTTTCCTTTCAAGCGTTCAATGATGACTTTTCCTAAAGGTGTGTCTTCTAGCGTTAATCTTCCACCATATGGTCCACCGTTTTTTGGCTCCATGCGTGGTATCGATTGTTGTTTCGTTGGGAAACCGAACAAAATACTATGTATAAAAGCCATAATAGTTGATTTTCCGGCTTCATTTTCACCATAGAATACTTGGAAATTGGCAATATTATTAAAATGAGCATCGGACCATTTTCCGTAACCAATGATATCAATAGATGTTATTCTCATTTATCATCACCTTCCACTTCCGCAAGCGTCCTCCCTAATTCCATTAAAGCATCATGTAGTAGCCTCTCACGATCAATTTCAGACAAATCATCCAAGTATCTACTCACTCCACTTTCAAGATACAGAGCCTCTACTGCTTGATAAAAAGCAGATTCATCTTGTAGTGTCTCAAACGAATGCTTAATTTCATCTCCTGCTAAATGTGATTCGTACCATGTTTGTGAATTACTTTGATTCGTTATCTCCGTTGTTAATTTGTGTACCCATACAAATGTGTTATCTGTGATTTCTACTTCTTCTTGAAGCATTTGTAACCAATCATTCGTATCGATTTTTTGTTTACTTTCCATCTTAACAATTATATGAAGAAAATAAGAGTGACTTCTTCCTTGATAGCTCTCTAACAACTTAGTAGTTTCTCGGTAAAAGGCATTTATCTCGCTATTTTCTGGTAAGGTAATTACGGCTTCTTCCCAGATAATCGGACTTGTTCCAATGAAATCAATGGTTGTACTTGCTTCTGATAATGTAATGATACTGGCGCCCTTTTCACCTGATTCTTTGCGATTTCGACCTTGAATATTTCCTGGGTAATAAATGCTAGGAGACTCTGCAAGCAATTGTCGCTTATGAATGTGACCGAGTGCCCAGTAGTCAAAACCTTTTCTACTAATTTCTTGCACACGAAATGGGGCGTACACATCATGTTCTTCGCTACTAGAAACTTCTGAACCATGTAATAACGCAATATGAAAATCAGCATCACCTTGAATCTTGTATTCACCTACTCGACTTGAGCGAATATGGCGTTCATTGTAACTAAATCCATAAATATTAACGCTCACACCAGTGACAGTTTTATGCGACATTATTTCTACTTGCTCTGAAAAAACGTGCACATTGCTTGGTAATGCGAGTTTTTCTTTATGTTTTTCTATAAAATCATGATTTCCATGAATCATAAAAACAGGAATGTTCGCTGCTTCTAATCGTTTCATTTCTTTTGCAAAACGCGCTTGAGCACGAACACTTTGATCTTCACTATCATAAATATCTCCAGCAATTAAAACGAAATCTACTGCTTCTTTTATCGCGACAGTAGTAATCCGTTCTAATGATTGAAATGTGCTTTCTTGTATGGCAGAAAAAAGCGGCTGTGGCAGTGTCGAAAGTCCAATGAAAGGACTATCTAAATGTAAATCAGCCATATGTAAAAATTGGATTTCTTTCATGACTTTCGCCTCCTATAAAAACCGAATATACGTTCTTATTATACCTTACTATTGCTATAGGTACAAGCATTTCCAATAAAAAAAGGGCCCTATTATCTGCTAAATAAATAACAAATAATAGAACCACTTAAATTAACGAAAAATTAGTCGTTAGCTACATTATAAAGATCTTGTAATGGCGTCATGATAATGCGATTTAGATCATTGATAATTGTGCTCATCGCTTGTTCTTTTTCCATTAGTTTAACGATTAGCTCGTTTTCTTGAACTTCTTGAGCTACTTTTTGTGCTACATCTACTGTTTCGTCGTCAATTTCTTGACCTGTCATTTGTTTTTCTTGAATAGTTACTTGAACATCGCGGAAACGTTCGAATTTTGCTTTTGCATCTGCATTTTCGTTTACTTCACGGTATGCATCTTGTAAGCTGATGAATTCAGGTGTTTCACGAATTCCTTTGTCTAAATCATGTGCTAAATCATAAATATTAACTGCCATTGATAAATCCTCCAAATATCTGTATTTGTCACTTCTGTTTCACTATAACAAAAAGTCGCCGGTTATTCCAGTATAAAAGAACTAAATCCACATTGCGAGAATACCTTGGATAACTCCAATAAATCCACCTAAAATCCCACCTAAATAAGTAATCATTTTTAACTCTCTACCAGAAATCTCTACAACAAGTTTTTCAATTTCGGGTAAAGAAAAAGTGGCAATTTGTGTTTCAACGAGTTTCGCCAAGTCCATTCGCTCCACTATTTCCGCACTATGTGTTGCTACGAAATCAAGCATTCTTTCTACTGCAAAAGGAATTACTTTTTCTACAATAGTTGTCTCATAATTACGTAATATCACTTGAATAGGCTGATTAAATAATTTTTCATGTGGGAAAGTTTGGATAAGTTCAGATGTAAGTTGCCCAGCTAAATGAACTTGCTTTTCAGTAGGAATAAGTTCTTGCAGCTCTTTTGCTTCGAAATTTTTCCATTCGGTTGTTAAAAGTTGGTTGATTAGATTTTTAGTATCTTCTTGATCAATGAGTTTCAGGCCTTCTTGTTGAATTTTTTCAGAGAAACTATCGACATTAATGAACATTCTAGCCATACTTCCCATTTTCCCATGTTCTTCAAAGAATTTTTGCAGCATTTGCTTAATTTGGCTTTTGCCTTCTTCACTTGCTACAAATAATGCCATTTTGCTCGTGATTCTTTCTGTTACATGTGGTAGTTTGGTCGTTAATTCTGACTCTAGCATCGTTGGGATTAAATCACTCATTTTCGTTGTTTTTTTAGTAGATAAAAAGTGATTAATTTCTTTCTCCATTGTTTTTTCTATCCATGCCATAGAACGGATTTCTGCATTTTCATAACCAAAATGATGTAGGAGTTCATTAGGCGTTGTTTCTAATTGCATTTTTTCATGGAACATTTTCGTGATGGTATCGGTTATTTCTTTTTGTAAATTCTCATCTAGCAACCGAGCACGAATGGCGTCTTCGGTAAGTAAATGGCTCACTACTACTTTTCCGATGTGTTCCGCTAGTTCATCGCGCCGTTTCGGGATTAAACCTGGTGTAAATGGTAAACGTTTATTAAATAAGTAAATGGCTTTGTAAGGGCGAAAAAGCATTCGGATGGCGATATAGTTCGTCATTGCGCCAATAAATCCACCAATCACTGCCATTAAAAGTATCGTAAATAACACTGACATGTTTTGCATCTCCTAATATTTGTCTAGTAAAAGTGGTTTCATTATACGTGAAAAATCCCTAGACAACAATTGTTTCTAGGGAAGTTCATTCTAAAGTATGAGATTACAAATTAGTCATTTTTAACGGATCAATCCATAAATCAAATTGTTTTTCTGTTACAAAACCAGTTTTGATTGCGGCTTCTTTTAATGTCGTATTTTCTTCAAAAGCAAGCTTGGCGATTTTGGCAGCTTTTTCATAACCAATGTGCGGATTCAAAGCTGTAACAAGCATTAACGAATCATTTACTTTTGTTTCAATAACTTTTTCATTCGCAGTAAGTCCTTCTAAACAATGCACTCGGAACGAACGCATGCTATCTGAAAGGAGTTTGACAGATTCTAGGAAATTAAAAATGATAACTGGCTTGTAGACATTGAGTTCAAAGTTTCCTTGGCTGGCGGCAACGTTAATTGTCGTATCATTTCCCATAACTTGAGCCGCTACCATCGTCATTGCTTCACATTGGGTAGGGTTTATTTTCCCCGGCATAATGGAGCTTCCTGGCTCATTAGCTGGGATTGTTAGCTCACCTATGCCGCTACGTGGTCCACTTGCTAATAAACGGATATCATTAGCTATTTTCATTAGATCCGAAGCAAGGCTACGAATGGCGCCATGAACAAAATTAATCGGACTATGACTAGTTAAAGCAAAATACTTATTGGAATCAGAAGTAAAAGGATATCCCGTTTGTTTCATCAATTCTTCGGCGACCTTATCACCAAAATCACGTGAGGCATTTAAGCCCGTTCCAACTGCAGTCCCGCCAATTGCAAGTGGCAAAATTGCTTTCATACTTGTTTCAAGATAGTTTTTGTTATTCGTAAGACATGCTTCCCAACCACTAATTTCTTGACCAAGTGTTAATGGGGTTGCGTCTTGCAAATGTGTTCTGCCAATTTTAACGAGATGCATATATTTATTTTTCTTCTCTGTCAAAACAGCTTCCATTTTAGTTATTTCTGGTAAAAGTTTTGTTACTAAAGCCCCGTATGCGGCAATGTGCATCGCTGTTGGAAAAGTGTCGTTTGAGCTTTGCGACATGTTGACATCATCATTCGGATGAATTTGTCCTTCGCTTAAAGTTAAGTTGGCAACATGTGCGATAACTTCATTGACATTCATGTTACTCTGCGTTCCGCTTCCGGTTTGCCAAACGACTAAAGGAAAATGCTCATCTAGTTCTCCTTGAATGATTTGATCACAAACCTGGCCAATCGCTATCGCTTTTTCTTCGGATAGTTTTCCTTCTGCTGCGTTTACTTTTGCAGTGGCTTTCTTTAATTGAGCAAAAGCATATATAATTTCTATCGGCATAGGATTATCACCAATAGCAAAGTTCCTTTTACTTCGTTCTGTTTGCGCTCCCCAATATTTCGTCGCATCTACAGAAATTTCTCCAAGCGTATCTCGCTCTATTCGTTCCATGTCGCCACCCCTTTTTATTCTATTTTAGTATAAAGCGGATGTTTTCGCAAAACACATGAAAAATGTTCGCTATTCCGTTTTTGGGAGTGGTTTTATTTTTATCATTAGGATAGTTAGGCTTACAAGTAGGGCAATCCATAAGATAGTAATACAAAGTGTTGGGATAAAATAATCCATCGTCTTATCAGACATAATTAGCATTGTTGCATTTTTACTTAGATATGCTGGATTAAACATTTGAATCCAGCCGCCAAAACCACTGATTATACCTAAAACAATCGCTATAAACACGCTAATCATCGCAACAACGGCATTACTATCAAAAACTGCGCTCGCAAAAACAACCAAGCTAATTACGAAAATAAACCAGACGGCGTACACAAAAAATCCCTGCGTTAAAGAATTGATTGCTAGTTCTCCAAATAAAAAGTACGTATAATAAACAGCCAATACATAGCCAATTAAAAGCGAACTTAAGCCCACCACACATTGCATTACCCATTTCGATAGGACATATTCCGCAGCGCTCACTGGTCTTGTCATGATAAACGCTAACATGCCTCTAGTTCGGTCATTTTGAATGCAAGCCATCGCAACAACGATGATAATGATAATACCAATTTGATCAAACTGGGAACCGAGTGTTTGTGCCATAACCTCTTGAGCTGATTGATTTCCCATTAAAGCAACTACTTGTTCTGTCTCCGATCCTGTGCCTACTGCTTTTAGAATTTCTGGTAAAAAATACATCATTAGTGGTTGTGTGAGCCCAAGAAGAGCGAATACAATCGGAAGCCAAATAATTTTTAAACTTCGACGTTGTTCCAGCCATTCTCTTGCTAATAAAGCATTAAAATGTGTCATTTGCCCACCTTCTCCATAAAGATTTCCTCTAAGCTTTGGTGTCTGTTTTCGACACGAATAAATTCACCATCTATTTGTAATAAAGATTTCAAAATAGCTTCTGACCCAGCTTTTTGGTTAGTTGTGTAAACTTGATAGACCATTCCAACTTTTTCAATTTTCTCCACATGTTCATTTTGAAGCAGCAACGTTTGCCAAGCTTCACTATCTCCACTAAATTCGACATCGAACACAGGGGAGCTTTCTTCTTCCATAAGTTGTGCTACTGTCTTATCCGTGACCAGTTCGCCATTTTTAATGATGGCAATGCGGTCACAAATTTCTTCTGCATCTTTTAAAATATGTGTGGAAAACAAAATAGTAATCTCTTTTTTTAGTTTGTCTAATAGCAGCATCATTTCCCGACGACCGATAGGATCAAGTGCGGATACTGGTTCGTCTAGTACAAGGAGTTCTGGTCTGTGCAAAATGGCTTGAGCAATCCCAAGTCGTTGTCGCATTCCACCTGAATAGGTGCTAATTTTTTTATTCGCACTTTCTTCTAGACCTACTAATAATAAGACTTCTTTAATGCGTGTTTTTAAATCTGTTTTTTCCATATTAGATAACTTTCCCATAAAATGAAGGCATTCTGTCGCACTCATCCAACCATAAAATTCAGGATATTGCGGTAAAAAACCAATTTTTTCGCGAACTGATTTTGCATTTTGACCGTCTAAAGTAATTTGTCCTTCATCCTGCGTTAAGATTTGGACAATCATATTAATCATGGTTGACTTCCCTGCACCATTAGGCCCGATAAGTGCTACACATTCTTTTTCATTGATAGTGAGGTCAATGCCTTTAATAACCCACTTGCCATTGTATTTTTTCTTTAGTCCTTGAATTTCTAAATTTTTCATTAGCTACCTTCCTCTTTTCGGCCAAAAATAAAGTAGGCAATTGGGCCAAAAATGTTGATAACGATAATAACAACTAGCCAGATAACCGGATTTTTTCGTTCATTCCAGTTTTTTGTTAAGTCAATAATAGCTGTTAATAGTAAAGCTAAATAGAGAAGAATTACGGGTATAATTAATGCGATTTGCGTTTTATCCAATGTACTCACCTCATTCTTTTGTTATACTTATTGTATAACAGTTATAATATTAATGCAATACAAAAAAGCACATTTTACTAGAGTTAACATAGTAAAATGTGCTTTCTATTAATTACCTATTGAGTCGATTAAGTTTCCAATGCCATCAGAAACTTTTCCACCGAACTCTTTTACTTTATCGGCACCTTTTTTGATTGATTCTCCAGCTTCATCAGCTTTTTCTTTCACGCCACTCCAAAAGTCGCTGCCGCTATTCTTCTCTTTTTCTTCCTCTTCTTTCTTCGCTGCGGTTTCTTGTGCAGCGCTCTTCGTACTAAAGTCTGCGGATTTCTGATACTGTAAACCGCTATTCATTACGTAGTGGGCAAGACTAGATACACCAGCAGAACTTGTCGTAGTTAGGTAATGTTCTCTGTCTGTTTTATCAAATCCCATCCAAACGGCCCCAACTAAGTTTGGCGTATAGCCTACAAACCATTGGTCTTTTGTGCCGCTCGTATCATCGAATGGTACTTGTGTTGAACCTGTTTTCCCAGCCATTTCATGACCAGAAACAGCTGCACTTTGACCTGTCCCTGTATTAATAACATCTAAAAGCATAGAAGTCATTTCATTAGAAACGGTTTCTGAAATAATTTGTTTTGTTTTAGGAACATTTTCATATACTGTATTGCCTGATGGATCCACTATTTTAGTAATAATATGGGATTCTGGTTTAGCCCCATTATTAGCAAATGTTGCATAGGCTGTTGCCATTTCGACTGGTGAAGCACCTTTACTCATACCACCAAGCGCAAGTCCGAGAGTTCTATCTTTTTCGGGAACTGTAATTCCGAATTTCTCGACAGATTTTACGCCTTTATCGATACCAATTTGATCAAGTAACCAAACAGCCGGAGCATTAATGGAGTTGGCTACAGCTTTATACATTGGAACTTCTCCGCTATAAACGCCACCGACATTGGTCGGAGTATAATTGCCTTTGTAAGTTGTTTTTTCATCTTTTAGCATGGAGTCTACATCATAACCAGATTGAAGCGCTGGTGTGTATACCGCAAGTGGCTTCATTGTGGAACCTGGTTGTGCTTTCATCTGAGTCGCTCGGTTGAAACCACGGAAGACATGTTCTCCCCGTCCACCAACAAGTGCCCTGATTCCACCAGTAGCTGGATCCATTAGGACAGCTCCTGATTGAACCAATGTGCCATCATTTGCATTGGAAGGGAAAAGCGCATCATTGTTGTATACTTTTTCTAAAGAAGTTTGATAGTTTTGATCTAATTCTGTGTAGATTTTATATCCTTTTTGCATAATCTCATCTTGCGTGATATCTGCTTCATTTACAGCTTCGTTGATAACTGCATCGACATACCACGGATATTTATTCGCAAGCGGATCTTTTGATTGATCATTTAAAACTATTTTTGTCGCTTTATATTTGTCGCCTTCTGCTTTTGTAATGGTTCCTGTTTCGACCATCGCATTTAATACCATGTTGCGGCGATTCGTTGCTTTGTCAATATGATTGTAAGGATCGTATGCACTTGGAGCTTGAAGTAGTCCGGCGATTGTCGCAGCTTCTGGTATGTTTAAGTCTGCTGCTGATTTACCAAAATATTTTAATGAAGCATTTTCGACGCCCCACTCTCCGTTACCAAAGTAAGAGCGGTTTAAGTACATTTCCAAAATTTCATCTTTTGAGTAGGTTTTTTCAATTTCACGAGCCATAAAAATTTCTTTGGCTTTTCGTGTAAAGGTTTGTTCTTGTGTCAGTAGCGCGTTTTTGGCAAGTTGCTGCGTAATCGTACTACCACCACCAGAAATCCCTCCGCTAGTGACTAAATTAACGCCAGCCCGAGCAATCCCTTTCAAGTCAAAACCTTTATGTTCATAAAATTTTCTATCTTCAATAGAAACTACCGCATTTTGTAAATTCTTAGAGATTTTATCAATCGATACAAATGTTGCATCTGTGGAAGAAAGTTCTCCCGCTTTGTCGCCATCTTTATCATAAATAATCGTGGCTGACTCTAAACCTTTTTTAAGCGCGTCTATGTCGGCAGATTTTGCTACTATAACAAGATAAATGATAAAACTTAATAAAAATACAAGTCCAGCGAGTAGAAAAATCTTTCCGATATGTTTGTTTTTCCAGAAACGTCTAAATTTCTGCCATCCTTTGCTAATCCATTTTCCTATAAAACCAAAGAATAATTTTAAGTATTTAATAAGTTGCTGTTTGAATTTGTCCATGTAACTCTCCTATCTTCTACACGGTGTTAAATAAACTATACACACAGTTATACACGTATTTTACGTTAAAAAGCAACTTTGCGCCACCAACTTTAGACCGATTTTTGTAATAATTTTGTAATAATCCATATTTCCTACACATTTATTAACCTCTTTTTTACAATTTCTTCATTTTAATGTTTCTAGTAATTTAAAAAGGGTAGATATTACTGTTACCATTACTTGTGTTTTGGTAATAATTATCAACTATATACTGTGTACAACAAGTAATGGCAGCAAATTTTACATGGATTCATTAATACGCCGGAAAGGAATTGGAATATGACGCAAAAGCTGATCTACTTTTTATCACAAACGCATATTCGAAGTGCCATTGCTGAAGCCTGGGCGAAAAGACTTTCACTTAGCAATGTCAAATTCATTAGCGGTTCTTGGCATAAATCCAAATCAACACCATTTATTGCAGAAGCGTTGAATGAGTTTGCAATTGAGCCACCTGAAAGCTTGTCTTATTCTCCTAGCTCAGAACTACTGGCAGATGCTGATCTCATTGTAACAATTTATGATTCTGCACATGAAACTGCACCAAAATTTCCAGCTAACATACAAGAAAAAATTATTTATTGGGACATTGATGATCCAGAACAAGAAATAGCGTTACCAAAAAAATGGGCGAGTTATCAAGAAGTATGTGATAACATTGCCTTATCAGTAAAAAATTTAGAGCACGTATTGATAGAGGCTTAGATTTCGTTGTCCCGCCATTTGTAGGCGGGACTTTTATGTTAAAAGAGAAAGGAGTACATACATAATGGATGGATACAACGATTTAAAAAAAGCAGAGAAAGCGGCATTTTTAAGTATTTTTGCTTATTTATTTCTTGCGGTTTTAAAAATAGTTGCTGGGCAATTAGGAAATTCTGATGCCTTGCTTGCAGATGGTTTGAATAATACGACTGATATCGTTGCCTCTGTTGCACTTTTAATCGGCCTTAGAATTTCTCGTATTCCACCTGACGCGGATCATTCTTATGGGCACAGGCGGACAGAAACTATCAGCTCCTTAATTGCTTCTATCATTATGTTTCTAGTTGGTGTACAAGTTATTTGGAGTTCCATCGTTCATATTATTGAAAAAGAATTTGCAACTCCTTCTATGTTAACTGCTGTCGTTGCTCTCTTTTCTGGTGTTTTTATGTATGCCATTTATTTATATAATCATCGGCTTGCGAAAAAACTTGATAGCCAAGCGGTGCGAGCTGCTGCATATGATAATCGTTCCGACGCCTTTGTTAGTTTTGGTGCGTTTATCGGGATTATTGGCGTTGTTCTTGGTGTTCCTTGGCTTGATTCCGTGACGGCCTTTTTAGTAGGTATTTTAATTGTTTACACTGCGATCAAAATATTCTATGACGCTGCACACACACTGACAGATGGCTTTGATGTTTCAAAACTTGAGACAATTCATGATTTAATTGCTTCCGTACCTGATGTCAAAAAAGTCATTGATATTAAAGCGCGAATGAACGGCAATCGAATTTGGATTGATGCTACTATCGCCGTAGACCCAGAGCTGAATGTGGTTAAAAGTCATGAAATCACCGAAATCGTTGAACAAAAAATTCGTAATGAGTACGAGGGTGCTTTCACTTTGGTTCACATTGAACCATTTTTTGAATAATATTCGTTGTCAATAATGGTAAAGTCAACTATAATTTAGATTAAAGTATCATTTGCTGGGAGGGAATATTCGATGGGGCAGAGAAACTAATTCATATAAATTATCTAACTAGCATGAAAAATAGGCAGCAACACATTGGAGGATTTCTCTTCCAGGGCGATTTTTCTTCTATATAGATAGTTTTTTCATAAGCTTATTTATATTAAATTAGGAGGTGTTTGCCTTAGCAGAAACTATTTCTGTCAAGGCGATTTATTGATATTAACCATTAAATTTTTAATTATAGCTTTACTTATTGCTATATCAGCGTTTTTCGTGGCAACGGAATTTGCGATTGTTAAAATGCGACCGAGCCGTTTAGACCAATTAATTGCGGAGAAAGATAAACGAGCGGTTCTCGCTAGACATATTTACAACCATTTGAACGCTTACTTATCAGCCTGCCAACTTGGGATAACGATTAGTTCCCTTGGACTTGGTTGGTTGGGGGAATCTACGGTAGAAGCGGCGTTACATCCGTTATTTAGCTTAATGGAACTTCCGCAATCAGCTATTACGATTCTATCCTTCACGATTGCCTTTCTATTTATCACATTCTTGCACGTAGTTGTTGGAGAACTTGTACCGAAAACACTGGCGATTGATAAAACAGAAGCAGTTGCACTTGCGGTAGCTCGTCCACTGCATATTTTTTATAAAGTGATGTTCCCGTTCATTTGGATTTTAAATGGTTCTGCGGTTTTCATCGCGCGCCTTTTTGGTTTAGAACCTGCTTCTGAACATGAAATTGCTCATACCGAAGACGAATTAAAAATAATCGTCGGCGAAAGTTATAAGAGTGGTGAAATCAACCAATCAGAATTTCGTTATGTGAATAAGATTTTTGATTTTGATGAACGAATGGCGAAAGAAGTTATGATTCCGCGAACAGAGATTGTGACTGTTGATACAGGATCTACAATTGGAGAATTATCCGATATTATGCAAAATGAACGCTATACGCGCTATCCGGTTATTGATGGCGATAAAGACCACGTTATCGGCGTACTTAATTTAAAAGAAATTTTGTCAGCATATGTTGAGCATGGATCTAATCCAAGTTTTAGCATTGACCCTTACGTAAAACCAATTATTCGAGTAATTGAAACAATTCCGATTAAAGAATTACTTTTCCGGATGCAGCGTGAACGTTCCCATATCGCGATTTTACTTGACGAATATGGTGGTACTTCTGGACTTGTTACGGTTGAAGATATTGTAGAGGAAATCGTGGGTGATATTCGTGACGAATTTGATGCCGATGAAATTCCAGAAATTCGCAAAATCAAAGACGGTCACTTTATTGTGGATGCGAAACTTCTTATTGATGAAGTAAATAATATTTTAGGTACTGAAATTGAGGAAGAAGAAGTCGACACAATTGGCGGCTGGTTCTTAACGCAAAATTATGAAGTAGAAGTTGGGGACGAAATTGATTACGATGGATTCATTTTCCGCGTAAAACAAGGCGAACCTCATCATATTGAATATATCGAAATCATCAAAAAAACAAATGATTAATCAAAAAGTAGCTATTCCTTTAATAGGATAGCTACTTTTTTTATATACGATGCGCTAACATAAATTGTTTGAATTTCTCTGCTGCTGGCGTTAATGTTTGGTTTTTCGCGACTGCGAGATAAAAGAATCGCTCCCAGTTTGGGCTTCTAATTGGTAAGACTTTGACATCTACATAATTTAAAATCGGCATATTCGGAACTACAGCAATTCCAAAGTTTTGCGCGACCATACCGGCAATGACTTGATCCACTTCAATTTCATATGCGATTTGATAATCGGCGCCAATTTTTCTGAATAACTCATCGATAATTGGACGCAAACCACTTTTTTTCGAGAATGCGATATGCGGATAATCTACCGTTTCGATTAAATCAATCCAGTCTTTCTCAGCAAGCGGATGGCTTTTAGGGACGATGAGCACTAATTCTTGTTTGGCAATTGGTGTAAAGTGAATATTTCTTTCATTTTCAAGTTTAGAACAAATACCAATATCAAATTTCTTTTCTTTTAGGCCTTGAATGATATCAATCGAAACACCTGTATGGAAAATAAAATCGATTTGTTTTTCTGGTTCGGTTTGGAGAAATTCTTGAACAAGCTTTGGTATTAGAGACGTGCCAAGTGTTTGCAAGAACGCCAAGTCAATCTGCCCTTCCCCATTCGCCGCTTTTTTTGTCGTCGCGACACCCGCATCAATCATATCTAAGGACTCTTCCACATAATCAAGAAATACTTTGCCAGCTTTACTTAACCCTATATTCCGCCCTTCTTTTTCAAATAAAGGGATACCTAATTCTTGTTCTAATGACGAAATTGCGTGACTTAAACTTGGTTGTGTAATTAGCAATTTTTCAGCTGTTTTTGTGTAATGCTCCATGTGCGCCAGTGTGACGAAGTATCGTAAATGGTGTAAATTCATGCTTCTCTCCTAACTAAAAAGTTATCTATGCAATTTATCTATCAATTAATAGAATAATACCAATTTGTTTTTATGGAATAGTCATAATACAATTAAACTGTAGTTACGCCAGTGAAATAAACTATTCCTTAAAAACCAATATACGGTAGAATAGGTTAACTGTCCAGTTCCATTTTCAACTATTGAAGGCGTTATCACATCAGAGATTTTAATTTAGCGGAATTTATTTTTTTACTGGTGTTTGTGAAATTGTTATCAAAGTTTCTTGTAATTTTTATTATGGAGAGGAGATAATTTTTATGACAAATGCAAATGGCAACTTAAAAAAATGCCCCATCACGATCAGCTCTTATACACTTGGAACGGAGGTATCTTTTCCTAAACGAGTGAAAGTTGCTGCGGAAAACGGTTTTGACGGAATTGGCTTGCGTGCAGAAAACTATGTAGATGCACTAGCTGCCGGATTAACGGATGAAGACATGTTGCGGATTTTAGACGAGCATAACATGAAAGTAACAGAAGTGGAGTACATAACCCAGTGGGGAACCGCCGAAGATCGTACAGCAGAACAACAAAAAAAAGAGCAAACAACTTTCCACATGGCGCGATTATTCGGCGTCAAACATATTAATTGTGGTTTGCTTGAAAAAATCCCTGAGGAACAAATCATCGTCGCACTTGGTGAATTATGTGACCGCGCAGAAGAATTAATTATTGGTTTAGAATTTATGCCATATAGCGGCGTAGCAGACTTACAAGCAGCTTGGCGAGTAGCAGAAGCATGCGGCCGAGATAATGCGCAACTTATTTGTGACACGTGGCACTGGGCTAGAGCAAATCAAACAGCAGAATCTATCAAAAACGTTCCCGCTGATCGGATTGTTTCTATCCAACTATGCGATGTCCACGAAACACCTTACAAAGAACTTCGTGAGGAATCACTTCATGATCGTCTAGCTCCCGGAGAAGGCTACGGAGATACGGTCGGTTTTGCAAAAATTTTAAAAGAACATGGTGTAAATCCACGTGTGATGGGAGTCGAAGTTATCTCAGACTCTATGGTAGAAACTGGTTTAGAATATGCTGCTATTAAAGTATACAATGCTACAAAAAAAGTTCTAGATGAGGCATGGCCAGAGATTTCTCCACGGTAAACCACTACTCAATTATGTGAAATTGATAACGTAATAGAAATACTCCCTTTGAAAGGAAAGTGTTATTTTTGAAATTTAATTCGATGTTTTCACCTATTGATATCGGGCCGATGAAAGTGCCCAACCGATTTGTCGTATCGCCAATGTGTAACAACTATGCAAATACAGATGGAACTTTATCAGATACTTCCCTCGCTTACTATAAAGAACGAGCACTTGGAGGTTTTGGACTTATTACTTTTGAAGCGACCGTTGTAGATGTACGTGCAAAAGGCGGAGCAAATAAAGCTTGCTTATATAGCGACCATCAAATTGCTAGTTTTAAACGAGTGATTGATGTATGTCATGACGCTGGAGCAAAAATTTCTGTTCAATTGCAGCACGCTGGACCAGAAGGTAATTCCAAAGTTTCTGGTTTCCCTTTAAAAGCAGCTTCGGCAATCGCCTCTGCTGCTGGGCGAAACACACCGGAAGCCATTTCACGAGAAGAGCTTTATGAATTGATCGAGCTATACGGAGAAGCTGCTTTACGCGCGAAAAAAGCTGGCGCCGATGCGGTTGAAGTTCACTGCGCACATGGTTATCTAGTAAGTAGTTTCTTATCCGCACGGACGAACAAACGTGTAGATGAGTTTGGTGGCTGTTTTGAAAACCGAATGCGATTACCTCGGCTTATTATTGAAAGTATTCGTAAACGTGTCGGTCATTCCATCGCAATTCTTTGCCGAATTAATAGCACGGATGGTGTGGAAGGTGGACTAAGTGTTCAAGATAGCGCAACAGTTGCAGCTTATTTAGAAGATTGTGGTTTGGATGGTTTGCATGTTTCTCGTAGCGTCCATATTCGTGATGAATACATGTGGGCGCCAACCGTCTTGCATGCAGGATTTAGCTCTGATCTTGTAACACAAATTAAACGCGCTGTTTCTATTCCTGTAATTACTGTGGGTCGTTTCACAGAGCCGCATTACGCGGAATTAATGGTTCGTGAAGGCCGCGCTGACTTGGTTGCTTTCGGGCGTCAGTCTTTAGCAGATCCAGAAACACCAAATAAAGCTGCAGCAGGAAAACTAGACGAATTACTTCCTTGTATTGCTTGTCTTCAAGGTTGTGTGGCTAACATGTATGCCGGAAAACCAATTACTTGTCTAGTAAATCCATTACTCGGACGTGAATCCGAAGCTTACTTACCAAAAACGCCAAGTAAAAAAGTGGTTGTTGTTGGTGGCGGCGTTGGTGGACTTTATGCCGGATGGATGGCTGGATCCCGTGGTCATGATGTGACAGTTTATGAAGCATCAGATATGATTGGCGGTCAAATGCGCTTAGCTGCCTATCCTCCTGGTAAAGGCGACTTAACAAATATGGTTCGTAGTTACATTAAAAAATGCGAACAGTTTGATGTCGAAATTAAAACAAACACACCTGTAACATTAGAACTTATTCAAGAAGTTGCACCAGATGCTGTCATTATTGCAACTGGCGCGACTCCACTAGTTTTACCAATCCCAGGTATCGAGGACGCAGGATTGATTCATGCTGTTGACTTACTGGATGGAAAAGAGAAATGTGGTCAAAAAGTTCTAGTTGTAGGTGGCGGTATGGTTGGTAGTGAAACAGCTGCATTTTTAGGTGAGGCTGGTCATGATGTTACCGTTGTAGAGCTTCGCGATGAAGTCGGGGCAGATGTCATTTCTGAGCACCGTAAGTTTCTTATGCGTGATTTCGATGAATATAAAATCAAAAGTGTTACTAATGCAAAAGTAACGAGTTTCTTTGAAGACGGAGTAACCTATTCCCTAGCTGACAACAAAGAACAGCGGGTTGATGGTTTTGACTCTGTAGTTCTAGCAATGGGATCAAGAGCCTATAATCCGCTAGAAGAAGCTATTAAGACAATTGTACCGGAAACCTATGTTATCGGTGATGCTGTACGCGCACGCCGCGCGCTCGACGCAACGAAAGAAGCACTTGACGCTGTATTACAATTATAATTTATTGTCCTACTCGCTCTAATATGTAGCGAGTAGGATTCATTCGGAGGAAAACAAAATGGAAAATAGAATTTCAGGAACGACTAGGCTTCTTGGCTTAATTGGGACACCCATAGACCATTCAAAATCTCCAATCATGTATAATTACAGTTTTCAAAAAGCGGGTTTGGATTATGCTTACCTAGCCTTTGACACACCTATCCAAAAAGTTGCAGATACTATTAAGGCAATCAGGACATTTAATCTTCGTGGTGCAAATGTAACCATGCCTTGTAAAAGTGAAGTTTTAAAACACATGGATGACCTTTCCCCTGCCGCACGGATGATTGGCGCTGTTAACACTATCGTAAATGAAGACGGGAAACTAACTGGGCATATCACAGACGGCCTTGGTTTTATTGCAAATTTGCGAGATGCTAGTGTAGATGTTACCGGCAAAAAAATGACTATAATTGGTGCTGGTGGCGCGGCTACAGCAATCCAAGTCCAGTGCGCACTTGATGGGGCCAAGGAAATCACCATTTTTAATATTAAAGACGCTTTTTATGACAAAGCGAAACAAACCGTTGCTTCTATTAAACAAGAAGTCCCACATTGCATCGTACATATTTATGATTTGAACGATACAGAAAAACTAAATGCGGAAATTGCCACTAGTGATATCCTTGTAAATGCAACACTTGTCGGCATGCATCCAAATGAACACGAAACACCTATCAGCAATACATCTGTTTTCAGAAAAGAACTTATCGTCACAGATATTATTTACAATCCTAAAAAAACACAACTTCTGCTAGATGCGGAAGCTGCTGGTTGTAAAACGGTTGGCGGATTAGGAATGCTTTTGTGGCAAGGCGCTGAAGCATACAAATTATTTACCGGTAAAGATATGCCAGTTTCAGAAGTAAGAGATTTATATTTTAACTAATAAATTCATCAGGATTTCGAGAGGAGAAAAAAATGAACGCAAAGAGATTTTATCCAACAGCAATAGCACTTTATTTTACTTATTTTATTCACGGTATTGGGGTATCCATTCTAGGCCAATACAAACAAGATTTCGCTGGAGTATGGGGAGCAGATAAGCTTTCTGATGGCACTTTTGATGTTAGTATGGTTATCGCAGTTATCGCCGCACTTGGCTTAGGACGCTTACTAACACTACCAATTTCCGGACCTTTTTCAGATAAATTTGGACGTAAACCTTCCGCATTAATCGGTGTTGGGTTATACGCAGTTTATTTCATCGGTCTAGCATTTGCACCAAATATGTATATCGCTTACGCTTTCGCTTTTGTCGGAGGAGCTGCGAACTCATTCTTAGACACAGCCGTAACACCTTCTGTTCTAGAGATCTTCACAAAAAATGGCGCAATTGCCAACATGTTTACTAAATTCTCTATCTCTATCGGGCAATTCGTATTACCTTTTGCAATCGGTATGGTTGCGGCGGCAAATATGTCATTCCGTACACTATTCGTTATTACAATGGTCTTAATCGTTATTGACGGCTTAATCATCGCATTTATGCCATTCCCTCCAATGAACAATAATGTTGGCGGTGAAAAAGCAAAACCAGAAAAAATGAAATTCAATGCAACTAGTTGGGCTATTATCGGTATTGGTTTTACTTGTACCTCTACTTTCCAACTATGGCTAAACTGTAACCAAGAACTCGGAAAATTATACGGCATGGCTGATCCAAGTAAAATTCAATCATTCTATTCACTAGGAACTATGTGCGCAATTTTAATTACCGCTGTTCTCGTGAAAAAATTTATTTTACCAGTTCGAATTCTAATCCTTTATCCAGCAATTGCTACACTAATGCTATTAATTATTTATATCGTACAAACACCGACCATTTGTTTAATTGGTGGATTTGTTATCGGATACGCAGCTGCAGGTGGAGTTCTACAACTAGCTGTATCGACTGCCAATGAATTTTTCCCAACGAACAAAGGGAAAATCACTTCGATTGTTATGATTTCTTCCAGCTTAGCAAACTACATTGTTTTAAATGTTGCAAGTTATATTACTAAAGCTGGTGGTATCGAAGGTCCGAAATATGTGTTATTATTCAATGTAGCGATAACTGTTATTGGTATCCTACTAGCAATCTTTGTCAACATGCGTTACAAAAACGAATCTAAAATTGCAACGAAATAATTCATTATTCAACTGAGCATTCATTTTGCTCAGTTGAACTTACATATCATTTGTGAAGTAAAGCACAAACTTATGTATTTTATCTATATGAACTCACTGAAAAAGAGGGTATTTTTAATAAAAAGTCCTCATAAGTCATTACATAAAGGAGAGCAGACTATGAAAAATAAATATTTATCTACATCACTAGGTCTTTATATGAACTACTTTGTTCATGGTATGGCGTTAATCATCATTGCACAAAATATTGATTTTTTATCTCAAAAATGGCATACAGATTTGGCTGGTGCTGCCGGCGTTGTATCTTCCTTTGGGATTGGTAAATTATTAGCTGTATTTATTTCAGGAAGGCTATCCGATAAATTCGGTCGAAAGTTGTCTGTTATTCTCGGCGTGTTTTTCTATATTATCTTTTTAGGCGGTATATTACTCAGTCCCAATACGATTATCGCTTACATGTTTGGTATTTCTGCTGGGATAGCAAATTCCTTCTTAGATACAGGAACCTACCCTGCCCTTATGGAAGCTTATCCAAAAAAAGCTGCTTCTGCTAATATTATTGTTAAAGCTTTCGTACAGTCTGGTCAATTCCTTTTACCATTCATGATTGCATTTATTTTGGCAAATAACTTATGGTATGGCTGGAGCTTTATTGTATTAATCGTTATTTTACTAATCAACTTACTCTATACATTAACGCGAACTTTCCCGCCGATGACTGTTGGAAAACCACTAGATGTAGCAGAGCTTGCCGAAGAGAAAAAGCAGAAGTTTCATTTTAGTATTGATGAAATTTGTTTGATTTTATTTGGTTTTGTGGCTCAAACTCTCCTTTATATTATGAGCCAATGGATTGCTAAGTACGGTTCAGAAGTTATTCATATGACGGATGATGCTTCTCGATTACTTGTAAGTTATGCAAGCGTTGGCGCGATTATTTGTGTGTGCGTGACATTTGTTCTAGGAAATCGCGGTGTGCGAACGCTCCATATCTTAATAACCTACGTAACTATGACCATGCTCATCTCTTTCACATTATTTGCTTTCCCAAGCGAAATCGTCTGTATTGTTGGAGCTTTCTTATTAGGTTATTTCTCTGCGGGAGGAATTATTCAATTAGGCTTAACATTACTTGCGGAAGTTTCTGCTCGAGGAAAAGGTTTTGTCACTAGTCTTTATACAATTGCAGAAGGGATAGCCGTGTTCGTTATTCCATTAATTGCAGCTGCTATTTCGAGAATTGATATTGCTGCTATCTTCTTATTAAATGCGGGTATTGCACTTTTCGGCCTTGCTCTCTTAATGATTGTATTTACTAGAAAGAAAAAATTTGCTCGAGATCACATCTAAAAAAAGGTCGAGAATTGATTATCCAATTCTCGACCTTTTTTAATGTTTTCTAAGTGTTTTCCATTTATACATTAATATCCAAAAAATAGTGGCAGATACCGCCAAAATGAGTATCATTTTAATGGTTAAGAAAACCACTTGTCCTGTTGTAATGATTTTCTCATAATTAAAACTTGCATAATGACCACTTAGACAAATAGTCACATAGAGTGAACCAATGATAAGTATCGGGAGACGGAATTTATTATTCATCAGGAAGCGACCATTGTTTTCTAAAGAAGCAGTTTTCATTGCATACCAACCAATGATTAACATTACTATAGATAACATAATTAACACAACAAATTCCCAAAGCATCGTCGTTCCGCTTAAAATGGGGGTTGGTAGTGCATTAAACAGCATTACAGCTCCTCCATCCATATCCGATAATGTTTTCCCAGCAAAAAACGCTTTAAATCCAACAATTAAATTGGTGATTGCTCCTGGGAACATGTATAAAAAGCTAACCACGGACCCAATCGCTATAATCCCAGCTGTAATTATTTCTCCAACTAAATTCCCCACTGCAATCGCTAAGGTGAAGGAGAATAAAAACAACAACGAGAAAGAACTAATATAAATAAATGAATCATCCACACTTGGTAAATACAATTCTGGTATTTGCTGGTAAATATACCAAAACCTACAGAAAATAATGAGCGGTACTATAATGAAAATCAAAAGTAATGGAATAAGCATCTTATGCCAAAATATTTGTTTCTTTGAATATGGTAATCCAAACGTAAAATAATCCATCTGCTTATTCTTCTCAAATACCGTTAACTTTAACCCTAAGAATAGAAAAACATAGAAGAAAAGTGCTAAATTCCCTTCAAAATCATAAGGAGTTAAACTTAAATCATTTTTTATTTCATTTCCTGTCATTTTTTGATCTGTGTTGTTAGTTTTTTGAAATTCTTCTGACTGATAATATTTATAGTTTTCATTAAACATGCTTACTGTATTGGTTGCAGTCGTTGCTTCAGAGCCTATAAAAGCGAAAAGGATAAATAGAAACACCCATGCATTTTGACGCCATTCTTTCCAAAGAAGTCCTGTACTCATGTTCACTCACCTCCTCGTTCTTCTAGATGATAAATAAACAAGTCTTCTAACGTGACTGCGAGTTCATCCATGAAAATCGGTTTTTCTTTTTTTATTGCTGCATATAATTCTGGATTCATATCTCGGAATAAAATGGTGTAAACACGACCATACTTATTAATTACTTTTCCGTTTTCGAGTAAAAGAGGTGGTACTTTTTTATTTTCAAAAGCGATTTGGATTTTAATAGCTTGTTCCCGAAGTGACTCAAGATGGTAAGACTCTTCAATATGATTATCTTGTAAAATATGAATATAATCAGCAATCGGGTCTAAATCATCTAAACGATGGGAAGAAATAATCATTCCTAATTTTCGTTTCTCCACTTCCTCTAATAATATGCCCATAATTTTCTTTTGAGCAATTACGTCAAGCCCTTCCATTGGTTCATCAAGTAGAATATAATCCGCCCCTACAGAAAGAGCAAGAACGAGACCGAAAAGCCCCTTCATTCCTTTTGAATAATTTTGAAACTTTACATCTGCGGCTAAGTTCACTTGATTCATTAAGCTATCAAATTTAGCTCCATCGAATAGTGGATATGTTTTTTGATAGAATTTTTTTATCGTCGGAATCTTATAACCATCCCAACAATGCAAATTGTCTTGAAGCATAAATAGTTTTTGCTTTAATTGAGGCTTTTTGCTTAATGGCTCATCTAAGTACACATCGCCCTCATCTGGGATATAAAAGCCCATTATAGTTCGAAAAAGAGTTGTTTTACCTACGCCATTTCGTCCAACTATGCCAATAATTTCTCCTGGCTTTACTTCAAATGTTATTTTATCCAATAAGAGTTTCCCGTCAATTTTTTTGCTAAGTGAATCAACCTTCAACCATGTCACCCCCAATGATGTCTTGACTATATTCATCTGATAATTTATGTATTTCTTCTACGTTAATCCCAAGATAAACTAAATCGAGAATTGTTTCTTTTAATTTAATTTTTGTTTCTGCTAATTTTTTTGGCGAACTCACTTTATCTTCTTGATTCGCTATAAAGGTTCCTTTTCCTTTTACCGTGACAATTACTTCTTGTCGTTCTAATTCTTGGTAAGCTTTACTCACAGTGTTTGGATTCACTCCTATTCTACTAGCAAATTCACGTATAGACAGTATCTTTTCGCCTTCTTGCAGGATCCCTTTGACAACTTGTTCTTTAATTTTTTGGACAATCTGTTCATAAATCGGTAGTTGACTTTTTGTGTTAATCGTAAACATCTCTCCCCCTACTTTCATGAATTCTAATTTAGAGAACTAATTGTACTAGCTCCTATAGTACAGTAGATAAAAAAATAAATCAATTCCCTTATTAAAAAGACAATTGATTTAAGTTTAATTTTTCTAATTTTAATAATGATTCTTTCATTCTGATTCCGCCGCTATAACCTGTTAATTTACCATTTTTGCCAATTACTCTGTGGCACGGGATAACGAAAAGTAATGGGTTTCTCCCGATAGCTGTACCGACCGCGCGCACCGCTTTAGGACGATTTATCTGCGCTGCAATTTCTGTATACGTTCTAGTTTCTCCGTATGGAATGGTTGTTAATGCTTGAAACACTTCCATTTGAAGAGGCGTGGCGGTTAAGTGAAGTGGTACAGTAAAATCCGTAAGTTCACCGTTCAAATAAGCAAGCAATTCTTCTTTATAAATATGCATTTTTTCTACGTTTTGCTTGGCCGATTGAATTTTTTCGGCTTGTGTTCCAATATAAACCAGACCGTTTTCCGTTGCGGCAAAATAAAGCACTGTGTCTGAAAAATGAAGCGTGTCATAATATAAATCTACCATTTCCTTCACCTCTTTCTAAGATTAATTATACGCCTAATTGGATGGATTTTCTAACCAGTTTCACTATAAGAGCAAGATTAGAAAAGTTTTTCTCGCAATTTCCCTTCATAACGTTTATGATTAATAAGAAGTTGAGGTGATAACATTGTCGGATTATTACTTAACCAAAAAAAGATGGCAAGCAATTTCAACGAATGATAAGACTGCTGATGGCACATTTTTCTACGGCGTTACATCTACGAAGATTTTTTGCTACCCGTCTTGTAAATCACGATTACCAAAAAAAGAAAACATCCTTATTTTCCATAGTGCGGAGGAAGCTTTTTCGCATGGCTACCGGGCTTGTAAACGATGTAAATCTGGTGGGACTGCGCTACCGGATACGGAATGGGTAACAAATATCGAAATGTATATTAAAGAAAATTTTGCCAAACCGCTCACTTTACAAATCATTGCAGATGATTGCCACGGAAGTCCTTACCATTTACACCGGACATTTAAGCGCATTACGATGATTACACCTATCACTTACTTGGAGAACATCCGGATTAACTACGCAAAAAAGCAACTAACTAGTTCCAACCAATCCATAGAAATTATTGGGAAAATGTCTGGTTTTCCAAATCCCTCTCATTTTTCTACAACTTTTAAAAGACATACAGGTTTGTCGCCAAACCAATTTCGAAAAACCATCAAAAAAAATTAAAATAGAACGGATGATACGAATATGACACATGTAACATTACCCATTTTAGAAGATTGGGAAGGTCTTTCACTAACTACTATTTTGCAAGAAAAATTTCACCTCGGTAAAAAGGCACGACATGAAATTCGCATGTCTCAAAACGTTTTACTAAATAACAAACCGCTTGACGACTGGAATACGCCACTTTTCGTTGGTGCGAGTCTTTCTTTACCAGTTTTTTTACACGACAAAATCCCGACTTATGAGTACGACTTAGAAATTATTTATGAAGATGATTTTTTACTTGTAGTCAATAAACCGGTGGATATGAAAACTCATGCAAATGATAGTTATGAAACAGATACTTGCGCGAATGCCGTGCAATATTACTTAGAAAAAACAGGCCAAGATGCGAACGCCCTAGCAGTTCATCGTCTTGATCAAACTACTTCCGGTTTAGTACTGTTTGCTAAAAACAAATTAGCTATCGCCGGCTTATCTTGGCAAATGGAAAATAGAGCGATTCACCGGACTTATCTCGCTGCAGTTGATGGTACTTGGGGACTCGTGATGCAAACAATCAACAAACCAATTGGCGAAGATCGTCACCACGGTTCTAGACGCCAAATCAGCCCATATGGTCAACCAGCAGTAACGCATGTTAAAGTGTTAGAAAACGATAATGAAAAAAATACCTCTCTTGTAGAATGCCAAATCGAAACTGGCCGGACGCACCAAATCCGCGTGCACTTAAGCGGAATCGGCCACCCAATCATTGGTGATACACTTTATGGTGGTTCTCCTCGTGCTAATCGCATTATGCTACATGCAGAGAAATTACATTTAAATCATCCTTTCAAAGGCAAAGAAATGAATTTTTCAGCGCCTGCTGGAGATGATTGGGTATTTTAAAAAGCCACAACATTACGTTGTGACTTCTGTACAAATCTCTACTTTTATTCCATTTGGATCTTCAAAAAATACAGCATAATGATTTTCACCACCAGCAAAAGGATATCTTTCTTCATATAGAAGTTTGGTTCCTTTTGCTTTTAATTTGGCTCGAAAATCATCCACACGTTCTTTTGTACCACCATGAAATGCCAAATGATTAAGACCAATGCGCTTGCGATGATAACCTTCCGCGATAAACGGTTCCTCTGTTTGCACAAATACTAAATACGTATCGGCGAATTTATAACTAAAGCCTTCATTCCAAGTCTGGTATAACTCATAAGAAAGTTCTTCTAACAGCTCTGACCAAAACATGCGACTTTCTTCTAAATCAGCTACATATATTTCCACATGGTGTAACATATCACGCCTCCCCGATATGTTTAAGTGCTTCTCTTCGGCTTAACGGTGCAAGCGAGTGACTATTTACAAACTGGCGAACTGCCCCGCTATCGACTTTTGCATATTGTCTGAGCGCCCATCCAATCGCTTTTTGAATAAAGAATTCTTTGGAATCAAGCCATTTTTCACAATTAGAAAAAAGTAAATCTACATCGGTTTTTTCTTTGTACTTCAATTGAAATAAAATCGCCGTTCGAGCGAGCCAAATATTATCTCCGTTGATCCACGCTTCATTATAGGTAGGAATCAACTCAGGATATAGTTTAAAATGATTACTTACTACCGTTCCTGCTAGGCCGTCCACAGTATCCCACCAAGATTTCGTTACAATTAATTGCTCATATACTTTTATCGCCTCACTGGGCTGTTTTTTACCGTAACGACTTAATAAATCAATCGCCACATACTGAAATTCACGCTCTTCTTCAGCAAATAAGGCTATCGTAAATCCAAGTAAATCTTGCGGCGCCCCATTTTCTTTCAAATATTCCGCTACCAATTTTTTTCGTTCACCGGCTCTAATCCCCAAAAAAGTAAATTGATTTTTCATGTAAGCTTCCATTGGCGGAGCATCTGTTAAAGAACGATGCGCACGAAATAACGTTTGAATATCTGTCATTCTGCTGTACCACCTGTTAAATAAGCGCGTTCTCGTTCAATACTACTCAAAAAATACTCCAAATCATCTGGATCCGGCCCAACACGTTTTCCCGTTTCCAGGCGATCAATTTTTTCCATATCACTGGCATCTAATTGGAAATAGGATAACCGTGAATTTTCTTCAATCCGACTAGAAGTAATTGACTTCGGAAAAATAATCGTATTGCGATTTAAATGCCATTGTAAAATAACTTGATCTACAGATGCTTGATGTTTTTTCGCAATTTCTGTAATAACTGGATTTTGCATTAATATCCCTTTTGCAAGCGGCGACCATGCAGCATGCGCAATATTCTGTTCCGCCAAATACTTACGAAGATCATTTTGCGGTAACAGTGGATGCGTTTCCACTTGATTTAAAACTGGTTTTTCATTTGCAGCAACCAATAAATCACTTAAATGATGTTGTTTGAAATTCGCAACCCCAATAGATTTAATTAATTTTTCGTCATGAAGCCGCTCCATCGCTCGCCATGAATCACGGTATTTCCCGGCAACTGGCCAATGAATTAAATACAAATCCAAATAATCCAATTTCAAATTTTGAAGTGTCCGTTCAAAGGCAAATAACGTTTCATCGTAGCCAAGGTCCCCGTTCCACACTTTCGAACTAATAAATAATTCTTCTCGCGAGACCGCACTATCTGCAATCGCTTGCCCAACAATTGCTTCATTATTATAAACTGCCGCCGTATCAAACAATCGATAACCTACTTCGATTGCCTTCTCCACAGCTCCAGCGATAAATTCTTGTTCTGTTACTTGAAATACACCAAGTCCAATATAAGGAATTGTCTCATTCCCCGGTAGTATCATTCTGTCTTGTAAAGTTTTTGTCAAAACGAAACCCTCCTCACGAAAACTGTTTTGTGAACTTTTTCTCTTAAATGAATTATACACTATTTTCGCAAATTTATATTTTAAAACCAGTATACCGAAATGCGCCTTACTCTCCTAATAAAAAGCCACAAAAATTCTACTTTTTTTATTCATTTAATGAAATACCTAAAAACAGCCATTGGAAACGCTGTCAGAACGTTTATTTGCAGAGCCATCAAAAAAAAGTTTCCTATTTATTCCCATCCTATGTTAGTATTAATTTGTGGTAAAGATCTATCAAGTTTTTTATTTGTTTTCGTTAACTTATCGTTAAGAAAAAAGCTCCCTTTTCAAAGTAAAAGCGAGCTGATTATTAATGACCAAAAATGATCGGGGGAATTAAGAAAATGGCTTTTAAAAATAAAAAAGACCGTTTTGCTTCGTTGTTGCATGACATTGCAGTAAATTTACATGAAGGTGCAAATTTCTTTGCAACTTACAACATTAATTCGGTGGAGGATTTACATACTTTCTCGAATAAAATCAAAGAATATGAAACAGCTGGAGACTCCATGGTTCACAAAATGATTATGGAACTAAACGACGCTTTCATTACACCAATCGAACGTGAGGACATGTTAGAACTGACTAACCGCTTAGACGACGTAATGGATGCACTTGATGAAACAGCTTTCTCACTAGAAATCTGCCAAATCACTCATTATGATGAATACATGACTAAATTTATCCAAGCTATTCAAGCAAGCACTGTTGAAATTGAAAAAGCAGTTGACCTTGTTTTTGATAAAAAACTAAAAGACGTTCGTAAACTTGCGATCCAAATTAAAGATTACGAATCTCAATGTGATGATGTTTACCGCGAATCACTAATCCAACTTTTCCAAAACGAAAAAGATCCAATTAAACTAATTCGTCTAAGAGAAGTTTATGAAAAATTAGAAGACATTGCTGATAGTTGTCAAAGCGTTGCGAATACGCTTGAATCAATTGTCATGAAAAATGCGTAAGGGGCCTAGATAGATGGAAGGAATGTTTCTCATCACCCTCGTCATCGTACTTGCCGCGCTAGCATTTGACCTAATCAACGGGTTTCATGATACAGCTAACGCAATTGCGACTAGTGTCTCTACAAAAGCCTTAAAACCACGACATGCGATTATTCTTGCTGCCGTAATGAACTTTGTGGGTGCTATTTCATTCACAGGGGTTGCTAAAACAATTACAAAAGACATTGTTAACCCATTCGACTTAGATCACGGGGAACTTGTTATTTTAGCAGCATTACTTTCAGCTATTGCTTGGAACTTAATCACTTGGTATTTCGGAATTCCTAGTAGTTCCTCCCATGCCTTGATTGGATCCATCGCCGGTGCAGCCATTGCATCAGCCGGATTCGCAGCAATTGAATACAGCGGATTTACTAAAATCATTGTTGGTTTATTAGTATCTCCTGTACTTGCTTTCGTAGTCGGTTACACGATATATTCACTCTTCAAGATTTTCTTGAAGAACTTAAACTTAGCCACGACCAATCGGCGCTTCCGGATGATTCAAGTCGGAACTGCTGCGCTACAATCTTACACACACGGAACTAATGATGCACAAAAATCAATGGGGATTATCACAATGGCATTAATTGCTAGTGGTTTCCAAACAACCGATGATGTGCAATTATGGGTTCAAGTATCCTGTGCGATTGCCATGGCGATTGGTACGAGTATTGGTGGTTGGAAAATCATCAAAACTGTTGGTGGTAAAATCATGAAAATCAAACCAGTTAATGGTGTAGCGGCTGATTTAAGTTCCGTTATCATTATTTTCGGTGCTACTTTCATTCATTTACCAGTTAGTACAACACACGTAATCAGCTCTTCTATCCTTGGTGTTGGAACAGCTCACCGTGTCAAAGGTGTTAAATGGGATACTGCCCAACGTATGATTATTACATGGGTTATCACACTTCCTATTTCAGCAACAATTGCAGCACTTATCTTCTATGTACTAAGATTTATTCTTTAATATCATTTAGAGCCTTGCTAACGCGAGGCTCTTTTTATACATTTTTTTGAATAAAACTAATAAATATAATATAAAACGAGATTATTTTAAAAACTTATTGCATATTTACTCATTTTGATGTATTATAATAAACATCGATAATAACGATTCATTGATTATAAATTACTCAAATACTAAAGGGAGTTGTACTTATGCAGAAGCATTTATTACAAAAGTTTGCAGCAATTTTACTTGTTTTTATAGTTGTATTTTCTGGCTTCACAACTGTGTTCGCCGCTGATACAGAAGATCAAACTTTAGCTAAGATTCAAGAAAAAGGCGTTTTAACGGTCGGTCTTTCCGCTGACTATCCGCCGTATGAATTTCATCAAACAATCGACGGTAAAGATAAAGTCGTTGGTTTTGATGTAAGTATTGCGAAAAAAATTGCCAAAAATTTAAATGTTAAATTAGAGATTAAAGAAATGAATTTTGATAGCTTGCTTGGCTCACTAAAAACTGGCAAGATTGATATGATTATTTCCGGGATGTCACCTACACCCGAACGTCAAAAAGAAGTGGATTTCTCAGATCCATACATGTTCGTTCAGCAACGTGTCGTGATTAGAAAGACAGATAAAGATAAATTTACAAGTGTTAATGATTTTAGTGGCGTGAAAGTTGGTGCCCAAAAACAAACGACACAAGAAGAATTAGCTCAAAACGAACTAGTTGGTTCAGAAGTAGTTTCCCTTCAAAAAGTACCGGACCTTATTCTTAACCTTAAAAGCAACAAAGTAGATGCCGTTGTTTTAGAAGGTCCTGTTGCTGAAGCATATATTAGTCAAGATAAGACACTCGCTATGGCCGATATCAAATTTGCTAATGGTAGCAAAGAAACAGCCATCGCCATGCCAAAAGGTTCTACAGCTTTACAAGAAAAAGTCAACGCTTCTATTAAAGATATACAAGATACCGGCTTACTGAAAAAATACCAAAAAGAAGCCAATAAATTAATGTTCCAAGATGGTAGTTTTTACGAGAAATATGGTAATTACTTTATAACTGGTACATTAATTACTATTGCCCTTGCCGCTATCGGCGTGTTATGCGGTGCCATTCTCGGCTCATTGCTCGCTCTCATGAAACTAGCGAAAACAAGATGGTTACGCTGGCCAGCAGCATGCTATATTGAATTTGTCCGTGGTACGCCACTTCTAATTCAAATTTTCATCGTCTTTTTCGGAACTCAAATTATCGGTATGGACGTATCCGCCTTTGTTTCTGGTTGTATCGCCCTATCGCTCAACAGTGCTGCTTATGTTGCTGAAATTATCCGGGCAGGTATTTCCGCTGTCAATAAAGGTCAAATGGAAGCAGCTCGTTCCCTTGGTATGACACAAGGCGCTAGCATGCGTTACATCATCTTACCGCAAGCCGTGAAAAATATTCTTCCTGCGCTTGGGAATGAATTCGTTACTGTTATTAAAGAATCTTCCATCGTATCCGTTATCGGTGTAACAGAGCTAATGTTTATGACTGGCGTAGTCCAAGGCGCAAGCTTCAAGCCATTTATTCCGCTAATCATTACATCGTTAATTTACTTTGTACTAACATTTAGCTTGTCGAGACTACTAGGTGTTGCTGAAAGGAGAATGAGAACAAGTGATTGATATTAAAAATTTACACAAACATTTTGGCAAATTAGAAGTCTTAAAAGGCATTGACCTTGAAATCGCATCTGGAGAAGTGGTCGTAGTTATCGGCCCTTCCGGAAGCGGAAAAAGTACTTTCCTACGTTGCCTGAACTTATTAGAACAACCAACAACCGGCACGATTCTTTTCGAAAACAAAGACCTAATGGCAAAACAAACAAACGTCAACGAACTTCGTCAAAAAATGGGCATGGTTTTCCAAAACTTCAACTTATTCCCGCATAAAAACGTTCTTGAAAACCTAATGTTAGCGCCTATGAAAGTAAAAAATGAAGATAGTGCAGCTGCGAAAAAACACGCTCTTTCTCTACTCGAAAAAGTCGGTTTAGCTGATAAAGCAACTAGCTACCCTTCCCAGCTTTCAGGTGGACAACAACAACGGGTAGCGATTGCCCGGGCACTTGCAATGAATCCCGACGTAATGTTATTCGATGAACCAACTTCCGCACTTGACCCAGAAATGGTCGGTGAAGTATTAAGCGTGATGAAGTCACTTGCTAAAGAAGGTATGACGATGGTTGTCGTAACGCACGAAATGGGCTTCGCAAGAGAAGTTGCCGACCGTGTTGTCTTCATGGATGCCGGCGTGATTCAAGAACAAGGCACGCCCGAAGAAGTATTCGGAAACCCACAAAACGATCGTACAAAAGACTTTTTAGGAAAAGTATTAGCATAAACATAGATTACGTCTCGCCTATTTCAGGTGAGGCGTTTATCTGCACTTATAGAAAAAAGGAGCTAATTAAACATGATGAATAACTCAAAAATTGCTAAAAAACATCAACAAATGCCTGTGAACATTCTTGCTGATATTGGCACACTTGCCAAAACAATGCCTGATATTCTCGATTTATCCATTGGTGATCCTGATTTAATTACGGATGAATCGATTATTAATGCTGCTTTTGAAGACGTTCGAGCAGGCCATACAAAATATACAGAATCTGGTGGAGATGTAGAACTCATCGATGCCATTCGTGGTTATTTTATCCGTAATTATGATTTGTCTTTTGAACGCAACCAAATCCGCGCTACAGTTGGCGCGCTTCATGGTATGTACCTAACCTTGCAAACCATTCTCGACGACGGCGATGAAGTCATTATTCACGAACCATACTTCTCCCCGTATAAAGATCAAGTGTTAAATTCTGGTGGTACACCAATCATTATTCCAACTTATGAAAAAGACGATTTTGCGATTAATGTCGATATTTTAGAAGCTGCCATTACTGATAAAACAAAAGCTTTAATTTTAAATTCACCTAATAATCCCACCGGTGCTGTTTTTTCACCAGAAACGTTTGAAAAAATTGCCAATCTAGCGAAAAAATATGATTTCTTTATTTTATCGGATGAAGTATATGATGGATTCAGTTTTTATGAAGACTTCGTACCAATGGCCAAATTCGCGCCAGATCACACGATTACATTCGGTAGTATGTCTAAAAACTTCGCAATGACCGGTTGGCGCTTAGGATATATGATTGCCCCTACTTATTTAAACGAAGCTGCAAAGATTATTAATGAAGGAATTACTTATTCAGCCCCTACACCGTCCCAAAGAGCTGCTATTTACGCGTTAAATCATTCTGAGACACTAATTCCTTTAGTAACAGAAACCTTCCAAAAACGCCTAGAATACATCGCAAAACGGGTGGAAGAAATCCCATATCTTTCTTTACATCCACTCAAAGGTTCGATTTACGCCTTTATCAATATTTCTAAAACAAATATGGATTCCGTTTCATTTACAGAATATGTCTTAAAAGAAACGCAAGTCCTCGTCATTCCTGGGCTAGCTTTTGGTGAATCTGGTGATAATTATGTTCGCCTAGCTGCAACCCAAGACATCAGCGTGCTAGAAGAAGCATTTAACCGTCTAGCCAAACTAACCTTTTAACGAAAAGAGCAAACTCGCTTTATTAGCAAGTTTGCTCTTTTTTATTTTAATTTGATTTCTGCAAAAGAAGAAACAACCGTCGCTTCTTTTGGAAAAGTGATGTTTTTTGTGGCTTCATTCGGTACGATATACACTTTTAACCCAGCCTGCATTGCTGATAGCGCACCATTTTTGGAATCTTCTATAGCAATTGCTTCTTCCGGCTTCACACCAAGCGCTTCTACTGCTTGCAAATAAAGTGCCGGATGTGGCTTAATTTCATCCACATGGTCTGCCGTTTGTATCGTCTCAAAATCGGCTAAAATGCCCAGACGATCCAAAGTAGGCTCAATCCAGTCAAATCCCGAACTCGTTGCAAGACCTATTTTATAGTCATTCGCTTTTACTTGTTCAAAAAATTCTTTAAAACCATCACGAAAGCCAAGTGATTGTTGACCAAGATGACAAGCTTCCGCCACGGTAGTTAAAAAAGCTTCTTTATCAAAAGCCCCGTTCGTTGCTTCCATCATATAGCGAATAATTGGTTCTTCACTTGTACCGATAATTTGTTGATAAATTTCATCTGGTAAATCAATATCGTACGTCTCTTTCAAATAGTTCATTGTCTCCGTATACCATAAATTTTCCGTATCAAGCATAGTTCCATCAAAATCAAAAACAACCGCCTTCACATGCATCCTCCTAGTATAAGTGATACTTTCATTGTAACATAGATAAACTATTTAAGAAATCTTCGAAAAAGGGTTGCTTTTTTAGTAAAAAACGAATAATATTGTATTTGTGGTTTTTAATGTTCGTCATTTACCATTAAGCATGATTTTAAAAAAGGAGTGAAACACACGCATGTTTCAATTAAAGGCAAACGGTACAGATGTTAAAACAGAAGTTATCTCTGGTTTTACTACATTCCTAACGATGGTATATATCGTAGTAGTTAACCCCGCAATTCTTTCCGCAGCAGGTGTTCCATTCAACACTGTATTCATGGCAACAATCATTTCAGCAGTTATCGGTACATTATGGATGGCGATTTTCGCTAACTATCCAATCGCGATTGCGCCAGGACTTGGTATGAACGCTTACTTCGTCACAGTAGTTACAACTCAAAAACTAGATTATTCGGTCGCATTCGCTGCGGTCTTTGTAGCAGGTATTATTTTCTTATTACTATCTTTAACACCGCTTCGTGAAAAAATCATTGAAGCTATTCCACATAATTTGAAAGCTGGGATCACAGCTGGTATAGGTTTATTTATCGCTTTCCTCGGTTTCCGTATGACAGGTATTATTGTTTCTAACGATTCTAACTTAGTAGGTTTAGGTGACTTACATTCTAAAGAAGCTATTTTAGCTATTGTTGGTCTTTTAATCACTTTAATCTTGCTTGCTTTAAACGTAAAAGGGGCTTTATTCATCGGAATGATTGCCACTGGTATTATCGCGTTTATCACTGGTGAACTTAAATTCACAGATGGTATTGTCAAACTTCCGCCAATGCCAGAGTTCGTTTTCACTAATCCACTTAACGCTTTTGGAGATGTAATAAGTTACGGGCTCTATGCCGTCGTCTTGTCCTTCTTGCTCATAACGATTTTTGATACAACTGGAACAATGATTGGTGTCGCTAAAAAAGCTGGCTTGATGAAAGGCGAATCACTGCCAAACGCCAAACAAGCTTTAATGGCGGATGCAGTTGCAACAAGTGTTGGTTCGATGTTTGGTACAACGCCAACAAGTGCTTATATCGAATCTTCAGCCGGTGTTGCGACTGGTGGACGTACTGGTCTTACTACACTTACAGTAGCCATCCTCTTCATGGTTTCAGCATTCTTTGCACCACTCGTTGGGGCTGTTTCAGGAATTTCTGCAATCACTGCACCAGCACTTATCATTGTTGGTAGCATGATGATTGGTGCTGTAAAAGAAATCGATTGGGATACATTAGATGAAGCTTTCCCTGCTTTCTTAGTTATTTTAGCTATGCCACTTACTTCAAGCATCGCTATCGGCCTAGCATTCGGCTTCATTTCTTACCCAGTATTAAAAGTATTCACTGGTAAATGGCGCGAACTTAACTGGTTCTTAATCGTTATCGCTGCATTATTCTTCATCCTTGTAGCATTTTTACCACATTAATAAATAGTAGCGCCTATCTGAATACAGGTAGGCGCTTTTTTATTGGACAAATACTGGCTCTTTTGCTATAAAGAAGAGAGAAACTAATTAGAAATGAGTTGAACTTGTCGTGTTTTTAAAATCACTGCTCGCCGGTGTCGCACTTGCTGTTGTTGTTTTCCTAGCAAGTTTTTTGATACCTGATTACACTGTATCCACATTATATTCCATCGTCACAACCATCATTGTCTTTGCATCCATTATTTTATCCGCATTCGTTTCTTTTGGTGGTCGTAGTGGAAACCCTAGTCGAAAAAGCCAATTACGCTGGAGTATCCTGCTTTTAGTTGCAGCAATTCCTAGTTTTATCGGCTTTATCGTTACTTTTTACTTTTAAACTAAAAAGAAGCATTCCCCATTTGAGGAATGCTTCTTTTTTTAATCTTCTAATGCAGAAATGAACGCTGGTAAATATTCTGGAAGGTCTGGTGGGCGACGACTTGAAATAATGTGGCCGTCTGTTACAACAGGCTCATTATGCCAAATAGCTCCCGCATTCGTCATATCATCTTTAATCCCTGGCGTACTTGTTACATTCACGCCTTCTAAAATACCAGCCGAAACAAGCACCCATCCAGCATGGCAAATTTGTCCGATTGGTTTCTTCGCTTTATCAAATGCACGAACCAAATTTAGCACGCTATCAAAACGGCGTAATTTATCTGGGGACCAGCCACCTGGAACTAAAATCCCATCATAATCTTCTGCGCGAACAGAATCAAAATCATAGTCAGAAGTAACAGGAACTCCGTACTTACCGTGATAAACTTTCTTTGCTTCCTCAGCCACTAGATGCACCGAAGCTCCTGCCTCGCGTAATCTAAGCACTGGATACCAAAGTTCTAAATCCTCAAAGTCTTCACTGACAAGTGCAATAACTTTTTTACCTTTTAAAGTCATATAAATCTCCTCCTATCCTCTTCTACAGTATAACAATAACTAGATTGTTATTAAATTATTCCGCCTATAAAAGAAGACAAAAAAAGACGCTCGAAATAAACATTTCCAGCGTTGCCATCATGTTCGGGCGCCTATGCATAACGGGATGAGGCATAGACATGAACTACACGGCCAATGAGATGAATGAAAACAAATAATGATTTTGGTGTCTAAACAGATGTCTGACTAGTTGCCATTCTATTGGAAGATGGATACACCAAAAGTCATTATAACCATGATAGGGTCTTATCCCCATGAAAATCACATTAGTAAAAATGAAACTTTCATCGAGGTAAAACTCTATCCTATAACTTATTTTACTATTGTTCTTGAAAAAAGCAAGTAAATAAATATAGATTTTTTGTGACGAAGTAAAGAAAAACAAGAACAGCCTTACTATTATTATTTTTTTCGTACAAAAATTACCCTATTATAAACAAAAAGGAAACCGCTCTTGGTTCCCTTAACTAAAGATTTCTACAATCATCCATGAAATAATAGCGACTAATGGAATTAAGATCCATACATTATGACCAAGTAAGCTAGAACGAGCAGCTGGTTTGTCTTCGAGCAGTTGAATTCTATCGCGCAAATCATGCACTTCAAGCTCAAGGTCTTGTACTTTATCTTCAAGTTCGTATAAACGTTCTTCCATTTTAATCCCTCCACACCTTTTCTACTGTTTATTATACGCTACGCATCGTGAAACACATCGTTCCATAGGCTGATTTATTGCTAATTTATTGTCATATCGTTCTGGCATTTGCTACAATAAAAGAAAACTATCAACTGTTGGGGTGGAAAAATGGAAATTCAAGTAGAAGAAGCTGTTGTAAAACTCATTTTGCATGGCGGAAACACGCGCAAAGAAGCATATAAAGCCATTGATTATGCAGAAAAATATCAATTCGATGAAGCCGATAAACATTTACAAATCGCGCAAGATCAATTCCGAGAAGGACATATTTGGCAAACAAAATTAGTATCCATTCGTGACTCAGAAACAGTGGCCCATCCTTCATTTTTACTTATTCACGGGCAAGATCACTTAATGACCGCACAAGCAGAATTGCAACTCGCTAAAAGAATTATTGAACAATATAAACATCAACAACGCTTAGAAGAACGACTTACTAAACTTGAAAATCAAGCATGAGATGTAGCTGGGAATAAGAAATAATTCTCACTCGTAAGTATATTCGGGCGCACAAACAACATATCTTCCGTTTCAATAATATGCGCGGCATCGATGTATTTGCTTTTTTCCGGTGTGAAAAGAAGATGAATTGTTTCGATTTTTTTGATAGGTAGATACCTTAGAACTTCCACCACATCTAGTTTTTTCGTACTAAGTATATCTAGCACATATAAATCAGCGTCTTCTTGCTCCATTAATACAATTACATCTAATTCTTCTATATAATAAAGCTCATTTTTCAACGCAATCAATACATAAAACATCAGTAAATCTTCACTTTCTCGAACATCTAAAATATTAGAAAGTGGCGTTTTTTCGGATACAATACGTCTTATTAGCTGAAAATCCGTTTTATTATCGGGATTCAGCTTTTTTAAATTACTAGATTCTCTTTTCAAACTGCAAGCATCTACAGTAAAACTGCTTTCCTCCACACGCTCAAATCCAAATTTTGGGTAAAAATCCAGTACAGTATCATTCGCAAATAGATAAAGAAAATCATACTGGTCTTCGTATTTAGCTATTACATGCTCTAATAATTTCTTAGCAAGCCCCTGCCCCCGATAATCCGGATGCGTCATTACTGTCCCAATCTGCAAGGCGCGGTAATCTTCCCCTTGGTAAATTAGATTCATCTTATTGATAGAGACATTCGCAATCACCTTATTATCATCAATATAAGAATAACAAATATACTTATCATTCCAAAAGCCGTCCCTGTACCATTCTTCAAAATTAATATCAAATGTACTTTCAGCAAGCCTATTAAAACTATCACGATACATTTTATTATTTTTATAATCACTTATCATTTCATAATTCATCGTTCTAATCCTCTATTCCTTCGTATAAAAATAACAGGTACAACGCGAAACACGTCCTACCTGCTCATTTTTATTTAATTTAACGTATTCCAAGCGCTATTTTTGCATAGCGTGACATACGATCTTTAGTCCAAGGTGGATTCCAAACAAGATTTACATTTGTATCCTTCACTTCTGGAATATCACTAAGCGCCATCTGTACTTGCTCAGTCAAAATACCAGCAAGCGGACATCCCATTGTTGTAAGCGTCATTGATACTGTGCAAAGTCCGTCATCATCTAATTCAACATCGTATACAAGCCCAATATTCACAATATCAATTCCAAGTTCTGGATCGATAACTTGTTCTAGTGCGCCCATTAGATTTTCTTTCAGTTGCTCATCCATGAAGCATATGCCTCCTTTTTGCCATTTTGTACATTTATTGTATCATATATGAGAATGATTTTCATTATAAGAATTTCTCAAAAAAGCTAACCCCTTGTAGCATTCCTTCAACGGAAACTTTGTGTTTTGCATTATCATCAATGATAAATTGCACATTATCTGCCAAGCTTTCTTCTACTAATGTTTGGTATAACTTTTCGCTGTACGCAAAAGGTACCACATCGTCTTTTTTGCCATGCCAAAGTAACAATGGTCGGTTATTTATTTTGGTGATATTTTGAGTTAAATCATATTTTTGTAGCGCTAAAATCCGTTCATCCACATCATACGGAAAAGTTAACCCTTGCGCCAACGCATATTTGGATAGCTCTTTAGCAAAATCAACATAATAGGCACTTCCCATTAAACTAACGGCTACTTTAATATTTTCATATAGCCCAAGAAGGCCAAGCGAAGTAATAGCTCCCATTGAAACTCCGCCAACACCGATACGATTCGCATCTGTTTTCCCAGCTTTAATTAGCTCATCTGTAATCAGCGGGAACTCCGTAATATTCGTTTCAATCACATCCCAAAAGAATGTAGCCTGGTCTTCCGGATTTGTTCCTTGTAGACGCTCGCCATGTAACTTCGCATCTGGCAAAATCACGCGGAAGCCACGTTGCGCAAGTAAATAGCCATAATGTAAATATAATTCTTTTTGAGATGTAAAGCCATGATAAAAGATAATTGTTGGTAACATTTTATCTGCATTTTCGCTATTACTAATATGTAAAACTGGTATTCCCGCAATTTGTTCATTTTCCACTTGAATCATTGTGAAGCCTCATTTCTATTAGGTTTATTAAGCTATTGTAAAGGTCAGAATCATTTACAAAATGGTGATAAACGTCTATCATTAATGTGTGCCCTTATTTTAGCATGAAGGGGCAGCTTTGAACCAAACATATGAATTAAAGGAGCAAACTATGTCTAAAAAACTAATCGTACTAGACCTTGATGGCACAACACTTAGAGATGATTTAACTATCTCTTCGCATACAAAAAACACTTTAGAAAAGGCGCGCATGGCCGGTCATGAAGTAATGATTGCAACCGGACGCCCATATCGAATTAGCGGTTCTTATTACCATGAACTAGGATTAACAACACCGATTGTAAATTTCAATGGTGCCGTGTATCATCATCCTAGACTCACTACATTTGCGGAAGGTTATCACCATGCCATTGATTTACAAGTTGTTCACGAGTTACTTGATTTTTCCAACGGCTTTTCATTAGATAATATCGCAGCAGAAGTACAAGATAACGTCTTCTTAAAAGAACGAAACAACAGCGTTCCTGAAACATTCCATTTAGGCACTGAAAATATTGTATTCGGAAACATCCGTGATGCGATTAAATCAGATGCTACTTCATTATTGTTTTTTGGAAAAATGGACCAACTCGATTTAATTAGCAAGCACTTGGATGAATCTCTTTCTGGCGTTATTTCTCATCACACATGGGGTGCATCTGCTTGGCCAGCTGTAGAAATTATTAAATTCGGTATTCATAAAGCCATTGGCGTGCAAGCCGCAGCTAAAACACTTGGTTTTGACCGTAAAGATATCATTGCATTTGGAGATGAAACGAATGATTTACAAATGCTTGATTATGCCGGCGTTGGTGTTGCTATGGGAAATGCCGCTGAGTCCGTGAAAAATGTTGCCAATGTGGTAACAGCATCTAACCAAGATGATGGGATCGCAGTCTATTTAGAAGAAAACTTAAACTTATAATAAAAAGCTGCAAGTAATGTCTTACAAAAGTTAGGAATGCTAATTTTTGATTCAAGAGCCATTACTTTGCAGCTTTTTTACATCATTTTATTTTTATACATCGCCATTGCTAATTTTTGATCTGCTTCTGAACGAAAATCACCAAATACGCTTGAGGTCTCCATGACATTAATAAATGCTTTAGAGTCAAACTCGCCAACAATGTGCGTAATATCATATAGTTCATAACGCGTAATCACCATAATAAGCATCGCTACATCTTCTTTTGAATAGCCGCCCATTGCATCAACAACCGTAATTCCACGTACCATATTTTCATGGATCGCTTTAATTACTGTTTCGGAATGTTGTGTCATAATCATCACTGTCAATTTCTGATGTCTTGTATGAATAATATCAATGACTCTACTTTGAACATATAAAGAAATGAGCGTATACAGCGCAAATGTCCAATCATATGCAAAGCCTGCTACAATAATAATAACTCCATTTAAAAGCAAGAAGTATTTTCCGAAAGAACGTCCTGTTTTAATAGTGATATACATTGCTACTATATCTAGCCCACCAGTAGAAATACCGAATTTTAGAGCCAGACCAATACCTACAGATGCGATTAATGCCCCAAAAATGGCATTAAGTAAAATATCATTAGATACTTGTACCTCCGGAATAACAATTAAGAAAAAGGACATAAAAGCAACTGTCAAAAAGCTGAAAACAGTAAATGATTTCCCAACTTTTAACCAACCTAAAATTGCCACTGGAATATTTAATAACAGAACGAGTAGCCCTGTTGAAATAGAAATATTCATTGAATCACGTAACATGTCTGAACCTAGTTGTGCAACCCCATTTAATCCAGCTGCATAAACTTGTGCTGGTATTAAAAAGAAGTTCATGCCTATTGCGTTTAAAAGTGCTGCTATTATTGCAATGGCGGTTTTTTTAGCATACTCTTTATATACTATTTTTGAACTCATTTTCTTCTCTCCTTTTTTGGCCCTAACATAACATACCAACTTTCCAGAGAAAAGAGAAGTCTTTTTCATTATTTTTTTGATTTTTAATTAAATAATGGATATCCGCCTGATAAATAGAAGCCTAATGAGATGGTAATCACTACTACAATAACAAAAATCATCAAAAACATTCCTGTTGGTTTTTGTTGTTTCCTGTAACTAAGTAGCATCTCCACAACGCCAATTACAATGATTCCCATCAGAATCTTAAATATCGCCAGAATCCAGCTTTGCTCTATGCTGTATTTGACCATCATAATTCCACTCAAAATAACCAAAATATAAAAAACTCGATTAATCATTTGTAACATTGTAAAACTTTTTACCGATTTCGAATAAATGAGTAGAGCTGTAACCGTTAGCACAACAATAGCCACCCATGAAATCAAATGAATATAACCCCACATAATACATCCCTCTTTCTTATTAAGATTTTCTTACTTTGTTAGTCAGTGTCCCAATTTTATCAATAGTAATTTCGATAATGTCCCCATCTTGTAGAAAAGTTGGAGGTGTCATACCATTTCCCACACCACTTGGGGTCCCTGTAGCAATTATATCCCCTGGAAGCAGCGTATGCCCTTTGGATAAATCAGAAATAATTCTTGCTAAGCCAAATATAAATTTATCGGTAGAGTCAGACTGTCTTACTTCGCCATTAACCTTGGTTTCAATGTGGAAAACAGGTTCTTTGTTTGCGTTATTTTCCAACACGAATGGACCAATCGGACAACTTGCATCAAGACTTTTCCCTAAATAAAACTGTTTATGTTTTTTCTGAAGATCGCGAGCTGTAATATCATTTAAAATAGTAAATCCAAAGATGGCAGATAAAGCCTCTTGTTCCGATATGTCTCTTACTTTCTCACCAATAATAACAGCAAGTTCTCCCTCATAATCTAATTGGCTCGTTATATTTTGATGTAACTCAATGTTGCCATTATGCGGTAATAGACTATTAGCACTCTTTGTAAATACAAGAATATGCTCTGGGACGTCTTCCTTGCTTCCCATCTCTAGCACATGATTATAATAGTTTTTCCCAATTGCAATAATGTTATTTGGCGGAACAAAAGGTACTTGAATTTCCACTTCGGCTAAATCGATATGCCCGTCAATTCCTGTTAATTCTGGAACAAGCGGTTTTTCTTTAATAAAATCTAAAAGAGTAGCTGGCGGATTCGAAAAAATCGTTCCAGCAGGGATGATTTTATTTTCAGGTGTTAAAATACCATAAGCCAAATCTCCTTCATACAGATAACTCAACCATTTCATTTAAAGACCTTCCTTTGTGTTTATTTGGCATATATGTTGTCCATCGAAGAAATATAAATAAGCTGCAGCGACTTTTTTACCGCTAATCGCTTGAATCGCTTCTGCATAAAGCTTGATTTGAATATGATATCGTTCTTTCATTACTTTTTCAGCAGCGTTCCAATCAGCATATCTTCCTTCTATTTTATCTGTTTTATAATCAATTAAAGTAATCGTTTCTTCCTCTTCTATCATGCTATCCACAACACCTTGAATGAGTACTCGTTCGTCTATATCAACGTTTTCATATAACTCTGACACAGGAAGCAAATAACTAAATGGCACTTCACGTTTTACTAAATCTTTTTTCTGCAGCATTGTTTCCCCTAATGGAGATTCAAAGAAATCTAATATTTGTTTGATATTAATTGCTTTAATTTGCGCATCTGTTAAGATATCTTTTTCTCGCATTGTGCGTAAAAGCTGTTCCAAATCTTCCTTTGTAGGTTTATAATCTAACGAAACTGCTTGCATCAGCGTATGCATTGCCGTACCAATTTCTGTTGCAGAGAGTTTATTTTTTTGTAAAAATTTGGGTCTATCCAGTGATACTTTTTGGAATTCTTTTAACAGTGTAGTATCACTCCAGTTATCTTGCAAAGAAAATTGCCGCTTAAGCTCTGTTACAGACTGTTTAGCACGTATTTCAGTCGCCGCTTCATTTTGGTACTCATACTCCATATATCGCTGAATTTCGTCCTTATATGGGCTTTGAATAGGTACTGGCTGATGTTCTTTTATATTTTCCAGCCAATTATCTGATTCAGCTCTTTCTAGCTCATTAGTTAGAAACATTTCTTTTGTTTTTATTTCAATTTGTAGTTTCATCTCCGTCGCAAGTGTTTGGATCATTTCTTCACACAACAATTCTTTAAAAGCAGAATGCCTAATCGTTGCGTTTCCTATCCAATCCAAATAGCATTTCGCTTTCGCTCTTGTGGCTGCAGGTAAAATAGTTTCTTTTTCTTTTGCGACTTGCAACCAGTTTTTGCTTGTTTTTTCAAAATCCGGTACTGTTGCAACTAAAATCAACTTTTCTTCTGCACGAGTTAGCGCAACATACAACACGCGCATCTCTTCCGCAATCATTTCACGAGATTTCTTTTGCTTTATTGCTTGCTGCATAATTGTTGGGTAAACAATCATTTTCTCAACATCTCGATAACTAGATGCAAAGCCATAATCTTTATCTAACAACGTTTTGCTATAAATATCCCGCATATTAAATTTTCGACTTAGCCCAGAAACAATAACCACAGGAAATTCTAATCCTTTACTCGCATGGATTGTCATCATGCGAACAACATCTTCTTTTTCACCAAGTGTTTTTGCGGTACCTAAATCATCGCCTCGAATTTCTAACCGTTCAACAAAACGGACAAAACGGAACAGACCACGGAAAGATGTTTTTTCATATTGGTTGGCCCGGTCGTATAATGCTCGTAAATTAGCTTGGCGTTGTTTGCCCCCTGGTAAACCACCCACAAATTCATAAAAATTAGTTTCTTGATAGATTTGCCATATCAAAGACGTTAAATTTTCTCGAATGGACAATTCACGCCAATTGTTTAATTGTTGAACAAAATCACTAATTTTATCCGCTGTTTCCGAAACGGTTATGTCTTTATAGGCTAGCAATGCGTCATAGAAATATCCCTTCTTCTTCGCCATGCGAATTTGCCCTAGCTCTTCTTCATTTAAGCCAATTATGGGTGAACGTAAAACCGCAGCAAGTGGAATATCTTGGTAAGGGTTATCTACTACTTTCATAAGTGCAATCATTGTAGCTACTTCTGTTGTTTCAAAATAACCTGAGTTATTATTCGCATAAAAAGGGATATCTTGAACTTTCATTGCTTCTTCCATATCCGGAGCGCTCGTCATCGCCCTTGATAAAATAACGATATCTCTGTATTGAATAGGTCTATTTTGTTTAAGTTTTTTATCATAAATAGGAAACTTATTGTCTATCATTTCTCTGATTTTCATTGCAATCGTACGTGATTCTACTTGATTTTTTTGCAATTCTTGAGGCGATAATTCATCTTCTGTTTCGGTATCCTCAGTCTTCATATCAATTAGTAAAAGTTCCGTTGCCATAGCGTTTGTTTCAGGGGATTTTGCACCTAAAGTCAATTCTGCGGCGGTATCATAATCAATTTCAGCAATGTGTTTATCCATCAATTGACGAAATATAAAATTGGTAGCATCTAAAACTTCTTTCCTACTCCTAAAGTTCTGTGACAAATCAATGCGTATCCCGTTTCCACTACCATCTTGTTGGAATGTTTGGTACTTTGTCATAAATAATGTTGGCTCTGCTAAACGAAAGCGATAGATGGACTGTTTCACATCTCCAACCATGAATAGATTCCCCTGCGCTTCACTGGGGTTCGTTACAAGGCGCAGAATAGTTTCTTGCACCATATTGGTATCTTGATACTCATCGATTAATACTTCTTTAAATTGTTTTTGATAATTTTGAGCAACTTCTGAAGCTTTATCACCATTTAATAAAATTTTTAATGCTAAATGTTCTAAATCGTTAAAGTCTAATACCCCTCTTTGTTGTTTTTCTTCAAAGAAATTTGCAGCAAATTTTTTGACCAACTCACTCAAAGTTTGAATATCTGGTTTCATTTTTTCTAAGTCAGATAAGTAATTTACTTCTTCCCTCGAAAACCAGTCAGTTGCGATATTTTTCATTTCTTTTTTAGCTGCATCTCGAAATTTCTTCGCTTCCTCCACATATACTTCGTCGTAATCACTTTTATTTTTAAGTGTCGGAATACGCTTGAAATCTATGTTTTCAATAGATGTTTTCAGATGTGTCCAGCTACTCCAGTTCAACTCTGACAATGCTTGAATTTGGACCAGATCATTTTCTAGTGTAGCTAAATAAGGTGCTGGGCCGTTATTTTCATTTGCATAATCTATTGCGTTTAGTAAATAGTTTTTTGCTTGATTTACTCTTAATTCAATATCTTCTTTAATAATTGGAAAATAAGGTAACTCTGTAATCGAAGTAATCTCTTCTGTATTATAAAAGTTCACCATTGCTTCTAACCAAGCGTTTGGATCTGGGTTGGCTCTTGAGAAATCATATAGCTTAGATATTAATGAGTGCAATTCTGCATCCGAACGATCCCCTGTAAAAGATTCTACCAAATGAAAAAAAGCTTCATTATTTTCAATACCATATTCTTGTTCCAGCAATCCTTCTAAAACCTCATCGCGAATCATACTACTTTCAATTGGCTCAATTAAGCGAAAACTCGGATCAATATCTGCCTCAAAATAGTATTTTCGAATAATTTCTAAACAAAAAGAATGGAGAGTTGAAATAGAAGCATAGTTAAGTAATGCTACTTGTCTTTTTAGATGGGCTGAATCTGGATTTTGTCCCAGAGCTTCTTCCAGTCCTTTTCCTATTCTAAACTTCATTTCAGCAGCTGAAGCATTCGTAAAAGTTACAATTAGTAACTCGTCTACATTTAAGTTTGCTGACTCATCTATTAACTTTTTAATGATTCTAGTGACTAGGACAGCTGTTTTTCCAGAACCAGCAGCAGCAGCAACAAGTACATTATTGCCTTTAGCTTGAATGGCTTTCCATTGGTCGTCTGTCCATAATGACTCTTCTGGTTTTGGCGGTATATTTAAACTCATGCTACTGCGTCCCTCCTTCCATATCCATTTTTGTTAAAATTGTCTCTGCTTTCTCATTAGCTAAATGTCTATATTGATTACTTGTTAAAGATGGATCAAATCCGCAAAATGAACGGAAACTGCAAAATTGGCAAGGCGTTCTTTCTTTTAGTTTATATGGATTAATAGAAACTGCTCCATCAAGTATTTTATTCCCAGCTTCTTGGTATTTATGACGGACAAATTGTCGCATTTTATCAAATTCCGCTCTTGTCGCAGTTCTTGATCTCGCACTCAACTCCCCATTTTGTTTTATTTCTGCCGGAATAATAGTGGATGCTTTTCCTTTTTCAAGGGTCGTATCCATTAATGAAACGGCCACGGGATCGGATAAAATCAATCCTTTCATTTTGGAGCTTTTTTGTAATTCTTTTGCGATAGCCTCATCACTTAACTCTTTCTCTGCTTGTACATATTGATTGTGCATATGGAAATATAGCACCCCAGCTGGTTCGGCAGTTTTGCCAATCATTTTTTGTGCATTTGTTACTACAATATCCAGGTAGGTAAGCATTTGAAGCGCTAAACCATAATAGACTTCTGTGAGCGCCAAATCATGCGAACTTGATTTATAATCTATAATGCGTAGGAACGTTCGATCATCTTGTTCTGCCATATCAATTCTATCAATTCGCCCCTGTAAAAGGAGTTCACTATCTGATTGAAGAGGTATTTTTAATGGCGGAATATCTCCTTTCAAACCAAAATCAACTTCTAACCCAACAGGACGAAACGCACTGCTTTTTGCTTGTTCATTTAAAACAGTTGTTGCCCTCGTTATGATTTGGAGTAATTTGTACTGAATATATTCCATTCTTTTAGAGCTAAGCAAAATTTCATGCTGGATTTTAGGAGCTAGAAATGTCATTGCAAGTTTCGCCATTTGCTTACATTCTTCTTCTGTTAAATTGCCCCAATCCAGATTATTTCTTTTTAATTCTGCTGAGATCCATTCCATCGCTCCATGGAAAATCTCTCCCATATCAACGGCTTGCAACTGAAAATGCCCTCGCTCTTCTAATTTCAAGCCATATTGAGCGTAATGTTGGAACTCACAACTGAAAAATTTCTCCATTCTTGAAACACTTGCATGAATAGTTTCTCCAAATAAGTTTTTAGCAGTTGTTTCTTGTAATGGTTTTGTTTTATTTTCATAATATAGACTTGATAACACTTGTTTAGCCATTATTGATTCTTTTTCATTTTCAAAGTAACTATTGTAGGCATCCCACCATACACTAGACAGCGTGTACCCTCGTTTATACATTTGTAATTGGCTTGTCAACAATCCTAATGTTGCTTGCTTAGAACGAATATAACTACTTTGTTCAGCATCACTTAATAAGCTCGGGTCTGTTAAATAAACTGATTCATTTAGTTCATTAAACTGTCCTTTTATTTTCCTTAAATAATTGGATTCGCTTAATACTTTTCCTTCTTCGTCAGCGGCAGGATAACTAAGAAATAATTTGTCACTAGGAAGACTTATTATTTTATATGCTAATAAGTCTTCTTCACCAATATTATTTTTAGCAGATGGTTTCAATTTACTGTCTTCAGCACGCAATGCATCTCTATCCTGATCCGAAAAAATCCCTTTATCCTTTTGACGTAGCGGCATAACACCGTCATTCATCCCAATAGCAAAAATCACTTTCATATCTAGCAATTTCGCATTCTCCATATCAGATAAAACTACTTGGTCTAAGGAAGGTGGTAAAAGCGAAAACTCAAGTGCATCAAGACCCGTTCCAATAATTTCAGTAAAACTATCTAAGTCTAACGTTTCCTCTCCTAAAACTTCTACAAATTCATCCAAAAGCGCGGAAATGGAGCTCCAAGCTTGTTCATGTTCTCGTGCAAGTTCTAAATAGCCTTGCTCTTCCGCTCTTTGTCTCCATGACTCCAAGCGTTCTACAGCATTTACTTGCTCCAAATAATGATAAAGAGCTAAAGCAAACTCCATCCCTGTTTTTGCCTTCCTTAGATTTAATTCTAAAGTAGCAAGTGGATTCACTATAAGACTCCTCATCTCATTAATGATAGATTGCATATGAATCTCCTCATCTGTTTGAGGCAATACATTGGTGGATAGTCCGCGGATTTTCCGGTAAACCCAATCTCCTTCTTTTTCCCATTTCCATTTATTTTGAATACCATTTTCTAATACATAGTTTTCAAGAATATCTGCTTTACGTCTGTTAAGGCTTGATTTTTCGGTAATATCAAAGAAAAACTCTGTCTTAACTGCTTGAAAGATTGGTTCGTACTTCCAGTTAAATAGAATAGCATCTAAGCTAGAACGAATGAACTCGATAAACGGGTGTTTAGCCATAGCTCTCTTTTTATCAATAAAGGTAGGAATGTTATATGCTTCCATCACCGTTTCACATAAAACGTCATAATCTCCGAGATTTCTTGTCAAAATAGCTATATCGCGGTATCTATATCCATTTAATACTAGTTGACGAATCTCACGAGCAATCCCTTCTATTTCTGCACGTCTGTTATTCGCTTGGTGGATTTTTAAATTTTGAGGTTCGTTTTTGAAAGACATAAATTTGTTATGCCCCCAGGTATTAGCTAAAAAAGCTAGTGATTCTGTTTTTGCTCGCTTATTCTCTAAGAAGAACTTGTTTTCCTCGACTTGAGTGCCATTTAATTTAGCCAACTCTAATAGAGCATAATACGCTTCTGTACTTGCTTTGAACATACTATATTCATCTAGTCCATGCTGAATTTCAGGAACATTAAGCGTCAAAGAAACCGTTACTTTATCACATTTCCGCATTAATTCTCCAATGACTGTCAGCTCTTGTTTTGAGAAGGAAGTAAAACCATCAATGACGATTTCAGTCCGATTTAAATAATCGCTATCGGCAATTTTTTCTGCAAGCAATCTCAAATAGTCTTCATTTTCAAGGAATTTATCCGCTAATAATTCCTCATACTTTTGATAGATTAGCGAGATATCATGCACTTTATTATTCACACTTGTAGACAGATTCGTAGCGCTCTGAACCATGTCTTCAATGGAAACCTCTTCTTGTTTCATTTCTTTAAATAAATTCGCTAACTCTGAATAAAAACCCTTTCTTGAAGTAGCTCTTGAAAAGATTTTTAATTTATCTTTTTGATCAAGGGCTGCTTTTCTGATAACCATTTCTATACCTGTCTGACTTAAGAAAGTTTTAGATAATCCACCTGTTTCTTGAAGAATTTTCCATGCTAAACGGCTAAAACTAAATATTTGTGTTCCAAGCATACCTGCTAAATTTTCCTTGTTTAAAAAGCTTGTCTCCATCTGAAACGTCATTTGATCTGGGACAATAAAGATATACGTTTTAGAATTTTGTTTAATTTTCTCTCCAACCTCATCCATTAAATGAGTTGTTTTGCCTGTTCCTGATCTACCTGCAATTATTTGAAGTGTCATACTCTCACCACCGAACATATGTTTTTATTTAGTTTACCATATTTGAGCAATCTGTCCAGAACTTTTTTCGAGGCATTTTTTGCTTGAAAATTTATAAAACAGCTCAAAAAAACTAAGATAGCTCTTACTATCTTAGTTTTTCATATATTCTACTCAAAAGCTAGCATTTCCTGTTGAATTTTATTCATTTTTTCTGTGAGTTTCATAAATTCCGCTTTGTTCCTATTATCGAGAGCTTTATCAATTTCAGCTCTAAGTTGTTCTAATTTTCTCTCTTCTAGGAGCATCGTCAGGAAGCATTCGATAAAAACGTTTGTTAATTCTTTTTCACCCTTAAGGACACCCACCTGATTCATCAACGAATTAGAAAAATCACGCATTTCCACGACTACCACTCCTTCACTCATATTTATTACAATCTTGAAAAATTGTAATATGCCAAGAAAAAACAGAAAACAGCTTGAAAATACAACTTTACTAATATCTAATGACTTGCAAATTACCATGTGCTATAATGACAAAAAATAACTCTTAACTAACTTCGATGCTTAGTCGTTACTTAGAATTTTTGCTTATGAGGCAATAACTCTAGGTTTCTTCTTAGACATAAATACAAACATAGAGGAGTTGAATGAAATGAAAAAAGAACAAATCAGTACTCAGTTTTATGAAGTAAACCCGCACACAATGATTATTTTTCCAAAAAAATCTGGAAGTATAGTCTATTCAGAAATTTATGAAGTTGATTCTCATTATACTTCTAAATTTACCCCGTTTGAACTAATTAAAACCAGCTGTAACTTTTTCGGATCAAGCTATGAGGGACGCAAAGAGGGAACCAAACACTTAATTGGTGTTACCCATAAGCCACCTATCATTATTGACCCAGTCACTTCCACTTATGTATTCCCAACTGTAGCACCAAGTTCAACTGATTGTATTTGGATTTTCCCACAACATATTAAAGATTATCATGCAATCGGATTTAATCACACTTTAATTACATTTTCTAATATGGAAACTTTTGAAATTGATATGTCTTTAGCATCTTTTAATAATCAGATTGCTAGAACCTCCATGTTACATATGAAATTTTCTCAAAAAATGCGTATGATGGAGAGTAATTTCCCTTCAATGAATATGTTTTTCCCGCCAACTACACTTGCCGCAGAATCTAGACGTTATTACAATACTATGCTTCCAAATAACGAAGATCCTAAAGACCCTCAAGATTCTGATCAGTAATTAAAACTAAATAAAAGCCAGCTACCTATCGCGTAGCTGGCTCTCCTTTAAAATTATTTTTTATTCTCAATCGCATCTGCAATTCGTTTTAACATCAATAACTCATCTTCTGAGTATGTATAAGGTAATTCTAAATACCATTTCTCAAGTTCAGGATTCCCAATCAAAGGGAAGGCGTTTACTGAATTCTTTTCTCGCAAACCAGCTACATCATCTAATAAGAAGTCCGTTGTCGTCCCAAGAATCTCTGCTAATTTGGCCAAAATAAAAATTGGCGGTCGGTGGTTATCATTTTCATATTTGCTTATTGTGGATGCAGTTGTCCCGATTTTTGCAGCCAATTGCTTTTGCGTTAACCTATTTTTCTTTCGTAAATGAATTAATTTTTCTCCAAATTCCAATACGCCCACCTCGCTTCACTTCCAGTATAGCAATTTTTCAGAAAGAATTCGAGAAATTACTAAAAAGAAATCGCCTTTTTAGTTTCAAAAGACGATTTCGATATTTTATACAGTTGGTTTCTTGCGTAGAACACCAATTAATGCAGCACTGATTATAGTTCCAATAATAATTGCAAAGATATAGAACCATGGTTGCGATACAAGGAAGATAACGAAAACTCCTCCGTGAGGTGCTAATACTTTAATGTTTAAGAACATGACAATTGCGCCTGTGATAGCACTTCCGGCAATGAAACTCGGAATCATCCGAAGTGGATCAGCTGCCGCGAATGGTATCGCTCCTTCTGTAATGAATGAAGCACCTAGAATGGAGTTAGTTAAACCTGCATCACGTTCTTGAGCTGTAAATTTATTTCTAAAGACAAGAGTTGCTACAAATGTTGCCAGTGGTGGTACCATACCAGCAGCCATTGTCGCAGCCATGATTGCACTCCCGCCTGTTGCTACACTTGCTGCAAGGGTACCAGTTGCGAATATATATGCAGCTTTATTAATCGGTCCACCTAAGTCGGCTGCCATCATTGCTCCTAACAGCAATCCTAGAATAACAGCATTTGTTCCACTTAAACTATTTAAGAAATCATTTAACCATGTGTTAAGTGCGCTCATTGGTACATTTAATAGCAACATTAAAAGTCCGACAATTAACACAGATAAAACTGGATAGAATAAAACTACTTTAATACCATCTAATGTTTTTGGTAGCTTTTTAAGCGCAAGTTTTATTAATTCAACTGCATAACCTGCAAGGAAACCACCGACAAGTGCGCCAAGGAATCCTGCACCACCAACAGAAGCCACTCCACCGGCTACAAAACCGGCTACAAGTCCTGGTCTGTCCGATATACTATAGGCAATGTAACCCGCAAATACTGGAAGCATAAAGCCAAATGCAACATCACCAATTTGTTTTAATAGTGCCGGGATTTCGTTATATGATCCTAGCTTTGCAAGTTGATCCTGAGGCACACCTAACATTTGATCAAGCATAAATGCAATAGCGATGGCAATACCTCCACCAATTACAAATGGTAACATGTGAGAAACACCGCTCATTAGATGCTTGTAAATTTGTTGGCCGATAGAAAGACCGTCCGCACTTTCTGTTGCTTGACTGCCTTCCTCAGCTTTATAAACTGGGGCATTGCCTGAAATTGCTTCATTAATTAACTCGTCTGGTTTATGAATTCCTGCTGCAACTGGTTTCGCAATTAAATGTTTTCCATCAAAACGAGGCATATCTACTTGTACGTCAGCTGCAATAATAACGCCATCAGCTTCAGCAATTTCTTTATCTGTTAAACGATTTTCTACACCTCTAGAACCATTAGTTTCTACTTTAATTCGTACGCCTAGTTTATTGGCAGTTTCTTGTAATTTTTCCGCCGCCATATAAGTATGTGCAATCCCTGTTGGACACGCTGTAACCGCTACGACTGATTTACCTGTGTCATTTGTAGATGTTGGGGTAACTACGGTTTCTTCCGAGTCTTCTTGTTCATTATTAAATAACTCAATTACTTCATCTGGTGTTTTTGCATCTCTTAATGATTGAACAAAAGTGGGATGAACTAACAATCTGGACAATGCTGCTAAAGTTTCTAAATGAGTTGCATTAGCACCTTCCGGAGCAGCAATCATAAAGAATAGGTGTGCAGGTTGGCCATCTAAAGCTTCATAATCTAATCCTTTTTCACTCTTAGCAAAAACAACTGTTGGTTCATTGACTGCTTTTGTTTTCGCGTGAGGCATTGCGATTCCTTCGCCTACACCAGTAGAACTTTGTGCTTCACGATTCATTATAGCTTCCTTAAAGAGTACCTCATCATTAATTTTCCCATTACTCTTTAATGAAGCAATCATTTCATCAATGGCAGTTTCTTTAGTCGTTGCTTGTAAAGACATAATCATAACATCTTTGCTTAATAAGTCAGTGATTCTCATTTTAGTTCCTCCCTGTTTTTTTAGTAATCTTCACTTGTGGTAATAGTTTATCTATTAGTTCTTTTTGGGCTAAATCAGTTGAGAATGCGGTTGCTCCGCCCGTTGCAACTCCTGCAGCAAATGCTTTCACAGGATCTCTCGTTTTATCAAAAGTGCCAACAAAGCCAGCAATCATTGAGTCTCCAGCACCTACAGAGTTTTTTAGTTCTCCTTTTAATGCATCAGCGAAGTAGACATCTTCTCCTGTAAATAGAAGAGCTCCATCACCCGCCATAGATACGATGACATGTTGCGCCCCTAATTCTAAGCATTTTTTTCCGTATGGAATAAGTTCTTCTACACTATTTAACTCGACACCAAATAGTTCCGCTAACTCATGGTGGTTCGGTTTAATTAGAATAGGACGATTTGGTAAGGCATCCAGTAGTTCTTTACCAGTTGTATCAATCATAAATTCAGCATTTTTTTCTTTGCAAATCCGAATTATTTTATTGTAAAAATCATTTCCAAGTGATGGGGGAACACTACCAGATAGAATGACTATATCGTTAGCAGTTACTTTATCCATCACTTTCAAAAATTCATTGATTTCCTTTTCAGAAATAGCTGGCCCTAGACCATTAATTTCTGTTTCTTCTCCGTGTTTTAGTTTGATATTAATACGAGTATCATCTTTCACTGTTACAAAGCCAGTTTTCACACCTTCGTTTTGTAGCCAGTCTTTGATAAAATTGCCTGTAAATCCACCTAAAAAACCTGTAGCGAGACTTGGTACATTTAATTGATTTAAAACTCTGCTGACATTAATTCCTTTGCCACCAGGTAATTTATAATCTTGCTTCATGCGATTAAGTCCGCCAAGATTTAATTGGTCGATTTGTACAATATAATCAATTGATGGGTTTAAAGTAATTGTATAAATCATTTTTCTACCTCGATTATTTTAGTTTTTTGGATAAAGGATTCTTTTACTGCAGAAGGAATATAGTCTGTCACAATAGTTGCTTCTTCTATTGAAAACATTTTTGAAAAATTCACTTCATTAAATTTTGTATGGTCCGCTACAACAAAAACGCGATCAGCACGTTCTTTTGCAGCACGTTTTACAAATGCCTCTTCCATATCAGGTGTTGTGTAGCCATGCTCCGGATGCATCGCGTTGGTACCAATGAAAGCTTTATCAAAATGATAGTTTTGAATGTTATCTAAGGCAACTGCACCAATAATTGCTTTTGTATGCACTTTCATTTTACCGCCTAAAAGATAAGCATCTATATTTTGACGAACTAGCTCTTCAATATGGGTTAATCCATTTGTCACTACGGTGATGTTTCGATTTGCTAGGTGAGTAATTAATTCTAATGTTGTGGATCCTGCATCTAAATAGATACAATCATTTTCTTCCACTAAGCTTGCACAATATGCAGCAATTACTTTTTTACTTTGAATGTTTTTGAATGATTTTTCATTCATACTTGGTTCTTGATTATGAAGTTTTACAAGTTTCGCCCCGCCGTGTACGCGCTGAATTAATCCTTGTTCTTCTAACTCGATTAAATCACGGCGAATGGTTGACTCTGAGGTAGCAAGACCTTCAACTAATTCTTGTAATTTAATCACACCAAGTTTCTCAATACTCTCCATAATAAGTTGTTTACGCTCTGCATTTAACATTATTACTCCTCCATCCAAAGTCAGTTTAACATCTTTTTCTTTCAAAATCAACCGTTTTCATTCAAAAACAATCACTTATTTTCAAATTCATTCATATTATACCATGTATATCGCCATAATCCTTCACGATTATTCATTCAGCGTTTTTCTTATACAGTTCTAATTTTTAGCAGTATACTTGGTTAGAAGATAATTTTCGTTTTAGGAGGAGTTATTCATGCATACAGAATTAACATTTGAGCAATTAGAAAGTTTTTCAAAGAAATGGCGTGAAAATCCAGATAAATTGGTATTTCAAGCTAGTATTATGAAAAATGGGATTAAAGCAGCCACTGAGAATCCAGCATCAAAAGTTAGCATTCGACCTGTCTTTTCCCATGAAGTTGCGACAGATAAAGTTTCCAATCAACAACAAAGCGGAAGATGTTGGATGTTTGCAGCATTAAATACGTTTCGCCATAAGTTAAACGGAACGCTTGGTTTGAAGGATTTTGAGTTGTCACAGAATTATACTAATTTTTGGGACAAACTTGAGAAAGCAAATTATTTTTTAGAGAATATTATCGAAACAGCGAACGAAGAGGAAGATAGTCGATTAGTTTCGTGGTTGCTTGATACACCGCAGCAAGATGGTGGCCAGTGGGATATGTTAGTTTCCATTATCGAAAAATATGGGGTGGTCCCAAAATCAGCTATGCCTGAAACATTCCAAAGTAGTAAGTCTGCTGATTTAAACCACATATTAAATGAAAGACTTCGTACGGATGCGGTTATTTTGAGAAATGCTATTGCTGAGAAGAAAGATACTGCAGACTTGAAAGAAGAAATGCTTGCTGAGGTCTATCAACTCTTAGTTATGACTCTAGGCGAACCACCTAAAGTATTCGATTTTGAGTATCGAAATAAAGATAATGAATTTAAACAAGATTTACAAATTACACCGAAAGATTTTTATAAACGCTATGTAGATATGGATTTGAAAGATTATATTCCACTTATTAATGCGCCAACCAAAGATAAACCTTTTAATCAAGCTTTTACAGTGGAATATTTAGGCAACATTGTAAATGGTACACCTATTAAGTATTTGAATGTAGAAATGGATGTCTTGAAAAAAGCTGCCGCTGATCAGATTAAAGATGGGGAAACAGTTTGGTTTGGATGTGATGTTGGACAACTTTCAGAACGGAATACCGGTATTATGGATACGAATATTTTCTTGCTTAATCAGACTTTTGGCTTTAAAACTGCGATGACTAAAGCTGAACGCCTGGATTATAAACACAGTATGCTTACACATGCGATGGTATTAACTGGAGTGAACATTGCTAATGGAGAAGTAAATCGCTGGAAAGTGGAAAATAGTTGGGGAGAAAAAATTGGTAATAATGGTTATTTTGTTGCTAGCGATGCTTGGATGGATGAGTTTACATTCCAAGTAGTGGTGCATAAAAAATATCTATCTAAGGAATTAATTGAATCCTTTAACCAAAAGCCAATTGTGTTAAAACCTTGGGATCCAATGGGTTCGCTTGCACTTTAAAATGCGAATTCTGAAATGATTTTTATTCCATTCATTTGAAAAAGAGCTGCTGCTACGCCGGTACCATCTTTTATTTTTCCTGAGAAGGTACCGTCGTAAATAGCACAGCTACCACAAGATGGACTTTTTTCCTTCATGATTATTTGCGTAATACCGAGTTCTTGCATTTTAACGAGAGTAAGTCTCGCTCCGTTTTTATATTCTTCTGTCACATCTGTTCCTTTGTTATCAATGACTTTTGCATGTCCTAACCAGACATCTTTGCCATCACCACCTATTATTTCTGCTGGATTTCTTGGTGTAGGCAGTCCGCCGGTAACTTCTGGACAAAAAGGAATCGCCTCTCCTCTTTCTACCATTTGTTTTATTTTGGTTATTTCTTTATCTTTCCCGTCATATCTACAGGCAATTCCGGCTAGGCAAGCACTTACTGCAATCATTTTATTTTCCTCCTTTATATTCACATTTATTTTAACATAAAAAAGCTGCCCCCAACTTATAGGCGACAGCTCTGAGATTATTAGATATTTTGGTATGCTACGGCGATTTGCGTACCGATTAAAGCATTGTGTTTTACAAGCTCGATATTTGCTTCGAGGCTCTTACCATCTGTTAGTTCTTTTACTTTACCAAGTAGGAATGGTGTAACGTCTTTCCCGTGAATGTGATTTTCTTCTGCTTCTTTAAGCGCTGTTTGGATTACATCGTTAATTACTTTTTCGTCCATAGCGAATTCTTCTGGGATTGGGTTAGTAATTACTGCGCCACCTTCGATTTGAAGATCCCATTTTGCTTTAAGTGATTCTGCGATAACTTCTGGAGCATCTGCTCGTAATGTTAATTCTACATCACTTGAACGAGTGTAAAATGCAGGAAGTACGTCTGTTTGATAGCCAATTACTGGAACGCCTTTTGTTTCTAGATATTCCATTGTTAAGTTTAGGTCTAGGATTGATTTAGCTCCGGCGCAAACAACAGCAACATTTGTTTTCGCTAATTCTTCTAAGTCAGCTGAAACGTCCATTGTTGTTTCGGCACCACGGTGAACACCACCAATTCCGCCAGTTACAAAGATGCCGATTTCTGCTAATTCAGCACAAATCATGGTTGCTGCTACAGTTGTCGCTCCAAGTTGTTTTGTTGCAATAAGGTAGCCGATATCACGACGAGAGACTTTTGCTACATTGCTACTTTTAGCGAATAGTTCTAATTCTTCATCAGAAAGACCGATTTTAATTTTTCCGTCGATTAATGCGATAGTTGCTGGTACTGCACCGTTGTCGCGAATAATTTGTTCTACATCACGTGCCATTTCAACATTTTGCGGGTAAGGCATACCGTGAGAGATAATAGTAGATTCTAGCGCAACAATTGCTTTTCCTTCTGCTTTTGCTTGTTTTACTTCTTCGGATAATGATAGATAATTTTTCATTTGAATTCCTCCAGGTCTTTTTGTAGTTGGGATGTCGATAAATTTTGGCGAACTGTATACTCAGATTCCAGTGTTCGCGCAGCATTTACGCTCCCTGCTTTTAAAATTTCTTGCAATGCTTTTCCTTCTAGCCATGCGTAGATAACCGCGGAGCAAAATGCATCTCCCGCTCCTGTCACGTCGACAATATTTTCAATTACAATTGCTGGTTCAAAAATAGTGCCTTCTGCTTTGTTTGCTGCTACTGCGCCTTTGCTGCCATTTGTAACAATGACATTTTTCACGCCTAAATCTAGCCATTTTTGCGCAGCTAAACGCCAGTCTTCATCGTTTTCAATCGTCATATCTAGGTGCGTTTCTGATTCATCTCGGTTGCATATTAGCCAAGTCACGTGATCCAAGCGTTCTGGTAAATGCGACATTTTTGGCGAAGATACGGGAACAAGTACTAGTGGGATTGAATTGATTTCGGCAAAGCTGCCAAGATATTCTAGTGTTTCTTTCGGACAGTTTAAATCCGCAATGATTGCGCTCGCCTGACTAAGTAAGCCTTCATTTTTCGCAAGTACATCCGGAGTTAAGTGGTCGTATGCATCCATGTCCGCTAGCGCAACGAGTAAGTCTCCATTGTTTTCGAGTACCGCTGTATAAGAACCTGTTGCGATGCTCGGGAATGCTGTGACGTAATCTAAGTTCATATATGTATTACTAGCATTTTTGACAGCTTCCCAGTCGGAGTCTGTTCCACAAGCAGTGAGTAATATAACTTCTTTTCCAAGGCGGCCAAGGTTTTCGCCTACGTTTCTAGCAACGCCACCAGCACTTTGTGTTGAGCGCACTGGGTTTGATGTGGCTAGTTGGGCCTTGTCTTTAATGTAAAACTTCCGATCGACGTTGGCTCCACCTATACAAACGATTTGTTTCGCTTCATTTAATATATAGGCTTTCCCTAAAATGCGACCTTTCTTAATAAGGCCAGATATAAGGTTTGCGACTGTCGGTCTTGATAAATCAAGTATATCAGCAAGTTCTTGTTGAGAAATGTAAGGATTTTTACGGATGGAATTGAAAATTATCTCTTCCTTTTCGTTCATTTTCGCTTTATTATTCTCCACGATATAATGCACCTCCATTCCAAACTTTTGTTTTATTTTCAAACACATGTTTATTATATATGTAAATGCTTTCTTTTGCAAACTAAAAAACGAAAATCCGCTTCTTTTTAAAGAGAGAATTTTCGTTTCAAATTATTTATTTTGAAGGATAGCTAGTTCTGTTTCGGTTAATGGGCGGTATTCGCCGAGTTCGAGAGACTCATCTAATTGCAAATTACCCATCGAAATTCGTTTTAAATAGCTGACTGTTTTCCCGCGAGCAGCGAACATTCTTTTTACTTGGTGGAATTTCCCTTCTTGGATAGTTACTTTTATTTCATTTGGGTTGATAATTTCTAGTCGTGCGGGTTTGCAAGTGTAGCCATCATCAAGTGTGATTCCGTCTGCAAAAGCTGTGACGTCTTCTGCCACAACGTCTCCATCAATTTTAGCATAATATGTTTTATCAATATGCTTTTTTGGTGATAGCAAATTGTGCGCGAGTGTCCCGTCGTTAGTTATAATAAGCAACCCTTCTGTATCTTTGTCTAAACGTCCAACAGGAAATGGATTAGTTAACGTATCTTCTTGAGCGAGCAAGTCAATGACAGTTTCTGATACATTGTCTTCCGTTGCGCTCACCACATTTTGCGGTTTATGGAGCATAAAATAAACGAATTCTTGGTAAACGACTGGTGTTCCATGGACGGTTACTTGGTCTTTATCAGGGTTTACTTGTGTTTTGCTATCTTTTTGGATAGTGCCATTCACGACAACTGCCCCGGATTTGAGTAATGGTTTCACTTCTTTACGGCTCCCGAAACCTGTATGGGACAATAATTTATCTAAGCGCATGGTTTAGCTCCTTTTTTCTTTTATTGTAACAAAAAAACGAAGCTTCCTCAAAGGCGCTCCGTTTTCTTCCTATTATTTAGTTTCGACTGCTTGTTTATTTTTAGGAATCGCGATGCCTAGATTCCCTCTTAGTGTAGAAGCTGGATATTCCGTTCGGTACAAACCACGACTTTGTAATAGCGGAATTACTTGTTCGACAAAAGTTTCAAAAGCTCCCGGGATATCAGATGCGATAATAAAGCCATCTGCTGCCTCATTTTGGAACCAGACTTCAATTAAATCAGCGACTTGTTCTTTTGTTCCTAGGAAAGGTGTTTTTGGGGTTGCTGCTTCTGTCGCCACTTGACGAAGAGTTAGTTGACGTTCTTTAGCTTCTTTTTTGATTCGGTCTGTTGTGCTTTGAAAAGCATTTTTGCCAATATCGCCAAGGTCTGGGAAAGGAGCATCCAAATCAAATTGGCTTAAATCGTAGTCATCAAAATATCGTGCGAGATAAGTGACCGCATTTTCAATTGGAATAAGGTTCGCAAACTCGGTATATTTTGCTTCTGCTTCTTCCAACGTATCCGCTACAATTGGGCTGATTCCCGGAAAAACCCGAATTTCTGCTGCATTTCTCCCCGCTTTTTCCGCGCGTGCCTTTACATCTTGATAAAATTCAATTGCTTCCTCTAATGAATCTGAATGCGTAAAAATGGCTTCTGCGTTTTGAGCAGCGAAATCGCGTCCTGTACTGGATGCACCTGCTTGGAAAACAACTGGCTCACCTTGTTTGGAGCGTGCTATATTTAACGGACCTTCTACTTGGAAATAATCGCCTTGATGATTTAAGCGATGTAATTTTTTTGGATTAAAAAACTCACCGGTTTCTTTATTATAAGTAAAGGCATCTTCTTCCCAAGAGTTCCAAAGACCTCGAACTACTTGTAAATGTTCTGCGGCAATGGTGTAACGATCGCTGTGGGTCGGGAGATTTTTCTTACTGTGATTTCGTGCGGCTCCTTCTTGCGGAGAAGTGACTAAATTCCAACCCGCTCGGCCGCCGCTAATGTGATCAAGGGAAGAAAGTTGTCTTGCTAGTGTGAATGGTTCTGTAAAGGAAGTCGAGAAAGTTCCGACAAGACCAATATTTTTCGTCGATTCTGCTAGCGCAGACAAAATGGTTATTGGTTCAAAGCGATTAAGAAAATGTGGAATAGATTTTTCGGAAATAAAGAGACCGTCTGCTATAAATATAAAACTAAAAAGTCCTTGTTCGGCAATTTGCGCGCGGGATTTATAGAAATCTAAATCGGTACTTGCAGCTGGGTTAATATCTGGATGGCGCCAACCGTCTGTAGTTCCTCCAACGCCGTGAATAATTGCGCCAAATTGGATTGTTTCTTTTCTAGTCATTTTACTTCCTCCTTTTCAAATAAGGCTTTTTCTAAATGTTCTATTCCGATTTCGGTAACTGCTTGGTAAATTCCTTTTTCTATGTCGCCGATTTCTACGACCGGCACGTGACGGATGCCGTATTTTGCTTGGAGAACTTCTCGCAAATAATCATGGTCGGTGACGTCGATATCTTGAAAAACGATTTTTTGCTCGGTTAAATAATCTTTGACATCTTTACAATAATGACACCCTACTTTACTCCAAACGACGACATTAGCCATGAACAACTTCCTCCTTTATCGATTCACTTAATAGTTGATAGGAATAACGTTTAATTTCCGCAGATTTGACTGGAGTTAAAACAACAAAATCTTGAATATTATATTCTTTTGAAAGTCGTTTGATTTCTGTCCCGACTTCTTGTTTGGTTCCTGTTATCGCGCCAATTCGTTGGGTAATAAACTGGTATGTTTGGTCGATATCTTTTACGTAGGCTTCCGCTTGTTCCCGTGATCCGACATTGACTCTGCGTCCGTCTGCAAGCTCGACTTTGATTGATTCCCGCTCTGGAACATGGCGATCTGCTGCGACTTTAGTTTCAGCTACTACAATAATTGGCGCTAATTGAAAGCTCACTTTTGTATTTATTCGGTACTTTTCAAATAATTCGCGTGCTTCTTTTAAAACAGACTCTTCTCCGTTAATAAAATAAGCGAAAACAAAAGAAATCCCTAGCTCAGCGGCTTGTTTCGCGCTCGCTGCACTTCCTCCAAGCAAAAATATCTCTGGTTTGTTTTCTGGAAGTGGTTTTGCTGCGATAGTTGCGTCGGAATACTGTGTGACAAAATCGACGAGTTCTTCCAATTTGGCATCAAAGGTTCGCGTAGGTTTTACGAAGTCTTTTTGAAGGGCATCGGTTGCTGGTTGAAATCCGCCGGGCGCTTTTCCGACACCAAGTGAAATACGACCGGGGGCTAAGTTTTCAAGCACATGAAATTGTTCAGCTACTTTATACGGACTATAGTGCTGCAGCATAATTCCGCCAGAGGCAAGTTTGATTGTAGTCGTTTTTGCAGCAATATATCCTAAAAGAACTTCCGGCGCCGCACCAGCTATTTCGTCTGAATTATGATGCTCAGCAACCCAAAAGCGATGATAACCAAGTTGTTCTGCCAATTGTGCAAGTTCTACGGTATTTTGCAAAGCTTCACTAGGTTTTTCGCCCGGATTAATAATACTTTGGTCCAAAATACTAAATCGAATCGTCATATGACACGCTCCTTTTTCACTTCTTTGATTTCATATAAATAATCCGCTGAAACTCGGTGTAAAAAGCGTTTTGTTCTTTCTTCTTTTGTATGATTAAACACTTCATCGGGGGTGCCTTGTTCAACAATTAGCCCGCCGTCCATAAAGACAACTTGATCTGCGACTCGTTTGGCGAACTCCATCTCATGTGTAACGACAATCATCGTCGCACCGGCACGCGCAATCTCCAGCATCACTTCCAATACTTCCCCTACAAGTTCGGGATCAAGTGCGGCGGTTGGTTCATCAAATAAAATGACGTCTGGATTAATTGCGAGTGCTCGTGCGATTCCAACGCGCTGTTTTTGTCCGCCGGAAAGTTGGGAAGGATATGCACTAAATTTGTCCGCTAAACCGACTTTCGTGAGCTCCCGTTCCGCAATTTCGCGTGCAATTTTTTTCGGCATTTTCCTTGCGACTGTTAGACCTTCCATCACATTTTGGAGGACTGTTTTATGTGAAAAGAGATTATATTGTTGGAAAACCATTGCTGTATTTTTCCGCAGTTGTAAAACTTCCTTTTTGGATGGTTTCTTGCAGTTAATTATTTGGTCGTGCATCGAAATTTCGCCATTTTCAGGTCGTTCCAGTAAGTTTAAGCAACGTAAAAAAGTTGTTTTTCCTGAGCCACTTGGACCAAGTATTGTGACCACTTCACCCTTTTTCACCGTTAAATCAATTCCTTTTAAAACCTTGTTTTCACCAAAGCTTTTTTGAATATTTTTAATTGTAATCATACTGTCCCTCCTTGATATTTAGCGATATTCTTTTCCAAAATGTAATTAATTGCTTCAATCAAAATAGTTAAAAACCAATAAATGAGTGCGGCACCGATAAACGCTTCGAGAAATGCGTAATTGTCTGATGCTACAATCGTTGCCATTCCGGTGATTTCAGGGACTGCGACGATGGCGGCGATAGATGTGGTATGTAGAAATCCGATACACAAATTCGTGAAATTCGGTAGGGCAATCATGAAGGCTTGCGGTAAGAGAACTTTCCGAATCGCTTGACCATGCGTGTATCCCACCGAGTAAGCAGCTTCCATTTGTCCGATATCAACCGCCATAATACCGGAGCGCAAAATCTCGGTTAAGTATGCACCCGCCGTGAAAGACAGCGCTATAATGACAAAAACAACGACCGGTATTTTATTTGCAGAAATCCCTAATCCGAATGATTTGCTCAAAAAATCCACCAATAGCGGAATGCCCAAGTAAATCAGCATAATATGCAAAATCGCTGGGGTGCTTCGAAAAAAAGAAACGTAAAATTTAGCAATCGGTTCTAAAAAGCGAACGTGATACATCCGAATAAGCGTCAGACCAATCGCGATAATGAAACCGAATAATATCGGAAAGAAGGTCATTGCAAGTGTTAACGGAATCGTTTTTAACATTGCCATTACAGCAGTTCCAATAAAAGGTACATCTAGCGGCATCATTATCTCTCCTTTATAACTCGATATCGAAAATACTCGTGAATCTGGTGTTTTCTTTTTTAACTCGTTTTTCAATCCATTTGAAGGAATATTCCAGTAAGACGGCCGTCAAATAGTAAATAATTGATAAAGAAATATAGACCTCTAGCGCGTGATTACTTAGTGTTATCAGCGTCTGACCTCTTCCTGACATATCCATTACACCAATCGAAAAAGCGAGCGATGTATCTTTCAAATAACCAATGACTAAATTGCCAAAATTCGGTAGAGCTTGATAGAGTGCTTGTGGCAAAATGATTCGTAAAAATGTTTGGCGCCCATTCAGTCCAACACTATAAGCTGCCTCAGTTTGACCGGCATCCACACTATTCACGCCTGCGCGAATCACTTCGGCAATGGTCGCTGCACTGCTTAACGCATAAGTCGCAATCGCAGCATAAAGGGGATCCATTTGTGATAAGTCAATGCCAACGATGCTTGAAAGTGCCGGGATTCCGTAGAAAACAATAAATAGTTGAACCATAATCGGAGTCCCACGGAAAAACGAAATATACACTCTGGCCAATTGATCTAAAACTGGAATCTTATAAATTCTTGGTAAAGATAGTAGAACACCTAATATAAATCCAAAAATAAGCGAGAGTGCCAAAATATACAACGTAATCGGTAAATAACCAGCTAACGTCGGAATAAAATCAGCAATCATTTTTACATCGAACGCTTTATCCATTTTAATGGCACCCTCCCTCGTTTAATATTGTTCTTTTGAATAATCTGCGCCAAGCCATTTTTCACTTAATTTTTTAAGTGTTCCATCATCAATAATAGATTGAAGCGCCTCATCTACATCTTTGCTTAGTTTAGTTTCATCTTTTCCGAGCATGAAGTATACTTTCGCATTAGATAGAACATCGCCAACTACTTTTTCTTTGATAGCGCTTGTTTTATTTTGGAAATCTACCGCGAATGGTGTAGAAATCGTTGCATCAGCGCGGCCAGTTTTCAGTTGGTTCGCTGTATCATTTGACCCTTGACCTTCATAAGCAATTTCAAAATTATTGCCTTGTTCTTCATTAATTTTCTTCAACACGAGTGCACCATTCGATGTTGCGCTTGTGATAACGCGTTTTCCAGCTAAATCTTTTGTGCTGTTTATGCTGTTATTACTGTCTAATACCGTCAATTGTAATGGGAAATTATTGTACGCTACATCATTAAATAAAAATTTCTTCTCGCGTTCTTTACTTTTTTCCATTTGATGCGCGACAATATCTACTTTTCCAGCTCCAAGGCTAACGAGTAAATTAGAAAAATCCATCGTTTTAAATTTAAATTTATAGCCAGGCAAACGTTTGTCGATTTCTTTTACTAGTTCGACGTCATAACCGGTTAATTTCCCATTTTCATCCAAAAAGCAGACATTTGGAAATTGCGTTCCAGTCCCAACCGTGATTGTTTGTACTTTTTGATTCGCTGCTTCTGGTTCTTCTTTTCCTCCACATGCGCTTAATGTTAATGCGGCTGTAAGAGCCAGTGCCAAAATCCCATATTTCTTTTTCATCCTTTTTCCCCCTTTTTTATGTCCAGCTAGGTATTCCGAGTAGTGTGGCATCGAATTTTTCCGGAATTAAGATTTTCCGCATCATAACACCCACATCACCGTCTTCCTCATGTTCAAAGTAGACCTCATAACCGCGGCGTAGATACATATCCAGCAACCACGGATGTTTTCTGGCAGAAGTTCCAAGTGTCAGTGCTGGTGCTTTTAGCGTGTCGCGAAGTACCCGTTCTTCTACATACGTTAATAATTTATCGCCAATCCCCTGTCCTGCAAGTTCCGGTGCCGTTGCAAACCACCAAACAAATGGATATTTAGAAGGTGGTGCGCTGCTCTCCCACGGAAAACGAACGGTAATCGTAGAAATTAATTTGCCGTTTCGTTCTAAAACAAATGCAGAAGAATTAACAATATTTTCTGTCACCATCGCCAAATCCGCATTCGTTGACGGCCAATCAATTCCTAATTCTTTCACCGATTGAAAAGCACTCGACAACAATTCCAAAAATTCCGGCGCATCATCCACAGTCGCTACTCTAAAAATATCTTCTGTCATTTCCCGCTCTCCTCCTTAAACTTCCACTGATTGTTGATTTAATAATGAAATAAATTGGTTTAAAGCAATATCTAGCCGTTCTTTCGCTGAAGATTCAATTTCATACAGCCCATCCCCGAGCCGTTCAATTTGTTTGTCTACCGTAAACTGTCCTTTTAATATCGTTTCTGCTCCAAGTTCCTTCAACACAGGATCAAGTGCGTATTGCAGTGCGAGCAAATGTCCGTTTGACCCGCCAAGCCCAAGTGGCAAAACGACTTTCCTTTTCAAAGCTTTGAGTGGCAAAAGATCCAAATAGGCTTTTAACACTCCTGAATAGGCTGCTTTGAAAATCGGGGTAGCAATAATAACGCCCGAACTTGATTCAATTTCGCTATTTGCCAATTGAATATCTGAATGCGCGAAATCCGCGGTGACTAATGCTTCTGCGTTTATTTTATGCACTTCGATGATGTTCACTTCTAAACCATTCGTTACTAATTCATTTGCTGCTAGTTGAGTTAATCCTGTAAGCCTGGATTCTGTTTTGATTCCCCCAGCAATAATTGTCACTTTCTCCATCAAATCGCCCCTTTTCAATCCCTATCAACTTACTTGGTTTTTAGATATTAGCTATACTATAAAGTAAAAGATTGGGTTTGGCTAATCAAAAAAACTAATGGCTAACCACAGTAATACTAATACTTCTGTCTCAATCCGCATTATTCCTATGAATTTTATCAGATTAATAAATTGCTTCTCCTATTTTTACGGTGTATACTGTTAGAAATATCAAAAAACTCCAATATGAAGGGGGAATTATATTGGAATTTCGAACCATTAAAACATTTTATACGGTGGTTAATACGGGAAGTTTTCAACGCGCAGCAGAAGTATTAAATTATTCGCAACCGACTATTTCGATGCGAATAAAACAGTTGGAACAAGACTTAGATGTTCAGTTATTCGAACGTGGCAAAACTTTAAAACTAACGCACGCAGGTAGATTATTTTACGAAAGGGCGGGCCAGCTCATCGCTCAATATGAAGTACTCGATCACACGATATTCGACTTAAAAAATGGCAACGCCGGCCTTATCAAAGTCGGAATTTCCGAGCCTAGCGCCAGTCTCGTTTTTCCGAAAATTTTAAAAACGTTTCTAGCGGATTTTCCGAAATTAATGGTGAATGTATCGGTGGATGATGCGAATACTTGTAGCCAAAAACTCATTGATGGGGAAATTGATTTTGCGATTTGCGGAGAACCAGAGCTGATTTTGGAAAACTTCTATTTTCCATTTTTCCATGATACGTTAGATTTAATCATTTCAGAAAGCCATCCGTTATCTTCACGTACTTCTGTGGAGTTACGTGATTTACGCGATGAATGCTTTATCTTCACACCGGCAAATTGCCCCATCCGCATCCAAATCGAACAGCATTTAAAACGTGCTATTGGTAGTGATTATAAGAAAATGGAGCTCACAAGTAGTATGTCACATAAGTATTTTGTCCGTGAAAATGTTGGTGTATCTATCTTTACTAGCACCGCGCACTCAGAACTACTTGATGGCACGATCCGCATTCCGATTGAAAATTTACCCATCTCACCGCCAATTGGACTTTTAACTAACCAAAAAGAAAAAGATTTTGACAGCACGACGAAAGAACTTATCGACCGGATTATTTATTATTTTGATGATAAAAAAAGACAGCTGGGCTAAAAAATTAGCTTAACTGTCTTTTTTTATTAAAATTCTAATTGCATATTCGCCTCTATCGCAAGTAAATTATCACGATACACTTTCATTTCTTTCCGCGTAATCGTGCCTTTTTCAAAGTAGTGTTGAATTGTTTCGCGCTCAATTTGTGAAGCTAAGTCGATTGTTGTTTGTAGCGCTTCATCATTGCTTTCTTTTTTATTTTTCCCACGGCCCAAAGCTCGCTCAAAATTCATTAAATAAAGCGAAATGATTTCTGGGTTATACTCATTTGAATCCAGTTCTTGTAGCTTTTGAATGACGAATAGATTGTTTTCATTTTGCAGTTTAGCAATTTCTTTTCTACGTTCTTCAAAAGTAAGAGGCACAAATCGGAAGTCTCGAAAACGATGACTTAATAACTGACGATACCGCATTCTCGCTCGGTACTTCTCTGCTCGTGTTTGGACGTAAAGTCGTTTTCCAAGCCGCATCATATGCGACAGTCCCACACCAGTATCAATTTTTCGTTCAAATACTAATCTTCTCGTATTTTCAAGTTGCCATTCTTGCGTTAAACGCCGCAATTCTTTTTCAGTAGCATTTACTTCCTTATGCTCCATCAAAGAGAAAATCCGATTATTATACATATTCAACACTTTATTCATTTCCACTGCATTTTCATCTGTTTTATATGCCTGTAATTGCTGCACAATATCGCGAAGTAGTACAATATCCGTCGTATGATCCGCCGCAACTTTATCTTTCTTATCTGCAAAAAGTGGCAAGGTGAAATTGGCCAAAAGTAGCGTCGTAATAATAACTCCAGCAGCAATAAAAATAAGTAAATCACGCTCAGGAAACGCATTCCCATTACCAAGAACAAAAGGTAACGAAAGCGCACTGACTAACGTAATTGTCCCGCGAACACCAGCCACAGTATAAAGAAAAGTATTTTTCAATCTGCTAACCAAGTCCACTTTCGGATTTTCCTCGTAATTGCGGAAAAACAAGATCCATAAAAACCTTAGCCCGAGCAGTAAGAAAGTGATTCCTAGTATATACACGAATAGCATACCTTTTTGAATATTAGCGTCTTGCCAAATCGTCATCAAAATTTGCGGTAATTGTGTCCCTAGTAAGATAAATACCAAACCATTCAAACTAAAAATAATAACAGACCACGTGTTTTTTGAAAGCAAGTTCAATTGCGCAATTTCAGGATTTAGTCCCTTGTAACTAAATGAATGCACCATTCCGCCACTAACTACCGCTAAAATCCCATTCACTCCAACTTTTTCTGCTACCATAAAAATTAAAAATGGTAACAAAATTTCCATCAGCATAAAAGAAGTCATATTTTCAATTCCTAGCTGACGTAAACCACGCATTAACATGATTTTCAGTAAACTAAGGACAGCTCCAAGCGCAATCCCACCTAATGAAAGAAGCAAAAAGCTTGTTCCAGCTGACATAAATGAGAATGTTCCTGTTACAAGCGCCAATACAGCAAACTGGAACGAAACAAGTCCGGAAGCATCGTTAATAAGCGATTCACCTTCCAAAATATGCATAATTTTATGGGGTACTCTTACCTTTTCAGCAAGCGCACCCACCGCAACAGCATCTGTAGGCGCAAGTGCCGCAGCTAACGCAAACGCCGCGGCAAAAGGTATCGCAGGAATTAAGTAGTGAATAAACGCACCCAGTACCCCAACCGTTACAAACACTAGACCAATCGATAATGACAAAATAGCCTTCCGATTTTTCCATAAAGATTTCTTATCCGTACTCGCACCATCGTTAAAAAGAATCGGCGCCATAAATAATAATAAAAATAATTCCGGATTTAAATCCATCGTATGATCCCCAAGCGGAATCGCCAAAATAATACCCAGTATTACTTGAATTAAAGGCACTGCTATCCCCGGCAAAAATCGGCTTAATACATTAGACAAAAACACCGCGCTCAACATTAATAAAATCAGTTCAAATATTTCCATTAATACATCCCTCGTTCCCGTATCCGTGCCACTGAGTCAAAAGCGTGGCATTTCTTCCGTTCCCATATTAGCAAAAAAGCTTTTCGAAAACATCCGTCTCTGTATGGAGTTTCCTAGCTATCTTCACTTTTTTTGATAGACAATTTGTTCATTTACAACCGTCATCACAACGCTCATTTGACGAAGGTCTGCTTGTTTCATTTGAAATGGATCTTCTGCCAAAATCGTAAAATCAGCAACAAAGCCTGGTGCAATTTGTCCACGTGTAGTTGTTTTGTAGCCCGCAAATGCCGCTCCTTTTGTATATAGTTGAATCGCTTCAAATACAGTGAGTGCCTGCTCTGGCCAATATTCCACTCCATCCAAATCTGCATTCGCCGTTCTAGTAACAGCCGCATGGATACCCCAAAACGGATTCGGCACTTCAATCGGCGCATCGCTTCCTCCAGCTAATGGGAAACCTGCCTGTAGAAGTGTTTTCCAGGCAAAAGCTAGCGGTGGATGATTTTCTCCAAGTACTTCTAGCGCCCACGGAAGATCACTCGCCATGAATTGTGGCTGTATATCAAATAGCACAGGTAGCCCAGCCGCTTCTTCTATTAGCGCTTCTGTAAGCCAAGGTGTGTGGATTAGTCTGTCGTATTGCCCTTCTTTAGGCGGATTGGCACGTAACGTTCGAATGACATTAGCAAAAGCTTGATCGCCTAAAATATGAATAGCAACAGGTAATCCTGCTTTTCGCGCTGCTTTAACCAAATCTTCAAACGCTTGATCAGAATGAATTTGCAGTCCTTTTTCATTAGGATTATCCGCATATCCCGCACTCATCAACGCCGTTCGCGAGCCAACTGTTCCATCATAGAAAATTTTCATCGCCCCTAATTCTAAAAAGGAATCCCCACTTACGAAACTTTCATTAGAAGCCGAAAAAGCAGCTAGTTCTGCGTGGTGAACCAGCAAATGCGCACGAAACGGCATTTTATTAGCACCAATAGTATTTCGAAAAGCAGCTAAAGTCGAAGCAAATCCCGTGAAATAATGTAAATCTTCCGAGTGTGCACCCGTTATGCCTTTCGACCATAGATCAGTTATCGCGATTTTAAGCCATGCGCTTAGTTCATAAGGCGTTGCTGCAGGGAAAGAATCTATCGCCATAGTCGTTGCATTATCTCTTAAAATCCCCGTAAAATCACCCGCTTTATCACGAACAATTTCGCCGCCACCATCAAAACCATTTTCCGAAAAGTCGGCAATATGCGCTTGTAGAGCAGAATTAATAGAAACACTATGATAATCAATGCGCCGAACTAAAATCGGATTTGTCTGGCTTACTTCATCTAAATCGGCCAAAGAAATCAACGTTTGTTCATCTGACCATTTATTTTCATCATACCCTTCCACAAACAACCATTCGTCACTAGCAAGTTGCTTGGTTCTTTCAGCAATCAGGGCTAGTGCCTCTTTTTTAGTAGTGGTTTGGTTTAAATTAAGACGTTCTAACGCTTGTCCATACCAAAGTAAGTGAATATGCGCATCAACGAAACCAGGAAATACCACTTTCCCTTCTAAATCAATCGTTTCGGTAATATTAGCCGCATATTGTTTTTCTAGTTCTCGTGCTTCTCCGACCGCATAAATATGACCGTTTTCTGTTAATACCGCAGAAACTTGATCCCCTTCAGCTGTCATTTGGTAAAAGGTAGCATTTTTCCATAATTTCATTTTTATTCCCCCTGATTGACGGAAATTTTCAAAGCAGCTTTATCTTGTTGGTCCTTTTTCTGTAAAATTTGTTGTAGTGTAATACTAATTAATGCGCATCCGAGTAAAATAAATGCCCCAATAAATAGAGCTTTAATGCCCCCGAGATTTTGAACGACAATTGCTCCTAAAAATGGTGCTAGCATGCGCGCCGCTGTTGCCATCCCATTCACAAGTCCTTGATACAAGCCAGCCGCTCCTTTTGGTGCAAGTTGATAAGCAATCGTTGGAATCGCTGGCCAAGCAAACATTTCCCCGAGCGTTAAGAAAATCATTCCGAGTACAAAGCCACTATACACACTTGCATTCATTGCGACTACAAAAGATAAGATAAATAAGAAAATACCGATATAAATTTGTGCGAGTAAGTATTTTTTAAATCTGTTTACAACGGGTATTAAAATGAGCTGCCCAAGTACAATCAGCGCGCCATTTAAACTCCATAAATTTCCGTATTCGCTCGATGTCACACCTTTGATTTCTGTCATGTACGTAGATAAATTCGACTGCCACTGCACATGCGGCAATTGGCAAAGCAAGTATGTCAATAATAATAGAATAAAAGAACACAAAGCTAGCTTAGTCGGAAATTCGCGTTTAGCGCCTTTTTTGCGATGTTTTGTTTCTGCGCTTACTCGCTCCGATTTCCAATCAATCTTGTGGAAAAAGAAGAAGAAATATCCCGCGAAAGCAATCGCAAATACAAAAGAACCAATGTATACATGACTCATTCCTTGTTTCGCTAGAAGCCCTGCAAGCAACGGACCAATAGCCACGCCAATATTTTGCGCTACATAAATCGCATTAAAACCAGTTCTTCCTCCAGTCGGATGTGTTAACCCTGCTGCTGCGTATAATCCAGAGAAGACCATCCCCATCGCGATACCAACCGCCCACAAATTCCAAATAAAGAACGGAAATCCGTGGAAAAAGCACAACGAAGCAGTTGAAAGCACTAATATAATCGTTCCAATCGTAAGTGAAATAAAACCAGAAAACCGGTCAAAAATAAGTCCACCGATAATACTAGAAACAATCCCCACTCCAGAATTTATCAACAACACTAATGAAGCATCCGTTGTCGACATCCCTAACTCTTGCGTCATGTAAATCATATTGAAAGGCCAAATAAACGATAGCCCTGTATATAGTAACACCATCCCAATAATTACAATCCATAAATCCTTTGGTAACCATTTTGTCATTTCCTACACTTTCCCTTCATTAAAACTCACCTTTTTTAGGGTATCACAACCATCCACATTCGAAAAGAAAAACTTCATCAAAAAACCACCTAGCAAAATTTGCTGGTGGCTAATAAGGGACTGGCGATAAATCCCTATCATGGTTACTTATAAGTGTACTATGAATTCGAATTTTTGTCTGTGCTAATATAAGAAATATTTCAATTATTTTTTTGCAATACTTTATTATAGGCCAAATCCCTCAAATAGTTATGAAATTGCAGTACATCTATTTCAAGGTAATAACCTAATTCATAGAGAATATGCTGCTGTTTCAATTCTTTCACTTGAAAAGCACATAGTTCTTTAGGAACAACTTGTATAATCTCTTGTCTAAAAAAATCTAGCGCTACTTTCCAAGAAGTTGTATGTAATCTTGAGGGCATTTCTTGGATGAGCCACTGAATGCAATCACTTTCATTTCGATCCAAAAAACCTTTTTCTATTCTTGTTAAATCAGCAAGCTTAACGTTTCCCATACTTTTCAAGATATCCTTTACATAGTTCAAAGGAATTTTCCAAGCCACCGTTTTAGAAAGGGGTTGGATTTTTGTCTCTTCTCGTGTAAAACCGAGAATGCTTCCTTTTCCCCAAGAACTGTTTCTAGCAGCACATTGTGTTACATTTCCTTCATCGATGGCATAAACATACTCATTGTTTTCAGGGCAAAGAACAATTTCTTCCTCGTTCCAATATACCAATTCGGCTACTTCTTGAAACCTTGGATTATTAGTTAACGTAAACATTAATTCCGTCGCAAATCTTTCCTGCATTTATCCCGCCTCCTCAAAATCCTTACATCAATTCATCTCTCTTTATCATAATAAAAAAAAAGCGAGTAGAGAGTTCCTAAAGAACCATCTTCTCGCTTCTTATGTCCATTTTGTGACAAAATTATTTTCCTGGTTTTCAAAATGTGGTTTTTTTAACGTTTTAACGAAAAATAGTATAAAAAATTATCATTATTTCTTAGAATCACCTTTTTGAATGACCCACCAAAGAGAAAGACATGTAATTCCTTGGAAAATAAAAAACAATCCAAGAATAATACCAATCGCAATCGCTACTAACGTATTTGTGAACAAGGAAATAACTGCGATAATTAATCCTATAATTCCCATGATAAGTAGTAAAGTCCATCCCGGAAATCCTTTTACAGCAAATGCCGTTAAAATTCGTAAAATCGCTGATGCTAATATCCAAATTGCGAAAATAATAATGAAAACTCGCTCTGCCATATTCGATTCGAAAATAGCAAATCCACCAACAAGGATAGATAAAATCCCATCCAACATAATCCATTTAGAAATGCCCCAATATTTACGTTCTCCAAAATAAGAAATCACTTCATTAATCCCATTTAAAACTAAAATTATCCCAATAAAAATAGTTAGTGCTTGCAGTGATGTACTTGGATTAAACATTAAATAAATTCCAAGACCAATCATCGCCACACCGAGAATTAAAACGAAATACGTGTATAACTTTCTCATGGTTTTGCCCCCTTTTTAGTGATTAGTAAGTAATGACCCTGCCGCTTCATCAATAATAAATACGACATTCGGATGGTTACGTAGAATCGACGCTGGACAACTTTCATCAATTGGTCCCTCAAGTAAACCTTTAACGGCCTCTGCTTTTCGTTCACCAGAAGCAGTGACTAAGATTTGTTTCGCATCCATCATATCAGCTAAGCCAAGTGTAAGCATTTGAGACGGCGCTTCGTCTTCTTTTAAGTTGTTGTACATGATAGTACTTTTAATAGTGGATTCATCGCTATCTGCCAAAAACAATCGCGCATCAAATGGTGTTCCTGGTTCATTAGCTCCAAGATGTCCATTTACCCCTAAGCCTAGAATTTGCAAATCGCGCTCATTTTCAGCCAAAATTTTCTTATAACGAGCAATTTCATCTGTAAAATCGGCTAAACTACCATCCAATAATTCTACTCTTTTTGGCATTTTGTTGATTAAATCATAGAATTTTTGGTGCATATATGTGTAAACAGTGAAGGAAGCATCGCGTTTAGCCACATACTCATCCAAATTCATTAAAAATACTTTTTCGATTGGAATTTCACCTGCATTAATTCCTTTTACAAGTCCCTCGAACATTCCATCAAAACTTGCTCCGGTAGTTGTATTAATTACCGGATTTTCATTTTCGTTAATGACTTGTTTGACAACTTCGAGCGCTTCTTGTGACATTTCTTCGTATGTTTTTGTTCTGATTAATTTCATAAAAATCCTCCTCTATATGCTTTCATTACCCGAACTATTTTTTCTAAAGCAAACCATGCTTTTCAAAACTTGCGTATAACCCATCTTCTTCAACGGATTTTGTTACTTCATCTGCAAGTAATTTTAGCTCTTCTTTTGCATTCCCCATTGCAATACCAGTTTCACAATAAGTAAGCATTTCTGCATCATTCATTCCATCACCAATGCCAATCGTCGCGTTCTTCTCTGCACCGATATGCGCTAGTAGAAATTCAATCGCGGTTGCTTTATGAATATCTGGCACCATCAGCTCTCCACTATCGTCTCCAAAAATAGGAACCGTACAATGTAAAACTTCAAATTTGCCGCTAAATTCATTTTTTATTTCTTCAAAAGGTACATTTTTATTTTCTAGGAAACAAGCTTTATTGACATCTGTGCGGTAAAGATTTGTTTCACCGTAAGTTAGGCTTGTCATGAAAGGATGCGGATTATTGGCTTTTTTCTCGCGCGCAATTGGGTCATTTTCGACATCGCCATAAACTAAGCTGTCTAAATGAGCTTCTAGATTTTCGCTTGCAAATAGCCCCCCGTTAGACTCCAAATAGAAATCTAAGTTCTTTTCATGAAAGAAATCTACCATATGAACAACGTCTTCATTCGCTACTTTTTTATGGTAAATAATTTCATCGTCTACTTCGATATAGCCGCCACCTGCACCAATAATCCCATCAAACCCGATGGATAAAATCGAGTCATACAGCTCTGGTTTAGAACGACCAGTACACAGATAGACTTGGTGACCATTGTTTCTAGCTTTTATTATCGCGGTTTTGGCAGATGCTGGAACAAGCCCATCATCCGTTACAAGCGTACCATCTACATCTACAAATACTATTTTTTTCGTCATGCAATACCTCTTTTCGTATGTTAATAGTTTAATTATAGCATTTCTTTGCAGGGAAGGCGCCCCATCGCGTAACAAAAAAGCAAGATTCCCATTTTCAGGAAACCTTGCTTTTAATTTGTTTAGTTTTCTAAAGCCATTAATTTTTGATTATCATCAAGTGCTGATTCATGTGCATCATGACGTTTTTTCAAGTGGCTCATAGATAGATATAGTAAGCCAACACATGCGATCATGATAATTGTAAGAACGAGCATCGACATACTGTATACATTTGGTCCCATACCTGCTGCCAGTGACTCTCTAAACGCATAAATCGAGTAAGTCATTGGTAGGAACGGATGGATTAAATTGAAGAACCATCCAGTAAGTGGCATTGGGAATGTTCCGCCTGATCCCGCTAATTGAACAATGAGTAATACCATCGCGATAAATCGACCTGGATTATCAAATGTCATAGCAAGAAGCATGATAAGGAACATGTAAGCAAGAGCTGTAATAATCGCTGTTCCGAAGAATTCAACAATGCTATCTGGTCTTAGTCCTAGTGCTATCATGATACCACCTTCAAGAAGTGCCATCGCAACAGCTGCGACAAAACCAAGTGATAGTTTACTTAACCACCATTTATAAGCTGGTTGTCCTTCCATCGAAACACGTCTAATTGGCATAATGAAGTTAAATACAAGTGCACCAACGTATAGAGCTAGTGACAACACATATGGTGCTAATGCGTGACCGTAATTACTTACGTGCGTATATTCATTATGTGCGAGTTTTGTTGGAGCAGCAATCATGTTAAATGTTTTGTCTGTTGCTTTTGTATCTTTGACTTGTTGTGCTCCGTCTGCTAGTTTGTCTGTTAATTCTGTGCTGCCGTCTGTTAATTTAGTAAGTCCATCTCCTAATTGGAAGGAACCATTCGCTAATTTGGAAGAACCATCGGCAATTTTGGAAGAGCCGTCTGCTAGTTGTCCTACGCCTGAAACTAGTTTTGGTGAGTTAGCTGATAATTGGTTTAAGCCGCCTGCTAATTGGCTTGAACCTGCTTGTAGTTGATTTACGCCACCAGCAAGTGTTGGTACTTTTGCAGCTAATTGGTTTGTTCCGCCTTGTAATTCTGTTGCGCCTGAACGTAATGCGCCGGAATTACTTGCAAGTTTATTACCACCATCATTTAACTGACTTAATCCGTTTTCCATATTCGCACTACCCGCAGCGAGTTGTCCTACGCCAGAAGTTAGGGTTGGCACTTGGCTGTTAAGTTGATTTGTTCCAGCAACTAATTTGGCATTTCCGGCTTGTGCTGATTTGAGTCCAGCAGTTAGTTGGTTCGCACCGCCAAGTAGAGTTTGACTACCTGAGCCATTAATTGCTTGGTGAATACTGTTAAATGCTTCGTTTGTTCCACCGTGAACTGCTTGATAACCAGCGGAAATTTTCGCTACGCCAGTTTGCAATTCTGTTACTTGTGTTTGAATTGCCGCTAAATCAAGACCTGATAAGCCGCTTTGTAGTTGTTCTACTGTTGCTACTTGTGTAGCGGATTTTTGTGTTTCTTTATCTAAATCGGCTTGAATAGCATCAATAATTTTTTGTTTATCTTCTGCACTCACGCCAGCTGTCGCATTAATTTTTGATTTAATTGCTTCAGCATCGAAATTCGCATTAGATTTAATAAATGTTAAGCCATTTTGTAGGTCGCCTAAACTTTTTTGCAGTGCAGCGAGTTGTTTTGCAAGTGCTGCGTCTTCCCCGTTGACACTTTTATTTAATTGATCAATTCCTTGTTGTAAATCGTTCATGCCTTGTTTCAATTGGGCAATTTTGCCTTGTTTATCAGTTAAATTACCGTCTAATTCTTTAAGTCCTGCTGAAAGTTTGTTACTTCCATCGACTAGTGAATCTAAGCCAGTTGCTAAGCTTTTTTGACCGTTGTTTAGTTGTGTTATGCCCGATGCTAAAGTTGGTACACTGCCATTCATCTTATTTAATCCATCTGAAAGTGCAGTAGAACCAGTATAAGCTTGGTTAATCCCGCCTGCTAGTGTATCTACACCAGATGTATAGGTAGAAACTCCGCTAGCTAATTTCGTTGCTCCGCCGTCAAGCGCTGCTACACCGTCTTTTAGTGGTCCTACACCAGCTGCAAGTGTCGAAACACCATCATTTAATTTGTCCCCACCAGCGGCCGCAGTGTTTACACCATCTGTGTAAGTTTTCAAGCCAACTTCTAACGTATTAGCGCCATCTTTGAACGTTAAAGAGCTATCTGCGAGCGTTTTTAAGTTAGTAGAAATGGTTTTATTACCTTCTTGTGATTTCACGAGACCATCTTTAATTTTTCCAGAGCCATCTGCAGCTTGAGCGAACCCTTCACCAGACTCTTTAATTTTATCAAAAATTGCTTCCGCGTATGATTTTGTTACTTCAGCAGAAACCTCGCTTTTCAGTTGTTTGGCTCCTTGTTCACTCACGACTTGACCTAAATAGTTCAGCGAGCCGTTTGTTTTATAGGATAATTCCATTTTTTTCGGATCTTTATCTAAAACAGATGCTGCATTTTTAGAGAAATCTTTTGGAATCGTGACAATCATATAATATTTGCCATCTTTTAAGCCTTGTTCCGCATCTTCTTTGGAAAGAAAATTCCAATCAAGTTCTTTGTTACTTTTCAGTTTTGTGACTAACTGATCACCAACATCCATTGTTTGGCCGTTATAATCAACCGGTTTGTCATTGTTAACTACCGCTACTGGTAAATCCCCTGTTTTGCCGTACGGATCCCAGACGGATTTTAAGAAAAAGCTTGCATATAAAAGTGGAATAAACAGAATAACTACAAATGATAAAAGTAGTATTTTGTTTTTAAATAATTTCTTCCACTCATTTTTTACCATATCCATTTTATTACCGCACTTCTTTCTTTTAAAGATTTATTACGCTTCGTTCCAATCTATGATAGTGGTTCGTTCTTTCCCAATAACTTGCTCTACTAAAACAGATAATTTTTGTGAGTATAAATAATTAGCGTATTCTTTATCAGCGTTTCTAAAAGCACTTGTAATGGTGTGAATACCGGACTCTGCAAATTCGTGATAGTCAGAGAAAACAGTGTGGATTAAGTCGGAATCTGGGTATGTATCGATTTTCCCTTCCACTGCTTCTACAATATCCAGCAAATTAATTTCTTCAGGGTCTTTAGCAAGCGTGAAACCACCGTTATTACCCGAAACTGAATTAATCAGCCCGCTAACGACTAGCTTCCTCAAAATTTTACTAATATAAGACGGCGACGAATCACGCAAACGGTGATGAATAGTTACGGAAGAAATGGGAACATCTACCTTCTGGGTGTACAACATCGTCATAATACAAAATACCTGATCCATACTTTTGCTCAACTTCATAATAAAAATCCTCCCTCTTCCCATTATTACCTTTCAATATCCTTAATGGACATTTAACATCTATATACAATACACCCATTTTTTTTAAAGTGCAAGAGTTTTTTACTAAAAATGGAAAAAATTTTAATGAATGCGTTCTCACGGAATAGACATGCCTATAAACTAACAAAAAAAGCATTATCATTAGCATGTTTTTTAAAGAACATCCACTGATAATGCTTTCATCAACTTATTTTATACTTTGCTAAAACCTTAATTAATCTCAACTTTTTCATCATTAAATATTACTGTTTCCTCATCTTATTTCAATGCTTTCAATATTCTCAAGTTCTACATTAGTTAATCCAATATCCGTATTGCCGGATACCGTAATAATACCAGCATTTACTATAGAATTTATTTCATAAATAAATCTATAAAAACCTTTCATAGGTATAATAATTCTTTTCAGATCCATTTTTTGATATAACTCATTGACTTCTAAACTTTTGTTAATTTCTTCATTCAGTAGTTCAGTATTGATGGAATTAATAAGTAATTTAGAGGCAATTTTTTTGGATTCCATTGATAATAAGTTAATTTGAGAATATATTTCATGTAACGTTTGTATATTTTCTGAATCAATCAATATCAGAACCTCTATCTCAATAGAACTGACAGAGATCATTCCTTTATAGATTCCTTGTGCATAAGAAAAAGATCCAAATAAAGAATCTCTGAAACCTGTAGACATATTTTATATACTCCTTTTTATATCAACAGAAAATAATTCTGTTCTTAATCAAAATCATAAACATAGACTTCAATACCATTATCTACAAGTGTTTTTTTGATGATAGGTTCAATAATTTCCCATTTACCACCAGCTAAACCACATCCAATTCTAGGCATATGAATACTTGCTTGTTGCTCTTTCGCCATTTCACATAATTTTTCTAAGCAGCTTTCTACCGCTTCATATCGAATAGGCACACCTTTTGCCCCGGTTCTAATTCCTTCCTGGCCAATCATGTTGCAAACACTTATATACTCAGTCACTGGAATCAGTTGAACTTCTCCCCGCTCAAAATTATTATTATCTTTATACCATTTTTTATAAGCTTTCTCAGGCTCTTTCCACTTTTTAGAAATAGCTAAAACAAAGCCCTTCCCCCAAGCACCTACATCATTACAAATATGTGCAATAATTTTATTTCCTTTAGTCATGGGATTTGTTGCATCGCCTTTTAAATAAGTAATTTGTGTCATTTCCTCACCTCTGTCAATTATTTAAGCATTGATATCGCATTAATTACTTTTTGTAAATTGCATAACAGATTATTAAAATTATCTGCCACACAAACAATAGTAGGTTCTTCCCAATTCAAATTCTTTATCACAAAAATTTTATATTACTTCTCATAATAACCAACATCTAAAAGCAAATCATCTGGATATTGCACTTGTAATATATCCTCTTCAAAAGGTCACTTTGATTAAGCAAAGTAATATCTCCATTTTTAAAATTTAATTTTGAGAACATTTAAATATAAGCCCCTCCTACTAAATTGGTGTTTACTATCTCTATTTATAACACAACTTTCAAGCATAATCTACCATTAAAATAAAGCCGTATCAACGAATCGTTAGAACCGTTGATACTTTTGTCTCAAAAATTTTCCTTAGCCAAGAAAAAAACTGGAATAATTTTCGAAACCAAACGTGCTAATCTTATACATGTTCCAACAAACAATAACTTAGGAGGTGCTTTTCTCGTGTTAACTGATGATGTTCCAAAAAAATCACATTTACCATTAATTAAGCATCATTCTAATTACTTATAGCTTCGTTTAGTTGTATTTTCGCAAACAAAAAATTGGGAGGTACTACACAATGTCTAAACAAGCAAAGTCTTTAACCTTATTCGGATTTTTCGCCATTACGGCTTCGATGGTTATGACTGTTTATGAATATCCAACATTTGCCACTTCCGGCTTTCATCTCGTATTTTTCTTGCTACTTGGCGGATTTTTATGGTTTTTACCTGTCGCTTTATGTGCAGCAGAAATGGCGACAGTTGATGGCTGGCAAGAAGGCGGTATTTTTTCTTGGGTGGGAAATACACTCGGGGAACGTTTTGGTTTTGCCGCAATCTTCTTTCAGTGGTTTCAAATAACGGTCGGATTCGTTACAATGATTTACTTTATTCTCGGCGCGCTATCGTATGTATTTGATTTTCCGGCGCTCGAATCGAACCCTTTTATTAAATTTATCGGTGTTTTAATCATTTTCTGGGGCCTTACTTTTTCTCAATTAGGTGGTACGAAAAACACTGCTAAAATCGCAAAATTTGGTTTTATTATCGGTATTCTCATCCCAGCAATCATTTTATTTATCCTAGGTATTGCTTATGTTGCTGGCGGAAATCCCCTTCATGTCACTTTTTCCAAAGAGGCGTTTATCCCGGATTTCTCAAAAGCTTCAACATTAGTCATCTTCGTGTCATTTATACTCGCTTACATGGGTGTTGAAGCTTCCGCGAGCCACGTAAATGAAATGACCAATCCAAAACGCGATTATCCACTAGCGATGATTATGCTCGTTATTTTAGCCATCGCACTGAATACAATCGGCGGCTTAACTATCTCCGCTGTGTTACCTTTAAAAGATTTATCCCTTAGTTCCGGTGTCGTCCAAACATTCCAAGCGCTAATTCTGCATTTTGGTTCCGGCTTAGGATGGGCAGTAAAACTGATTGCCATCATGATTGCACTTGGCGTCATGGGTGAAGTCAGTGCCTGGGTAGTCGGCCCCTCACGTGGAATGTACACTGCAGCAGAACAAGGCTTACTTCCTGAAAAAATGAAAAAAGTAAATAAACACGGCGTCCCTGTTCCACTTATTATGGTTCAAGGTATCGTGGTTACCATTTGGGCAGCTATTCTCACATTCGGCGGCGGTGGAAATAATTTATCATTCCTAACTGCCATTTCCTTAACCGTAGTCATTTATTTAGTCGGCTATTTACTCTTTTTCATCGGCTACTTAGTACTTATTTTCAAAAAATCGAGCTTAAAACGCACCTATCAAATCCCTGGTGGCAAAATTGTTAAAGTGATTGTAGCGCTAATTGGCTTAGTAACATCCATTTTCGCTTTATGTATCTCTTTTGTTCCACCAGCATCCATCGCCGCAAAAAGCGACACGACATACATGGTTATCTTATCAATCAGCTTTATCGTCACCGTACTAATTCCATTCATCATCTACGCTGTGCACGATAAAAAAGACATCTCACCGAAAGATATTACACATTTAGACTCAAGCGACATCAATAAATTCACCCACCCAAGAGCTCGCGGCGAACACATTATTAACCCTGATGACAAACATATTATGAATCAAGACAAATTATAGGAGGAAAAAATCATGTTATATAGTAAAGAAAATAAAGAAAGTTATTTAGAACCAGTTTTCGGATCAAGTGCAGAGGATCGTGATATTCCTAAATATACCCTCGGAAAAGAACCACTCGAACCTCGGATTGCCTATCGTTTAGTAAAAGATGAACTTTTAGATGAAGGTTCTGCCCGCCAAAACTTAGCTACTTTTTGCCAAACATATATGGAAGACGAAGCAACCAAGTTAATGTCCGAAACACTAGAAAAAAATGCGATTGATAAATCCGAATATCCTAGAACAGCCGAACTAGAAAATCGTTGCGTCAATATTATCGCTGACTTGTGGCATGCACCTAAAGACCAAAAATTCATGGGAACTTCCACAATCGGCTCTAGTGAAGCGTGTATGCTTGGCGGAATGGCAATGAAATTTGCTTGGAGAAAACGTGCGGAAAAACTTGGCTTAGATATTTATGCGCAAAAACCAAACCTCGTTATCTCTTCTGGCTATCAAGTATGCTGGGAAAAATTCTGTGTCTACTGGGATATCGATATGCGCGTTGTTCCAATGGATAAAGACCACATGCAACTAAATACTGACCAAGTCCTTGATTACGTCGACGAATATACAATCGGCGTTGTCGGCATCCTCGGCATCACTTACACAGGCCGCTACGATGACATCTATGCACTTAACGAAAAATTAGAAGAATACAATAGCAAAACAGATTATAAAGTCTACATTCACGTCGATGCAGCAAGTGGCGGATTCTTCACACCATTTGTCGAACCCGATATCATCTGGGACTTCCGCTTGAAAAACGTTATCTCCATTAATACTTCTGGTCACAAATACGGCCTCGTTTATCCAGGTATCGGTTGGGTCCTTTGGAAAGATGAAAGCTACCTACCAGAAGAACTCATCTTTAAAGTTAGCTATCTTGGCGGAGAAATGCCAACCATGCAAATCAATTTCTCCCGCAGCGCCAGCCACATCATCGGTCAATACTACAATTTCTTACGCTACGGCTTCGAAGGCTACCGCACCATTCACCAAAAAACAAGCGATGTCGCACAATACCTTGCTCATGCAGTCGAACAAACCGGCTACTTTGACATTTATAACGACGGCTCCCATTTACCAATCGTCTGCTATAAATTAAAAGACGACGCTAACGTAAAATGGACATTATATGATTTAGCGGACCACCTCCAAATGCGCGGCTGGCAGGTTCCCGCATACCCACTACCAAAAAACTTAGAAAACATCATCATCCAACGTTACGTCTGCCGAGCTGACCTCGGTTTCAACATGGCAGAAGAATTCATCCAAGATTTCCAAGCCTCTATTCAAGAACTAAACAACGCCCACATTCTCTTCCACGATACCCAACAATCCGGCGTCCACGGCTTCACACATTAATAAAAAGGCTAGCCTCTCAAATAGGCTAGCCTTTTTTCATGCTCTTTTATTCTAAGTGACTGAATCGCCCTTTCTACATCTACAAGATCTCTGTCAAAAAAAGCCAAGGAAATCGGAATAATCATCCCATCTACCGCTTCCTTTAATTCCATTTCACAGTTCGGATGGCAAAGCACAATCGTTGGCTCACATGACTCCGCTAAAACCTGGTTCAACTCCTCCATCGAATTAAACATCGTCTCATGCACCCTCACCTTCCGCCCCAGCTCTTGCTCCACCTGAAACTTACACGACTCAAAATTAATTAAATTAAAGGAAAAAATACAAATTTGCACCGGATTGTTCCATTTATAAATCAGAGGATACAAATGAATCGTCAAATAATTAATGTGCGAATCAATTAATAATACTCGATATTCACTAGCCTCATTCCAGCGCTCCAAAACATTTTTCACAACCATATAAAGTGGCTCATACTTTTTATCCAGTAATCGCTCATTACTCGGAATAAGCCCCTGCAAATTAAACAATGTCTTCTTCAAAAAGTAACAAAGTGCCGCCCGAAAAAGTGAATGATTAACAACCTCCGGACCAAAATATTCCTCAAATAAATCAATCAAAACTTGTAAATCCGCATTTTTCATTATCAAATTATTAAACTGCTCCAACTCCACCTTTTTCATGGAAGCATCAATGATACTAAAATTAGTCGAATAATAAATCAGCATTAAATACAAGTAATCATTATATGAAAACGCCTGACCAAGCTCTTTTTCAAGTGTTTCCTTACTACTTTTCCGAACCATATCAAGAAAGCTTGAAGACTCAATATATTTTTGACACTGTTCATCCAATATAATCGCACTAGTCGGAATATCCCTCTTAAACACCATCGAAATCAGCGACCGAAAATACGCATGACCTTCCGCATTATGCGCCAACGTATCAATATTGATCCGCAAATTCAACGTCGCCATAAAGTCATCAATCATTTGCTTCTCCTCATCCAAAAGTGGATAAATAAGCACACCATATTCTGCTTGAAGAAGCGCAATCAAATACCGAACCCTGTATTCCTTCCCAGTAATTCGATTATTATCAAGTGTCAAATCAATTTCTCGAAGAAACGCTTCTACCTTGTGCTTCAACCGATACGCATGCGAATGAGAAATAAAATACGTATCCATAAAATCTGTGAATTTGCGCTCCTCCACATTCGTAACAAAAAACGCCACACATTTTAAAAACATCGAGTTATCATATAATTTGTACAAAACTTTCCGCTCCGTTGCCCCATTTTGCAATCGACATTGGTATACCCAATTATCCGCACATTCTTTCATCTGAATAACAATCAAGCCATCCAATTCTTCATTCAACGCATGAATATCCGACCTTACCGTCACCCGCGAAGTCTCCATATATTCCGCAATTTCATCTAAATTCGTATGCTTATTCTTAAGTAGAAAATCACAAATCAAACATTTTCTTTTGATATCCTTTTCAATATAATTCGTAAGCATAACTATCCTCTCCGTGAAAAATTAATCAATAGTATCTATCAATTTCCTTCTTGTTAAAACAATCACATATAAATGCAAATAATTCCATTCTTAATCAAAATCATAAATATACACTTCGATATCATTTGCTATAAGTGTTTTTCTGATAATAGGTTCAATAATTTCCCATTTCCCACCAGCTAGCCCACATCCAATTCTCGGCATATGAATACTCGCTTGTTGCTCTTTCGCTATCTCACTTAATTTTTCTAAGCAGCTTTCCACCGCCTCATATCGAATTGGCGCACCTTTCGAACCTGTTTTAGTTCCTTTCTGACCAATCATATTGCAAATACTTATATAATCAGTCACTGGAATTAGTTGAACTTCTCCCAGTTTAAAATCATTCTTATCCTTGTACCATTTTCTATAAGCTTTCTCAGGCTCTTTCCACTTTCGAGAAATAGCTAAAACAAAGCCCTTTCCCCAACCACCTACATCATTACAAATATGTGCAATAATTTTATTTCCTTTAGCCATGGGATTTGTTGCATCGCCTTTTAAATAAGTAATCTGCGTCATCTCGTCACCTCTGTAAATTTTTTATGTATGGTATTACTTTTTGCAATTGGCGCAACATAGCATTAAAATCTGCTGCTGTAGAAACTACAATAGGTTCTCCCAAATTCAAATTCTTTTTAACAAAAATTTTGTATTGCTTCCCATAAAAACCAACATCTAATAGCAAATCATCTAGATATTGGACTTGTAAAATATCCTCTTTCAAAAGATCACTTTGATCAAAAAAAACAATTTGCCCATTTTGTAATCTATTTTTGAGAACATTTAAACCTAAACAACTCCTACTAAATGGCTATTTACCAACTCTATTTATAACACAACTTTCAAATAGAATCCACCTTTGAAATAAAAAATACCAACGAATCGTTAGAAACGTTGGTATTTTTTTATTTGTTCATCTACTTTTGTATCATTGATTTTCTACTTCTTTAATTTCCTCTTTATAAGTATCTAATGCCTCTTCTTGTACTTTATTTATCTCTTCTTCTTGATTATCACTATCATCACCATACAATTCCGTTTCTTTTTCACTATCAACATTCATTTTCCCGAAATTAACCCCTACTGGAACATAATATTTATCTTCTGGATCGTAAGTCAAAAACAACATATAAGTTTCCTTATTTTCCATTTTTTCATAACCTGCAACGTGATAAGTCGTATTTGTTTTTTCGTCATGTCCTTCATTTTCATATATTGGTATGATAGTATCTTCAGCTAAACTTTCTTTAGTATTATTTTTTATAACTTGTGCTATCTTAAAATCAGACATTCTATAGACAGCTAAAATCCCACCTTCAGCATCACGATCAACTTGAGATTCACCACGCTTACTCAGTGAACCAATAACAATCACGTTACTTGCCTTACTAAGTTCTTCTTCACTATCAAAACTATCCGTCTTAGCCTCCGCAGCAACTTCCGTAAAAGGCTTTGGCTTCATTTTCTGATATGTCATATAGCCTCCTATACTTAATAAAAGCACTGCGATAATAGCAATTATCGTCATTTTTTTTCTATCCATAATAAAAACCTCCATTATAAATTAATATTTAGCATTTATACCTTTTTTATCATCTGCTAGCGGATACGCTTTTTGATTAAAATTTAGAGCTCTCATAACAGAAACAGAATTATTTTTACTTTGAGTATGTGATAAACCAATTGTATGTCCAACTTCATGAACAACAGTTTCTCTCTTATTAGCTGCGCTAGTATTTTTAAAAGATTTATAATAAATTATCCGTGCACTTTGTTTCGTTGTATAATATGTTGTAGCATATGTACCAGAATTTTTATTGCTATAGGAATTTTTTATCTCTACACCAACCGCCCCAATACTTCTACTAACCTTTACTTGACTACCTGAATAGTTCCATTTTGTTGCGTAAGCCATATAGCTGTCAAGCTTTTCCTTAATTATAGATGAATCATTAAAATAATTAATACTCTTAGGATTTGTCATCTTTTGTTTGTTAAGTACATAAGCGCTACCCTTTACTGGATTTAATAATACAAAAATCGATAGTACTATTAAAAAAATAATCATAAATCTTTTTTTAGCCATTTCTTCGTTGCCTCCCTTTTCCACTAATAAATTTAATTTATTTAAAAAACTTAAGTGCAGATAAAATAGTGAAATTTCATACTAAATATATCTCCAAATACTTTTGACAAAAGCATATCATTTATTATGAATGTATAACCAAAAATGTAATGAAATGTCCGATTCTTGTCGTGAACGACTGAAAATGAAATTTATTTAGATTTATTCTTACACGATATGTGTATTATTGTGTTTTTCATCACAAAAAAACACACCATTCGAGTTATTATTCAATTTTTATGCACCTTACTTCTCACTCTTCACAAAAAGTTCATATTCAAGTAAAAAAATGTTGAATTCATAAAATAATTTTCATTTTTATTTAGTTAATTATCATTTTTATAACAAGACAATGAATAGAATGGTATAATTATTCAATTAATCTTAAAATTGTTGACTTATAGCAAATTTTCGTGTAATAATAGGCAGCTAGATTTTTTGCATCTAGTAATTTCATTCAACTTTTTACAATTTCATATGCTTGCACTCCTTGAACGTTTATGTTCAGGGCATTTTTCACATAAAAAACACCTAACTGTTGAGTTAGGGTTTCAAATAAATAATGGTTAGTTGTAAATTATAATCAAATTTTCAAACTAGTGAATTCTTGGTAATCTTCTAGTATCTATTAAATCAAATAAAAAACCCCATCACTCATAAAAGTGTTGGGGTTCTAAGTATACCGGCGGCCGGGGTCGAACCGGCACGCCCTTGCGGGCACAGGATTTTGAGTCCAGCGCGTCTGCCAATTCCGCCACGCCGGCGTAACAATATAATAAATTATAACTTTAAAACATTAATTATGCAAATGGAGGCGCCAACCGGATTTGAACCGGTGATAAAGGTTTTGCAGACCTCTGCCTTACCACTTGGCTATGGCGCCGCACAATGTTCAATTTAAAAGCGGAAGACGGGGTTCGAACCCGCGACCCCCACCTTGGCAAGGTGATGTTCTACCGCTGAACTACTTCCGCATTAACTGGGCCAGCTGGATTCGAACCAACGCATGACGGAGTCAAAGTCCGTTGCCTTACCGCTTGGCTATGGCCCAACAATTATATTAGACTTAAAAACAAAAAGGGCGGATGATGGGAATCGAACCCACGAATGCCTGAACCACAATCAGGTGCGTTAACCACTTCGCCACATCCGCCATTATTTTAATATATGGCAGGGGCAGTAGGAATCGAACCCACACTGGAGGTTTTGGAGACCTCAGTTCTACCTTTAAACTATGCCCCTATAAAAATGGTGGAGGGGAGTGGATTCGAACCACCGAACCCGAAGGAGCGGATTTACAGTCCGCCGCGTTTAGCCACTTCGCTACCCCTCCATATTAAAAAAAGAAAAAAGTGGCTTGGGACAGAATCGAACTGCCGACACCTTGAGCTTCAATCAAGTGCTCTACCAACTGAGCTACCAAGCCATAATGGCGGTCCCGACGGGATTTGAACCCGCGATCTCCTGCGTGACAGGCAGGCATGTTAACCCCTACACCACGGAACCACTCTATTGCGGGGGCAGGATTTGAACCTACGACCTTCGGGTTATGAGCCCGACGAGCTACCAGACTGCTCCACCCCGCGACAATAATATTATAAAATTAATGGTGGAGGTTAACGGGATCGAACCGCTGACCCTCTGCTTGTAAGGCAGATGCTCTCCCAGCTGAGCTAAACCTCCATAATTACTATTTTACTCTAAAAACATGAAAATGTCTCTAGTAAGTTTAATAATAAATGACCCGTACGGGATTCGAACCCGTGTTACCGCCGTGAAAGGGCGGTGTCTTAACCGCTTGACCAACGGGCCTAAGTGAAAATATGATGCATTATTATGTGTAAACGGAGAGCAAGGGATTCGAACCCTTGAGACAGCTTACACCGCCTACACGGTTTCCAACCGTGCTCCTTCGGCCACTCGGACAGCTCTCCAGAAAATGGCTCCACAGGCAGGACTCGAACCTGCGACCGATCGGTTAACAGCCGATTGCTCTACCAACTGAGCTACTGTGGAATAATAAATTGCCCGGCAGCGACCTACTCTCGCAGGGGGAAGCCCCCAACTACCATTGGCGCAGAGAAGCTTAACTACCGTGTTCGGGATGGGAACGGGTGTGACCTTCTCGCCATAACTACCAGACAATATTGAGTTGTTGAAAGATTGCTCTCTCAAAACTAGAGAAGAAAGTTTTCAGTTAGGTAACTTCGTTTCATTTTTTGGTTAAGTCCTCGATCGATTAGTATTTGTCCGCTCCATGTATCGCTACACTTCCACTCCAAACCTATCTACCTGATCATCTTTCAGGGATCTTACTTTCCGAAGAAATGGGAAATCTCATCTTGAGGGGGGCTTCACGCTTAGATGCTTTCAGCGTTTATCCCTGCCACACATAGCTACCCAGCGATGCTCCTGGCGGAACAACTGGTACACCAGCGGTGTGTCCATCCCGGTCCTCTCGTACTAAGGACAGCTCCTCTCAAATTTCCTGCGCCCGCGACGGATAGGGACCGAACTGTCTCACGACGTTCTGAACCCAGCTCGCGTGCCGCTTTAATGGGCGAACAGCCCAACCCTTGGGACCGACTACAGCCCCAGGATGCGACGAGCCGACATCGAGGTGCCAAACCTCCCCGTCGATGTGGACTCTTGGGGGAGATAAGCCTGTTATCCCCGGGGTAGCTTTTATCCGTTGAGCGATGGCCCTTCCATGCGGAACCACCGGATCACTAAGCCCGACTTTCGTCCCTGCTCGACTTGTCAGTCTCGCAGTCAAGCTCCCTTGTGCCTTTACACTCTGCGAATGATTTCCATCCATTCTGAGGGAACCTTTGGGCGCCTCCGTTACTCTTTAGGAGGCGACCGCCCCAGTCAAACTGCCCACCTGACACTGTCTCCCCACGCGCTAAGCGTGGCGGGTTAGAATGGTCATACAGCCAGGGTAGTATCCCACCATTGCCTCCTCGTATGCTAGCGCACACGTCTCTTCGGCTCCTACCTATCCTGTACAAGCGGTACAAACATTCCATATCAGGTTGCAGTAAAGCTCCACGGGGTCTTTCCGTCCTGTCGCGGGTAACCTGCATCTTCACAGGTACTATAATTTCACCGAGTCTCTCGTTGAGACAGTGCCCAGATCGTTGCGCCTTTCGTGCGGGTCGGAACTTACCCGACAAGGAATTTCGCTACCTTAGGACCGTTATAGTTACGGCCGCCGTTTACTGGGGCTTCAATTCGTACCTTCGCCGAAGCTAAGCACTCCTCTTAACCTTCCAGCACCGGGCAGGCGTCAGCCCCTATACGTCACCTTACGGTTTTGCAGAGACCTGTGTTTTTGCTAAACAGTCGCCTGGGCCTATTCACTGCGGCTCTCTCGGGCTTGCACCCTAATAGAGCACCCCTTCTCCCGAAGTTACGGGGTCATTTTGCCGAGTTCCTTAACGAGAGTTCTCTCGCTCACCTTAGGATTCTCTCCTCATCTACCTGTGTCGGTTTGCGGTACGGGCAGTACTACTCTTCCTAGAGGCTTTTCTTGACAGCGTGAAATCAGGAACTTCCGTACTTAATTTCCTTCCCCATCACAGCTCATGCTTCGCGAGAAGCGGATTTGCCTACTTCTCACACTCACTGCTTGGACGCACATTTCCATTCGTGCGATTCCCTATCCTTCTGTGTCACCCCATCGGTTAAACAATTAGCACTGGTACAGGAATCTCTACCTGTTGTCCATCGCCTACGCCTATCGGCCTCGGCTTAGGTCCCGACTAACCCTGAGCGGACGAGCCTTCCTCAGGAAACCTTAGATATTCGGTGGAAGGGATTCTCACCCTTCTTTCGCTACTCATACCGGCATTCTCACTTCTAAGCGCTCCACCAGTCCTTCCGGTCTGACTTCACCGCCCTTAGAACGCTCTCCTACCACGAACCTCCGAAGAGGTTCATCCACAGTTTCGGTAATATGTTTAGCCCCGGTACATTTTCGGCGCGGGGTCACTCGACCAGTGAGCTATTACGCACTCTTTCAATGGTGGCTGCTTCTAAGCCAACATCCTGGTTGTCTAAGCAACCCCACATCCTTTTCCACTTAACATATATTTGGGGACCTTAACTGGTGGTCTGGGCTGTTTCCCTTTCGACTACGGATCTTATCACTCGCAGTCTGACTCCCGAGTATAAGTACATGGCATTCGGAGTTTATCTGAATTCGGTAACCCGAGAAGGGCCCCTAGTCCAAACAGTGCTCTACCTCCATGACTCTTTACCTCGAGGCTAGCCCTAAAGCTATTTCGGAGAGAACCAGCTATCTCCAAGTTCGATTGGAATTTCTCCGCTACCCACACCTCATCCCCGCACTTTTCAACGTGCGTGGGTTCGGACCTCCAGTAAGTATTACCTTACCTTCATCCTGGACATGGGTAGATCACCTGGTTTCGGGTCTACGACCTGTTACTTATGCGCCCTATTCAGACTCGCTTTCGCTACGGCTCCGCTTTTTCCGCTTAACCTTGCAACAAATCGTAACTCGCCGGTTCATTCTACAAAAGGCACGCTATCACCCATTAACGGGCTCTAACTACTTGTAGGCACACGGTTTCAGGAACTGTTTCACTCCCCTTCCGGGGTGCTTTTCACCTTTCCCTCACGGTACTGGTTCACTATCGGTCACTAGGGAGTATTTAGCCTTGGGAGATGGTCCTCCCGGATTCCGACGGAATTTCACGTGTTCCGCCGTACTCAGGATCCACTCTGGAGGGAAAGCCATTTCAACTACCGGGCTGTTACCGTCTTTGGCGGGCCTTTCCAGACCGCTTCATTTATAACTTTCTTTTGTAACTCCGTATAGAGTGTCCTACAACCCCAAGAAGCAAGCTTCTTGGTTTGGGCTCTTTCCGTTTCGCTCGCCGCTACTCAGGAAATCGATTTTTCTTTCTCTTCCTCCAGGTACTTAGATGTTTCAGTTCCCTGGGTCTGCCTTCCTTACGCTATGTATTCACGTAAGGATACTATCCGACTAAAGATAGTGGGTTCCCCCATTCGGAAATCTCTGGATCAACGCTTACGTACAGCTCCCCAAAGCATATCGGTGTTAGTCCCGTCCTTCTTCGGCTCCTAGTGCCAAGGCATCCACCGTGCGCCCTTTCTAACTTAACCAATTTACTTCTACGAAGTAAAGGTTGTTTTTCTGATTTTCTGTATCAGCGATGATACTTCCAATCAGATGAAAGATTCACTTTCAGATGATTCTCGGTTACTTGTGTCATAGATAATTACTTATCTATGCTAACTTTACTAACTTTCTTATCTAGTTTTCAAAGAACAATTTTGGTGGAGCCTAGCGGGATCGAACCGCTGACCTCCTGCGTGCAAAGCAGGCGCTCTCCCAGCTGAGCTAAGGCCCCGTAAAGGGTATCATTATTTATATTTCTTGTGTCAGAAAGAAAAAGTGGGCCTAAATGGACTCGAACCATCGACCTCACGCTTATCAGGCGTGCGCTCTAACCAGCTGAGCTATAGGCCCGTCAAAAATGTAGTGGCGCGATGCTTCAAGCATGGTGCCTTGCATACTTTATCTGACATAAAAAGAGAGTAACCTCTCAAAACTGAACAAATATAGAAGAACGAAAACTCACAGGTTTCCTTTTCCTTAGAAAGGAGGTGATCCAGCCGCACCTTCCGATACGGCTACCTTGTTACGACTTCACCCCAATTATCTGTCCCACCTTCGGCGGCTGGCTCCATAAAGGTTACCCTACCGACTTCGGGTGTTACAAACTCTCGTGGTGTGACGGGCGGTGTGTACAAGGCCCGGGAACGTATTCACCGTGGCATGCTGATCCACGATTACTAGCGATTCCGGCTTCATGTAGGCGAGTTGCAGCCTACAATCCGAACTGAGAATAGTTTTATGGGATTAGCTCCACCTCGCGGCTTCGCGACCCTTTGTACTATCCATTGTAGCACGTGTGTAGCCCAGGTCATAAGGGGCATGATGATTTGACGTCATCCCCACCTTCCTCCGGCTTGCACCGGCAGTCACTTTAGAGTGCCCAACTAAATGCTGGCAACTAAAATCAAGGGTTGCGCTCGTTGCGGGACTTAACCCAACATCTCACGACACGAGCTGACGACAACCATGCACCACCTGTCACTTTGTCCCCGAAGGGAAAGCTCTGTCTCCAGAGTGGTCAAAGGATGTCAAGACCTGGTAAGGTTCTTCGCGTTGCTTCGAATTAAACCACATGCTCCACCGCTTGTGCGGGCCCCCGTCAATTCCTTTGAGTTTCAACCTTGCGGTCGTACTCCCCAGGCGGAGTGCTTAATGCGTTAGCTGCAGCACTAAGGGGCGGAAACCCCCTAACACTTAGCACTCATCGTTTACGGCGTGGACTACCAGGGTATCTAATCCTGTTTGCTCCCCACGCTTTCGCGCCTCAGCGTCAGTTACAGACCAGAGAGTCGCCTTCGCCACTGGTGTTCCTCCACATATCTACGCATTTCACCGCTACACGTGGAATTCCACTCTCCTCTTCTGCACTCCAGTCTTCCAGTTTCCAATGACCCTCCCCGGTTAAGCCGGGGGCTTTCACATCAGACTTAAAAGACCGCCTGCGCGCGCTTTACGCCCAATAAATCCGGACAACGCTTGCCACCTACGTATTACCGCGGCTGCTGGCACGTAGTTAGCCGTGGCTTTCTGGTTAGATACCGTCAAGGGACAAGCAGTTACTCTTATCCTTGTTCTTCTCTAACAACAGTACTTTACGATCCGAAAACCTTCTTCATACACGCGGCGTTGCTCCGTCAGACTTTCGTCCATTGCGGAAGATTCCCTACTGCTGCCTCCCGTAGGAGTCTGGGCCGTGTCTCAGTCCCAGTGTGGCCGATCACCCTCTCAGGTCGGCTATGCATCGTTGCCTTGGTAGGCCATTACCCTACCAACTAGCTAATGCACCGCGGGCCCATCTGTAAGCGATAGCCGAAACCATCTTTCAAAGGCGTGGCATGCGCCACATCTTATCATTCGGTATTAGCCCCGGTTTCCCGGAGTTATCCCCAACTTACAGGCAGGTTGCCCACGTGTTACTCACCCGTCCGCCACTAACATTGGAAGAGCAAGCTCTTCCTCCGTTCGTTCGACTTGCATGTATTAGGCACGCCGCCAGCGTTCGTCCTGAGCCAGGATCAAACTCTCTTTAAAATATAAATTGAATTTGAATACTTATTCAACACCGTGAATAAGATTCCTTGCGTCAAATTGACTTCGCTAGCAATTAAATTACTAGTTTGTTTTGTTGAAAACAGCTTTCTGTTTTCTGCCCTGCGATTACCAGTGAGACTTTACGTCTCATTGCTTTTCGTCTTCTTTTTTGTTCAGTTTTCAAAGGTCAGTTTCTTTTGCTGCGAAAGCGTTTTGTCCGCATCAGCAACGTTTATAAATATACCAAGATTTTTGCCTTTCGTCAATACTTTTTACAAAGTTTTTTAAATAAAGATGAAAAAAGATGAATTTGGTGCATAAATTGGTGATTAAATGGATTTTCTAAAACATTATGTTGTATAAATTTGCATTCCTTTTTCTTCAAATTGTTCTTTTAATACTGGATCTATTTCTTTTCCGGTGATAATGGAAGAGATTTCGTCTAGGGCTGCGTATTTATATAGTGAAATGCGGCCGAACTTGGTGTGGTCTGTTACTAAGATGACTTCATCGGCTGAGTGGAGCATTTGTTGCTTAGCTGGGATTAGGTATTCGTCGTAATGCATTAGGCCTTTGTCGATATCGAGTGCCGGTGTGGTTACAAATGCTTTATGTACGTGAATGCTCTGCAAGGTTCCGCTTGTAATCATACCGTTAAGGATGAAAGTTTCTGGGTAGATGACGCCACCTGTCACAATTACTTTAGACGGAGAAAAGCGCATAATGGAAGCTACGTTGATATCATTTGTAATGACGGTTAGTTTGGATCGGTCTTTTAATGCGGTTGCGATGTGTCCGGTTGTTGTTCCGGCGTCAAGGATGATTGTGTCGCCGTCTTTGACCATTGTCGCTGCTAACGTGGCGATGCGTTGTTTTTCTTCGTAGCGCACTTCGCTTCGTTTTTTCCAATTCGGTTCGGAAACTACTTTTTCTTCTATCATAACTCCGCCGTGGGTTCTTTTTAGCTTTTTGTCTTTTTCTAAAGAGGTTAAATCGCGGCGAATGGTTGCTTCGTGGACTTCAAAATGTTTAGCTAATTCGCTAACTGTTGCTATTTTTCGGCTTTTGACATATTGGACGATGGCGCGTTTTCGTTCGATAGATAGCACTTCTTCCCCTCCTTTTGTTTAACTATATGGTAACTCCAATGGAAGAAAATCGCAAACAAACAAAAAACCTTGGAGCGATTGGCCCCAAGGTTTGGAAATGAAAATTAATCGTTTAAGCGTTTTTCTAGTTCTGCTTTTTTGTCTTCGAAGCCTGGTTTGCCAAGTAATGCGAACATGTTGGCTTTGTATGCTTCTACGCCTGGTTGGTCAAATGGATTTACGCCATTTAGGTAACCGCTGATAGCTACTGCTTTTTCAAAGAAGTATACTAGGTAACCGAAAGTGTATGCATCTAGTTCTGGTACTTCTACAACAAAGTTTGGAACTTCGCCGTCTGTATGTGCTAGAAGAGTTCCTTCGAATGCTTTTGTGTTAACGAAATCAACTGTTTCGCCAGCAAGGTAGTTTAAGCCATCTAAATCTACGTCTTCTTTATTGATAGTTAAGTTGTGGCGTGGTTTATCCACTTTGATAACTGTTTCAAAAAGATTACGGCGTCCGTCTTGGATATATTGACCGATAGAGTGCAAGTCAGTGGAGAAGTTCGCGCTGGATGGGTAAATACCTTTTTTGTCTTTACCTTCACTTTCGCCGAATAATTGTTTCCACCACTCGTTAAAGTATTGCAAGCCTGGCTCATAGCTGATTAGAAGTTCTGTTACTTTGCCTTTACGGTAAAGAACATTACGAGCTGCTGCGTATTGGTATGCAATGTTATTTTTTAGTTCAGGTTTGTCGAAATCTTTGCTTGCTGCTGCTGCTCCGTTCATAAGAGCATCGATATCAACGCCACTAACTGCGATTGGAAGTAAACCTACTGCAGTTAAAACGGAGAAACGTCCGCCAACATCATCTGGAACAACAAATGTTTCGTAGCCTTCGTTGTCAGCTAATGTTTTTAGCGCGCCTTTTGCTTTATCAGTTGTAGCGTAAATGCGTTTTTTCGCGCCTTCTTCGCCATATTTTTTGATTAAAAGTTCTTTGAAAACACGGAAAGCGATTGCTGGCTCTGTTGTTGTTCCGGATTTAGAAATAACGTTAACAGAGAAGTCGCGGTCGCCAACTACTTCAATTAAATCATGTAAATAAGAAGAACTGATGCTATTTCCCGCAAAGAATACTTGAGGTGTTTTACGCGCACCTTTTTCAAGTACATTATAGAAGGAATGATTTAAAGTTTCGATTGCAGCACGTGCTCCAAGGTAAGAACCACCGATTCCGATAACGATTAATACGTCGGAGTCGCTGTGGATTTTTTCTGTTGCTTTTTTGATACGAGCAAATTCTTCTTTGTCGTAATCTGTTGGTAAGTTAATCCAACCAAGTGCATCATTACCAGCACCTGTACCATTATGTAATGAATCATGAGCTGCTTTTACTGCTGGTTCAAGATAATCAAGTTCGCGTTCTTCAAAAAAACGGAGCGCTTTGGAATAATCAAATTTAATATGTGTCATTATTTTCCCTCCAAATTTTAAAAAAGTTTCTTTACTAACTTTATATCAATCAGTGCTTTTTAGCAAGGCTTGACCTTGTGAAATTTGAGCCTTTTTGAAAATTAGGTATAGTTTTCATATAAGACGCCCTCGCTTCTGACTAGTTCGTTTAATGATAATTGGTCTACAGCTAATAAATCATCTGCGAGTGGGATGGGTATCCATTTTACTCGGAATACATTGTCATCGTTGGAAGCAAGAAGTACACTACCAACAGGTTTTGCTCGAAAAACAAATGTACATACGTGCTCCCATGTAGCACGGCGCTCTTTGCAGTGTAGGATAGACTCTATTTCTATATCGATATTTGTCTGCTCTTTCACTTTGCTCGCTAGTGCTTCTTCCATTGTTTGATTTGTTTCGACTTGTCCTCCTGGAAATGCCCATGCCAAATTGCGATCTCTCACCACTAGTATCTCGTCTTTCTTTTCGTTATATACAAATGCCTGCACATGAATAGACCTTTTCACGTAAATCCCCCTTTTGACTATTTTATAATATTGAATAAATAGAAAATTACTACTAACTATTCCCTTTTTCTAAAATTTTAGTCAATTAAATTTATCAGCCTAGCTAAATCCTTTGAAAAAGGGCTTGATAACTGGGCTGATAAAGGGTTTTATTTGTCTGCTTTTTTAATCCATCCTTCTAGTTTATCGCGCAAAGTGTTAAAACCTTCGTCGTTTTCGCTAGATGAAACTGGTTTCTTTTTAGTTGGTTGTTCTTTTGGTGCTTCTTCTGTCGCTCTAATAGAAAGACTGATTTTATTTTTTTCTTCGTCAATATCTAGAATTTTGACTTTGACTTCTTGGCCAACTTCTAAAAAATCATGGATATCTTTGACAAAACCATGCGTGATTTCTGAAATATGAACTAAGCCTTGTGTCGAATTATCTAGTGCTACAAATGCTCCGTAGCTTTGAATTCCTGCGATTTTCCCAGAAACTACGTCTCCTACTTTGAATGTACTCATCCTCATTCCACCTACTTTCAACCTTACAATATTTTATAAATTATAACACTTAGGCGAAACTTTAACAATTATTCTAAATCCTTCTATGGCGAGCTTTAAAGGTGAAATTTATGCTATAATTGAGGCGAATGAAAGAGAAGGAGCGTGACATATTTGAGTCAATTTGATGAAGTCATTCCGCGTATTGGAACTAATTCAGAGAAGTGGGATGGGGCAGAAAAATTATTTGGCAGAAAAGATATTATTCCGATGTGGGTAGCGGATATGGATTTCCGTGCGCCGCAGCCAGTACTTGATGCATTTCAGCGTCAAATCGATCATGGGATTTTCGGTTATTCGACCAAGTCAGCGGCACTTGTCGAAGCTATTATTGATTGGAACAAAGAGCAGCATCAGTTTGAAATCGATCCGAGCACGTTATTTTTTAATGGAGCGGTTGTTCCGACAATTTCGTTAGCTATTCGCTCTCTCACAAATGAAGGCGATGCAGTTCTAATGGTTTCGCCGATTTACCCGCCATTTTTCAATGTAACGAAAGCCACTGAGCGAAAAGTGGTTATGTCGCCACTTATATATGAGAATCGTCAATATCGAATGGATTTTAATGATTTGGAAAAACGGATGAAAGAAGAAAAGGTAAAATTATTCCTTCTATGTAATCCGCAAAATCCTGGTGGTCGTTGTTTCACCAAGGAAGAACTGGTGGAATTAGCGAAACTATGTGAGAAATACCAAATTCCGATTGTTTCGGATGAAATTCATGCTGATTTAGTGATGAAAAATCATAAACATGTGCCAATGATGGTCGCAGCACCGTTTTATCAAGATCAAATTATTACTTTGATGGCGGCTACGAAAACATTTAACTTGGCGGCGATTAAAGCTTCCTACTATATTATTACGAATAAAGATTATCAGACCAAATTCGCTGCGGAGCAAAAGTACGCCACAACTAATGGACTCAATGTCTTTGGGATTGTTGGTACAGAAGCAGCGTATCGTCACGGCGCACCTTGGCTAAAAGAGCTGAAAGAATATATTTATAGTAACTACGAATATGTCAAAGCAGCACTCGAAAAAGAAGTACCAGAAGTTGGCGTGACGGACTTAGAAGCGACTTACTTGATGTGGCTTGATTGCCGCTCGCTTCCAAAAGACGAAAAAACGATTTACGCCGATTTAATTGAAGCTGGCGTTGGTGTTCAAATGGGTTCTGGATTTGGACATTCCGGGAAAGGCTTTGTCCGTTTTAACATCGCCTGTCCAAAAGAAACTTTAGAAAAAGCTGTGAAACTTCTGATTCAAGGCTTAAAAAAATAGCTTATTTTGAGAAACTAAGTTGCAAATACTTAGTTTCTTTCTTTAGGAAATTGAATATAGCTTTGGTATACTATTCTTTGGAAAGTGAAATAGTGTTCATTTTCCGTTTACATAAATTTAAAGGAGTTGGTATAACCGATGTTTTTAGGGCTTCGTGAATTAGTTTATTCTAAGTTGCGCTATATTTTAGTAACAGGCATCATGGTCTTAATTATGTTACTATCACTTATTTTATCAGGGCTGGCAAACGGGCTGGCTTACGATAATGCTTCATCTGTAGCAGATAACGGGGTTCCATATTATGTTCTCAGCAAAGACGCCCAAGACAAATTATCTAGATCGCAGTTCCCAGAATCCAAACTCGCTGATGTGAAAAAAGATGCGAATGTAAAAGATGCTGCGGTTCTCGGTCAATCTATGCAAACATTAAAACGGGAAAGTGACGATAAAAAATTTAGCGTCGCACTTTTCGGTATTCAACCAGATAGCTTTCTCGCTCCAAAAATTTCTGATGGAGCTAACATACAAGTGACAAAGCCTGACGAAATTGTCGTCGATTCTTCCTTGAAATCAGACGGAATCAAAATTGGCGATGTTTTGATGGATGATATTTTAAATAGAGAATTAACGGTTGTCGGCTTTACAGAAAATCAAAAGTATAGCCATGCTCCCGTTGTTTATATTAATATCGCGACTTGGCAAGAAATCAATCCTGTTTTATATCACCAAAAAATCCCGCAAACAAGTACTATTGCGATTAAAACAGAAAATCCTGATAAAGGCGTAACCCTTTCGGATAAAGATTTAACAACGATTGATCATAAAGGTTTCTTAAATCAAATTCCAGGTTATTCTGCGGAACAAATGACGCTTAATATGATGATTTTCTTCTTAATTATTATTGGCGGATTTATTTTAACCGCGTTCTTCTATGTTATGACGCTTCAAAAAACAACGCAATTTGGTATTTTGAAAGCACTTGGAACGAAAACAAGTTACTTAGTTAAGAGCATCATTACTCAAGTGGTGATTATTTCGATTATTAGTATTTTAATTAGTGTCGGTGTAACACTGATTTTACCAAGCATCATGCCAGCAGCGATGCCATTTAGATTAAGTCCGATGACGATTGCGCTTTATAGTGGTTTGTTCTTCTTAGTTGCTCTATTCGGCGCCCTTCTATCACTTAGACGAATTGCTAAAGTAGATGCGCTAGATGCTATTCGAGGAGGTGATGAATAATGGAAACTCTACTATCTTTTGATAAAGTGTATAAAGATTACCCGTCCGGTCCTTCAATTATTCATGCACTGAAGGAAACAAACTTTGAAGCTAAAAAAGGCGAACTAATCGCGATTGTTGGTCCGAGTGGTTCTGGTAAAAGTACACTGCTTTCTCTTGCCGGAGCGCTATTAACACCGACTGGCGGAACGATTTCTATTAACGGCAAATCAGTCGGGAATCTATCTTCCAAAGAACAAACAGCTCTCCGCTTAGAAGAAATTGGCTTTATTTTCCAAGCAGCTCACTTAGTTCCTTATTTACATGTAAAAGATCAAATCAGCTTTATTGGAAAAATGGCTGGAAAAAGTGCGGCGGAGCTTGAAAAAGATACAGCTTCACTTCTAAGCCAACTTGGCATTAGCGATCGCGCAAATTTCTATCCAAAAGATTTATCTGGCGGTCAAAAGCAACGTGTCGCTATTGCTCGTGCGCTTATTAATCAACCTTCCGTTATTTTAGCCGATGAACCAACTGCGAGTCTTGATACAGAAAGAAGTCGTGAAGTTGTCGAGCTTATCCGGAATGAAGTTGTGCAAACGAGCCGAACAGCAATCATGGTAACACATGACGAACGTATGCTAGATTTAGTCAACCATGTATATCGTATGGAAGACGGAATACTTACCCAAGAAAGCTAAAAAACCTGCGTGGCTTAAATGCCACACAGGTTTTTTTATTGTTTATTTTTGGAAACCGTTGATTAAGTCTAATGCTTGACCTAGTACTTTTTCACCGTTCATCGTACCATAAGCTGCCATGTCGATAACATCTACTGGAATTTTCCCAGCAGCTAATTCATCAACTGTTTTTTTCTGATAACGTACTTGTGGTCCTAAAAGTACAACATCTGCATCGTCAATTAAGTTACTTACTTCAGCAATGGAATATGCTTCAATTTCGCAAGTTTCTCCACGATCTTCAGCTGCTTTACGCATTTTTGTTACTAAAAGGCTTGTTGACATCCCTGCCGCACATACTAAAACAATATTTTTCATCGTAATCTTTCCTTTCAGATTAAGGCTGCTTTTTTTGTACACTCTTATTATAACTACCTTTAGCTTTTTAAACAAGTAAACTACCGAGGTATAGGAAAAATAATTAAAAATGCGAAAAACCATTGCGATTTCACGTGAAAAGAGCGATAATAGACAATAACTTTATCCGAAAGGTCAGAAAATTTCGCATCATCCAAAAACAACACTTTCGGGAGATAAAAAATTCAGATCAGGAGTGTGTTGCATGAAAGTAATTAAATTTGGCGGAAGCTCTTTAGCATCGGGGATCCAATTAAATAAGGTTTTCCAACTTGTAGCGGAGGATCCTGATAGGAAAATCGTTGTTGTTTCTGCACCAGGTAAACGTTTCAAGGAAGATACAAAAGTGACTGACCTACTTATTGATTGCGCGGCAAAGGCACTTCTCGGGGAAGATACGAGTGAATTGTTTGAATCTGTCATTGCAAGATATGCGGGGATAGCGCTAGATACAGGGATGAGCGACGAAATTATCAATCAAATTCGCGCAGATTTACAAGCGACTATCTCATCAGACAAAAGCGATCCTGATAAATTTTTAGATCGAATGAAAGCAAGTGGCGAAGATAATAACGCAAAATTAATCGCCGCTTACTTTAAATTTAAAGGCTTAAACGCCAATTATATTAATCCAAAAGATGCCGGTTTACTTGTGACAAATGAACATGCTAGCGCGCAAGTTTTACCAGAATCTTATGATCGTTTGTTTGCACTTCGAGAAAGAGAAGGCATTATTGTTTTCCCAGGATTTTTCGGTTATACGAAAGACGGTGAAATTAGCACGTTTTCTAGAAGTGGCTCTGATATTACTGGAGCGATTGTGGCAAACGGCGCCCAAGCCGAGTTATACGAGAACTTTACGGATGTGGATGCAGTCTACGCAGTCAATCCCGCTATCGTGAAAAATCCGAAGAAAGTTCTTGAACTCACTTACCGGGAAATGCGTGAACTTTCATATGCTGGCTTCTCTGTTTTTCATGATGAAGCTTTAATTCCGGCTTTTCATGCGGGTATTCCGGTGCATATTAAAAATACGAACAATCCTGATTCTTGTGGTACGCGTGTCGTTCATGAACGCGAAAATAACAATGGTCCAGTCGTTGGAATTGCTAGTGATGACGGCTTTTGTAGCATTTATATTAGTAAATATTTGATGAACCGAGAAATCGGCTTCGGACGGAAAGTGCTGCAAATTCTGGAAGATGCTGGGTTGAACTATGAACATATGCCTTCTGGGATTGATGATTTAACGATTATTATTCGCGAAAATCAGTTTGGCGAGGATACCGAGCAGACAATTATGTCTCGTTTGAAAGAAGAATTGAACGCAGATCAAGTGATTATGCAACACGGGATTTCGCTGATTATGGTTGTTGGTGAGACCATGCGCCATAATGTCGGGATTACATCTCGTGCTTCAAAAGCTTTATCCGATGCGAAAGTAAATATTGAAATGATTAATCAAGGTTCTTCTGAGGTAAGCATTATGTTTGGCGTGAAGGAAGAGCAGGAAAATACTGCGGTTCGCGCACTATATAATGAATTCTTTTCAGAAGTCTTAGTCTAAAAAAAACAAGTTTTTCATCAATAAGGATGAAAAACTTGTTTTATATTATTTAGTCACTTCTTCTAATTGATAGTCTTTGGCAATTATGTCAATAATATAATCATAAGTGCTAACGCGGTAATGCTTAAAATCTTGAACGTTATAGTCATCTCTTATTTTCACTCGTTCATTGATTAAATCAGAATGCTGTATCTGTTCAAAATTGCTCTGACTTGTTAACCAACTAGTACTCCATTTGCTTTTTTCGTATGTGTCAAGTTCGGTGGATGAGTGGAAAATAAACCCGTTAAAAATCATCTTTAGGAACATGCTTTCTTCAAGGTCTACTTCTATAGATAGTGTGAGTTGGTCAAGAGTTTGGTTTAAGCTGATAAGCCATATTTGGTCTCTGCCGTAAATTAGTTGGTTGTTGATTTTTATTGGGTGGGATGTTTCCACAGATATACAATTCCTTTCGACGAGTAACTTACCTATTTTTACTACTATTCACTCTTTGAGCAGCTTTATTCACTAAGGTATTTTCCCCATAAATAATAAAAAATACCTTTAAGTTAAATCTTAGTATGTATTTTATAACCTAGCATCTTTTCGATTTTCTTTTTTCGATTTTTTAGTTGATTCATTATTAAATTATTTGTATTTGGAGATATTTCATCAAATTTCTTTTGAGCTCTTTTTGCATATGAAATAAAGTTACCGTGATTATTATAATTCTTTCCTAAATCTGTACACAATCCATAAATTTTTTTCTTATAAGGTAAATCAGTCAATTCTTTTTTTACTTTTACTTTCTGAGCAAACTTTATAAGTTTTTTTGCATTTCGGTAAAATTTATACGGACTCTTCCCTCTCATTTTAACTGTAGTGCCATCAAAAACGAAACCTAAATAATCTAAATGGCTTACTTCATTGCTAATTATGTCAAAAATTTTATCATTCTCGTATAAATACAATCCTGTTTTATCTTTATGCAACTCTATTTTATATTCCGAAGCTACCCTTCTTGTATCAGTTTCAATCCTTCTAATTTTTTGCTCATTTACTATATCGCTTTTAGGGATAACTAGTATAAAATCATCTGAGTATCTTCTATATATCCCAGAAAATTCGTCGGCAATTTCTTTTAACTTCAAATCAAATTCCGATGCATATATATTTGCAAACACTGCGCTGATAGCACTTCCTTGAGGTATACCAAATTTATTTTTATTATATAAAGTTTTGTTATCTTTTTGAAACTCTCTAAATTTAGAAATATTCTCAAAATAACTTTTTTTATTAGAGCTTTTGATACTTTCATCACTTCCATATTTCTCATTCAAAAAACTTTTTTCATAATATCCATATTTAGTTATTGAACGAAACACATTAAACCAATCTTTTGACAGTCTTGGCTGATTCAATACTTCCGCTAAATGTTTTTTTAGTAATTCGTGATTTATTTTATCAAAGTAGTTAGTGAAATCTCCAACTAATACATAAGCTTTCTTATACTTAACTGCTTGATTAATGATTTCGGCGGCAAAATCAATGTTAGATTTCCCTACTTTATTGTTTCGATATGCAGATACACAATCATCTATATCTTTTTCTATGCAAAATTCATTGTAAAAATCCTTGTTCAACATTTCTGCATAATATTTGTAAATAAAGTTATCCATATGTCCAGCATACATAATTACTCTATTTTTAGGCTTAATTGGCCGGTTGTTAAACTCTGGATTTTTTTCTTCTATTCTTTTTTCGAAAGACAATACATAACGTATTAACGGCAAAAAGCTATGTTTTCCAATCTTCGAACGATTGGTTACATAGCTTTCTACATTTTCAATTTTAACTCTATGGTCAAAGTGCAAATAATTTTTTGTTTTATATTTTGTTGAATCTAGCATCTTAAATTCACGCCTTTTTTGGGAGCGGAAAGGGACAATAAGTTCGACACTTAATTAAAATCCCTTTCTGCGTCTCTTATAGGTCAATATTTCCATACCTATGACCATTTAATGTATAGAAAGTCGAATGATTTAACTTATATGCTACAATGTAGTAAACGATAACTTGAAAGGAACTATATGTATGAAACTTATAATTACCTTAATTACCATCTTATCAAACTGGTTAATTCGAGAATTGTTAATGATTCTTGAAGTTAACTTAAAGCAAATCTTAACCGACAAAGTCGATAAAATATTACTTGACAGTTTGAAACATTATATTCTGTATTCTATAAATACAGGCACGTTAATTTTATCACAAAACAAACATTTTTTAAAGAAAATAATACATATAAACTTCAATTATTTATTCCATACTTTAAATAAATTTACATTCCCCATGCAAAAAGAGCACTTTCATAGAAAGTGCTCTTCATTCATTATTTAATATTAATCTTCTCAATCACAACATCATTCACTGGTTTATCTTGCATGCCAGTTGGTAGGTTGGCGATTTCGTCTACTACGTCCATGCCTTCGATTACGTGACCGAAAACTGTGTGGCGGCCGTCTAACCATGGTGTTCCGCCTTGTTTGTATGCTTCGATAATTTCTACTGGGAAGCCAGCTTGTTCCATTTGACCAAGCATGTCAGCAGGCATATCTGGTTTTTGAACGATGAAGAATTGGCTGCCGTTTGTGTTTGGACCAGCGTTTGCCATGGATAAAGCTCCGCGTAAGTTGAAAGCTTCTGTAGAGAATTCATCTTCAAAAGATTCGCCCCAAATACTTTCGCCACCAGTACCGCGGCCGTCTGGGTCGCCACCTTGGATCATGAATTCAGGAATAACACGGTGGAAAATAAGTCCATCATAGTAGCCGTTTTTGGAATGTGTAACAAAGTTTTCTACTGTTTTTGGTGCAATTTCAGGGAACAATTTGATGCGAATAGTTCCTCGGTTTGTAATCATTTCTGCTTCAATTTCGTTAGGTGCCACTTCTTTTGATAATTGTGGGTAAGTCATATTGTAAAAACTCCTTCTTTTGTTTTAATTTATTGTTTACTAACGTAGCCAAATAATAAGTAAATTAACAACGACAGCAATCAGATACAGTACTAGTATAACAGCTGAAACCCAAATGACAATTTTTTTAACCAAAAATGCACATCCTTCACTTTATTTTTCATTCGCTATCTTTTATTCTATAATGAAAAGGACAGTTTTAACAATAATACGAATAGAGATGATTCTTTTATGACAACTCGAACACGGAATTTGTACATCTTAATGCTGGCAAACCTGTTGATGTCAGCCAGTATGACAATGATTATGCCGTTTTTATCTCTCTACATCGAAACATTTGGTGATTACAGCAATGCCTATGTTCAAAGATGGGCCGGCTATATTTTTGGCGTAACTTTTTTAATTGCCTTTATTTTCTCGCCGATTTGGGGACGTATTGGTGATAAGCACGGTTATAAAGGAATTTTGATTTTAACTTCGGTCGGTTTATCGGTTTGTATTTTTTTGATGGGATTTGCGCATTCTGTCACTTACTTACTGATTTTACGGATTTTTATGGGGGTTGTTACTGGTTTTATTGGTGTTAGTAATGCCTTTATTGCACGGCAAACTCCTCGTAATGAAGCTGGGAAAATTCTCGGTACTTTGCAACTCGGAGGCGTGACTGGGATGCTGTTTGGTCCTCTGATTGGCGGCGCGATGGCGGATTTATTTGGCTTTAAAGATACCTTTACGATTACCGGGATTGCGATGATGGTTGCGGCTTTGATTGTCGCTTTTGGTGTAAAGGAAATCCGTACAGAAGAACAAAAAGAAGCTGCCAAGGTCGTTTATTCTCGTCGTGCAGTTTTAAAACAAATTTTTACGCTACGAGTTCTATTCACGGTGATGGTTATTACTGCACTCATCCAAATTGCGAACTTTAGTGTTCAACCGTTGCTTGCGCTTTATGTAGGAGATATGACGCAATCAGACAATATTGCTTTCTTGTCAGGGTTGGCGTTTTCTGCGACGGGATTCGGGAACTTGGTGATGACGCGAAAATGGGGACAGCTTGGAGACAAATATGGGTATGAGAAAATACTGAATATCTTGTTGATTATGGCGGCTGTTTTTGTTATTCCACAGGCATTCGCGACGAATCTTTGGGTCTTTATCTTCTTCCGCTTTTTATTCGGGATTGCGATTGGTGGTATGGTGCCATGTACGACAGCTTATATTCGGCTTGCGGCGCCTGGTGTTATGCAAGGCGAAATGCTTGGCTATAATCAAAGTGCTCGCTTTTTAGGAAATGTTATCGGACCAATCCTCGGTGGGACGCTCGCTGGTTTCACAGGAATTCCGAGTGTGTTCTTATTTATGAGTTTTATGTTCCTCGTGGCATTTTTCATTTTGCTTTATGCCCTTCATTCCGACCGAAAACGGCATGTGAACGTGGATTGAATTTGACAAACCTAAGTTTTTTCTTAGGTTTGTTTTTTTGTTCTTCCTATTAAATTGTTTTTTAAATTTCGGTAAATTGATTTATAAAGTTAAGTTTCCTGCCTTTTTTTCAGATAAAAAAGTATGTTATAATAAAAAATATAAAAAGTACGGCGTTTATTTGGGTACTTCGTGAATAGTAAGGTTGTTGAAATTTGATGAGTTAGCACGGTTTTCTAAAATTTTAGTTATAACTATGTTTCATTAAATGTAAGTACTTGCTTAAAAAATAATGATTTCCTGTTTTTATTTTCACATTTCCAGGATGAGTTTCCGTATAAAAATTCTTCGAGGAGGAGCCGATTTTGTCATTTCTTCATCTAGCAATTGTTCTGCCATTTATTGTGGCACTGCTAATTCCACTTTTTTACCGGTGGACCAAACAAGTTCATACTGGCTGGTTAGTACTTCCAATTCCAGTGATTTTGTTTATTTACTTCTTAACATTTATCCCAAAAACGATGGACGGGGCAACGATTGTTTCAATGCCTTGGATTCCCCGACTTGGGATTAATTTTACGGTAGTAGTAGATGGGCTTAGTTTGCTGTTTGCGCTACTTATTACTGGGATTGGTTCACTCGTTACCTTTTACTCTATTTATTATTTAGGGAAAAAGAAAGAACGACTTAGCAATTTCTATACATTTTTATTTATTTTTATGACGGCAATGCTTGGGGTTGTCTTGAGTGATAACTTGATTGTGTTGTATCTTTTCTGGGAGCTTACTTCCATTAGTTCGTTCTTATTGATTGGGTATTGGTATCATCGTGAGCGTTCACGGTATGGGGCTCGTAAATCGATGATGATTACAGTCTTCGGCGGACTGATGATGCTTGGCGGATTTATTTTGCTTCATATTATGAGCGATTCTTTTTCCATTCGGGAGATTATTAGTAACGCGGATGTAATTAGTAATAATAGTTTATTCATTCCCGCGATGATTCTTGTCTTGCTCGGGGCATTTACGAAATCTGCGCAAGTTCCATTCCATATTTGGTTGCCGGATGCGATGGAAGCACCTACTCCGGTCAGTGCCTACCTCCACTCTGCTACGATGGTAAAAGCTGGGATTTATATTGTCGCTCGGTTCACGCCACTATTTGCAAGTTCGGGTGTATGGTTTTGGACGGTATCACTCGTTGGGATTACGACCCTTTTCTGGGGTTCACTTAATGCCACGAAGAAAAATGATTTAAAAGCAATTTTGGCTTATTCGACGATAAGTCAGCTTGGTCTCATTATGGCGCTTCTTGGTGTCGGCGCTGCTTCCCTTCACTTTGATACGCTTAGTGATGATATTTATGTGATGGCGATTGTCGCAGCTGTGTTCCATCTATTTAATCACGCGACGTTTAAAGGTAGCTTGTTTATGATGGTTGGGATTGTCGATCATGAAACAGGAACGCGGGATATTAGGCGACTTGGTGGTCTAATGCGCATCATGCCAATTACAGCAACGATTGCTTTTATAGGAACGTTCGCAATGGCTGGGATTCCACCGTTTAATGGATTTCTAAGTAAAGAGATGTTTTTTGAAAGCATGGTAAATATTACGCAATTGCAATTGTTTGATGCAAGTACTTGGGGCGTTCTGCTCCCTGTTGTAGCTTGGGTTGCTAGTGTGTTTACGTTTGTTTATAGTATGATTATTTTCTTTAAAACATTTACTGGAAAAGTGAAACCGTACTTACTTCCGAAAAAACCGCATGAAGCGCCATTCGGACTACTTTTACCACCGATTATTTTATCGATTTTCGTGGTGGGTATTGGTCTCTTCCCTAATTTAATTGCGGAGCCGATTTTGGAGCCTGCTGTAAGAGCAATTGTTCCTGGGCTTTCTACTGATTTCTCCATTCACATTAGTTTGTGGCACGGCTTTACGCCTGCTCTGTTAATGACGTTCGGTGTTGTTGCAGTGGGGATTGTCTTGTTTCTTACACATAAATACTGGAAACCTTGGATTACGACTAAGGTTCCAAAAGCACTTCGAATTGGGAAAACGTATGATAATGGGATGTATTATTTAGAACAAGGCTCGTATCGTATGACGATGTTTATTATGACTGGTTGGCTTCGGACTTACTTGAATTACATGTTATCGGCTTTTATTTTAATGATGGCTTCGGTCATGATTTTCACACAAGCACTTGATTTCAATTTCTCGAGTATGACGAAAGTAACAGTTGTTGATTTTGTTTTAGCGGCAGTTATTTTAGTGACGTTGGTTGGGATTGTCTTTTCCAAGTCGCGGATTACTTCGATTATTTTACTTGGAGCAATGGGATACACGATTAGTATTTTCTTTGTTATCTCTAGAGCACCAGACCTTGCTTTAACACAGCTTATTATTGAAACTATTTCCGTTGTGCTTTATCTACTTGTGTTTTATCATCTTCCTCAGTTTAGTAATATTGAGGAAAAGCCGAAATGGTTATCAATGAAGACATTTTTGAGTATCGGGGTCGGTGTAATTATCACCCTTGTCTCTCTTTCAGCGTATAATACAACATTTTATGATTCGATTTCGAAGTACTATGTGGACAATGCTTATGTGGAAGCGGCGGGACGAAATATTGTAAATGTTATCTTAGTTGACTTCCGTGGTTTTGATACGATGTTTGAGACAGCTGTACTTTCGATTGCGGCGATTGGTATATACGCGATGATTAAATTACGACTGACGAAACGAGGTGAGAATGATGAAAACGAATGACGTTCTACTGAGAAATGTAACGAAAGTAGTTGCTTTCATTATTTTCTTATTCTCACTCCATTTATTCTTTGCAGGACATTATAATCCTGGTGGCGGGTTTGTAGCTGGACTTACAACGGCTGGCGCAATTACATTAACGCTACTTGCTTATGATACAAAAACAGTTGCTAGTATGCTTAATATCAATACGATTATGCTTACCGGGGTTGGGCTTGTATTCGCCCTTGGTACTGGGATGATTGGGATTTTTACAGGAGATCCTTTCTTAACGCATAAATTTGGTCATGTTGATTTGCCCATTTTAGGAGATACTGCGTTACACACGGCGACTTTGTTTGACCTTGGGGTTTACTTAGTTGTTGTCGGTGTAACACTTACGATAATTCAAACGATTGGGGAGAGTGACTGATGGAACTATTAATGTCTATATTAATCGGCTTGATTTTTGCAGCTGCTGTCTACTTAATTCTCTCTAAAAGTTTGCTACGGATTATTATTGGAACGGCTGTCCTAAGCCATGGTGTCAATTTGCTTGTACTTACGATGGGTGGACTGAAAAAAGGTCGCGTGCCAATTCTTGGTACACCGGGAGCGGGAACGTATAATGATCCCCTTCCACAAGCACTTATTTTGACTGCGATTGTTATAAGCTTTGGTGTAACTGCCTTTTTCCTTGTTCTTGCTTATAGAGCGTATCAGGAGCTTGATAGCGAGAGTGTATCCAAGACGAGAGGACATGAAGCCGATGATGAATAATATAATTTTAATGCCGATTTTGATACCTTTCCTTGGAGCAATTACGTTAATGTTGCTTCCGAAAAAAGTAATCATTCAACGGGTATTCGCCCTTATTTTTAGTGGTATTTTGGTTGTAGCGACACTTGGACTTGTATTTTATATTCGAGAAAATGGGATTACAACTGTGAATATTGGTAACTGGGCGGCTCCTTTTGGGATTACGATGGTTGGCGATATGCTTGCTGTCTTGCTTACGGCAACGACGAGTATTGTTTTATTCTGCGTGATTCTTTATTCTTTTTATACGATTGGGAAACCACGGGAGAAATTTCTTTATTATCCAGCGATTCTCTTTATGATTGTTGGGGTTAATGGTTCGTTTTTAACTGGTGATATTTTTAATATGTTCGTATTCTTTGAAGTTATGCTGATGGCGTCTTATGTACTGCTTGTCATTGGTGGAACTCAAGTTCAGCTCAAAGCGACGATTAAATACTTGCTGATTAATGTGGTTGGTTCCGGATTTTTCGTTGTAGCAATTGCGCTACTTTATTCGATGATTGGAACGCTCAACATGGCGGATATTTCGCAAAAAATTACGGATTTAAATGGTGCAAATACAGGAATGATTAGCGTTGTCGCGGTTCTGTTCTTGTTTGTATTCGGACTAAAAGCAGGACTATTCCCGCTTTACTTCTGGCTACCAGGATCTTACTTTGCTCCACCAATTCCGGTGCTTGCTTTATTTGGTGGACTTCTGACAAAAGTTGGGGTTTATGCAATTATCCGGACATACACACTATTTTTCAGTTCGTTAACAGATTTTGTTGTTCCGCTACTTGGAATTCTCGCGATTGTGACGATTGTTCTTGGGGTTATTGGGGCAATTAGTTACTATGATATGAAAACGATTGTGATTTATAATATTATGATTGCGATTGGTGTTATTCTGTTTAGCGTTTCGATTATGACACGTGAATCGATGACTGGTGCTGTCTTTTACTTGATTCACGATATGATTATTAAAGCCGCGCTGTTCCTTATTGTCGGGATTGTGATGGCGATTACTGGTTATTCTAGTGTAAAAAAATTCAGTGGGTTGATGAGCGTGAAGCCTTCACTCGGTTGGATTTTCTTCATTGCTACTCTTGGTCTTGCAGGAATTCCACCTCTTAGCGGCTTCATTGGAAAATTATTGATTGTGGAAGGTGCTTTCTCTGCTGGTCAAATAGTCGGCGGAATCATCATCTTACTATCCAGCTTATTCGTCCTTATGTCTTTAATCAAAGTCTTTACAAAAGGCTTCTGGGGCGAGAAAAAAGGCGTATTCAATTTACAAATTCCGTATAAAAAAATGCTTGTGCCAGTAATTATTCTACTTGCGATTTCGATTGGTTATGGTGTGTTTAGTAACGCAATTTATCCGTTTATTGAACAGGCGGTTGACCCTCTTGTTGACCCTTCTGTTTATATCCATGCGGTGATAAAGGAGTGATAAAAGATGGCTTTTCAACTTATTCTTAATATAATACTTGCTTGTTTGTGGATGTTTCTTGAGTCATCATTTAGTTTTGCAACATTTATCATTGGCTTTATCATCGGGATTTTCTTGCTATTCTTTATGCGACGTTTCCTTGGATCAAGATTCTACCTTTTCCGGTTATTCGCCCTTATCAAACTGGTTTTCCGCTTTTTGCATGATTTAATTGTTTCTACAGTTCATGTAAGTCGGATTGTTTTAAAGAAAGATATGAACATTCGACCGGGGATTTTCAGATATGATACGACGCTTGAGACAGACTGGGAAGTGACGATGCTCGCACTACTGATTACGTTAACGCCAGGGACACTTTCGATTGATATTTCGGATGATTATAAAGCAATCTATGTCCACTCGCTTCACGTCCCTAACATTGAAGAAGAAATTGCAACAATTCGTAAGTCTTATGAAGGCGCGATTATGGAGGTGTTCCACGGATGATTATTCAAATCGCTTTATCCATTGGTTTACTTCTCTATTCGATTTCAACTTTCTTATATCTTTACCGTATTTTAAAAGGACCAACTACTTCTGACAAAGTGGTGGCGCTGGATTCTATTGGAATGAACTTAGTGGCCATTGTAGCGCTACTTTCGATGTTTTATGATACGCATGCCTTTTTGGATGTTATTTTACTTATTGCGCTTCTTGCATTTATCGGAACGGTTTCCTTTGCCAAATTTATTGAGAAAGGGAAGGTGATTGATCGTGAACGTGATAATTGAGATTATTATTTCTATTATGATTTTAATCGGCGGTTTGCTTAGTATTCTTGCCGCAATCGGGGTTATCAGATTGCCTGACGTGTACACTAGAACGCATGCTGCCGGGATTAGTAATACATTTGGCGTTAGCTTACTTCTGTTTGCAACGGTTGGTTACTTTTTCCACTCAGGCGAAGGTTTTAATGCGCGAGTACTTCTGGCCGTATTGTTTATTTTCTTAACTACACCAGTGGCTTCTCACCTTATTAACCGGGCTGCTTATGATACCGGTGTTCCACTAGCTATTCGAATTCGTGACCAATTGCGTTCAGTGAAAAAAGACGATATTAAGAAAAAGAAAAGTCTTATTATCCGTCAAGAACAAATTGAAAAAGCACGACAAGAGCGGGAAGAATTGGAAGAACGAATGGAATGGGAACGACGCGAAGAGAAAATTGATGAGCGCGAAGATCAAGAAGAACAAGAACGGGAACGCGAGGAACAAACGATTGAAGAACAGTCGGATGATTCCGAGCATGAAATCATCGAGCAAGATGAAAGTGAAACTGAATCAGACGATGATAAAACAGAGAAATAAAAAAAGCATGGCGCGAGTTCATCAATTGACCTCTGCCTTGCTTTTTATTTTCGTTTCTTTTTGACTGCTATGGTACATCTGCTAATACAAATTAGTTTTTCCGTTTCGTCAGTGATTTTAATTTCCCAGACTTGGGTACTTTTGCCAAGGTGGATTGCTTCTGCAGTCGCTGTTACTAATCCTTCTTGTTTTGAAGCGAGGTGGTTGGCGTTAATTTCTAAACCAAAGACGATTTCATCAGGTTCGATTGATTTAGCAGCGCCAATACTTGCTGCATGTTCCGCCAAAACAACAGAAACGCCGCCATGCAAATAGCCAAATGGTTGGTGGACTTTTTCTGTTACTTCTAACTGAACGATTGCTTTTCCTTTTTCTACTGAAACGATTTCAATGCCAATAGTTTCTTGAAGTCCCATATGTTCCCTTCTTTCCGAATTTGCTTTATACTTTATTATATAAGAGTTGGTAGAAAAACTCTAGAAAAGGTTTTTAATAAGCTCATTGTGGTAAAATAAGAATAGACTTTTTGACAGGAGAGATTTGATGTCGATATTTACGAATACACCATTAATTGCATCTATTATTGCGATAGTGTTTGCCCAAGTGGTAAAAGTGCCGATTCATATTTTAGTTTACCGGAAGTTTAATGTCGGACTAATGTTTTCCACTGGTGGCATGCCTAGCTCTCACTCAGCTGCGGTTACTGCACTAATGACAACACTCGCAATTGAATACGGGCTCGATTCACCTTATTTCGCGATTGCTGTTGTATTTGGTATTATCGTGATGTTCGATGCGACTGGCGTTAGAAGACAAGCCGGTGAACAAGCAGTTGTTTTAAACAAATTAGTAACGGATTTCCAAGACTTCGTGGAACATGCAAAAGGGCTCGCGGCACCTGAACAAGAAGAAAAAACGAAGCATTTAAAAGAATTACTTGGTCATAAACCTATGGAAGTTTTCTTCGGAGCACTTACCGGGATTGCGATTGGCTTTATTTTAGAAATGTTTATGTAAATGAAAAGTTGACTCCTTGTAGTCAACTTTTTTTGTTTGTCGTTAGTTTACAGCTATATGTTAAAGGGAAAATCATGTTATCAACAGATTTTACAAAGGGGCTGGCTTCGGTGAAAAAGGTAACACTCGTTTTTAGCGTTTATACATTTATTCTAGGTATCTTAGTGGGAGTTATTGCTGCTTTATTTTTAGCAATGGTTCACTTCGCCACGACGTTTTTGTGGGATTATCTTCCTAATCAGTTTGATTTTTCATGGTATTATCCTCTACTAGTCGGTTTGATTGGGAGTTTTTTTGTAGGAATGGTTCAGCTGAAATTTGGTGACTATCCGCGGTCGATGCATGACAATGTTGCTGAGGCGAAGAAAACTGGACGGATGGAGTATCGCAAAGTTCTGCTTCCTACGATACTTAGCGCTTGGATTATTTTAACATTTGGGGCGAGCGTTGGTCCGGAAGCTGCTTTGATTGGTATTGTTGGTGGTGCCACGACTTGGATTATTGATCATCTAAAACTATCTATGGCGCATAAAGAAGAACTTGTTAGTTTGAGTGTTGGCGCGATTATTTCCAGTATTTTCCACGCTCCGTTTAGCGGACTAGCCGAGGAAATTGATGAAAGTAGTCAAGCGAAGAAAATTCCTAAAAACTCTAAATTAGTGTTATCGCTTCTTATTTCTTTTAGCGCACTCGGATCTTTCCTTTGGCTGAAATCCTTTTTAAAAATGCCTGCGAGTATTTTTGCGATTCGGCTACCTGACATGGGTTGGTCTTGGTGGTTTATTTTACTTTTTATTCCTATGATTATTCTAGGATGGCTCTTTAGTGTTTATTTCCAGCAATTGCAAGTCTATATCGCGAAGGCAGCTTCTGTCATTAAAAATAAAATGGTCGCGGCGGTTATTGGCGGTTTGAGCATTGGTTTATTTGGGATAATTTCTTCCTTCATGTTATTTTCTGGTGAGCATCAGCTGATTGAATTGACAACAACTGTCCAAAATTATTCGATTCCTTTTTTACTTATTATCGCCTTGTTAAAACCTGTTTTGGTCGCTATTTGTTTAGCAACGGGCTGGAATGGCGGTGCAATTTTCCCGGCGATTTTTACTAGTACGATTATGGGGTACATAGCAACATTTTGGATGGATGGATCAACTGGTTTTCTCATTACGGTTTTCGTCACCGCTTGTTGTACGAAAATTGTTGGAAAACCCGTTCTTACCGCATCCATTTTACTTTTCATTTTCCCGCTACAATTTTTCCCGTTTATTCTGTTGACGGCGTTTATTGTGAATAAAAATTGGTGGGTTAGCATCAAGAAAATTATACGAGCATAAAAAAAGCAGAAATTCATAACGAATTTCTGCTTTTTTTCACGAACAATCCCAGTTATACATAATGTTAGAAAAGTCCCGGTTGATTAAATCTTGTTTATTGATGAAGAAGTTCGCAACACCGCAGTCGCCCCACATAATTGCCATCCTATTTTCATCAAAGTCTTCGGACGCTAATTGGAACAAAAGCGTGTCGTGATGAGGATTTTCTGAATACATACGCGGATCTTCTTGCGTGAAGAACGGATACCCGCCGAGCTGACTGCCTTCGCTAGCTAGATTGTATAACTCATCAGCTTTATCTTCCTCATCAGCGAAAATTTGATCAGCTAATTCATAAAAATTATTACCAAATTCATTTTCAAAATCAAAGCTATCTTGTAATAGAATTTGATCTGAAACTTGACCAGCAATTTTAAATTCACCATTTACAACAGGGTAAAAATCTGTTTTCGCTACATCTTCAAAAAATGCATCTTGTTCTTCGGCAGTTAAGCTCTCACTTCCCAAGTCATCAAAGAAAAACACCCGAAAACCGTCTTGACTCGTAGGATTTTCAAAATTAAGTCCGTATAAATCATCTTGATAATCCACATAAAAAGCAAGCAACCCAAATTCCGGATAATTTTCCATTTGCGGCATTTCCGAAAAATTAATTTGCGCTAATAACGAAAGCGGCTTACCTTCTTCCGTCACCGGATATCCTTGTTCTTTCGGCAAATAACCTCGGCCACCAGCTTTACTTTGTAACAAGGAAAGTGTGCCCGCATCTTTAAAATGCAACTCTATCCGCTCTTTTTCTGTTTCCAAAAAGCGTTCGGCCCATTCACTTGGAAGTATATCAAAAAGTTGTTCCATTATTTACCTTCTTTCTTTTTTGTAACGTGATTCTTTAACAATCCCAGTTAAAAATAACATTGGAAAAATCCCGATTAATTAAATCCTGTTTATTAATAAAGAAGTTGCCGACTCCACTCATGCCCCACATGATATTTATTTGGGCACCTGGCTCTTCACTGTACTCACTATCTAATTGAAACAGCAATGTGTCGTGATACGAATTTTCTGTACGCATTCGCGGATCTTCTTGGGTGAAGAACGGAAAACCACCAATTTGACTACTATATGTTGCAAGGTCAAATAGCTCATTCGCTTTATCTTCATCATCACCAAAAATTTGCTCCATGATGTCATAAAAACCACTGCCAAATTCTTTCTCAAACTCTAGAATATCATTCATCAAAAGCTCTTTCGTTACTCGACCAGCAAGTTTATACTCCCCTTTGACCACAGTATAAAGGGCTGATTTATCAATACCTTCAAAATAAACAGCTTGTTCTTCTGCAGTCATGCTCTCTCTGTCTATATTCTCAAAGAAAAACACCCGAAAACCATTTTGTTCTGTCTGATCATCAAAATTAAGACCGTATAAGTCATCATGATAATCAACATAAAAAGCAAGTATTCCTGATTTTGGATAATTCTCGATTTGCGGCATTTCCGCAAAATTTATTTGCGCTAAAAAGAAAAGTGGTTCTCCTCCTTCATTCACTGGATAACCTTGTTCTTTCGGCAAATATCCTCTCCCACCAACCTTACTTTCTATTAAAGAAATCACGTCTTCATTTGTAAGGCTTAATTCAATACGTTCTTTCATTGTTTTTGAAAATTTTTCTGCCCACTCACTAGGAAGTATCTCAAAAAGTTGTTTCATGGACTTACCTACTTTCATTTTTCCTTCATTATAACATAACAAAAAAGCAATATCTGCACTAACAGATATTGCTTTTAGAAGTCTTATTTATAAAATTTAAACTTACCTTTACTAGCAAGAACGCCTGAACCACCAATAAGTAGTAGCGCGCGGTCATCAATGACTTTTTTCATAACGGAAGCTGGGTAGCCTTTCAGGTTTTTACCGAAAACGACACCAATTGCATCGTTATCGCCTAGAGAGCAAACTGTTCCTTTTTCATGATAAACAAAGTCTTGTAAGTCCGTTTCGCCTTTAACTAATTTAGCTAAGTTCACTGCAGCCACATCGGCTTGTTGCATTGCGATTTGAGCAGTTGGCGGGAATGGACGGTCATTTGCAGGGTTGATGATTAGTGAGCAGTCACCAACAATTAAAATTTCCTCGTTACCAGGAACAGTTAAATTGTTGTTTACTTTCACACGACCACGACCAGCTTCAAAGCCAGATGCTTCAATAACACTATTTCCGCGAACACCTGCAGCCCAAATAATGGTTGCCGCTTTGATTTCACGAACTTCATTTTCACTTTCCGCATATTTTACGCCGTCAGCGGTAGCTTCTTTGACTGGTTTACCAACATGGAATTCTACGCCGCGATCTTCCAGTACACCAACACCATAATCAACGAGTTTCGCATCAAATTGTGGTAATACTTTTGGAGCTGCTTCCATGCAGTAAATGCGCACTTTTTCGCGAGGCACATCGTACTCTTTCACTAGTTCTGGAATGCGATTAGTTAATTCCCCAAGAAACTCAATTCCAGTAAAGCCAGCGCCACCAACGATAATTGTTAATAATTCATCGCGTGGATCTGTTTTCCATTTAGCAAATTGCGCTTCAATGTGCGCACGGATTTTTTTAACGGATTCTACACTTGTAATAGTGAAGGCATATTCTTTCAAACCACTGATTCCAAATGTTTCTGCTTCTGACCCAAGAGCAATTAATAAATAGTCATAGCTGATATCGCCATTTGCATCTAGTGTGACTGTTTTTTCGTCTTTATTAATTTTTACTACTGTATCTTGGATAAATGTCGTTTTTGTATTGTTCACGACTTTGTCTAATGGATACATTAATTTTTCTGGTTCAATTGTTCCAGCTGCTGCTTCATGTAACCAAGTCGTTTCGTGGTGATAGTCATTCTTATTCACTAGAACGATTTCGGCTTCCAAGTTTCTTTGTTGTAACTTACGTAAAGTTTTTAGTCCCCCGTATCCTGCTCCGAGAATGACAATTTTTGGTTTACTCATCTGTTATCACATCTACTTTCCCTTATATTTTTCTTCACAAAAAAAATTGCATTAAGAATTTCTTACTGCACCTATGTAGATTGCGCTAAAAATCTACTGCAAACTATGAACAAAGTGAAAATGGTAAGTACCAATATATTCCCTATTTCACAGCTTACAAACTATATCATAGACTTTTTAACTTCCATTTTCAAGAAAGCGAACTCAAGGGTTTAAGCTTCTTTGGAGCATGGTTCAAGTGGTATACGATTTTTTTCACAATAAAGCTTTGGGATGGCTTGATTTTCGTAAAAATCTTTTATTTGATGCATAATTGGTCTAGTTCATTTTTATACTATTTTTATTGCAGCAATCCCGTAAACATTCTTTTTTCATAATCTGTGCTAAAATATGCTTATTGCAACTTTAGCGTTTTCAAAGGGGAAATTACGAACTAGGGGGTGATGTATTTTGGATGAAAAAACAAAAATTTATGATATCACGATCATTGGTGGTGGACCGGTTGGGCTATTCGCTGCTTTTTATGCCGGAATGCGCAATGCGAGTGTGAAAATAATAGAAAGTTTACCGCAATTAGGTGGACAACTTTCCACGCTTTATCCCGAGAAATATATTTATGATATTCCGGGCTATCCTGCTGTACGCGCACAGGAACTTGTTAATAACTTGATTCAACAAATGAAACCATTTGATCCAACCATAGCGCTGGAAGAAGCGGTTCAAAGCGTAGAAAAACAAGTTGATGGCACATTTGAAATCATCACGAAGAAAGATACACATTATAGTAAAGCAGTTATTATTACCGCTGGAAACGGCGCATTTGAACCGAGACGTTTGGATCTTCCAGAAGCAGAGCAATACGAAGGGAAAAACATTCATTATTTCATCAATGATTTAAGTCGCTTTTCGGGTCGTCGCGTTGCCGTTTGTGGTGGCGGAGATTCCGCAGTGGACTGGGCACTCATGCTTGAAAAAGTAGCCAGTTCAGTCGCGATCGTTCATCGTCGCAATGCTTTCCGTGCGCACGAACATAGCGTGAACAATTTAGAAAAATCTTCCATTGCCATCAAAACACCATTTATACCAACTGAAGTACTCGGTAACGGTGATAAATTAACGCATATTACTTTGCAAGAAGTCAAAGGTGATACAAGGGAAACACTGGAGATTGACGATTTCATCATTAACTATGGTTTCGTTTCTTCGCTTGGTCCAATTAAAAATTGGGGTTTAGAGCTAGAACGTAATTCGATTGTCGTTAATTCAAAAATGGAAACGAGTATCCCAGGAATTTATTGTGCAGGTGATATTTGCACGTATGACGGTAAAGTAAAACTAATCGCGACCGGATTCGGTGAAGCTCCAACAGCCGTTAATAACGCAATGAATTTCATTGATCCAAAAACACGCGTGCAACCAATGCACTCCACATCTTTATTCGAATAACAACCGAAACCACGAGGCGACTTGTGGTTTTATTTTTTACTCACCGGGAAAAGTTCTTTGTAGATATTTTTTAGGAGGAGATTAGCAATGAATGTACTCGTAATTGGCGCAAATGGCAAAATCGGCCGTCTTTTAGTAGAAAAACTCGCCATGGAAAAAGGCTTTTTCGTTCGAGCAATGGTTCGAAAAGCCGAACAAGTAAGCGAACTTGAAAAACTTGGCGCAAAGCCGATTATCGCCGATTTAAAAAAAGATTTCCACTATGCCTATGATGAAATTGAAGCGGTTATTTTCACAGCAGGATCCGGTGGTCATACGCCCGCTTCCGAAACTATCAACATTGACCAAAACGGCGCCATCAAAGCCATCGAAACTGCTAAAGAAAAAGGTGTACGCCGGTTCATCATTGTTAGCTCTTATGGCGCCGACAATCCAGAAAACGGTCCCGAATCCCTCGTCCATTATTTAAAAGCCAAACAAGCAGCCGATGAAGAACTAAAAAGAAGCGGTCTTGACTACACCATCGTCCGCCCAGTTGGCCTTTCAGATGATCCAGCCACTGGCAAAATCGCTGAAGTTTCCGAAAAACCTACAACGATTATCCCGCGCGCAGATGTTGCAGATTTTATTAGTGAAGCTTTATCCGAAAAATCTAGTTTTTATAAAACCTACACCATCGAAAGTGGCGACACACCCATTAAGGAATTTTTTAGCTAATAAAAAGCGATGAGCCAAATTACGCGCTCATCGCTTTTTTCTATATTAAAACGGATTCTCTTCCAAAAATGTATATATATTCGCAACCAATTCCTCCGCAGTTTCTCCGCGAACCACTTCTCCGTCCACTAAAGCAAACAAACTCGTCGCGCATAAATCACAATATGTCAGACAATCATATTCAATCACGTCCAAACTATCATCCGCATCTAATTTCGCAAACGCAGCATCCGCCCCGCTCGCCAAATTATTCACGCAAAATTCCACAATCGGATTCATCTTCACTTGCCTCCTAGACTGTTACATCGTTGCCAAGTAACCACGGTCGGTCATTACTTGATAAATATCTTTCAACCGAGGATTGCCTTCCGCGATAATTTCACCATCGACCACAATGACTGGGTACATATAATCTTCCTCGACAATTTTATTCGCCATATCCGCTAAAGCCGTTTCATTCGGCGGATTAAAAATATCCACATACTCCACCATAAATGGCTGACCAGAAAACTTCCGACCAATCGCAGCTCGAAGCCATTCCTCTGTTTCCTTCGAGGATGGCGCTCCGACACAACTCGCACAAATTGTCGTTGAACCATAAACATATAATTTCGCTTCATTTACCATCACGCTTCACCTCACTATCATTGTACAAAAACCCACCAAAAAAAGCGACTAAGCTGTTTCACGAAGTATAACTATTAAACTTTATGAATTTTTATAAAGATATGAATTGACACAAATTTACAGATATATTATAATATTTCCAATACATTGCTAACCTTTAAAGCAGTAGTGTATTAACATGATAAACCATCTATCGGTTGTACCCGTGATTTCACGGTCAACATATAAGTAACACTCCCTTTAACAATCGGGCGCGCAACCCGATTGTCTTTCAACCTTACCAGTTGAAAGGGCACGTTCCTTTCTGAGCCTTAGGAACGTGTTTTTGTTTGGCACGTTCGAAGCAAAGCGAGTTACGGGCCAAATATGCATGCGAGCAAAGCGAGCATGTAATCCTTCCAGAAATGTGCGCCCTCCACACAAGCTTTCTTCCTCCATCAAAATCCATCCACCCTCAACCGAAAACCCACATTCCCATTCGCCCGTTCAAAGCAAAGCGAATTACAGCCCAAATATCCATGCAAACAAAGCGAGCATGTAATCCTCCCAGTAAAGTGCGCCCTCCACACAACAGCTTCCCTTCCTAATAAAATCCATCCACCCTCAACCGAAAACCCACATCCCCATTCGCCCGTTCAAAGCAAAGCGAATTACATCCCAAATACACATACAAAAAAACTCACCTTCCAATATTTTCGAAATTTTTAAAACCTAACAACTAATTTATATGCTCTATATATTCAAAAACCCCCTCTCCACACCACTAATCAAAACCAAACCCTCTCTCCCACCTACATTCCCACCTCCAAAAACCCTAAAAAAACAAATATGTCCAATTTTTGAACTTCACTCTATTTTCAATAAATTTCTTTTGAAAACTCATGATTTATAAAGAACCCACATGTTATTATAACGGTGTTTAGAGATGTATTCGTTTCGAACTGCATTTCCCAACCAATTTTTGTTGCTGAAATAGTCCGTTTTAACGAATAACTAATTACGAATACATTCAAAAAAAAAGGAGGAAATTAGACATATGCAAAAAGCAATAAAAATAATGTTAGTTTTATTTTTAATCACAACCGTATTTTTACCTTTTAGTAATGTACGAGCAGCATCAACTGATGTAGTAAATATCCCAGATCCTTATTTAAAAGAAGGTCTTAAAAACATTGTAGGAAAACCGTTGCTAGAAGAATTGACTGAAGCACACCTCGAGACGATTAGTACGGCGGATATTTCTTATATGTACGGTTTCTCTGGATATCCTGTCACTGGGTTAGTTAGAGATTTAACTGGACTCGAAAAAGCAGTCAACATGACCAATTTATATTTTTCAAACCAAACAGAAATTACCAATTTAAATCAGATTAAAAATTTACCTAAGCTGAAAAAAATCGTTGGTATTTCTACTGGATTGAATGATATTAAAGCTCTTGGCGAGATGCCAGCACTCGAAGAAGTAGAATTAGGTGGGGATAATATCACTGATTTCACTCCCTTACTTGAACAAGAAAACTTAAAATCATTTTCTTATAACTCATATGCTTGGTTAGATCCATCATATCACCAAATAAATAATGAAGAATTTACAAAATTTGCAAACCTCAAATCAATTGAGAATTTAGATCTAACTTGGAATAACATTACCGATTTAGCAGCATTAACTGCAAATGATCACATTACAAACTTAAATCTAAGTTACAACAAGTTCACTAATGTAGCTCCAATTGCTACGATGAAAAAACTTAAAGTTCTTTATTTAAACAATAACAACTTAACTTCCATTGATTCGTTACATACACTAAGAGGATTATCTATTGCTTACGCTGATAATAATAACATTACTGATTTAAGTAAGTTAAAAGATTTTTTTGAAAGCATGGATGTCGTTGGTGATTATAAAGGTTTGCAAGTTAATAGCCAAACTATCACACTTCCAACTATTAATATTAAAGAAGGGGCAACAGCTATTTCAAATAATCCTACTTTAGATATTGATGGCAAAGAAATGCCTATTTCTAGCATTTCTGACGGTGGAACAGTATCGGCCGATAATAAAACAGTCTCTTTCTCTAACTTACCAATTGGAACGAAGACTGTGACTTACAATGCGACATTCACAGCTACTTCCGCTAAAGGAGTCCCGCTTAGTTACTCCCTTAAAGTATCACAACCAATTACGGTATCCGAAAAAACCGATTCATCTGTAAACGTATTTTACAAAGATGAAAATGGCAATGAATTAGCTACAAGCGAAACAATTTCTGGTAAATCCGGAGAAAATTATCAAACAACAGAAAAAACAATTACTAACTACAAATTAAAAGAAATTGAAGGCCAAGCTTCAGGACAATTTGGCGATAGTGATACAACAGTCACTTACGTCTACGAAAAAGCAGATGGTGCACCCGTTACCGTGAAATACGTCGATGGGGACGGTAACGAATTAGCTACTTCCGACACATTGAATGGCAAAATCGACGCACCTTACCAATCTACAGCGAAAAGTATCACAGGTTGGACAGTTAAAACTACACCTACCAATGCTAATGGCGTATTTACAAACGCTAACCAAACAGTCACTTATGTGTACGAAAAAGCGAACGGTGCTCCCGTTACCGTGAAATATGTCGATGGCGATGGCAACGAACTAGCTACTTCTGACACATTGAACGGCAAAATCGACGCACCTTACCAATCTACAGCGAAAAGTCTTTCTGGTTGGACAGTTAAAACGACTCCTGCCAACGCTAATGGCGTATTTACAGATACTAACCAAACGGTCACTTATGTGTACGAAAAAGCAGATGGTGCTCCCGTTACTGTGAAATATATCGATGAGGATGGCAACGAATTAGCTACTCCTGATACATTGAACGGCAAAATCGACGCACCTTACCAATCTACAGCGAAAAGTCTTTCTGGTTGGACAGTTAAAACGACTCCTGCCAACGCTAATGGCGTATTTACAGATACTAACCAAACGGTCACTTATGTGTACGAAAAAGCAGATGGTGCTCCCGTTACTATTAAATATCTCGACAGCGATGGCAACGAATTAGCTACTCCTGATACATTGAACGGCAAAATCGATGCTCCTTACCAATCTACAGCCAAAAGTCTTTCTGGTTGGGTAGTTAAAACGACACCTGCCAATGCTAATGGCGTATTTACAGACACTAACCAAACGGTCACTTATGTTTACGAAAAAGCAGATGGCGCTCCTGTTACCGTGAAATATGTCGACGCGGACGGCAACGAATTAGCTACTCCTGATACATTGAACGGTAAGCTAGATACACCTTACGCGGCAACAGCTAAAAACTTGAGTGGTTGGAAGCTAACAGCCACACCGGCCAACGCTAATGGCATATTTACAACTGATGCTCAAACAGTCACCTTTGTATATGCTAAACAAGAAGACGATCCTAAAAAAGAGGATAAAAACAAAACACCTATTAAAATCAGCGAAAACAAACCAAAAGCAAACAAATTAACTACAATAAAAAAACAAACAAAATTACCGAAAACCGGCGATAATCAACAAGATAGTATATTGTTCGGATTAGTTGGTACATGTTTCGTTCTCTTAGGAATTTACTCTATCTCTAAGAAAAACAGCTAAAATAAACTGCGAAAACTCTCTTATTAATTGAATAAGAGAGTTTTTATTTGGTAATTACTTCCTATTGCACTACTTTCGATCTCAGAAAAACCCAATTTAATTCCTTTAAATTTCCCCATATCCTGTTATAATAGAAAATATAACATTGCCTCACGAAAGGAGAACTATATCCTATGGAAGAAATTAGCTACGCCGAAGTTGATAAAGCTTTAAAAAAGTTCCGTCCGTTTTTAGTTCGTGATGGCGGGGACTATGAACTTATCGAAGTCACACAAGACGGTGTCGTAAAAATTAAACTACTTGGTGCATGCGAGACTTGCCCCAGTTCTGATATGACTTTAAAAATGGGTATCGAATTAACTTTAGCTGAAAAAATTATCGGCTTTAAAGAAGTTGTTCAGGTTTTTTAAACAAATATTTTAGCGACCAAACAATCGGTCGCTATTTTTGTATAAAAAGGTTTAGAAATCCTGTAAACGTCTATCATACAATATACATACAGTTAGAAGGAGGTAAGAAAAATGGTAGAAAAACAAAGTGCGTTAGAATCAAAAGCACGCAGTTGGCTCATCGAACGTGGCGTAGAAATTGACGATATCGCAGAACTTGTCTTATTTTTACAACAAAAATATCATCCCGGATTGGAATTAGATATTTGCCGTCAAAACGTTGAGCATGTTCTTCGTAAGCGAGAAGTCCAAAATGCTGTTTTAACAGGCATACAGCTTGATGTGATGGCTGAAAAAGGAGAACTCGTCCAACCACTACAAAATATCATTAGCGCTGATGAGGGGCTGTACGGCGTCGATGAGATACTCGCACTCTCCATCGTCAATGTGTATGGATCAATTGGATTTACCAATTACGGTTATATCGATAAAGTAAAGCCAGGTATTCTTGCAAAATTAAATGAACACGATGGTATCGCCGTTCACACATTTCTCGATGACATTGTTGGCGCCATCGCTGCGGCCGCTGCAAGTCGTCTTGCGCATAGTTATCACGACGACATCGTTAATTAAACAAAAACCAGTAAAACAAGAGGCCTATTCCTCCAATTTTACTGGTTTTTCTTTCCCTAATTTTACTTCTACTTGCCGAATCGAGTTTTTATTCATTGAACGAACGATAAAGCGGTATCCCTCATGTTCAATCTCATCACCAGCTTCTAAGTCAAAACGTTCGAGCAACATCCATCCCGATAACGTATGAACACCCGGCCCTTCAATTGGAACCCCAAGCGCTTCCTCAACTTCAAGGAGCGGCTCAGATCCTTCAATAATATAATGATTCAAAGCTACTTTTCGAATCCCTTTCGGACCTTTTGCTTCTTCCATATCCCCAACAATTACTTCCATGACATCTTCTAGCGTCACAATCCCCGAAGTCCCGCCGTATTCATCCGTGAGAACGACAAACGGCTCACTTTCTTGCTGCATTTTCACAAGTAGCTCTTCCAAAATCATGCCTTCAAACACTTCTAAAACAGGTGTAATAAATGGTTGAATAGATTGCGTCACAATCGTTTCATCTTTTCCAAGTCCAGCCATAACCGCACTGACTCGTAGCATTCCGATAATATGATCTTTATCTTCATCTTCGGTTACTGGGAAAATATGATATGTATGTTCAGAAGTTAATTTCAACAAATCTCGTACAGTTGCCGTTTGGTCAATCGCAATCATCGACATTCGCGGTATCATCACTTCTTTCGCTGGCACGTCGCCAAGTTTGAAAATATTTTTCATATAACGAAACTCTTGTGGATTCAAAAGTCCTTGCCTATAGCTATCTTCAAAAATAATCTTCAGTTCTGTTGGCGTCATTTGGTCCGCATCAACTGTTTGTTTTACCCCAAACATCCGCGTGATTAAATTCGCCGAGTTATTTAAAAGCCAATTGAGTGGAAAAGTCAGGCGATACCAATACACAAGCGGGCGCGCGATAAACAGAGCTACTTTTTCTGTGCTTTGAATTGTAAATGTTTTCGGAGCAAGTTCTCCGAGTACCACATTTAAGAATGTAATTAAAATAAAGGAAACAAAAATCGAAATCGGCTTTTCAACGGATTCTGGTACAGGTAACATTAAAAATAACGGCTCCAACCAACCACGCATTGTTGCTTCACCAACCCACCCCATAGCAAGTGCGGCGAGTGTGTTCCCTAACTGACAAGCAGCCAAATAATCATTCATATTCGAAGTAACTTTTTTTACATATTTCGCTCGCGGGTCCTCTGAGGCTACTAGTTGCAGGACAGTAGGTTTCCGAATTGCGACAATGGCAAATTCACTTGCCACGAAAAAGGCAGTCGCTCCAATTAAAAATATTACAAAGAAATCATTAAAAACGTCCATTTAGCATCCTCCTTATCCCCATTCTATACCCGATTTTAACGTTTGAACCACAAGTCGGCCACTGCCTCGCCGTCGATGATTTCCCCCGTTTTTTTAAATCCATATTTTGCATAAAATTTCTCTGCTACCGTATTATCTGGTTCGTAAGATAAACGCAGACGTGCTGGTTTTTCTGGTAGATTTTTCACTATCTCGATAATTTGTTCTAGCGCATCTCCGCCGTAGCCCTTACCTTGATGCTCTTTCCCAGTCATAAATCGTACCAACCAAAACTCACCATCATCTGTATCCATTCCATACATTGCGTAGCCAACCGGCATATTATCCGCATATATTACCAGCGAATGATACGTTTCTTCAAAACTTGCTTCGATAATGGAATACCAGTTTTCTGCGACAAATGTTTTTTGGTGTGGATGCACTTCTAATTTTGCTGTTTCGTGAAAATTGTCTTTCGTTAACTTTTGAATTGAGACCATTTTCTAACCTCCTATTTATTAAAAAAAGAGCAGAAAAATTCCGCTCTTCTAGTTAAATTTCCAATCAGTTAGTTTTGTTACAGCGTATGTAGGCTGGATTTCTTTCGTTAATAATGCTTCTTTTGATGTAAAGCCAGTGTGTACGATTAACGTATCCATGCCGTAATTGATGCCCGCCATAATATCGGTTTCGTAGTTGTCACCCACCATGATTGCTTCGTCTTTATGGACACCGAGTTTTGCGAGTGCTTGCTCCATAATAATGGATTCAGGCTTCCCAATAAAAACTGGTGCTGTTTCTGTGGCTACGGAAACGACTGATGTAATCGAACCATTTCCTGGAAGCAAACCGCGCTCTGTCGGAATTGCTGCATCGCCATTCGTCGAAATAAACATCGCGCCACCGCGAACCGCAAGAGCTGCTTTTGAAAATTTCTCATAATCGACTTCCCGGTCAAGCCCAACAACAACAAAAGCTGGATTACTAGAAGTTATTTCAAATCCATTATCTGTTAGTTCTTGTTTTATTCCACGTTCTCCGATAACATAAACCGTTTTTTCGCGTTTTTGTTCCATCATAAATTGCACGGTTGCTTGTGACGTCGTGAATACATCGTCACTTACAGCTTGAATCCCCATGTCAGTTAAATGTTCTGCTACTTGCCCAGGTGTTTTTGTTGAATTGTTTGTTACAAATAAATACGGAATTCCCGCACGTTTTAAGTTTTCGATAAAAATGATCGCCTCAGGAATAACTTCTGCCCCGCGATACATCGTGCCATCTAAATCAATTAAATACGCTTTATAATTCTTCAATTCCAAACTACCTCATTTACTATTTTACTTTTTTAATAACAAAATATGCACAACCAAAATTGCAGTATTCATAAATATATTCTTTTAACGTGCTAATTTTGTTGTCGTATGCGGCTTTGCGGTTATCGTCTTCGAAAAAGCCTTTCAGCCGAAGTTGATCGTAACCCCAGTCGCCCACTATATAATCATATCGTCCAAGAATATCGCTAAACCGTTCATTTAACTTCTCCTCGTCAAAAGCATCGCGATAATTGGTGATAATCTCGTAGTTTAAATCTTGAATCGTAATCGTCACTTGTCTTCCTCCTGTCCGTACATTTTTTTAAGTTTCCATTTTAAAATATCTCGGAGTAGTTCCGGTGTATATACTTCTTTTCGTTTAATTTGTTTTACTATCGGGAAAAATGGCGCGAACACAAACGTATCATGGGTCGCAATCCGGTATTCCCGCGTTTTATCAATTGGTTTATTATCAAAAAGCGCCACTTGATTTTCCGCATCAAAACCAGCTCTGTCCATCAAAACGGTGCCAAAATACTCGCCTCGGAAACCAAAACCTCGAAGCGGAATATCTTGCAGTTCTGCTTTCTTTCGGTAGATTCCGTCAATAAGTATTTCAAGCTCCTCACCAGACATCGTTAAAGCAATCGCGTTGAGCGGATGCGGTAACATTTGATGGATATCAAAATCCGTCACGATTCCCGCTTCAAAGTCTGTCATAAAAATGCCCGCGTTCATCACAAATGTTTCTGCCCCAGTCCATTCACAAACCGCTTCATTCAAAATGTGCGCAATTTCCGAGTCATCAAACCAATTATGCGCTAACTTTCCGGGAATCGCAACTACTTTTTCAGAGAGTTCTGCGCGCCCTTTATCGAAGAAACCTTGAATTTCATTCGCTTCATTTGGAGCAGCCGGTAAATCCTCTGTTTTAAAAGTCGTGGCGGTTTTAGTCAATATCTGATTATTTTCGTCTAACTCGATATCCACTTTTCCGATATATTCGCCCCATCTACCTGCTGCAGCAAGTAACGCATTCCCTTCTAATTTCCCCGTTTCAAGTAAATGGTGCGTGTGTCCCCCCAAAATTACATCTATTTCAGGAATTTCGAGTGCAATGCGTTCATCACTTGGTAAACCTAGATGGCTGAGCAAAATAACTACATCCGTATCTTCATCCAAGCCAGCAATTTGTTTTTGAATGGAGCTAATAGGTTCCTCCACGCCCCAGCCCATTGCTTCGTAATATTCCCGAAACGGCGCCGTGGCACCAATAATAGCTATTTTCACTTGCTCTATTTCCTTATAAACAATCGATTTCACCCAGTCTGGCTGCTTGGTTCGTTCTTTATCTGCGTAAAAATTACAGCAAACTACTGGGAAGGCCGCATGTTCATATAATTTATCCAAGTCTTCATGGGCCAAAGTCGTTCCTTCATTATTACCAAAAGTCACCGCATCATACGGCAGTTGGTTAAGTAAGTCCGTATTCGCAAGCCCGTTCGTTCCTTCAGTAAGCGGATGGACCCGATCCAAAAAATCACCAATATCAAAAAAGAGCGCCGACTTATTTTCTTTATCCGCAGCTGTTCTTTTCTCTTTTAAGAAATTAAAAATGCGTGGCCAATGTTCCAAGTGACTATGAACATCATTTGTATGCCATAAAGTTAAATGTTTCATCTATCCATCTCACTCCCTACTTATAACTATTGTAGCGTAAAATAGCTTTTTTTACACGCACTAGGACTGGATGAATTGTTCCCTTTTCATTTTATGTTATGATAGGATATATTGTTTTAAAAGGGAAGTGATTTTTTTGGATATTACGCAAACAGTCGAAATTCTTTTAATCTCTGTTTTTGCAGGGGTTGTAGGCTCTTTGCTCGGGCTTGGTGGTGGAATTATCGTGACGCCTGCCTTGACTCTTATTTTCGGGATTGATATTCAGTATGCAATTGGTGCGAGTATTATTTCCGTTATCGCAACAAGTAGTGGTTCTGCCATCGCTTATATCAAAGACGGTATTACGAACCTTCGTGTCGGGATGTTTCTCGAAATTGCCACAACAATTGGTGCAATCACCGGGGCTTTCGTCAGCGGACTGCTCTCGGCCACGGCACTCTACATCATCTTCGGACTTTTACTTCTTTATTCTGCTTTCAACATGATTAAAAAGGTCGGTACAGAATTTCCTACCAATGTGAAACCAGACCCACTCGCAACCAAACTAAACTTACATGATTCATATTACGATAAATCTTTACGGCAGACAGTTGATTATCAAGTGGCAAACGTCCCTGCTGGTTTTGGTGTGATGTACGGTGCCGGAATCGCAAGTGGCTTACTTGGAATCGGTAGTGGTGCATTTAAAGTAATGGCACTTGATGTCTTTATGAAAATGCCGCTTAAAGTAAGTAGCGCAACGAGTAATTTAATGATGGGCGTAACCGCGGCGGCCAGTGCAACTGTATATCTTTTCCAAGGTGACATCCAGCCTGCGATTGCAGCTCCAGTTGCGATTGGCGTACTTGTCGGTGCAACACTTGGAACACGCATTATGCAACGTTTAAAAAGCAAAGTTATTCGGATTATTTTTATTCCCGTCATTTTATATGTTGCCTTCCAAATGATTTTAGAAGGATTGGGGTGGATCTAAATGGCAGAGAAAAAAGAAGAAATGTACCGCGTGGAGCTAATTGTCAGCGCGTTACTACGAATCGGTGTTGTCCTCAGTGCGATTATTATTGTTTTCGGCCTTGTTATGCTATTTATCACCGGCGAAAGTGGCTATCCTGGGGAAACTTATCCGACTTCGCTTACGGCGATTTTCAGCGGGCTAGGGACGCTTAAACCATACGCAATTATGATGTTTGGCCTCTTTTGCTTAATTTTAACGCCAGTCCTTCGTGTCGTTGTATCGTTATTTACTTTTTTGAAGGAAAAAGATTATTTGTACGTTGGAATAACTGGGATTGTATTAATTATTTTAGTTATTAGCTTTTTAATTGGAATAAAAGCATAAAAAAGATGGCGCTGCTTACGCGCCATCTTTTTTTATTCTGAAAACAAATCCATTTGCATCGGAGCCAAGCCTTGAAACTCAACTTGTAACGCCTTTTGTAAATGTTTCGCGTTATCAGCCGCATCCCCGCCGCTGTTATTATTAAAAATCACGACAACTTCTTTGGACAATTTTTGTAAATGTTCCACATATTTTGCCCATTCGTTAATTTCTTCCTCATTATAACGGTAAAGTGTCCGAACTTCGCGCCATTCCGGACTGCTAGCTTTCATCCAACCATACTGATTCCGGCCGTGAAGCCGCACTAATGTCATATCACTATTCGTCTCACGAAGCACAATCGGCACGCTCCCAGAACCAACTTGCGGTTCATCGACAACCGTATGAATAAAACCTAATTCGTGCAGTAAATCTAACGTCTTTTCTGTATTTTGTTCGCTATACCATGAGTTATTACGAAATTCAATTGCTACAGGCAAATCGCCCATTTTCGAGGCAACATATTTTAAATAAGTCACATTTTCTTTCGTACAATTAAAATACGGCGGAAATTGATATAAAATTGCCTGTAGTTTTCCCGTTTCACTTATCGGCGCAATCATATCCATATAAGCCGTATACATCGCATTTTCACTATCAAAATACTGCGACCATTCCTTATGTTTCGTCATCGCCGAAAAAGCCTTTATCACAAAACGAAAATCATCCGGAGTTTGCGCCGCCCAGTTTGCCGTTGTTCGCGGAGAAGGAATCGCATAAAAACTCGTATCGACTTCTACCACAGGAAAATGTGCCGCATAATCAGCCAACGTTAATTTTTTTGATTGTAACAATGAATCATGATCACTCCATCCAGTTAACCCGATTGTAATCATCAACCGCCACCCTCTCTATCGTTTTTGATTTATGTTTATTATAACGCAAAAAGGAGGGAGAATCTTTTAATTTGGTTGTTGCTTTACCTTGGATATTTTATGTTTTATACTTTAATTAAAAAAAGGAGAAAACAGATGAAAAGACTTATTATAATGACTTCAGTTTTTTTCGGAACGATATTAATCGGTTCAGCCTTTACTGGTAGGAAACCTTTTGACGGATCAGATATATCTTTAATAGGCGGATTATCTATTTTTATACTATCTTATTTTATTGCTGGCTTTTTAAGTAGAAAGAAAAACAGCTAAAATTAAATGTAAATAAAAACCCCCTTCAACCACAAAGCTGCAGTTGAAGGGGATTTTTTTGTTATATTAACCAATCGAGCCTTCCATTTCAAACTTAATCAAACGGTTCATCTCAACGGCATATTCCATTGGTAATTCTTTCGTAAATGGTTCAATGAAGCCCATAACGATCATTTCTGTCGCTTCTTCTTCGCTTAAACCACGGCTCATTAGATAGAAAAGTTGTTCCTCAGATACTTTGGAAACTTTGGCTTCATGTTCTAATGAAATGTTGCTGTTTAGGATTTCGTTGTACGGGATTGTGTCCGATGTGGACAGGTTATCCATAATCAGCGTATCACATTCGATATTCGAACGTGCGCCGTCTGCATTACGACCAAAATGAACAATTCCGCGATACGTTACGTTTCCGCCTTGTTTCGAAATCGACTTCGATACAATCGTAGAGGACGTATTCGGCGCATAGTGCATCATTTTCGCTCCTGCGTCTTGACGTTGACCTTTACCTGCAATCGCGATAGAAAGGGTCGTTCCGCGCGCTCCTTCACCACGTAAATGTACAGCTGGGTATTTCATCGTTAATTTCGAACCAATGTTACCATCAATCCATTCCATTGTCGCATTTTCTTCACAGAAAGTACGTTTCGTTACTAGGTTATAAACGTTATTCGCCCAGTTTTGGATGGTTGTGTAACGGCAGTAAGCGCCTGGTTTTACAATGATTTCCACGACAGCTGAGTGAAGGGAATTCGTTGTATAAACGGGAGCAGTACAGCCTTCCACGTAGTTTACGCTGGCATTTTCATCCACAATAATTAGTGTCCGCTCAAATTGACCCATGTTTTCCGAGTTAATACGGAAATAGGCTTGAAGTGGCGTATCTACTTTGATACCTGGTGGTACGTAGATGAATGAACCACCTGACCAAACAGCCGAGTTTAGCGCAGCGAATTTGTTGTCGCTTGGTGGAATTACTTTTGCGAAATATTCTTTGAAAATATCTTCGTTTTCTTTTAACGCGGAATCTGTATCTTTGAAGACAATCCCTAAATCTTCTAGGTCTTGCTTCATATTGTGATAAACTACTTCGGATTCATACTGCGCAGATGCACCAGCCAAATATTTTTGTTCGGCTTCAGGAATACCTAATTTATCAAAAGTACGTTTAATTTCTTCAGGAACTTCATCCCAAGAGCGCACTGTTTGTTCAGACGGTTTCACGTAGTAAGTGATGTCTTCAAACTTCAGTTCTGACAGGTCGCCACCCCAAGTCGGCATTGGCATTTTATAAAATTGCTCCAAAGACTTCAAACGGAATTCAAGCATCCATTCTGGTTCTTCTTTAATATTCGAAATTTCTCTTACTACTTTTTCTGTTAATCCGCGTTCTGTACGGAACACAGAGGTATCTTTGTCATGGAATCCATATTGGTATTCGCCAATTTCTGGAATTTCAGTCATGTCGTATCCTCCTTTTCGCTACTTATTTTGTTCCTTCTTTTTCAAAAATCGCTCTCTCCATTGCTTTCCAAGAAAGGGTTGCGCATTTGATTCTTGCTGGGAATTTCGCAACTCCGGCAAGTGCCTCGACATCACCGTATTCATCAATTGTTTCATGGTCGTGACCTTGCACCATTTCTGAAAATTCACGGGACATTTTTAGTGCTTCTTTCTCGGTTTTCCCAATAATGCTTTGCGTCATCATCGAAGCAGAGGCCATCGAAATCGAACAGCCGCTACCAGTGAATTTTGCCGCAACGATTTTATCACCGTCCATTTTTAAATGAAGATGAATTTGATCACCGCATGTTGGGTTGTTGAGGTCGATTGTTACATCGCTATCTGGGAGCTCTCCATTATTGCGCGGATTTTTATAGTGATCCATAATGACTTGTCTATAAAGCTGATCTAATTTCCGGCTTGTCATAATCCAAAATACTCCTTTGTTAACTTGAGGCCATCTATAAGCGCATCAATTTCTTCTTTTGTATTATAAATATAAAAGCTTGCGCGAGCTGTGGAAGAAACGTCAAGCCACTTCATCAACGGTTGTGCACAGTGATGACCAGCTCGAATCGCAATTCCATCTTCGTCCAAAATAGTCGCAATATCGTGTGGGTGTGCGCCTTCTAAATTGAAAGTCACTAAGCCACATCGTTTACTCGCGTCTTTTGGTCCATAAATGGTAATGCCTTCGATTTTGCTCATTTCTTCTATCGCGTAGCTAGCTAATGCTTGTTCATGTGCGTGAATATTTGCGAGTCCGACTTCTGCCAAGTAATCAATCGCCGCACCTAGCGCAATCGCTCCGCCAATAATCGGTGTTCCGGCTTCAAATTTCCATGGCAGTTCTTTCCAAGTCGAATCATATAATTCAACAAAATCAATCATTTCTCCGCCAAATTCGGTAGGTTCCATCGCATCAAGCAATTCACGTTTGCCATACAAGGCGCCAATACCAGTAGGAGCCATCATTTTGTGCCCTGAAAAAGCATAAAAGTCAGCATCTAAATCAACTACATCAACTTCCATATGAGGCACAGCTTGCGCACCGTCAACGAGAATGACTGCTCCAAATTGATGAGCAATTGCTGCGATTTCTTTAATTGGCGTGATAGTCCCGAGTACATTAGAAACATGAGCTAATGCAACGATTTTCGTTTTTTCGCCAATCGTTTTTTTGGCTTGTTCCACAGAAATCGTTCCATTTTCTTCTAACTCAATATATTTCAAAACCGCGCCCTTGCGTTTAGCTAGTTGTTGCCACGGAATCAAATTAGAATGATGCTCTAGATAAGAAATAACTATCTCATCGCCAGCTTCAATATTTGCTTCCGCGTAACTATCTACAACTAAATTAATCGCTGAAGTAGTACCTCTTGTGAAAATAATTTCTGCTACTTCACGCGCATGAATAAACTGGGCTACTTTACCTCGAGCTGATTCATAAGCATCCGTCGCTCTTGCCGCAAGTGTATGCACACCGCGATGAACATTCGCATTATCAAACTCATAGTAATGTGTTAAAGCTTCAATAACTTGTTTCGGCTTTTGTGAAGTGGCAGCATTATCTAAATAAGCTAGCGGTTTTTCATTTATTTCTTGAGCTAAAATTGGAAAATCCGCCCGAATTTTTTGGATATCAATCATTTAGCGCACTTTCCCTTCGATTACTTCACGAAGCATCGTTTTCACACTTTCGATTGGTAACTGACGAACAACAGGGTCTAAGAAGCCATGAATAACTAATCTTTCTGCTTCTTTTTGAGAAATCCCGCGACTCATCAAATAGAATAATTGTAGTGGATCAACGCGTCCAACAGAAGCCGCATGTCCTGCTACTACGTCATTTTCATCAATTAATAAAATTGGGTTCGCATCACCGCGCGCTTCAGGACTAAGCATCAGTACACGTGATTCTTGTTGTGCATCTGACTTAGAAGCGCCATGTTTAATGTGGCCAATTCCGTTAAAAATAGTTGTCGCTCTTTCTTTCATAACACCATGGGATAAAATTGTACCATTAGAAGCTTTTCCGTAATGTGTCACGCGCGTTGTCACGTTTTGCGTTTGCTTTCCGCGTCCAACTGTCACAGTTTTCACATCAGCAGAAGATCCGTCACCAATTAGGTTTGTTACGTTCTCATTGATAGTATCGCCATCATTCATTAGGCCAAGCGCCCATTCAATTTGGCTATCTGTTCCAATGTGTCCACGACGGTTCACATATGTCGTAACATCACTTGCAAGATTGTCTACACCGCCAAAAGTAATGCGCGCATTTTTCTCAGCGATTACTTCTTCTACAATGCTAACAATCCCTTTAGGTGCGTTATCTACCGTTACGTAGTTTTCCACATAAGTGACTGCGCTATTATCATCCGCCACAAGCAACACATGATTAACAAGTGGAGATTCTGCTTTGTCTTGTACGAAAACAGCTTGAATTGGTGCTTTCACTTCGACATTTTTAGGAACGTAAAGGAAAATCCCGCCGTTCACTAGTGCCGCATGAAAAGCAGTCAGTTTATGTTCATTCACTTGAACTGCATCTTTCATGAAATATTTCTTCACAAGTTCAGGATGGTTTTTCACAGCCGAAATAATATCTGTGAAAATAACGCCTTGGTCAACTAGTTCTTGTTGCAACTGAAGTCTCGCAGGTCTTTCATCCATTTGAACGTAAAAATTGGCTTCTTTATTATCTAAATCAACTAAATTCGCTACTTTTTCCGGTAAAGTTTCATTCGTTACGCCTTCTTTAAAAGGTATAAACGTCTCGAACTTTGTGAAATTCCAGCGAGTAATTTTTGTTTTATCCACAAAAGGCAAGTCCAGTTCCCCGTAAGCTTTAAAAGCATTGCGACGGATATCTAAAAACCAATCCGGTTCATTCGCATTACTTGAAAAAGCGTGGATAAAATCATCTTTAATTGTCATATTTTCTGCCATGATTTTAACCTCACTTCCTTATTGTTGGTCTACTGCTTCTTCTTCCTCAAGTTCGATACCAAGCTCTTGTTTAATCCAGTCATAACCTTCTGCTTCTAAACGTTTCGCAAGTTCAGGTCCGCCTTCTTTTACTACTTTACCTTGCATCATTACGTGAACAAAATCTGGTGTGATGTAGTTCAGTAACCGTTGGTAATGGGTAATGATTAAGCAACCGAATCCTTCGCCGCGCATTTCATTTACACCTTTAGAGACAACTTTAAGCGCATCGATATCAAGACCAGAGTCAATTTCATCTAAAATCGCTAACTTTGGCTCGATCATTAATAATTGCAAGATTTCATTACGTTTTTTCTCTCCGCCTGAAAATCCTTCATTTAAATAACGTTCCGCCATTTCTTCGTCCATATCTAAAATATCCATTTTTGCATCTAGTTTGCGGATGAATTGCATTACTGGAATTTCGTCGCCTTCTTCGCGGCGGCTGTTGATTGCTGCACGAATGAATTCAGCGTTTGTAACACCACTAATTTCACTTGGATATTGCATCGCTAAGAAAAGACCAGCACGAGCGCGTTCGTCTACTTCCATTTCGAGTACATCTTCCCCGTCAAGTGTGATTGTTCCTTGTGTTACTTCATATTTTGGATGCCCCATAATAGCTGAGGACAACGTAGATTTACCTGTTCCGTTCGGTCCCATGATAGCATGGATTTCGCCAGTTGAAATTTCCAGGTTAACGCCCTTCAAAATTTCTTTTCCTTCTATTTCAACATGTAAATCTTGAATCTTTAAAGTTGCCATAAAAAAAGTCCTCCCTAGTGTAAAATTTGCATAATCCTAGTTTAGTATAATTCTAATCTGATTACAACTATAAAAACCAGTATTCTTCGCATTCTCCCCTTCATTCTACTATTAATAAAGGTTTTTTACCAGTTTTCTAGCATTATCACTGTTTCTATTTTATTTGAGAATCCGTCCCTAAAAAAATACAACGTGTCATACCAATAAATGAAAGGGATTTTTCATCCTAAAAAAGGGATTGTATATCTTATTTATATATGGTATTGTTGTAACGTAACAAAATTGCAACATAATAACTTTTTTGTAATAAACGATTACTTATTGAAGGAGAATTTAAAATATGAAGAAAGCAATAATGGCTGCGACCATCTTTGTATTGCTTTTAGCAACTTTATCCGGGTGTAGCTCCCCTAAGTCCGACTTCACTGCTGCCTTGCAAAAAACAGCTAAAAACCGACAATATACAACAAATGTAACATTCCAAGTAAATGACCTTTCAGAAGGTTATATGAAAAAGCTTGGTCCTGAAATTGACTTAAACCAACTTAAAAAATCGAACATTCAATATAAAATTTCCGTTGACAGTGACTCTGCCTCTTCTTACAGTGCATCTTCCATTCATTGGAAAGGAGAAAAACCATTTGATTTAACGATACATGCACTACAAAACAGCGACGACGGAAAAGCGTATATCCCTGTATCTGACTTCTATGATGCAACGGATAGCATCTCAAGTTTATTACCAGCATCTACAGCCAAAATTTTCAATCAAGTGCTGGAACAAAACAAAGACTTAGAATCAAAGTATTTAAATCTATTCGAAACAATTCAAAACTTTTCCAACCAAACAATTGATACCGAAACTGTAGACCGCCAAGCAAAAGAATTAAAGAAAATTGAAGAAACTGCTGGCATTGCGATTTACAGCTATTTAAACGATTTAGATGACAAGCACTTCACTTCTAAAGACAACGACGACATCGTTCTAAAATTGTCTAAAAATGAAGTGAGCGATTTAGTAAATGATGTTCTCACAAAGCTTGACGATCAAGGAAACGTGGTAGCACTTATCGCTGAAATTGATGGCAGTACCCAAAAAGCAGCAAAGAAAAAATGGAATACAGCACAAAAAGACATGCAAGCATCCTTAAAAAAACTAACCAATAACGACGCTCAAACATTAGATTTCAACTTAACATTGACTCCTGACAGCAAAAAAGGATTTAGTAAAGCAATTATCACTACTAATTTTGAAGACACAAACACAAAAGACTTAATGAACTTCACAACAACGATTGATATGCTTGACTACGAAAAAGTCCCTCCAATGCCAGAAGGAAATGAAATTGTTTCTAAAAAAGAACTGGATAAAGCCATTTCTGATGGACTGAAATTATATTTAAGTAGCGCTCAATAAAAAAATCCTTTTACCGATTTGGTAAAAGGATTTTTTTCTATTTTATTTATCGACTGGAACAACAGCGCCGTCCCATTCTTTCGTAATATAATCTTGAATTTCTTTTGAATGAAGTACTTTTACTAGCTCTTTAATGTTTTTATCGTCTTTTTTCTTTTCTGTTGTTACAACGATATTCGCATAAGGAGAGTCTTTACTTTCGATTGCAATAGCATCTTTAGAAGGGTTTAAGCCTTGGTCTACAACAAAGTTAGAGTTAATCGCTACAACGTCGCCTTCTTCGTTATTATACGCAGTCATTAAGTAAGCTGGGTCAAAATCGTATTTGAATTTCAAGTTTTTCGGATTGTCTTTAATATCATCAAATGTTGCATCTTGTGGTTTCACGCCGTCTTTCAACGTTAATAGTCCGTTATCCACAAAAATACCAATGACACGCGGCCAGTCAGATTTTGAGTTAGAAAGTAATACTTGCGCACCGTCTTTTAGATCTTTAATGTCTTTCACTTTTTTAGAGTAGATGCCCATTGGTTCGATGTGAATCGCGCCAACATCAGCAAATTTGTAGCCTTTTTCTTTTTCTTCTAGTTCAAGATATGGTTTATGTTGGAAGTAGTTAGCGTCTAAGTCGCCTTCTTCTAGCGCTTTATTAGGCATAACGTAATCTGTATATTTAACAATTTTCAAGTCAATCCCTTTATCTTTTAAAATCGGTTTTGCTTGTTCTAAGATTTGGGCATGTGGTGTATTGGAAGCCCCCACAACTAACTGATTATCGTCTTTACTAGATGAAGCTTTATCTGAGGAGCTACCGCAAGCTGTAAGTACTAAAACTAAACTTAATGTGAAAATGAAACCAAGAACCTTTTTCATGAAATTCTCTCCTTTTTTGCGGGGATTCCGCGTTTTTTTATATAAATTTCTTCATATACATTAGTTAGCGTTTGTCGGTTCGTTTTGTTAAGAAGTCGCCGATAAACTGGAAAATAAAGACGATAATTAAGATAATAATTGTCGCAAGTACTGTTACATCAGGTTGTCCACGTTGGAATCCTTCAAGATAGGCAGTATTCCCAAGACCACCTGCGCCAATGACACCAGCCATCGCGGTAAAACCAACGAGCGAAATTGCTGTCACTGTGATACCGGAAATAATCGCTGGAAGTGCTTCTGGGATAAGTACTTTACCAATAATCGTAAACATATTCGCTCCCATAGATTTGGCTGCTTCGATAACTCCTTTGTCCACTTCACGAAAGGCAATTTCTACCATCCGACCATAGAACGGAGCAGCAGAGATAATCAATGCTGGAAGTGCCGCTTTTGGCCCGATTACTGTTCCGACAAGCGATTTCGTCATCGGTAAAAGCAATACAATCAAAATAATAAAAGGAATCGAGCGGAACACGTTGACTAAAATGGCTGTAATCCAGTAAAGAATGCGCGCCCCAGCATGTTTTTTGTTGTTAGTTAAAAATAGTAATAATCCTAACACAATTCCGAGTAAAAAAACCGCAAATAATGAAACAAGCGTCATGTATAATGTTTCTTGTGTTGCGACCCACATCATTTGAAAATCAACATTGGGAAATAATTCTTGTAATTTCGTCATCGTTCTAACACTTCCGTTTCTACTTTAAGTTGACGTAGCTGTGTTAGACTCGCATTTATCGCATCTTCTGTACCTAAAACTTGTACATAAAGCGTTCCGTATGCGCCGTTTTGCGTTTGCGTTAAGTTCCCGTGGAGAACATTTAGCATAACATCATTTTCTTTTGCTACTTGAGATATGACTGGTTGAGTTGCATTTTCGCTCATAAAGAGTAATTTAACAATTTTTCCTTCTGCGTAATTATCGAGTAGTAGATGGATTAGTTCTTCTGTTTCGTCTGAATCAGTGACTTGGCGAACGAAGCGCTGCGTTACTTTTTCTTGTGGGTGACGGAAAACATCTAAAACATCGCCGAGTTCGACAACTTTTCCGTTTTCCATTACTGCTACGCGATTACATATTTTCCGGATAACGTGCATTTCATGGGTGATAACGATGATAGTTAAATGGAGGCGTTTGTTAATATCTAGGAGGAGTTCTAAAACTTCATCAGTAGTTTGTGGATCTAGTGCGGAAGTTGCTTCATCACAAAGCAATACTTTTGGGTTGTTGGCCAGTGCTCTTGCGATACCGACACGCTGCTTTTGACCACCACTTAGTTCAGCTGGATAAGCATTTTCTTTTCCTTCCAAACCAACAAGGCGGATGAGTTCATTTACTCGAAAACGTCTTTTTTCACCCCGTACACCTGCAATTTCTAGTGGAAACGCGATATTTTCCGCTACTGTACGTGACCATAATAAATTAAAGTGTTGAAAAATCATTCCAATTTGCTGACGAGCTTTTCTAAGCTTACTACCGCGGATCTGGCTAATAAGTAAATTGTCTACTTCCACTGTCCCGGCACTTGGTAGTTCCAGTCCGTTAAACATCCGGATTAGCGTACTTTTACCAGCTCCAGAATATCCAACTACTCCAAAAATCTCACCTTGTTCAATTTCTAAATCGACATGGTCGACTGCGAGAACTTTGTTATTTCTGGACGTGTATTCTTTTACAACGTTTTGTAACGTAATCATCTCTATCACCTTTTCTACATTCTGATATACAAAAAAGCCTTTCTGCTGATGAGCAGAAAGGCAGCATTTTTTCAAATGGACTAACTTCCTTCTCATCTTTCAGAACAATTAGTTGTTCTGCATGACTTAGCACCTTAAACACATAATGAATTATTGTTTAGGTTGCTGGGTTTCACAGGGCATTTCCCTCCACCACTCTGGATAAGATTTCTACATATTATTAAATCACTTCATTTGTGACTATAGTGACGTTTCTTGTTTTTTCATATTACCTTGTCTAGTAGACTTTGTCAATAACTTTCTTACTTAAATCAATTTATTTGTAAGTTATTTCACTTAGGATACTACTATTTGTTTGTTCAACCTGATTAGCCATTTGAGAGGCTATTTTAATTTGGGCCTTTTTTTGATATTTCAGTTCGCTATTATTTATTTGCACTATGTACATAAATACCGCAATAACCGTGATACAAGCAACAACAATTAAAACAATATGTTTTTTCATTTTCCTCTCCTCCGTGATTTATATTCTACCGAAAGAACATAAATCACGCGGAAAGAAACTTTTAAGAATTGTTAAAGATTAAATTAGCGGCAATTTGACGATAAAACTGGTTTGGCGTTTTTTGCTTTCGGCAGTAACAATTCCGCCGTGTTTTTCAACGATAGACTTAGCAATTGCAAGGCCTAATCCAGTTCCAGTCGTCGTCCGATTTTTATCTACTTTGTAAAAGCGCTCGAACAAGTAAGGTAAATCGACATTAGGAATTTCTTCGCCGTAATTCGTTACGCGCACAACAGCCATATTATCTTCTTTTTTCGCGCTGACATCAATTTGTTTATTGCCTTCTCCGTATCTAAGGGCATTCGAAAATAAATTCTCAAACAAGCGCATAATTTGGTTACCATCACCACCGATAATTAGTTTGTTGGTGTCAAAATGTTCGACAATCTGCATATTACGTTCCGCAGCTCGCCCGTCATATTCCGCCACTAATTGCCGGAGCAACTCAACAATGTCTAACTCATCTTTCTTTAATTGGTAATCCACGCTATCGAGCCTTGTATAAGAAAATAAATCATCAATAAGTTTGTGCAAATGACGCGCTTTCCCGTATACAAGCTCGGTGTAATAACGAAGCTCAATTTCATCGCGATAACGGTCTTCATGTATATAGCTTAAATAGCCTAAAATGGATGTAAGTGGTGTTCGCAAATCATGCGAAACATTGGTAATTAAGTCATTTCGAGCTTGTTGGGCTTGTTCTTCTTGTTGCATCAATTTTTTCTGACGTTCTCGCATATTTTCAATGTTACGTTCCAGTTCTTGAATTTCCGGCACAAAACTTTCTGTATCTACCGGTTTTCCGTCATTTAGCGCAAAATTAATTGTCCGCAGTTGTTTTTTCAAAATTCTTTGACGCATCAAACGATAGAAAAAAGCAAAGAATAGACAAGCTATTAAAAAGATAATCAGAAATTTTAGCGATAACATCCAAAAAGATTGCATGATTCGCGTATATTTATTCGTTCCAAATAATTGCACAATGGCCTGAGACACTTCTCGTAAAAACAAAGAATCATCCCGAATGGAAATGCTCCATAAATAAATAGTTTGTACGGTAATTAAAGCCAAAACCCATGAAACAGCTGCAAAAAAAGTCGCCTGCCAAATATTCATCACATGGCTAATTTTCGTAAACAACAGTTCTAGTTTAGATTTCAATTTTGTACCCTACTCCCCAAATTGTCTTAATCACATTTTCTCCGCCCATTGCCTCGCGCAATTTATCACGCAAATTACTAATATGGACCATTACCGTCTTACTCGCTCCAAGGGCTTTTTCTTGCCAAATTTTCTCAAAAATATATTCTGAACTAAAAACGCGGCCTGGTTCACTCGCGAGTAAAAATAAAATATCAAATTCAGAAGTCGTCAAATGAAGTTCTTTGCCACCAACAGTTACAACGTGAAGGCCACGGTCAACTACTATCGGCCCAATGATGACTTTATCTTGACTAACAGGCTCTGCTTGGCTCATTTGCTGCATTCTTCTTAGAATAGCTTTCACACGTACAGAAAGCTCTAATGGATTGAATGGCTTGACCATATAGTCGTCAGCTCCAGTTAAAAGCCCCATGATTTTGTCGTTATCTTCCGCTTTTGCACTAAGCATTAAGATGGGAGTCAAAATCCCGTTATCTCTCATTAATCGGCATACTTCTAAGCCGTTCATTTCTGGCATCATTATATCTAATATCACTAAAGTTGGCTGTTTTTCTTGTACTAAACGCCATACTTCCGCACCATCATAAGCTTGATAAATCGTATATCCTTCATTTTGTAAATATAATTTCACTAAATCAACAATTTCTTTGTCATCATCCGCAATTAAAATAGAAGTTGTCATACTCATTGTCCTTTCCATTCTTATTTCTACCTATTGTAACACTTTAGCAACAAATCGAATAGAAAGAGCTTGGATTAAATTCGCGTGAATACCCGTTCTTCTTCTGGCTCTAAGTGGATAAGAACTTCTGCTTTCGAATAAAAATTCATAATTTCTGCTTCAATTTCGTCACATAACGAATGCGCACTTTCAATCGTCATTGAGGAAGATACAACTAAATGAAAATCAATGTATTCTTCCGCTCCTGCACGTCTTGAACGAAAATCATGAAATTCAATAAATTTTGTTTTATGAGTCAAAATGATTTGCTTAATTGCTTCTTCTTCATCCGCAGACAAGCGTTTGTCCATTAACGGCGGAAAAGACTCTTTTAATAATTTATACGCCTCATACATAATGTAAAATGCTGTTAAAATGGCGATAACTGGATCTAACCAAAGCCAGCCTGTTATGTATACAAGGAACAAACTAAGCGCAATTCCAAGCGCTGTGAATACATCTGTATATAAATGTAATGCATTAGACTTCATGGCAACTGAATTAGCTTCATCGGCCGCTTTTTTGATAATACGAGACACGATAATATTCACAATTGCCCCGAAAAGCATAACCATAATACCAAGCGCTGGAAAACGAATTTCGTGAGGATTTATAAGTTTATTAACCGATTCTACAATAATCCAAATCCCCGCTACAAATATAAGTAAAGTTTCAATTGTTCCCGCGATATTCTCTGCTTTTCCGTGTCCATATGGATGGTCTTCATCGGCCGGTTGATTAGAAATCCGAATCGAGAAGAAAGTGATGATTGACGCAAATAAGTCCATTGACGAGTGAATCCCTTCCGAAATCACTGCCACGGAACCTGTAAAAAAGCCGACAATCAATTTAAGTACAACAATAACAAAATTACTACAAACAGATAAAATAGTAAGATTTGAATGGTTCATAGAAAAGCCTCCGATATTTTATGTTTCATTAAAAATCTCTCTTTATAAAACACTATTTTAACAACTCGAATTATCTTACCACAAGCTGCAGAATTGTGTCTATAGCAACGTTTTTAGTTAAATGCAGTTCTATATCGGAAGCGAAACTTTTTTGCACTCGGGCAAAAATTAACACAGAAAAAATCCCTGTATCACTCACTATACAGGAATTCAAAAATCGCCGTTGCATCATGTAATTGGTAACTTAAATCGACCGGCTGACCACTCTTAAATTTAACTAGCGCTGGGACGGATGTAATCTCCAGACTTTGTGCTATCTCAGGCACATAATTCAAGTCTACTTTCCTGACTTCTGCGTGAAGCGAGTCCGCCTCCAAAACCACGTCCACTAACCGGCTTGCTATCTGGCAGCTGCCACACATCGGCGTAAAAAAGAAAACGACAAAGTCCGCGCCATTTTTTTGTGCCATTTTCAAACGTTCTTTTTCCCAGATTTCCAGAAAAAACGCCTCCTATCAAAAAAAGGCCTGCTTCGGTTATCCCAAGCCGGCCTCCTAAAAATTAATCTAATACTTTTTCGTAATCGTCACTTGATAAAAGAGCCTTCACATCAGCTTCTTCCACTTCTTCAAGTTTTAAAATCCAGCCTGTATCGTATGGATTGCTATTAATTAGTTCTGGCTCATCTTCTAATGTTTCGTTAACAGCAACTACTTTACCAGTTACTGGTGCGTAAAAATCAGATACTGTTTTTACAGATTCAATGCTACCGATGGAGTCACCTTTTGTTACAGTGTCGCCAACCTCTGGCAATTCAACAAATACGATATCCCCTAATTGATCTTGCGCAAAGTCAGTAATCCCAATAACATAACTACCATCGTCTGCTTTCACCCATTCATGTTCTTCTGTGTACAATAAGTCTTTTGGTAAACTCATTTTCAAAACTCCTCCTTTTTCGTGCAATTATCTATATTGACTATTTCCAAGTTGCTTCAAATTCTTCTTCTTTGAAACCAAGCGTCACTTCTTTGCCGTTCGTGGTTAGCGGGCGTTTGATTAGCATACCGTCTGATGCAAGTAACTTATAAGCTTCTTCCGGCGAAAGTGTATCTAATTTATCTTTCAGTCCAAGTTCGCGGTATTTAATACCACTTGTGTTAAAGAAACGGCGGATTGGAAGCCCGCTCACTTCATGCCATTTTTGTATTTCTTCCACAGTTGGTGTTTCTGTCTTAATATCTACTTCATTAAAATCAACATGCTCACTTTCAAGCCATGCTTTTGCTTTCTTACAGGTGCTACATTTTGGATACCAATAAAAATTAATCATTTTGCCTCTCCCTCCGATTGCATTCTATTACTATCATAGTGCATTTTTTCTGAAAGTACAAATGGCAACACTTAGAAAAAAACAGAGAATTTGAAAGCGCATTCATTCACGGTTTTAAAAATACAAAAGCCATTTTCGACTTTTGTATTTTTATTTTAAGATGCGTGATTTTCTTCTTTCACTTCAAACATCGATTTCTTAAAGTTAAACCTTATCCCGAGAACTAGCCCTACTGCCATCATGTTCCCGAGCAGGGCACTACCACCGTAACTAATAAACGGAAGCGGAATACCTGTAATCGGCAGCAAACCAATATTCATACCAACATTTTCCAGTACGTGGAACATTAACATCATTACAACACCCGTACAAATGTAAGAATAAAATGGTACGCCAACATCTAGCGCCACTCGAATAATTTGATAAATCAACAAGAAATAAATCGCAAGTAAAATACTGGCGCCAATAAAGCCATAATCCCCGGCTACAATCGTAAAAATAAAGTCATTGTGATTTTCTGGAATAGCGATGGCGTCATATCCCGCGCCGTTCCCAGAAATCTGCCCAGAACCAATCGCCGTTAAGGCTCGAAGTACTTGATAACCTCCGCCTTGAGGGTCATTCTCCGGATTAATCCATGTCGTAATCCGGTCAAATTGATATGGTTTAAAACCTAGACTCGTCAGCCAATTTTGGTGATAAATAACCATCCAAATCAGCGCCGTCCCAATTGCCGCAATCGATCCAAAAAGCGGCACGATAATTTTCCATGTAATTCCGGAAACAAGAATCATTCCCGACATAATAGCAATAAACACGAGCGCTGTCCCTAAATCGGGTTGCAGCATGATAAGAATAAGTGGTATTAACGTAAACAAGCCAATCTTCAACAGTAACCAAGCATCGTAACTAAAACGATGAACCTTATATGTTCGGTTATGATCCCAAATCACTTTTGCTAAAACGATAATTAAAATGACCTTTACAACCTCGGATGGCTGAATGTTTCCTAAGAACGGAATAACAATCCAGCTCTTCGCTCCTTTTACTTCTTTCCCAAAAAGCAATACAAATACGAGCAAAAATAGACCTAGTCCATAAAAGTAATAAGCCCATTTCGTAAGCCGGTCATAATCTAGTTGCATCACAACAATAATGGCAAATGTCGACACGACAAACCACATGGCTTGTTTGACAACAAAGTTTGCATCATATTGATTATTTGTTAATTGCGCACTATAAATGGACACCAAACTGATTATCATAAGTAACATCATTGATAGAACAATCCCGTAATCAATGCGTCCAGCTAGTTTATTTTGTTGATTCATTATTTAATTACTCCTTACTGGTTGGTTTGTATAAACAAAAACGAACACTTTCTCCCAAACAGTTTAAAAAAGAAAATCAGAAACGATTTCCTTTCCCTAAGTTAACTTCTGGAGCATTATATCTCGCCGATAACACGAGTCCAAGTGCCATAAATGCGCCAAGAAGTGAGCTTCCCCCATAACTGACAAAAAGTAGCGGAATACCGGTAATTGGAAGAAGACCAATTGTCATCCCGATATTTTCTAAAACGTGAAATAAAATCATCGAGCAAACGCCTGCACAAATATACGAGTAAAAAGGAATATTTATATCTAAAGCTACTCGAATTATTTGGTAAATCAGTAAAAAGTATAACATAATAAGCACACAGCCACCAATGAAACCGAAATTACCACCAATGATAGAAAAAATAAAATCATTATGGTTTTCCGGAATCGCAATAGCTTGATTCCCTATTCCATTTCCTTGTAACTGCCCAGAACCAATCGCTTGCATCGAGCGAAGTAACTGCATTCCGTCGCCCAGCGGATCCTCTTCCGGTCTTAGCCAAGAAGTGATACGTTTAAATTGGTATGTTTTAAAGCCTAATTTTTGTAAAAAGTCCGGATTGTACATAACTAAATAGATTAAAGTTCCACCAAGAAGTGCAATTGAACTGAAAACTGGTAACAAAATTTTCCAAGTAACACCGCTAAGAAATACCATACCAACAATAATAGCAATAAATACTAAAATCGTTCCAAGGTCCGGTTGAAGTGCTACAAGACCGAGCGGAAGAATAGAAACAATACCTATTTTTAAAAGTAACTGCATATCTAGACTTACGGTATGTATTTTATATTTTTTATTGTGATCCCAAATGACTTTCGCAAGCGCTAAAATCAAAAAACTTTTCATTAATTCTGATGGTTGCAGACTTCCAAGCGATCCGATACTAATCCAACTTTTGGACCCTTTTCGCTCATCACCAACGATGAGTACAAGTACTAGCAACAAGTTTCCGATTCCATAAAGATAGTACGCCGCCCATTGCAGCTTATCATAGTCGAAAAAAAGTACAATAACAACAACTACTCCAGTAGAAATAACAATCCAAATAGATTGTTGCAACAAGAAATTATTTGTATATTGGTCGTTTACAAGTCCAGCAACATAAATCGCCACGAGACCAATAACACAAAGCAACATCATTAAAAATATAATCGAATAGTCTACTCGAACTGCTTTTTTTCTATTTCTAGCCATTGTTTTCCGTCCTTTTGTGTTTGAATTTAAATGTAAAAAGGCTGCTATTCTTAAAAAGAGCAACAGCCTTCATCTATTATAATAAAGTTTACCTTGGATAGGAAGCTTTTTCACCAAATTCTAATCTTCTTTCTGTTTTCTTTAATATTCAAAACGAGTCGAAGCAAGTGGATGAATATGCTGCTTTCCATCTTTTTCGGTAATATCCGCTGTAATATGGAAAACATCTCGAAGCAGCTCTGTCGTGAAAACTTCTCTAGGCGAGCCGTCTTTGACTAATTGACCATTTTCGCACACAAACACATAATCACTATAAATCGCAGCTTGATTCAGATCATGTAAAACGAGCACGATAGTTAAATTATATTCTTTGTTTAAATGGACGAGTAAGTCTAACAATTCTAGTTGATGCGCAATGTCTAAATAAGTAGTTGGCTCATCTAATAATAAAATGGGCGTTTTTTGCGCAAGAGCCATTGCCAGCCAAGCACGTTGTCGTTCTCCGCCTGATAACGAATGTAGCGGGCGATAAGCCAGTTCTTCTAAGTTACACACTTTAATAGCCCAGTGAATGACCGCCTCGTCCTCCTCTTGCAAAGTGGAGAGCCAACTTCGGTGCGGCAAACGGCCATATGCCACTAAATCATGCACCATCACATCTACCAAACCTTCTGGAGCTTGTGATAACATCGTCATTTTTTTCGCTAAATCTTTAGATGGGATTTCAGTAATGTTTTTATCATTTAAGAAAATCTCCCCGCTATCCGGCGTCAAAAGGCGCATCATCAAACGCAGCATAGTCGATTTTCCCGAGCCGTTTGGACCGATAAGCGTAGTGATTTTCCCTTCTGGAATGCTTGCACTCACGTTTTTCATTTCGAAATCTCTTTTACGTGAGAAAGAAACATTTTTTAGTTCTAATGCTGATTTCATGAAGCAACCCTCCCTCTTTGAAGTAAGAACAAGAAGAATGGTGCGCCTATCATCGCAAGCAGGATTCCAACAGGAAGTTCAATGGAACCGAACCAACTTCTAGCCGCCGTATCAGCAAAACCAACTAATAAAGCCCCGCCGAGTGCGGATAGCGGCAGTAAATATTTATAGTCATTCCCGATAATCAGACGAAAAATATGTGGCACGACAAGCCCAACAAAGCCAATAAGTCCAGCTACACTAACCGCAACGCCGCTTAGAAAGGCCGCCAACATTATAATGAAAAAGCGATGCCGTTCCACAGAAAAGCCAAGCAATTTCGCCGCATCGTCCCCGAGTAGCAATACATTAGAAGAACGAATCGCAAAACCACTTAAAACAAACCCGACCAGCATATACGGCCAAATCATATCCAAATGATACCAACTTTTCCCGGAGAGCGTTCCTGTCATCCAAGAAATGACACTTTGGACCCGGTTGCTATACAGCACCATTACGCCAGAAGTCATCGCTCCAATAAACGCATTAATCGCTACACCCGACAAAATTACGCGTAAAGGAGAAACACCGCGATCCCATGCAAGCAAATAAATCAAAATAGCTGTTCCAAACGCCCCTAAAAACGCACCAATCGGCACAAAGGAAGCTAACGCAGGAAATGCTAATGTCATTAAAATGGCCACGAAGCCACCACCGGCTGAAACCCCAATTACGCCTGGGTCAGCTAATGGATTCCGCATCACGCCTTGCAGCAAGCATCCAGCAATCGCCAGCGCCGCTCCTACTAAGAAAGCAATTAATAACCGCGGCAAGCGCAAGTTCCAAATCAATTGATTCGCTAGGTCGCTTCCCCCGCCAGTTAGCGTCTGCCAAGCGTCACTATATGTAATTTTCACGGACCCAGTTGTCAGTCCGTAGAAAAAAGCTAAAATAAGTAAAATGATTACTACAATAAAAGTTATCCGTCTACGTTTTCGCCGCGGATCATGCGCCTTCACAGTTGTCATTAGTTATCCACCTTATTTATCTCATCTGTCATATAATCCAAGGCTTGATCAATTTTAATTCCAGGATTTGTTCCGAATAGCTCTGCAGGAAGTACGACAATATGATCATTTTTAACGGCGCTTGTTGAATTCCAAGCTTCATTTTGTTTCATTTCTTTCTTGAATGCTGCTTCTGTTTCTTTTTCGTCCCCGCCGTGAATCATTAAGAAAATCACTTCCGGGTCAGCAGCAACAATTTTTTCTACGTTCATCGAAGCGTATTGTGGGAAGTTTTCAACGCCTTTAAAATCTTTCGCTACATTTTCTCCGCCAGCAATTTCTAAAACATTTCCACTTAATGAGGATGGTAGCGCCGCGTAATTACTTCCGGGAGCCCCTAGAACAAGTAATGAGCGTACTTTTTTACCTTGTTGCTTCTTCTTCACTTCCGCCACTTTTTGGTCAATATTCGCTTCTAACTCTTTGGCTTTCGTTTCTTTACCTAAAAGTTCGCCAAGTACGGCTGTTTGTTTTTTAATTTCGTCAATTGAGTTGGCTCCGGTCAACACGACTTTCGGCCCGACGCCTTCCATCGCAGGAACATCTTTTAAGTTTTGTTCTGAACTTGCGACAATAGCATCAGCACCAAGAGAGGCAATTTTTTCTAAATTCAAATCATGTGTATTGCCGACTTCTGTAGCTTTCTTCGCGCCATCAGGGACACCACTCGCATCCGTTGTTTGGCGACCTACCACCGTTCCACCAAGTGCATAGATAATATTCATATCCGCATTCGTCAGTGCGATAATTCGTTCTGGTTTTTTATCAAAAGAAACATCGCGCCCGGCCATATCTGTTATCGTTAGAGCCGCTTGCGATTTATTTTCCGTTTTAGTTGTTTCATTATTCGTATCAGTTGCCGTATCATTTCCACACGATGCAAGGAGTAGTGCGGCTGTTATACTTAATGTCAATATAGTTATTTTCTTCATAATTCCCCTCCACAACACTGTCCTTTTCATTCTACTAAATTATAACACGATATTCAAAAAGACGAACCCCTAATTGAGAATTATTTTCATCTATATTCAAATAGTCGTAATTTTCCTGCTGATACTTTATAATTAACTTAAGGAGGCGATGAAAAATGACTGATAATCTTTTTCCAAATCTAGCACATGAAAATTGCAAAGAAACAATGCCCCCAGTCACGACTGAACAATTCAAAGAAGCAGCTATTCTCGAAAAGAATCGCAAACTCGAAGAAATCTTAAACATCGTTGATAAAAATAAACCAAGTATTAAAAAATAACGAGGACCTGTTCACGCAGGTTCTTTATTTTACGTTTAATTCCGAGTTAACTCATAAGATAAGTTATATTTATTTTATTTCGCTCAAAAATCATGTATACTAGAAAAAAAGACACGTCAGGAGGCCCCTACATTGGCTATTTTAGAACTTAATTTCAAATCAGTTTGTTTAGCTATGCAAACAAGTGTAACGGTGATTTTGCCCGAAACAGATGCACTTTATCATGGCTCGATTCCAAAATATAAAACATTATATATTCTTCACGGTTTGTCGAATAACCACACAACTTATGTACGCAATACAAATATCGAACGCTATGCCACTGAAAAAGGGCTCGCTGTCGTCATGCCCGCAGCAGACCATAGCTTTTATTCTAACATGGTTCACGGGCGCGACTTCTTTGAATTTGTTAGCACAGAACTGCCGAATGTCATGAAGAATTGGTTTCCGCTTTCAGATAAAAAAGAAGATACGTTCATAGCTGGTCATTCCATGGGTGGTTACGGTGCGTTCAAAGTTGCACTTACTTTCCCGGAAAAATTCCAAGCCGCAGCTAGTATGTCCGGCGTCATGGATATTAATTATATCATTAAAGAAGATTGTTTCGAAAATTTCAGCACGCGTGCCATCACAGGTGAAATGGCTAGCCAAACAGGTACGGAAAATGATTTATTTCATTTATTAGAAACAAATCTCCAAAATCAAGTCCCTTTACCAGCTCTTTTCCAAAATTGTGGTACGGAAGATTTTCTTTATGAAGATAATATTCGTTTTCGCGATTTTGCACTTGAGAAAAATGCTCCGCTAGAATATCGCGAAGGTCCCGGTGACCATGATTGGGAGTTTTGGGATAAGAGCATCAAAGAAATTATCGACTGGCTTCCACTTTAATAGAAAGAAGACTCGGACTCACCATCCAAGTCTTCTTTTTTTAATGCGTAAATCCGTATGAATCGTTTCGTTCTTTGTCATGATAAAGTACTCTTGCATGCTCTAAATTATGAAGCGCGTCTGCAAAGTCAGCCGCAAACTCCTCGGCCACGTTATAGCCTAAGTCCGCCCGGCAAACAAACCGTTGAATAATCGTATCACTTAAATCTGCCGGAAGTGGATAGGCTGGAACTTGCCACCCCTTCATTAAAAGCTGATCAGCTAAATCATACAGCGTCCACTCGACATCCAGTCCTTCTTTCATTTTGTAACAGACAATCGGCAAATTAGCGCCATCATTAATAATTTCAAAATAGCCACTTTTTTCTACAGTTTTTGCCAAGTAAAGGGCTGTTTTCTTTGTTTTTTCATGGATTTCTCGGTAACCTTCAAATCCATAACGCAAGAAATTATAATATTGCCCAATAATTTGGCTAGCGCTACGAGAGAAGTTAATCGCCATCGTCGGCATCGAACCACCTAAGTAGCTGACTTCAAAAATAAGTTCTTTTGGTAAATATTCTTTGTCTTTCCATAAAATCCAACCAACACCAGGATAAACCAATCCGTATTTATGACCGGAAGTATTTATAGAAACAACATTTTTAAGGCGGAAATCCCAAGGTAATTCTGGATTTACAAATGGTGTAAACATCGCGCCACTTGCGCCGTCAATATGAATAACTAATTGATGCTCATTTGCTTCATTGTATGCTTCTACTTTTTCATTTAATAAGGCGATATCATCAAATTTACCTGTATAAGTAATGCCTAAAATCCCGACAATCCCAATTGTGTAATCATCGACCAAATCAAACACTTTATCTACATCGATACTGAGATGCTCTTTATCCATTGGTACAACACGCATATCGACATCCCAATACACACAAAATTTTTCCCAACATACTTGGTAGCCTGATGAAATAATTAAGTTCGGTCGTTTTGCCTGAATATCTAGACCACGCTTTTCCGCATGGTTACGCCAGCGAAATTTCATTGCCAAACCGCCAAGCATACACGCTTCCGAAGAACCAACAGTCGAAGTCCCCAAGTAAGCCATCTCCTTTGGCGCATTCCACAAATCGGCTAAAATATTGACGCAGCGATTTTCTAGTTCAGCTGTTTGCGGATATTCGGATTTATCAATTGCATTTTTCTCGAGCGTTTCTGCCATCAGTATTTCTGCCTCTTTTTCCATGTATGTCTGACAAAAAGTTGCCAAGTTTTGCCGCGCATTGCCTTCATCCATCAACTGATCTTTCACTAATTGATAGGCTATACGTGGTTCCATCGGTTCCTTTTTTAATACATATTTCGGGATACTCGTGCTTTCTTCTTCAGATCCAAAGAGCGGGATTCGATAACTTTCATGTTTTCGCTTGTCGTTTTCACTATAAAGCATCTTTTTTCCTCCTTTAAAATAACTGATCACCTTCATCCACCAATACCCATTAAACCAGAGAGACAAACCGTTCAATTTTTCACAATAATTTGTTATACTACGGTGGTACCTATAAGGAGGTTCATTATGTTTGATTTAATTTTTCCACTTTTACTTATTATTCTCGGTGTCATCTACCGGGTGAATCCACCTAAAAATAAAGAAAGTCGCTTTAGTTATCGAACGAAAGCATCTTTAAAAAATGAAATATCTTGGCAAAAAGCGCATCAACTACTTGGAATCTACTGGATTACTATCGGAGTTTTACTTTTAGTTTTGTCCCTAACGCTCGCTTTTATCCCGATGCACGCCTTTGTTCGTAGCTCGATTTTATTAACGACAAGTATTTTTGCCGTGCTACTGTCCGTCATTTTAGTCGAGAAAAAACTACAATAAAAAAAGCACCGCGCTAAGCAGTACTTTTCCTGTAATCCATTACATATAAGTCCAAAAAAATTTTTACTCTTCTTCTTTTATAATTGTATTGCGTTCGGTAACGCGATAAATATGAATTGTAAGATAGACACGCTCATCTCTCGTTAGTTCCGTATGATGTGTATTAATCAAATAAGCGTCAATTTTTTTCGTGCATTTAAAAGCTTCTGGGTATTTAAGTTGTACTTGTTCATATAAAAAGTCATCGCCGGAATCGACAATTTCTTTTCGAAGTAACCGTTGTGCGAAATATTGTAAATGTGTAATAAAACGCGTGTAATTCAGTGAAGTTTCATCCAAGACCATACCATAATGATACGTAACAATACTTAAAATATCTTGAACAATTTGAGTCATCGCTACAGTCATGTGCATCTGTTGTCCATCTTGTCTAGCATTTACAATGTGAAGCGCGATAAAACCAGCTTCATCCTCATCTAAACGAATTCCAACTTCTTGCTCGATAAAATCTAGTGCCTTCATTCCTACCAAATACTCTGCGTGATAAAATCGTTTTATTTCCCATAATAATGCGTTTTTCAAATTAATACCTTGATTATACCGTGACACAGCGAAGTTAATATGATCAGTTAGGGTTAAATAAATATTGTCACTTAAATCTGTTTCCAAAGTTTCTTGCGCATACTGGACCACGTCATCCGCAACACGTAAATGTTTCAGTGGAATCTCACTGAGTAATTCAGAGAGCTTTTCTGAAAGTTCATGTGTTTCCATTACGAATGTTTTTTCAATCTTGGATACCTCCACTTCATCTCCAAGTTTCTTTTGAAAAGCAAGACCACGGCCCATCACTACAGACTCCTTGCCACTTTTACCCTCGGCGATTACAACATTGTTATTCAGTATTTTTTTGATAATCATGCATTTTCACCTCTTTCAAAAGAAAAAAACCCAAACTAATTCCAATGCTATTAATATCAAAATAGCACTTGAATTAATTCAGGTTTTGCCCGCCTCAGCAGTAACAATCCTATGCTTTTCTCTAACATTATAGTACAAAAAGAAACCGATTACAAGTGGTTTTTTGATATTCAATTTTGGATTACTTTATATCTTCCCTACTTTACCACAACTTATTCATTGACATGTAGTTTTCTGCATGCTATTTTTGGCTGGAGGTGATAAATTATGGCAACACGCTCGGAACAAATTTTTATTAATTTGCCTGTAAAAGATTTACAAGCAACCGTCGCTTTTTTCACAGAACTTGGCTACGAATTTAATCCGCAATTCACAGACGAAAACGCTACCCAAATGCTCATCGGGGAAAATATTTTCGCCATGCTCTTGAAAGAAGATTTCTTCCAGACTTTCCATAAAGAAGGCATCGCTGACACAACAAAAGCACGCGAAGTCCTCATCACCATCACCCAAGATAGCCGCCAAGCAGTCGATACGCTGGTCGATCATGCACTAAAAATCGGCGCAAAACCAGCAGGCGAAACACAAGACTACGACTTCATGTATAGCAGAAGTTTTCTTGACTTAGACAACCATCTATGGGAAATCGCTTATTTAGACGAATCCGCTTTACAATAATTACAAAAAAAGCCGTTGGAATTCATTTGATTCCAGCGGCTTTCTTGAATTTCCGTATTTTTTTAATGGCCCATTCGTAATGACTTGATGTACTTGATATAAAAATGGCGCCTAGTGAAGTTGTATTGGTCCATTTATAATATTTCTTCGTAAAAAGTTCTTCATTCGAATGTTCCGCAATAATCCGCATTTCTTCATGATGCGTAGTTGCTAATAAATTTCTCGCCTCTTCTAACCCCATCGTTTGATACTTCTTCCATATAACCAAATTAAGTGCGGGCGTTGTTTTCCATGTATAACCTTCCGCTGGCATAAATGGTTTTTCTCCGCGCATCCCAACCTCATACCAATTAAGTGCCATTTTATGCCATTCGTGTAGATGTACTACTACATCACGAATATTTTTGTCTCGATCCTCAAATGGAAACGCGTGCTGCTGCATTTCTTTTGGTATAGAGTCGATTAAATCCATTAACTTTTGGTAGCTAGTCGTGCTTTGTTGAAGTAATTCTTCTTTATTTTTCGGCCTCACCATCTAAACATTACTCCTTTCTAACAATTATGTAAGTTTAAATAAGCATTTTGTTGTCTTGTGCGAGGGATTAACTCCTCACTTCCATATACAATAAATGTAACAACTCAGCAAAGGATGATTGACATGAAAAAAATTATTATACTTATTATAAGCGTTCTATTACTTGGTGGAATTATCGGTGGCGTATATTACTTTAAAAATGCCAATAAAATAGGAGCAGACGCTTCTTACGTTAAAATCACAAAAGATCCTACTAAAGGAAAAGAAATAAGCTTCAATAATAACTACACTCTTCCAGCATACGATGAAAACGGTAAAGAAACAGAAGTTACTTTTTCCGCAGATAAAGAATTACGTAAAGGCGCTTACTTGAAACTTTATATTAAAGAAGACAAAGGCGTAACTTCCTTTGAAGAAGTTCCAGAAAAAGAAGTACCCGCTAAAGCAGCAGAAAAACTTAAATAATAACGAAATCTCCTCCTTATGAGGAGATTTTTTATATCGAAATATATATTTCTATTTTACCACTTGTATGATACCATTCAAAATCCGTTTTATATGCTCGTTTTAACTCACTATCCCGCGACCAAATTTCCTGCCAAACTTCTTCCACACCTTTATGATTCGCGTTATCTACTGAAAACACCAAATACTCACCTGGTTCGATGACTACACTCTGTTGTTCATCCCAGTCAATTGTTCCTACTAACAAGTCATAGTCACCCTTATAATCACTGGCATAATTACTATATACCGCAAAAATATCTCCAGCCGGTTTATCGACCATCACTTCACCCCAAAGTTCTGCAATTGGACTGAAATTAGCATTATTTGCTCGTATCTTTTTCCCGAAAATTTCTTTAGTTTCTTGTAAAATCATTATTTGCCGCCTCCTTTTAAAACCATTATAGCGAACAAAACCTGACAACTATCTGTCAACAATTCAAATTAAAATAAAGTTTTTCCACTTCGGATTTGTAGTCTTTTTGAAGCGATGCAGGTTCTAAAATTTTCACGGCACTTCCAAACATCAATAAAAACGGGATTATGTTGCGCTCCAAATCATAGAAAAAGCTTACACGGACATAATCGTCTCCAGTCTCCATTTCTTCTTGCAAAAAATAATCCAACAATTTCCCGAGCTGATTTTTCGGAAATTCCAACACAATTTTTTTCATTTCTGCAGGCTGGTGCTCCGTTTCTTCAACGTACATAATCGCTTTACTTATTTCTTCCAATGAAGTTATCCGCGTTAATTTAAAATGACGAATCGCTGCTCTTTTGTGGCAATAGGCTTCTAAATACCAACTGCCATCCATCAAGTTTAATTTTTGCGGCGAAATCTCCCGCGTTGTTTCTGCGCCACTCATAGCAATATACGTAATTTCTAATTGTTTATTTGTTGTAAAAGCTTTCTGGATATAGGCGACTTTTCGTTTCACTTCTGCTTCAATTTGCTGACGATGTTGTGTCGCTGAATCAAAGAAAATATGCTTACTAGTTGGTTTTTCGGTCTGTAATAGCGTGATTTTTTCTCGTAAAATCTCTTGGCTATCATTCAGCATAAACTCCGAACGCGCCTCTAATGCCTCAAGCAAAATCTGTTTTTCCGCCTCCGAAAAAGTAAATGTCGCCAACTTATATGTATCGAGCATTGTGAACCCGCCGTTTTTCCCCGGCAAAGCAACAACTGGAAATCCCGCATAAAGTAGCGTATCCATATCGCGATAAATCGTCCTTGTGCTTACTTCAAATTTTTCAGCCAGCTCACTTGCCAGCACTTTTCGCTCCAAAATCATGACTAGTATTGCTAAAATCCGTTCTAGTTTCATCCTAAAACCTCCAACATTTTATCGATCAAAAACCCATGCATATGTAATAGATAAAGTTTCCCGCATCATATTTTTTATTTTTATTACTGACTGCGATTTCGCTGGAAGCCCTGAAGCATCAAGCTCTTGCCGCTTCGCTAACATCAAAGCACGATACATATGATAATCACTAGTGACAATAACTGTTTTTCCTAAATTAAATTTTTCCTTACTATATTTTATGTTTTCTTCTGTTCTTCGTGATTTATCCTCTATTTTAATCCGACTTCTAGTAATCCCTTTGTTCACTAAATATTCCTCCATAACAGAGGCTTCCGAAGCACTTTCATCTTCGCCTTGTCCACCGCTAACTACTACTTGCATCGTCGGATTTTCGTTTAAATAAGTAACAGCAGCATCTAATCTTTCTTTTAATACTTCGGCCGGTTCTGCCGGATCCCCGTTGACTTTCGCACCTAAAATCAGTACTGTATCAGCATTATCGCTCGGTTTCGCCCTCGTTCCACTAAACATAATGGCCGCGACAATCAATAAATAGATAAATCCAATTGCAATTAAAATAATAGAAATTCTCTTCAGGCGTCTCATCTAGTTCGTCCTCTCTTTATTTCTTTAATTATAGTTTAGCAGAAGATTGTAAATAAAAGAGAAAGAAAAGGTCAAGTTAAGGGAAAATAGAAAAACACCCCGCGGTAGTTGGGGTGTTTTTCTATAAGCTATTTTTCTTAATTAAAACGTACGGTTTAATCGTATTTTGACAAACTATAGTCAAAAGTAGGCTTTTTATTTTACCAGCCCAATTTCGGATTGCTTAAAATCAAACAATTAACAGATGTATTATAACTAGAACTTTTATAAGTTGAAGCCACATTTAACTGAGTTCCGACCCATCCATTTGTAGTTGAAATTGGTGTCCAACTATCTATAACATTGTATTTATATGAGTTGCTTGAAAAAGATAGTGACTTTGTTTGCTTTAACATAGGTTTATTTCCGAATTTTGTCATTCCTGATTGTGCTACTTTAGCAGTTCTTTTAGTTATTTTCCCTCCGCTTTTCTTAACCGAGGTACTATAATTAATTGAGTTCATATCCACATGTGTATTACCATTCTTTTTTTGTTGATGATAATATACTTTAGCTGATATGTATACGCTATCTTTAGCACCTTTTTTCCCAGTGCTACTTGTGTCAGTCCATGCAGACATTGGAACCAGATAAGTTGCAAAATTGTTATACTTAGAAGACTGGTCTTCCGTTTGAATATCCTTATTTTCTTCAAGATCCATGTCGCTATCTTCAACAGCATCCACAAGATCAGCTGATATAACACCGTCACCTTCTACTTCAACAAAAATAGTAGATACTAGTTCAGCATCATACTCTCCATCCTCGTTCGCCTTAACTTCCAAAACTTCAGTTGCTGTTTTAGTTTCTAGTTCTTCTTCTACACCTTCTAAAGCATCCGTTGTAACTTCTGCCGTTGATTCATCAATAATTATTGGTATTTTTTCCCCTGCAGCTTTTATATAATCCACATTTTCTTGCTTATCTGCTAAATCTAATAACTTATCTTCATTTTTAATTTCTTCTTTTTCAAAAACTGTTTTTAAATCACTATCCGTTGCTTCTTTTGATTCAGCTAATACAGTTGTTGGTATTATGCAGCTCACCGCTACAACTAGACCTACAATAAAATTTCTTTTTTTCATTATCATAAATCCTCCGATGTTTTTAAATATAATGCATACATAATTAAAGATAAAATGCTCGCTATTACTACGATGATGAATGCTGGTTCTACTAATTCAGTGAAATAAGTACTTAGGATATTAAATGTGATTCTTCCAAAGCCAAATAATGGTCGAACTGCCAAATTAAGTAAACCTAAAACCAATATTAAAATCCCTATGAATGGTATGATTTTATTTTTACCTTGATGAAATTTCGGAATAAATATAGTACATAAAAATCCTAAATATCCAAAAATGATGATTGGTTGCATCCAAATTAATTTATAAGCAGGCTCATATACTAATTCAAAAGTTGTTGCGTCTATCCCGTTAGACATCCAAGGGAACAACAAACAAATTACTCCTATTCCAAAAAATGCAATGCTTAATAATCTATACATAAGCAAACCTCCTCCCTGAGTAGATATTAGCATAAAAAGTTGATGTATATAAAAAAGGGTGTAAGAACGGCATTATTTCGTTTTAATTAATCCAAAAAAACGTTATTTATAATAATTATTACACTTTATGTGTTGAATTTGCTCCTTTTAGATAAAAACCATAGCTAAATAGTGTTGTTATTCAAAAATTATTCAATTTGTAAATTAAACAAGCAAAAGTGTCATAAAACATTCATTTACAACTACTCATTTATCATATTTTGTGGGGTTTAGTAGTAAGAAAAGACAATGCGTTTGAATAAACATGTATATTTATTCAGTTTAGACATTTGTTTTTAAATTACAATTATTTACTTGACTCATTCGTTTATCGCCTAGATTATTCTAATAAGTAATATATTGTCCAAATAAAAAAGTGATACAAACAGCTTAAAAAAGCAGTTTGTATCACTTTTCAGTTTCCATAAAAATATGGAGATGGTGGGAGTCGAACCCACGTCCAGAAATATCGGCACTTAAATATCTACGAGCGTAGTCACCGTATTAGCATTTCGCATAAACATCGGCCCGGTAACAGGCTTCCATTCAGCTAGTCTGATTAAGCTCTTCTATTTAACCCCAGACGGAGATTAACTAGTGTAGCCCACTTAGAGTGAGACCCTTACCGTAGCACATGGGCGATGCACGGAGGATCAGCTATGCTACTGCTTATTAGGCAGCGAAAGCTAGGTTTTGTTTTTCTTTGCCAGTTATTATTGGCTTTGACGTTGATAACGAGGACGATCCCCCCGACTCGCAACTCAAGCTCGAACTATCCCTGTCGAATCCGTAACATCCCCAGAGTTAAAGTCTAACAGTAGTTATTATACAGGAAAAAACGAGGCTTTACAAACAGAAAAAACTTGTGACATAGCCAAATGCGCAACTATTATTTAGCATGTCACAAGTTTTCCATTAATTAATGGTTATTTTTACTGAGTAATTCATAACTTCTTCTCCAGAAGATGAGTGTTCTCCATTAAAATCTATCCAAATTTTGTATTCGCCCTTATCAAGGTTACTTGTCGGCACAATAATTTGCTGCGTCACTTCATCGTAATTAACTGCAAACGAATTGTATATTTCCTTACCTTCAGCATCATCAATCCAAACTTCTTGAAAACCACTAATTCTACCTAAATCATCCAGTTGCGTATAAATTGGCAGTGTGACATTCGTATCCTCTCCCAAAGTAACATTTTGATCCGGTAAAGTTCCAATTTGAGCTAGCACAGTTATTTTATCAACAATAGTAGGTGGCAATACATTCAAATAGTTATAACTCAAATCCATACTTAGCAAACTATCCAAATGAGTAAAATCCGTCATTTCTGTTCTGAATTGATTTTCTTCAAAATTTACTACCTGCAAATTTTTCAAGTTTGTAAAATCAGGAACATCTTCTGAAGTGAGTTCACAATTGTACATCATTAAATTTTCTAACTTAGTAAGATTAGAAAAGTCAGGCAAGCCCCCGACAACAGGTCTATTACCAAAATCAAGTATTTTTAATTCTGGATAGTTTTGATAATCAGGAACTGTAATACTTGCAGGTGGCACTTCACTTGATAGGCCACCGTTTGCAGTTAAGGTATCTAATTTGGGCAAAGTTAGTAAATCTGGAAAGCAAGTGAACATAGTTTGCGTAGGATAAATCATGATACTGGTTACATTCGTAAAATAAGCATTTCCTAGCATTTGTAAATCTTCATCTGTAAGGTAATTGGTAAAATAACCCAACCCTAGAGATGTCACCGCATCCACATCATCTTGGGTAATTACATCTGTCACATCTTTTTTACCAAAGTTCTCCACCATATCTTCTGCTAAATTTTCATCCGGAAAAACATCAATTATTCTAGCTGGTAATGGATATACATCTGTCTCATTTGCACTTGCATCTATCGCTTTAAATGAGACAACCCCGATAATAACTATGCTAAATACCAAGAATAATCTAAATAGATTTTTCATCCTATCTCCTCCAATTTATAAAGGACGGGGAAATTCCGCGCCCTTCTATATTATTCTGCGGATGGCACAACTCTTACATTATCAATGTGAATGCTCGTTCCTCCTGGGGAATCCATTTGGAAACTAGTATTAATATTGCCTGTTGTTACTTTGACATCCTTTATTGTTACATAATGCCAAACGTCATCTGCAACTAAGTCAATTGTTTTACCATCGCTGCTATCATAATTATTAACCGTCATTTGTGCTTTTGCTGCATCATCGTTGCTTACTTTCACCCATGCTTCAACGTCGTAATTCGCATTATTAACTGGAACTGCGATTTGTTGAGCGAGTGTTTGTTTGTAAGCGCCAGGTAAGTAGAAATAAGCGCTCTGTTTGCCAAATGCTGGTGATTCTGGAGGATTGACACCTGAGCCGCTATCAACGCCGTATGCTTTGTCCTGTCCATCAGGATGAGACTCTACCCAATTCGTCGTTGCCGCTGCATCCCGCTCAAATCCGCCATTATCGAGTAGATTTACTTCCGACTGTACTGGTGAATTGATTGGCTCAGCCGAAACAAGAATTCTATCGATATTTACATTACCAGTAGTTTCGCCGTCTCTTAGGAAGGTAATTTTATTGGTTCCTGCTTTTAAGTTCACAGCTTTTTCTGTATCTGACCAAATATTCCAGTTTTCACCTTCGGAAGGGAAAGTTACGCGAGAGTTGTAGTCACCATTCGTATATAAATCGAGTGTTTGTGGCATGCCAGTTCCATTTGCTGTTCGTGTGTTTAGTACGTACTCGCCGTCAGCTGGTACATCCACTTCAAACTTAATTTCATCTCCTGCTGCTCCAAATCCACCAACAAAACCTTCTCCACTATAGAACCAGTGATCGTTCGCCACTTTTAAAGTGCCGGCAAGGTCCGCTTCTTCTGCTTCGACTTTTGCTACAGTTGGTGTGAAACCAATATTTACTTTGTCTAGTGATACTTGATCAGCTTTATCGCCTGTGTCCGTTACCACTTTATAAGAAATACTATTTTTCCCTGCTGAAAGTGGTAATGTTTCGGACTGAACTGACCAATCGGTGTTTGGTTTTAGCGTGGTTTGTTTTACATAATCACCATTGACAAAAATACTTAATGCTTGGTTATCTGAGGAAGCATTTTTGTAAGTTAGGTCCACATTATAGTCACCAGAGTCTTTTACATTTGCATAGATAGTAGTTCCGGCGCCGTCTTTATCGTAGCCATCCACATACGTTTTTTCAGCAACCGGTTTATCAGCAACTGTATCAGCAAAATTGGATCCTGTTTCCATTTCGTATGCTCCTGTTTGTACGACACTTGCAGAACCTGAAGTTGTAATGACAGTATCTGCATCAGCTTGAGCTGGTACTTTTACGTATGTTACTGCTCCGTAAACATCGCTACCTACAGCATATCCGCTACCATCGGCATTTTCTAAAGCGGATAAATCGTCATAAACTTTGCTATCTGCGCCATTTACTTGGACACTTTCAGCCGCATTTCCGTGTAGTTTTACAATGTAATTCTCTGTGTCGGCTTTATAACTTCCTTCTTTCGCACCAATCGTGAAAGTACTAGTATCAGCTGATTTTGAAGTAGTCATTTTTTGTTTTAGATAGGTATCTTTTTCATAATCAAAAGATTTTCCGTCGTCGTCGTAATGTGTAAAGGAGGTCTCTTTATCTGATGCAAAAGTGTCTAAATAAATTGTTTTGACTGCGGATTCGCCAACATAGTTTTGTGGTTGTTGCATTGGCATAATGGCACCTTGTTTAACAAACATCGGCACATCCGTCCAGTCGTCATCATTCACTTCATAACTGATTGTTTGATTCCCTTCGTATACGTCACCGCGGTTGTAGTCAATCCATGTTCCTGCTGGCAAATAAATATCACGAGAACCCGCTCCTTCTTCTAAAACAGGTGCCGCAAGTAATCCATCACCAAACATCCACTCATCTGTTAAATTAACTACATTTTCATCAGTAGGATTATCAAACGTAAGTGGTTGAACTAGACCAACACCAGAGTCATAGGCTTGACGTTCATAAGCATACATATAAGGAATCATTGAGTAGCGCCAAGTCATGCTACTTTTAGCAACTTCTTCCGCCGTGCCACCATAGAACCAAGGTTGACGTTGTTGATTTTGATTCCCATGCGTACGGAAAACTGGAACTAGAGAACTAAATTCCATCCAACGACTATAAAGTTCTGGATCCGGGTTTAATACTTGGCCCGAATTGGCATTGAAACCACCTGTATCCATGCCCCATTTTGTCTGTCCTAAATTAATTGTCGAAAGCATTGTACTAGGTTGTTCTTGCATACCATTTGCCCAGTCAATAACTTCGCCTTTTTTCCACTGAACGCCGATATCTCCGGACCAAGTAGAAGTAGAATAACGCTGTGCGCCTGGGTAGAAGGTTCTTCCTGTTTGCCAAACACGTTCATTTGTATAGTCGCGTTGGCCTTCATACATAGCTTCTGATGTAAATCCAGTTGTGAAATTACCAAACCAATAATCGGCTCCATTAGAAGATACTTTGTCTGTTTCATCATTCCACCAACCGACAATTCCTTTATCTAGGGCATCCTCAGAATGTGACCACCACCAATTACGTTCATCTTCGTTGTATGGGTCAATACTTCTTACCGTTACAGGGAACGCATAGTCTTCATACGCAGATTGCCCTGGATACCAGTAACCATTTGCTTCTGCATCTTTCCCTTGTTGTGTAGCTGTTCCATCTTCTAAATTAGTTACGACACGCGGTTTTGTAATCCCAATCATTTTTACACCAAGTGCATCCATATCAGATTTTAACGTTGTGTCTTTTGCTGATGGGAAGTTTTCTGTATTCCAAGCAAACTCGCCATAATCGCCACCATACGTAGGGTCTCCGTAGAATTTCCAATCATAATCAAACGCGAAGGAATCAATTGGGATGCCTTTCGCACGATACGTATTAATGTTTTCTCTAAATTCCGCTTCGTTTGTTCCCCACTCAAAGTTAGAGAATCCAAGCGACCATTTTGGCATCATTGGAGTATGCCCAGTTACATCAGCATAAGAAGACATAATTTCTTCGGGCTCACCAGACATTAAATACATCTCTACATTTTCTTTCACGTAACGACGACCTTCAACCACTGTATCGCCGTAATAAAACTCTAATTTTTCTTCATCTGAAACGGAATACGGGTACCCGCCATCACTATCTACAAGTAAGCCATATCCTGCTGTAGACCACATGAACGGACCTCCTGCATTACCTTGCTGACCCGCTTGTGCAGTCTTATTACTATCGGCCGCAGTATTATCTCGTTCCATGCCCAGGTCTCCGTCACTAAAACTAATTCCATAGGCACCGTAAACATGGTCAGAAGCGCCGCGCTTAAATCTAACACCGCCATCAAAAATCCCGCCATCTGCTGATTCAGACAATAACGTTTTCCCATTTTTATCTTTAAAAGTCATTCGTGCCGGCTCTTTAGCAATTTCTAGCGTACATTCATCTGTTGAAATTATCATTGGATCTGATTCCAAGTCAATGGTCACACCAATCGCTGTGAAAGTTGCATTCGGATCAATCATAGGTGTAGATGGACTATTTTCGATATTGCGTGGTCGCAAATTCACCTTAAGCAAATTATTCGCTAGCGGGGAAATTTCCAAGTAATCATCTTCTGCTTCATCCCCGTTATCAATTTTAAGCGTGATGACATTATCAGTCACCGTTGCTTCAAGGACATTTCCAAGTCCTTCCTCCGCACTTAATTTCGCATATTCTTCTTTGCTAAGTTGCTTCGCGGCTCCTGTATTCGCTTCTTTTTTCACTTCTTTTTCTTTCGTCTCTTCCGCTTTCACTTCCACTTGTAACGGCTGAGTTATCCCTAAATTCAGCCAAACGAGTGGTACAACAGCCAAACTGACACAAACTTGTTTCATACCTTTTTTCATCATCTCGCCCCTTTTTATTCTGTAATAGTTACTGGGAAATCATACCAACCCGTATATTCTCCCGAGTTATAACCTAATGAAATTTCTAGCAAATGCTCTCCCGGTTGTAAGCCCGCTGTTTCAATTTTGTACATGTACGAACCATCATAGGTCGGATAAGGTGGTTCATAAAGCGTTCTGCCATTATCCTTAATAATAATTAAATCGTGTTTACTTGGTGCGATAAAATCTAATGCTTGGTAAATAAAAGGAACAAAAACTTCTAAGTTCTCTCCTTGTTTAATCGTTGTATGAGGATAAGTTGCTGTCTGGTTAGCAAATGAATGTGTACTTAATTGTCCTGATAGAAAGATATCTTCCGGAATAGAAATTAAATGATTCTCATTAAGAAGTAGTGAATCTAAGTTAGGCATATTCATCCAAATATCTTCCGCTACATAACCAGAAAGTCCAGCATCCGAAATGTTAATACTTTCTAGTGCTTCCATTCCAACAAACTTTGGAATATTAAAGCCAAAATTATTTTGACTCAAATCAGCATTGGTTAAGTTAGGATAGTTTGCATCTGGAAAAAGAGTAATATTAGCCCCATTTGCTTCAATATTTTCTAAAGCAGGAAGCGCATCAGATAAATCAGGCAGTTCTCCAATATTATTACTCCATATCGCTAATTCAATCGCGTTTGTAAATACTTCATTGTTTAGTACGCTTAAGTCTTCCCCCGTTAAACCCAATGAGGGCAAAGGAATAAGAGTCATTGTATCCAAATCTGCTTGCGTAATCGTGTCATTTACAGAATCTTTATCTAGTTCTCCCGCAATCGCCTCCGCTATCGCTTCCACAGGAAAAGCCTCAATAATAGGCGCTGGTAAGGGAACTGTATCCGCTTGTGCTTTTATAGTTGGTGCAAATAATATGCAACAAAAAGCTATAAATGCTAGCCCAATTATTTTTTTCATTCAGTTCAATCCTTTCAACATAGCCACCCTCTCTATCCATAAAAGGGTGGCTTATTGGATTTATTTCTTAAATACTACGTGGTCAAAATTTATTCCCGCTGTATCATCTGCTTCAAAATCAAATACAACTTGGTTATTACCAGCTTGCAAGGTTACTGGAACTTCTATCGTGCTCCAAGTATCCCAATCAGCTGTTTTCGGTAAAGTAATTTGTTGTTTTTTACCGTTGATATATACGGTTCTAGTTGCATCTTCTACGCCAGCGCTATAGCGAACTTCCATTGTATAATCAGAAGCGCCATCTACTGCGTCTACATCAAACTCTACTGCTTCTTTTTCTGCATCAAAGCCGGCTACAAAACCAGTACCAGTATATCCCGCATGATCACTTGCAGTACTTACATTTGTCAGATGAGCAAATTCCGCTTCGTATGGTGCATGGTTTACACCGTTTAAAACGATTGCTTGTTTGGCATCTTTTGCCGCTGCTTTTACATATGTTAAGTTTTGTACTGTATCATAGTAGTAACCTGTCGTTGCTTCATTAAATGCACCTAGCGTATCCGCTTTAGCTACATCTGCCCCGTCAATCGTTACACTTGTAGGTTCTGTACTGAAAACTTGCATCGTTGTTTCATCCGCCATTGCTGGAAGATCTACGGAAACTTTTTCATTTGCAAAGTCTTCAGAAACACTGATGTCACACATTTCTCCGCCGTTTACATCATCATAGAAACTATATTCGCTATCTCCAGATGGATAAACTCGGAATGTTAAATTATCATAGGATTTTAAATCGTTTCCGACGTTTTGACCAAGTTGGTAGCCATCTGTCATATTCATCGGAATAATCGCTCCAGCTTTTGCAAATACAGGAAGCGTATCTACATCTGCATAATACGAAATTGTTTCGCCACCTGGATGAATTCCGCCGTTCCAAAGATCAACCCATTCGCCTTCTGGTAGATAAACTTCTTTTTCTGTTTGACCTTCTTGAACGATTGGCGCTACAAGTAAATCGTCACCGAACATATACTGTTCATCTAAATCACGCGCATTGATATCTTCCGGATAATCCATGGCCATTTGGCGCATCATCGATTTACCATTATCCGCCGTATCTTTTGCCGCTGTATAAATATAAGGAAGTAAATTCATTCGTGTGTATAGATATTTTTGGAATGTCGGTAAAATGGTTTCGTCGCCTGTTCTAGCTACCGCGTTCCAAGGTGAACGTTCTTCACTTGGCGATGGATCTGATTTTTCCGAGTGGAATTGCATAATCGGTGCAAAAGCTGCCATCGCAGTTGCGCGTTTATATAGTTCTGCTGTTGGATAGTCTCCCGTAAATCCAGCCATATCCCACGCCCAGTATGAAACACCTGAAGTTGAAGCACTAAGTCCAGCTTTTAATGAAGCTTGGAAAGAGTCAAATGTGGAAGTTTGATCTCCTGACCAGTAAATACCAGATTTTTGTGCACCAGAAGTTCCTGAACGACTAAACGAAACTGCTTCTGGATTAATACTTTTCGCAAAATCAAAATAACTTGAAACGTAGTCAGTTGGATAACGGTTTCTCATTTCTTGTCCTTTTTCACCGTTAGAGAAAGTTGTATCACGTCCCCAAACCATTTCTCCACCATCTGTCTTAAATCCGTCAATCCCTACTTCTGTTAATAAATACTCACGCTGAGAAGTCCACCAATCTACAGCATCTTTATTAGTGAAGTCTAGTAAAATCCCATTTCCGAACCACTGAGATGCCGGAACTCGGTAAGGAGCCCCTGTTCCATCGTCCGCACTATACCCTTGGCCTATCATGTATGCTTCATCATTATCTCTTTGTTCATATACTGTACCATCATCTTTTAATACTGGAACTTGCCATAAAACGATATTCATACCTGCATCATGGACACTATCCACCATAGCTTTAGGATCAGTCCATTTCCCGTTGAAAGTAAAATCGTCATAGCTAAATGCTTCCCCGTTTTTCTTTGCTGTATAGGTCGCATTGTTCCAAATATAGTAAGTTTCTTCATCACTCCATTGTTCTAATACAAAACCTGTTGCTGGAATATCATTTGCCTTTGCATTAGAAAGTGCAGAGCTTACATCGGATTCTCTATCCCACTCGTTTGCTGACATCCAAAGTCCAAAAGCCCATTTTGGTAGCAAAGTCGTTTTCCCTGTTATATCCGTGTAGTTATTTACGATATCATTTTGATCTTTCCCGCTAATAACATAGTAATCAAGCATATTCGTCATATCGCCATCATTATCCAATACAAAACTATATTTATCTTCTACTTTAGAAGCCATTTGGAACTGTGAATGGAAATCAGAATTGACATACATCCCGTATTTATTAGCACTTACAAAAAATGGTACCGCTAAATAGGTTCTTTCTGTCTGTGCTTGATCTTGATACTCATTGTATACGTATGTCTCTACATCTTTTCCGCGTTGGTTAATCGTGTCATAACGTTCACCAAAACCATAAAATGCTTCGTCGCTTGGTGTCATAAAGTTATTTTGGTATTGATTAATGACATTTTTTCCATCTGTTAACCAACCCAAGCTATTAGCTGTTGTATATTCACTTGTAAGTAACGTGCCATCCGCTTGGTGCACTTCCATACGATAAGGTGATTTCTGGATTTCAATGCTTAAATCTTCGGTTGTTACGGTCACTTTTTCCGCCGTATCTTCTACAGTGTATCCAGTTTTTCCAGCATGTCCCGTTTCTTTACCAGTTGGTGAAAGTTCCATACGTAGTGTGTCTAAATCTTCAAATGAAAGATATAACTTCGGTGAAAAATCTCCTGCTGTTGCTGTCATATTCAAAGTAATAGAATCGCCATTATCCACTACGCTAGTAACATCTTGCACATATTCCCAATCCGTTACGTAAAATGTAAATGGACCGCTTTCATAGGCTGTTCCTCCATTTGTGGAACCTTTCGTTGTATAAGTAATTTCATCGCCTTTTTCAAATTTGCCTAGGTCTGCTTTCCAGTATGTGTTATTGCCACTGTTGTAATCATAAGCAGCTGTGACGTTTTCTTGTGCAACACCATTCTTGGTCCACTCGACCCAAACATTTTGGCCGTCTTCAATTGGCCAAGTGGTAATATTTAGAATGACATCTTCGCCAGCCTTTGGATCTCTTGGCGATCGTTCTGTCGGCTGAACGGAATATAAATCATCATCCCCATAAGGCGAGTGATATTCCCCGTCCATTGCGAAAACATTCGTCCCAAATCCGCTTAAGCAACTAAAAATTAGTATCCCTAGAATAAAAACTAAACTGCATTTTCTCGTTCTTCGCTTCATCTCACTTTCCTCCCTTAATTCACCTTTTTTACTAAAAATATACTACTTTCGATGTGTTATTTTGCAAAATTATTAATTTTAGAATATCTATATTGTGTATGTAATCACATAATGTTATAATTCTTTCACAGATAAACTAAAAACATCCACATTCTTACTAATTTCGCAAAAAAACGCAACTATGCAAGACCACTATTCATGGAAAAACAATAATTGCGTTTATCAGAAGACCTCACTTAAACAACTCTAGAATAACCAATTAACACTTGTTAAAAAAGTTAACATGTCTTCTCCCTCCTTTTTCATCTATACAGAAATTCTAACTTACACGACTTACATAAAATTAAAATACATCAAATTTGAACAAATGGAGCTGTGTTTTATGCAAAATGTTGGTGATACGTTAAAATTTATTCGAAAAAGCAAAAACCTCACACAACAAGAAGCTTGTACAGGAGCACTTAGTCGTTCTAATTACCAGAAAATCGAGAACAACAAAATCATGCCTAGCATGGACCGATTTATTCAACTTTTACTTAATTTCAATATGACTTTAGAAGAATTTGAGTTTGTAAAACGGGACTTCACACCTTCACCAAAAGAAAATATTCTTTATTTATACTCCAAAATCATTACTTCCTCAGAGACAGATATTTTACTGAATGTTATTTCCAAATGCGATGAGTACTTAGCAACTCAAAACGATTATTTCATTTCGGATATTAAAGCTTCTCTGGAAGGCATTTTATTAGTTGAAAAAGAGCATGATTTTGAGCTTGCTAGACAGAAAGTTTCCTACATTTGGGATAGACTTTCAGAAGCCGACGAGCTATTTTGGAATGATATATTGATTTTAAGAAACATCTTTTTTATCTTTGAAAATGAAACCGCCCAGCATATCGTTAACCGTTTAATTAAACAATTGAAGAAATATCGTTACTTGCATCCGACCTTGCCGATTGAAATTTCGCTTCATGTTAACCGGGCGACCTATTTAATTCTCGATGAAAAATATGAGCTTGCTTTACATTATATTGAGCAGTCTATTAAAATCGCGAAACAAAATCACTATTATCTTCAATTTTGTATGGCCATTGCTAAAAAGGGCATTGTTTTGTATAAACTTGGTCAAAAGCAAGACGGTAAAAGATTCATGCAACGAGCGCTTCGGGTAGCAAAATTTCTGGAAGAAGAACGCATTCTAAATGGTATCAAAAATGAAATAGATTATTTTCTTCACGATGAACTTCAAAATCTCTCTTTAAACGAATTTACAAAAATCGACATATAAAAAAAGCCTAAATCTAGCTTCTCCAACGTATAGTTGAATGACTAGATTTAGGCTTTTATTTATTGTTGACGCTCTTTAAAAGCGCGTTCGATATCACGTTTTGCTTCTTTTTGTTTTAAGTCTTGGCGTTTATCGTATTTCTTTTTACCTCGAGCTACACCGATGAGTACTTTTGCGTAGCCATCTTTAATATACATTTTTAGTGGAACAATCGAATAACCGGACTCTTTCGTTTCTCCAATTAAACGGCTGATTTGCTTCTTATGTAAGAGCAACTTGCGCGTTCTTAGTGGATCATGATTGTAGCGGTTCCCTTGTTCATATGGACTAATATGCATATTGTGTAAGAAAATTTCCCCTTTGTCGATACGTGCATAGGAATCTTTTAAGTTTACCCGTGCGTTTCTTACGGATTTAATTTCAGTACCTTGCAGGACAATGCCAGCCTCAAAAGTTTCTTCAATTGCGTAATCGTGGCGCGCTTTTTTATTTTGCGCGACTAGCTTACCATCACCTTTTGGCATAACTCCCCATCCTTTCTAGCGACGTTTTTTCTTCTTCGGGCTTTCTTTTGCTACACCTTGATAAAAAGGTTTTTTCTTCTTTTTCTTTTTAGGTTTAGTATACCATTCGTCATCTTTGCGTTCTGTTTTTGGTTTCGTTTCATCTGAATTACCAGTTCTACGTTTATTACGACCTTTTTTTTGGTTACTCTTGAAGTTTCTAGTTTTATCGATCGGTTTTTCGCGTTGGCGTTTTTGTTTATCGCTCACTGGACCTGGTTTACCTTCACTACGAAGGGCAAAATCGATTTCACGAGCATCCACGTCTACTTTGGTTACTTCGACTTCCACTTCATCACCAATACGATAAATTTGGCCTGTTCTTTCGCCAATCATCGCTAATTGATTTTGGTGGAATTTGAAATAATCGCCTTTCATTGCGCTCACATGGACAAGGCCTTCAATCGTTGTCGGTAGTTCGATAAATAAGCCAAAATTGGTTACGGAACTAATGATTCCGATGAAACGTTCACCCACTTTGTCGACCATGAATTCTGTTTTCTTCAGTTCGTCTGTTTCGCGCTCTGCTTCAACGGCACGGCGCTCCATTTTCGAGCTATGTTCAGCAATCTCAGGAAGCTCCTCAGCGCGTTTTTCTAACGTTTCCGGACGAACATCCCCATTAATTAAATACTCTCTAATCAACCTGTGAACGATCAAATCCGGGTACCGACGAATTGGTGACGTGAAATGTGTATAGAAATCAGTAGACAAACCAAAGTGTCCGGCGCTTACTGTGTCATACTTCGCTTGTTGCATCGAACGCAGCATAACAGTCGAAACAACCATCTCTTCCGGTTTACCTTTTACTTCTTCTAGTACTTGTTGTAAAGCAGCTGGGTGAATATCGTTAGCAGTCCCCTTCACAATCAAACCAAAGTTCGTAATAAATTCAAAGAACCGCGCTAATTTATCTTCTTTTGGATCTTCATGGATACGGTAAATAAATGGTACATCCATCCAGTGGAAATGCTCTGCAACTGTTTCATTGGCAGCAAGCATAAACTCTTCAATCAAATGCTCTCCCGCTGAACGTTCGCGCATCACAACTGCTTCTGGATGACCGTCTTCATCAACAACTACACGTGCTTCTTTAAAGTCAAAATCAATCGCGCCACGTTTTTCACGTTTACGGCGAAGGATTTCGGCCAAATGTTGCATCTTTTCAAGCATTGGAACGATTGGCGCATATTTTTCACGCAAAGCTTCGTCATTTTCAACTAAAATATCATTTACATCCGTATACGTCATACGTTCCGTTGTTTTAATAATACTTTCAAAAATTTCGTGGTTAACCACATGACCTTCTTCATCGATTTCCATTTCACAACTCATAGTAAAACGATCTACTTGTGGGTTAAGCGAGCAAATCCCGTTCGATAGTTTATGTGGCAACATCGGAATTACGCGGTCAACCAAATAAACACTCGTTCCACGTTCTTGCGCTTCGACATCAAGCGGCGAGCCTTCTGTCACATAATGCGTTACATCCGCAATATGAACACCTAGCTTCCAGTTGCCATTCGGTAGTTGCGTAACCGTTACAGCATCGTCTAAATCTTTAGCGTCTGCCCCGTCAATCGTAATAATCATTTGGTCACGAAGATCACGACGGTTACCAATATCCGAATCATCAACCACATCTGGCGCTTTACTTACTTGCTCCATTACTTCTTCCGGGAACCCGATTGAAATACCGTGTTTATGAATAATCGATAAAATATCCACACCTGGGTCATTGCGATGACCGATGATTGATTTAACAACCCCTCTTGCACGCGCATGTCCAGTTGCATATTCCGTCAATTCAACGATAACTTTATGCCCGTCGACTGGTTTTAAGCCATCCTCTAAATCAATTTCCACTTCACCGAAAAGTCGCTTATCATCCGGCATCACAATTGGAGTACCAGCTAAGTCTTCCATATAAGTTCCGACGATTTGCGTTGTCTTCCGTTCGACAATTTTCTTAATCGTACCCTCTGCCAAATTATCGCCTTTACGTTTCGTAATCGTTGCAAAAACTAAATCGCCATTCATTGCATCTTTTACTTCATTTGGTGGGATAAAAATATCGTCCATTTCTTTTTCTTCCGGGAGAACAAAGCCAAAACCTCGTTCATGCGCGCGAAACGTTCCTTTTACTAAGTCCATTTTTTCTGGTAATGCATACCGATTCTTCCTTGAGCGGACAATAGTTCCGGAATCTTCCAGTTTCACTAAAGCTTTCACCATTAATTTAAAATCATCCGCATTATTTAAAGCTATTTCTATTTCCAAATCTTCAAGCGCAAATGTTTTATCAGGCGCTGAAGTTAATAGATTCATAATTTTTTCTTCCATTTGTTTTTGTTCCACTTCTGTCCCTCCTCTCTCTGTTTTAAAAATTGTCTATTCTTGCCAATCTAAACTATCTAAAAATGTTAAAATGGCTTGATTTACTTCTTTTCGTTCTTTGTCTAAAGTGATGACATGACCAGATTCTTTAAACCAGCGTAATTCTTTCTTCGTTGACTCTACTGTATCATAAATTAGCTGCGCTCCGCTCACATCAACCATATCGTCTTTTTCACCTTGGACGACCATTATTGGCGCATAAATCATATCTATTTCAGCCACGACGCCATTTATCTCGTCCTTTAGTTTAGCGATGGTGTTCATTGGGGCGTCTTTATAGGCAACCATTTCAGCATCGATTTGTTCAGGTGTTTTACCTTCTAATTTTTTATAATTACGCACATAATCTAAAAAGCCTTGAATTATTGGTGATGAACTGTCCATTCTTGTTGGAGTACTCATGGCTATAATTCCCTTTAACGGCCTAGAAAAACCTAATTTTAGTGAAAAAAGTCCACCTAGCGAAAGTCCCGCTACAGCGATTTCCGTGTAACCGAGTGATTTTAGGTGATCATAGGCTTCAAGAACATCTTCCCACCAATCGTTTGGTCCCGTTTTTAACAGTAGGTCAGGAGATACACCGTGGCCTCTGTATTGAGGCGCATAGCAAGTATAATCGTTTTCTTGTAAAAACCTACCTAATATTCTTACATCCGCTGAGCTACCTGTGAAACCGTGTAAGAGTAACACTGCTCTTTTGCCTTTTTCGAATAGGAATGGTTGTGGTGGTGTTATTTTCATAGTAAATATCGCTCCTTGGTTCTTTTTGGAGTTTTGGTTGGTCTGAGGTGGGTGTTGTTTTTGTTGGAGTTTTAGGGGGATGCTGTTTTAAATCTTTGTACACCCCTTTTTGGGTTGTTCGTCCACTTTTTAATGGAAACAACGTTCCGCTACGCTACACCTTGTATTGTAGTTCTAGGGAAGCGGACTACGCTTCTGGAGAACTACAATAAAAAACCACCTAAATTTTCATTCAGGTGGTTAACATCTCGTTACTGTACAAAGTATGCCAGTGCAATTAGTATTGCGAAGAAAACAACGGATAGAACGATGGTTGTACGATGTAGAATAAGTTCTAGTCCTCTTGCTTTTTGCTTACCGAATAATTGCTCAGCTCCACCAGAGATGGCGCCGGATAAGCCAGCACTTTTACCTGGTTGAAGTATGATAACTGTAATTAACAGTACTGATACGATGATGAGTAAGACCGTTAAAACTGTACTCATTGTTCTTTCCTCCTAAAACCGCCCAATTTGACTAAGGTTAATTTTACCATATTTGGTATTATACGTAAAGGTTTGTTTCTATACAATAGTTAAACAACTTTTTCCTCAAGCCAAACTAAATCGTCTAAGAAGTAAATTAAGTCTTCTTCTAAAATGTCTTTCTCACAGTCGTTCACGATATCATGTCCTGATCCTGCATAGAAACATAATTGTTTATCATTTGTATGAATGTGCTTAAAGATATAATTGGCGTTATCTGCGTCGATTTCTTCATCTTGGCAGCCTTGACCAATCATTGTTGGAACATGAATTTTTTCAATGTCTCGCGCTACGTTTTTGTAGAATGTAGCACGCGCTTCCGTCATTACATCAATTTCAGGAAGATAGTTTTTTAGCATTTGATCTGCTTCTTGTTCTACTATGCCTTGTTTCTTTAATTGTTTAGTTAAATAGTTTTCGATTGGGATATAGCGCATTTTGCGGTTTACGTTGGCGCATAGTGGAACAATCGCTTTTGGTGAAAACGATTCTGCCATTTTAAGCGCAAAAACTCCGCCCATTGCCACACCGACAATTGCAATTTCATTATATCCGTCTTTTTCAAGTTGACGATATCCAGCCACCGCATCTTCATACCACATTTCCGGTGTTGTTTTCAAGAAAATAGCGGGTTCATCCCCGTGACCTCTGAAGTTTGGTGCATGCACTGTGTATCCATTTTCTGCTAGAATTTCTCCAAGTTCTCTTACGTCTTCTGTAGTCCCTGCAAAGCCATGCAAGAGCAAAACAGCACGATTTCCCGCTTTTAACGTAAAGCTACGATCCGCACTCATTTTTACGCAATCCTCCTAATATCATCACTTTTATAATCCACTCTATTGTAGCCCATCTGAACTAAATAAGCTACCTTTTGAGTTCTGACCAATAGACCAATATTAACGCTATCCAAGGAACTTGTCAAACACTTTTTTCACAAAGCTCAAACACGTTGGTATTAAATGGTTTTCAGGAGGTTTTATTTGTGAATTTCTGCGCTTAAATTAGAAAAGAAACTATGAATTAATTGTAACAATTGTTTCGGTTTTTGCCGCGGTAAATAATGAAGTCCATTTCTTACAATAACCATTTCACCGTGTTGAACAGAATGCACCATTTTCTTCGTATCTTCGGAAGATATTAAATCATATTCACCCACAACAGCTAAAAGTGGTGCGCTTATTTTTTGTAAATCTGCTTCTGACATATGTGGATGATAAATCGTTAAAGCAAGTTGTCGTTTCATCCGCTCAAAAAAGCGACTAAATGGCGCTAAAAGAAATGCAGCCCCGTAGGCGACGCGACAAAATAAATCTGGTAAAAATCGTATTTGATTTACATGATAGTTTGTTCCGATAACAACGGATGCGATTTGACGGTTCGGTTGCATTTTCCCCATTACGAGAGCAACAATACCGCCGTCGCTATATCCGATAACTTTATATTTATCAATTTTCAAATAATCGAGTAATGAAAGCATATCTAGCGCCATTACTTCAAAATCAAGCGGTGTATTTCCCGCTTCACTTTTCCCGTGTGCGCGGCTATCTACGGCGATTACTTGATGATTAGTCGAGAGGTCGTCAATCAGCCGCTTTAAAGAACGATGATTTTGACCATTCCCGTGAATAAGCAAGATTGGTTCGCCTTTACCGATTATTTGATAAAACAAGTTAATTCCATTGATTTCTGCAATCATATAGCATTTCTCCTTGCTGAAAACATTTTCTACCCTTATTTTACACCTGATTATACTTGATTTCCTATAAAAAAGCTTCCATTTTCATTAAAATACGCCTGATTCTTTTAAAACTAGAATCAGGCGCACCGTTTATTTCATAAGTCTTCGATGGAACTGTTGTTGGGGCATATCTGCGTTAATGATTTTCTTTTGCACAGAATGTTTTTCCGCTAAGGGGTGGCTTTTTTCATGCACCACAGCGTCTTTGATTTTTGGAGTTTCGAGCACTTTTGAGGCCTGACTATTTTTTACTTTCATCAGCATTACCTCCTCTTCCAAATCATTACCCCTCTCGCTATTTTTAAAACAGAAAAAACTCCGCGAAAATGTTACTTTTCGCGGAGCTTAGCGTTTTATTCAATCAACTTATTTTTTTAAGTTGTAGAAAGTTTCGTTACCATGGTATTCAGCAAGATCAGCCAAATTGTCTTCGATGCGGAGTAATTGGTTATATTTTGCAACACGGTCAGTACGAGTAGGCGCACCAGTTTTGATTTGACCAGCGTTTGTAGCTACTGCAATGTCAGCGATTGTGGAATCTTCTGTTTCACCAGAACGGTGAGAGATAACTGCAGTGTAGCCAGCGCGTTTAGCCATTTCAATTGCATCCAATGTTTCAGTCAAAGTACCGATTTGGTTAACTTTGATTAGGATGGAGTTAGCGATACCTTTTTCGATACCTTCTTTAAGTTTAGTTGTGTTAGTTACAAATAGATCGTCACCTACTAATTGAACGCGGTCACCAATACGTTCTGTAAGTAGTTTGAATCCGTCCCAGTCGTTTTCGTCTAGGCCATCTTCAATAGAGATGATTGGATATTTAGTAATCATTTCTTCATACCAAGTTACCATTTCTTCAGAAGTACGAGTTACGCCTTCACCTTTAAGTTCGTATTTACCAGTTTCACGGTTATAGAACTCACTTGATGCAGCATCCATCGCAAGTTTAACTTCTTCGCCAGGTTTGTAACCAGCATCTTTAATTGCTTGCATGATTGTTTCAAGAGCTTCTTCATTGGATTTAAGGTTTGGAGCGAATCCACCTTCATCACCAACACCAGTGTTTAAGCCTTTACCTTTAAGTACAGCTTTAAGTGCGTGTAGGATTTCAGCACCCATACGTAGAGCTTCTTTAAAGTTTGGAGCTCCAACAGGCATTACCATAAATTCTTGAACGTCGACATTGTTATCAGCATGTTCTCCGCCGTTAAGGATGTTCATCATTGGAACTGGAAGAACTTTACCGTTCACTCCGCCAAGATATTCATATAAATGTACGCCTAGTTCGTCAGCAGCAGCACGAGCAGCAGCTAAAGAAACACCAAGAATAGCGTTAGCACCTAATTTACCTTTGTTAGGTGTACCATCAAGTTCGATCATTGCTTTGTCAATTCCGATTTGGTCAGTTACGTCAAAACCGATAATTTTGTCAGCAATAATGTCGTTTACGTTTTCAACAGCTTTTAAAACACCTTTTCCAAGGTAACGAGCTTTGTCGCCATCGCGTAATTCTACAGCTTCGTATTCACCAGTTGAAGCACCACTTGGAACTAAAGCGCGACCAAACGCACCAGCTTCAGTATAAACTTCAACCTCAACAGTTGGGTTACCACGGGAATCTAAGACTTCGCGAGCATAAACTTCAGTAATAATAGACATTTATAATTCTCTCCTTTGTTGGGATTAATTGAATGAAATGAACAAAAAATTCACTTCAAATCAAAGACCCATCCGTTTTTAAATTCGTATTTATTGTAGCTCTGTTTGCAAAAAAACTAAAGTAATAACTAAAATTATTTTTGAATTAAACTTTCACCTGTCATTTCGGCAGGTTTTTTAACGCCAAGTAAATCAAGCATAGTTGGCGCAACGTCAGCCAGACGACCACCTTCACGAAGCGTTACACCTTTTTTCGTTACAATTACTGGAACTGGAACGGTAGTGTGCGCAGTGTGCGGTTTTCCTTCTGGAGTAGACATTGTTTCAGAGTTACCATGGTCAGCAAAGATAATAGCTGAACCACCTTTTTCTAAAATAAGATCTACTACACGACCAAGATTTTCATCTACTGCTTCGATTGCCTTAATCGTTGGCTCAAGCATACCTGAGTGTCCAACCATATCTGGGTTTGCGAAGTTTAAGATAATCGCATCGTGTTTGTCGTTTTTAATGTCTTCAACAAGTGCATCTGTTACTTCATATGCGCTCATTTCAGGTTGCAAATCGTATGTTTCTACTTTTGGCGAATTGATTAGAATCCGGTTTTCACCAGGGAATTCTTCATTTCGTCCACCATTCATAAAGAATGTTACGTGTGGATATTTTTCTGTTTCAGCGATACGCAGTTGCGATAAGCCTTCATTAGAAAGTACTTCGCCGATAACATTTTTCATTTCAATTGGCTCAAAAGCAACTTCAGCATCAATGCTTGGGTTGTAAAGAGTCATTGTAACGAATTTGATGTTTTTAGGGTGATCTGCCCCACGGTCGAAATGATCCCATTCTTTATCAGTGAATGCATTAGAAAGTTGAATCGCACGGTCAGGACGGAAATTGAAGAAAATAACTGCATCGTTGTCTTTAACTGTTGCAACAGGTTTGCCATCTTTAGTAATGATAGCAGGAACAACGAATTCATCATTTTTGTCATTAGCATAAGAAGCTTTGACAAGTTCGATTGGATCTTCAAATTTTTCACCTTCAGCGCTTACGATTGCTTTGTATGCTTTTTCAACACGTTCCCAGCGTTTATCACGATCCATCGCGTAGAAACGTCCAGAAACAGTAGCAATCGCGCCATAGTTTAAGTCACTAATAGCTTTTTGTAGTGTTTCTAAATATTCTAGTGAGGATTGTGGTGCCACGTCACGTCCATCAAGGAATGCATGGATATAAACGTTTTTCACGCCTTTATCTTTCGCAGTTTCTAAAAGTGCAACGAGGTGATTAATGTGACTATGCACGCCGCCGTCTGATAGTAAACCGAAAAGATGTAAGTCCGAGTTGTTTTCTTTTGTATGAGTGAAAGCATTGTTTAGGGCTTTGTTCTCTTGGAATTCGCCTTCTTCAATAGCTTTGTCAATACGAGTTAAGCTTTGGTAGACAATACGTCCAGCTCCGATGTTTGTATGGCCAACTTCAGAGTTACCCATTTGACCTTCTGGAAGACCAACATCAAGGCCGGCAGCTTTAAGTTCCCCGTGAGGAAAATTAGCCCAATAACGGTCGAAATTTGGTTTGTTTGCTTGAGCTACAGCATTACCTACTGTTTCTGCACGTTTACCAAAACCATCGAGGATAATAATTGCTACAGGTGATTTACTCATTTTATTTTACTGCCTCCAATAATGCTAAGAACGATGCTGGTTCTAAGCTTGCTCCACCTACAAGAGCGCCGTCAATGTCGGACTCTGCAAGATAATCAGCAATGTTTTCAGGTTTTACGCTACCGCCGTATTGAATACGAACTGCGTCTGCTGCTTTTTGAGATACAGCGTCTGCAACTTCTGCACGAATAACTGCACAAGTTTCGTTTGCATCAGCACTTGTGGAAGACTTCCCAGTACCGATTGCCCAAATTGGTTCATAAGCAATAACAGATTTGATTACTTGTTCTTCCGTTAATCCAGCAAGAGCTGCACGGATTTGACCACGTACCCAAGTATCTGTTTGACCAGCTTCACGTTGATCTAATGTTTCACCACAGCAAATGATTGGTGTCATGCCGTGTTTGAAGATTGCATGTGCTTTTTTGTTAATATCTTCGTCTGTTTCGTGGAAATACTCACGACGTTCAGAGTGTCCGATAATAACATAAGAAACACCTAAATCAGCAAGTGCAAACGGGCTAATTTCGCCAGTGAAAGCACCTTCGTCTTCAAAATAACAGTTTTGTGCAGCTACGCGAAGATTAGTTCCTTCAGTAAGACGAACTAATTCTTGTAAAAATAGAGCCGGTGCAGCAACTACTGATTCAACAGCATCGCTTGATGGCACGTTATTTTTTACGTCTTCTGCAAATTGTCCTGCTTTTGCAGCAGTTTTATTCATTTTCCAGTTACCAGCAATAATTGGTTTACGCATTTGGATAAACATCCTCTCGATATTAAAAATTATTTTTGGTTCAGCTTATTTGTCACTAATAGAAGCAACACCAGGAAGCTCTTTACCTTCAAGATACTCTAAAGATGCGCCGCCACCAGTGGAAATATGTGTGAATTTGTCAGCAAAGCCTAAGTCCATAGCTGCTGCTGCGGAATCCCCACCACCGATGATTGTTGTTGCATCCGTTAAGTTTGCAATAGCTTCACAAACGCCAATTGTACCTTTAGCAAAGTTGCTAAGTTCGAATACGCCCATTGGACCATTCCATACAACTGTTTTAGCGCCTTGAAGTTCTTTTGTGAATAAGTCAATTGTAGCTTGACCAATATCTAGTCCCATTTCATCAGCTGGAATGCTATCTGCACTCACTGTATGGAAAGGAGCATCGTTACTGAATTCTTTAGATACAACTGCATCAACTGGTAATACTAATTTATCGCCAGCTTTTTCAAGTAAGCCTTTAGCAAGTTCAACTTTATCTGCTTCTAAAAGAGATTTACCAATTTCTTGACCTTGAGCTGCCATGAAAGTGAAAGTCATTCCGCCGCCGACAAGAACTTTGTCTGCTTTTGTAAGTAAGTTTTCGATAACACCGATTTTGTCAGAAACTTTTGCGCCACCTAGGATTGCTACTAGTGGACGTGCTGGATTATCAACTACACCGCCGATGAATTTAATTTCTTTTTCCATCAAAAATCCGGCCGCTGATTCTAAGTTAGAAGCGATTCCAACGTTAGACGCGTGCGCACGGTGAGCAGTACCGAAAGCGTCATTTACGAAAACGTCGCCAAGGCTAGCCCAGTATTTTCCAAGTTCTGGATCATTTTTGCTTTCTTTTTTACCATCAATATCTTCAAAACGTGTATTTTCAAAAAGAAGTACTTCGCCGTCTTTTAACTCATCAATTGCTTTTTCAAGTTCTGGACCACGAGTAGTTGGAACGAATTTCACTTCTTTTCCAAGTAATTCGCTTAAACGAGCGGCTACTGGACGAAGAGATTTTCCTTCTTTATCTTCTTCTGTTTTTACTTTTCCAAGGTGAGAAAATAGAATTGCTTTACCGTTTTGTTCTAAGATGTACTCAATTGTTGGAAGTGCAGCAACAATACGGTTGTCGTTAGTGATTTTGCCGTCTTTCATTGGCACGTTAAAGTCAACACGAACTAAAACTTTTTTGTCTTTTAAATCTAAATCAGTTACAACTTTTTTAGCCATTTAGAGTTCCTCCATTAATTTTAAAGGATTGGGGTCGCCCCCGTTATTTCAGAAAATAAGCGGAAACAATAGTGTCTCCGCTTATTCTTGTTATTGCTGATGTGACTAGCACTTCAGTAAAATTAATCTGCTAATTATTTAGCGATTTTTGCAAAGTATTCTAAAGTACGTACTAATTGAGCAGTGTAGCTCATTTCGTTATCGTACCAAGCTACAGTTTTAACTAATTGTTGATCGCCAACTGTAAGAACTTTTGTTTGAGTTTCGTCAAATAATGAACCGAAAGTCATACCTTTGATGTCAGAAGAAACAACTTGGTCACTAGTGTAACCGAATGTTTCTGGATCAGAAGCTGCTTCCATAGCTGCATTTACTTCATCAACAGTAACTTTTTTGTCAAGAACTGTTACTAACTCAGTAAGGGAACCAGTTGGAACTGGAACACGTTGAGCAGCTCCGTCTAATTTACCTTTAAGTGTTGGTAATACTTCACCGATAGCTTTAGCAGCACCAGTTGTATTAGGGATAATATTTTCGGCAGCAGCACGTGCACGACGGAAGTCACCTTTTGGATGTGGAGCATCTAATGTATTTTGGTCACCAGTGTAAGCGTGAATTGTAGTCATTAGACCTTCAACAACACCAAATTTGTCTTCTAAAACTTTAGCCATAGGAGCTAAACAGTTAGTAGTACAGCTTGCGCCAGAGATAACTGTTTCAGTTCCGTCTAATGTTTCATGGTTTACATTGTAAACGATTGTTTTCATGTCGCCAGTTGCTGGAGCGGAGATAACAACTTTTTTAGCGCCAGCTTTAATGTGTAATTCAGCTTTGTCTTGCGCTGTGAAGAAACCAGTACATTCTAGAACGATGTCTACTCCTAGGTCACCCCATGGAAGTTCTTCTGGGTTACGGTTAGCTAATACTTTAACTTCTTTACCGTTTACGTTGAAGAAACCATCATGTACTTCTACTTCACCGTCAAAACGGCCTTGAGTTGTATCATATTTTAACAGGTGAGCTAACATTTTAGCGTCTGTTAAGTCATTGATTGCAACAACTTCAATTCCTTCCACATTTTGAATACGACGGAATGCTAGACGTCCGATACGTCCAAAACCATTAATACCAACTTTAACTGTCATAAGTCAATTTCCTCCTTGAAAATAGTGTTTTTTTTATTTCAAAAGGGTATTACTCCCTTTTAAAAGCGATTTTGCTGCTCCTTCATCCGTGATTAAAATCGTATTTTTTGGAGCGCTTTTCATATACGATTTGATTGCTTTGGCTTTCGATGTACCGCCTGCAACAGCGATAATGTGCGGGATTTGCGCTAAGTCTTCGAATTGAAGACCGAATGTAGGGACCTTATGTACAACCTCGCCCTGTTCATCAAAATAATAACCAAATGCTTCACCTACAGCTTTACGACGGATGATTTTTTCAAGTACATCTTCGCCGGTATGTCTGCGTTTCGCCATCGCGAGCGCATCACCTATGCCTAAAATAATAGCATTTGCGGATTGTACTAATCGTAAGCCTTCTTGAATTGCCGGTTCTTTCAGTAAAGAACGATAGGCTTCTTCGCCTAATTGCTCAGGAACATAGAGAACGCGGTGTTTTGTGTTTGTCTTTGTTGCCATCTTATCACAAATTGTATTCGCTTGATTGTCAAGGTCTTCACCAATACCTCCACGACCGGGAACGAAAAGTAGTTCTCTGCCTTTTGCGAAATCAGTTGTCATCATTTCGGCAACAGTTGCCATTGTAGAGCCGCCCATAACTGCGACGATGTTTCTTTTTTCGGTGAGCGCCATGTCTAATTGTTCTACCGCCACACGTCCCATTTCTTCGCGGACCCATGGAGTATCATCGCTATCACCTTGCACCACCAAGCATTTTTTGATTTGCAATTTCTTCGCTAATTGTTCTTCCATTGAATGTAACCCTGAAAGCTGATTCATGACATTTTCCAAATCGCGAAAAACGACCAAGCCTTCTTTAGTAACGGTCATTCCGGAAGAAGCAATTTCTACTAAACCTTGTGCTTTCAAAAATTCTACTTCGCCGCGCAGGACGCGTTCACTCATGCCTAACATTCCGGCAAGTGTCCGTCTCCCAACTGGTTCAGAAAAATAAATCGAGCGTAGGATTTGGTAGCGTTTTTGCATAATCATCAAAACGTCGGGCAATAACTTTTTCTGAATGTTAATTAAGTCTGACATTTTTAATTGCTCCTCATCTTTGGACGCTTAACGACCCACTTAGTCATCTGACGTCCCGTTAGAACTAAAAAAAGTAGAGATAGAGGTTTTTACAACTTTCAAGACTATTAAACTAGCTACTTCAGCTTGTTAACAAAGTGTCTCTCAATGTGATTTTTACCCCTTCTCTTTCTGCTTACGCTGGTGAATCTTTTTTTATGTTCTTTAACTACCCTACGTTCCCTATTCTAACAGTCTTGGCACAAATCTTCAAGTGTTAAGTGGGACATTTATGAAATATTCACCTGAAATTTACAATTAAATCTTAAACTGCAAACTTCTAAATAGGCTATACTAGTTGTTTTCCACCTCTTTAAAAAACGAAACATGCTCTTAGTAATTTTTTTGTTTTAAAAAGACGTTTTTTGTCCCACACACGGCTTGTGAGGCAAAAAACGTCTTTTAAAATCTTTTTCTTTTAGAGGAAGAAGGAATATTTAATTCTAATCGGTATTTCGCAATAGCTCTTCTTGAAACTTGAATTTCTTTTTCTGCGAGCATGTCTACTATCTTTTGATCGGAGAGTGGTTTTAATTTATCTTCTGCTGCTACAAATTCTTGTACTAGCTTTTTGATGGTTGTACTTGAAATATCACCTGTGTTTTCGTTCTCGGAAGATTTCTTTTGTAAACCAGATGCAAAGAAGCGTTTTAATTCGTACACACCATTCGTTGTTTCCATGTATTTTCCATTCACCGCACGGCTCACGGTTGATTCATGTACACCAAGCTCTTCCGCTACTTCTTTTAAAGTTAATGGTTGTAAATGCGCGGAATTATCTAGGAAGTAAGCTTTCTGATGACTGACAATCGCCTCACCAACTCTTTGCAAAGTGTTTTCACGTTGTTCGATGCCTTTTTTAATCCAATCAAATTCGCCGGCTTTTTCGCGCAGAAATTGGGCGACGTCTTTTTCTTCAGTTGCTCGCATCGTTTCGTAGTATGCTTCTTGGAAACGAACTTGCGGCAGGAATTGTTTTGCTAGTGAAACAGCAAATTCATCTTCGTGTTGGAGTAAAATTAAATCTGGGACAACGTATTGTACGCGTTCAGACTCAAACTCAGAACCCGGCTTTGGATTTAAGGTTTGAATCCAATCGGAAACTTCTTGAATGTCTTGCAAGCTAACATCCATTTCTGCAGCGATTTTCTTCCATTTTTTCTCTGCGAATTCCGTAAAGAATTTTTGGATCACGTCATAGGCAATATAAGGAGCATCCGGCGAGCGTTCGATCTGTAGTAAAATGCATTCACGCGCATCTCTTGCCCCAACGCCGGCTGGCTCCATGCTTTGCAAGATTTCTAGGCCTTCTAACACACTAGAATCATCCATTAAAAGCGCCGCACTGACATCTTTCAAATCTATTTGTAAATAACCATTGTCATTTAAACTTTCTATTAAATATAAGACGATAATTTTTTGTGTTTGCGTTACATCCATTAAATGTAGCTGTTCTTTTAGCGCATCGGCTAACGTCAGCTTATTGTCAGCTATTTGTTCTAGCCAATCTGTATCATCAGAACTTCCAGTGCTTTTTCGACTACTGTAAGAAAAGTCTGTTGCAAAATCCGAGCCTGGAATCACTTCAATTAATGGGTTCTCGAGTGCTTTATCTTCTAAAAATGCCACTAGATCAGCCGTTGCAAATTGAAGCATTGCAATAGACTGGGACAATTGTTGCGTCATATTTAATTTCTGTGACTGCTTTTGTTGTTGTTTTTGGACGAAATTAGATTCTAAACGCACATTAAAACCTCCATTAAAAATCCGTCTGATATACCTATACCAAACTAAATTCCATTTATTGTCTTCATTATAACATGCCATTTTTCAAATTACAGCAGATTCTCTTGGTTCTATTTCAAAAAAGTCCAAGCACTTCTTACGGTGCTTGGACTTTCGTTTATTTTGGTAAATGGTTTAAGAAGTTGCGCGATGCAAATCCTTCTATCTCTTCTTTAGTGTAGTGTTTTTCGAGTGTTTCAAGGAAGCTTTGGTATTTACCGGCGTGTTCGAGGCCTTTGACATGCTCTGGGATACCATCAAAATCTGAACCAAAACCAATGTTTTTCAGCCCACCGAGCTCACAAATATGGTCAATGTGGCGAATGACATCTTCTGTATTAGCCACGCCATCATTGGTTGTGAAAAGTGGATAGAAGACTACATGAATCATCGCATCATGCTCAATCATCGCTTTGATTTGTTCATCATCTAAGTTTCTAGGATGAGAACAAATTGCTTTGGCATTTGAATGACTAGCAATCACAAATTCAGCTTGTTCCAACGTTTCCCAAAAAGCTTTTACACTCAAGTGAGAAACATCCGTGAATACTTTTCTTTCATTTAAAAGATGGATAATGTCTTTTCCGAAGCGAGTTAGTCCTGCGCCACGTTCTTCCATAATTCCATCCGCTGCCAAATTGGCGTTGTTCCACGTTAGTCCGACAGATAATACGCCACCATCAAGTAATTGCGTTAATTTATCTAAATCACGTCCAATTGGTTCAATGCCTTCTAGCGTTAACATTGCGCCAATTTTATCTTCAGGTAGATTTTCTAAATCACACCATTTTTTCACATGATGGATAATTCCACCTTTATGCAATACGTGTTGTTTAAAGATATTAACTTGCTCAACCGCTTTTTTCCATTTATGTTCAACAGGGATATCTTCATCAAGAAAAATCGCGAATCCTTGTAGTAACATTTTAGCTTCCATAAGCCTTTCAAAGTTCACATCAAGTTCTTCTGCATCTTGGAAAGTGTATTTTCCTTTTCCAGCCTGTAGCTTGTAAAGCGCATCACAGTGGGTATCAATTACTCTCATTTTCTGTCGTTCCTCCTTTTAGATACATCTATTATATACTTTTCAGAGGAATAGACAAGAGATTTTTCAAAGCCGTTTTCATTTTGTCATTTTATGCTGTTTACCTGGCCAGAATGCCCATTTTCCAAGGAGCACAGTAATTGATGGAACTAGGAACGGACGGACGATGAAGGTATCGAGTAGGACACCAATTGCCGTAATTAAGCCAAATTGTACTAGTAGCTGAATTGGCAGTGTGGTTAGGACTCCAAAAGTTCCTGCTAAAATTAAACCTGCAGAGGTGATAACCCCGCCAGTTTGGCCAACTCCTTCTGTAATCGCTTTTCGAAGTGGCATTTTCTTGCTGTTTTTCCAAATACTAGAAATCATAAAGATATTGTAATCTTCCCCGAGTGCGACGATGAAAACAAAGGCATAGAGCGGAATTAAGCCAGAAATTGCCTCCACACCCATCGCGTAATGAATGATGACCCAACCGAGGCCGAGCGCTCCAACGAAGGACAAGAGAACGGTAGCAACTAAGTAAAGCATTGCTGTAATCGAGCGCAAATAGCATAGAAGCAAAATCGCGATCAAAGCGATAACAAGTGGAATAATCACTTTTTCATCGTGCTCTGTCACCGCGCGATCATCATATTGTGTCGCAGTTTGTCCGGCGATGTATACGTCATTTCCTTTGTCGGCAGCAGCTCGCACTTTCGGAACGACATCCATCGCTTCATTGCTATAAGGATTGTCTTTTAAAATAAGGGTATATTTTTGGTAACCTTTGCTTCGTTCTGGGCCAGTAACTGACGCAACTCCGTCCACATTTTCAAGTGAACTCTTCATTGATTCTTTGGAGTTTACCACTACTTCCATTGGCGCAAGCATACCTGCACCGAAATGATCACTAATTAAAGTAAATCCTTCCCGAGATGGCATATCTTCTGGGAACGTCGAAAGTGTATCATACGTGTATTTAACTTGTGTTGTAAAAATCCCACATCCGATTAAAATAATCAACGTGATAATTAAAATACGCACGGGATGTTTCGCGGACATTTCCCCAATTTTATGCCAAAAACGGTTTTCTTTGTGGTGTTTTGGTGTTTTGCCTTTTTTCTTCGCACGAGTTTCTTCCATTTCTACGGTTCTTGGGACAAATGGCCAGAATGATACACGACCGAATATGCCTAGAAGCGCTGGAACGAGTGTCAGCGAAGAAATCATCATAATGAAAATCGCTAAACTAAATGGTACAGCGAAATTGTGGAATGAACCATATTCTGCCGCTAATAGTAGAAGTAGCGCGGCCATAACAGTTAATCCACTAAGTGCAATTGCGCCTGCTGTTCCGCTAAATGCTTCTTTAAATGCTTGGAAACGATTTTTCTCGGTGTGCAGATGACTGCGGAATCTGGATATTAAGAATAAACAATAATCCGTTCCGGCGCCAAATAGTAATACGGTCATTATCGACAGCCCTTGTGAGCCATATGTGATGATACCTTCTTTCGCGAGTAAACCAAGAATCGGCGTAATTACTAAGTAGGCAAAACCAACTGCAATCAAAGGAATTAACGCTAAAATTGGCGAACGATAGATTACTAATAAAAATACTAGAACAAGAAGTACTGTTCCGATTAGCAGCGAAACATCCGCATCTTTAAATAGTCCACTCGCATCTACGCTAATACCAGCCGGTCCAGTTGTCCGAGCAACAAGCGTATCATCAGCGGATACTTTCTGCGCAAATGGATTTTCTCCAATGGTCGTTTTAGCCGCTGATTCAAGTTGCTTGAAGCTTTCTGTTAGTTGATCTGAAGTCGCGCTGTCTTTCATAATAACGGTTTGAATAAAAGTAGTTCCGTCTTTAGAAACTTGTTGTTTGAGCGCAACGGGTGGCATTTTATCGTAAGGAACTGCCATTTTTTGATAGTCTACTGGGTTTTCGGTCAATTCTTTGCTGTATTTTTGAATATTAACTAAGTCTTCGTTTGTTAAACCTGTTGAACGATACCAAGTGATAAGTGCTGGTACCCCGTCCGTTCCAGCAAATTTGTCATCAATGAGCTTTTGGGCGACAACAGAAGGCTCTGAATTCGGTAAATCTTTCGCGGCGTCATCTTTATAATCAGCTGCTTTCGGAAAGAAAAACTGTAAAATAATAATTGCGATAATCCAAATACCTAACGTTATAAACCGGCCTTTCTTGCCACCAACCCCACTGGCAATTTTACTTAAAAATCCATCTTTCATTATAAATCCCCCTTTAGTTTGCTTGTTTTTTCGTTTATCATTTGATAAGTGAAACGTCAAAAAAAGAAGCACGCTAATTTATACCTCTTTTTTACATATGCCAAACATCATTAAGTTGATTAATTCATCGATTTGTTCTGTAGTCGTTTGCTTTTGCGCAAAGCTACCTTTCCCTGAAAAAAGCGGGCTAATAGTGGATAAACAGTATCTCGCAGCGGTCTCAGCACTGATACCATCACGCAATTCGCCAGCATTTTCTAATCGCTCAAAAAAGTCTTGAAATGGTTCTAAATAGGTTTTTTGCCACAATTTATAAAGTAAAAATTGATTTTCTGGCTTCATTTCATTAAGAATATCATGAATCATTAGCAGAATATTGGTTGGATGCTCCTCAATTAACATGATTAACATATCATGCAGTTGTTCTTCTTTTGCTTTGCTCGTTTGCATAATTGGGTGCATTTCCACTTGAATATTTTGCGTCAATTCACGAACTACTTCAATATAAAGTGATTCTTTATCTTCAAAATGGTGATAAAGTGCTGGTTGGGTAATTTTGGCAATTTTAGCAATTTCTCTTGTCGAGACTGCCCGGTACCCTTTTTCCATAAATAAATCCCTTGCTGTATCAAGGATTTTCCTTCTGGTTATTCCTAATTCTTCTGCTCGAGTCCGCTTCTTTTCCATCATCACCCCACCTTTCTTATTTTGTTGCAGTTAGTAATGGAAGGTTTTTATTAATTAGTTTTTCTAGTGTTTCCTTATGCCACTTGCGGCCTAGAACACGTTTGCTAACAAGGTATTTCCCTTCCTCTAGCTCTCCTTCTTCGGTCACTGCACGAATATATAAACGATAAACCAATTTCTTTTTCTCAAGTGCAATTTGCTGGACCGTCTTCCCATCCAAAAAGTGCATTTCTGCGTCACTCAATTTAAAAACAAACGTAAAAATACCCGCTTCCGTGAACGCAAGAATAAGCGAATGTCTACCTCGCATATGAGGCCCCGCATATAAAAAATCAATTGTTTGAACGGTCAGATCATTGTCCGCACTATAAGTCCTTACTTCTTTTTCTAATCGGTCTTTCAAACTAGCAGCCAAAATAAGCGCCTCCCTTGCTGATTTATATTTTACCAGAAAATGGCGGGGGGAAGTAGGGAAAGTTTTTGATACTCAAAAATGACTAATTTATTCCCCTCATAATTCACAAAAAAATCAAATCAAGTATTCTCTTCTCGATTCATTCATGTTAATATCAATATTAGTGTTTATTAAGCGGGTATAAACGTTCTAACGATTATATAAATAATAAAGGGAAGTTGGTTTGCAAAATGGGAGAATTAGGTAATATCGAAACACGAAACGGGAGAACATCATTTTTTGATGGAGGTTTACTGCAATATATTGGTTGGACAATTCTTGGCACTTTGGTAACGATTTGTACGATTGGAATTTGCTATCCATGGGCTTTATGTATGGTTTATGGCTGGAAAATCAATCATACAGTTATCGAAGGAAGACGCTTGAAATTCCAAGGTTCTGCGGTTGGACTTTTTGGTCACTGGATTAAATGGCTTTTCCTAACAATCATTACTATCGGAATTTATGGTTTCTGGGTTTTCATTAAACTAGAAGATTGGAAAGTAAAAAATACAATCTTTAAATAAAAAGAAAAACATCTTCCACTATGGTGGAAGATGTTTTTTAATTCATTTCTAGGTTGTATTTGTGGTGTACCGATACAGCGACTTCTTTAAGCTTTTCATTCAACTATGAATATACCGTTCTTATTTGTATAGATAAAAATTATTAAGTAAAACTAAGGCCGCGATAATAATTAAATCCACCCGTAAAACATCTTTCTTATCTATCATACAAAAAGCATGAATTAAGCATCCTAATATCAAAATCGGCCAAAACAACCAATAATTAATGATAGACGCTGCCAATGCAACTACTAATAGCATAGTTAATAAAGTATATTCAATTACTTTAGATTTCCCCATCTACAATCTACTCCTTTTATGTAATAAATTCGGTTCTAATAAAAGTGTAACATGTTAATCCACGGTATAACCAAAAATGTAATGAAATGTTGGTTACTCCGTTTTTAATCGCTCGTCCATACTCCTAGCAGTTTATTTAAAATTCGAAAAAAGTGCTGTAAACATTGGTTTTCAACATTTACAACACTTTATTTTATGCCCTCGGAGGGAATCGAACCCCCATTTTAAGAACCGGAATCTTACGTGCTATCCGTTGCACCACGAGGGCTATATGTAGGCTCAAAATGCTTACCGTACGAATAATAATTATAGCGAAATTCATAGGGTTTTACAAGTTTTATTTTAGATGAAAAAGCCAGCGCCTCCGAAGATTTGCTGGCTCAGGTATTAATTTACTAATGTCCAAATGGAAGAGCTGTCTGGTTTTGCGCCTCTAACCCACCATTTTGCTTGGTATGTTTTTCCGTTATAAATAACTTTATCTCCGCCATTGTAGGCTTTTAGAGCGTTCCAAGCTGGGATTTCTGTGCTTTCATTTTTCCAAACATCGCTTGTGTCTGGTGTGTTGCCTTTTGTCCACCACTTCGCTGTATAGAGAACGCCTTTATAATAAATTTGGTCACCAGCGTAGTAAATTTGATCTGATTTCCAAGTGTTCATTGGATCTAGTGGCTTTGTGTTAACAGTGATTTCATTACTTACTAATGAACGATTTCCAGATGTATCTACTGCATACACTTTGTATTTATAACTTGTATTACTTACTAATTTTGTATCATCAAACATGGTTTTGGTGGATGTTGCGATTTTTACATTATTGCGATAAATTTCATAATTTTTCACTTCTACATTATCTGTTGAGGCTTGCCAGCAAAGAGCAATAGTTGTATCCGTTTGCCCATGCGACATTAAGCTTTTTGGCGCAGTTGGTGCTTCGTTGTCCACTGCCGGCGCTTCTTTTGTCGTCACGCTCAGATCGCTACTTAGTGTTGATTTATTTCCTGCAAAATCTTTTGCTCGAACAGTGTAAGTATAAGCAGTACTTGCGTTTACGGTAGTATCTTCATAAGAAGCTGTTTGACTTTCTCCGATTACTACACCATCGCGTAAAATTTCATAGCCTTTGATTCCTACATTATCGGTAGAAGCAGTCCATGTTAAACTTACTTTTTTAGCGGTAGTAGTTGCTGCTAAATTAGTCGGTTCTGTCGGTGCTTCGTTGTCAACAGCTGGTGCTACACTAGAATTAATAATGTTTGCATCAATTACTTGATAGAATGCATTTCCTGTATCAGCAATGTTCCAAACGCCCAAAATAACGTAGTATCCTGAACGATCATTTGGAATATTAATTTCTTGTTTTGTTAAAGCATTTGGTACGCTTCCATCCGCTTCAATCGTTGTGAGTGGCTCTAATGATGCTCTAGTTAACGGTTTATTTGGGTCCCAACCCTTTTTAGTAATAAAATATTGCCAGCTACTTGTTCTGTGTGGCGCAGTTAATGTCCATTCTACAGTTAGTGGGCCTGATTCTATATCTACTTTTGCCCAGCGGTTTGCCGTTTGAGCGTCTAACAGTGAATATTTCCCACCGCCCGCAATGCTCCCGTCAGCAGGTCCGCTTGCTGGAAATCCTTTTGGAGCCTCCACACTTTGTGGTTCATATTGTGCTGATCCAACCCCAACATTAATCCCTTTGTTGGCTAAATATACACGACTTGCAGGTTTTGATATGTATCCATGAGCTGAAGCAGTTGTTTGAAAAAGAACTACAGCTAACGTAAACACAGCAAAAAACATTCCAATCTTCGTCATTTTCTTCATGATGCACCTTCCTTTCAGTATAGTTCATTATACCTTTTTGTTAAATTTTAATGAAATAGTTTGCTTCAGACTTTATCGTTTGACCTAGTTTGACCATTCGTGTATGATATAAACAAAGCTAATTTTAAATTTACATTTAACAGGAGGAATCTTGATATGAACTTAATTCCAACAGTAATCGAACAAACTAGCCGCGGTGAACGTGCATACGACATTTATTCCCGTTTATTAAAAGACAGAATTATTATGTTAGGATCTGCAATTGATGATAACGTGGCAAATTCGATCGTATCTCAATTATTATTCCTAGATGCACAAGATCCTGAAAAAGATATTTTCTTATATATCAATTCACCAGGCGGAAGTATTTCAGCTGGTATGGCCATTTACGATACAATGAATTTCGTTAAAGCGGACGTGCAAACAATCGGCATGGGTATGGCTGCTTCAATGGGCTCATTCCTACTAACAGCTGGCGCAAGTGGTAAACGTTTTGCCTTACCAAATGCAGAAATTATGATTCACCAACCACTTGGCGGTGCTCAAGGTCAAGCGACTGAAATCGAAATCGCTGCTCGTCACATTTTAAAAATCAAAGAACGTATGAATACAATTATGGCTGAAAAAACAGGCCAACCGTATGAAGTCATTGCTCGTGATACAGATCGTGATAATTTCATGACTGCACAAGAAGCAAAAGATTATGGCTTAATTGATGATATCATCATTAATAAATCTGGCTTAAAAGGCTAATAAAAAAAGAGGTTTTGCACCAAATGCAAAACCTCTTTTTTTATACCTTATTTTATACGAAGCGCTGAATGTCTTCTTCCGTAAAATACATAAACTAAAATACCTAACACAAACCAAATACCAAATGCAATCCAAGTTGTTTTAGATAAATTAAGCATTAAATAAACACACAGTAAGAAGGAAAGTGCTGGTACGACAGGATAAAATGGTGTTTTAAATCCTTTTTGATTCAAGTCTGGGTTTCTTCGTAAAAAGAAAATCCCAATAGAAACCATTGCAAATGCAAACAACGTACCAATATTAATTAATTGTGCTAAATCTTCCATCGGGACAGTAGAAGCAATCAGCCCCATCACTGTCGCAAAAATCATCGTATTTCTAACTGGTGTATCATTTTTGCTAATTTTTGAAAATGATTGTGGTAATAAACCGTCACGTCCCATTGCGAATAACAAGCGTGTCCCGCCGTAAGACATAACAAGCACTACCGTTGTCATCCCAACAATCGCACCCACTGACAGCAAGCCTGCAATCCAGTTTTGATTAATGGCTTGAAGCGCGAAAGCAACTGGTGCACTAACACCAACTAAATCCGTATAAGGAACAACCCCTGTAAGTACTGCAGAAAGTAAAATATAAAGCAATGTACAGACTGCCAGTGAAGAAATAATTCCAATCGGCATATTTTTCTGTGGATTTTTCACTTCTTCTGCGGCACTGGATACAGCGTCAAAACCGATATAAGCAAAGAATACTGTGGAAGCACCTGTAATGACTCCTTGTACACCAAACGGCAAGAACGGCGTCCAATTATCAGGCTTCACATAGAAAGCTCCTACTAAAATAAATAATACAACCACTGCAATTTTTACTAACACCATAATATTATTCACTCGTGTGGATTCACGAATACCAAAACTAAGTAAAATACCAATTACCATAACTACTACAAATGCAAGTAAGTCAAAATAGGTTCCGGCACTTGGATCATAAGCTGATGAAATCGCCGTTGGAATATGTAAGTCAAATCCTGCTAGTAAGCTCTTCATATAAGAAGACCAACCACTCGCGATTGCAGCCACAGCCAAACCATATTCTAGAATCAACGACCATCCTAAAATCCACGCAACACCTTCACCGAACACATGGTAACTGTAGGTATATGCGCTACCTGCAACTGGTAATTTTGAAGCAAATTCCGAATAACATAATGCCGCCAAACAGCAAGCAATTCCCGCAATAATAAAAGAAATAATAATTCCTGGTCCCGCAATGACAGAAGCTACCTGCCCTGGAAGAATAAATATCCCTCCCCCAACAACCGCTCCGACTCCAAGCATCGTTAAATCAAACGCCCCTAACGTTTTGTTCAAATGATGTTTATCTGTCGCTGGGTTATGAAAACTCTTTTTTCTGAAAAAAGAATTAACTTTCGTCATAAAAATTCCTCCTTCTTAAATTCCAATTTTCAGTTAATTTATATGTGTATTTTTAAACTAACTTGAAAACTATTATTCATGGTACCATAAATAGACTGAAAAATATACAACATTTGTAGGTTTTTGTTCAAAAAAATTCAAAAAAAGCCTGAAACCCCAAAAAGGATTTCAAGCTTTTTATTTATTTCCACGCGCGTGAATATTGTTTTGGTCCTTCAATTGTTTCGCCTAATTGTTCGGCTGCATCTTTAGCAAAATAAGGATTTCGTAATAATTCACGACCAACAATAATTAAATCCGCTCGTTCATTGCACAAAATTTCTTCCGCTTGTTCGCCTCGTGTAATAAGCCCAAGCGCTCCAGTCGCAATACCCGCCCCGCGACGAATTTCATCCGCGAATGGCACTTGATAACCTGGGAAAACTGGCGGAGCCACATTAACTAAACCACCTGTACTAACATCAATTAGTTCCACGCCATCTGCTTTCATCCATTTGGCAAAAGGAATATGATCTTCTAGTTGCAAACCGCCATGGGCATAGTCAGTAGCGGAAACTCGAACGATAATCGGGCCGTCCCATACTTCCTTCACTGCTTTAATAATATCACTTAAAATTTTATATCGATTGCCAGCAGGTCCACCGTAATTATCTTCGCGACGATTCGTAATTGGTGATAGGAATTGGTGAATTAAATAACCATGAGCAGCGTGAATCTCAATAACATCAAATCCTGCTTCTTTTGCACGATAAGCGGCGCGTTTAAAATCAGCCACAACCTCTTTAATCGCTTCTTTCGTAAGTTCTACCGGTTTAGCAGATTTTTCGTCAAAAGGAATTGCAGAAGGAGCCACTATTTCACCTGGTAAAACAGCTTTTCTTCCAGCGTGCGCTAATTGAATACCTGCTTTTGCCCCGTGATAATGAAGTCCATCTACTAGACGTTTTAAAGCTGGTACTTGCTCGTCATTCCATAAGCCTAAATCAAATTCAGAAATTCTGCCTACTTCTTGAACCGCAGTAGCCTCTAATATTACAAGGCCGGTACCGCCAGCTGCTCTTGAAACGTAATGCGCAAAATGAAAGTCTGTTGCGATCCCGTCTTTATTTTCTACTGAATACATACACATTGGTGACATAACAATTCTGTTTTTTAGCGTTACATCTTTTAATTTATATTCTGAAAATAATTTTGACATTCTAATTCGCATCCTTTTCTTTTAATTAACTATTACTGATTTTCAGTCCTACTTGCGCTGGTGTTTCTCCGCTTCTAAGGCGCTCTGCAATCTGATCTAGTTTCCGGAGACGATGATTAATACCTGATTTACTTACTTGACCTGTTGTCAGCATTTCGCCTAGCTCTTTTAAAGTAACATCTTCATTAGCTATACGAAGCGCTGCAATCTCACGCAGCCGTTCTGGTAAAGCTTCTAGTCCAACGGTTGATTGGATATACTTGATATTATCGATTTGTCTGACAGCCGCATTAATCGTTTTGTTGAGATTCGCTGTTTCGCAGTTTACTAGCCTGTTCACCGAATTTCGCATATCTCGCATAATCCGAACATCCTCAAAATGAAGAAGCGCGCTAGTTGCTCCGATAATACTCAAGAATTCCGTGATTTTTTCCGCTTCTTTCAAATAGGTAATAAAACCATTTTTCCGTTCAAGCGTTCGCGCATTGAGATCAAATTGGTTCATCAAAGCGCAAATCGCCTCATTGTGCTCCTCATAAACAGAGAAAATTTCTAAATGATAGGAAGAAGTTTCCGGGTTATTAACTGACCCACTTGCCAAAAAGGCTCCACGTAAATAAGCACGTTTCGCGCTCCTCTTCTTAACAAATCCCCTATCAATCGATTTCGTAAACGTCATCGGTGGTTCTAGTATCCGCAAATCTTCCAAAATCCCTCGCGTGCCAGACTTCAAGCGAACAATATATACATTATTTTTTTTCAGTTTCATTTTTCGGCGTACAAGAAGTTCTATTGGCACTTCATATAAGTCTTTCAATAATTGATACATTCGTCTAGCTATAGCGGCATTCTCTGTTTGGACATCCATGATGACTAATTGACTCGAAAACGAGATTGCGCCATTCATTCGAATAAAAGCTGCGAGTTCCACTTTTGCATCGCTATCACTTACGTCCATATGGGTTAATTCTTTCTTGGTTTCCGATGCAAATGACATGGCTTACTCACTCCTTTTCATTAGTTTGGTCAGGTAACATCGCTAAAAGCGCATCCGCCACCTTTTCAGCAGCATGGCGCACAAGGCCATCCTCTGTAGAAAGAAAATCTTGATAAATGGCTTCTACGCCAAGCTCTTCCATTCCTTTAGCATTATGCTCTACTTGCGCAACATCCTCTGGGAATAAAAGTTCTTTCGGAACAGTCGTCGTATTAATTAACGTTTTATCTATAAAAGATTTTCCCACATGCTCATGGATAACTTTAATATGATCCGCATCTGAGAAAAAGTCGGTTTCGCCAATTTGCGTTAAAATGTTCGTAATGTATACTTTCGGAGCCTCGCTTGCTATAATTTCATCGGCTAATTCCGTAAGTAATAGATTTGGCAAAATACTTGTGTATAAACTTCCTGGACCAATAACAATCAAATCAGCCTCTTTTACAGCTTCCACTGCGGTCGGATATGGTTTAACATTTTCTGGTTCGATATAAACACGATTAATATGCTTTCCTTGTAATGGGATAAGTGACTCGCCGTGTACGATAGAACCATCTTCCATTTCGGCATTTAAGATAAGCGGTTGATCCGTTGCTGGGATGACTTTGCCGCGGATTTTAAGCACTGTTGCCAGAACATTAATGGCATCGACATAGCTATCATTCAACTGCGATAAAGCTGTTAAAATCAGATTCCCAATAACATGCCCCGATAAATCACCATCTACCGCAAAACGATATTGGAACAAATCGACAACACGTGGATCAACATTGGATAAAGCTAGCATGACATTACGAATATCCCCTGGTGGGAGTACATCCATTTGCTCACGAATTTTACCAGAACTACCACCATCATCCGCTACGGTCACAATGGCCGTTAAATGAATATCCTTCTTTTTAAGACCTTTCAAAATAACAGGAAGGCCTGTTCCACCACCGATTACTACTACTCTAGGTTTCGTTTCCTTTTTCATATTAACGACCCTTTCTACGTTTCATATCTCGGTGTGAAATCGTTGTCTCATATTTTTGTTGGATTGCCTTACCGACAAACTCCGTCAAGGCTACAGAACGATGCTGTCCTCCTGTACACCCAATAGCAATAACTAATTGTGTCTTCCCTTCTCGTTTGTAAAAAGGAAGGGTAAACATTAATAAATCTACTAACTTATCTAAAAAGGTCTGCGTTTCTGGCCATTTCATCACATATTCATACACATCTTCATCAAGCCCTGTCAAAGGACGCATTTTGTCGATATAATGTGGATTCGGTAAGAAGCGTACATCAAACACTAAATCAGCATCAATCGGAATTCCATATTTGAAACCGAACGACATCAATTGCACATTAAATACATCTTTATCTTCAGTTTGGAATTCATTATTAATTCGCTCGCGTAACTCGCGTGGCGCCATATTCGATGTATTAATAACTAACTGCGAACGGCCTTTTAAATCACTAAGCAGTTCACGCTCTGCATTAATCCCGTCAAGCACAGAACCGTTTGGCTCTAGTGGATGGTGGCGGCGCGTCTCTTTATAACGCGATACAAGCACCTTATCATCTGCCTCTAAAAAGAGAATTTTCGTTGTTATAAAATTGGTATTATCTAACTCATCGAGCGCCGGTTCAATCGAATCGAAAAACTCTCGTCCGCGAAGGTCCATTACGAGCGCGATTTTATCCATTTTGTCGCTTTCTTTCATTAACTCCCAGAATTTCGGAAGTAAACTTGGTGGTAAATTATCTACACAAAAATAACCGAGATCTTCTAAAGACTGCATTGCAACTGTTTTTCCTGCCCCAGACATCCCAGTAATGATTACTAATTTTAATTGTTTAGAAGTCATATCTGTCTCATCCTTTCGCACAAATAATATCTACCTTCCATTTTAGCACACTTCACACTAGAAAATCCCGGAAAAGTCTCTAAATAGAGTTTCCGGGATTTTTCTTTTTAAGCTTCGATATGTTGCATCAAATCAGCTTTTACTTTTTCTAATTTTGTGGTACTTTCTTCCTTACTTTCACCGCGAATACTAAAGTAGAATTTGATTTTCGGCTCTGTGCCTGATGGGCGTAAACAGAACCATGAACCATCTTCAAAATAACATTTAATAACATCCGCTGTTGGCAAATGGATTGCTTCGGTTTTTCCAGTCGCAACCCAAGTTGTTTCGCTTCTTAAATAATCTTCCACACGTTCCACAAGGAATCCACCCATACTTGTCGGCAGTTGTTCGCGGAAACCACTTGTAATTTCTTTGATACGCTGAGAACCGTCTTTACCACTTAAAGTTAAGGAAACTAGGTCTTCGTTGTAATAACCAAATTCATCGTAAATTTGATCTAAATCTTCTAGTAAGGTTCTGCCTTCTACTTTGCTAACGAGTGCAACTTCCGCAATTGCAAGAACCGCTTGAATCGCATCTTTATCACGCGTAAATGGCTTAACCATATAGCCGTTACTTTCTTCATAACCAAATTCAAACGTATGCTTACCAGTTTCTTCAAAATGTTTGATTTGCTCTGCGATAAATTTAAAGCCAGTTAATACTTCGATCATTTCCGCGCCATAATGCTTCGCGATTTCCGTTCCAAGATTACTTGTTACAATGGATTTTAATACCGCCGCATTAGCTGGCAATTCATTTTGCGCTTTCTTTTGTTTTAATAAATAATGTAAAATAATCGCGCCAATTTGGTTTCCAGATAACACTTCATATTCGCCGTCAAGATTACGGACTGCCACGCCTAAACGGTCAGCATCCGGATCTGTTCCGACTAAAATGTCGCCACCAAACTTCTTACCATATTCAATCGCCAGTAAAAAGGCTTCGCGATTTTCCGGATTAGGTGATTTTACCGTCCCAAAATCAGGATCATTCACGAATTGCTCGTCTACCTTAACAATATTTGTAAAGCCAACACTTTCAAGCGCTGGAACGCCAAGAATTCCACCAGTACCATGAAGCGGCGTGAAAACAATTTTCAAATCCTCCCCGCGTTCTTGAACAAGCTCCTTATTAACAATGACCTCTTTTAATTTTTCCAAATATGGACGGTCTACTTTTTCACTAATTACCTCTAGCAAACCATTTTCGATTAATACTTCTTGGTTCGCAACTTCTACAGAAAAAATATCTTCTACTGCGTTTATGTAATCAATTACGGCACTTGCGCCAGTCGGAGGCATTTGTCCGCCATCTTCGCCGTAAATTTTGTAGCCGTTATATTCTGGCGGATTATGACTAGCTGTAATAACAATCCCACCAAATGCATTTAAATGACGCACGGCAAAAGAAAGTTCCGGTGTTGGTCGAAGCGCATCAAAAACATAGCTTTTCACACCATGATGCCCTAAAACTGCCGCCGATTCAAAAGCAAATTCACGCGACATATGACGAGGATCATACGCAATAACTATCCCACGTTTTTTAGCCTCTTCCCCGTTCTCCGCCACAAATTGCGCTAAACCAAGAGAAGCTTTACGAATAGTATAGATATTCATACGGTTCGTTCCAACGCCTAGTACTCCGCGCATTCCAGCCGTTCCAAATTCCATATTACGATAAAAACTATCTTCCAGTTCTTTTTCATTAGCTTCCATATTCGTTAATTGTTTTCGTAATGCGCTATCTAATTTGTCATTAGCAACCCATTTTTGATATTCTTCTTGCCAATTCATTCTCTACACTCCTTCATTCAAAATTTATCAGCTCTCCGCAGTGAAACGAAAAGCCGTCCTAGATGTGAAAGGTTTTTCTGGTCGCAGTACAATATCTCCAAATCCATCTTGATTAATCGCATCCACCAAACCTTGCGTCTCCATCGTTATACCAGCATATTTTGGCCCAGCCCGCCCGTCTATCTCGAATGTACTATCCAAACTATTCGCTGTATATACTAATACAGAGTCCGATTCCGTTTCCATTTCCAAGCGCCGTCCTGACTGTGGATCAAATAAAACTGCATCCGGACGACCATTTTCGTGTTTTAAAATAAATGCATGATCTAGCCCCGCACCAACTAATTTTATTTGCTGGTCCTGACTTTGCGTAATCTCCGCTAATTCACGACCTGCACGCAAATCAAAAATAGTATTTTCCACTGAACGTTTTTCACCTATTGGAATAGACTCCCCATCTATAGGCAGGAATCTATCGCTATTAATCCAGAGCTGATGCTGTAACACTGTCGAACCAGTCTCTCCACTCAAATTAAAATAAATATGATTGCTTGGATTATAAATAGTCGGCTTGTCGCTTTTTGCTTCATAATCAATTAGCCATTCATTTTTATTATTTAAAGTATAAGTCATTCTAGCATTGATATTCCCCGGATAGCCATTTTCTCCGTCAGCCCAGCAATAGTCAAAAGTCATCACAATTTGATCAAGCTCTTTTTCCACAGTTACATTCCAAATCTTCTTACTAAAATTAAGTTTGCCTCCATGCCGGTGGTTAGTCCCTTCATTTTGAGTCAGTTGGAACTGTTTCCCGTCTAGCTTAAATTGCCCATTACTAATACGACCAGCAACTGGACCAAGCGTCGCACCAAAGTATGGCGAATGTGCTAAATAATCATCTAGATTCGTAAAACCAAGACTAATATTCGCCAAATTGCCAAATTTATCTTTCGTTTCTAGGGAAGTAACAATCGCTCCGTAATTTAATACGCTCATGCGCATACCATGGTCATTTACCATCGTCCATTGCCAGACCGTTTTTCCTTCAAATTCACCAAATTGTTCCTGGATTACTTCGATGAAAACCACTTTCCTTCATAGTTATTAATAGCCGTTGGGATGAGCTACGTGCCATTTCCAAGCAGTTGCAATAATATCTTTTACGTCTGTATAAGTCGGCTCCCAACCAAGAATTTCACGCGCTTTATCACTAGAAGCAATTAATGTTCCTGGATCTCCTGCACGACGTGGTACAACTTCAGCTGGAATTTCTTTACCTGTTACACTACGAGCTGCTTCAAGCATTTCTTTCACTGAAAAACCGTTACTGCTACCAAGGTTGAAAATATTACTTTCCCCGCCATTCTTCAAGTATTCTAGCGCTTTAATATGCGCATCAATTAAATCTTCTACTTGTACATAATCACGAATACAAGTGCCATCAGGCGTATTGTAGTCATCACCGTAAATCGCTAATTTTTCTCGTTGACCAAGCGCAACTTGTAAAATAATTGGAACTAAGTGCGATTCTGGTTTGTGATCTTCCCCAATCGAGCCATCCGCTTTGGCACCAGCAACATTAAAATACCGGAGTGCAACATATTTCATATCATACGCTTTATCGCACCATTTCATCATTTTTTCCATGATTAGCTTCGTTTCACCGTAAGTACTTTCCGGATTTGTTGGCATATCTTCCGTAATCGGTACTCGTTCTGGCTCACCATATGTTGCAGCGCTAGAAGAAAAGACAATATGCTTCACACCAAATTGCTCCATCACTTCTAAAACAATTTGCGTACCATAAACATTATTATTTAAATAAACAAGCGGCACTTCCATTGATTCTCCCACAAGTGAACTAGCAGCAAAATGAATCACACCGTCTACTGTTTCTTTTTCAAAAACCGAACTTAAAAATGCCTTATCACGAATATCTCCTTCATAAAATTTCGCCTTTTTATGAATAGATTCTTTATGTCCTGTTCTTAAATTATCAATAACTACTACTTCATATCCGCGAGTAATTAACTCATCTACTGCATGCGAACCGATATAGCCAGCACCACCAAGTACAACAATACTCATTATTATCTCTCTCCTAACAATAGTCTTTGTCTTCCATTTTACACTACTCAAGTCTATATAGTCACGCAAAAATGGGTCTAAGATAAATAATCCTAGACCCATTTGCACTTTTTACTATTATTTAGCTGCTTCAGCTTCTAATGACTCTTTTAATTCTTCTACATATTTTTGAGCGTTTTGTCCAGCAAGTCCGCCATCGCCTGTTGCTGTTACAATTTGGCGTAAGCTTTTCGCACGAACATCACCAGCTGCAAAAATACCAGGAAGGTTTGTACGCATTTCCTCATCTGTTACGATATAGCCCTCATCATCTGTAATACCTAGATTTAAGAATGCTTTCGTAAGTGGCACAAGACCAACATAAATGAAAACACCATCCACTGGCATAATAGATTCTGAACCATCCACTGTGGAAACAATTTTTGCTCCAGTTACTTTTTTGCCATCGCCAACAATTTCTTCTACTGTACTATTCCAAATGAAATCAACTTTTTCATCTTTGAAAGCACGATCTTGTAAAATTTGTTGTGCCCGCAATTTATCACGACGGTGTACTATCGTTACTTTATCTGCATAACGAGTCAAATAAGTTCCTTCTTCAACTGCAGAGTCTCCGCCGCCAACCACGATTAATTCGCGATTTTTGAAGAACGCTCCATCACAAACAGCACAATAAGAAACGCCGCGTCCACTAAGCTCTTCTTCGCCAGCTGCACCAAGTTTGCGGTGTTCAGCACCAGTCGCAATAATAATCGCCCGAGCTTTATAGGTTTTCGATCCAGCCGTTACAGTTTTAAATTCTTTGCCATCAACGACTTCTTTAATATCGCCATAAGCATACTCAGCACCGAATTGTTTCGCACCACTAAGCATCTTGTCGGATAAATCTGGTCCTAAAATGCTATCAAATCCAGGGTAATTTTCTACCTCTGCTGTATTAACCATTTGTCCGCCGGGTACTCCGCGCTCAATCATTAACGTATCTAAATCTGCACGGGAAGTATATAAAGCAGCTGTCATTCCAGCTGGTCCCGCTCCAATAATAATCACATCATAAATTTTTTCTTCACTAGCCATTCTTTTTGCCCTCCTCGTTTATGTGTATACAATAGTTAGCCTAAATTAATCCTAATACGGAATAGCAAAAAGGTCTATTTATCTGCTCAGGACGCGCTCGATATCTCGTGCACATTTGCCACATTCAAATTCTTCTACTAATTGAAGTTTCAATTGCGGTAAAAATAACTTAGCAATCGCGCTCGCCACTGTCTCTATCGTATAACGACCAAGTATTAAATCTTTTCCAGCATCGCTTAAAACTAAAGAAAACAGCTGCTTATACAACGCCATATTTTCTTCATTGAACAAAATACCATGTTCTCTTAAAATAATCATCGCTTTGGCAATCAAATAACCATTTTGTTCGATTGCTCCATCTGGAAAATAATCAAAATTAGTAAACAGTAAATGCTCCATGTAAGACCAATCGCTCATATCGAGTAATGGATGGAATAACACTAACTCTGGACGATTCCCAGAAATAGTTAACGCATAAACACCTAGCATATGAGTTAAATCGTCATCCTCTTGAAGCATATCAAGCACAAGGCGCGTGTCATTCGTTAAATCCGCCTCTTGCTCCCACGGAAACCGAACATCTTCATACAAATCACACTCTAAAAAGGAATGCCAAAACATTTTCGCCCCTTCAACAACCCCTAAATAGTAGGAAGACTTCGCACGATAATAATAATACTTACTACGCTCCGTTACTTCCAAATCAGCCACTTGTTCAAGCAAATCGTCCGCTTCCTCGTAATTCCCCATCATCGCATGAATAAGACCAAGCTTCTCTTTATGATGCGCTAAAACTGGCAACACATCCCGAAGTTCAAGGTAGAGCGCATCCGCCTCCTTGCGATTCCCTTTATAGAAGTGATAAATAAATAAATCACAAATACCTAAAAGATTCCCCGGATTTCGCGCTAATAAATCACTTAAAACCCTGACTCCCTCTTCTTCTTTCAACTGTTCAAAATAAAGAGAAGCAAGTTGATTATAAGCTGGCCAAAAATTCGGCTTTTCATCAATGACTTTTCTTAAAATATCACAAGCCGATGCACTATCTTCTTCCGCCAAATAGCGGTTAATTTCTTTTTTATACGAATAGAATTCTTGCTCTAATTTAGAAAAACCATTTTCAATAGTTTCACCAAAAGGCGTTTCTTCTAATAATACTTCAATTAAATCTTTCGCTTCCTCGGTATATTCACCATCCGTTGCGCTATCCAAATAACGATTAGCATATTGCAACGCTCTCCGATAATCTTTCATATACGCAAAATTATTAGCAATAAAATAATAACAGTATTCCATGTTCCCATTACGTTGTTCCAAAACATCTCTAAGTAACTGATTCGATTTATGAAATTGCCCAATTTCTGTATAACATATTGCCAGCTGACAAAGAATAACCGCTTCTCCCGGCTCAAGTTCGGATGCCCGTACTAAATACCTGATTGCTTCTTTAATTCTTTGATCACGAAATGCTTCCACACCACGTTCAAAATAAAACTGACCATTTGGATAAAATGGATAGATTTTTGCGGGTGTTTTTTTGTCTTTTTCCATTTTTCCACCTCCAACATTACCTTTATCCTAATGAGTATAACATAGAATTTATGACTTTGGGCGACAAAAAAAGCTACTTCAACTTTTACGTCAAAGTAACTTTTTCTTTTATTATTAACGGATTTCCATAAGCAAAACTATCAGCAGGGACATCCACTGATACAAGCGCACCAGCGGCAATCACCGCACCGTCTCCAATTACAGTACCAGGAAGAATAGTGACATTCGCGCCAACCATCACATCCCGGCCGATCACCACTTCCCCAACGCGATACTCCGAAAGTAAATATTCATGCGTCAAGATAGTTGTATGATAACCAATAATCGAGTTTTCGCCAATCATAATCTTTTCCGGAAAAAACAAATCCGGCATAACCTTATAGGCAATGGCAGTCTTCTCGCCAATTTCCATTCCAAGACATGCGCGATAAATTGCACGCTTACCGCCCATCCACGGAAAAAAACGACCAAATTCAATTACTAAGGTATTCTTCAAAACCTTCCAAAAAGAAATTGTTTTATACACTTGAAAAAGGGTGTTGACTGTATCATCGGGTGCCTTAAACCTATCCAGCCGCCTCAAAATTTATTCCTCGTCCCTAACAATTGCGAGTAAATCGCTCATTTTTTCTAACATGAAATCTGGCTGAAACTGCGCCAAATGTTCTGGCCCTTTAATCGCCCAAGCTACACCCGCAGTTAGCGTTTCCGCATTTTTACCAGCTTCAATATCATGATAATTATCACCAATCATAATCGCTTCTTCTTTCGTCGCATTTAACAACGAAAGAGCCATTTCAATACCTTCTGGATCTGGTTTAGCATTAGAAACTTGATCTAATCCAATGACCACTTGGAAAAATTTATCCAAGCCAGTCACTTTAAGACCTCGCATAATCGTATCATACATTTTCGTCGATACAATACCTAATTTATAATCTTCTTCATATAAAGCCCTAATTGCTTCATAAACTCCATCATATTCTAAAATTAAATCATCATGATGCTTCAAATTATATTCTCGGTAAAAAGCGCGCATTTCATCAGCATGCGCTGGATTTATTTCCCGAAACGTTTCCATTAAAGAAGGCCCGATAAAAGGTAAAATATCTTCTCTAGTAAAAACGCGGTCCGGCAAGAACTCTTGTAACGTCACTTGAAACGTTTTAATAATCAATTCATTCGTATTTATAAGTGTCCCATCTAAGTCAAATAACAATGTAGTAATTTTCCCAGTCATAATTTCTTCCTTTCTTAATCAAACTCGAAAATCTCTAACTTTTTATTTCTTTTTAACTACTTTACCAAATTTGTCTTCCATATAATACGGCGGATTCATTTTCACACGACGATAAATAATGATGCCAATGGACAGAACAATTAGAAGTAAAGATAGTACTTGCGAAACTCTAAAGTCACCCCACATTAAGCTATCTGTCCGCATTCCTTCAATAAAGAATCTTCCAAACGAATACCAAATTACATAACCGAGGAATAACTCTCCCCGACGAATTTTTGTGCGACGAATAATTAATAGAATAATAAATCCAAGCACATTCCATAAACTCTCATATAAGAAAGTTGGTTGATAATAAGCACCATCTATGTACATCTGGTTGATAATAAAGTCAGGCAAATGAAGCCCCTCTAGAAAAGCACGAGTTGTTTCAGCCCCATGCGCTTCCTGATTCATGAAGTTTCCCCAACGTCCAATCGCTTGTGCAATAATCAAACTTGGCGCAACTACATCCGCAAGTTGCCAGAACGAAATCTTCTTAATCCGCGAAAAGATAATTGCCGTTAAAACCGCCCCAATTAGCGCACCATAAATGGCAATACCCCCGTGCCAGATTTTCACTATTTCGCCTAAATTATTCTTATAGAAATCCCACTCAAAAATAACATAATAAATTCGAGCACTAATAATCGAAATTGGAATTGCCCAAATCAGCAAATCCACAATAATCTCTTTATCCATTTTGCGCTTATTTGCTTCACTTAAAGCAAGAAGTAACGCAATGACAACAGCCGAAGCAATAATAACTCCGTACCATTTGACAGATATACTACCAATTTGAATCGCCACTGGATCAAGTGGCTGAACACCATTACCCATAATTCCCCTACTTTCAAAAAGACAACTCCGCAACCAAACACGATTTTTGCAATGTCTGTTTGGCTACGGAGGTGCTTTCTCTATTTATTTAATCATTCATGCTACTGTTATGACCTATTAAATTATTCAAGTCTTGTGTAAATTGCTCTGCTGCATTGTACCCCATGTTCTTCAAGCGGAAATTCATCGCCGCTACCTCAATGATAACAGATAAATTTCGTCCTGGTCGAACAGGAACCGTAATTTTTGGAATATCCATATCAAAGATTTTTGTCTTTTCTTGGTCTAACCCGACACGGTCATAATGCTTGTCAGGATCCCAGTTTTCAAGGTGCACAACGATAGTAATTTTTTTACTAGAACGAACAGCGCCTGCTCCAAATAAAGTCATTACATTAATAATCCCCAGCCCGCGAATCTCGAGTAAATGTTCAATAATTGCTGGAGAAGAACCAATTAACGTCATTTCATCCTCTTGACGAATTTCTACGTTATCATCTGCTACAAGTCTATGTCCACGTTTTACAAGCTCCAGTGCTGTTTCACTTTTACCAACACCACTGCTCCCTGTAATCAACACACCTAAACCATATATATCTACTAAAACACCATGCATCGAAATAACTGGCGCAAGTCTGCTTTCTAAGTAATTCGTAATATAAACAGATAAACGCGTCGTTTTAAGTCGCGAACGTAATACCGGAATATCGGCTTCTTTCGCCGCAGCAACTAATTCTTTCGGCACTTCTAAATTTCTAGAAATCACAAAAGCAGGCGTCCGCTTCGTACACATTTGTTTATATCTTTTGAGACGTTCTTCTGGTTCCATTCCTTCAGAAAACGATATTTCAGTCATGCCAAAAAGTTGCACACGGTCTTCTGGATAATAAGAGAAAAACCCTGTAAGTTCCAGCCCCGGCCGAGATAAGTCACTTGTTGAAATTGGCCGTTCAAGTCCCGTTTCCGAACAAATTAGCTCTAAATTAAGTCGTTCCTTTAAATCCTTTACCGTAACCGATTTTGTCATGCAAGTACCTCCAAATGAATTATAAAAGTCCATTACTGTTCGCTACAAAATATTATTTAGAAAGCTCCTTCTCATTTTAGCACTTTAGAGGGAATCAAGCTACCTCTTTCTTTCCAAATGGCTCTACATAGCAAAACCAGCTACATTTAAAAGACTATTTTTAGCCTCAAAATGTAGCTGGAATGTTTAATTTTCTTTGTTACCCCATAAAACGGAATTAATAATCATGTTTGCGAATGCCATAATTGCTGCGAGAATTAACGCTGTTCCAAAACCATCAATTTGGAAAGAATCTCCAATAAAGAAGGTAGTCATTTCCAGCATAATTGCATTCACAACAAAGGTGAAAAGTCCAAGTGTGAAAATATTAATTGGTAATGTTAAAAGGAGTAAAATAGGTCTAATTAGCATATTTAAAATTGCTAATATAAAACTCGCTAGTAGCGCTGTCGTGAATCCATCTACATGAAAACTTGTAAAGAATCCTGATAAAGCTACGAAAAGCACCGAGTTGATAATTACGCCTATAATCCAACGCATGTTTTAGTTCACTCCCATTCTGATTCAGGTGTTGCTTTTGGCATAATAATCGCAGCTAGTATATACAGTAAAATCCCAGTACCTAAGAATAGAACTGCTCCAGCCCAAATTAAACGAACGATTGTTACTTCAATTCCAAAGTATTCTGCAATCCCACCACAGACACCAGCAATCATTTTTTGTGAAGAAGATTTATATAACTTTTTCATTGTTTTCCCTTCCTTTCATTTATTAAACGTTTTTTGTTTCAAGTTCAGAAACCTTGATAATTCCATTTCCTACTTTTGCTTGAAGTGTCGCCATGCTTATTTCTTCTGCATTTTGAGTGAAAACAAAAGTTCTATCTGCATCGTCCCAAATTTTTGCATTTTTTAAGTCAAAATAGATTTTTTCTTTTTTAGTACCGAGTGTTCCATCGACATTCCATGTTGGCGGAATTTGAATTCGAATATCGCCATTTGGTGCTTCTAAATCTGCGGCCGAGGAAGTATCGTTTTCAAGTATATACTCAACGTCACCTTGTGCTGCTTTGGCGATCGTTGTATGGAAGCTACCTTGAAGTGCAATATCTCCTTTAGCAGTAGACATATCCACATTTTCTACTGTGCTACGTTTGAAGAAAATTTCTCCATCCGCTGATTCTGTACTTAAGAATTTACCACTAGCTCCAGATGAGCGAATATCACCATGACGCGTTTTAATAATAGCATCTTCAGCAGCAGTATCATCATATTTCAAGTTACCATTCAAGAGCTGAATTTTCACTTGCTCGTATAAACGTTTTGGAATAGTAACAACTAAATCGGTTTTTAAAAGTTCATTTTTAGATTCGAAAGTGAAGCTGTCTGGAGAAATATCAAGCATTGTTTGGCTAAAGAAGTAATCCCATAATTTTTCTTCACTTAGTTGACGAATGGAGCGCGCTTTTTCATGTACTGCTAATACTGCGCGGATTTTCATTTGTTCTTTGTCCCAAGAACGGATAATAACGTCACCAGTTGCAACTCTTATCGTAAAGGAACGAAAAGTCGCACTATCAAAATTGAATTCTCGTACTGGCCGAGGACGTGCTTCTTTCTTCCTTGCACCGTGATGAATTGGTTCGGCATTTCCTTGTCTTGGTCTTCTGTGATGATGGCTATTTCTCATCGCTTCTCGCACTTCCTGTCTAGCTTGATTACGTCCTAGGTGACGATTTCTTTTTTCCTCCACGCGGCGACGATGCCGTTCAAGTACTTCTTCATTACTTGTATCGGAAGAAGGAATCACAAACAAGGCTACTATATAAGCGATAATCGCAATACCGGTTTTCATCGTAATAATGGTGATGATAATATAAATTAGTCGCAGAAGTGTGGCATCTATCCCTAGAAACTCAGCTAGTCCACCAAACACCCCGCCGACTTTCCGGTCCACTCTTGATCTTCTTAATTTTTTATCCATGTTAGCTCTTCCTTTCTTATATCTATGTAAAATCTAGCGCGCTTTCCGGCGCTAGATTTCCTTTAATTATTTTACATCGCGAATTTTTACAGAGCCAGTAGTTGCTTCTGCTTCGATTTTCAAGGAAGAATCAGCTGCATCTGGTAGTTTAGTGAAAATAATTGATTTACTTACGGATTCTGTTTTAGATTCAAGAATTTCGGCATCTTTTAAATCTAGAAGTAATTTACCTAAGTTTGTGTGGAAACGGCCATCTACACCAATTGCTGCGGGTACAACCACATCGATATTACCTGCACCAGTTTTTGCTTTTAAGAAAGTAGCTTCATTTCCAGTTAGTTGATAATTTACATTACCATTTTTAGTTTGTAAATTGGTGGAGTAATAATTACCTTTTACTGCTACGTTACCGTTGAATGTTTTCAATGCAACATCACGAATTTCACCATTTTGGATACGAACATTACCATTAATGGACTCAATTTCTGCCAAAGTAGCATTTAAAGTGCCAATACTGATATTACCATTGGTTGTTTTTACAAATAAATCACGACCAGATAATTCATCCATATGGAAGTTACCATTAAGCATTTTAACGGAAACATAATCATACTCACGACGAGGCAAGTATACAGTTAAGTTTGTAACGATTTGTTTCGATTTAGACTCAAAACGTAAAGTTTCTTCGTCTACACGCAAAGTCGTTTTGTCAAAGAAGATTTTAAGTGCTTCATCTTCTGGATATTCTTTGAATAGTTTAATCATCGCGTGAACTTTAATGTCGTTCGAATCGGATGGTTTAAATTCAATGTTACCATTAGCAATTTCAAATTCTAAAATAGAAAGTGTTGTATCATGATAAATGAAGTCACGTTCGATTTTTGTTGAAGTTAAGAATGGGAATGGCATATCTTTCACTTGTTTAAAAGCACTGTTTAGGAAAGAACCGATTTTTTCACCCGCTTGGGATAAATCATTAACCATATTGCGCATGGAGTCTTCACGATCTTTAGAAGAATTTTCGCCATCTTCTTCCTCGTATCTTTCACGATTTTCTGGAGCTGGCTCTGGACGTCTTTTACGACTTTTTGGAGGTGTGTAAGGGTTGCCTTGATTGTTCCAGCCTTTACTGTAATCATATGATAGTTCTTCTTCTATTTCTTTTTCGACTTGTTCTTCTTCGCTTGGCGCTGCAGAACGACGAATATTTTCATTTGCTGCTGTTTTACCTTCTTTTTTAGAAATATTTTCAAGTAATGTAAGAGCTTCTTCAGTGGAGATAATACCTTGTTTTACTAATTCAAGAATACGTTTGCGTTCATTTTCCATTTTCATTTCCTCCTATAATTTAGGCTATACTATTTTAGGCTTGCTTTCACATGCAAGTAACATATCTGTTTTATCTATGACTCTATTATGAAGGAAAAAATAATTTCTGTCATACAACCAGAGGATGATTATTTGTTTGGACTTTGGGTGGTTTGGTCTTAAGGACTATTAAAAACCCCGCTTATATTTTGCATAAGCGGGGTTTTGATTATTTTTTCTTGGCTGTTGCGATTCGTTCTTCTGTGCGTTCTTTATCGCGTTCTAAAATTGGTTTCAAGTATTTACCTGTATATGATTTTTTCGAGCGAGCGATTTTTTCAGGTGTGCCGGTTGCAATAATTTGACCGCCACCATCGCCGCCTTCTGGTCCTAAATCAATCAAGTAATCCGCTTGTTTAATTACGTCAAGGTTATGCTCAATAACTAATACTGTATCGCCATTTTCTTCTACAAGTCTTTGTAATACTTTGAGTAAACGACCAATATCATCTGCGTGGAGACCAGTGGTTGGTTCATCAAGAATATAGAAAGATTTTCCGTTACTACGCTTGTGAAGTTCCGAAGCTAGCTTAACACGCTGTGCTTCACCACCAGAAAGAGTCGTAGCAGGTTGCCCAAGTCGAATATAACCAAGTCCAACATCCACAATCGTTTGCAGTTTACGTGCAATTCTCGGTTGGTTAGTGAAATATTCTAGGCCTTCTTCTACAGTCATCTCTAATACTTCAGCAATATTTTTGCCTTTGTAACGAATATCTAACGTTTCGCCATTGTATCGTTTTCCATGACAAACTTCACAAGGCACATACACATCTGGCAAGAAATGCATTTCAATTTTAATGATTCCGTCGCCTTTACATGCCTCACAACGTCCACCTTTTACGTTAAAACTAAAGCGACCTTTTTTATAGCCACGAACTTTGGCTTCGTTAGTACTTGCAAAAAGGTCCCGAATATCATCGAAAGCCCCTGTATAAGTGGCAGGATTAGATCTTGGTGTTCTTCCGATTGGCGATTGATCTATATTGATGATTTTTTCTAAGTTTTCGATACCTTTTATTTCTTTATGTTCACCAGGTTTTGCATGGTTTCTATTTAGCTTTCTCGCTAATGCTTTACGTAATACTTCATTCACTAACGAGCTCTTTCCTGAACCTGACACTCCGGTTACGCAAGAAAAAGTAGCTAATGGAATTTTTGCATTTACGTTTTTGAGATTATTTGCTTTAGCGCCAATGATTTCTAATTCCAGTCCGTTACCTTTTCTTCTTTTGGCAGGAACCGGGATGAATTTTTTGCCTGAAAGGTAGTCACCAGTGATTGAATTTTTATTTTTGGCAACTTCTTCTGGCGTTCCGGCTGCTACAATTCGCCCGCCGTGTTCTCCCGCGCCTGGACCAATATCAATAAGGTAATCTGCAGCCATCATTGTATCTTCGTCATGTTCAACGACAATAAGTGTATTTCCAATGTCACGCATACTTTGAAGCGTGCTAATTAGACGATCATTATCTCGTTGATGAAGTCCAATGGAAGGTTCGTCCAGGATATAAAGTACCCCTGTCAGCCTTGAGCCAATTTGTGTCGCCAGTCGAATACGCTGTGCTTCACCACCTGAAAGTGTTCCAGCCGCACGACTCATCGTTAAATAATCAAGTCCAACATTTTTAAGGAAGCCAAGTCGAGCACGTACTTCTTTGAAAATTGGAGCAGCAATTTGTGTTTCTTTTTCAGAAAAGTCTAAGCTATCAAAGAAATCTAGTGCTTCATTAATAGAAAACTCACTGATTTGGCCAATATGATGGTCATTTACTTTAACGGAAAGTGTTTCTTCTTTTAGACGATAACCTTTGCAAGATGGGCAAGGTAAATCCGTCATATATTGTGCCATTTGGTCACGTGTGAAATCGGAATTTGTTTCACGATAGCGACGTTCGATATTCGGAAGTATCCCTTCAAATGGAATCCAAGTTTCACGTGTCATGCCGAAATCATTCTTGTATTCGAAGTAAAATTCTTTGTCTTTTGATCCATTCAAAATGATATCTAATTCTTCTTTGGATAGCTTCTCAAGAGGGGTATCCATATCTATTCCAAATTCTTTACAGGCAGAAGCTAGCATTTGCGGATAGTACTGTGAACTAATTGGACGCCAAGGAATAATGGCACCTTCATTTAGAGACAGACTTCTGTCGGGAATAACTGTGTCGACATCGACTTCAAGTTTTGTTCCAAGCCCATCACAAGTTGGACAAGCGCCAAATGGGCTATTGAAAGAGAACATTCTTGGTTCTAATTCCCCCACCGAAAAGCCACAATAAGGACATGCATAGTGTTCGCTAAATAATAGTTCTTTATCGCCCATTATATCAACGACTGCATAACCATCTGCTAAACGAAGTGCCGCTTCAATGGAATCGTACAAACGAGTATTGATGCCCTCTTTAATCACAATGCGGTCAATGATAATTTCGATTGAATGCTTTTTGTTTTTCTCGATTTCAATTTCGTCATTGATATCATAAATTTCTCCATCAACACGAATTCGAACATAGCCTTCTTTTTTTATTTCCTCAATAGTTTTCTTATGGGTTCCTTTTTTACCAGAAACGATTGGAGCCATTATTTGAATACGCGTTTTTTCTGGGTATTCTAGGACGCGATCCACCATTTGTTCGATTGTTTGGGAAGTGATTTCAATACCGTGATTTGGACAAACTGGATGCCCAACACGAGCATAAAGTAAACGCAAATAATCATGGATTTCTGTAACAGTACCAACAGTTGACCGTGGATTACGGCTTGTTGTTTTTTGATCAATCGAAATGGCAGGGCTTAATCCTTCAATTAAATCTACATCTGGTTTATCCATTTGCCCTAAAAATTGGCGCGCATACGCGGACAAAGACTCTACGTAACGTCTTTGTCCCTCTGCATAAATCGTATCAAAAGCAAGCGAAGATTTACCTGAACCTGAAAGTCCAGTCATAACTACTAATTTGTCTCTAGGAATCTCTACATCAATGTTTTTTAAGTTATGGGCTCTTGCACCCTGAATTACTATTTTCTCTTTATCCAATTTCGCTTCATCCTTCCGCTTTTATTTCCAGTAAAGCATCGCGAAGTTCAGCAGCACGTTCGAAATCAAGTGCTTTGGCTGCTTCTTTCATTTCATGTTCCATACCTTCAATGAACACATCGCGTTCTTTCTTAGACATTTTGCTTAAATCATGTTGCTTCACTGCTTCTCTTTCATCTGCGGCAGAAGTCGCTGCGATGATACCACGAATTTCTTTTTTGATTGTTTTTGGCGTAATGCCATGTTTTTCATTATATTCAATTTGGATTTTACGACGGCGTTCTGTTTCGCCGATAGAATTGCGCATCGAATCGGTCATTTTATCAGCATACATGATTACTCGACCGTTTTCATTACGAGCCGCTCGACCCATTGTTTGAATTAAGGAACGCTCGGAACGAAGGAATCCTTCTTTGTCTGCATCTAAAATGGCGACAAGAGATACTTCAGGTAAGTCGATTCCTTCACGGAGCAAGTTAATTCCAACGATAACATCATACACTCCAAGTCGAAGGTCCCGAATGATTTCAATTCGTTCTAGCGTCTTAACTTCCGAGTGAAGATATTGTACTTTGACGCCTGCTTCTTTGAGATAGTTGGTCAAATCCTCTGACATTTTTTTCGTTAAAGTGGTGATTAAAACACGTTCGTTTTTCTCGACACGATCATTAATCTCATCCATTAAGTCATCGATTTGTCCTTGAATCGGGCGAATTTCTACGATTGGATCTAGCAAGCCGGTTGGTCGGATGATTTGTTCAATAACATCCGGATTTTTTTCTAGTTCATAAGGGCCTGGTGTGGCGGAAATGAACATAATTTGATTGATATGCTTTTCAAATTCTTCTAAACGAAGCGGCCGGTTATCTAGAGCGCTAGGCAATCTAAAGCCATGATCAACTAGCATTTGTTTTCTGGCTTGGTCACCGTTAAACATACCACGAATTTGCGGCATCGTAACGTGTGACTCATCAATTACCATTTGGAAATCGTCTGGGAAGTAATCGAGTAACGTGTATGGTGTAACTCCCGCTGGACGAAGGGATAAATGTCTAGAATAGTTCTCAATACCAGAGCAATAACCCATTTCTTCCATCATTTCTAAATCATAATTCGTCCGTTGTTCAAGACGTTGTGCTTCGAGTAATTTATTATCTGCACGCAAAACTTGGAGGCGGTCTTCGAGTTCCGCTTTTATATTAACAATTGCTTTTTTCATAATATCAGGTCTGGTAACAAAGTGAGATGCCGGAAAAATAGAAACATGTTCTCTTTCTCCAATAATTTCGCCAGTAAGTGCATCTACCTCTCTAATCCGTTCAATTTCATCACCGAAAAATTCAATCCTCATGCAGTGCTCGTCTCTTGATGCCGGGAAAATTTCGACAACATCACCGCGAACACGGAAGCGCCCACGTTGAAAATCTATATCATTTCGATCATATTGAATATCTACTAATTTGCGCAGTAGCTGATCACGGCTAATTTCCATGCCAACACGAAGCGAAACGAGCATCTCTCCATATTCGATCGGCGAACCTAAGCCATAAATACACGATACACTGGCAATGATAATCACATCACGCCGTTCAAAAAGCGCAGCCGTAGCAGAGTGACGAAGCTTATCTATTTCATCATTAATGCTGGCATCTTTCTCGATATATGTGTCACTTTGTGGAACATAGGCTTCTGGTTGATAGTAATCATAGTAACTGACAAAATATTCTACCGCGTTATTTGGGAAAAATTCTTTAAACTCGCTATACAGCTGTCCCGCTAACGTCTTATTGTGAGCCATGACAAGTGTCGGCTTATTTACTTCTTGAATCACATTGGATACGGTAAAAGTTTTCCCTGTACCGGTTGCACCAAGTAAAGTTTGGTGTTTCAAGCCTTTTTTTAATCCCGCAACTAATTGTTCTATTGCTCTAGGTTGGTCTCCTTGTGGGCTATACTTAGAAACTAACTCAAATTTATCCTTCAACTCGGATTCCCCCTATTCTTTATCGGTCCGATTCTGGTATCTGAAAAGCTTTATTTGTGAAAAGTCCAGCAAAGCAAAAAGCGGATTTTTTCAGATCCGTTAATGTTTCTATTTTATCATAAATATTTTAATTAGCCTAGCAAAAACCGAACATATTTTCGTATTTGTTGAAAAATAAAAAACGCAACCTGTTGATTACGCTTTTCTTTATTTTATCACTTTTACGCTTTTCCACCTATATATTTGCTTTGTTAAAAATCACTGCCACTCTTCTTTAAACGTCGCAGCATATATGTTGCAAGCACAAAACCAATGGTCATCGAAAAAGCATCAATAATAATAAGCCACATAGAACTCGTATAACCTAACTTGGCAGAAGCGGCGATCAAAATCACCATCAAAAGCAAAGCGACATAACGATTATAGGTGATTCTCGCAAAAAGAATAACAAGGAGACAAGGGAAAATAAGCGCAGATATAATTTGATCCATCTTACTTTCCTCCCCCTTTTTTACGCGTCTCGCAATGCTTTGGTCGTTATTTCCGTTGTAAGCTGTGGTAATTCTGTTTTTTCGATACCTTTTTCAGCAAGCATATCTGGTAAAATTTCTTTTAAAAAGTACTTCACGCTAGCCATTTCTCGGTACTGATAAATGGTTGCAAGTGCTTCACTATAGATTTCTACAAAAATATTTTCTGGATTTCCTTTTTGAATTTCACCAAAGGATTCATATAACAAATCTACTTTATCAGAAATTGCGAGGATTTTCCCTTCCAACGTACTGTCTTTACCTTCTTTTAGCAAATGATGATAAATCGGCTGGTACGTTTCTGGAATTTCCCGTTCAATAAAGTTTTTTGTCATGCTTTCTTCTACTTCTGAAAGCATTTCGCGGAGTTCTGTCGTTGCGTATTTTACAGGCGTTTTTATATCACCGATGAAAAGCTCGGAATAATCGTGGTTTAGCGCTTTTTCGTATAGTGCACGCCAATTCACTTCATTCCCGGCTTCTTCCTCTACAGCGCCGAAAAATTGAGCAATGGAAGTAACTTTATATGAATGTTCTGCAACAGAGTGCTCTTGATATTTAAATTTTCCTGGGCAACGATAAATGTTTTCTAAATCTGATAAACTTTGGAAATATTGATGAATTCCCATATTATCCCTCCATTCTTCGTTTTATTCTTCGCGTTTTTGTTTTTTATTAGCAGGATTGGTATTTTCGATTTCACGCATCATTAGCGCCGCAGCGTAACCAATTAACGCAATCATTGCGGCTGAGTAAGTTCTAAAATTATCGGTAGCAAAAATGAAAATAATTGCTGAAAATAAAAGTGTCGTCAATATTCCCCAGCTAAACAGCTTTGTCCCGCGAGCTGTCCCTACTTTCATATGTGAATAAATCCCGACATAACAAACGAACTGAATGATAATAAATTGCGCGATAGATAAACCGATGACTACCGTAAGATTGTTATTCCAAACTACTGCTAAAACCGCAATAATAATCATCACTATAATTCCTGTAATAACAATGAATTTTTGCATTGGTGATAATTTCTTCAAAATACTTCCTCCAAGCTTTTATTTGTTACTTACTTTACCATAATCTCTGTTTAATTGGGATAAAAAACACCCATCATTCCTAAAAAGGTTTTCTGAGCGTCCCACTTAATGATGGTGCACGTGTCGAATTGCTTGTGTAAGTAATTCTAATACGTGATTATCATCTTGCATATAATAAATCGTTGTGCCTTCACGTCTTGATTTCACAAGCCTTAAGTTTTTCAAAAAACGCAGCTGGTGAGAAACAGTTGTTTGGTTAAACGCAAGTGTTCGCGCAATTTCATTCACAGAGTACTCGCGGTCCTGAAGCAAACTTAAAATCTGCACACGCGTTGGATCAGAAAGCGCCTTAAAAATCTGCGTGACACTAAATAGCGTTTCTTCATCTAAAGATTGTTTTGCGTTTTCCATTGAATATCACTCCATTTTCCATATATGTTCATATACTCATATGATACTTAAATAGGAATGATTCCGCAAGTTTAACAACACCTCTACTAAAAAATGATTAAATTTGAGCAAAAACAAGATTTTCTCTGTTTCAATGATACAATTTTTTTATCATTAAGAAAGGAGCGCTGGGGAATAAAAGGGTTTTAAATATTGAGAAGTTATTTAAACCGCCTAACACACCAAAAAGAGCCCGATTAACCTGTGGAAAGGAAAATCGGGCTTTTTTTATCTATTTAAATCTTCAATTTCGCCGCTCTTCAAGTAAACAATCCATTCGCACACATTTGTTACATAGTCACCAATACGTTCGATATACTGGGAAACTAAGAGTAGTTGGGAAACATCTTCAATATGTTCTGGCTCTTCTTGCATGAAATGAATACATTTTTGATAAACGATTTTATGAAGCTTATCGACTTCATTATCACGAGCAGCAATTTCGCGAGCAGCAACTTCATCTTCTGCAAGGTAAGCTTTTAATACGTCTTGTAGCATTGCTTTTACAATTTCGCCCATTTCTGGTATTTCGGGAATCGGCTTTAAAACTTTACTTTCGCCAATTAAAATAGCTGTTTTGGCAATACTTACTGCGTGGTCACCAATACGTTCTAAATCAGAGCTTGTTTTCAGTACAGTAACAATTTTCCGTAAATCCATACCGACTGGCTGTTGCAGAGCAATTAACTCAAAAGAGCGTTGTTCTAGTGAAAGTTCCATATTATTAATTGCTTTATCTTCTGCAACTACTTGTTTGGCAAGCTCGGTATCGCGGTGCACAAGTGACTTCACCGCTTTAAAAATCGCTTCATTTGCAAGCATTCCCATTTCCATTAGATGTTGGTGCAAGTCGTTTAACTGTTCCGTAAAAATTTTTCTGACTACCATAATAACACTCCTTTATCCAAATCTTCCTGAAATATAGTCTTCGGTTTCTTTTTCTGCTGGGTTGGTAAAAATACTTGTCGTATCCGCGAACTCCACAATGTGCCCGTTAAGGAAAAAGGCAGTTTCATCAGAAATCCTGGATGCTTGTTGCATATTATGTGTCACAATAACAATCGTATAGTCTTTTTTCAATTCTAAAATCAAATCTTCTACTTTTGCTGTCGAAATTGGATCTAGCGCGGAAGTTGGCTCATCCATCAAGATAACATCCGGTTTAACTGCAAGCACACGTGCGATACAAAGTCGTTGTTGTTGCCCACCTGACATACCAATTGCCGAACGATCTAATCTATCATGAACTTCTTCCCAAAGAGCCGCCTGACGCAAACTTCTCTCAACAATCTCATCTAACACTTTTTTGTCTTTTATACCATGCATCCGTGGACCATAAGCTACGTTATCATAAATTGAAAATGGAAATGGGTTAGCTTGTTGAAAGACCATACCCACTTTTTTTCGTAAATTAACCATATCGATTTTAGGATCTTGGACATTTTCGCCACCAATATGGATTTCACCAGTTGTTTTTACATTAGGTATCAGGTCATTCATCCGATTAAGCGTTCTGAGAAAAGTTGATTTCCCACAACCAGACGGCCCAATTAGCGCGGTAACTTGATTCTTTTTAATATTTAAAGCGATTTTTTGTAATGCTTGTTTGGAACCATAAAATAAATCTACATCTTTTGTTTCAATGATATACTCTACTTTTTCAGCAGTTTCGGTTGTCATAAAAAAGCTCCTTTCTAGCCAAAGTTACCAGAAATATAGTCTTCGGTTTGTTTTTCTTGTGGATTCGTAAATAGTTCGGATGTTCCTGAGAATTCCACGACTTCTCCTAGATAAAAGAAAGAAGTATAGTCTGAAACCCGAGCTGCTTGTTGCATATTGTGCGTTACGATAATGATGGTATATTTATTTTTCAACTCATTAATTAAATCTTCAATTTTACTTGTGGAAATTGGATCTAGCGCAGAGGCTGGTTCATCGAGTAGTAATACTTTAGGCTGCATTGCAACTGCTCTAGCGATACAAAGTCGTTGTTGTTGTCCACCGGAAAGGGATAGCGCACTTTTTCCTAAATCGTCTTTTACTTCGTCCCAAAGAGCTGCTCGGCGCAAACTTTTTTCAACTCGTTCCATGATTTCTTTTTTGTTTTTCATGCCATGGCGTTTAAGTCCAAAAGCAACATTTTCATAGATAGATTTCGTGAATGGATTTGGCTTTTGGAATACCATGCCTATTTCTTTACGAACATTGTATAAATCGACTTCTTTGCGGTTGATATTAATGCCGTCGTATAAAATTTGTCCTTCCATACGGCAACCGTCAATTTCATCATTCATTCGGTTTAATGCTCTTAGATAAGTTGATTTCCCGCAACCAGATGGTCCGATTAAAGCTGTTACTTTATTTTCCGGGAAGGTTAAATCAACACCTTTAATTGCGTGATTATCTCCATAATATACGTGCAAATCCTCTGTCGCCATCGCAGCAGGAAGTGAGTGAGGATCTGGTGTTGTTTGTAAAATTGTATTAATTTCAGGTTTCTTCGTTAACATCATTTAAAATCTCCTTTTCCTGGCTTTTTAAGACGAGGTCATGCGCTTATAAACAAATTTTCCAAGCAGGCGAGCTAGGACGTTGAAAAGTAATACGGAAAGAATTAATACAGCAGATGCTCCGTCAGAAACAGCTTGCGCATCTGGCATAATTCCCTCACCATTAATTTTCCAAATATGAACAGCTAACGTTTCTGCTGGGCGGAAAATATTTAGCGGTGAAGCTGGATTGACCGGGTTCCAATCAGTGAAATCAAGAATAGGTGTACTTTGCCCTGCTGTGAAAATTAGCGCGGCTGCTTCACCAAATACCCGTCCAGCTGCTAAGATAACTCCGGTAATAATTGCCGGTAATGCTGCCGGAACAAGTACTCGCGTGATTGTTTCCCATCTGGATAAACCGAGAGCAAGCCCTGCCTCACGCTGCGTGTTTGGAATGGCATTAAGTGCCTCTTCGACAACACGAATTAATAGTGGTAAATTGAAAATCGTTAGTGTAAGCGCCCCGGAAATAACCGAGAAGCTCCACCCCATTTGAATAACAAAAACAAGGAAACCGAATAGCCCTACGACAATAGATGGAAGTGAGGAAAGCACTTCAATCGTTGTACGAATTAAATCTGTAATCCAATTTTTACGCGCATATTCTGCCATATAAATTCCCGCACCGAGCGAGATAGGAACAGAAATAATCATCGTAATAACGAGCATATAAAATGAATTCCAGATTTCAGGACCGATTCCGCCGCCAGCTTGGAACGACTGTGGTGGGGTCGTCAAAAACTTCCAGCTAAGTTGCGGAACACCTTTTACTAAAATATAGCCTAATAAGCCGGCTAAAATAATGACAATTAATACAGCAATGGCATAGAAAACGCCTGTCGCGATTTTATCTTTTGTTTTTACATTCATTTGACTTTCCTCCTACGTCCGATGAAGCGGATTACAATGATGAAAAATAGTGACATTGCGAGTAACACCATTGCAAGTGACCAAAGGATATTATTATCAAGCGTACCCATAACTGTATTTCCCATACCCATTGTTAAAATACTAGTTAATGTGGAAGCTGGTTCAAATAATGAGGTTGGAATAACAGCAGAGTTCCCGATAACCATTTGTACAGCAAGAGCTTCACCGAATGCACGAGCCATCCCGAATACAATCGCCGTCAAAATTCCTGAACGCGAGCTACGAAGCACTACTTTCCAAATCGTCTGGAAACGTGTTGCGCCAAGTGCCAACGAAGCTTCTCGGTAGTGACGTGGAACAGATTTAATTGCATCTACGCTAAGTGAAGTAACAGTCGGCAAAATCATTACTGTTAAAACTACAGTAGCAGCTGCAATACCAAAACCACTTCCCGAAATATGGTCACGAATAAATGGAACGACAACACTTAGTCCAATGAATCCATAAACAACAGATGGAATACCAACTAAAAGTTCCATAACTGGTTGCAAAATCTTTTTCCCAAACTTAGGTGAGATTTCCACCATAAAAATGGCTGCACCGATTGCAAGTGGTCCTGCAATACAAGCGGCAAAAAGCGTAACTGCAAAAGAACCAATAATCATCGGCAAAGCGCCAACTAGAGGATTTCCGTTTGCATCTTTTTGCGAAGGATTCCAGTCTGTCCCAGTTATAAAATCAACAAAAGACACTTTATTAACTGTAAATGTTGCTAAACCTTTCGATATAACAAAAAACAAAATAGACGCTGCGGCAATAACCATGATCGAAATACAGATGAATGTAATAATTTTGCCTCTAGTTTCTAGATGCGCCTTTTTAGAAGTTTGTGTAAGCTTCTTTTCTTTTATCGCTTCCAAGTCACGTAAGCTCCTTTCTCCTCCCATGTTTACTCCTAACATGGGTATACGTCTATCCCGGTATTACTAGGATAGACGCCCATTTCATTCTTTTTATTTTACGTCAGTTAGTTTACCAGATGCATCGCGTTCCACTTTCATGGATTTGATTGATTGGTAACCAAGTTGTGGTACGATATTGTTTTGTACTTCATCAGAAGTCATGTATTTTAAGAAAGTTTTTGTTAAGCCTTTTGGTTCGCCATTTGTATACATATGTTCATAAGACCAGATTTTCCAATCGTTAGTTGCAACTTTATCTTCAGTTGGCTCAACACCATCTAATGAAAGTCCAACTACGGAAGCGTCAATGTAAGAGAATGCTAGATAGCTGATTGCTCCTGGAGTTTCGCTTACGATTTTACGAACTGTACCGGATGAATCTTGTTCTTGTGCTTTAACTGGTGTTTTACCATCAAGTCCCCATTTTTCGAAAGTAGCACGTGTTCCGCTTCCTTCCGCACGGTTGATGATTGTAATTTTTTCATCTTTACCGCCAACGTCTTTCCAGTTAGTAGTTTTACCAGTGAAAATGTCGATTAATTGTTGTTTTGTAATGTTTTTAACGCCTACATCTTTGTTTACTACTGGAGCCATTCCGACAACTGCTACACGATGGTCAACCAGTTTCGAAGCATCTACGCCATCTTTTTCTTCAGCGAATACGTCCGAGTTACCAATTTCAACTGCGCCTTGTTGTACTTGTGTTAAACCAGTTCCAGAACCGCCGCCTTGCACGTTGATTTGTGCTTTAGGGTTAGTGTTAATAAATTCTTTGGAAGCTGCTTCAACGAGTGGTTGAAGTGCAGTGGATCCGACTGCTGTTAATGAGCCAGAAACTTCTTTATCCCCTTTTGTTGATCCGTTTGCTTTATCTGATGAACTGCTGTCACTTCCACATGCTGCGAAGACAAGCATTACTGCTGCTAACATTGCTACTATTCCCAAATACTTCTTTTTCATTATCTTATTCCCACCTTGTTTTTTTAATTGTTATTCCTTACAAGTATTACTATAACGTCTGAGATTTAAGGTGGTGTGTAGCTAATGTTAAGTAATTGTAAATAAGCGCATTTTTTGTCGAAAATGTAAACTTTTTTATGAATATCTTTCAAACAGAAGGCAAACTAGTAAATTATTACACCAATTTTGTTTCTTTCGTAAATAAAATAAAAATATCCTGTCCGAAAGATTACATTCTTTCAAACAGGATATTTATTAGGCTTTTTTTGGTAAAGTGACGCGGAAGGTCGAGCCAACTTCTTCTTGGCTTTCTACTTCGATTCGCCCACCACAGTTTTCAACTAAATGTTTGACGATGGAAAGTCCAAGTCCAGTGCCTCCTGAGTGTCTGCTACGTGCTTTATCCACTCGGTAGAAACGTTCAAACACGCGGTCAATATCTTTAGCCGGGATACCGATTCCATTGTCTGTTACTTCTATTATAACTTCTGCCTCTTGCTCGATTAATTTAACTTCTACTTTTCCATCGACTGGGGTGTAGTTGATTGCGTTAGAAAGTAAGTTAATTATTATCTGTTGCAACTTGTCACGATCTGTCTCAATCATAACGGATGCACTTGTTTTTTCTGGAATGGTAACTCGAATATTTTTTTCGGTCGCCATTTCAAAAATAGTGCGAGCAGATTGTTCAATTACCTCGTCAACATCAACTAGTTCAACGTTTTCCGCGACCGGATTTTGTTCAATTCTAGAAAGTGCGAGAATATCCATAATCAAACGGTGCAATCGGTCGCTTTCTTCTTTAATAATCGTTAGGAATTTTTTTAGTAGCACTTCGTCGTACATTGCGCCGTCAAGCAATGTTTCCGCGAATCCTTTGAGAGCCGTCACGGGTGTTTTTAATTCATGAGAAACGTTGGTGACAAATTCAGAACGAACATTTTCAAGATGACGAATTTGAGTGATATCATGCAGTAATAAAATAATCCCAGTAATTTCGCCATTCTCTCCTAAAATTGGTGAAACACTTGCATCCAAAATCATTTCGCGCGGGAAATAAAGAATAATTTCTTTTTGTTGAATGGTTTTTGTTTCAAAAGTTCCTTCTATTAACTGGCTCAGTGCAAAACTTTTAATTACTTCATAAAATGGTTTGCCGGTGATTTCTGTCTCTCCTAAAATTTGATACATGGTGCGGTTGGTCATGATGACTTGTTTATCGACATTAATCAGCATTACGCCACTTACTAAGTTTTGGACAATAGCATTAAGTCGTTGTTCATTTTGCTTAATTTCAAACATTTGCGTTTCCAAACTTTCTGCTAATGTGTTTACACTGATGGAGAGATCTTGAAGTTCTCCGCTTATTTTACCGTGAATGCGACTATCGTATTTATGATTGGCCAAATCTGTAGAGACTTCAATGATTTCGCGAACTGGTCTAGTGATTTTTCTAGCGATAAAAACACTGATTGCTGCGATAATTACAAGTGCAATACCGAAAATAAGTGCTAAGTTTCCCCAGAGTTTAGCAACCGCTGCATCAACAGATTCAAGTGAAATCGAAATTCTCAGCACGCCGTCTGTTTTTCCTTGATGTTTAACGGGAACTGCGACGTATAGCATGCTGTAACCAAGCGAATCACTTTCACGTATAGAAATTCCAACGCTTTCCCCTTTTTTCAGAATATCTGTTACTTCGGGACGATTCATGTGGTTATCAAGTTTTTCAGGGTCTTTTTTTGTATCAGCTACTACATCACCTTCGCTATCAATCACTGTAATACGCGCATCAATGTCTTCCCCGAGCGGATTAAGACTTTTTTGAATCGTTGCGGCATCCTTATCTAAATCCAAATTCTCCATATTTGTTGTTTGAAGTAAGATTTTTGCGTCGTCCTCTAATTGACTTTCTTTCATATTTAAGTACGTTGATTTCATTAATTCCCCGGAAAAAACGCCAACAATGACCATCACAACGAAAAATAAGATAAAAAAGGATAACCCGATTTTCAGCCATAATTTCTTCATTATTTCACGTTCTCCATTTTGTAACCAAAGCCACGAATTGTTTTGATGTATTTAGGTTGTTTTGTATCTAGTTCAATTTTATCGCGCAAATGGCTGACATGAACGTCTACGATTCGGGTTTCTCCAACGTAGTCATAATTCCACACGGTATCAAGTAATTGATCTCTGGAAAAAACTTTTCCGCGATGATTTGCCAAGAATAGCAATAACTCAAATTCTTTTGGCGTTAAATCAAGTAAATCATCTTGTAAATACACTTCATAACTATCTGGCAAAATTTTCAAATCACCAATTAATATCGTAGCTTCCGAATCTTCGGTTATTTCTTCTATGATTTCGGCTTTTCCTTCTGTTCGACGCAAGATTGCTTTAATTCTTGCAACTACTTCTCTTGGGCTAAACGGTTTAGTCATATAGTCATCTGCTCCAAGTTCCAGCCCGATAATTTTATCTAATTCTTCATCTTTTGCCGTTAACATTAAAATTGGCACATTTACTTTATCTTGGCGAAGTTTTTTTGTTACTTCGATTCCGTCCATCTCAGGAAGCATTAAATCAAGCACAATTAAATCTGGTTTTTCGGACAAAGCGAGTTCGTATCCGGATCTGCCGTCTTCTGCTGTTACCACATCAAACCCAGCTTTTTCAATATTAAATTGCAGTAACGTAACAATAGAAGCTTCATCATCAACTACAAGAATTTTTACCAACGTACTTCCCATCCCTTCTTTATGTAACACTTTTATCTAAAATATAGCATGAATTAACCTTTTTCGGGTAGAAATGCCTTTATATTAATCTTATCTTTACAAAAACTTAAAACACCAATGCTGCTTTCAAACAACACTGGTGTCCTAAAATTATCTTGGCTCTACTAATAACAAACCAAGTTCAAATGATTCATTCTCATAAAGTGCTGTTTGTTCAAAGCGTGGTTCACCAGCATTATCAATTACTTTCAACTTGCAAAAGGCTCGGTTTAAATTGAGCGCTTCGTATAACTCTTCGCGCGTATGCACTGGTTGGCTGTTCACTTCTGTAATTTTTTCACCAGCTTTTAGGTTTAAGCGGGCTGAAGGTGTTGCCGCGCGAGCGCCCAGAACTACAAGTCCATCTGGCTGAGGACCAAATTTTTTCGGTGATAATTTTTCCAAACGATAGTGGCGGTATGATATCCAAAATCGCCCAATAACCGCAAACATGAATGCGAATAAAGTAAGCACTGGCATCACAATTCCACACAAACCAGCTACAGCAATAATTGTTGCTAGTGTCGTTACTTCGACAGCAATTTTGCGGCTAGCTTCTTCTGGCAGCTGCGCTTGTACCTGCTGTTGGAAACCAATAAATAGTGGCAAAATAATTAATGAATATGACTGTGAACCAATCGCAAATACTGGCCACCACTCAAAAATCTTCGTAAATACCTCTCCCGGTATAAACATGACAATTGGAACAAACCACAGTTTTCTCAGTTGGAATGAGCCAACTAGTTTGCCCCGTTTACTTTTCCGAAGTGATGGAGATGGATTTTTCGCACTAGTATATTGGATTAAGAAAGCTTCAATAAACAATAATACCGCAAGTAAAAATGTCATCGAAACCATAAAATTATCGATGAAAATCGAATCATACGTAAATGCAGTATTCGTAAATGGCGCTAAGTTCACATCAAAATAATAGCAGAAATAAAAGATTAAACTTGTAATCCCGATAGTAAATGCTGTCGAGCTCAAACGGAACATCCCTACAACTAACAAGAAACACGCTACCGCATTAAATATAGCAACCCATTCGATCATGACACCAAATCCAATAAGTGACGTAACGACAGAGATAGCTAAGCCGAACAACAAGCTCACCCCGAAGAAATTTTTTAATTCTAGCCAAGGTGAATAAATACTTATACTAAATGATTTCCGTTCCCATTTTACACGGTTAAAACCAGCTATTATCAGCAAAAGAATTCCTACATACAATGCTGGTTGTAGAAGTAGTCTCCCTATTCCATTTAGTATTTCAACAAAAACATTCATTTTCTACACCAGCTTTCTTTAATACTTCTATAATATAGGCGATAAAAGTCGGCTTACCGCTTCTTTAAATTTAATCCACAGAGATCTTTTTGCATATAATTCAGGTGTTAGCTGATACGATTTTAAAATATCTTCTAAAAAGGCATCTTCCAGCTTTTGCACCATTTGTTTTTCATAAATAAAAGCATTTACTTCAAAATTAAGTCGGAAACTACGGAAGTCCATATTCGCGGTTCCAACTGAAGCAATTTCACCATCTACAACGAGTGTTTTCGCGTGAATAAAGCCATTATCATAAATAAAGATTTTCGCGCCCGTTTCCATTAATTCACCGGCATAGTTAGTAGTTGCGCGGTAAACAAAAGCATGGTCAGGTTTATTTGGAATCATCACTCGAACGTCGACTCCAGAAAGTGCTGCAATCTTGATGGCTTCAAGCAAACTCGCATCAGGAATAAAGTAAGGTGATTGTAAGTAAATCGTTTTTTTAGCGGCATTTATCATTTTAATGTAACCATTTTTGATTTGTTGCCATTCGGAATCTGGGCCACTCGAGACAATTTGCATACTTGTGTGCCCTTTCCCATGAAAAGTCGGGAAGTACCGCGCTTTGTAATCAATTTTATGCGTGGATGATGCAGAATTCCAGTCCATAATAAATCGAGTTTGCATCGCATAAACAGCCTTACCATGCACGCGTAAATGTGTATCACGCCAGTAACCAAATTTCTTCGATGCTCCGAGATACTCATCTCCAATGTTAAAACCACCAATATAACCAACATCTCCATCAATTATAGCTAATTTTCTATGATTTCGGTAGTTAAGACGGAAATTAATCAAAGGTAATTTAGATGGGAAAAATGGTCTGACTAAACCACCATTTTTTTGGAAGGTACGGAAAAATGATTTTTTCGTTGTCCTTGATCCCATTGCATCATAAATAATTTTGACATTTAAGCCTTCCGCTGCTTTTCTTTCAAGCACGCGCATTAGACGATTGCCAAGTTCATCGGAATGAAAAATATAATAGATAAGATGTATATGATCTTTCGCATTTTCAATGTCTGCTATTAGCGCATCGAATTTCTCATGCCCATCCACAAAAAGTTCCACTTCATTATCTTGCGTTAAAATAGCACCATCGTTTACGAGTAATAAATAAATTAAATCACGATGTTTTTTCACATTCGGATCGCTAAATGGAAATTCTTTTTGCCGTATCATTTCTATTTGATTGGCAGTAGATTCCTGTATCCCAATTTTTTCTTGTCCCTTCCAATCAAAAATCTTTTTGCCTGATAGTTTTCTCCCAAAAATCAAATAGATAATGAAACCAAATATCGGAACAAAAGTTAAGACTAGCAACCAAGCCCAAGTGGCGGATGTATCGCGTCTTTCTAAGAAGACCGTCACTGCCGCAAAGAATACATTTAAAATTAGCAAAATCACTAATAGATAAGCCAACAGTCCCATTGTGTTCCCCCTTTTCTTACACAAACTGATAGTAGTATCATATCATAAAATCCGCATTTAGCCTATTCCAGTTCGTTTCTAAGCGAGAAAAAAACCATTGATTTTTCATCAATGGTTTTCAAATTAAATATATGGTGCTGGATCGACTGGAATACCGTTTTTATGTATTTCAAAATGTAGATGTTGTCCTGTCGATTGACCAGTTGATCCCATAATACCAATCGGTTGGCCTTGGGAAACTTGTTGCCCGGTTACTACTTTCAAGCTACCTGCACGCATATGTCCGTATAATGTTTGGAATCCGTTGCCATGGTCAATTTTTACTACATAACCATAACCTCCAAATCCACTACCAGATGCGCCAAATCCAGAAAATACGACGGTCCCGGATGCTGCCGCTGAAACAGTAATAGTACCGCCGCCAGCAATATCTTGTCCTTTATGGGATTCATATTTGCCAGTTACAGGGTTGGTTCGTTCGCTAAATCCTGAAGTTAAAATTCCAGAAGCTGGTTTAATGAATTGACCTCCGCCAGAACTTACTGTTTCTGTAGCTCCATTGGATGATGAACTTGGTTGTTTAACAACAGTGGAATTTTTAGCGCTTGATGCCGCTTCTTGCATTCGTTTTTCTTCAGCAGCTTTAATTGCAGCTTCTTGTTTTGCTTTTTCGCCAGCAATATTGGAAGCAAGTCGTTTTTCTTCATCAGTAAGTGCGCCTTGTTCACTAGCTAAAAGCGTTTGCTCGTTTTTCGTTAAGTCTTTTTTGTTTGCTAATGCCATAACTAAATCATTTTTTTCTTGTTTTTGGCTTTCCATATTGTTTTTCGAAACTTCCAATTCAACTGCAAGTACTTTTAAATTTTCTAATTTTTTCTCAGAAGTGGTTTCTGCTACTTTTAGTTTATCTTGGTCATCTTTTTGGTCTTGCATAATATTTTGGTCCGCTTTTACAATTGCAGATACAACTGTCACGCGGTCGACAAGCTCTTTAAAATCATCTGCTTCAAAAATCATATCTAAATAAGAAGTGGCTGTTCCAGTTGTTTGGATAGCACGTGCTCGATTATCAAGTACTTTTTGACGATCACGGATATCGTTGCGTAATTCTTCCATTTCTTTTTTCAATTTCTTGAGTTTATCGTTTTCAGAGCTCACTTTGTCTTCTTGCTCTTTTAATTTCTTGTTAGTGTCATCAATGCTTTTCAAAAGTGACTCTAATTCTTTAGCAGCATCTTTTTCAGCACTTTCTAGATGGTTTAGCTCTGAATTTTTTGAGTCTATATTTTTATCAAGCTCTGATTTTTTTTGTTCTATTTCGTTTTGGCGTTTTTGCATATCATTGATGGTATCTGCATGTGCACCTGTTAAGGGCGCAGAAATAATCAAAAGGCTAAGTGCAGTTGCTACCCCATATTTTTTAAACATTTTAAGCTCCTTTTCTATTCTCTATTTGACTAGGAACTTCATAATTCCCTTTACCATACCATATAAAAAAGCACCTTTGTTTAAAACGACAAAGGTGCTTTTTAACTTTTCAATAATGATTAGAAGTTAGCTACACGGCCATATCCTACAAGATATTTAGCCCAGTAACCGCTAGTGATGTTGTCATATTTAACGCCGTTGTTTTGAGCGTTAATCATTTGACCGCCACCAACGTAAATTCCAACGTGAGCAATTCCGCTACCGTAGTTAAAGAATACTAAGTCACCTGGTTTTGCTTGGCTAGCACTGATTTTTGATGCTGCTGCATATTGTCCACCAGATGTTCTTGGAAGAGAAACACCAGCTGCACGGAATGCATAAGAAGTAAATCCAGAACAGTCAAACGCGCTTGGGCCGCTTGCGCCAAGGCTATAAGGTTTTCCTAGTTGTGCGTTAGCTGCAGCAATCATTGCTGAGTATCCGCCACTAGATGGTGCTGCAGAACTTGGTGCTGAACTGTTGCTTGCTGATTCTACTTTTGCTTCTGATTTGTTGCTAGAAGTAGAAGCAGTATTTGTTGTTTGTCCAACGTTTGAAGATGTTGCTTCACGTAAAGCTGTTGCACGTGCAGTAGCTTCTTTAGCTGCTTTATCACGTTCGCTTACAAGACCAGCTTTTGCGTTTTCAGCACTTGCTTGATCAGAAGCTAGTTGAGCAACGATTGCTTCTTTTTCAGCTTTTTGTGCTTCGATTTTATTTTGTTGTGCTTCATATTCATGAATTGCTGTTGCTTGTTCTTCTTGTTTTTTCTTAACAGCAGTTTGTTTTGTTTTTAAAGCTTTTTCGTCATTTTGTTGATCTTCTAAAATGGATTTATCTGAATCAACTAATTGGTTAACTGCAGAAACACGACCAACTAAGTCAGAAAGGTTTTCTGCATCTAAGATAACTTCAAGATAAGCGTTAGAATTAGAAGTTTTTTGCATTGCACGAGCACGTTCTTTTAAAACGTTTTCGCGTTCTTTAATACGTTCATTGATACTTTTAATATCTTCATTAAGTTTTTTAAGTTCTTTGCCTGTTTTATCAAATTCTCCTTGTAAAGATTTAGCTTTTTCTTGAGCTTTCTCAAGGTCTGCTACTAAACCAGAAAGATCTGATTGTAAATCTGATTTTTTAGACTTGATGTCGTTGATTTTTTTATCTTGATTTTGGATGTCTGTATTCACGTCCGCAAAAACATTTGTCGTAAAAGCTGGCGTCAAACTGATAACTGCTGCGAGTGAGATCGCAATAAACGTATTCTTTTTCAAAAAGTTTACCTCCTAAAAAGCTCCCTAGCTTTTTCTTTTAAATTATTTTTATTTCGAATCAAGTAATTTTCTGAGTTAGACTTTCAAGAATCTGCGGATAGATATTACGCTTCCCCAAATTCCGATTAGTACGCCGATTGCAATAATCAAACCACTAATTTGATAGGCGAACGGTGTTGGAGGCAGAAGTGATAGTGAACTAGTCACTAACTTCGGATTCACCAAGTTGTAAATATTAACATAGCCTATGAATGTTAACACAACCGGGACAATCGAGCCAATTAATCCTAGCCAAGCACCTTCTAAAACGAAAGGCCAGCGTATGAACCAGTTGGTCGCTCCTACTAATTTCATTATTTCTATTTCTCTTCGACGGGAGAAAATCGCAATCTTGATTGTGTTTGATATTAAGAACATTGCTGTTAGTAATAACCCAATGCTTAGTATAATACCAGCATATCGTCCCCATTTCAAGGTATCAAACAATTTATCGACTGTTTTCTCACCATACTCTACATTATCTACATACTTTAATTTTTCTACTTTTTTAGCAATAGTCTTCGTTTGTGTTGGCTCTTTAGCCTCTACAACGAACACATCATATAGTGGATTATCTTGTTTAAACAATTCGAAGTTTTTGCCGTACGCACCAACTAATTTCTTCAATTCATCATCTTTAGAAGAAAAGCTGACACTATCAACTCCATCAATCTTCTCAATGTTTTTCTCAAGTTCTTGCTGCTGTTTCTTGTCTGCGCTTAGAGAAATATGTACGTTAATTTGTACATTGTTTTCTACATCTGTTGCAAGCTTGTTCATGTTGATCAATATTGCAAAAAACACGCTGACTAAGATAAGTGTTACTGTTACTGCACTCGCTGCTGCAAAGGTCATCCAACCATTCCGGTAAAGGCTTTTAAAACTTTCTCTTATATGTCTTCCTACAGTCCTAAATTTCATAGCCATATTCTCCTTGCTGCTCATCTCGAACAATTCTTCCATTCTCGATAGCTACTACCCGGTGTTTCAACGTGTTAACAATTTCTTTGTTGTGGGTTGCCATCACGATGGTTGTTCCGCGATTGCTTATTTCTTCAAGGATATTCATGATTTCCCATGAAGTATCAGGATCCAGGTTACCGGTCGGTTCATCTGCTATTAATACTTTAGGCATATTCGCAATGGAGCGGGCAATGGATATCCGCTGTTGCTCACCACCGGAAAGTTCATCCGGCAACATTCTTACTTTATGCTTAAGGTTGACCAAGTCTAGCACTTCCATAACACGTTCTTTAATTACGGACGGCTCAGTTTCAACCACTTCCATCGCATAAGCAATGTTTTCATAAACTGTTTTGCTTTGAAGTAATTTGTAATCTTGGAATACCACGCCTACGTTACGACGTAAATATGGGATTTCACGATTTTTCATATTAATCAAATCAAATTTGTCTACGATGATTTTGCCTTTTGTCGCTCGTTCTTCTCTGTAAATCATTTTGATGAAGGTAGATTTACCAGCACCACTCGGACCTACTACATAAACAAATTCCCCTTCGCCAATGTTAATGTTGAGTCCATTAGCAGCAGTTATGCCGTTAGGGTATTTCTTATAAACATCTTCCATTAATATCATTTTATCACCTTACTATGCCTTTCTACTGAGTTACATTTTAGGTAATGCATGGTAACCATGAAGATGAGTTGTTGGCAGGTACGAATTTAAACTCACAACATAAGCTTAATTATACCATGACAGTTTTTCATCTATAGGTTAATTGCATTACAATTATATTTCAGGGTGTGACAATATCTCAATTATTGTAATAGGAAATACGATTATTACGTCTATTTCCAATATATATTTGTCTGTGGTTTTAGTATTATTAAGACAAAATAAAAAAGAACCCACATTGGTCTTTTCTACTGCTAACATTGTAACTTGTTTTTACCCTAAATAACATTACAGGTACATTAAAAATCATTACAGTTCTTGCTATCGGAATAGACCAATCCAGTGGAAATAGCCCAAAGTCTACAACTAGGCTAAACTCGTTTGTCATCAAATTGTCAAAAAACAACCTGAAAAACTTAAAAAAGTACCATTTCCTGACTGAAAAAGTCAAAAAATGGTACTTTTTTATGAAGTAAAGCCTTCACCCATTACCTCACTTGCGCTCATTACGACCACAAATGCCTCTGGATCTATCTCTTTTATTACTTCTTTTAATCTTGAAAATTCACTTTGCGCAATGACACATAATAAAATTTGCTTATCATCCTCGGTATAGCCCCCTTTTGCGGAAAGACGAGTTATACCTCGGTCGATTTTAAACAGAATTGCTTGGCGAATTGCTTCTTGATTTTCAGAAATAATGAACACTGTTTTAGATTGATTTAAACCTACTTGCACTAAATCAATCGTTTTACTTGTAGCAAACAGTCCCACAAGTGCGTATAGTCCTGACTCAATATCAAAAACAAACATCGCTGAAATAACAACAAAACCATCAATCAAAGCAACACAAATGCCCAATGTTAGATGGGAATATTTATGCAAAATTTGTGCTGCGACATCCGTTCCGCCTGTGGATGCTTTGCCCCGAAAAACGATACCAAGCCCCATCCCCACAAGTACACCGCCAAATAAAGCAGCAACTAAAGGTTCATGCGTCCATGGCTCCAAGCCTTGCGTTAAATACACAAAGAACGGCAAAAGCATCGTGCCGACAAAGGTCTTCAAGCCAAACTGATAACCTAAAAAGAATAATCCCGCTAAAAATAAAGGAATATTAAATGCCCACTGAATAAAAGCTGGATTCCAACCTGTTAAATAGTTAATAATCGTACTAATCCCACTCACACCGCCAGATGCAACGTGATTTGGGAGCAGCAAAACATTAAAAGCAAGTGCGATAAGAGCCGCACCAATAACGACATAAACATACTCAATTAGTTTAGAAACAACTGGGGATAGCGGTTGCTTCTTTCTTTTATTTGCCATCTCTTTTATCCAATCCTAGAACGCAAATATGCATTGATAAAGTCGTCTAAATCTCCATCCATTACCGCTTGAATATTACCGGTTTCGTAATTTGTGCGATGATCTTTCACCATGGAGTAAGGGTGGAAAACATAGGAACGAATTTGGCTTCCCCAACCAATTTCTTTTTGTTCTCCACGAATTTCTGCTAGCTCGCGTTCTTTTTCTTCTTGTTCTTTTTGATATAGTTTTGTTTTTAACATTTTCATTGCTTGTTCACGGTTCTTAAGCTGTGAACGTTCAGATTGACATGTTACGACAATCCCGGACGGAATATGCGTCATCCGAACTGCTGAGTCGGTTGTATTGATATGCTGTCCACCGGCACCAGTTGCGCGGTACGTATCAATTTTCAAATCTTCTGTACGAACTTCGATTTCAATATCGTCATCTAATTCTGGCATGACATCTACAGAAACAAATGATGTATGACGTCTACCTGATGAATCAAATGGAGAAATACGTACAAGACGATGTACTCCTTTTTCCGCTTTTAAATAGCCGTATGCATTGTGCCCTTTGATGAGTAATGTCACACTTTTAATTCCAGCTTCGTCACCTGCTTGATAATCCAGCATCTCCACTTTAAAGCCTTTTTTCTCAGACCAGCGTTGATACATGCGTAGTAACATCGAGCCCCAGTCTTGTGATTCGGTACCACCAGCACCTGGATGCAATTCTAAAATAGCATTATTTTTATCGTACGGGTCACTTAGCATTAGTTTTAATTCAAATTCACTAATAGTCGCCATATATGCTTTAATATCTTTTTCTAATTCTTCTTGTAAATCTTCATCTGCTTCTTCTTTTAATAGTTCCAGACTAATTTCCATGCTTTCTTGTTCTTCTTCTAGGGCATGGAAAGCTTGGTATGTTTCTTTATATCCGTTTGACTCATTAATTACTTTTTGTGCAGCTTGTTGGTCATTCCAAAAATTCGGGTCCAACATTTGGTCTTCTAACTCAGCAATTCGAACCTCCATGCTGTCTAAGTCAAAGAGACCCCCTAAAGTCTTTGATTTGCTGTGCTGTTTTCTCTAGTTCATTACGAATTTCTGCTAATTCCATTCTAATTCCACCTTTTTTAAATTTACTTACAAACTTTCATAGCAAAAAGCGCCGTCTTTCAGGCGCTTTTAAATTGTTTCAATCTATGCTTCTTTACCATGACAATTTTTATATTTTTTGCCGCTACCACAAGGGCATGGATCATTACGTCCAATATGTTGATCTTTGCGAATTGGTTGGCGTTTCGCTTCTGGTTTACCTTCAGCTGGATTAATTGCTTCTCCTTTGGCAACTTGCTCACGTTCAAGGTTTTGGCGAATTTCTGCTTTCATGATATAACGAGCAACATCTTCATCAATGGACGATACCATTGCTTCAAACATTTCGAAGCCTTCTGATTGATACTCACGAAGCGGATCAATTTGACCATAAGCTCGTAAATGAATACCGTCACGCAGATGATCCATCGCATCGATATGATCAACCCATTTAGTATCAACAACACGAAGCAATACTACTTTTTCGAATTCGTTAAATTCTTCTGGAGGTAGTAGTGTTTCTTTTTCGTCGTAAGCTGCTTTGATTTTATCTAAAATTAGATTTTGAATATCTTCGCTTGTTCTATTTTGTAGATCTTCTAGCGTGATAGTGCCTTCAGGAAGTAAGTTCGCATCAACATAATCGATAATCCCTTGCAAATTCCACGCTTCTTCCGGTTCATGGCTTGATGCATTGCTAGAAACGATAAAGTTGACTGTACGTTGAATCATTTGTTCAATAATTTCACGTAAACTATTTTCCGCATTAATTACTTCATAGCGTTGTTTATAGATAACTTCACGTTGCTGGCGAAGTACATCATCATATTGTAAAACTTGTTTCCGGGAATCAAAGTTATTTCCTTCCACACGTCTTTGTGCTGATTCAACTGCACGACTAACCATTTTACTTTGGATAGCATCTTCTGCCATGCCAAAACGTTCCATCATAGACTTCATATTGTCAGAGCCGAAGCGGCGCATCAATTCGTCTTCCATAGAAAGATAAAATTGCGTTACACCAGGATCCCCTTGACGTCCAGAACGACCACGTAACTGATTATCTATACGGCGAGATTCATGACGTTCCGTACCTATAACTGCTAAACCGCCAGCTTCAATTGTACCTTCACCAAGTTTGATATCCGTACCACGACCAGCCATATTGGTTGCGATTACTACCGCACCACGTTCACCGGCATTTTTGATGATATCAGCTTCACGTTCGTGTTGCTTCGCGTTTAATACATCATGTTTAATTCCTTTGCGTTTTAGTTTGCTAGAAATAAGTTCAGATGTTTCGATTGCAACAGTACCAACTAGCACAGGCTGACCTTTTGCGTGGCGTTCTGCGATATCTTCTACTACTGCATTAAACTTTGCTTCAATCGTCGTAAAGATTAAATCTGGACGATCATCACGAATAATTACTTTATTAGTTGGTATTTCAATAACACGCATATTATAAATATCACGGAATTCTTCTTCTTCCGTTTTTGCAGTACCTGTCATCCCCGCAAGTTTTTTATACATACGGAAATAGTTTTGGAATGTAATTGTCGCCATTGTTTTGGACTCATTTTGAATTGTTACGCCTTCTTTTGCTTCAAGGGCTTGGTGTAAACCTTCGCTGAAACGACGTCCTTTCATAATACGACCAGTAAATTGGTCAACAATTAGCACTTCATCCTCTTGAACAACATAATCGACATCTAGGCTCATTGTATAGTTCGCTTTCAACGCTTGAGCAATATGATGTAAGATTACTGTGTTTTCTAGATCAAAAAGGTTTTCTACATCAAAGTAGTTTTCCCCTTTTGTCATACCATCTTCGGTCAATTGAACAGATTTTGTTTTAATATCAACTGTATAATCTTCCTCTTCTGTAAGCGTGCGTACAAAAGTATTTGCGCGCACATATAAGATAGTTGATTTTTCCGCTTCACCAGAAATAATTAATGGCGTTCTAGCTTCATCGACCAAAATGGAATCGACTTCATCGATAACGGCAAAAGCTAGTGGACGTTGTACCATTTCCTCTTTGTAAACAACCATATTATCACGTAAATAGTCAAATCCTAATTCATTATTTGTGCTATACGTAATATCACATGCATAAGCTTCTCGTTTTTCTGTGCTCGATAAAGCATTTAGGTTTAGCCCTACAGAAAGTCCAAGGAAATTGTATAAAACACCCATTTCTTCAGCATCACGATGAGCCAAGTATTCGTTGACTGTAACAACATGCACACCTTCACCAGAAAGCGCGTTTAAATAAACTGGTAGTGTCGCTGTTAACGTTTTACCTTCACCAGTTTTCATCTCGGCAATGTTACCTTCGTGTAGTACAATCCCACCCATTAATTGAACTTTAAATGGATATAAGCCTAGCGCACGTTTCGCACCTTCTCTGGCAACAGCAAAAGCTTCTACCAATAAATCATCCAGCGTTTCACCTTTTTGAACACGCTCTTTAAACTCTACTGTTTTTTCGCGTAGAGCATCATCCGAAAGAGCCGCAGTTTCATCTGCTAAAGCAATAATCTCATCTGCTTTTCTCTCCAAATATTTAACATCTTTTTTTCCTGATTCAAAAATCTTTTTCAATAGTCCAGCCATTTAAATTCTCCTCTACTGTTTTCGCTGTCATCACGCGGTTTCATCTATAATAACTTTCAGGAATTATCTTCATTTAAATATACAAACTAATTCTATCACTTATTAACTAAAATATACAACTGGTTATCTCTTTTTAATCAATAAAATTATCAAAATGCCATAAATTCCTCATCTTAAAGTAAAAAAATGGAGACCAAGATTGGCCCCCATCTGTAATTATTATTTTAAATTAATTTGTTTCAATCAAACCATATTTACCGTCTTTACGAGAATAAACAATATTGGTACCGTTTGTTTCCGCATCAGTGTAAACATAGAAACTATGACCCAGCAAATTCATTTGTAAAACAGCTTCTTCACTATCCATTGGTTTCAATGAAAATTGTTTTGTTCTTACAATTTCAAGATCAAAATCACTTTCATTTTCTTCTGGTGGTGTGCTGCCATTAACATCTGAATAAGCAAAATAATCTCTTTCTGCGCCTTTGTCGCGGAACTTGCGGTTTACTTTTGTTTTATGTTTGCGAATTTGTCTTTCTAATTTATCCACAATCAAGTCGATGCTAGCATATAAATCTCCACTTGTTTCTTCTGCACGTAGCACAAGATTTGGGAGCGGAATAGTCACTTCAACTTTCGCATTTTTATCGGAATATACTTTTAAATTAACATGAACGTTAGCGTCTGGAGTTTCTGTAAAATATCGTTCTAGTTTATCGATTTTCTTTTCTACGTAATCTCGAATCGGTTCCGTTACTTCAATATTTTCACCACGAATGTTGTACTTAAGCATAGCAATTCCTCCTTTGAAATAAAACAAAATAACGATAAAGAAGAGTATTCTTCTTACCCTTAGTCTACGTGAAAACGATGTGTTTTGCAAACATTTGCACAAAGAGCTAAGAAGCTTACATTCACTTATCTTTATTTAGTATTTTATTCCACTAATCCCGCTTCCGCAAACCTCTTTTAGAAGAAAATATCAGCTATCTGAATATCGTTAGTGCACTTACCTTGTTCGCTCCGGATTCTTTTAAAATTTGCGCTGCCCGGTTAAGTGTACTTCCAGTGGTATAAATATCATCAAATAGAATGACTTCTGTTAACTCGCAATTCCCTTCGCCCGAAAAGTAAAATGCTTGTTCTGATGCCAATCGTTCTTTTTTTGTTTTTTTAGATTGCTTTTCTGTATGCTTTTTGGCTAAAAGTTCTTCGTAGATGATGCCAGATTGTTTTAACATCGCAGTTGTTTGATTGAAACCACGTTCTAATTTCCGTGTTTCGCTTACTGGAATTGGTACAATTATCTCCTTCTTATCTGCTAAAAAGTCGCTTAAGTCCTTTTTGAAAATGGCACCTATTTCGTAATCCCCTTGAAATTTAAACTTCTTCATATACTCTTTGGCAAAATCATTATAGCGATATATAGATATATTGCTATCTAAAAAACGAGTTCTATTTTCGCAGTCTTCACAAATACTATCCGAGGATTCCTTGCTACATGTTTTACAGAGTGGGCCTATTAATTTTTCAAAACCTGCTAAACATTCATCGCAACAAATGGATGTTTGCTTGAATAACCAACTTATTTCCCAACTTGCGCCTTGCTTAATTGGCTGAAAACAAAGTAAACAATTAATCATCTAGCATCCCTTCTATCATTCCTTGTTGGTTCATTTTTTGTATATGTGCGATGGCTCGCTTCATTTCTATCGTTTTTCCGTAATGAAAAAAACAAACATCTCCGGTTGGATGAGATAATTTCCTACCTGCCCTTCCTGAAATTTGAACTAAAGCTGCTTCCGTAAAAATGCGTCCTTCACTTCCAAACACTGCTACTTGCACATCCGTAAAAGTAACGCCTCTTTCTAAAATCGTTGTTGTTAATAATAGTTTAATTTTCCCTTCTCGTAGCCACCCCACCTTCTCTTTACGCAACTCATCGGCTGAATGTACTGTCACTGGGCGATCATAGCCTTTATTTTCCAATGCTTCTGCAAATTTATTCATAGCGTCAATTTCTGGAAAGAAAATTAATGCTGGCTGATTTTTCTGTTCTACACCATTCATCCATTGAATAAGTTTGGGGGTTATCTCGCCTTTAGCTAGCATCTTTTTCCAAGGGCCAATCCAGCACGTTCTCGGTACAGGCAATTTCTTTCGGTGGTATCGTCCAGGGATTTTTACGAATTTACGTTTACCTTCTAAACATTCTTCTTGCCACTTTTTCTCAGGTGTAGCTGTAATTATTATGGTGGAACCTTCTTTTGTTCTGGCTTTCCTAACTGCATACTCTAAAAAAGGATCTTTCGCATAAGGGAAAGCATCCACTTCATCTATAAAAATAACTTGGAATGTTTCATAAAAGCGAATAAGCTGATGGGTTGTCGCTATCACAAACTGCTCTCCTTGATAGTTATCTTCTGAATCACCATATAAGCAAATCATATCTATACTAGGAAAAACTGCTTGCAAACGAGGATAAAGTTCTAAACAAACATCCACTCTCGGAGAAGCAACACAAATCCTAAAACCTTGCCGTAAAGCCCAATCCATCCCTTCAAACATCATCTCGGTTTTTCCAGATCCAGCAACTGCCCATAGGAGCATGTCACTTTTCTCTTTTAAACTAACAACCACAGATTCTGAAGCTTTTTGTTGTCCTTGTGACAAAATCCCCTCCCATCGCAATAATGCTCTTTCTGTCGCTTTTAATAATCTAACTTCTTGGTAGTAAAGTTTTTGACAACTATTCACGCGGCCCATAACTATGCAATTTCTACAATAAATACAATTATCTCGCTTGCATGAAGCACAAGACATCTTGCCAAATAAATGAGCATTGGTATTCCCGCATCGAAAGCATTTATTCGTCTCGATTGCCGCTATTTCCCGTAATTCATCTTTACTCTCTATTTCACGCTCTTGGTATAATCTTCCGGGGAAAATATCCACCTAACTTCACCTCCCCTTAGTTATACACTTTTTCTTTTTTTAGTGCAGAAACGAAATGCTTATTTTCACCTGATATATACCACTAAAACAAGCATTTCATCTAGGAGAAAATACAGCTTTCCACCACCTCAAACTACTGAAAAAACGAATTTACCCTATACGAAAAAATCTCCAGCTAAAAAGCTGGAGATTTCTTTATTTTATCGACCAAGTTAGTCCAAGCGCGCCTTCACCTAGGTGCGTTCCAATAACTGGTCCAAAGTAACTCAGTTCAAATGTTACTTCTGGGAATTTTGCTTCTAATTGCGCAAGCCATGCCTCACCTTTTTCTGGATCATTGCCGTGAATGACATACGCTTTTTCGGCTGTTTTGTTTTGAATGGCTGTTTGCAGAATATCTTCAATTCGTTTCAATGCTTTTTTTTGCGTTCGAACTTTTTCAAATAAGACGATTTGTTTATCATTGAAATGAAGAATCGGTTTGATTTGAAGCAAGCTACCAACAAGAGCCTGTGCCCCATTCAAACGACCGCCACGTTGTAAGTTATTTAAATCATCTACCATAAAATAAGCATCTTGCGCCTGTTTTATTTTATCTAATTCTTGAATAATCTTGTCTAGTGGTTCGTTTGCTAAAGCCATTTCAGCTGCTTTAACAGCAAACATTCCTTGCGCCATACAAGAAAGCTCTGAATCATAGGCAACTACATTAAGCCCCTCAATTAGCTCTCCTGCTGAAGCTGCATTTTGAAAAGTACCACTAATACCACTGGATAGATGAATACTAATTACAGTGTCAAAACCTTGTTCTTTCAGCTGTTCAAACAATTGAATGAATTCTCCCGGGGCAGGTTGAGAGGAAGTTGGGAAATTCTCAGCTTCTTTTACTTTTCGGTAAAAATCGGCTGCAGACAGTTCCTCACCTTCACGATAAGATTTCCCATCAATTATTACAGAAAGTGGCACGACATTGATTCGTAGCTGCTCTTTCACTTCGTCTGGCAAATAAGTTGTGCTGTCAGTAACCACTGCTATTTTTTCGTTCATATAGTCCCCCTGAGATTTCTTTAGCGAATGTATACCCAGCCGTGCTTGATTGCCGTTACCACTGCTTGAGTCCTATCATTCACTTTCATTTTTTGTAAAATACTACTCACATGATTTTTTACCGTTTTTTCACTAATGAAAAGTGTTTCCCCAATTCCGCGGTTACTTTTCCCATCGGTAAGAAGTTGCAATACTTCGCACTCTCTATGCGTTAAGATGTGCAGGGGCATTTTGACTTCTGGCTGTTGATATCCATAAACACCTTGTGAAGTGTTAGTACTTGCTAGATGGCGGTATTCGCGAATCAATTTAATTGCTACACGTGGATGAATATACGCGCCTCCATTATCAACAATTTTAACAGCTTCTACAAGTTCATGAGCATCCATTTCTTTTAATAAATAACCGACTGCTCCAGCTCTAAGCGCTTCTGTTACGTATTCATCTGTATCATGAATAGTCAAAACGATTACTTTAATGCTAGGAAATTGACGTACTAACATTTCTGTTGCGTCCAGTCCATTCACAGTTGGCATATTAATATCCATTAAAACAATATCTGGTTTATATTCGCGAACTTTTGCTACGATATTCTTACCATTTTCAGCTTCCGCTACAACCTCAAAAGAATCTTCCAACTCTAAAATTCGCTTGATACCTTCGCGAAACAACTGATGATCATCTACAATCATGATTTTGAGTGCCATAATGACTACTCCTCCTTCACTTATCTAATTACACCAAGCCTCTTTGCAATCGAAAACATCATCCTTTTTAAGTAGCAAAACCGCTTAACCTTATAATCCCTGCCATAAAATTGGCAATTAAACATTTCTCTTTTAAGTACTATTTACTCAAACTTACCTATTTTCAACACAAACTACAACTTAATTATACTCTATAACCTAAGAAAATTACTCCTATATGCCTATAAAATGTAATTGAAAACCAGTCTAAAGTAATAGTAGTTTTTATTATAACACGAATTTGCCGTCACTTCACCCACCGCACTTAGAAAAATATCTATACAATCGCTTTGCTTTCGGATAAAATAAAAGCAGGCTGAATGCATCAACTTATGGAGGTTCCTTATGTTGGATCATTATTTAACCATCCATAGTGATGGAAAACACGAAATAATTATTGAAAAATCTCGCTTTATTTGCCATATTAAGCGAGTTACTACAGAAAATGAAGCACAAAGCTTTATTCAAGCAATCAAAAAAGAGCACCGTGATGCTACCCATAATTGTTCTGCCTATATTATAGGAGAAAATGACCAATTTCAAAAAGCACATGATGACGGAGAACCAAGTGGCACAGCTGGCGTTCCTATGCTAGAGGTTTTAAAAAAGAAATCTTTAAAAAATGTCGCCGCAGTAGTTACTCGCTATTTTGGAGGAACGAAATTAGGTGCAGGCGGCCTAGTTCGCGCTTACGGTAGTGCTGTTAGTGAAGCTATTCAAGCAATTGGTATTGTCGAATGCAAATTAGCCACTATTGTTGAATGCTCTTTCGCCTATCCACTTTTAGGGAAAATCGAAAATGCTCTTGAGCAAAAAGAATATCAAATCGACCAAAAGGAGTTCACTGAAAAAGTAGTACTTCATATTTTTGTTGATAACGATGAATTACAAGATTTTGTCAACTGGATCACCGAGCTTTCAAATGGTCAACTTGAATACAAAGAGGGACCACAAAAATATAGAGAAAAGGATGTCACTTAGCATGTCCACAAACATATTTATCCAATTACCAGATAGTATTTCTACCGAACGAACCATTTTAAGAAAAACTTCCATTGCAGATGCTACTACATTATTTGATATTTGGTCTGACGATGAGGTAGCTCAGTTTATGAACATCGAAAAATTCTCAACTATTTTACAAGCGGAAGAAATGATTCAAGCAATCGAAAACGAACCGACTGCTTGCAGATACACCATTTTTACAACGGAAGATTCTTTACATGCCATCGGTTCACTTGGAATTAATGATATTAATAAAACGAACCAGACAATTGAAATCGGCTATGAACTAGCAAAAAGTCATTGGCGCCAAGGTTTTATGTTTGAAATTTTGACAACTTTTTTAACAACTGTAAAACCGTATCTTCCTTATAAAATGATCACAGCCAAAGTTTTACCAGAAAATACGGCTTCCACCAAACTACTGAAAAAGCTAGGTTTTGAGCTTATAACAACAGGGCAAGAACTAGATTTACATTCTGGGAAAATTTGTGAAATCAGTAATTATCAAATGCTACTGAATTAGGACAAATATTACATTTTTGAAAGATATCATCTTTTTTGTATTTTTTTTCGAGTAATTTCTGTATAATAACATCAAAGTTTAAAAATTAAAGAAACCGTAAATCGGGCGTAACATTCTTTAGTTCAACAAATGATACAATAAAACTTAGAAAAGTGACTATAAGGAGAATTAATATATGAATAAAGGCACTGATGATAGCCGAAGAAGCAGCAAGAAATACAAACGTAGAAGAAAAATTTTATTCTGGATTCTAATCCCTGTAATGTGTTTAGTACTTGCAGGAGTCGGATACGGCACTTACCTTTTTAGTAAAACAAAACTCGCAGCCGATAACTCTTATGATAATGTAAGAAACGGAAAAGCCTCTACACTAAGAACAAATGACGTTGAACCTATAAAAGATAGTTTCTCTATTTTAATTATTGGTGTTGATACAAGTACTACTCGGGCAGCAAATGGTAACCCTCGAAGTGACTCACTAATCTTAGCGACATTTAATGTCAAAGATGCACGCGTAGAGATGACAAGTATCCCTCGTGATTCTTATGTTCATATTGAAGATTCTGCGAAAGAAATTGATAAGTATACTAAAATTAACGCAGCTCATGCCTACGGTGGTCCAGAACTTACAATGAAAACAGTAGAAGAAGAATTTAAGATTCCAATTGATTACTATGTTCGTTTTGACTTCGATGCATTCCTTAAAATTATTGACGCTTTAGACGGAATTGATGTAGATGTTCCAGTAAACTTCACTGAACAAGATTCTAAAGACAATGCTAATGCAATCACTCTTAAAAAAGGTCCACAACACCTTAACGCAGAGCAAGCTTTAGCACTCGCTCGTACAAGACACATCGATAGTGATATCGAACGTGGAAAACGACAACAATTAATCATTAAATCTATCGTAAGTGAAGCAACATCTGTTTCTTCTGTAAGCAAATATTCCGATATCATTGAAGTTGTTGGAGATAACATGAAAACCAATTTAACTTTCAACCAAATGCTTTCTATCGCAAAATTTGGAATGACTAATAAAATCGATATTAAATCCCTTAACTTAAAAGGGGATAGCAATCCAATGGATGGTATTTATTACTACAAACTAAATGAAAGCTCCGTTCAAAGTATTTCAAATGAATTTGCTGATGAACTTGGAATTAAACAACCTTTCCCAGGTGCAACACCATATTCAGACGAAAGTTCTAGCACAGCGAGCAGTTCAAATTAAAACAAAGACCAACAACTAATAATTAGTTGTTGGTCTTTTTATTTTCGTTTTCGATGTATTTTTTGAAGTAAATTTAGGATTGGTCTGTAATCTTCGCCAATTAGCCCAATAAATTCCACAATAATTTCAATACTAAAAATTAATAATAACAGTAACAACATCGCTCCCCAAGCAGTGGAGAATGAAAATACAAATCCTGTCATAGAAAATAGTAATGCCATACAATAAATGAGTAGTACCGTTTGCTTTTCTGTAAATCCAAGCGCCATTAACCTATGATGAATATGCGATCTATCCGCAGAAGAAATCGGCATCCGCTCTTTCAATCTCCTTACAATGGCAAAAAAAGTATCTGATAAAGGTACACCCAAGATAATAAGTGGTACTAATAATGAGATGAACGTAACATTTTTAAAGCCCATCAGCGATAAAACAGCAATCATATAACCGAGGAATAGCGCCCCCGTGTCCCCCATAAAAATACTAGCGGGCGGGAAATTATAAATCAAGAATGCTGCAACTGCTGCTACAAGAATTAGCGCAACTGGAGCAACAAATGCATCTTTCAGAAGTAAAGCCATACCTGCAATGGTCATTAAAGCAATAATAGAAATACCACCTGCGAGACCGTCTAGACCATCAATTAAGTTTAATGCGTTCACAATTGCTACTATCCAAATAATCGATATTGGAATGGCAAAATAACCAAAGTCCAATTGTCCGTAAAATGGAACGTTAATAAAATTAATAGTAATATCTCCCCAAACAGTTACGCAAAGAGCAGCTATAATTTGCCCTAGCATTTTCCATTTTGGCGATAAATCAAAAATATCATCTATAAAACCTGTCGTGATAATAATTAAAGCTCCGAAATAAATTGGTAAGAAACCCGATTTATCTATTGGGGCCAAAAGCATTCCAACTGAAAAACTTATAAAAATAGCTAATCCACCTAAAGTGGCTGTCACTTTCGTGTGTTTATGTCGTTCACGCGGCGTATCAACCGCATTAATCCGGAAAGCAAACTTCCTGATTATTGGTACCATAATGATACCAACTGCAAAGCTAATCAATATACTCCATATTAGCAATATTTTTTCAGCTCCATCCTTTATTTAGCAAAATTCCTTCTGTTGATTTAGTATATTTTTGTAACACACCTAAATCTAGTGCGACACCAATACCTCGACCGGTTGGCACAGTGATTTTTCCTTGATTTAATATAAATGCTGGTGAAATAATATCTTCATTAAAATAGCGATTCGATGCCGAAATATCTCCCGGAAAAGTAAATTCCGCTCTTGCAGCGAGTGCAATATTATGTGCTCTGCCGATACCAGCTTCAAGCATGCCTCCACACCAGACTAGCAAATTATTATCACTACAATACTCAGCTATCTTAAGAGCCTCAGACATACCACCAACGCGCGCTAATTTTAAATTAACCGCCTGACAGCTTCCTAACAAATGCGCTTGTCTTACATCATCTAACGACCTAATATTCTCATCTAAACAAATGCGTGTTGTTAATTTTTCTTGCAGCCAAGCATGATCCACAAAATCTTTCGTTCCAAATGGCTGCTCAATCATTTCTAAATGAAAGTGATCTAATTCTTTTAATAAGAAGAAATCTTCTCTATTATACGCTGAATTCGCATCAGCCATCAAGCTTAGATTAGGAAATTTTTTTCGAACAGCTTCTACAAATTGAATATCTTTGTTAGGCGCGATTTTTAATTTCACTCTTTCGTAACCCGCATCCACGTATTGACTGACTAACCGGACCAGCGCTTCTGTGTCCTCTTGCAATCCAACACTTACGCCAACCGCAATGGAATCTTTTTCTGCACCAATCATTTTAGCTAATGAACACATTTCACTTTTTGCAAACACATCCCAAACAGCAAGTTCCACAGCAGCTTTCGCCATTTCATTACCTTGAATCCAACTAAACATCTGATGAATATCTTCAGGAGCATGAATTTCTTTTTGCGCAAGAAGTGGAAGTAAATGCTGTCTCACAATAGAAATAGCAGTGTCTAGCGTCTCTTCTGTATAATCAGGTAAAGGAAAAGCTTCCAACTCTCCGTAACCACATACACCATTCTCATTCACTAATTCAATAATATAAAAATCCTTACTCTTCAATTCTCCATAACTTGTTTTGAACGGAGTAATGAGTGGTAGCTCTGCATGAATTAGTCTTGCTTCTCGAAAATACATTTACTCACCCTTTTTCAAACGCTTGCGCTCTTTTCTAATGGCAAGCATAAATTGAGGTATTGCAAAAAAACGTCTCCATCTAGAGGGATTAGAAAGAAGTCTATATACCCATTCCAATCTTAATTTTATCCATATTTTCGGCGCGCGTTTTACATTGTCTGTTAAAACATCGAAACTGCCACCTACTCCAATAAAAATCCCTTTTTCAAAATTAGCAATTTGAGACAAAATCCACTTTTCTTGCGCAGGAGAACCTAGAGCCACAAAAATGACATCTGGTTTCGCTAGGAGTATTTCCTTGGCTATCATTTCACTTTCCAATACATCAAAATAACCATGATGAACCCCGCAAACAACGGCTTGTGGAAATTTTTCGTTTACTTTTGACTCAACAACTTTACTAATTTCTGGTTTTGCACCTAAAAAATAACAGCGTAATGGCTTATTTAATAAACCAACCATCGTATCATAACCAGTAACTCGTTCTGTTAAAGGCTCCCCCAGCTTTTCCGACGCCATTATAATTCCAATACCATCAGGAACAATATAATCAGCTTGCCGTAAAATTGCTTCGAACTCCTTATCCGTACGAGCATGCATAACAATTTCCGGATTCGCTGTCACAACAAAACGGCGCCCCCCGTCCTTCGCTACTGTATAAAGCTCCTCCACAAATCCCGCCTGTGTCGTATTATAAAAAGGTATATTTAAAATTGAAATTTCCTGCTTATTCATATGTATCTCCTATAAAACTTTATTATGTATAAGTTTATCATAAAATAAGGATGCTTCCTATTTTTAATGTATAAAAAAGACTGCAAATAGCATTACGCCATTTGCAGTCTTTCGATATGGAACGAATTAATCTAAAATTTGTACTTTGACTTGTTTTACGCCCCAGTTATTAACTTCTTGTACTGAGTTTAAGTGTACATCAATTTTATTTCCTTTAATCGCACCACCAGTGTCGGCTGCAATTGCTTGTCCGTAACCTTCAACATAAACTTTTGAACCTAAAGGAATAACAGATGGATCAACTGCAATTACGCGTGAATTATCATTTAAATCAATTCCAGTCGCTGTCATATGACTCATTCCAGGCTCAGATTTACTGTATGCTGTTGCAGTTACAGTTAACTCTTTTGAAACATTCCCTTGTGCTGATGAAGAACTGTTTGAAGAAGCTTCATTAGAAGAAGTTGATTTTTGAGTTGCTGGAGCTGCTTTTTCTTCTTTCGGTTGCTCTGTTACTTTATTATTAGCTGAATTATTGGCTGTTGCATTATTTTCACTTGCTTCTACTTTATTACCAATAGATAATTTTTGACCAACTATTATTAAATCAGAAGAAAGATTATTCCAAGATTTTAATTGGTTAACTGTTACACCATTATCAATGGCGATGTGTCCAAGTGTGTCTCCTGCAACAACTGTGTATTCAGAATTGTTATTAGTAGTTGCTTTTTTCTCACTACCATTTACTTGCAATGTTTGGTTCGGAAAAATAATGTCAGAACTCAAATTGTTATCTTCTTTCAATTGTTTTATAGAGACATTATTTTCATTTGAGATTTTCCATAGTGAATCACCATCTTGCACTTTATACTCAGCTGCAAAAGCTTGAGTTGAACCAGATCCTGCAATAATTAAACCAGCCGCAATGGCTACTACTGTTTTTTTCATGTAATTATTTCCCTCCTTGATAACTTTCGAGAATAATCGTACCATACGAAACTAGCAGCTTGGTTACTAAAAAATTAAGCATGTATGACACGCGTTCAAATAGTATCCGTTTTCCTGCAATATTTGTAAATTGCCTTTATTGTCTGATTTCTCATTACTACAGGTTTTATTTCTAGCAAACTCGTGTTAACAAAGCTCACTGTGATGGTTTAAGCTCTTAGTAAAAGCCTTCTAAATCATTCAATAAGTGAACTAAAATTGTAAACTAGTAAGAATTGGAAAATTTTTCCATTACAATTAGAAGCATTAATTTTCCCTTTTTGCTGTTATTTAAGCAGGATTCTTTGAAAACCATTATGAAATACGGCTCTTTATAACAAAATATTACATTATTCATCCTCTTCTTGTGGGATATTAATTACTCTTTCATCTTTATTTCTACTAGAGAGATAACGAATCTGGTGGACTAAAACCTCAGTAATATAGATTTTCTGTTCTTCTTTATTAAGATAATTGCGCGACTGCAGCTCACCAACAACTCCTACTAATTGTCCTTTACTACAGAATTCTGCAGTGGCTTCTGCTCTTTTACCCCAAATCACGCATTGAATAAAATCAGCATCATTATCTATCCGTTTATTTTTACCAAAACGATTTAAAGCAAGTGTTAAGTTCAACACGGCTCTGTCCTCCGTAGTCCACTTCAATTCTGGTTCCTTTGTTAATCTGCCTACTAAAGTTACTTGATTAATCATGTAATCGCCTCTTTCTTTTGGTGTATAGCGATTATATTAGATAAAAATTTTATTGTAAAATAGCTAAAACTGCATTTTCACCATAGGTATAGTGTCCAAAATGCTACTTTTAACTAAGAGAAAAATAGCATTTTAAGGGAGCAAATCAGCTCAAAATACTATTTTACGTCTTTGAAACTTTTTTAAACTGATGCTATTCTGAGAACATGAAAAAAGCACTAAAACCCATTTGGGCTTCAGTGCCAATCATTTTATTTAGGTAGGTCTGATAGAGCGAACATAATTTCAGCTTCACAAACCAAATCGCCTTCTACTGTTGCTTTAACTTTTGCTTTTGCAATTGCGCCTCTCATACGAGTAATCTCAGCTTCAAGGAGTAATTGATCACCTGGAACAACTTGGCGTTTAAAACGACAACCATCAATCCCAGCAAATAAACCAATCTTGCCTTTATTAGCTTCATTTTGCATCATTGCAATCCCACTTGTTTGCGCTAAAGCTTCTACTATTAATACGCCTGGCATTACAGGATACTCAGGAAAGTGTCCATTAAAAAATTCTTCGTTTGCTGTAACGTTTTTAATAGCAGTAACTTTTTTACCGTCTTCAACAGAAATAACTCTATCTACTAACAAAAATGGATAACGATGAGGCAAAATTTCTTTGATTTTCTTAATATCTAACATGTACATCCCCCAAATTCAACTTTAGAATCTATTACGTTTTTTATTTGTAAGTGAGTCAAGTAAAATGCCAGTACCAAGTGCTACTACATCTAAAGGATTCTCTGTAATTAAAACTGGAACTTTCAATTGTTCAGACATTAACTCATCTAAACCGTGTAGCAACGAACCGCCGCCTGTCATGATAATTCCTCTATCAATAATATCTGCTGAAAGCTCTGGAGGTGTTTGTTCCAAGACTTGTTTAGCAGCTAGTACCATTAGGTGTAATGAATCGTGAATCGCTTCTTCTACTTCAGAACTTGTAATAGAAATTGTTTTTGGTAAGCCGCTCACTAAATCTCTACCACGAATTTCCATTTTTTCTTCTTTAGCGCCTTGATTTGCAGTACCGATTGTTACTTTAATATTTTCAGCTGTTCTTTCACCAATAAGTACATTATATTTACGTTTAACATAATTTAAGATATCTGTGTCCCATTTGTTACCAGCGACTTTCACTGATTGGCTAGTTACGATATCACCCATGGAAAGTACAGCAACATCTGCAGTACCGCCACCAATATCAATAATCATGTTACCAGAAGGCTCAAAAATATCCATTCCAGCACCAATTGCCGCAACTTTAGGTTCTTCTTCTAAGAATACTTGTTTTCCACCACTTTTTTCAGCAACTTCGCGAATTGCTTTTTGCTCGACAGAAGTAATATTTGTTGGACAACAAATTAAAATACGTGGCCGTGAAAAAAAGGTTTTTAAATTTAACTTTTGGATGAAGAAGCGTAGCATTTCTTGAACAATATCAAAGTCAGCGATAACCCCATCTTTCATAGGTTTAATTGCTGTAATGTCTCCTGGAGTTCTACCAACCATATCTCTTGCTTCTGCTCCAACAGCTAAAACTTGTCCCGTCTTATTGTTAATAGCGACAACTGCCGGTTCATTAACGACGATTCCTCTTCCTTTAACATGAATTAATACATTGGCTGTACCTAAATCGATACCAACATCTTTTGCCATTTACATTTTAACTCCTTTCGTGGTGTACACCTAATTTTACATCTCATTCTGAATTATAGCATAATTTATGTAAGGCTGAAATGTATATTTTATGACAACATAGATTTTTTCACGTCAAATAAAAAAACCGCATCAGAAAGATACGGTTTTTAACATTTAAAATTAGAATAATGATGCTAAATTTGTTACATCAATTTTGGAATCATCTACACGTTCTACATCCGCACCAAGCGCTTGTAGTTTTCCGTGGAAATTATTGTATCCACGATCAAGATATTTTAATTCCGTAACTTGTGTATAACCATCTGCAACCAAACCAGCAAGAATAAGCGCTGCTGCTGCACGTAAATCTGTTGCTGCAACTTCTGCTCCTTGTAGTTTAGCTGGACCAGAAATAATAACAGAATGTCCTTCAATTTTCATGTCAGCATTCATTCTACGCATTTCTTCTACATGCATAAAACGATTTTCAAAAACAGTTTCTGTCATAATGCTTGTACCTTCACTCAACATTTGAATAACCATCATTTGCGATTGCATATCCGTTGGGAATCCTGGATGTGGCATCGTTTTAACATCGACAGCTTTTAATTTATCAGGGCCAATTACACGAATTCCGTTCTCTTCTTCGATAATTTGAACGCCCATTTCTTCAAGTTTAGCAATTAACGAACTAATATGTTCAGGAACTGCATCTTCAATTAAGACATTTCCTCCAGTAATCGCAGCAGCAATCATAAATGTTCCTGCTTCAATACGGTCTGGAATAATAGAATGTTCAGTAGCAGTTAGTTCTTTAACGCCTTCAATACGAATTACTTCTGTTCCCGCACCAATAACTCGTGCACCCATTTGGTTAAGGAAGTTTGCTAAGTCAACAATTTCAGGTTCGCGAGCAACGTTTTCAATGACTGTAGTACCTTCTGCAAGGGTCGCAGCCATCATAATATTTTGCGTTGCACCAACACTTGGGAAATCTAAGTATACTTTTGCACCTACTAATTTTTCGGCAGTTGCTTCAATATAACCATTTTCAATTTTCACTACTGCGCCCATTGCTTCAAAACCTTTTAAATGTAAATCAACGGGTCTAGAACCAATTGCACATCCACCAGGTAAAGCTACACGTGCTGAACCAGTACGAGCTAAAAGTGGTCCCATGACAACAATAGAAGCACGCATTTTACGAACGTACTCAAAAGGTGCATCAGAAGTGATTTCTCCTGTTGCATCAACTGTTACTTCATCATTTACAAAAGAAACATCTGCATTTAGATATTTAAGAACCTCATTAATTGTGAATACATCAGACAAATTTGGGACATTTTTTAATACGCTAGTACCTTTACTCGCAAGTAATGTAGCAGCTATTACCGGTAATACAGCATTTTTGGCACCTTCCATTTTTACAGAACCATTTAACTGTTTTCCACCGCGTACAATAATTTTTTCCAAAAAGAACCCCTCCGCGTTACTAATAACTAAATCATTTATCGAATTTTATTAATCAAAATTTAAATTTAAAACATATCTAAGTAATTCTACCACTTATCACCCTAAAATATCAACTGATTTTAACGTAATATTAAAGTTGTTATAAGCTTCTATTAATTTTTTCCTACTACAATACCTTTTTCTAACCAAAAAAGTTAATTAACTGTTTAGAAGCTGCTAAATAATCTAAGAAAAAATTGCTTAATGTATAACCTAATACAATCGAAATAATCACGAATAACAATCTAGCTTGAGTTACATGATTTTTCTTGATGAACTTCTCATAATTAATGGCTTGCAGTGCCCAAAAAGTAATAACTATAAATAGTAAATGGGAAATGATGATGACATATGGTGATTCCATAATAATATTATACATGCGTTCGCTCCTCATATTTCGCTACTCCTCATTTTAACAAATACTGTTAGGAAAAAACAGTTAATACACTTATAAGCATACAAAAACTCCCTGATACTATGATCAGGGAGTAATATAATTATTAATTATGTTCTTTTGCGTGAATTCGGTTGATAGCTCTTTGTAGTGCTAATTGCGCTAACACTTCATCCACTTTTTGTTCTTTTGCTCGGCTAAGTTCTTCTTCTGCACGTTGTTTTGCTTTTTCGGCGCGATCAATATCAATATCTTGTTCGCGTTCAGCAGTATCCGCGAGAATATTAACTTCTTCACCGTTTACTTCCATAAAGCCACCATTGACAGCGACCCATTCCTCACCAGACTCAACTTTTAAACGAACGATGTCGATTTTAAGTGGAGCAACTAGTGGAACATGGCCAGGTAAAATACCGAGTTCACCTGCTTTTGTTCTAGCAATAACCATTTGAGCAACGCCTTCATAAACAGGGCCGTCTGGAGTAACAATACTAACATTTAATGAACCCATACGTATTTCCTCCTGTTTTTATCAGACTTCAACGCCCATGTCTTTTGCTTTTTCAAGAACATCCTCAATGCGTCCAACTGAACGGAATGCATCTTCAGGAATATGGTCGTATTTTCCAGCTAATAGGTCTTTGAACCCTTTAACTGTTTCTTTAACAGGAACATAAGAACCTTTTTGACCTGTAAATTGTTCTGCAACGTGGAAATTTTGTGATAAGAAGAATTGCACACGACGCGCACGGGAAACGGATTGTTTATCTTCGTCAGATAACTCATCCATACCTAAGATTGCGATGATATCTTGTAATTCTTTATATCTTTGTAATAAACGTTGTACTTCCGTTGCTACTGCATAGTGTTCTTCTCCAACGATATCAGGAGAAAGCGCACGTGATGTAGAAGCAAGTGGATCTACCGCTGGATAAATACCTTGTTCCGTTAATTTACGTTCCAAGTTAGTTGTTGCATCTAGATGGGCGAAAGTTGTAGCCGGAGCCGGGTCAGTATAGTCATCGGCTGGTACATAAATCGCTTGGATAGAAGTAACGGATCCAACGTTAGTAGATGTAATACGTTCTTGTAATTGACCCATTTCAGTAGCTAGGGTTGGTTGGTAACCTACCGCAGATGGCATACGACCTAGTAAAGCCGAAACCTCTGAACCAGCTTGTGTGAAACGGAAAATGTTATCAATGAATAAAAGTACGTCTTGATGTTCTTCATCACGGAAATATTCAGCAATTGTTAGACCAGTTAAGGCAACACGCATACGCGCACCTGGTGGCTCGTTCATTTGACCGAATACCATCGCTGTTTTTTCAATAACGCCTGAATCTTTCATTTCAAAGTAAAGGTCGTTACCTTCACGAGTACGTTCTCCAACGCCCGCGAACACAGAAATACCACCATGTTCTTGTGCGATATTATGGATAAGCTCTTGAATTAGAACGGTTTTACCAACACCGGCACCACCGAACAATCCAATTTTACCACCTTTTAGGTATGGCGCTAACAAGTCAACTACTTTAATTCCTGTTTCAAGGATTTCTGTTGTTGTTGCTAATTGATCGAAAGTTGGAGCTTCACGGTGAATTTTATTACGTTTAATATCGCTTGGAAGTGGTTCGTCCAAATCGATGGTGTTTCCTAATACATTAAATACACGACCAAGAGTTACTGTACCTACAGGAACTGTAATTGGGCTCCCAGTATCAATAACTTCCATACCTCTTTGAACGCCATCTGTTGATGCCATTGCGATTGTACGTACAACGTCATCACCTAATTGGATGGCTACTTCTAAAGTAAGTTGGCTAGTTGGTGCTTCTTCTGCATCAGATTTATATTCAATAACTAGGGCATTGTAGATTTCAGGTAAGTTTCCACCTTCAAATTTAACGTCTACAACTGGACCCATAACTTGGATTACTTGTCCTTTAGACATGCAATTATTCCTCCTCACTTACCTTCCCATTTATAGGGACGTTACAAGAAACGCCGACTTCTATTCGAGCGCGGCTGCTCCTCCGACGATTTCGGTAATTTCTTGCGTGATCGCAGCTTGGCGAGCACGGTTATATTGTAGTGATAAGTCACTGATTAAATCGGATGCATTGTCTGTCGCGCTTCTCATGGCAGTCATACGAGCAGCATGTTCAGCGGCTTTGGCATCCAGAAGTGCTCCGAAAATTAGGCTTTCCACATATTGCGGCAATAATACTTCCAGAATTTCTTGTTCGGAAGGCTCGAATTCGTATGTAGTTAAATCTACATCTGTTTCCTTACCTTTTTCGTGAAATTCTGTCAGTGGTAGTAGTTGCTCTTTTCTCAGTTCGCTAGAAATAGAATTAATATGGTGATTATAATAAATGAAAACCTCGTCATAAACACCATCTTCAAACATTTGAACTGTGTTACTAGCAATATCTTTAATTTCCGCAAATATCGGGTGATCTGTAATACCTTGTACTTCTAAAACCACGTTCATTTGGCGTGCTTTGAAGAAGTCTCGAGCAGATCTACCTACAGTGATTATTGCATATTCATCACTTGACGTATGCTTTTTATTAATTTCTTGAAATACTTCTTTGATTACGGAACTGTTGTAAGAACCTGCAAGTCCAGTATCAGAAGTAAGTACGATATAACCAGTACGGTGAACAGGTCTAGATACAAGCATTGGGTGGTCGCTACTGTTACCAGTGCTAGCAACATGTGTTACTACGTCTTTGATTTTAGAAACATACGGTTCATATGAACGCGCGTTTGATTCTGCACGACCTAGTTTTGCTGCCGATACCATTTGCATTGCTTTTGTAATTTGACTTGTTTTACGTGTAGAAGTTATTCGTTGTTTAATATCGATTAAAGATGCCAAAGATTTTCACCACCTTTGAATTTATTCCGAGTCTAAATTATTTTTCTTCAGAAGGAACAAATGTATTTTTAAATTCTTTTAATGCTGCTTCAAGTTTCGCTTCGTCAGGAAGTTTTTTCGTTGTACGAATTTCTTCCAAAAGCTCTGGGTGATTATGATCAAACCATGTATTCATTTCGGACTCAAAACGCAGTACATCATGAACTGGTACATCATCCAGATATTTATGAACAAGTGCATAAAGAATCAATACTTGTTTTTCAACTTTCAAAGGTTTGTGCAAATCTTGTTTTAGAACTTCTACTGTACGTTTACCACGTTCTAGTTTCGCACGAGTAGCTGCATCTAAGTCTGAACCGAACTGTGAGAAGGATTCTAACTCACGGTAAGCGGCGAGATCTAGACGAAGTGTTCCGGCAACAGTTTTCATTGCTTTAATTTGCGCTGATCCACCTACACGGGATACAGAAAGACCGGCATTGATCGCTGGACGTACTCCGGAGAAGAATAAATCAGATTGCAAGAAAATTTGTCCGTCTGTAATAGAGATAACGTTTGTAGGAATATAAGCAGAGATATCTCCGGCTTGTGTTTCTACGAATGGAAGAGCCGTAATGGATCCGCCACCTAGGCTATCATTTAATTTTGCAGCACGTTCAAGTAAACGGGAGTGCAAGTAGAAAACATCCCCTGGGTATGCTTCACGACCTGGAGGACGACGAAGTAATAGGGACAGCTCACGGTAAGCAGCTGCTTGTTTGGATAAATCATCATATACAACTAAAACGTGTTTGCCGTTATACATGAATTCTTCGGCCATTGCAACACCAGCATAAGGAGCCAAGTAAAGAAGTGGCGCCGGTTGTGATGCAGCAGCAGTTACGACGATTGTGTAATCTAACGCACCGTGATGACGTAAAGTTTCTACGGCATTACGTACTGTAGATTCTTTTTGACCGATAGCGACATAAATACAAATCATGTCTTGGTCAGCTTGGTTTAGAATAGTATCAATTGCTACAGATGTTTTACCAGTTTGGCGGTCACCAATGATTAACTCACGTTGACCACGACCAATAGGAACAAGTGCATCAATCGCTTTAATACCTGTTTGTAATGGTTCGTTTACCGATTGACGTTGCATAACACCAGGTGCTACTGCCTCGATCGGACGAGTTCCAGTTGTTTCAATTGGGCCTAAACCATCAACTGGTTGACCTAATGAGTTAACTACACGCCCAATAAGCGCTTCGCCAACAGGAACTTCCATGATTTTACCGGTACGACGAACTTCATCGCCTTCACGGATTTCAGTGTAAGGACCTAGAATAATGATACCAACATCATTTGTTTCTAAGTTTTGGGCCATACCCATTACACCATTTGAGAACTCTAACAATTCACCAGCCATTGCATTATCGAGTCCATGAGCACGCGCAATACCGTCACCAATGTAGGTAACCGTACCAACATCACTCACTTTTAGTTCAGAATGATAATTTTCAATCTGCTGTTTTATGATTGAGCTGATCTCTTCAGCCTTAATGCTCATTGATTTCACCCCTCGTTAAACGGAAACTAGGCTTTAATTTGCCGTTCCATGTCCTTTAATTTCGTTTTTAGACTGTCATCATATATACGGGTTCCAATAACCACTTTGACTCCACCAAGAAGGGATTTATCAATGTGGTTTTGAATGTTTAATTTTGTTTTGTTCATTTTCGCAGCAAATACTCTCGAGAGCGCCGTAAGTTCTTGTTCGGAAAGTGGAACAACAGAATAAACATCTGCATCCGCAACTCCATTCAAGTCGTTTACGCGTTTTTGGTAAACGTCCGCAATAACAGAAAGATAATCTTCTCTGCTACGGTCGATTAAAAGATAAATAAAATCTCTTAATGTCGGATTGATTTTTTCAAAAACAGCGCTGGCAAGATTTTTCTTTTGCTCGGTCGTGAAAGTAGGATTTTCAAGTAGTTTCACAAAATCTTTATTAGCATTTAATGCGGCTTTTAATTCAGTTAGTTCTTCTGAAAAAACGTCGACTAAATCTTTATCTTGGGCTACTTGAAAAAGCGCATTGGCATAGCGACCTGCAACTTCCAAATCTTTACTCATTTGTCATCCCCTAGCCTTTCGATATAATCTTGGATAAGGTTAGATTGCTCTTTTTCGTCCAGATTTTTTTCGATGACTTTCGATGCAATAAGAACAGATAAGGAACCGACTTGTTCGCGAAGAGCAGAAATAGCATCTTCTTTTTCACGTGCAATATCGGATTTCGCTTCTTCTTTTATACGTTCTGATTCACGTCTAGCAGTTTTGACAATTTCTTCGCGTTCTTTTTCACCAAGCTGTTTTGCGTTCTCAATCATTGTTTGAGATTCCACACGAGCTTGTTGTAAAACACTTTTTTGTTCAGCAAGTAGTTGTTCTGCTTGAGCGCGACTTTCTTCCGCCGCATCAATTTCAGAACCAATATGCTCTTCACGCTCTTTCATAATTCCCATAAGAGGTTTCCAAGCATAAATTCGGATTAAAACTAGCAAAATCGAAAAAGCAAAAAGCGTAAAGAATGCATCACCAAACGTAAATGCGGAACCAATTACTAAATGTGGTTGTAACACGCCAGTTTCACTCCTTTCTATACATTCGCTTGAATTATTCGTTCAAAACGAAAGAGATGAGGTTTGATTTCCTCAACTTCCTTCAAATTATTTATTAAGAACCATGAACGCAATAACAACAGCGATGATAGGAAGGGCCTCAACAAGACCGATACCAATGAACATGATTGTTTGTAGCATAGAACGCGCTTCTGGTTGACGCGCAACACCCTCGACAGTTTTTGATACGATAAGACCGTTACCAATACCCGCACCTAATGCACCTAATCCAACAGCGATAGCAGCTGCAATAACACCTAAAGACATATAATTATCCTCCTAATTTTTCTAAATATTATTTTTTATTACTTTTATAAATGACTTATTTGAAAGTTAGTTTAATGTTCGTCACTTACCTTATGCGACATGTAAACCATGGTCAGCATAGTGAAAATGTACGCTTGAATTGCCCCAATAAAAATCGAGAATCCTTGCCATAGTAACGCAGGAATTATTGCTAGCACACCTACAAATATATTCATATGAGCAAGTTGTGTTGCAATGATGGTTAACAAAACTTCGCCGGCGAAAATATTACCGTAAAGACGTAAACCAAGCGTTAAAGTATTAGCAAATTCTTCTACTAATTTAAGTGGGAATAAAAATTTCATTGGACTAAAGTAAGTACCAACAAAATAGTGCTTGAAACCACGCATTTTAATACCATAGTAATGCGTTAAGCCAAGAACCATTATCGCAAGTGTTAATGTGACAATTGGATCCGCTGTAGGTGAACGCCACCATACTTCATCGTTAATCGCGATTTGAAATGGCAGTCCTAGCATATTAGCTACGAAAATAAACATTAGTAGTGTAATACCAAGCACATGGAATCTCCCACCGGTTTTCCAATCCATATTACTATTAATAATACCTCTGACAAAATCCATAACCCATTCAATGAAGTTCTGCTTTCCGGTAGGTCGGCGTTGCAGATTTCTGGTACAGATAATGGCTATTAGAAGAACGATGACACAAGTCACAGTAATCATCAAAATGTTAGATAGATTAAAGTCGATTCCTAATAGGCTTATCGTTGGAAATTCCTCTTCCAATTAGGTTCACCCCTCTCTTTTTAAAAACTTTTTTCTGCGGTACATGGAATACACAAAAAAATCTAGAAAAATAATTGCATATGCAAGCCCAAGTCCGATTACCATGCTATAAACATGAAAATATTCCGGCAGTTGCGTCGCTATAATAGTAGCAAATAACACGCTCCCCATTCTAAATGGCATTCCCATACCATAAAAAGAACGATTTTCAGCCAAAGCTCTAGTCATTGATTGTGTACGCCTCATTAATAGCCAGTAGTTAAACCAGCCGACGATTAAACCCAACTTAAGTCCCAAGAAAATATGTATATATGGGGTTAAAAACCATCCACAAAGACAAACAGCAATAAAAAGAACCATATACTTTTGATGACGATGATACATGCCAATTAGCGATTCTAACATTCGGGGCGCAATCCTTTCTTTTTCAAAAGATTTTTCTTTCCAGATGACCATTTTGAAATCTCAGGGAGTAAGTTTGGTTTGTGAAAACAAGCACATTTCCCCCAATTCATCCCAATCCCAAACACACATGAAAGCCTTATCAGCGTGTCAGTTCTTAGCATACAACAGCCAAAAGAGAAAAGTCAATACACTTTCACAAATTGTGTGTACATCTACTACTAATAGTACCACAATCGGACCCATCCATAAAAGAATAGCCTATTATTTCTGAGATTTTTTTGATTTCAAAATCTATCTGTTTCCTAGATTGCCTCGCCAGAATTATTTTTGTCCATTTAACAGCAACCAACACCTCCGTAATCATTGGAAAAACTAGTTGACCGTTCGTGTGTTATTTCACAAAAAAGGCCAAAACCACTTTCTTTCGCACAAATAAAAAAACTTCTACCACTATTGGTAAAAGAATTCGATACGATTATTCGCAAATTTCGCGACCGAAAGTTCTTTTCCCAAGAAAAAGAACGGAAAAAACAGCCGGACTCACTTATCATGAGCTGCATTTTGATATAGAGTGCCCGTATAAATTCCAATTCAGTCAACGCAAACCTAGCGTCGGCGGGATTGTAGTGAATACTGAGCGCAGTCTTCTATCCCTATGCTAAAACAAGCTATTTTTTGGGCTCTTATATTAATAACATTGACCATCTTATCACATGTAACATAAAAGAACTAGTGAAAATCGAGCGTGTAACATATCTGTAACAATAAGGCGCTTTCATTATAAAAAAAGAAGAAAACTAGACTTTTAACGCCTAGTTTTCCGCTATGTTTTACACGACAAAATCTTCTGGTCGTCCCGTTTTTTCAAACTGACTTTTGATTGCTGCTAAAATTCGATTAGCTGCAAATCCATCACCGTATGGGTTAGCTGCGCGCGCCATTTTGTCATGATTTTCTTTATTATCAAGTAAATCCAATGCCTCTTTAATTAGATTTTCTTTATTTGTTCCGATTAATTTTAACGTCCCTGCTTCGATTCCTTCTGGGCGCTCTGTCGTATCACGTAAAACTAAAACTGGCACGCCCATGCCTGGAGCTTCTTCTTGAACGCCGCCTGAATCAGTAAACACAAGATAAGATTTGCGCAAGAAATTATGAAAATCAATCGCATCTAATGGTTCGATTAAATGAATACGTTCGTGTCCGCCTAAAATGCTCATTGCTTTTTCCCTAACAGCTGGATTCAAATGCATCGGGTACACAAGTTCAACGTCCTCACGACTTTCCACGATTTCTCGAACCGCTTCAAACATCCCTTGCATCGGTTCGCCTAAATTTTCTCTGCGGTGAGCCGTCATAAGTATTAAACGATGGTCGCCAAGATTTTCCAAAATTGGATGGTGGTAATCTTTTTGCACAGTTGTCTTAAGGGCATCAATAGCTGTATTCCCAGTCACAAAAATAGTAGCCGGATCTTTTCCTTCCGCAAGCAAGTTTTCTTTCGCTTGTTTAGTTGGGGAAAAGTGCATATCCGCCATAACACCTGTTAGCTGACGATTCATCTCTTCTGGAAACGGCGAATATTTATTCCACGTTCTAAGTCCAGCTTCAACATGCCCGAGCATTTTTTGTTGATAAAAGGTAGCTAGTCCTGCCGCAAAACTTGTTGTTGTATCTCCGTGAACTAGAACGATATCAGGATTTTCGGCAGCAATAACTTCATTAATTCCATTCATTACACGCGAAGTTATATCGGCTAAGGTTTGGCCTTTTTTCATAATATCTAAGTCAATATCTGGTTTAATATCAAAAATCTCTAAGACTTGATCTAGCATTTCACGGTGTTGAGCTGTAATCACTACTGTTGACTCAAATGTTTCTGGTTCTTTTTCTAGTGCCAAAACGAGTGGTGCCATTTTTATTGCCTCTGGTCTTGTCCCAAAGATACTCATTACTTTGATTTTAGCCAATTTCGGGCCTCCTTATAAAAAAACTCCTCAGAAATAGCTCGACAAAAAATTTCCCAGCCTGTTAAAAAGCAGTACTGTTTATAATTCCTTATCTCACTATTACCGAGGAGATTGTTAATTATTTAGTTCCGAATAATCTATCGCCAGCATCTCCTAAGCCTGGACGGATATAACCATTTTCGTCTAACTTCTCGTCTAAACCTGCTACGTAGATTTCTACGTCTGGATGTGCGTCTTGAAGAGCTTTAACGCCTTCAGGAGCTGCTACTAGACACATGAATTTCATGTTGCGAGCGCCGCGTTTTTTCAAGCAATCGATAGCCATAATTGCGGAGCCGCCAGTTGCAAGCATTGGGTCTACAACGATGAAAAGACGTTCTTCCACATCAGAAGGTAGTTTTACAAAATATTCTACTGGTTCTAGTGTATCATGGTCACGATAAAGACCTACATGCCCTACTTTTGCTGCAGGAATAAGTTTTAAAATACCATCTTGCATACCAAGACCAGCTCTTAAAATAGGAACAATCCCTAATTTTTTACCAGTAAGTGTTTTAGCAGTTGTTGTTTGTAGTGGTGTTTCTACTTGGATGTCTTCGAGTTCCATATCACGTGTAATTTCGTACGCCATTAATGTAGCGACTTCATCTACAAGTTCGCGGAATGCTTTTGTTCCCGTATTTTTATCTCGAATGATTGTTAATTTGTGTTGTACTAGTGGGTGATTAATTACGTGTACATTTGCCATCGATTAGTTCGCTCCTTTGATATTGAAAATTTCCTTCTCTTATTGTATCAGAACAAGACACAAGTGCAAGGATTAATTTGCTATACATGAAAAAAACCGGTTTTCTCTATTTTATAGAAAAAACCGGATCGCTTATTTTATAAACTTGGATAAAGCGGATATTCATTTGTTAAAGTAGCCACGCGTGCTTTTACATCTGCGAGAACTTCTTCATTTTCTAAATTATGCAGTACTTCTGAAATAAGTACACCAACTTTTTCAATCGCAACTTCATCAAATCCACGAGTGGTCACTGCAGCAACACCTACACGGATACCACTTGTGACAAATGGGCTTTCCGTTTCGAATGGAATGGTATTTTTATTCACGGTAATACCAACTTCATCTAATACTTTCTCCGCTGCTTTCCCTGTTAAGCCTAGTGGTTTTAAATCGATTAATAGTAAATGATTATCCGAACCACCTGTTAAAACAGCAACATCATTCGCTTGAAGTGTTTCTGCTAATTTTTTAGAGTTACGAATAATTTGTTCACAGTACGCCGTGAATTCAGGTTGTAACGCTTCACCAAACGCCACTGCTTTCGCTGCGATTACGTGCATTAACGGTCCACCTTGGATTCCTGGGAAAATCGATTTATTTAATTTTTGTTCCCATTCTGCTTTGGCTAAAATCATTCCGCCGCGAGGTCCACGAAGCGTTTTATGGGTAGTTGTCGTTGTAAAATCAGCATAAGGAACTGGATTTTGATGCAAGCCAGCAGCAACAAGACCAGCAATATGCGCCATATCTACCATTAAGTATGCGCCAACTTCATCAGCAATTTCGCGGAATTTAGCAAAATCGATTTTACGTGGATAAGCACTTGCGCCCGCCACAATCATTTTTGGCTTATGTTTTAAAGCAGCTTCACGAACGATATCGTAATCAATTTCTTTCGTATCTTCACGAACGCCGTATTCAACAAAATTGTATAAAACACCGCTGAAATTTACTGGGCTACCATGTGTTAAATGCCCACCATGTGAAAGGTTCATACCAAGAACGGTATCGCCTGGTTCAAGCACTGTATGATAAACTGCCATATTCGCTTGAGCACCTGAGTGTGGTTGGACATTCGCATATTCAGCGCCAAATAATTTTTTCGCGCGGTCGCGTGCTAAATCTTCCACAATATCCACGAATTCACATCCGCCGTAATAGCGTTTCCCTGGATAACCTTCTGCATATTTATTCGTTAATACAGAACCCATTGCTTCCATTACTTGCTCACTAACAAAATTCTCAGATGCGATTAATTCGATATTCGCGCGTTGTCTACCAAGCTCTAACTTAATTGCATCAAAAACTTCCTTATCTTGCTTTTGTAAATAGACCATCTGTGGACCCCATCCTTTTCTGATAAATTTTTCAAGTGAACTGTTATGTATTATCTTTAATAATTACTTAAATCGGGTAGAAAAGCAAGCATTTTGGAATAAAAAAACGCAATTTCCGATAGTGAAGCGCTTCACTTATAAAAAACGTTCGGAAATTGCACTTTTTAGTTCGTAATAGGTAATTTCGTATTGCTCGATTGATCCACCGTAAGGATCTGGAATATCTGTTTTATCTTCGGAAATTAGTTGAATTTTATCGCTCGCTTTTGGAAAAAGGCTTTTTAGTTCCACTTGATGTTTTTGAGTCATTACGTAGATTTGGTCAGCCCAATCTATATCTGCTTCTGTAACTTTTTTAGCTTGGTGCGTTGTTGGCAAATTCATCTGCGCGAGAATTTGACGTGAATTTCCAGAGATAGCGTCCCCGTCCAAAGCACGTGTCCCAGCTGAACGAACATCTAGATCTGGGCGCAAATCCTGCAAGATTTTTTCAGCTAAAGGACTTCGACACGTATTTCCTGTACAAACAAATAAGACATTCATTCAGTAATCCTCCTATTGCCAGCAGCTTTTTCTAATCGGTTCATAATTGCGGCTCCCAGCTCCGTTTCTGGATACACTTCTGCAAAAATAATATCTACATCCGCGTGATCAAAAGCCCGCAAACCTTTGTAAAGGCTCGTTGCAATTTCGTCCAATGCTTTTATACTCCCCGTTGTTTCAACCGCCGCACTTGTGGTCAGCTGATCTATCAGTTCTTTCGTCGCCAAAATGCCAAGTTTCTTATTCGCAGCTTCTACTTTATTTATTTCCTTTTGCCAAAATGGAGTAGATCCTTCTATAAGATAAACCGGGGCTTTCGGAGCATAGTGCGTGTATTTCATCCCCGGGGCTTTTGGTTTTTCCGTTTCTTTCGTATTGTTTGTCGATATATCCACAGGGCCAATTACTTGCTCGATTTGTTCTTTTGTAATACCGCCTGGCCGCAGAATAATTGGCATTTCTAAGGAACAATCAATAACGGTAGACTCTAAACCAACACCAGTTGCGCCACCATCGATAATTCCAGCAATTTTCCCATCTAAATCTTCTATAACATGGTCCGCTGTTGTTGGGCTGGGTTTTCCAGAACGATTCGCACTCGGAGCCGCAACAGGAACGTTCGCTGCGTTTATTAACGCTAGACTTACAGGATGTTCCGGCATGCGGACACCAACTGTGGATAAGCCTGCAGAAACGTTCGCAGCCAAACTATCTTTTTTCAAAGGAAGGATAACCGTTAGTGGTCCTGGCCAAAATTTTTCCATGAGTTGGATGGCTTTCGGTGGATAACTTGCCACAAATGAATTCATTTGATCAAGGCGGGCGATGTGGACAATTAATGGGTTATCTGACGGGCGACCTTTTGCTGCATATATTTTTTGAATAGCGGCTTGGTTAGTTGCATCTGCTCCAAGACCGTAGACTGTTTCGGTTGGAAAAGCCACGCATTCGCCATTTTGTAGTAATTCTGCTGCTTCTTGATAGATAGCTTGATTTGATTGTTGTTTGGTTATTTTCCAATGAATGGTTTGCATGAATTCCGGTCCCCTTTACATAACTTCTATTATATTTTAACGTTTTCCGCCTTATTTTTACAGTATTGTTTTTTAAAACCTGAAAATCGCTATTTTTGAACAAAAGTTATCCCCAAACTGTGGATAATAACTTTGTCAATGGGGATAACTTCTTGTGAAATGTGGATAATTCGTAAAGCTAAGTAAAAAAGCCATTTTCTTTATTAAGATTTGATTAAAAAAATTTTTTGCACAACATTTTATCCACAGTTTTGTGGATAACTTTCCAAAGAAAAAGACGCTTCTTTTATAGAAACGCCTTTATACCAATATATTAGAGCATGTTACGTAGCGATCTTTTGAATTGATATCTTTGTGGATAATAATTGTAGAATGTGGATAACTTTTTTCGAATAATTGTTTTACACGCTCGCCTTGTGTATAACCTATCTCCACCCCTACCCAAAAAGAGGAATTTAGGACATATTTTAAGTTATCCACAAATCGTTCATAAATAGCGAGTCCATCATTTTCAGCAAATAATGCTAATGAAGGTTCGTTTTTTAGCACATAATCCGACATTTCTGCTTTTTCTGCTTCAGAAATATAGGGCGGATTGGCGACAATCATATCGAATCGTTCTTCGTTTTGTTTAAATGCTTCAAGTAAATCTGTTTCGACAAAACGCACATCCGCATTTAATAACAATGCATTCTTTTTGGCCACGGCAAGTGCTGGAGCCGAAATATCAGAAGCCGTCATCGAAATCTCAGGAAATGCTTTTTTGAGCGCAATCGCGATAATCCCGCTTCCAGTACAAACATCTAGCACGTTTTTAACTGAATGTTTTTTCAAAAAATCCTCCGCACAAGCGACTAACTCTTCTGTTTCAGGCCGCGGAATAAGAACATCTTCTGTCACTAAAAAATCATAGCCATAAAAAGGTGCTGTTTTTAAAATATACTGCACTGGCTCGCCAGCTAAGTATCTAGCAAAATCTTCCTCGAATTGCTTTTCATGATTCGGTTCAAGTTCGCGATTAATTTCCATCCAAAGCTCAGAACGCGAAAGTCCCATTCTGGTTTCTAGTAAAATTTCTGCTGCATTTTGGTCTAGCCCTTTTTCAAGAAGGATTGCTTCAGCATTTTTTAGCAACTGACTAATTTGCGTCATTTAAATGCTCCAATTTACTTGTTTGATCTTCTAGGATAAGCGCATCAATGATTTCATCGAGTTTACCTTCCATAATTTGATCTAGCTTTTGAATAGTTAAGCCGATACGATGGTCGGTTACGCGGTTTTGCGGATAGTTGTAAGTCCGGATCCGTTCAGAGCGGTCACCCGTTCCTACAGCAGATTTGCGGTTTGCATCATATTCTTCGCGAGCTTCACGTTCAAATTTATCATATACACGTGCGCGTAATACTTTCATCGCTTTGTCTTTATTTTTCAGCTGGGAACGTTCATCTTGCATCGATACGACAATCCCGGTTGGAATATGCGTTAGACGTACAGCTGACATCGTCGTATTGACACTTTGTCCACCGGCACCAGTAGACGCAAATGTATCAGTGCGGATATCTTTATCGTGCAGTTCAATTTCCACTTCTTCCGCTTCTGGCAAAATGGCTACTGTCGCTGTTGATGTATGGATTCGACCACCTGATTCTGTTTCTGGTACACGTTGAACACGGTGCGCCCCGTTTTCATATTTCATTCGGGAAAAGGCATCATTTCCATTCATCATCGCAATAATTTCTTTGTAACCACCAATACCGGTTGGGTTCGCGTCCATGATTTCTACTTTCCAGCCACGTGATTCCGCATATTTACTGTACATACGGAATAAATCGCCGGCAAATAAAGCTGCTTCATCTCCACCAGCTGCTCCGCGGATTTCTAAAATAACGTTTTTGTCATCATTAGGATCTTTTGGCACGAGTAATAGTTTTAGTCGTTCTTCTAAGTCTGCCTTTTCTTTTTGAAGTTCCGCGAATTCTTCTTTGGCCATTTCGCGCATTTCATCGTCTAGTTTTTCTCCTAAGAGTTCCTTTGTTTCGTTAATTTGTTCGTTTACATTTTTGTATTCGCGGTACGTTTCGACTGTCGCGGTAATGCCAGATTGTTCTTTGGAAAGGTCGCGTAGTCGTTTTGGATCCGATACTACATCTGGATCACTTAATAACTCATTTAGTTCATCATAACGGTCTTCCACCGCCTGTAATCGATCATACATTGTATTTCAACACCTCTTTTAATTATTTTATTGGTGGATTGGCATGACATTTGCGACACACAGGGTAATAGTGGTCATTTCCGCCAATCATAATTTGTTCACCTGTATAAACTGGTTTTCCTTTGTCATCAACGCGCAGAACCATCGTTGCCTTTTTAGCACAAAACCAGCAAATTGTTTTCATTTCTTCTAGTTTATCCGCATATAGCAGCAAGTATTTCGAACCTTCAAATAGCTCATTTCGAAAATCATTTTTTAGTCCGTAGGCAATTACTGGGATATTTAATTCATCCACAATTTTCGCTAACTGAAATACGTGTTCTTTTTCTAGAAACTGTGATTCATCTAAAAGAACACAATTCGGTTTTGGTTTAATATTCGCTACGATTTCAAAAATATCTGTGTCACTAAAAATAGGAGTTGCTTCTCGTTTCAGTCCAATTCGACTTGAAATGAAGCCAACTTGGTCTCTATCGTCAATACCTGAAGTGAAGATAGCCACTGTTTTATTTTGTTCTTCATAATTATGTGCGACTTTAAGAATTTCAATGGTTTTCCCACTATTCATGGAACCATAACGGAAAAATAACTGTGCCATTAAGACCGCTCCCTTTAACTTTATAAACTCTTTTCCTATTTTATCATAGAGCGGCACAAATTGGGACATATAGTTAAAAAAAGCTACGCCGCATATGGGCATAGCTTGATTTCATCGAAAAACTTCCGCGCCGCTTCCTTCGACATCAAGTAGAAGGACGTCCGCATCGATTTCTAGTGTTTGTAAAGATGTTTGCAGTTTATTCGCGAGGTTTCGAGGAGCGAACACTAGGACAGTTGGACCAGCGCCGCTCAAACAAGCAGCATAGGCTCCCTGGCTTTTGGCTACATCGCGAATTTGTGTTAAATGTGGCACTAATTGACTGCGATATTTTTCATGCCATAAATCACGTTCCATCATTTCTCCGGCTAATGTCATATCATTGCGCAAAATCGCGGCAATCATTACATTGGCGATACTACTAGCTTGGACAGCTTCTTTGAACGGAAGCGTATCAGGCAAAACACCACGACTTTCCGAAGTAAGAAGTTCTGCCTTTGGAATAAAAGCAATTAAAGCACAATCCGGAAAAAGGTGGCGTACATAGAAATCTTCTCCATCTAATTTCGCCCCTACGACCCAGTTTCCTAGAACCGCTGGCGCGACATTATCGGGATGCCCTTCTATTTCAGCAGCTATCCGGACTTTTTCCTCTTTTGAAAGGTTAAGTTCAGCAAGTGTATTGGCTAATTCAATCCCCGCAACAACCGCCGCAGAACTACTGCCTAGTCCACGAGCGGGTGGAATATCACAGGTCATCACTAAATGATGCGGCGTTAAATTAGGCGCCAGATTTAAGGCCGTTTCGATAATTACATTGGTTTCATCATGCGGAATCCCGCCGCCAATATTATGTTCGATATACCAAGAGTCTGCTTCCGCTCCAATATCAAGCGTTAAATATAACGTTAACGCTAAACCACACGAATCAAAGCCAGGGCCAAGATTGGCTGTCGTTGCTGGGACACGAATACGCATTAAGCTTTCACTCCTGAACGTAAATGTGTGCGCATTGCTTCGATATCATCCACATGAGAAATTGGAATTTCATGCACACTCATCGCAGTATCCGGATCTTTTAACCCATTTCCAGTAAAGACACAAACAACTGTTTCGCCTTTTTTAATTGTTCCATTTGCTACATGTTGGATTACACCAGCTAATGAAGCAGCTGAACCTGGCTCGATGAAGACACCATCTTGCGCTGCAATTTTTTTATAGGCATTAACAATTTCATCATCTGTTACAGAATGGATATATCCGCCAGATTCATCGCGAGCTGCTTCTGCAAGCCCCCAACTAGCTGGATTTCCGATACGAATCGCTGTTGCAATTGTTTCCGGATTATCAATCGGTTTACCTTGAACAATCGCAGCCGCACCTTCCGCTTCAAAACCATGCATCCGTGGAAGTCCAGAAGCCTTAGCCTCATTCCACTCTTTAAATCCTTTCCAGTATGCAGAAATATTTCCGGCATTACCGACTGGAATAGCAAGGACATCTGGAGCAGAACCTAATTGCTCACAAATTTCGAATGCAGCTGTTTTTTGACCTTCTAAACGATAAGGATTTACCGAGTTTACAAGCGTTACTGCTTCTGTTTCAGCCAATTCACGAACCGATTTTAATGCTTCGTCAAAATTACCTTGAATCGAGATAATATCTGCTCCGTACATAACTGCTTGCGCTAATTTTCCTAAGGCAACTTTACCTTCTGGAATAACAATGTACGCTTTTAATCCCGCACGTGTTGCGTATGCCGCAGCCGCAGCAGAAGTATTCCCAGTGGATGCACAAATAACCGCTTCGGCACCTTCTTCTTTCGCTTTAGCGACAGCCATAACCATTCCACGGTCTTTAAAAGAACCGGTTGGATTTAAGCCTTCATATTTTCCGTATAAAGTAACACCAAGTTCTTTGGACAAATTCGGTAATGGGATAAGTGGTGTATTTCCTTCCGCAAGTGAAATCATTGGCGTTTTATCAGTTACTGGTAGATATTCTTTATATTTTTCTAGTAAACCTTTATACATATTTAACCCTCCACAACGGAATATTTTGCGAGCATTTGCATTTCTGGCTCATCTTTGACCCTAGCGATTGCTTGTTCTAATTGTGCTTGACTAGTTGAATGTGTCACGATAACAACGGTCGCCGTAAAATCATCATACGGTTGTTGCAAAATTTTATCAAAACCAACGCCGGCTTCCGCAAAAATTTGCGTCAACTTAAGGAAGGTTCCTGTTTTATCGTCCATTGTTAGACGAAGATAGTATTTTGAGAAAACTTGTTCTTTCGGTGTATGCTTCGTTTCGTGTTTGTAGCTGTTAAAAGCATTCCCATTAGTACCAAGACGGCTGTTTTTAGCAACAGTAATTAAATCACTAACCACACTTGTCGCAGTTGGTAATTCGCCAGCACCAGGTCCGTAAAACATTGTTTCTCCGACTGCTGCACCAGTTACAAATACGGCATTATTTTCATAGTTAACACCTGCAAGCGGATGAGCTTTTGGTAATAAAACCGGCCCTACGTTGACATTAACTGTGCCGTTTGTTTCTTCCGCCGTACCTACTAGTTTAATTTTATAACCTAATTGGTAAGCTACATCGATATCTTCAGGAGAAATCCCGCGAATACCATTTGTTTCTACATTATCTAAATTCACATTCATACCAAATGCGAGTCTTGTCATAATAACCATTTTCCTTGCGGCATCGATTCCGTCTACATCATTTGTTGGATCAGATTCGGCAAAACCCAGCGCTTGTGCTTCTGCTAAAACATCTTCATATGACTTTTTCTCTGTCGTCATTTTTGTTAGCATAAAATTGGTCGTCCCGTTGACGATTCCCATTACTTTTTGAATTTTATCTGCTGCAAGGCTGTTTACGATTGTTCGTAAAATTGGAATTCCCCCGGCAACACTTGCTTCATAAAACAAATCACAGTTATTAGCTTGTGCAACTGCCACTAATTCGTCGCCGTGTAGCGCAATCAAATCCTTATTCGCAGTTACTACATGCTTTCCAGCTTTCAAGGCCTGCAAAATGTATTCCCGCGCAGTTGTGATGCTGCCCATAACCTCGACAACAACAGCAATTTCTGGATCATCCAGTACATCAGACGGATTGGTGGTTAGTTCAAAACCTTTTGTTTCATAACGGCGATTTTTTTCTAAGTCACGAACTAGCACTTTCTTTACAGAAATATGATAGCCAGTTACTTGACTAATTTTTTCTTGATGCTCTTCTAAAATATGAATAACACCGCTACCTACCGTTCCAAATCCTAACACACCTACTTGTAACTTTGCTTCCACTTGAAAACCTCCTTATTATTGTTTAACAAAACAGAAAATTTAACTTTTTTAATACCTACTCATAAAAAAAGTAATTAGTGATATTATACGCAACTTGACCGGGAAAAGTAAACCCTTGAAAGGAAAGTTTTTATTTTTAGTAGCTATAAGGAAAATTTCCATAAAAAAACACACCCAGCAAAAGCTGAGTGCGCAAATTATTTCGTTCGTTACATACAGTCTTATTTGAGACCGTATTTTTTGTTGAAGCGGTCCACACGGCCGTCTGCAGTCGCATGTTTTTGTTTACCAGTATAGAACGGGTGCGAATCAGAAGAGATTTCGACACGAAGTAATGGATACTCGTTGCCATCTTCCCATTTAATTGTTTCGCTTGAGCTCTTAGTAGAACCTGACAAAAATTTGAAATCAGTACTAGTATCAACAAATACCACTGGACGGTACTCAGGATGAATTCCAGTTTTCATTTCTTTTCAACTCCTTCGCCCTGAATCATCTGAAACAGAGTAATTAAGTGCTTTTACACACAGTATAAATATTATAACAATGTTGAAGCAAACAAGCAAGATTATTTTTGCACTTTAAAGATTATCCATTTACTAAACACATAGTTCAGTACAAGCACAATAATATTGGTCCAGATTTTCGCCCATAATTCGTCTACAGATAAATAACTGATTAAAAGAATCATGACTAAAATATCTATTATATAGGTTAAACAACGAAAACCAAAGAAAGAACTCGCTTCACGAAGACGATCTTTCCAAGTCGGCGTATAACTGTCAAAAACAAATTTTTTATTTGAAAAGTAAGCGAAAAGTACAGATGCGATAAAAGCAATAGTATTTGCGATACGGTAATCCCAGTTCAAAACATAAGTACATAACCAAAATGTTACGATGTTAATAACTGTCGTAAATCCACCCATAATTAGGTACATGAATATACTGTGTACTTGATCTGTGTACCACGGAATTTTATTTAATAATTGTCTTATTTTGCTCATAAAATAACTTCTTTCTCTGTAGTATTTTTGGTTTATTTTTTAAACATCTCTTCTTGCAATAATTCATAAAAAGCTTCATTATTCTCTGTTTTCTTCAGATAGCGTACGAAACGTTCTGAAATGTCTAGTCCATCGCTTTGTTTTGGCATTGCTTTGCGGATTTTCCAAAGTTGTTCTAAGCGCTCTTTGGATAGGAGTAGCTCTTCTTTTCTTGTTCCAGAACGGCGCATATCGATTGCCGGGAAAACGCGGCGTTCGGCAAGTTGGCGATCGAGGTGTAATTCCATGTTCCCCGTTCCTTTGAATTCCTCGTAAATAACGTCGTCCATTCGAGAACCCGTGTCAACTAATGCTGTGGCAAGAATGGTTAAGCTTCCACCTTCTTCAATATTACGAGCAGCTCCAAAGAAGCGCTTCGGTCTATGGAATGCAGCAGGATCAATCCCCCCGGAAAGCGTTCGACCACTTGGCGGAATCACTAGGTTATAGGCTCTCGCAAGTCGCGTAATACTATCCATTAAAATGACCACATCACGTTTTTGTTCTACTAAACGCATCGCTCGTTCAAGAACCAGTTCTGCTACTTTAATGTGATTTTCAGGTACTTCATCAAATGTGGAACTGACAACATCGGCCTTTACAGAACGTTCGATATCAGTTACTTCTTCCGGACGCTCATCAATTAACAAGACAATCAATTCTGACTCTGGATGATTAGTAGTAATCGCGTTCGCAATTTCTTTAAGTAATACCGTTTTACCTGCTTTTGGCGGAGCTACAATAAGTCCACGTTGACCAAAACCAATTGGTGAAATCAAATCAATCGTTCTTGTGGAAATAGGATTTTTGCCTGTTTCTAAATGAATTTGACGATCTGGATAAAGCGGTGTTAGCCCTGGGAAATGCACTCTTTCTTTAGCCACTTCTGGGTTTTCTCCATTGACAGCCTCGACATGGAGTAAACCAAAATAACGTTCATTTTCTTTCGGAGGACGAACTTTTCCAGAAACCTTATCCCCAGTTCTTAACTCGAAACGTCTAATTTGGGAAGCTGAAATGTAAATATCTTCTGAGCTGGAAGAATAGTTGATTGGACGTAAGAAGCCAAAACCTTCATTTGGGATAATTTCTAATACACCTTCCATGAAGAAAAATCCTTCTTTTTCTGCGTTTGATTTTAATAAAGCAAAAATTAATTCTCGTTTAGTTAATTTGCTATAATAGGCAATTTTGTGTTCTTTTGCTAAAGCATAGATCTCTTTTATTGTTAAACTTTCTAAGTATGCAATGGACAGTTTAGCCATATATGTACCACCTTTTTGAGTTAATAAATAGTATTTAGGAATAATTGATACTGGAGGGATTTAGAGGGAAGGCTGAAACGACTTGATTCGCTCAGCCTCATTTTTTATAATTTTGTTTCTGCTGCGCTACTACGAGTAATATTTGCGCCAATAGCAGATAATTTTTCAATAATTTTACTGTAACCACGTTCGATATGTTCCACCCCGTGAATTTCAGTTTCTCCGTCAGCTAAAAGTGCTGCAATAACAAGCGCTGCACCGGCACGTAAATCTGTCGCTGTCACTTTAGAACCTTGAAGTTGCACAGGACCACTTATAACCGCCGAACGACCTTCAAGTTTGAACTTGCCGCCCATTCGTTCAATCTCCGCAATGTGTTTAAAACGGCTTGGATAGATCGTATCGGTGATGACACTGCTACCTTCCGCACGTGTTAAAAGAGCAGTTAACGGTTGTTGTAAGTCCGTTGGGAAACCTGGATAAGCGTAAGTTTTAATATCTACTTTTTTTATTTTCTCTACTTCCCCAACAAAAATAGCATCTTCTTCGATATCCATCGGCACGCCCATTTCTGTGAGCTTTGCAATGATTCCTTCTAAATGGGTGGGGATGACATTTTCGATTCGTACGCCCTTCCCAGAAGCTGCTGCAAGTACCATGAATGTCCCTGCTTCGATTCGATCCGGAATAATTGTATGATGACAACCATGTAAATGATCTACCCCAGTGATTCGAATAGTATCAGTTCCTGCACCTTTAATAATTGCTCCCATATTTGTTAAAAGCGTTGCAACATCAATAATTTCTGGCTCTTTAGCTGCATTTTCGATAACCGTTTTGCCTTTTGCACGAACAGCCGCTAGCATGATATTAATGGTCGCTCCAACACTTACTACATCTAAATAAATTCGTGCACCTTTGAGTTCGTCGGCACGCAAATAAATCGCACCTTGCTCGTTTGTTACTTTTGCGCCTAATGCTTCAAAACCTTTTATATGTTGGTCGATTGGACGTGGCCCTAAGTAACAACCGCCTGGAAGTCCAATAACCGCTTTTTTAAATCGACCTAGCATTGCACCCATTAAATAATAGGAAGCACGTAATTTCTTCACATTTCCTGATGGAAGCGGCATAGAAATCATATCTGTTGGGTCAATAACTGCTGTTTTATTATCATAGCGAACCGTGCCGCCAAGTTCTTCTAAAATATTATAAAGTGTGTGAACATCCGAAATATCTGGTAAACCTTCTAAAACCACTTCAGACTCCGCCAAAATTGCAGCTGGAATCAAGGCCACCGCACTATTTTTTGCACCATCTACTTGCAAAGTGCCAGCTAATTTTTTACCGCCTTGAATAATCAATTTATCCGTCACAAATGTACCCTTCTTTCCTGAAGCTTGTAATACTTTTTCATTATCCATTAATTTGTTTTACTTTGCAAGAAGCTTTCTCTAAAAAAAGCTGGGAACATTACGCCCCAAGCTTTTTATCATTGTGGTATATTTTTGGCTGGTGCTTTTGCGAGTGCTTCGATACGCGGTTTAATTTTTTTCGAAGCGGTATCTTTTATTAATAAAGCGCCCGCACCGAAAACGATGCAGCTATAATAAGTAATAATACGCCACAAAACAAGTGCCATTAGGAGTTTTGCCGGACCGAGTAACATACCGAATAATAAGGTGAAAGTATACTCAGCTCCCCCAGCCCCTCCCGGAGTTGGCATAACCGTCGCAAACATAATAATAAACGCATGATACGTAATCGCCATATAAAGGCCAATCCCAGTCACGCCAATCGCCTGTAAAATAAAGAACGGAATCGAAAAGTAAATCCAAAGTTGCAATGTAGTATAAAAACAACAACGAACAATCAATTTCCAGTCTTTACCAATACGGCTACTTTCTTCATGGAAGGTAATAATTTTTTCATCTAATGTATTTCTTAAATTAGCCACTTTTTCCTTTTTCATAAATAGGCGTGTTGGTATAAGTAATACGTGCACTAATTTTGTCGTGAATTTTTGGCTTCTACCTACTAAAATAAGCGCAGCAATGACGAGGACATGCACACCAAACCCAAGTAAAACAAGGAATTTCAGTTGCGTTACGCCAGTCATTAAATAATGAATACCAAAAATCAAAATAACTAAAAAGTTCAGCACGACCATCGCTTGATAAATAATAAATTTCACGAGCAAAACCGAACTTCCTCGCCCCGCATCCATGCCTTGTTTCGTCAACATAACAAGTTGCGCGGGCTGTCCGCCAGTCGCCATTGGAGTAATCGTATTAAAAAATTGACCAATCATCGTAATGCGGAACGACGAAAAAAAACGTTGATCTTTATTGGCTGGTTTCGATGCAGTTTGCAGCACCACAGCCTCCAAAAACCAATAAATAAACATCGCAGCAAATGCCGCCAAGAGCCACCAAGGATTCACTTTTAACATCGAAGCAAAAAAAGTGGAGATATCTACGCCTTGAAATTGCCAGATAATGAAACCGATGCTAATGGCTAATACAATCGCAATATTAAATAGGTTTTTCTTTGCGTCTCCACTCACTGCGTTCACTCCTTCGTTAATAATCCTTGATAAAAGTCCAACCATATTGCAGCTAGTCGGTCCTCCGAATAATAAGTTGCTCCTCGTTTTGAAGCTTGTAACATTTCATTATAATAATCTGTATCATTTTCTAAACGTTCAATAGCCCGAATAAATCCAGGGTTGTCCACTTCTTTCACGTAGTAACCATCTAAAATTTCTTCGTACAAATCTAAATTTCGTAATAATATTGGAACATCACAACTCATCGCTTCCAAAATCGCCATCGGAAATAGCTCATTGTAAGAAGGCATAAAGAACACATCCGCCATATTGATACATGCATTCATTTCTGAACGATCCACAATGCCAATAAATTTCACGTTACTCGGTGGATTGTCATAAATTTTTTTCAATTCCTCGTAACCCGAAGTAATTTTCCCAAAAGAAAATCCGCCCGCCCAAACAAATTGAACATCAGGAAGTTTTTTGGCTACTTCGATAAAATCAAGCACACCTTTACGATGTTGCACTTGACCAATTCCAATCACAGTAAATTTGTCCGCCGGAATTTCATATTTTGCCCGAGCAAGTTCTTTTTCTCCTTTTGAAATAGGAAAAAAGCTCTTTTTGGAAACGAAATTCGGGATATAATGAATTTTTTCTTCTGGAATATTATAAGCCGTAAGTTTGGGAATGAATGATGGGTTTACAACAACAATCTCATCCATTCGTTTATAAAAACCAATCAAATATTTATAGAAAACTACGCGAGCAATCCAAGGTAATTTGAGGCTGCCTTCCATTGTTTCGGGCAAAAAATGGACATATCCAACTCGAACGCCTCGTTTCTTCTTAAAAAAAGTCGAAAGAAAAAAACGGAAATCAACGGTATGATAATGCGTGATATCCGATTTCTCAAAACTATTAATCTTCATATCAATTTCATTCTTATATCGTTCTTCTAGCAAATTCACAAGTTCGCGGTAAGCTGATGCTACACCCTGACCTTTTACTTTTTCTGCCGAAGATAGCATTGTCAACTTAATCACGCCGCGATGACCTCTCTTTCCTTTGAACGTGTGTAGAAGAAGATAGTGAAAATACTTGTGAAGCTATTTTACTTTTTATTAGCGTGGGCTTTACTTTAATCGTCCCATTCTGGCGCTTTACCCGGTATATTTCACGAACTTCATTGTATGTAGATTCAATGTTGATTCCAAATTGATCCGCAGAAATAGATTCCACTTTGACACGGCCATTCGTAGCAACCAATGTTGCCGTATTTTTGTCCGAAAGTATATTTATTAACAGCGATGCAAGTTCACTATCTTCATCGAATAAAAAGGCAGTTTCTCGGTCGCTTAAAAAGCCTTCAATACTTTCATCACGTTTGGCAACAACTGGTAAGGAAGCCGCCATTGCTTCTGCGTAAGTCAAGCCTTGTGTTTCTGTCGTTGAAGCACTCACAAACAAATCACCTAATTGGTAATATAAACTAATATTTTCCCAGTCAACTGCACCAGTGAAAATAACATGGTCTGCTAATTGTTTTTCTTCTACTAATTTTTCTAAGTCTTTACGCACCGGGCCATCACCAACGATGACCAATTTGGCTGTTGTTTTGGTTTGAAGGACTTCTGGCATTGCATTAATAATCGCATCAATATTTTTTTCATGCGCAATTCTTCCAAGCGAAAGTATCACTGGATCATTTTCTCCAATACCAAGTGATTTTTTCAACTCTATAATTTGTTGTTTTTCAACTGGCGCGAATGATGAAATATCTGTGCCTGTTGGAACGGTGTACATTAATTTGTGGATACCTTGTTCTTCTAAGTGATGCCTTACTTTTGCTGTTGGAGTGATTATGGCGTCATAGCTATCACAAAATGATTTTGTCATTTTCCCCACCATAGTAGGTGTTAAAATTTTACCTTTCGCAATATAATGCAAGTAATCGACATACATTGTGTGGTAGGTATGGATAGAAGGAATATGATATTTTTTAGCAATTCGCTTACCTAAAAGACCTAATGAAAACTCCGTATGTGTGTGAATTATATCTAAGTCCAAGCGACCTACTAGCTTAATAAACTTATTCATTCCAGCAATTGCTACGCGACGTTCTGGAAAAAAGACGAACGGAATACTTGGTAAACGAAACACACGACCCTCTTCGCTTTCTCTATCAGCGTTTGGGTCAGTTGTTGTAAAAATATATACAGTGTGCCCTTGTTTTCTTAGTTCGTTTTCCATAATCATTATCGATGTAGCTACACCGCTAATTTGCGGACTGTAGGTATCCGTAAAAATCCCTATATTCATTACTATCGCCTACTCTCTTCCTCGTTGGTTCATTCATCATTTAATATATTATTATAACATAACTATAGTAAGTCGTATCACATAACTAACTACATTATGACTCAATTATTTAGATAAAACATGCGCCTGAAGCATGATTTTTAATCGGGAAATTTGGAGTGTTTCTTTTTATTAAATGAAAGCTATAGTTATCATACCATATTAGCCTTAATAACGATAATTAAATTCCTTCTATATAACCCCTTCGCAACACATAAAAAATAACTGGCAAAATCAACAAGTGATCCTACCAGTTATTTTTATATCATCATAAAGTTCGTCTTACGCTTTACCGTTAGAACCAAACTCTTGAATTTTTTCTGAAACAGTTTTGATAATCGCGTCCACACCAGGGCCGATTACTTTACGTGGATCATAAACTTTGTCATCAGTAGCTAATTTTTCGCGAACAGCTGCAGTCCAAACGATTTGGCATTCAGTGTTAACGTTGATTTTGCTGTGACCTAGTTCAATTGCTTTTTTGATTTGGTGTTCAGGAATTCCAGAACCACCGTGAAGTACAAGTGGAGCACCTGTAAGTTCGGAGATTTCTTTCATTTCGTCAAAACCAAGAACTGGTTCGCCGTGGTAAGGACCGTGAACAGAACCTAATGCTGCAGCAAGTGCATCAATGTTAGCTTCTTTAACTACACGTAAACATTCTTGTGGATCAGCATAGTTGATTCCACCAGTAACTCCGTCTTCGTCTCCACCAACAGTTCCAATTTCAGCTTCAACAGATACGCCTTTAGCGTGCGCATAATCAACAACTTGTTTAGTCATTGCAATGTTTTCGTCGATTGGGTGGTGAGAGCCGTCGATCATTACAGAAGAGAATCCTGCATCGATAGCCGCTTTACAAGAATCAAAGCTTGAACCATGATCAAGGTGAATCGCAACAGGTACAGTGATTTTCAGGTCTTCTACAAGTCCTTCAGTCATTTTTACAACTGTTTTGAATCCTCCCATGTATTTAGCAGCTCCTTCAGAAACTCCTAAAATAACTGGTGCTTTTTCTGCTTCTGCAGCTTTCAAAATAGCTTGAGTCCATTCAAGGTTGTTGATGTTGAATTGACCAACAGCATATTTTCCAGCTAATGCTTTTTTCAGCATGTCTGTCATGTTAACGATAGGCATAATACAATTTCCTCCCTCAGGAATTTAGGAAAACCATTTTGATTTTCCCTAAGATTTGAATTTCCGCCGTGAAAAATAGTGGCAGCTATTTTCCCCTAACAAACATATGATAACAGATTTGTGATGAATTTACCATAAAAACCAGAAAATTTTCTAGTGAAAACGCTTTAGCCTCTAAGACGGGCTGAAATTCGTTTTTCATCAGCAAATACTTCTAATGCTTCTGGGATTACCTCTAGTATATACGGTGCTTTCCCACCATATACTCCGTCGTAACTTACATTTAAATCTGCATCACTTTTCACTTCGACTTTACCCGTGCGTGCATGAATCACATCCGAACTGCTTAAATGCGTCCCTTTTTTAATTGAAGCAAAAAGTTGAAATAGTTTTTTTGGGGATACTTTTTTTAAAATTAAAAGTTCGAACATCCCGCTGTTTAGCTCTGCAGGAGGACATAATGTTTCCATTCCGCCGACAGAATTGGATTTATTAACAAAAAATAGTAGAATTTCTCCTTTGAAAATTTCATTATTATAAGAAATTTCTACATTTACCGGAGATAATTTTGGAAGAACTGTAAGCCCGCTGAATAGATAAGCAAGCCTGCCCCATTTGGATTTCATTGATTCTTTTACCGCGTAGGTTATTTCAGTGATTCTTCCTCCAGCTGCATTATTGATAAAAAACTCGTTTTCATTCGCTTTCCCAATATCTACGCGAATAGTTTCTTGGGTAGCTATAATGTGAAGTGCTTCTAATGGATCTTTAGCCACATTTAGCGCCCTTGCATAATCATTCGTTGTGCCTACTGGTAAAATCCCTAACTTTGGTCTTTTTTCGACTTGCATTAAGCCGTTAACAACTTCATTGACTGTTCCATCGCCACCAGCAGCAATTACTATATCATAACCTGATTCAGCCGCATGTCGCGCAATTTCCGTTGTACTTTTTGGCTTTGGCGTTGATGGGACTAGCGTTACTTCTAAATCCGCTTCAGTTAAAATTCTTTCCGCATCTGGTAGTAGTTTTCGAAACTTATTTTTCCCAGCTGCTGGATTGTATATAATCATCGCTCTCTTCTGCAAATTGCCGCTCCCTCTTTCCTGTAGATGATTTTAGTTTCCTATTTTGCCTTAACGATGTCAACTTGTTTGTCCGAAAAAGAAAAAATCCTTTTATTAGAGTCTTTTTACCCATTACAAAAAGCATAGTTGTGCTTCGTTAAAATTACATTTTGTGTACCATTTTGAAATTATATTACTTTTCCATTAAAAAACATGTGCAATTAGGTTCATTGTTGCCGATATCCATTGACTACGCCTTAACGTGTTGTCATAATTAGAATAGAATAATTTTGTTTTTATTTAAGAGAAGTGCAGTTAGGAGAGGATTTAAACTTTGAAAAAATTAGTAAAATCGGCGGTTGTTTTTACGAGCCTTGCTTTTATTGGCGTATCCGCTACCATGATTACAGAGAAAGCAAGTGCAGCTTCCACAGAAACAGTACAAAGTGTAGATGATCAATCAATCTATATTCCCCAAGGAGTAAGGGACGGAACTGCTACGGAAGAACATGACGGCTTTGAAGATGGAACTAATAGCGTACTGAAGTCTGTACCATTACTTCGCGCAACAACAGGATATCCTGACGTTAATTCCTATATTAAATCGAATAAATTTTCAACAGCTTCCATTGAAAAACAATTAAAAAGCCAATTTCCTAAATTTAATTACCGTAATGGTTACGGGAAACCAGAAGGCGTTGTCATTCATGAAACAGCAAATAATTCATCCACTATTGAGGGCGAAATTAGTTATATGAGCAGAAACTACAATAATGCATTCGTTCATTCATTTGTAGATAAATCTCGTATCATTCAAATCCATCCAACTGAAAATGGCGTATGGGGAGCAGGTCAATATGCCAACGCTCGCTTTATCCAAGTGGAATTAGTTCGTTCGAAGACGTTTGATGAATTTGCACGTTCTATTAATAACTATGCTTATTATGCAGCGTACCTTTTAGATCAATATAAGCTTCCAGTTGACAGTGCGCATAGTGATGGCAAAGGAACAGTTTGGTCCCACGATGCGGTTACACGATATCTTGGTGGTACAACGCATACTGACCCAGTTTCCTATTTCAACCAATGGGGTTATAATTTCAACAGTTTTGTTACATTAATTAATGAAAAATACAAAGCAATTCAAGCTAGCAAAGTCACTTACGACAAAATCGAATATGATAAAGGTGTTACAGCCTATGCTAGAGTGAAAACGGCGCCAGGCAATGCCGTTTGGACAAGACCATACAAAACGGAGGGCGCAAAGCTTGTTAATCAACTTTCGGTCTACCAAGGTAAAAACATGCGAATCCTGCGCGAAGCTAAAACACCAATCACTACTTGGTATCAATTTAGCATCGACGGCAAAACAATTGGTTGGGTCGATACTCGTGCACTTGATACGTTCTACAAACAAAGCATGGAAACACCAGCTAATTTAACTCGCTATGTCGCTTCCAACAAAACAGGTGAAGCGTACTACAAAGTTCCTTTTGCAGATGCAGATGTCAAATGGGGCACTATAGGCACATATAAAAGCGAAAAACTAACCGTGGATAAACAAGCAACGGTCGAAGGACAACTTTGGTACCGTGTAAAAGCTGGGTCTACCTTCATTGGTTGGACAAAAGCATCCAACTTAACGGCTACCTCTCCATTCGATAAAATTGAATATGATAAAGTTGTCACAGCCTACGCTAGAGTGAAAACCGCACCTTACAATGCTGTTTGGACAAGACCATACAAAACGGAAGGCTCGAAACCTGTTAATCCACTTTCGGTCTACCAAGGTAAAAACATGCGAATCCTGCGCGAAGCTAAAACACCAATCACTACTTGGTATCAATTTAGCATCGATGGCAAAACAATTGGTTGGGTCGACACTCGTGCACTTGATACGTTCTACAAACAAAGTATGGAAACACCAGTTAATTTAACTCGCTATGTCGCTTCCAACAAAACAGGTGAAGCGTATTACAAAGTTCCGGTTGTAGATGCAGATGTCAAATGGGGCACTTTAAGCACATATAAAAGCGAAAAACTAACCGTGGATAAACAAGCAACTGTAGAAGGACAACTTTGGTACCGTGTAAAAGCTGGGTCTACCTTCATTGGTTGGACGAAAGCATCCAACTTAACGGCTACCTCTCCATTCGATAAAATCGAATATGATAAAGGTGTCACAGCCTATGCCAGAGTAAAAACGGCGCCAGGCAATGCCGTTTGGACGAAACCCTACAGAACGGAAGGCTCGAAACCTGTTAATCAGCTTTCGGTCTACCAAGGCAAAAACATGCGGATCCTGCGTGAAGCCAAAACAGTAATTACTACTTGGTATCAATTTAGTATTGATGGAAAAGTAATCGGTTGGGTTGATACTCGTGCACTTGATACGTTCTACAAACAAAGCATGGAGAAAGATACTAATTTAACTCGCTATGTTGCTTCCAATAAAACAGGTGAAGCGTATTACAAAGTTCCTGTTGCGGACGCGGATGTTAGATGGGGCACTTTAGCTGCTTATAAAGATCAAAAACTAACTGTAGATAAAGAAGCAACCGTGGAAGGACAACTTTGGTACCGCGTTAGAACAAGCACTACTTTTATCGGTTGGACAAAAGCTTCGAACTTAACAACAACTACGCCTTACGATAAGATTGAATATGATAAAGGTGTCACAGCCTATGCTAGAGTGAAAACAGCGCCAGGCAATGCCGTTTGGACAAAACCTTACAGAACGGAAGGTTCGAAACCTGTTAATCAACTTTCGGTCTACCAAGGCAAAAACATGCGGATCCTGCGTGAAGCCAAAACAGTAATTACTACTTGGTATCAATTTAGTATTGATGGGAAAGTAATCGGTTGGGTTGATACTCGCGCACTTGATACGTTCTATAAGCAAAGCATGGAGAAAGATACTAATTTAACTCGCTATGTGATTGCGAACAAAGTAAACGAAGCGTACTACAAAGTTCCTGTTGTAGATGCGGATGTTAGATGGGGCACTTTAGCTGCTTACAAAGGTCAAAAACTCACCGTAGATAAACAAGCAACGGTCGAAGGACAACTTTGGTATCGAATAAGAACAAGCTCCACCTTTATTGGTTGGACAAAAGCTTCGAACCTTAGTGCTACTAAATAATAATAAAAAATCTCCCAGCCAATTATGGCTGGGAGATTTTTTATTACCTTATTTGTTATTAAGCGCAGCGCCAACAAAATCTTTAAACAAGCTTTGCGGACGATTTGGACGAGAAATGAATTCTGGGTGATATTGACAAGCGACAAACCAAGGATGATCAGCTAATTCAACTACTTCAACTAAACGACCATCTGGGCTTGTTGCAGAAACAATCATACCAGCTTCTTCCATTTGTTCTCTATATTCGTTATTAAACTCATAACGATGACGGTGACGCTCTTCAACAAGAGTTGTACCATAAGCAGCCTCGGCTTTAGTGCCTTGCTTAATACGTGCTGGATACAGTCCTAGACGAAGTGTTCCACCCATGTTTTCAATATTTTTTTGTTCTGGTAATAAATCAATGATGTTATGTTTTGTTTCTGGTTCGATTTCTGCTGAATGCGCGCCTTCAAGACCAAGCACGTTACGAGCAAATTCAACTGTTGCTAGTTGCATACCTAAACAAATACCAAAATAAGGAACTTTATTTACACGTGCATATTCGATAGCAGCAATTTTACCTTCAATAGCTCGATCTCCAAAACCACCAGGAACTAAGATACCGTCAACATCTTTCATGATTTCAGCAACATTTTCTTTTGTTACTTTCTCAGAATCAATCCAGTCGATTTCGATTTCAGCATCGTGATCATATCCTGCATGACGAAGCGCTTCTGCTACAGAAAGATATGCATCTTGCAAGGAAACATATTTACCAACTAGGCCGATGCGAACTTTTTTGGAAAGGTTTTTCACGCGATGTACTAAGTTTTTCCAATCAGTCATTTCCGCTTGTGGTGCTTCTAATTGTAAGTGTTCTAGGACAATATCATCCATTTTTTGTTTTTGTAGAGAAAGTGGTACGTTATAAAGTGTTTCTTCATCACGAGATTCAATAACCTCAGAAGCTTTAATATCACAAAATAGCGCAATTTTGTCTTTCATTTCTTGTGAAACTGGTTGCTCTGTACGAACAACGATAATGTTTGGTTGAATTCCTAGGCTGCGAAGTTCTTTTACACTATGTTGTGTTGGTTTAGTTTTCATTTCGCCAGCTGCTTTGATGTAAGGAATTAACGTTGTGTGGATGTAAAGTACGTTTTCTGCACCAACATCACTTTTAATTTGGCGAATTGCTTCTAAGAATGGTAATGATTCGATGTCTCCTACAGTTCCACCAATCTCTGTGATAATAATATCTGAGTTGGTCATGCGAGCTGCACGGAAAACACGATCTTTTAATTCGTTTGTAATATGTGGAATAACTTGCACTGTTCCACCTAAGTAATCCCCGCGACGTTCTTTTTTAATAACTTCCGAGTAAACTTTACCAGTTGTTACGTTGCTGTATTTATTTAAGTTAATATCGATAAAACGTTCGTAATGGCCAAGGTCTAGGTCTGTTTCTGCGCCGTCATCTGTCACATAAACTTCCCCGTGTTGGTATGGGCTCATTGTCCCTGGATCCACATTGATGTATGGATCAAACTTTTGAATAGTTACACTAAGTCCACGATTTTTCAGCAAACGTCCGAGTGATGCTGCTGTGATTCCTTTTCCGATTGACGAAACTACGCCACCTGTAACGAAAATATACTTTGTCATGTTAAAAAAATCTACTCCTTCCTGAAATGAAAAACTTGCAGGGTTCTGACGATTTTCCTGCTGGGGTGGGAAATTGCCAGATAAAACAATATTGTGATTATCTTTCTAACGTATCCATCACAATTTCAAGTATTTTGTAAACCAAAATAAAAAACACTCCGCCTACTTCATAAAAGTAAGGGAGCGTCGATTCTCATAAATATCCGTCCCTATAAAAGGGAGCCCAAATAAAATACTACTAATGATAGCGATAGAAGTCAAGTCTTTATTTTATGAAACCGCCATCAATCCATTAAGTACGCTAAAAAAAATCAGACAGACACTTTTCCACAAAAATGGACGCATCTATCTGATTAAAATTCAGTTATTATTTATCTTCTGGGTCTTCTGTATAATCCCCATCCGTATAATCATCTTCTACTGTTGCTAAGTCGCCTTCGATTCCGTCTGGTAAATGATCGTCGTCATCTTCCTCTTCATCAAGTAAAACGTCCGCAAGAGAGATTTCTTCTTCACCAAGTTCTTCTACGATTTCTTCATCATCGTAGTCCACGTCATCATCCAAGATTTCTTCATCTTCATCGTCATCATCGTCTGATTTACGTTTTTTCTTCGGTGTTGTTTGTGTTTGAACTTCTTCATCAATTGCATCCATTGGATACCATGCGCGAAGTCCCCACGTGTTGTTTCCTAGTGAAATAAAGTTTCCATCAATATTCATATCTGTATAAAATTGAACAAGACGCTCCCTTATTTCTGCATCTTTCAAACCTAGGAACGCTTGAATCTCTTTCACTAATTCAGGGAAAAGAATGGTTTCTTTCCGCTGTTCCAAAATAAAATGTGCAACATCAATTAAAGATAGTTCACTACGTTCTTCTTGCGTTAAGTTCTTTAAATCCAAAACTGGCACGCCCTTTCTATCGTAATTCCAATTTATTTAGCTGTTATTTTTTCGTTCAGCCCAACTTCACTATTTTACATGTTATTTCTGGCAAGTACAACCTAAATTTTCTTAATTACATCAATTCTTCTTGACTATTTGATATCCGATGTAAAAGAAAAGGATGGCCATTAAAAGAATTGGGATTGATCCAAGTTGAAAGTCGTAGAGAATATAGATTGCGACGCACAGAAACACGAAAAGCAGCGCCAAAATTATTAATCGCTTCATCATATGCTCTCCCCGTTTTTTCAATTACCTATGTTTCTATTAACTTTAGTACATTTTGGTTATGACGTCAACGAGTAACCTATAAATTTAGGATATCACATTTTTTCTGGTGCTGATACACCTAGAAGTGTCAAACCATTTCTAAGGGTAATTTGCGCAGTCTTAATAAGTGCTAGTCTTGCTTTTGTTACTTCTAAATTATCCATATCAAGTACTTTATTGCTATTGTAGAAACGGTGGAAGGCAGACGCTAAATCATTTAAGTAGCGAACGATACGATGTGGCGCTCTTTTTGTAGCAGCTTCCGCAACAACATCCGCGAACTCACCTAACACTTTTAATAAATCATATTCTGCTTCGGTTTGTAATAAACTCATATCCGCATCTTTCGTTACTTCTAGCCCTTGTTCTTTACCGGAACGTAAAATGCTAGAAATTCTGGCGTGCGCATATTGTACATAATAAACTGGATTATCATTAGATGTAGATTTCGCTAAGCTCATATCAAAGTTCATATGTGTGTCTGAACTACGCATTGCAAAGAAATATCTTGTCGCATCAAGGCCAACTTCTTCAATTAAGTCGCGCATCGTAACCGATTTACCAGTACGTTTACTCATTTTAACTTGAACACCGTCTTCGAACAAATGAACAAGTTGAATTATTTCTACTTCTAGTTGATTTGGCGAATAACCAAGTGCCTCAATTGCAGCACGCATACGAGGAATATAGCCGTGGTGATCTGCTCCCCAGATATCAATTAACACATCAAAGCCACGTTCTAATTTGTTTAAGTGGTACGCAATATCTGGTAAGAAATACGTATAACTACCATCTGATTTGATTAAAACGCGGTCTTTGTCATCTTCAAAATCAGTCGTTCTTAACCATGTCGCACCATCTTGCTCATAAATATAGCCATTTTCGCGTAAACGTTCTAACGCTGGTAATACTTTATTTTCTTCGTATAGAGAAGTTTCTGAGAACCACTCATCAAAGGAAACGCGGAATTCTTCTAGGTCCGCACGTAATTTCCCTGTTTCAAACGCTAACGCATCCACGCGGAAAACGGAACGGCGCTCTTCTTCGCTTGTGTGCACATATTTGTCGCCATACTTAGCAGCTAAATCTTTCCCAAGCGAAATAATATCCGCACCACGGTAGCCATCCTCGGGGAATTCAGAATCTAAACCTAGTGCTTCAAAGTAACGAGCTTCCGCTGAAAGAACTAAATTATTAATTTGATTTCCGGCATCATTAATGTAATATTCTCTCGAAACATCAAATCCAGCCATTTTCATAATATTTGCAAGTGAATCTCCAATTGCAGCGCCACGAGCATGTCCTAAATGCAAATCGCCAGTCGGGTTCGCGGAAACAAATTCAATTTGGAATTTTTCTCCTTTACCAAAATCTGACTCTCCGTATTGTTTATCTTCCGTTAAAATCACAGGAACTAAATCAGTTAAATAAGCATTATCTAAATAAAAATTAATAAAACCTGGTCCAGCGATTTCTACTTCTTTAATTAATTTGTTGTCTTTTTTTAGTTCTGGTACAATACTTTCGGCAATTTGGCGAGGGGCTTTCTTAGCTACTCTAGCAAGTTGCATCGCTATATTAGTCGAATAATCTCCATGCTTTTTATCTTTTGGTACTTCTAGTAAAATTTCTGGTACTTCCGCTTCTTCTAAACCAACCGCTTGAACAACTGCTTGTTTGATATGTGCAATTAGTTTAATTTGGTTCTCTTGCATGACATTCATTCTGCGTCCTCCTCTATTTTCATTAAAACAGTATATGAGCCAATGTATTCGCCGTGGCTAAGCAAATCATATTGAAAGGCCACTTCACTAAGCACATCTGGCTTATTTTCATATAGTTCTTCCATTGATACTAGTTCTGATTCTAATTGTAATTTCCCTGCTCCGGAATCAACAGACGCAGTACTTCTCCTATTATCTCGGAAAAAGTGCATTCTCATATTTACGGCACCACTTCTCATTAAAAGTAGTTCGTTGTCAGCAATTTTTAGAACCGTACGAATTGTTCCAGCTAATTGTTTTTCCTCATAATGCAGATAACGATTGCCTTTATCTCGGTAAAAAACACCCGAAACAGACATATCGGATTTCTCTTCTGCATCCATCTGACGGATGACATTGGTGATATGAATAGTTACTTTTTTTCGTTCCATTTGGTTGGCAGTCATATCGCTTATTTACCCCTTTCCGGTCAGAAGAATAGACGCATTATATTATAGTGAAAAATAGCATGAAAAGCAACAGGTTAAAATGATGTCAGACCAAATATTGTCAAAATCACATTTAGAACAAATGGAATAACGGTATTAAAAATTGGCTGAATCGTAAATTCTGAAATAGGTGTTAAAGCCACCACTAGGAAAATAAGCATCGCATAGCGTTCAAGCGGTTCCAGCTTAGCCCTAGCTGACATTGGTAGAAATTCCACTAGTATTTGATAACCATCCAGCGGCGGAAGCGGAATCAAGTTAAATACAAATAACACTAGATTTAATTGTACAAAAATCATTAAAAAAGTTTCCGCAACGGAACCATATGTAAAGAAGGAATAATTTAAAAATAAAGCATAGAAGCCAACACCAATCATCGCAAGCAGTAAATTACTTACTGGTCCCGCAAGCGAAACAAGTATACTTCCAAGTCGGCGTTTCTTTAATTTAAAACGATTTACCGGAGTCGGTTTGGCCCAACCAAAGCCAGCAATTAATATCATTAGTAAACCGAATAAATCAATATGTACTACGGGGTTTAGAGAGAGTCTCCCTTGATTTTTGGCCGTATCATCCCCAAAAGCGAGCGCAACCAAGGCATGCGCCCATTCATGGATTGTAAAGGCAATTAATAATGTAACTAAAACATACGGTATCATTTCAAGTGGATAAGCGAGAAAACTAGGCATAAGTGCCTCCTTTATCTTTTATTGGGTAAATTTTATATGCTATAATGAAAAAAACGTTGATCGAGGTGAGAAAATGCCATTTGTTACCATTCAATTTTTAGAAGGTCGTTCAGACGATCAAAAGAAAGCTTTAGTTAGCGAAGTAACAGAAGTAGTTTCCAAAAATCTAAAAGCACCAAAAGAAAATATCCATGTAATCCTAGAAGAAATGAAAAAAACGGATTACGGTGTTGGCGGCGTAAGGAAATCTGATATTTAAGTGTGTAAGAAGCAAGGCATTTCGCCTTGCTTTATTATTTTTCCTTCAATGAATGTGCATGAATAAGCGCAATCATTCTTTCTGTAATCGCTTGGTCTACATCGCCACTTTCGATAAAATCGAGCGGATAATATAATTTAATATCTGTCCGACGTTCTCGCCCAATCGCTTCCACAACTGGTGACTCGGTCGACAACTCCCGCAATTCGCCATTTCCCATCAATAACTTAATAGGGTCTTTGCCGCTGCCAACTCCAGGAAGATAGTAATCATAAGGCAAATCGCTGGAAGAATCAATCACTAAATAATACGACGGATCAATATCAGCTTTTTCAAGAAGTCCTTTTAGTTCTGCATAAAGTTCGGCATCTTCTTTTGGATCATAGTTAATGTATCGAAGCAATCTCCTATTCAAAAAACGACTACATAAATCGCTCAAAATCGGATCTTCTTCCTCTTGCCAAATAGAAAAATAATACATCAACACAATATCATCAAGTACCACGTAATCTTTTAAACTCACTTCATTTACAAAGAATGGTAATACTTGTATGGGGGTCACTTGAAATTCATAACCCGCGCAATATAACTTCTTAGCGCGCTCAAGGATTTTCCATAATAATACTTCACCGCTACGACTAACCGGATGAAAGTATACTTGTTGATACATTTGATAGCGACTCATAATATAATCTTCTACCGCATGCATACCAGAATATTTTACAATAACACCATTGCCATCTGGGCTTGGGCGTAGAACTCGCAAAATCCGCTCTAAATCAAACTTCCCGTAACTCACTCCAGTATAATAGGCATCTCGAAGTAAATAATCCATTCGATCAGCATCAATTTGACTCGAAATCAACTTCACCAAAGTTTGATTCGGATAATTTTTCTTAATAATAGCAGCAACCTTAAGTGGAAATTCTTCTCCCACTCGCATCAATACGTCACTAACTTCCGTATCTCCAATTATGATTTCCTGCGTATATGCTTCATGGTCCGTACCAAAGACTTTTTCAAAAGCATGCGAAAATGGCCCGTGCCCTAAATCATGTAAAAGTGCAGCACACAATGCCACCATACGTTCTTCCGGATCCAGCTGTGGCTCATTCGCGAATGTCACATCGATTATTTGTCGCACGATTTCGTAAACACCTAAGGAATGATTAAAGCGGCTATGTTCTGCCCCGTGAAAAGTTAATGAAGTCGTCCCCAATTGGTGGATGCGACGCAAGCGCTGAAACTCTTTTGTAGCAATCAAATCCCAAATTATTTTGTCAGAAACATGCACATATCCATGAACCGGGTCTTTAAACACTTTCTCTTCTAGTAATTTCTCTGTTAAATAACTCATGCAACACTCTCCTCTCAAGTAAGCACTTTATCATTTCGAGCAATTAAACGTTCGTAGTAGGCCGGAAAAAGATCTAATTCTTCAGGTGTAAGCGTTCCAGAGACAAGTTCACCTGCATAGTGTCGCAAACTATTGAAAAGGCGTACCAACGTATCATTTAAGCTTATATCAGTCTTCATCAAGTCCGAAAGCGAGCCCATAACATCTGGATTCACATTAGGAAACGTATATTTTGTTTGCTTTGCTTTTCCGCTAATCGTATAAAAATCGCGGATCAGTTCTGAACGAGCAGTTTGATCCCCGTCAATCGCTAAATAAATTTGGACCGCTACGCCTTTTGCCATTCTGCGCTGAGAAATACCAGCAAATTTTTTCCCTTGAATGCTGAGGTCGTAACTACCAGGACAATAAGAGTCTTCTATTTCTTTCGCTTCAATTACTTCATTGCAATCTACAAACATGTCTTTGATAAGTGTAAACATTGTTTCATAACCACGCTCAATCGCAATTCCGCGTTCTGCATCCGGGAGCACCATCGACAAATTAAGTACCCCTGAATCAAGGACAACAGCTAAGCCACCGGAATTTCTAACTACAACACGGTAGCCTTGTTCTTGTAAAAAGGCAATTCCTTTATCTATATCAGGTAACTTAGAATCTTGAATTCCAAGGGAAACTGTTTTTTCATGCACCCAGCCACGAACAGTAGATGGCGCTATTCTCGCTCCGACCGAGCGACATAGCGTATCATCTGTCGCGAATGATTGAATGGCATCGAAAGCTGGATTAATCGTTGTATTATCAATAAATCGCCACACATCTTGTTTTAGTAAGGTGTTATCAATATTCATCTCTATGTCCTCCATGATTTTCTTTTTGTTATTATAGCATACCGACACCGAAATTAGATGCAAATGGCTTAAAATAGCCATTTAATCAGGAATATCAATTTTCTGGCGGTTATTTGACTTTTTTTCGTTTAATGTTGAAAACTAGGGCTGTAATGATTGATATAACAACTGATTTGAGAATTATATCTTTTTTCATTTTCATCGCCTCATTTCCTTTCTCCTATTATAACAAACTTACCATACAAAAAAACCTAACTTCTGTAAAAGAAATTAGGTTCATTATATCTAAAAGCCTAGGGAGCTTTTTTAGCAAATGTATTACCAGTTGTAGCGGTCTTCATTATCGCGACTTGGGCGTTTTGGAGAATTACCCCACATACGATAAAGCAGATATCCAATACCACCTAGTATAAGTACTGGGAATAAGAAGTGAAGCGTGATTCCAACGATATCAAGTACGATATTAAGTGCGATAAATCCTAAAATAACTGTAAAAAATATTTTCCAAAAACTATTCATGATTTTTTCCTCTTTTCTAATTTTATTTACTACTTGCAAGCGGAACACTGTTTATTTCCTTGGCTTGGACGAGTAATTCGTTGTCTTGAACGACGATTTTATACTGCTTATTCTTTTTAAGTTGTGTTGTTGACATGAAGTTAACTTTGTGACTGTTTCCTTGATTATCTAAACACGATTCTTGGAAAGAGTACCCTTTAAATTTTGACTTAGTAACTTCTTTTCCATCGTTTTTGATTGTAACGTAATATGTATTTGCTGCTGATCCAATTGGTGCTGAAAATTCAATTACAACCATTGTTAATACAAAAATTGCAGCCAGTAAACCGAAAAGTCCCTTTTTCATTGTTTTTACCGTCCTTTTTTGTTGATAGGTTTATTATAGGGGAGATTCAAAAAAGGGACGAACGGCTCTAGGCTGAAAATTGGTACATCCTAAGTCTTATTTTCTTTCGGGTATAAAAAAAGAGCCTAGTTTGGTTAACTAGACTCTTTTAAATTAATTTTTTTCAATCCATTTGTAGTTTTCTGAACCGATTGGATACGTGGTGTAGTTTTTCAGATTACTTTTTTGCAAGTACGCGCGGCCACCTTGGTATAGCGGGATAAGCACGGCGTTATCTTTAAGTAAAATTTGTTCCGCTTCTAGTAGTGCTTGCCATCTTTTTTCTGGATCTGCCGAAAGTTTACCCTTGGCTCCTAGGACTAATTCATCGTATTTAGCATCCGAGAAGCCTGTGTGGTTCCCAGGGCTGTTTGTTAAGAATAGGTTGAGGTATGTGAGCGGATCTTGATAATCGCCACCCCATCCGCCTAGTAACAGTTCAAAATCTTGTGTCACGTCTGCTTGGAAACTCGCTTGGTTTGTGACATTTTTTAATTTGATTGTTAGTCCAGGAAGGTTTTCTTCTAATTGATTTTGGATAAATTCTGTTTGTTTGCGTTGCAAGGATGTGTCGCCACTTGTTAACGTAAGTGTTAATTCGGTTTTCCCGATTTCTTTCAAGCCTTGCTTCCATGCGTTTGTAGCTTCTTGTTGGTCAAACTTGAGTAAGTCGCCGTTTTGTTTACGGTAATCTTCTTTTGTTTCTGGGTCAAACATGATATCACCGGGAACATCCCCGTTTAATGCTTTAGATCCATTGGCAAGTAGTGTGTTGACCATGCCAGTCTTATCGATAGCCATCGCTAAACCGCGACGCAAGTTTAAGTTAGCTAAATCCGTTTTCACACCGTCTTTGCCTTGGTTCATTTTCATATAAACAGAGCGTCCGGTTGCTTCTTTATGGAAGTTTTTATCATCTTTGTATTGTTTAACAAATTCACCATCAAGCTCTACGCGGTCCAATTTGTTTGTATTGTATAAGTTTAAAGCTGCATTAGTATCTTTTACAACAGTTACATGGATTTTTTCAGTTGGAACGTTCTTTTTATCCCAGTAAGTCGGATTTTTAACGTAATCCCATGTCATATTTGTTCCATTCCAATTTTCTAATTTATACGGGCCGTTGGAAATCAATGTGTCGCTTTTAGTCCCATAACGGTCACCTTGTTTTTCTACAAATGCTTGATTTTCCGGGAAGAATGTCCCAGTCGTTAGGAGTTCTTTGAAAATTGGCACTGGGTTTTCTAGTTCGATTTGTAGCGTTTTGTCGTCTAACGCTTTGATTCCAAGTTCATCCGGTGACATTTCACCTTTCAAAATTTGGGTAGCATTTTTGACGATTTCCTCCATTTGTGGTCCGTATGCAGCGGCTGTTTTTGGATCCACCACTTTTTTCCAAGCGTATTCAAAATCATGCGCCGTCACTGGGTCGCCATTGGACCAATTAGCATCTTCGCGAATTTTAAAAATAAGTGTTTTCCCGCCATCTTTTTCTTCAGGTTCACTGGCAGCTAGAGCGAGTGCCGGTTTCCCGTTTTTATCTAATCGATATAATCCTTCAAAAATTTGATTGATTACTCGGAAACTTACGCTATTGTCTGCGAGTGTTGGACTTGCATTCGGAATTCCACTCGTTTCCATGATGTTAACCACTTTGGCTTTCTTGTCCGATGTTACTTTTTCATTTTCCCCTTTATTGCCAGACTGACATGCTGTAAGTGCTAGTAAACATAATAAACTGAGTGCCACTACCATTTTTCTGGCTGTTTTATGCAATATTTCTCCTCCTCTTTTGTAAGCGCTTTTTGATTACGCAAAAAAATGACGGACTTCCTGCCAAATTCGCGCAGAACTTCCGCCACCATTATAAACCGAAACTGTATCAATTGTAAATATAAACTGTTATATTTTTATTTCTTATTTAGGTAAACTCCTGAACCAACAACAATCACACACATCGTCATCAACATTGCTAACATTAAGTAACTGGGGTCATTACGCATAAACAAAGCAAGAATAAAACAGATTGTACCAGCTATATTAAGTGTAACAGTTGTGATTTTTCTAAGTAGGTTTCTTGACCATGCATCGATCTTTTTAAAACCAATCATCGTTAAAAATTTAAAGAGTTTTTTCGAGTATTGAATGTAGGCCGCAACAACGAACATGAATGCTCCTGCTGTGACTAGAGAAAATCTACCAGTCGGGATATCGTAACCTAGCGCGTATACAATAATACTCATTTGAATGATTGTTAACAGCACTAACAACAGTCTAAAACAATATTCAAATTCCAACAAACTCTCTTGATTCACTTTTTCTTTTCCGTAATATTCCGTTCCCGTAAACATAATCATTAAAAAAGGAATCAGAATTAAGCCGAGCCACTTTTGCATAAACATATCTGGGGAGAAGTCCGTACCGAAATGCACCGCCACTTCAGAAGGTAGTAGCGGATATAACACAGCAGAAATTCCTACTGTGAAAAGAATTATCATACTAGGAAATATACCAACTTTCCTCATTCCCCTCACCTCTTCCAATATAATTACTGGCAATAGGCGACAAGTTCCTCCCTTGTTTCGATAAGTTGCACTTTCTCGGTATTTGCTAATTGCTCTTTTGTTTCATCAAAACCTTGTTCAGATAATGCACGTGTCGCTGGTAAATAAACTAATACAGAAAAGCCTGCCCTACTTAACTGTATAACCGTAGTTTTCACACAAAAATCAAAAGCTAAACCTCCAACAAGAACTAAATCAACTTTTTGTTCGCGTAAATACTCAAGTACTCCAGTTGAAAGCTGTTCGACAATATCGTGGTAACAAGCGCCGTACGGATGAATGTCCGGCTCCATACCTTTCCAAATAAAGTAATCATAATCAGTCACAACTGGTAAACCATCTAATAATTCAAAACCTTTTGTACCTGGTTCACAGTGCCTTACCCAAGTACGGTCTGCATTTGGATATTCGAGTTTAGCCAGCATTTCGTCTTTGGAATCAACTACCCATACAGCATTTTGCGGATGCGCATCTTTACTACCAATTCGAATAGAAGCAAGGCTTGCCATAAAATTAAGTTCTGGCACAATTTTGTCTCCGCCCGAAACCGGTAATTCATCGGGACAAAGCGGTGTAAAGCCTTTTTGTGCATCAATATCAAAAGCGGCAATTTTCATTTAATTTTCCTCCAAGTTTTTATACGTTAGTTGTGCAAACTGGCCGAAACGAGTTACTTCTTCCAGCTCTAGCGCGTGCTCTCTATCTTCTTCAAAGAGCGGAATTCCTTTTCCTAAAATAATCGGCGCAATCGTTATCACAAAGCGATCTATCGCCTTCTCTTTTAAAAATTGTTGCACTAATTTCGCGCCACCAACAAGCCAGATTTTTTCACCATCAATGTTATTTAACCAGGTATCAACAGTGCCGGCAACAAAGTCAGCGTATTCGTCTTTTGTCCCAGCTTTCGTGTTGGAAAAAACGTAGACATCTTTTTTACTGTAAGGGAACGTGTCCGTAAGCGAGAAAATTTGTTGATACGTCGTCCGTCCCATGACAACTGTATCTACGTTGTCAAAGAAAGCTTCATAACCTGCATCCCCTTCACTATCAATAGATTCTAACCATTCGACACTTCCGTTTTCATCTGCAATGTAACCGTCCAAGCTAACTGCGATATATAGCGCAACTTGTTTTTCACTCATCATTACTCCAATCCTTTCACTACTAATTTTCCAATCATTTTTCCGGATGAGATAATTTTGTGAGCTTCTTCTATTGTCGCCGCGTTCACGGGTGATAAAACTTGATTTAATGTCGTTGTTAATTCGCCCGCATCTAACATTTGTGCCGCTTCCGTTAAAATCTCATGCTGCTTAATTTTATCTTCTGTATTATATTTCGAGCGAGTAAACATGAATTCATAGCTGAAAGTAGCACTCTTGTCTTTTAAAAGAGTCATTTTCACTGGCTCTGCAAGTTCTACAATAGAGCAAATTTTCCCTTGTGGGCGAATCACTTCTTGCATCACGTCCCAGTGAGCGTTAGTGTTATGCAAACATAAAATAAAATCAACACTCTGCTCAAATCCAAGTTCATTCAGTTGTTTTGGGATATTTTCTCGGTGATTGATAACATAGTTCGCACCGTGCTTCTTGGTCCATTCTATTGTTTCTGCGCGCGATGCAGTGGCAATGACTTCAAGGCCAGCGTTCGCAGCCAACTGAGTCGCAATGGAACCAACACCACCAGCTCCATTAATAATTAAAATCGCTTTTCCTTTGTCATTTTCCGTAATTCCTAAACGTTCAAAGAGTGCTTCCCACGCTGTAATAGTGGTCAGTGGCATCGCAGCAGCTTCCTCTACGGTTAATTTCTGTGGTTTCAAACCAACTAACCGTTCATCAATTAAAGTGAATTCTGCATACGCTCCGGGCCTTGTGACGTCACCAGCGAAATAAACGTCTTGGCCAGTTTTAAATAAAGTAACATCACTCCCAGTATCGACAACCTCTCCAACTGCATCCCAGCCTAAAATTCGAACTTCTTCTCCGGATAGCTTAGTTGCTTCAAGTTGCTTAGTATCTACTGGATTGATGGAAATAGCTTTAATTTTCACTAGTAAATCATGACTTCCTGGTACTGGTTGGTCAATTTCTATATCCACGAAACCCGTTGACGCTTTTGTTAATCCTACAGCTTTCATTTGACAACACCTCTCGTTTCCTTTTCCCGAATTTCTTAAAATAATGCACATTTAGATAAAAAAGCCTTCTCAAATTCACTGAGAAGGCTTTAAAACTTATTTTTCGTCAAGCAGTTCACTATCTTTGAATTTCATTTTCGCATGACAGGCCGGGCATTTGATTTTCAACTTGCCGCCGTGTGAATGAGTATGGTCGCTATCTTCTTTTGTGGAAAGAAGCATTTTGCTAGCTTTTTTTAGTAGTGGGATAGCGATAATAACACCGATGATTGTGAACATTGCTAGAACCCCGATAAATACTAAGGTTACGGCAACTACAGCGATAAAAGTTTTTTTCAAAAAATGACCTAAATCAACTTGTTCTTCCATCTAAACCAACTCCTCTAATTGATACGTTCATCATATCATGAAGTGGCATTAATTGCAGTGATGATGGTGAGCATGATTTCCTTCAAGTTGAATCGTACTGTGTTCCAATGAGAAATTCTCTTGCAAATAATGCTCGATATCTGCCAAAATTTTATCTCGGTCAGCATCTTCACATACGGTCAAATGAGCTGTAAGAGCATTGAAATCCGAAGTAATCGCCCACACATGTAAATCATGCACTTCCTTCACACCATCTTGTTGTTGGAAGAATGTCTTGATTTCTTCTGTATCCACATTCGCCGGTTTTCCTTCCATCAAAATATGAATCGCATCTTTCAGCACACGCCAACCACTAACTAAGATAAGCGCCGCAACGATAACACTGGCGATTGGATCGGCGATATTCCAGCCTAGGAAAATAATTAGTAATGCAGCAATAATCGCGCCTACAGAACCAAGCAAATCTCCAAGTACATGCAAGAAGGCACTACGCATATTCAAATTCTCGCTAGTATCACCTTTCATTAAAATCCAAGCGACTAAAATGTTGACCAGTAACCCAATAACAGAAATGGTCATCATCCCTGCGCCAATTACTTGTGGCGGATCAAAGAAGCGACCAATTGCTTCATAAAATATGAAAACAGAAATCCCAACGAGCGTTAACCCATTTAAAAATGCTGCTAAAATTTCAAATCGTTTATAGCCATATGTTTTATCCGAACTGGCTGCTTTTTCGCCAAATTTGAACGCCGCTAAACTCAAACCAAGCGCCACTGCGTCAGATAGCATATGCCCCGCATCAGAAAGCAGCGCCAAACTATTGGTCATAATTCCACCAATAACTTCCACTATCATAAATGTAGCGATTAAGATAAAACTGATAAATAATGATTTTTTGTTGGCATTATGCGCATGGTTATGATTGTGTCCATGAGCATGATCGTGGTTATGTGCCATGTGATTACTTCCCCTCTGTAAGTAGCTAATTTCTTTATATGCATATGTTAGCATATATACATTTTAAGTGCAACCATTCTTATAAAAAAAGAAGCTGATCCTCAAAAACCAGATCTAAAAATCTCACTTTTGAGGATCAGCTTCCTATTATCTACCCATTCTTTTTCTTATAAAATTTCTTCTTGCATAAACAATCCTAGTCCACCAATATCATGATGCTTTGCGATTTTATCCGCTTTTTCTAAAGCTAGCGGAATGCCATTTTCCATCGCTACGCCAATTTCGGCTAATTCAATCATACCGACATCATTTTCATTATCACCAAAAGCAATTGTTGAATCCAGGTCAATATAGCCGTTATCCGCCAAATAAGTTAGGCCTTTCGCTTTATCAATACCCTCATTCATAATATCAATTAAATTCGAAGCCGATGCAAGTACAGAAAGTGGCAACCCTTCAAGAGCCGCTTTGATTTCTGCTCGTTTTTCTAAGTCCGATTCAATGACAAGTACTTTTAGCGGAAATTCACCTTCGCGAAGCACACTAAAAGGATCTGTTGTTAACGTAATTGGCACCTGTTCGTTTTCTGGTAAAGTTTTATTCAATTCATTAAAAAAGGCGATTTTACCAGTATTGGTTGGTCCAAGAATTCGTTCCGTTGTATAAATATGATAATTCACCCCAAGTGGCTCAAGCGTCTCTAAGATAGTATGTACTAGATCCAGCTCGATATTACTTTTATATAAAATTTCTCCTGTCGTAAAATCGCGTACCAATCCGCCATTACAGGAAATGACTGGTGTTTTAATTTTCAGTTCGTGAATAAATGGTAAAATTGCTAAATCCAAACGACCTGTCGCTAGGAATAATTTTTTACCGCCAGCTTGCCAATCCATTAATACTTCTTTGTTTAAAGGATGAATTTGATCTCCTTTTTTTACAAGTAATGTACCGTCCATATCTGTAATAACTGTGTCAATTGCTAGATTTGCCAATAGTTTTCGCACCTTTCTAAAATTCCGTCATTATGTACCTCGATTATAGACGAGTTTTACATGATTGTCACGTCGATTTTTGGTATAATAAGTTGGAATGGAGGAAGATACTTAGTGAAGAAATATTTTATTACTATCATGATTTTACTTTTTGGCGCGCTTATTCTTTCTGCATGCCAAAATGATGAGGCCGAGAGCAGCGAGCCTCCTAAAGTAGATTTAAAAGACCAAATACCAATTATTCTAATTCATGGCAGCGGCGGCGATACGCATTCTCTTGATGAAATGGCTGATCAGCTGATGAATGAATATAAAACCTCTAACGAAGCGATGGCGATGTCTATTAACTCAGACGGCGACATTACTTTCCAAGGAGAATTAACCAAAGATGCCAAACGTCCCATTATAAAATTTGCGTTCGACCAAAACCAAGCAACTCCAGATGATTGGTCTAAATGGTTGAAAATTGCTATGACTGACTTGAAATCCCGCTATGGTTTCACACAAATGGATGGTGTCGGTCATTCCAACGGCGGATTGGCTTTGACTTATTTTGCTGAAGATTACCCTTCTGACAAAGAGGTGCCAACATTGCGTAAATTAGTAGCAATCGGCTCACCTTTTAATGATTTAGATCCAAACGATAACGGAAAAGACCTCGCTTTCAAAACATTACCAAATAGTACACCACAATTAGATTATTTCATGGAAAAACAAACGGATATAAACCCTAATTTAGAAGTACTCGCTATCGCAGGTGAATTAAGTGAAGATAATCCAACCGACGGAATCGTACCAACAAACAGTTCTCTAGCAACGAGACTTTTTGTCGCAGGGAACGCAAAAGCCTATATAGAAGATGTTCAGGTTGGCGAGAGCGCTGTCCATCAAACATTACACGAAACACCTAAAAGCATTGAAAAAACGCATTGGTTTTTAGAAGAATTCAAAACGGATGAAACAGTTATCCAGTTAGATTACAAATAGGAGGAATAGCAGTTGATACACATAGAGGCGAAAATCCAAGTGAAACCAGATTTTATAGAATCATTTTTAAAAGAAGTGGAGCTAGTCATCCAAGGTTCGCTTTCAGAAGCCGGAAACCATGGCTATGAATTAGTTCGTTCTGTGAAAACCCCATCTACCTTCTATCTCTTAGAAAAATGGGCAGATGAAGCTGCTATTCAATTCCATAATTCAACAGAGCATTATAAACGTTTTAAACGGGAAATTCCTGCATTTTTAGCAAGCCCGACCGAAGTGGATGTGCTCACTAAAAACAAAAAATGATTTTACAAAAAAAGATGGCTCTCTATTTTCATAGAGGCCATCTTTTTTTATTTGCTATACGATTTTTTGAAAATACGTAAGGATACACCTACAAGTAATAGCCCTGCTAACAAGTAAAGCATATTTTGGCTGTCACCTGTTGCCGGGTGTTTGCCTGTTTGGCTCTTCTTGTTTTGATCTTTAGCTTTATTATTTGTATTTGCTGGTGGATCCGATAAACCGCCATTATTATTTTCGGTTACAGTAGTACCGCCACCTGTTTGCGGGTCATTATTTACAATCTTGCTAAATTGCGCATATAAAGTGATCCCTGCTGCCGGCATTTTGTTTGTTGCGAAGTTCCATTTGTTTCCGCCTGTTTTCGCATCATACCAACCGTCGAAAGTATAACCATCTTTTGTTGGTGCTGCTGGTTCAGTGATGAAACCTTCCACCACAATAGCTTCTGTTGTTTGAACATCGTCTATATCAAAAACAACATTAGCTAAAATAGGCGTAGGTTTTGGAGTAATACGAACCGTTACTTGAACTGGTTTTGCATCTACGTCATCTGAATTAACAGATTTCAGTGTTACTGTATAATCACCAGCTTCATTCAATTTTACAACTGTTCCGAAATCACTTGTAATAACAGAACCATCATTCGTTGAAGCTTGAATATTTTTCAGAAAATCAGCTTCTGTCACTTCAGCAAATACCATATAGCTTATTTCCGGATTAGCTGTAATAACTGGGGCAAGCGCCTTATTAATGTGAACTTTTACTTTCACTGGTTCCGCTTCAAAGCCTGCACTGTTTTTCGCATTTAATGTTACTTCATAAGTTCCACCTTTGGTAAAATCAACAACTGTATCGTAATCAGATGTTATAGTGGCTCCTTCTGTTACACTTGCTGCAACATTTGACAAAAATACCTGTTCAGATATGTTTGCATTTTTATCATAATAGATTTCATCTCTTGCTGTTATCACTGGTAAATCAACTTTTTTCAAAGGAACAGTTACTTTACCAGAGAAAGTTCCATCAATAGGAGATTGACTCACAGACTCACTAAATCCGTAATCTACTGTATTTACGTCTTTTAAATTTGCAGCAGTCCACGTAATTTGATTGTCTTTATAAGTACCCTTATCTGAAATAGAGTTCGCTGTCGCTACTTGTCCAAAGTTTTTGATACTATTATCAAGAACTAAATTTGACGCAACAGTTTGTTCAGGAAGTGTAATTGTTTGATCTGATGCATTGATATAGGTCAATTTTGGAAGTTTTGTTTTCAACTCTTCCGGCAATACACTAACATGGTTATTAGTTATTGCAATATTTGCTACTTCTGGAAATGATTTTAAACTATCTAATTCAGTTATTTCATTTTTACTTGCATAGATTCTTGTAATAAGTGGTAAATCTTCTAATCCTGCTAAAGTTTTTACTTTATTATCATAGATAGTTATGTTGATTGCTAGCGGAAGATTTTTTACTGTTACTTCTGTCATAGAACATTCACTTAAAGCGAGAGCCCCTGCCATTGCTGGTAAATTTTCTAAAGTCATTTTCGTTAATGTGCGTGTTTTTGAGAAATCAATTGTATCTCCAGAGGCATCACTTACACCGCCAGCAACTTTTAAGTCTGGAAGATTCTTTAAAACAACTTCAGTTAATTCTGCGCTATCTTGCGTGTCGCAAAAGACTTTAACTAATTTAGGTTGATCTTGAATATCGATTGTAGTTAAATCGTTACCTCTTAAATTGATACTAGTTACGTTTGGTAAAGTGATATCACCTTTCAAACTAACCGTAGTAATTTTGTTGTCGCTTAAATTGATGCTAGTTACATTACGTAACAAATCAATCCCTGCTAAGTTAGCGATTTCTTTTGAATTAGCTGTTAGTGTCACAACTTTATCCAAATCATCTTGTGTCGCTACTTGTGTAATATCATCCGAGCCAGTCGCTGCTTGTGCGACAACTTTCGCTAAATTAGCATCAGGAAATGCACTTGCATAAGTACTACCTGCTTGAAGAGTTGCTTTAAGTGGCTTAGTATCTGCAGCAAAAGTTGCTAATGGATATGCACTAAATGATTGGAAAAGAATCATTCCTGCTACAATAATTAAACTTAATTTTCTTTTCACGATTTTCCTCCCTCTATTCATGTTGTTAAACTAAGTAATAAGTGAAAGTTAAAATAAAAAAACATGCCTATTTAATTCATTTAAAGGCATATCTCACGAACTCCCTATAGTATTATATATGTAAAAACTTTTCGATTTTTACTAAAAACAGACTTAAAAACAGTTCTTTTCTACTAAGTGCGTCTTTTTTGTGAACGAAATATTTTTACTTTTCTAATAATCATTCTTTTTTAACAAGAATTACAATCGTCCCAAGCGCACGAAAACAGTTGGGCTACAAGGTTTTTGTTAAACCGAGCTGATTTTCGTTACTTTTTTCAGCAATTCCCAATAGATACTAATTTAACTAGTAAAAGAGGAAAAAAAGCCGCATATGAACATCGTGCTTCATACGCGGCTTCCAATTTTTATTTATGAGACATTTTTTTGATATAGCCAAACGTTCCAGCGATTAGTAATAATCCTATTAATAGATAAAGGATATTTTCTTGGTCGCCTGTTTTTGGTAATTTTTTACTTTGTTTTGTTATCTTAACAGGGTCATTAGCTGGTTTTACCGCAGCAGTAATGTTTGTTTTTTCTGTTGCCGGTAAGATATTATCGATTGGATCGTCTTGATGTGCTGGATCTGATGGATCTGATGGATCTGATGGATCTGATGGATCTGATGGTTGAATCGGATTTACCGGGTCTACTGGATCTACCGGAGCTACTGGGTTTTTGGTAAAGCGCGCATATAAAGCTAAATCATTTGCTGGCATTTTGTTTGTAGCAAAATCCCATTTATTCCCGCCTGTTTCGGCATCATACCAACCATCAAATGTATAACCAGCTTTTATCGGTGCTGTCGGTTCTTGTAGTAATCCTAGGTAATCAACTGTTTGTGTTGTTACTGCTTCACCATTAAGTGTGACAGTATATGATTTAACGGTAAAGCGGGCATATAGCGTAACGTCTTTTGCTGGCATTTTATTTGCTGCAAAATCCCATTTACTACCACCTGTTTCCGCATCATACCAGCCATCAAATGTATGGCCTTCTTTTGTTGGTGCTGTTGGCTCCTCGATTAGGGCATCGTAGTCAACCGCTTGTGTCGTTGTGGTATCTTCCACATTAAACGTTGCTGTATAGGCTTTTAAACTGAAGCGAGCATATAATGTCATGTTTTTCGCTGGCATTTTATTGGTCGCAAAATTCCATTTGGTTCCGCCTGTTTCGGCATCATACCAGCCATCAAATGTGTAGCCATCTTTTGTTGGTGCTGTTGGTTCTGTCAGAAGACTGTCGTAATCAACGGCTTGTGTCGTTGTTGTTCCTTCTTTATCAAATGTTGCTGTATAAGCATTTGTACTAAAACGGGCATATAATGTGACGTTTTTCGCTGGCATTTTATTCGCTGCGAAATCCCATTTGTTTCCACCTGTTTCGGCATCATACCAACCAGTAAATGTATAACCGTCTTTTGTCGGTGCTGTCGGTTCTTGGATAAGGCTATCGTAATTGACTGTTTGTGTCGTTGTCGTTCCGTCTTTGTCAAATGTTGCTGTATATGATTTGACTGTGAAACGAGCGTACAATGTGACGTTCTTGGCAGGCATTTTGTTCGTTGCAAAATTCCATTTGGTTCCACCTGTCTCCGCATCGTACCAACCATCAAATGTGTAACCGTCTTTTGTCGGTGCTGCCGGTTCTGTCAGAAGACTATCATAATTAGCTGTTTGTGTCGTTGTTGTTCCTTCTTTGTCAAATGTTGCTGTATACGATTTAACGCTATAACGAGCATATAATGTGATGTTGTTCGCTGGCATTTTGTTCGTCGCGAAATTCCATTTGGTTCCGCCAGTTTGTGCGTCGTACCAACCGTCAAACGTGTAACCATCTTTTGTTGGTTCGGTTGGTTCTGTCAGTGCTTCTTGATAATCGACCGTTTGCGTTGTCGTTGTTCCATCGTTATTAAAAGTCGCAGTGTAATTATTCATCGTAAAACGGGCATATAAAGTTACTGGATTTGCAGGCATCTTATCTTGAGCAAAATCCCACTTTTTACCGCCTGTTTCTGCGTCATACCAACCATCAAATGTATAACCAGCTTTCGTTGGTGTTGTTGGTTCTTCTGCAAGACCATCATAGTCCACTGTTTCTGTCGTTGTTACTCCGCCATTATCAAAGGTCATAGGATATGTTTTAGATGCAAATCGAGCATATAGTGTGATGTTTTTCCCCGGCATTAAATCGTTAGCAAAATCCCATTTTTTGCCGCCTGTTTCGGCATCATACCAACCAATAAATGTATAACCATCTTTTACTGGTTTTGTAGGTTCATTAATTTTATTTTGATAAACAACTGGTTGTGTAGCTGTTCGTTCTTCTGAGATTAATGTAGCTGTGTAGGTTTTAATTGTGAAATATCCGTATAGATGCAAATCGTGTCCTGGCATTGGTAACCCAGTTGGGGTCCAGCGAACTCCTTGCCCATTCGGTTGATCATACCACCCCCAAAAGGCATAACCTTCTACAACTGGTATCGCCGGATTTGTTTTGATCAGCTCACCTGCTTCAAGCTCTTCTGTAATAGTCAAATTCCCCTGAACATCTAAAATGACTTTGTATTTCGTCGCCGTCTCTGCTGCATTTGCATTGTTTCCATTATTTTCTGAAGCCCATATAGCAAATGGGTCTGCGCTTAATTGTAAAAGGATTATTCCTACTGCAATTAGTAAACTAATTTTTCTTTTCATATTGTCCTCCTCATCTAGGTTGCAAAATTAGATATATAATTAATTTTATTTCATTGTTCATAATAAAAAAGCACCTGTATTTTCGTTAAAGGCGTCCAATTATTTATTCACTTTAAGATTATATCTTGAGGGACACTACTAAAGAATACTAAAAACAGACTTCTGCGCATGTTTTTTGTGACAGTTCAGTGACGAAATGAGCCATTTTTAAGCAAATAGTGCAAAACCCGTTGTTTTTGTGTACTATTTCAAGACTTTTTCTATCACTCGTACATTTCACGGCCTGTTTCTATGCTAGTATTTCAATAAATAACTAAAAAAATTTGGCCCCCCGCAAAGAGGACCAAATTTTTATTCTGCTTTTAAATAGCCATCTTCAATTCGAATCACACGGTCGACTAAATCTAACACTCGTTCGTCATGTGTAACCATGATGGCAGCTTTATTTTTCCGTTTTACTTCATCTGCAATCATTTGAACTACTTTATGTCCGCGGTTGGCATCTAAACTAGCTGTGGGTTCATCGGCTAGAATAATATCTGGATCATTCATGAGTGCTCTAGCAATGGCAACGCGTTGTTTTTCGCCACCTGACAAACTCTCCGGATAATTGTTTTGGCGCGCGGTTAAGCCTAATTCTTGAAGCAATTTATCTGCTCTTTCTTTCGCAGCGCTACCTTTTTCACCGGATAATTCCGCAATGACGAGTAGTTGGTCACGAACACTTAGGTAAGGAATTAAGTTGGCACCTTGGAAAATAAAGCCAACTTTGTCGAGTCGCACCTTCGTTAATGCTTTTTCAGACATGTTATTTAATGTCGTTCCACCAATGGCAATTTCGCCTTCTGTTGGAGATAATAAAGCGCCTGCGATTGATAAAAATGTACTTTTCCCAGCGCCAGAAGGTCCGACGATTGCAACGAATTCTCCTTGTGCTACTTCTAAAGAAACATTTTTCAATACTTCGATGACTTGCTCGCCATCTTGATAATTTTTAGAAATATTTTTCATTATTAAAGTCATTAGTTTGCCCTCCCAATTGCTTCTAACGCGTCTACTTTTGCTACACGATAGAGTGATAACATCGATCCGATGACTGCGACAACAAGGAATAAAGCAGAACAGCCGATTGCAAGTACCGGGCTGAGTGTAAATGGCATACTCGCTGGTAAAATTGCTGCGAGACCAAATGTTAAACCATTACCAATTAACAAACTGACAACTGATAGGAAAACAACTTGGGTAACGATACTCCGACCTAAATAGGCTGTTCGTGCACCAACTGCTTTTAAAATCCCAAATTGATTGATTTTTTGAATCGTAATGACGTAAAAGAAAGCAGCTAGAACAAATGCGGCGATGACGAATAAAAAGGCAATCATCATCAGTAGTGATCCTTGTTCTTCTGAGTAGCCAGGGATACCTTGAAGCACTTCTTTACTAGATGAAAGTTTCATAGAACCGAGTGATAGGTTTTTAGCTGTGCTTTCAGAAACATCTAGCGCTACGGCGTTATATTCTCCTTCTGCTGCTTGGTTCGTTTGATGCACTAACTTCCAAGCATCCCAGCCGACGAATATAACCGGTGAATGGCTAAATGTGTTATTTTTGGTGAAGGCGGTAATCGTGAACTCTTCTCCTGTTGCGCTATCTTTGAGTTTGCTTCCTAATTTATAACCAGACTCTTTTAAAGAAATATCGGCTACTACTTCTGTTGTTTTCTGTGGCTCTGTTCCTTCTGAGATGGCCGGTTTCATAAATCCTGTTTTATCTATACCGAAATAAGTAATGTCCGTTTTTTTATCTTTGTCGGGTGGTGTGATCGTGCCCATTTGCACGCCCAGGTTGGTGCTTTCTGATTTTTTCACTTGCTTCGCTACGCTTTCTGTTTCGGATGCAGTTAAATTGGACCTCGTTAAGCGATTATCTGAGTCTTTTTGTAATACATAATAAGTCGCTTTATTGGATGAAATGGCTGCCCCATTATCATTTGCAAGTCCATTCGCAAGTCCCGTTACAAACAAAACGAGCCATGCAATTAATACCATGATTAATCCGATTAAAATATAGCGTAATTTTGAGTGTTTTAATTCTCTTAATGCCAAAAACATTCCGTTCAACTCCTTCTAAGATCTTACCCTTAGTTTAAAGAAGTTTTGTAAACGGAATGTGAATCGGATTTTACAAATTTAGTTTTTTGGTAGTTTAACTGTGAATGTCGTGCCTTTTTCGGGGCTACTTTGCACGGTTATTTCGCCGTGATGGAGTGTAATGATTTTCTGGCAAATGGATAATCCTAGGCCACTCGAGCCTTCTTCCCGGGTGCGGCTCTGGTTGGCTTTATAAAACCGTTCAAAAATCTTGGCCATATCCGACTTACTTATGCCGACTCCGCTATCTTGGACTTCAACAAAAACATTTGTCCCTTCTTCGTATAGGTGAATTTGAATATTCCCGCCCTGTGGTGTGAATTTAATCGCATTAGTTAACAAATTGGACCATACTTGGTAAAGCAATTCGGCATCGCCAGTATAGTTTACATCTGCTAAATCTAAGTTTATCGTTAGTTCTTTCTCGCGCCAGCTCCACTCGGTCATTTGGATCAATTGGCGCCACTGCTTGGCTAAGTGAACTGGTTCTTTTTTCCGTAGCTCTGATTCTTGATCAAGTGAAGCGAGTGTGAGTAGTTGTTTGGTTAAGGAAGATAGACGTGTTGTCTCCTCTGATAACACGGTTAAATATTCGGCTTGTTCTTTTTCGGTTAGTGTTCCAGAACCTAAAAGTCTCGCAAAGCCTTGCATGGATGTGAGCGGAGACTGTAGTTCATGAGAAACATTGGCGACAAATTCTTGGCGTGCAGCTTCAGATTTTTCGAGTTCACTGGCCATTTTAGCAAACGAGTCTGCTAGCTGACCAATCTCATCTTTACGCCGGACTTCGAGTGCCACATCGTAATTACCTTTACGGATTTTTTTCGTTGCATTCGTCAGCTTCACGACCGGATTAACAATATATCTGCCACTAATCAGGACAAATAGGATACTAATGATGGATGTGAAAATAAGTATCATCGCGAAAAATATTCGAAGTTCCCCAAATTGTTGTTCCGGGTCTTGACGTATGAATAGCGCTAGTTGTTTACCATCAGCTTGCACCGGGACACCAATGGTATTTCGCACATCATTATCAAAAAAGCCTGTGATGAAAATACCTGTATCGAACGAGTCAATTCCATGATATGTCTCTCCGTCTAGTACTTGTTTAATTGTCTTATCTGGTAAATCTTTTTTCCGAAAAGCACCACCAAAATAAGTGGATTTTTCCGCGCCATCTGTCAAATATAATTCGTATCCCAGTTCGCCCACATTTTCCAAGTACTCATTTAAAGAAATCGTAGCATTTGACTCGTAAAATTGTTGGACTTCCTTCGCTATTTTGGCTGTTTTTTCGTCGTTAAAAGGTTTTAATTTTATTTGGTAATAAATGTTTGCAAAGAAAAAGCCGAGCAAACTACTGGAAAGGATGACGACAAGCATTGTAACAACTATTCGGCTATATAACGATTTCATGTTGCCTCCTCCAATTTATAACCAACGCCGCGTACCGTGACAATTCGAATACCATCCTTTTCTTCATCAAAATGGTCCCGCAAACGTTTAATATGTACATCCACTGTCCGGTCGCTGCCATCATAATCACGTTGCCAAATCCGCTCAATTAATTCCTCACGGGTAAAAATCCGTCCGGGATAGCTCGCTAGTTGATATAAGAGTTCAAATTCTTTTACGGGAATCATTCGTTCTTGGTTGCCAATTTTTATGCCGTAACTTTTTTGATCGATGGTGATATTTCCGATGTTGATTTTCACTTCGCTCGCCTGATTGGAGCGCCGTAGCAATGCGCGAATTCGAAAGACCAGCTCTTCTGGTTCAAATGGTTTTGTGACATAATCATCTGTTCCTACTTCAAAACCGCGTGATTTATCCGCCAGCGCATCTTTGGCCGTCAGCATAATAACCGGAATATCTGGAAAACTTGCGCGCATTTTTTGGCAAAGTTCAAAACCGTCCATATTAGGCATCATCACATCGATTACCGCCAAATGAACTTGCTCGGTTTCAACTATTTTTTCTGCTTCTATCCCGTCAATCGCCTCAAGAACACGGAAACCTTCTGCGCGGAGATAGTGCCCTACGAGTTTAAGTATGTGTCGATCATCATCTACTACTAATATTTGTTTCATTTTCACCGCTCACCTTACTGTCCTATTTTACTGCATCATATCAAACTTACGTGATTCGTTCAAATCCAGAATAGACATTTAACCTATCACCACGAATAAAACCAACAGTTGTAATATTAAGTTCTTCGGCCATGTTAATCGCCAGTTCGGTTGGGGCAGAACGAGATAAAATAATTCCGCAACCTAGTTTTGCTGTTTTAACGAGAATTTCCGAAGAGATGCGCCCACTAAAAATAATCGCTTTATTTTCGGTCGCTGTCCCGTCTTGCAAGGCCCGGCCGTATATTTTATCTAGTGCATTATGACGTCCGATGTCCATTCTGCTGTAGATAATTTCTGCTGAACTACATAGGGCTGCATTGTGCACGCCACCTGTTTGATGAAAGGTTGCGGAATTTTGTTCGAATTTTTCCATTAAGCGGAAAATCGTGTTAGTTGTTAGTTGCAAGCTTCCGTTTTGCTTCACGTTGACGAGTGATGCGTCTGATTGGAAGTAGAAATTTTCCCGCGACTTGCCGCAACACGAGGTGATGTAACGCTTGCCGCGATACTTGGCATTGAATTTATTCACAAAATTAGCGCTAACCTTGGCGTGTCCAGTCGCTTCGATGATATCCACGGAATCGATGTCACCTGGTCCGCGAATGATGCCTTCCGAGGTCAGAAAGCCTACAACTAAATCTTCCAGATATTCTGGCGTGCAGACGATGGTCACGAGTTCTTGGTCGTTGACGTAGATAGTTAGCGGATACTCGGTCGCAACACTTGATTCGATTTCTTGAAAAGTGCCCGCTTCAAAACGACGGATTTTTTGGTGCGAAACGATATCCATCAAAAACCACTCCTCTCTAAACTGAAACAGCGACACATCTTAGTCTCGCTGTTTCGGCTACTTATTTTAATGTTTGCCCAACTTCTTTTAAAAAGGTTATGCCGTACCGGAGAGCGCGATTGATATCGGGGTCTTTTAATGCCTTCATCATCGCTAACATGCCCATGATTTCCTCTTTTTTCGCGCTTTCCTCTGCTTTTTTCGCAGCATTTTTTAAATTAGCTATCATTTCCTCGGTTTGCTCTGGTTTGGTATCGGTCAATAGCTTACTTGAAATCATTATGTTATTAATCGCATTCGTCATCGGCTCCTTACGCCACTCATTCAAAAATGTCTTTGTAATGTCTCCGCGTGCCTTTATAGCGCTATTCAACGCCTCAAGTGCCCCCGATTCCTGCAGTAACTTTACCGTTTCTACTATCTCTACAAAACCAGAATCTTGTTCAGCAATATCCGCTTTCATTTGTTCTAAACGTTCTTGTTCCAATTCTTCCGGGGTCTTTTTTGTATCACGAATCGTTGAAATTGGTTCTGCCATCAGTGATTCCTCCCTTTCCCACCACACCCGCAATTACCACCACAGGCGCAGTTCACTTTAGAAATCGGTTGATAATCTTCTCTTGACCATTTGCGCTCTACCTCAGCCCCGTTTTGCGGGAACCTTTTACGATTACGCGGATTATGGTCTGGAAGTGGGTTTTTCCCTGTTTTTTCAAGTACAGTGAGGTTCACTTTTGTTTGTTTATATGCCGGTGTTTTCGTCCGAACATCTCCCGCGCTTGAAGTCAGTAAGTTGACCGCGGTTTCGCTACTCACAGAATGCATTGGCACATAGACCTCATTCCCTTTCATCCGCTCAGTCACAACGGCACGAAGCTTGATGCGGCCATATGGCGAACTTAGACGAACGAGCGAACCACTTTCCAAATCGCGTTCCTTCGCTAATTCATGTGACACTTCCACAAACACTTCAGGTAATTTATAATCCAGCCCTTTCGATTTATCAGTCAAATTTCCCTCGTGGAATTGCTCCAATAAACGCCCATTATTCAACGTTAAATTATATTCTTCCGGGAAAGTAATCGGGGCAATATACGGTAACGTCGAAAATTGCGCTTTGCCATCCGGGAAATTAAATCTTTCTTCGTAAAGTAACGGCATATCCTTCCCATCCGCGCTCACTGGCCACACCAGGCTATTAAATCCTTGCATCCGGTCATAACGAACCCCTGCAAAAAATGGCGCCAAACTAGCAATTTCGTCCATAATTTCGCTCGGATGATCGTAATTCCAATCTGTTCTTCCGCATGCTCTTGCTACTTCTTGAATAATCCACCAGTCCGGCTTCGAGTCCCCAAGCGGCTCTAGCACTTCATAAAGTCTTTGCACGCGACGTTCTGTATTGGTAAATGTCCCTTCTTTTTCAAGAGAAGGCGCTGCCGGGAAAACAACATCAGCAAACTGCGCCGTTTTTGATAAAAATACATCTTGAACCACAAAGAAATCAAGGCTAGCGAGGATTTCTTGCACATGGTTCGAGTTAGAATCCACCCAAGCCATTTCCTCACCAATCACATACATAGAATGGAGCGTTCCTGCCTCAATAGCATCAAGCATTTCATTGTTTTTCAGCCCTGGTTCTGGTGAAATCGACACGCCATAAGCTTCTTCAAAACGAGCGCGAACTTCATCATTTCCAAGTGGCTGAATTCCTGGTAGAACATTTGGTAGTGAGCCCATATCGCAAGCGCCTTGTACATTATTATGCCCTCTAAGCGGATATGCACCTGCCCCGTGTCTGCCAAAGTTCCCAGTGACAAGAAGTAAATTGGCAATAGCCGAAGATGTGTGCGATCCCGCAATATTTTGCGTAACGCCCATTCCCCAACAAACCGCTGTCCCGTCTGCTTCATGAACCATCTGCGCCACTTTTTTCAACGTTTCTACTGATAGCCCTGTTTCTTTTTCCGCATATTCCAATGTAAATGGTTCTAAAAATGCTAGATAATCTGCCACATTGCTAATACGATTTTCCATAAAGACTTCATCGTGCCATCCTTGATCAATCATATATTTCGCAACCGCTGTTAACCAAACAAAGTCTGTTCCTTGTTTTGGATGTATGAATAAATCAGAACGCTCTGCCATTTCGTGTTTTCGTAAATCAGAAACAATTAGTTTTTGACCGCGTGTCTTCTGAGCTCGCTTGATTCTGCTAGCAAGGACTGGATGCCCATCGGCTGGTGATGCACCAACAATAATGACAAGTCCGGCCGTTTCAATATCTTCCACTGTCCCCGAATCCGCGCCAATCCCAACCGTCCGAGTCAGCCCATCCGAAGCAGGCGCCTGACAATAACGTGAACAATTATCAATATTATTCGTTTCAAAAACCTGCCGCGCCAATTTTTGCATCAAATAGTTCTCTTCATTGGTTGTTTTAGAAGAACTAATAAATCCAATAGAATCATTTCCATATTTAGCCTGAATTTCTCGCAGTTTGGTCGCAACTAGATGAATCGCATCTTCCCAGCTCGCCGGCACAAATTCATTACCCTCGCGAATGAGCGGTGTCGTAATCCGTTTCTCACTATTGACAAAATCCCAACCAAACTTCCCTTTCACACACGTAGCAAATTTGTTCACAGGACCTTCTCCAGTTGGCTCGACTTTCAAAATTTTACGATCCTTCGTCCACACCTCAAACGTACAACCAACCCCGCAGAAAGTACAAACTGTCTTCGTTTTCTTCGTCCGCGTTTCCCGCATCGCTGCTTCCATTTCCGACACAGCAAAAACGGTTTGATAATTCGGCTCCACTTTTTTCACCATATCAATCATCGGTTCTAGCATATCTTCGTCTAAGCCAGTCATAAAGCCAGCTTGGCCAAGCATCGATTTTTCCATCAATGCGTTACAAGGACACACCGTCGCACACAGCCCACAAGAAACACATGACGATAAATTCGCCGGACGATCATCATCCCAAATAACCCGCGGCTGACTTCTCTCCCAATCAATCGAAAGTGTCTCATTCACTTGCACTTGTTGACACGCCTCCACGCAGCGCCCGCAAAGAATACATTGATCCGGATCATAGCGATAAAATGGATGTGAAAAATCATTTAAATAGCCCTTTTCCCGATATGGGCGGTCTTGTTTTTCCACGCCAAGCAGTTCTGTTGTATTATGTACTTTGCAATTGCCATTATTATTATCACAAACCGTACAATACAGTAAATGATTTTCCAAAATCCGGTCCATTGCTTCTAATTGAGCGTCTTTCGCTAATTCAGAATTTGTTTTAATTTCCATCCCGTCTGTCAGATTCGTGCTGCACGCCCGCACAAGTTCCCCATCAACCTCGCACATACATGTATCACAAGATTGAATTGGTCCAATTTGCTCACTATAGCAAATATGCGGATGCTGTATTCCTTCTGCATTTAAATAGTCCAATATTCGCGTTCCTTCCACCACATCCCGCGCCACGCCATTAATTTGCACCGATACTTTCGCGCCCATCACATTACCTCCTATATAGAGAAAGCGTTTACAATTTCCGCTTATATTATAACAGTTCTTACTTAAAAATCACAGTAATACGGCAATTGATAATCGTTCTCAAACACTGCTACTATGCGATTTCTCTCACAAGGCTAACGAATTTATTGACACTTATCCAACTTTTCTGTATTCTTTATTACAAAGCTACGATGAGAAAAGTACGACGCCCGTTTTTTCCAAAAGAGAGTTCCCACTGCTGAAAAGGAACAAAAAACAACGTCCGAAAATGGCCTCTGAGTTTTGTCGCTGAAAATAAGTAAGCAACAACGGGTTTGGTGTCCGTTATCAAGCACCCTAAGTATTTTATGTAAATGCTTATTTGAGGTTTTCAGTGCAAGCTGGAAATAAATTAAGGTGGTACCGCGTGAAATTTTCTCGCCCTTATTCCAAGATATTTTTTTGGAAAAGGGCGAGTTTTATTTTACCCTAAATTGCTCGAAATGGAGGATTTCAAAATGACAAAACAACTACTTGTTTTACAATCTGATTTTGGTATTAGTGATGGGGCAGTTAGTGCCATGTACGGCGTGATCAATAGTGTTAGCAAAGATTTACAAATATACGATTTAACGCATCAAATTCCTCAATTTAATATTTGGGAAGCATCGTATCGTTTATTACAAACCGTAACCTACTGGCCAAAAGACACCATTTTTGTCTCGATTGTCGATCCTGGAGTTGGTTCGAAGCGTCGAAGTGTCGCCGTTTTAACAGAAGATGGTCATTATATTATTACACCAGACAACGGAACCTTAACCCATATCGCGCATTACGGAACGATTAAAGAAGTTCGACTGATAGATGAGGAAAAAAATCGCCTGCCAAAATCAGGCGCATCCCATACATTTCACGGCCGAGATATTTTCGCCTATACTGCGGCTAGACTTGCAGCCGGTGTGATTAATTTTGAAGATATCGGCCCAGCAGCTACCCCAGACTCCATTGTTTCTCTAAGTCTAAGTGACTCCTACTTAGAAGGCGAGCAAGCTTTTGGCACTATTGATATTATTGACCGTCCATTCGGTAATCTTTGGACAAATATTCGCCGAACTGATTTCTTGCAGCTAGGTGCTAACTACGGCGATTCCATTGAAGTTCTCATCAAACACCACGACCGCGTAGTTTATAAGAATTTCGTTACTTATAGTCGTTCATTTGCCGACTTACGGATTGGCGAAGCGCTCATTTACGTCAATTCACTCGACAACCTAGGACTCGGTATCAATCAAGGCTCCTTCGTAGATGCTTATTCGGTAGGCACCGGCACCAGCTGGAAAGTCACCCTTAAAAAAGTATAAAAAACAGGGTCAAATGTCCAAAATGGATTTTTGACCCTGTTTTATTTTTTTATTTCGTATATTCTTTAACGATTGGCTCTTGTTTTTTATTTTTAAGGAATAGACTTAAAATCATTCCAATAGCCGCGAAAATGGCTGCAACCATAAACGCCGCACGCATTCCGTCCAAACTAGCATCTTGCGCTTTTTGAGCAAAACTAGCCGGATCCGTCGCCATAAGCGCTTTTCCTGGCATATTATCTTTCGTTACATTCGTTAGTACTGTAATAAGTACCGCCGTTCCAATCGAACCAGCAATTTGTCGAATCGTATTATTTACCGCCGAACCGTGGTTAATCAAGTGGTTAGGAAGTGCATTCATACCCGCTGTCGAAACTGGCATCATCGCCATTGAAATACCGAAGAACCGCACGGCATAAAATACTACAATATACCAAAGTGGCGTATCCATCGTTAAGAACATAAATGGAATTGTACCGATAGTCAAAATGGTAACCCCGGTAATCGTCAACCATTTCGCCCCGATTTTATCGAAAATAATACCCGTAATTGGACTCATTATCCCCATAATAATCGCACCCGGAAGCAATAACAGACCTGACTGAAGCGCCGACTCCCCGCGAATTGTTTGAATATATAAAGGCAATACAATTTCCGCACCAATCATCGCCATCGTTACAATCGAACCAAGAATAACAGACAATGAGAATACCGGATATTTAAACACATGCAGTTCAAGCATTGGGTTATCAATAACTAATTGGCGCCAAACAAATAGTCCAATAACTACAACCCCAACAATCAACATAGTGATAACCGTTGTATCTCCCCAACCATCATTCCCTGCTGAACTAAATCCGTAAAGGAGCGAGCCAAAACCAATCGAAGACATTACAATAGAAAGAAAATCGATTTTTGTATCAGTTAACTTCACTACTTTTTTCATACCAAAGAACGCTAAAATTATATCAATAACCGCAATTGGAATTAAAATAAGGAATAATACGCGCCAATCATACGAATCCACAATCCAACCAGACAAAGTTGGCCCAATTGCTGGAGCAAACGCAATAACAAGTCCCATCAGCCCCATCGCTGCCCCACGTTTTTCACGAGGGAAAATCAGCAAGAAGATTGTTTGAAGCAACGGCATCATAATCCCCGCACCAGCTGCTTGAACAATACGCCCAGTAAGTAATACCGGGAATGAACCCGCCACTGACGCAATAATGGTACCAATTGTAAATACAGTCATCGCTGTAATAAATAAAGTTTTCGAACTAATTTTTTCAATTAAAAGTGCCGTAATCGGGATCATAATCCCATTTGTTAGCAAGAAAGCCGTCGTCAACCATTGCCCTGTTGCTGCTGTAATATGCAAATCATCCATAATCATCGGTAACGCCGTCGCTAGTAACGTCTGATTCAAGATCGCCACAAACGCCCCAATAATCATTGTAACTACTAATAAACTTCTACTATAAGATTTCCCGTTAACATCAACGGGCCGTTCTACTGCTGTACTATTCAAAATTAATACCCCTTCCCATGTGGAAATTTCCAGATGAATAATAGAAGTATAATAAAAAAAGACCAACAAGTCAACAAAAAGTGACTGGTCAGTCCAATTATTATAAAAGCCCGTTCACACAAGCTTCTAATTTATTTACCTCTTTGGTCAAACTTGCTGGTACATGTTGTTTAAGATACAACAGTGTTCCTTGAACCATGAAATCTCTAGGCGCCTCATTATTGTTAATCTCCCCAACAAGCGCGTTCATGGATTCCTTATACTGCCATTTATCCGAGTCATCAATATCCGCATTTTCAATCCCGACATTTAACTCCTCCAGCGCGCCCCGCAGTTTAGCTAGTCTTTTCTTTCTAATCATAGTTTGATCCGGCACCAGATTTTCTGTGTCCGCTTCCGTAAACACAATCTCTCCGCTCTCCAAAATATCCTTCACAAGTGCATCAAGCCTTCTCACCACATAAGGAATAGCCCGCTCAATCAATCCTGAGTCAACATTTTTGCTACCACTAGCAAAGACATACATTGCCGCCATCCCGCTAAGCAACATCGTAATATCATTTATATAAGGCTCCGTTTCCTTCCCATAAACCTCTAACAACTGATTTTTAACCCATTCCATATTCTTAAGTCGTACATTCTGCAAGAACGCATTAAAATCATCATCAATCATCGTCTGAGAAAACGTAATATTCAAGATCTCCCCATTTTCCGTATAAAAATGAATAATAATTTTCAAGCACTCCGTAAAATTATCCTTCTTCGTCCCATCTAGCCCCATCGTATACTCCAAACGCTGATGCAATACAGAATACTCCTGCTTAAAAATCACAATTGCCAGTTCCTCTTTCGAAGTAAAATAATTATAAAAAGTCCCTTTAGAAATCCCAGCTGCATCAACCATATCCTGTACAGACGTCTTCAAATACCCTTGTTTTTGAAACACCTCTTTAGCCGACTTAATAATCCGCTGCTTCTTCTCCTTCAAAAAAACACCCCACCCGTTCTGTTATTATACCCATAGTATAATCGATTTATACTACCTATTCAAGATATCCATAATAAAAATCATTATTCTTTTAAACAATAAAAAAAGCCTCGCATACTAGCGAAACATACAAATTATCCATATATTATTTAAGCCACTTGTCGGATTTGAACCGACGACCCCTTCCTTACCATGGAAGTGCTCTACCAACTGAGCTAAAGCGGCAGCAAAGCCTTTCAAATAAAAAAATGGCTCCACAGGCAGGACTCGAACCTGCGACCGATCGGTTAACAGCCGATTGCTCTACCAACTGAGCTACTGTGGAATAATAAATTGCCCGGCAGCGACCTACTCTCGCAGGGGGAAGCCCCCAACTACCATTGGCGCAGAGAAGCTTAACTACCGTGTTCGGGATGGGAACGGGTGTGACCTTCTCGCCATAACTACCAGACAATATTGAGTTGTTGAAAGATTGCTCTCTCAAAACTAGAGAAGAAAGTTTTCAGTTAGGTAACTTCGTTTCATTTTTTGGTTAAGTCCTCGATCGATTAGTATTTGTCCGCTCCATGTATCGCTACACTTCCACTCCAAACCTATCTACCTGATCATCTTTCAGGGATCTTACTTTCCGAAGAAATGGGAAATCTCATCTTGAGGGGGGCTTCACGCTTAGATGCTTTCAGCGTTTATCCCTGCCACACATAGCTACCCAGCGATGCTCCTGGCGGAACAACTGGTACACCAGCGGTGTGTCCATCCCGGTCCTCTCGTACTAAGGACAGCTCCTCTCAAATTTCCTGCGCCCGCGACGGATAGGGACCGAACTGTCTCACGACGTTCTGAACCCAGCTCGCGTGCCGCTTTAATGGGCGAACAGCCCAACCCTTGGGACCGACTACAGCCCCAGGATGCGACGAGCCGACATCGAGGTGCCAAACCTCCCCGTCGATGTGGACTCTTGGGGGAGATAAGCCTGTTATCCCCGGGGTAGCTTTTATCCGTTGAGCGATGGCCCTTCCATGCGGAACCACCGGATCACTAAGCCCGACTTTCGTCCCTGCTCGACTTGTCAGTCTCGCAGTCAAGCTCCCTTGTGCCTTTACACTCTGCGAATGATTTCCATCCATTCTGAGGGAACCTTTGGGCGCCTCCGTTACTCTTTAGGAGGCGACCGCCCCAGTCAAACTGCCCACCTGACACTGTCTCCCCACGCGCTAAGCGTGGCGGGTTAGAATGGTCATACAGCCAGGGTAGTATCCCACCATTGCCTCCTCGTATGCTAGCGCACACGTCTCTTCGGCTCCTACCTATCCTGTACAAGCGGTACAAACATTCCATATCAGGTTGCAGTAAAGCTCCACGGGGTCTTTCCGTCCTGTCGCGGGTAACCTGCATCTTCACAGGTACTATAATTTCACCGAGTCTCTCGTTGAGACAGTGCCCAGATCGTTGCGCCTTTCGTGCGGGTCGGAACTTACCCGACAAGGAATTTCGCTACCTTAGGACCGTTATAGTTACGGCCGCCGTTTACTGGGGCTTCAATTCGTACCTTCGCCGAAGCTAAGCACTCCTCTTAACCTTCCAGCACCGGGCAGGCGTCAGCCCCTATACGTCACCTTACGGTTTTGCAGAGACCTGTGTTTTTGCTAAACAGTCGCCTGGGCCTATTCACTGCGGCTCTCTCGGGCTTGCACCCTAATAGAGCACCCCTTCTCCCGAAGTTACGGGGTCATTTTGCCGAGTTCCTTAACGAGAGTTCTCTCGCTCACCTTAGGATTCTCTCCTCATCTACCTGTGTCGGTTTGCGGTACGGGCAGTACTACTCTTCCTAGAGGCTTTTCTTGACAGCGTGAAATCAGGAACTTCCGTACTTAATTTCCTTCCCCATCACAGCTCATGCTTCGCGAGAAGCGGATTTGCCTACTTCTCACACTCACTGCTTGGACGCACATTTCCATTCGTGCGATTCCCTATCCTTCTGTGTCACCCCATCGGTTAAACAATTAGCACTGGTACAGGAATCTCTACCTGTTGTCCATCGCCTACGCCTATCGGCCTCGGCTTAGGTCCCGACTAACCCTGAGCGGACGAGCCTTCCTCAGGAAACCTTAGATATTCGGTGGAAGGGATTCTCACCCTTCTTTCGCTACTCATACCGGCATTCTCACTTCTAAGCGCTCCACCAGTCCTTCCGGTCTGACTTCACCGCCCTTAGAACGCTCTCCTACCACGAACCTCCGAAGAGGTTCATCCACAGTTTCGGTAATATGTTTAGCCCCGGTACATTTTCGGCGCGGGGTCACTCGACCAGTGAGCTATTACGCACTCTTTCAATGGTGGCTGCTTCTAAGCCAACATCCTGGTTGTCTAAGCAACCCCACATCCTTTTCCACTTAACATATATTTGGGGACCTTAACTGGTGGTCTGGGCTGTTTCCCTTTCGACTACGGATCTTATCACTCGCAGTCTGACTCCCGAGTATAAGTACATGGCATTCGGAGTTTATCTGAATTCGGTAACCCGAGAAGGGCCCCTAGTCCAAACAGTGCTCTACCTCCATGACTCTTTACCTCGAGGCTAGCCCTAAAGCTATTTCGGAGAGAACCAGCTATCTCCAAGTTCGATTGGAATTTCTCCGCTACCCACACCTCATCCCCGCACTTTTCAACGTGCGTGGGTTCGGACCTCCAGTAAGTATTACCTTACCTTCATCCTGGACATGGGTAGATCACCTGGTTTCGGGTCTACGACCTGTTACTTATGCGCCCTATTCAGACTCGCTTTCGCTACGGCTCCGCTTTTTCCGCTTAACCTTGCAACAAATCGTAACTCGCCGGTTCATTCTACAAAAGGCACGCTATCACCCATTAACGGGCTCTAACTACTTGTAGGCACACGGTTTCAGGAACTGTTTCACTCCCCTTCCGGGGTGCTTTTCACCTTTCCCTCACGGTACTGGTTCACTATCGGTCACTAGGGAGTATTTAGCCTTGGGAGATGGTCCTCCCGGATTCCGACGGAATTTCACGTGTTCCGCCGTACTCAGGATCCACTCTGGAGGGAAAGCCATTTCAACTACCGGGCTGTTACCGTCTTTGGCGGGCCTTTCCAGACCGCTTCATTTATAACTTTCTTTTGTAACTCCGTATAGAGTGTCCTACAACCCCAAGAAGCAAGCTTCTTGGTTTGGGCTCTTTCCGTTTCGCTCGCCGCTACTCAGGAAATCGATTTTTCTTTCTCTTCCTCCAGGTACTTAGATGTTTCAGTTCCCTGGGTCTGCCTTCCTTACGCTATGTATTCACGTAAGGATACTATCCGACTAAAGATAGTGGGTTCCCCCATTCGGAAATCTCTGGATCAACGCTTACGTACAGCTCCCCAAAGCATATCGGTGTTAGTCCCGTCCTTCTTCGGCTCCTAGTGCCAAGGCATCCACCGTGCGCCCTTTCTAACTTAACCAATTTACTTCTACGAAGTAAAGGTTGTTTTTCTGATTTTCTGTATCAGCGATGATACTTCCAATCAGATGAAAGATTCACTTTCAGATGATTCTCGGTTACTTGTGTCATAGATAATTACTTATCTATGCTAACTTTACTAACTTTCTTATCTAGTTTTCAAAGAACAATTTTGGTGGAGCCTAGCGGGATCGAACCGCTGACCTCCTGCGTGCAAAGCAGGCGCTCTCCCAGCTGAGCTAAGGCCCCGTAAAGGGTATCATTATTTATATTTCTTGTGTCAGAAAGAAAAAGTGGGCCTAAATGGACTCGAACCATCGACCTCACGCTTATCAGGCGTGCGCTCTAACCAGCTGAGCTATAGGCCCGTCAAAAATGTAGTGGCGCGATGCTTCAAGCATGGTGCCTTGCATACTTTATCTGACATAAAAAGAGAGTAACCTCTCAAAACTGAACAAATATAGAAGAACGAAAACTCACAGGTTTCCTTTTCCTTAGAAAGGAGGTGATCCAGCCGCACCTTCCGATACGGCTACCTTGTTACGACTTCACCCCAATTATCTGTCCCACCTTCGGCGGCTGGCTCCATAAAGGTTACCCTACCGACTTCGGGTGTTACAAACTCTCGTGGTGTGACGGGCGGTGTGTACAAGGCCCGGGAACGTATTCACCGTGGCATGCTGATCCACGATTACTAGCGATTCCGGCTTCATGTAGGCGAGTTGCAGCCTACAATCCGAACTGAGAATAGTTTTATGGGATTAGCTCCACCTCGCGGCTTCGCGACCCTTTGTACTATCCATTGTAGCACGTGTGTAGCCCAGGTCATAAGGGGCATGATGATTTGACGTCATCCCCACCTTCCTCCGGCTTGCACCGGCAGTCACTTTAGAGTGCCCAACTAAATGCTGGCAACTAAAATCAAGGGTTGCGCTCGTTGCGGGACTTAACCCAACATCTCACGACACGAGCTGACGACAACCATGCACCACCTGTCACTTTGTCCCCGAAGGGAAAGCTCTGTCTCCAGAGTGGTCAAAGGATGTCAAGACCTGGTAAGGTTCTTCGCGTTGCTTCGAATTAAACCACATGCTCCACCGCTTGTGCGGGCCCCCGTCAATTCCTTTGAGTTTCAACCTTGCGGTCGTACTCCCCAGGCGGAGTGCTTAATGCGTTAGCTGCAGCACTAAGGGGCGGAAACCCCCTAACACTTAGCACTCATCGTTTACGGCGTGGACTACCAGGGTATCTAATCCTGTTTGCTCCCCACGCTTTCGCGCCTCAGCGTCAGTTACAGACCAGAGAGTCGCCTTCGCCACTGGTGTTCCTCCACATATCTACGCATTTCACCGCTACACGTGGAATTCCACTCTCCTCTTCTGCACTCCAGTCTTCCAGTTTCCAATGACCCTCCCCGGTTAAGCCGGGGGCTTTCACATCAGACTTAAAAGACCGCCTGCGCGCGCTTTACGCCCAATAAATCCGGACAACGCTTGCCACCTACGTATTACCGCGGCTGCTGGCACGTAGTTAGCCGTGGCTTTCTGGTTAGATACCGTCAAGGGACAAGCAGTTACTCTTATCCTTGTTCTTCTCTAACAACAGTACTTTACGATCCGAAAACCTTCTTCATACACGCGGCGTTGCTCCGTCAGACTTTCGTCCATTGCGGAAGATTCCCTACTGCTGCCTCCCGTAGGAGTCTGGGCCGTGTCTCAGTCCCAGTGTGGCCGATCACCCTCTCAGGTCGGCTATGCATCGTTGCCTTGGTAGGCCATTACCCTACCAACTAGCTAATGCACCGCGGGCCCATCTGTAAGCGATAGCCGAAACCATCTTTCAAAGGCGTGGCATGCGCCACATCTTATCATTCGGTATTAGCCCCGGTTTCCCGGAGTTATCCCCAACTTACAGGCAGGTTGCCCACGTGTTACTCACCCGTCCGCCACTAACATTGGAAGAGCAAGCTCTTCCTCCGTTCGTTCGACTTGCATGTATTAGGCACGCCGCCAGCGTTCGTCCTGAGCCAGGATCAAACTCTCTTTAAAATATAAATTGAATTTGAATACTTATTCAACACCGTGAATAAGATTCCTTGCGTCAAATTGACTTCGCTAGCAATTAAATTACTAGTTTGTTTTGTTGAAAACAGCTTTCTGTTTTCTGCCCTGCGATTACCAGTGAGACTTTATGTCTCATTGCTTTTCGTCTTCTTTTTTGTTCAGTTTTCAAAGGTCAGTTTCTTTTGCTGCGAAAGCGTTTTGTCCGCATCAGCAACGTTTATAAATATACCAAGATTTTTGCCTTTCGTCAATACTTTTTACAAAGTTTTTATGATAAATATGGAATTATTTTCTCTGCTAAGGTTTTATATGCTTTTCCTGACGTGCTTGAAGGGTCAAAAACAGCTGATATATAGCCATTTGCATTAGGTTCAGGTTGTTCGATCGGCATTTGGATTAAAAGTTGTGTTTCTAAGTCTGCAGCAACTTTTTCGCCGCCGCCTTGTCCGAATACTTTTAATACTTGTCCATCAGCTAAAGTAAGATAAGACATATTTTCAATTACACCGATGATTTTATGGTTATTTTTTGCTGCCATATAGCCTGCTCGAGAAGCGACTGAAGCTGCGGCATAATGTGGTGTTGTAACTATTAACTCATTACATTTAGGAATAAGTGTGTGGATATCTAAGGCTACATCGCCGGTTCCTGGAGGTAAATCAATAAGTAAGTAATCTAGTTTCCCCCATCTTACTTCTTCTAAAAACATTTTGATCATTTTACCTAACATTGGTCCGCGCCAAATAACTGGTTCTCCGGGTTCTACAAAAAAATCCATTGAAATCATTTGGATGCCTTGAGTTTCTACTGGGATAATTTGACCATTTTCTTTACGAGGGGATTCGGTTGTTCCGAGTAGTACCGGGATACTAAATCCATATATGTCAGCATCTAACAGCCCTACTTTTTTTCCTTGTTTAGCGAGCGCGACAGCAAGATTGGCCGAAACGGTAGATTTCCCTACTCCGCCTTTTCCGCTAGCTATTGCTAAAAATTTGGTTTCGCTTGTTTCTGAAAGTATGTTATCTCTTGCTTGAAAAATGCGGTCGATAACTGCTGCTGGCAAGTATTCTAGTTCGATATTTATTTCACTTACACCAAATTGCGTAAGAAGTTCTTCTATATTATGAACAAAATGATCCGTTTCTATCGCTGGATCAGCTAATGCGATTTTGATATTCGCTGTTTCTTTCAGTACCTGTACTTCTAAAATACCTTCTGTTTCTTCTAAGCTCGCTTCTAAAACAGGGTCTTGTAATCGATATAGCAATCTAGTAATTTGTTGTTCGTTTAACATATATAAAAACCTCCAAAAATGAATGCGCTGACATACTGATTATTATAGCATGACAGTTTTATTTTTTCACATATTGCTTGTCTTTTCAGTATAAAAGTTCGTTGAAGAAAATTTCACAAATTTTACATATTTAACATTTCCAGCTTTAGTCCTTACACCCCAATAGGTTTGATGTAGTTATTGTTTTTCGTCATACAAATGTAATAGAATTTCTAGGGTGTTTATTGATAATATAGTGGCAGATATATATAAAGGAGTGCATTGAAATTTGGATAGAAAGTTTATAAAACCAGGGATAATTCTGCTGATTGTGGCATTTTTGGTGGTTTCCATAAATGTTGGTGCAGAAACAGGAGGTAACAGAACTGCTCAAGCTAATCTGACTACTTCGCAACAAGCTTTCATTGATGAAATTTTACCAGCGGCACAGGATGGATATCGTGATGGTAAATTACTTACGAGTGTAACGCTTGCTCAAGCTATTTTGGAATCTAATTGGGGTGAAAGTGGACTAAGCCAGAACTCTAATAACTTATTCGGAATTAAAGGAGCTTATGAAGGAAAATCGGTCTCAATGGGAACGATGGAAGCATCCGGCGCTACTACCGCTAATTTCCGTGTTTACCCTAGTTGGAAAGAATCAATTGAAGATCACACTGCCTTAATTACTGAAAATGAGCGTTATCAAGGTGCAGTTGGTGAAACGGATTATCGCAAAGCATTGCAAGCTATTAAAGATGGTGGTTATGCGACGGATCCGGATTATGTTTCTAAACTAGTAGCAATTATTGAACGCTACAACTTAGATGCGTACGATGTTATTTACGATAAAATCGAGTCTAATCAGGCGCTGACAGCTATCGGAACAGTTGCTGATACTAAAGAACAAGAGGTTATTTACTCAGCACCGTACAATACTGAGAATGCAAGTGAAGTTGGAACCCTAAAGAATTATACAGGTCGTAACTTAGAAATTTCTTGGGAAGCTAAAACAGGAAAAGGTCTATGGTACTTTATTCGTGAAAACAATGAAGATATCGGTTGGGTAAATAGCAGCGCTCTAAACATCAGCTATCATCAAAAAGAAGATGAAAACGTTCAATTAACTAAATATGTAGATGATTTAAACGCACATATTTACCGATTGCCAAATCCTGAAAAGCAATTCGATAACGGTACTATCGCAAAATATGATAGAAAAGCCCTTCAAGCAGATAAAAAAATCACTCGTGGCGGCTATGCTTGGTTCCGACTTTCAGAAGGTGGAGAAACAATCGGCTGGGTTCGTGCTGATAAGTTAAATGATCGCCTATTCGATCGCATTACCGAGCAAACCTCCTACGACGGTTACGCTATTGTAAGTAAATCAGCGACTGATAATGTATGGAGTGAGCCATTCAACACAAAAAACGCAGAAAAATTAGCGCCACTTACTGATTATGATAATGAAAAATTAGAACTAGTGACTCGCGCTAAAGTCGGAAATACACTTTGGTATCAGTTCAAACTAGATGGAAAAGTTGTTGGCTGGGCTAGCGAAAAAGACTTAAATGTTTTTTACACTCCCGCTAAAGAAGAACCAGTAAAACAAGTTGCCTACGTGAAAGATCCAACTGCAAAGCTTTACAATAAACCAGTAGAATCAACAAGCACTAACCCAAAAGCAGTTGGTTTCTATTATGGGAAGTTATTAGCAGTTGATAAAACAGCCAATATTCTCGGGGAAGATTGGCTGCATGTTAAAGACAGTCATAACTCACTAGGATGGATCAAAGCTAACGATATTAATGGTTAAATAAAAAACGAGGTCTGCGTAGTTGCAGAACCTCGTTTTAATTTATACATTCAGTTTACGACTAGCCATCCATTTCACCATTTCCGGATCCGCATGTGAGAAGAACTGGCTTTCCCCTTGGTCAATGCCGGCAATTTCTTCCTTATCTGCTTCCGTTAATTCAAAATCAAATATAGCCAAATTTTGCGCCATTCTTTCTGGTTTTACAGATTTAGCTAAGACGATAATATCTTGCTCTACTAGCCAACGCAAAATTACTTGAGCGGCTGATTTTCCATATTTTGCACCAATTTTTGTTAAAACTGGATTATTAAAGATATCATTTTTCCCTTCCGCAAATGGTGCCCATGCTTCTATTGCAACCCCTTCTTTTCTTAAAATAGCTAGATTCGCTGTCTGTTGTTGGAATGGATTAACTTCAATTTGATTAACTTGCGGCGTTACTTCATTGAACGCAGCTAGGTCAACTACGCGATCCGGGCTAAAATTCGATACGCCAATTGCTCTAATTTTTCCTGATGCCTGTAATTCCTCCATCGCTATCCATGCCCTGTATACATCGTTGAAAGGTTGATGAATTAGCAGCAAATCAATGTAATCCAACCCTAAACGTTTTAACGACCGGTCAAATGAGCTCATAACACCTTTATAACTCACATTTTCCACCCATATTTTTGTCGTGATGAATAGTTCTTTACGATCCACGCCAGATGCCGCAATCCCGCGACCTACAGCTTCTTCATTCATATAACTTTGCGCCGTATCAATGTGACGATAGCCCGTTTTAATCGCATCTTTTACCGCTTGTTCCGCTTCAGCAGCATCTGTAATTTGATATGTCCCAAATCCTAAAATAGGTACTTCTACACCATTGTTTAATTTCACTGTTTTCATTTAAAAATCCTCCTCTTATCTTTAAAATTTGTCCCGTTCCCATAATTTTTCAACATTATCTGCATTTAATTCGCCAGCTTTAAACTGCGCAATGTGACTATCGTACGAATCGATTTTGTACACGAGTAATTCTCTGACCTTCTTCATCTCGGCAAATTTTTCGTCTAATTCTTTTAGTTGGTCAACCAGTACTTGTTTTTGCGCCGCTTCGACATTTTGCGTCTCTCTGAGTTGCGCAAGTGTTGCAAACTCAATTAACGATTCTACCGATAATCCCGCATTCCGTAAATTCTTCACGAGATAAACCCAGTTCAAGTCACTCGTTTTATAGTCCCGGTAACCACTTTCGTTACGATGGACTGGCGGAATAACACCGACCCGCTCATAATAACGCAACGTATCTACTGTTAAACCAAACATATCAGCCGCTTGTTTGATATTCATCCTCCATCACCTCGTTTCGTTCTTTACATTTAGAATTATAAACCCTGGAGTTCACACCAAGGCAAGGAATTTGAGTTTATTTTTTTAAGAAAAGAAAAAACTCTCTGCGGACGAGAGAGTTTTATTTGTTTAGCAGGAGGATTTTTTGTACGTATTTTGGGTCTATTTGGGCTGGCGAGGTTTCTTGGATTTGGAAATCTTTTGTTAAAATGATTTTTATATTGTCATTTTTGTTTAGTTCGGTTCGTTTTATTTTGTTTCCCGTTTCGTCATGGTACTTTTCACTGATGTGGAACCGCACACTCAGTTCTGGCGTGTTATTATCGTTTTTTATTTTGAAATTTTTGATTAAAATAGATTCCGTTTCTACTTGTTCAATTGTGCCGGTAGCTTCCGTGGTTTGTCTAGGGGTTTCTTTTGTAGTGGTTGAGCAGGCGGTTAGCAGGAGTGCGCAAAAAATAAAAATGATTGAGGTTTTTTTCATGGTTGAGGGCCCCTTTTTATTTCTTTTATTTTAACCCAATAAATATCGACACTGAAATCATAGCATAAAAATGCACTAAATAACTATGGTCCGACTGAAATTTCTAAACTGATTAATCGTTAAATAGAAAACTAAGTTATTTAATAAAGCATCATATGTGGCACATTTAAAAAAAACAAGGTTAATCATGTTATAATAACCGTTCTGTATATTTATATCTAAACACAAAAGGAGCCGGAAAAGATGAAAAAAAGAGGTTTATTGTTGGTAAGTATTTTAATGCTTTTCAGTTTTTTGACAGTAGCATGTGGGAGTTCTGAAGATAACGAAAAAAGTGGGGAGAAAAGTACGAAAGAAATTGAACTTACCGTTGACGACCCTATTTTACAAACCAATGAAAATGGTGAAGCAACAATAGAGGGAACTGTAGATCCTAAATCCAAATTAACCATTGATGGTAAAGCCGTAAAAAAAGATGACAGCGGGAGATTTACTTATACTTACAGTTTAACTAACGATAATGTTGCAGAAGTTGATGTCAAACTTCTAGCGGTCAGAAAAAATTACAAAGATGAAAAGTACACTATAACTATTACTAACAATTCAAAAGCATATAACGACAACATGGCAAAGCAAGAGGCAATACAAAAAGAAGAAGCCGATAAAGCTGAAAAGGAACGTAAAGAAGCGGAGGAAAAAGCAAAACAAGAAGAAGAAGCTGCCGCTGCAAAAGCTGTAACGACTGATGAAAACACTCCTTCCGATGATACCGTATATGGTACTTTAGCCAGCAAAGATACTTTAACAAAAGAGGGAGATGCATTTTATAAAGATGAAGAACTTGATGTACTCTATTCTACAGTAGAAAACGATGAAATTTTTCAAGTACTTATACAATTAGGAGATGAAAGTACAATTCGAAAAGATTTAGATAAAAATCATTTAACAGAATTAGCAAGAGGTTATATGGAATCCGATGCCACTCTTATACAAACTGTTTCTGATGAATCCTTTGTTTATGAATCTCCATCTATAAATAAAACATATACAGTAGATTATATGTTAAACGATGAAGGTTATGTTATTGCGGTTTATGTTACACAAGCAATGTGACTAGAAAAAAACTTTAAGTTATACAACTTTTAATTAAAAATATACTATTACAAAAAAATCCTTAAGGGCTTTTTTGTTTTTTATTTAACTCAACTAAACAAAAAAAGCACCAGCAAAAGCTGGTGCTTTGAAACGACATATTAACGTTTTGAGAACTGAGGTGCACGACGCGCGCCTTTAAGTCCGTATTTTTTACGTTCTTTCATGCTATGTAAAAAATAGATTTTGTTCTAGTTTCTTCTATATAATAAAACCGCTTAATCAATAATTTATTCCAAATAAATATTAACTGTAATTAACTGTGATTCAAATTAAATTATGCCAAAAGCTATGCCACTATCTAAATCTACTATGCCAAATTTGAAATCTATGAAAATCTATGCAATAATATTCACATGAACGATACTATCGTTCACTCAATTATTTCATTCATCTCATTTAGCTGTTTGACATCCCTTTAAAAATAAATGAACATAACAGCGCCCCGAAAAAATTCGGGGTTTTTTTATTTATTAGTAGACATTATCAAAATCGCATATTGCAATGTAAATGCAAAAAAAGACCCCTTAACTTCGTTGTTAAGGGGTCTTTTTTATTTATAATGTTGTAAATTTAGCGATGTTGTCATAAGCCATTTTATCCACTCTAATGTAATCAGAAGTCTTGATATAAAACGACCAGAACCAACCATCGTTTTCAACAGCGCAACGCACCCAACCATTTTTTAAACTTGACGGTAAAACTCTAATAATTTCATTCTGTGAAATCTTTATAGTTCCTGCGCCGTTCGGTTTCGAGGGGATTTTTTTAGTTGTTTTTGAAACAGCGGCAACCCAGCCGTTAGAGTTCACAGGGCAAAGTCTATCTGTTAAAGATGTATAACCTTTTATTTTCCGGAAGATTACATATCCCCCACCTTCGTATTTCAAAATAGCTCCGCGCGGCAAATAGCCGACGATTTTCCTGTTTTTACCAGATTTTACATTATATATTGGCAAACTACCATAAACGCATATATCTTTTTGACTCATCTTGTTGCCCCCTGCTTTTTATTTTAAGAAATAGTTAGCTGTGTAGTACCAACCGTCTTTGTCATACCATAACTCTAAATAACCTTTTTTATTGTCGTACCAAGAAAGTTTTGTTCCAGGCTTGTACCATTTGATTTTGCCTGAATTCAGTCGCGTGTTATCCCAGACTGGAATACGTAAAGCATCCTTGCTTTTAATTTTTACAGGAATACGCCCTTTTACATCTTTTTTGCCGTTACTAACACAGAAATCTTTGTAAATGTAGCATAGTTTATCGTTAATATAAGCTTTATACCAATATTTATTACATTCATAAACTAGCAATGAGCTACTTGCCTTATACATCTTAACAGGACTAGATTTAAAATCCATTTTGGGTAGCATTGGTACGCTATCTACTACTGCCCCACTATGACGGTTCGGATTTTTTGCGGCTACTGTTTTACCAGTCAATCCCTCCGCGATAGCAATGCCCAGCTTATCATACATACTAGATTTATGGATTGCCGCCGCATCTTCTTTTCTATCAACAAAACATACTTCTAATAGAACAGCTGTACCTTTAGTTGAGTTCAAGAAACGTAAATCTTTCGACGGTTTTGCACCTCGATTCGGTAGCCCTAACGCTTTCGCCATTTTCGCACTAATATCCTCCGCTAGTTTGCGACCTTTTTCATCGCCTGTATAGTACCAAACTTCAACCCCGGTTCCTTTTCCAGCGTTCAAGTGTACACTTACATGCACGTCCGCTGGATTAGAATTGTGCCAATTGACAATTTTATTCAGATTAGCGTTTTGGGTTGTACTTGTTCTATCAATAAATGTTTTAACATTATGCCCTTCTCTTTTTAGTTCATCGCTTGCGGCGTTTAAAACTTTTTCAGCTTCTTTAATTTCGCTTAAAATATCCTCTGCACCAACGCATTTATCTGAGTGACCTCGCGACATACTATAATTACTCATTACTATCATCCTTTCTATTTTGAACTAGCTCGCTATCATTAACGCCCTTTGTTGTAGGGTCATTAACTACACCTAATACACCAAGTAACAGGAATACTGAATTTACAAAATCTAATGCTTGTTTGTTAATCGTATCCGCAGGAATTGTCACTCCAAACCATCCCAGTACTTGCTGCACTAAAACAAGAATTAGCGGGATAACTGACACCCAAAAAACTTTTGACTTCATTCGTACTTTCCAGTTAATTTTCATTATTTTTTCTCACCTCCTTATTATTTCCAAAGCATAGGCGCTAAAGTAATAATCGTTGTGATTACTGCCCCTATCAATCCGATAATTGCTACTGTCACGCCTACATCACTCGTTTTTGCTTTTTCTTCATTTTCCGATTTTGCTTTAATTTCGGTTAGTTCGATATCGTGGTCATGTAGATGAATAGTAGTATCACTTGCAAAGCGGTCCAAAGTTGTCGCTGTTCTTTCTGTATTTTTTGCAATTTGATCTAGTGAGAGCGAGAGCGGTACAACAATATCTTTTAAATCATTCAAATCGTCACCTAATCCATCCACTTTATTCTCTATCTTTTCGATGTCTTTGGAGACTTCTGTTTTCAACTTACTTTCATGCTCTAATAATTCTAATCTTGTTACGTAACCTAATTGTTTTTCAGCTTCCACAGTTCGAAACCTCCCACTCCCGCGATGAATAAATTAAAACACGCACTCAAACCATAGCGAACTGGGAGCAACCACTGCGACTGACCTTCCGCGCTAGCAGATGCATAAAGAAATAATATAAATACACCTATGATTCCCCCAATTAGCATATTTATATATTTTGCTTTACTTGTTTGGAATATCGATATTAAAATCAAAACAGAACTTACTATGAAAAATAAGCCCCATGTATCCATGTTCATTAAACCATCCATCAGCTTGTAAGTATCACTTCCTTCAGCAACCGCGTCCCCTTTTAGTATTAAAAATGCGCCTGTTGCAAAACTAAACAGTGACACTTGCAATGAAAAAAGGATGCTAAAAACATCCTTATATGACTTTTCCAGCAATTGTTTTTTGAGGTTTTCCCACCATTTTCTCATCCACTCCACTTCCTATTTTTTGACATGAAAATAAGCCTATTCGGCTTCTGTTTCTTCTGATTGTATTCGTTCTTGTTCTAATCTCAATTCTTCCACTTTCTTTTTAACTTGATTACGTAATGTGGAAGGCACTTCTTCGATTTCTTTCCTTCCGTTCATCACTAGATTTACATAAATTGGTATCATATACGCCATTTTTTCACCCTAAATTACTTTCAAATAGTGCGGCTAAGGCCTCTTGGGTGAGTAGTAATTCCTCTCTTATTTTTTCGATTTCAGTTTGTTCAGGATGGATTTCATCTTGAAGCTTTTCGTATTGCTCTTGATCAAGAATAGCTTTTTTATTTATTACTTTTACACAAAATAACTTATTTACTGTACTTTCATCCGCTAATACATCAATAGTATTTTCTTCTTTTGAGTTACTCCATCCGTCAATATATCCGTCATTACCAACTGTTACATAGTGTATATTCATAGAAGAGCCACTACCTTTCTCATTACCGCTTGATTGTTTGTTCCAGTAGAATTGTCATCTGAACCAGTTAATTGAGTTGCTGAAACGTATAAATATTTGTGAACTGGACTATTATCCATCATTGCATCAAAATTATGCCCGCCGTATGTTTCTTTTGTTACTATCTGTGTACACCAATAGTAATCACGTGCTGCACCAGCACTATATTTAGACCAATAAATAATCCACGCCTTGCATTGGTTAAGAGGAATCGACGGTGTTACCGTCTGTGATGCTGACATATAAAATGAGCCAGTCCAAACAGTTTGCGTAATCTTGCTGTCAGTATATGCCTTCGCATCAGCTAAAGCTTGAGCTGCTTTTAAGCTCGCATCTGTTTTAGCATCACTAAGGGCTTTATCTGCTTTAGCCTGTGCGCTAGATACTGTTTCTTTGGCATTCCAGTTCGTTTTATCTGCTGATGAAACATGAATATCCGCATTATTTACATGTGCATTTAAGTCCGTTTTTTGCGCGAATTGCGAGGGCTGCATAGCATCAAATTGTGTTTTTAAATCATCCGCTTTTTTATCCACATCATCTAATTTGGCGTTTAATCTCTCGAACGATTCATCGAATATTTTTTCGTAATCATCCCAGCGCTCTACGTAAAATTCTGCCACCGGGAAAAAGTCGCTATCGATTAATGCTTTTTTTATCTCAAAACTGAATTTATACACCCGCATCGCTTGACTGTTTTTGTATTTTATATATAATTCAGCAATAGCAGTGCCAGCGTGAGATATTTGGGAGTCTGTAAGTGCGTATTCTGCAATTCCTCGCACTCCATCGGTGATTGTTGGTTTCACAAGATACTTGCTCTCTGACTCTGTTCCTTTCGCTAAAATCATAGCAAGCTCTAATTCAGCAGCAGACGATAATCCTAAATCTTGATTATCTTTATCTATATTAAAAATAAGTCTAGCTGTCCCTCCTGTATCTCGCGTATAAAAAACAGCTTTTTGAAGTGGTTTATCTTCTTCTGTTGTGACGTTAAAATCATATATTCCGTTTTTGTGAATAGCGTTTTCAGTTTCAGTCATGTTCTAACCACTCCTCCGCCACTAAGACGTGTTGGAATATCCGCTTCCCAAGTTCCGCTACTCAAATTGAAAATATCGGCACTTTGAGGATACAAACCGATTGCGCTTTTTGCCCCATGAACGATATTCTGAACCTCGACTCTAGCAGTGTTATAACCGCGCACATCGACGTTTTGCGAAGCGAAGTAACAGCCGTTAACGTCAGCAGAACAAGCATCAATAAACACCGCGGTGAACGGGTCTATTGCTTTAGTGTTGAAGGCCATCCTACATTTTGAAATTCTTACAAAACCGCATCTTATTGCTTTGATAAAGTAGTTTTTTGTTGTTCCTGCTGTGTTAGTTTCTTCTAAACCAGCAATATATAGATAACCGTTGCTTCCTGTCGCAGAAATACTTCTAACTTGGCATCCGGTGCTGCTGGTAGGGTCTACTGTTTCAAAGTTTGTAGATCTAATATAGATATCTCCGCCCATAATCGGTGGAATGACTACGTCTTCATTATAGCGACCAGGAACAATCCAGATATTCACAGAGTTACTATTTAGCACACGAGGCAAAGTCATTACCGCTTTATTTATTGTTTTAAAAGGTGCATCAATTTCACCAGTTCCTGCTATATCGTCGCCTCTTGCATCATCCACAAATATTTCAATGTTGCTGCTATCTAAGCCATATAAACGCTTTAAAATGGTATCTATATCGTTGTACTTATCCATTAGGTCATAAACGTTCGTTGAAAGCTTCCCAATACCTGAAACCAACGCATTTTCCGCGTAATTTATTCTATCGTTTAATGTTGTGAATTCAGTTTCTGGAACCAGAGAAGAAACGCGTGCGTCTACTACTTCATTCGATTCATTCCCGCCGGATTTAATAACTAAGTTAGATATACGTTGATTTACATGCGTCATATCTTGATTAGCTTTTTCAAGGCTTCCAGCTAGTTTTACTAAATTATCGTTATAGTCTTGCTGTAGTTCTGAGTTCATTAGTGGGTCTTGCCATTTTTTAAAATCCATCTATTTTGCTCCTTTCTTAATCGCTTTTGCTAGTTGGACCATGATGGAAACCATCGTTTTTTTATTATTCGAGAGCGTTAGTTCTGGTGGTTTGTTTGTAAAAATGTATTTCTTATAAGCAACTATTTGCACTTCGTATAAAAGGCCTAGCGGTTCATAAACAAACATCACATAATCGCCTTTTCCGCATTCGTATTTAAGCTTTAAAGAGATATTCCCCGTAGTTGCTGGATAATCTTGCAGTTCAAGCTTCAAACGTCTTAGCATACTGCTAGAAGTCGTATAGCGCTCGTCTGATAGCGGTTCTTGTATTCTCACGCCCCATTTAGCTGATTCCGGACTGGTATAAGTAACTGGCGGAAAGTAGTTATTTCCGTTGCTGTCGACTTTGCCATATCCCCGAATTTGCGTTTTTAAGGATAACGTATCAATATCAAAATCGACTTCGTTTGTGTGCTTGTTGTAGCGAATTTCGTTTTCTGTATGCTCTCCGTAGTCTTCGCTTGGAATGAAAGTCAAACGCTTGTTGTCCGCTAACATAACCAGCTTATAATCTTCTAACACTTCTTGAACTAGTTTTAGTAAATTACCATTGCCAAAATTTTCTTGTGTAATATTTTCTAAAACCTTATTTTTGTCAATGAGTTCAAAGCTAAAACCTTGTTTATCAGCTGCGAAAATATGTGTCAAACAATCTTTTGCACTCTTAGAACCCGAAATAGCGTTGTACTGGTAATCATCTTGCATCGTGAAATAAATATGCGTTGCTATGACTTCTGAATAAACTATTTTCCCAACTGCTCCCCGTTTTAGCTGCTTAACAACAAATTCTTGGCCATCGAGATAAACAGAACTTTCATGATTTAATAAGTCGAAAACATCTTGATTATTTCTTGTTTTCTCTACATAAAAATCTAGTTGCCACTGCTGATTTTCGACCCATGTTTCTGAAAAAGAAGTAGGGTCAAAGCCTGTTAAAATCTCTTTGTATTGCTTTTCGTAGTCACTTACAAATATGTCCATTTTCTCACCCACTCTTATTTATATAAAAACGGAAAATCCCACGTTGTTTCGATATTGCTTACATTCTCGATTTCGATTTCATTTTCACCAGATAATAACGAAATAAGACCGAGATTTGTTTTCCGGCCGCAACGCACTCCGTTTTTCAAGATGTTACTGCCGTCCAGTTCGATCGTGTCATAAGCGTAGATTTTCTCATTGAATACGAATTTTTCACCAGTAGATTTGTTGTTTATTGTTAATAGCCCATCACTTCGACAGTTCTTAATAGTAATTCTTAAATCGTGCATTCTAGGGTCAATATCGAAGCTCCCTGCGTTATACACAATAAATCTGTTTGATGTGTGCCTATACTTATAATTTCGCGATACAATACCTTGCCCCGCTTGCCATATCCCTTCGCTGAAAGCAAAAGGAGAAAGGCTAGTGCCTAGCGATTCGCTAAATCCTTTAAAGACTTCAAATGTTAGCGTAAACTGCGCATGTCCAGCCGCTTTTCTTTCTACATCAAAAGCGCCCGGATGAACGCAATATTTTTTTCCGGGCGTTTTCGTATGAAAAATGTAGTATTCTTTTCTGATAAAAATATCCTCGAATAATTCATCAAGTCGAACGTGATAATCTACATTTCCGTTCGTTGTAAATCTGCATGTAAATTCAATATCAAAGCTATCGAAATTACTATCACTCGAACGATTGCCGTCGCTAAACTCATAGCTAGTATAATTATTGATAATTTGAGGACTAGCGCGGCTTACTTCACTTATTTCAAAGTTATGTTTTTCGTTTAACTTGATAATTTTATTCGCTTGCATTAAATATAAATCTGTTTTTTTGTTCAAAGTAAGCCACCTCCGTAAAGTCCTAAATTACCCATCGTACCTATTCTATTGTTTGCATTTTCTGCTAAATTTTTACCATCGACGTTAAAAATAATAGGTCTGTCCCCAGATTGTTGAATTGCCTTGATTAAATCTGCATTGCTAGACTCTTTTGTTTTGTTATCAATGATTGTTTTGACTGTGATAGTTCTGTTTAGATCTACGCTTTTTAGACCAAGCGCTTTTTCAGCTGAAATTTTCGGCAAAGTTATAGCCGGAACGGTCATATTAGAAGCAGCATTTACTACTTTATCAACCATTTTGTTAGTTGATTGCACCGCACCTTTAGCACCAGCTAAGACCCCATTTCCAAGACCGCCAGTAAAGAACTTACCTAACTCAACCGCAACACGTGAAGGCGAATGAATTCTAAGCGCCTTTTTCACCGAATTAGTGATTGTATTAGCGATGCTCTTAGCTGTGTTTTCTAGTTGCTTCTTCTGACTGTTAAGTCCGTTTATAAGTCCTTTCGCCGCGTTAATACCGGCACTATACATCGCATTAGCCGCTGTGTTACCCATTGACTTAGACGCTGAATTGATTTGATTCTGCGTGCTATTAATCGCCTTGATAGTCTTAGCATCAGATTTAGCAAGAGCTTGCGCATACGATGAACCATTTTCTACTCCCGATTCTAAGATGTCGCTTATAATGTCTTTACTAACGCCTTTTTTGCGCAATTTTTCCACATTCGCTTGAAAAGCTTTGATTTCTTTTAAGCGTTTCTGCATTTCTTGTTGAATCGATTTTGGATTATCTGGGTCTACGTTGCTAATAGATCCATAAGACTGCATTTTCTCAGTGATTGAAGCAGCATACTCTTTACTCTGCTTCGTCAAGTCTGCCATTTTTGTATTAGCGGCTTTTAATTGAGCGACTACTTTATCACGTTTCTTAGCTGTCGCTGCTAATTTGTTCGTTTGTTGAGCGATATAACCCTCGATGCTATTCAATGCTTTTGCTTGTTTAAGTTGCCCGGCACTCTTATTCTTAGAATGTAATCCCGCGTCAATCGCTGAGGATATCTTATCTTTCAATGTACTAGACAGTTTTTTGATTTGCGATTCAGTTCCAAGCGCCCCAGCAACAAGATTACTTGCCGCTTTCGTAACTGCTTTTGTTTTGCTCGCAATTCCCAGCGAATAACCAGAACCAAAATCGCCACCTAGTTTTTTAGATTTCTTAGAAGGTGAATGCGAGTCTTGTTTTTTCTGTACAGCTGCTAATGCTTTCGCTGCAATACTAGCAGCAGCTTCTCCTACAGCTCCCGCCCCGCTTCTAATTCCGTTCGCAAAACCTGCCGCGAAATCAGAACCAACTCCACTAGAATCAACCGAAGCTGCCCCGCTTTTCGCAGAACCTCCAACGCTTGTTCCAGCAGAAAACGCCCCATCTTTTCCGCCTAAAATACCGTTATTAAACCCTGAGCTGTTTTTCGAACCTGTCATTTTGAACAAATTCGGGTCAAACGCTCCGCTTTTCGCATTATTCTTGATTTCCTTACCAGCAGACTTATTTGCTTCAGCGGTGCTTTTCACACCTTTTGCTTGAGCATCTCCTGATTTTTTACCATTCTTTTCCATCTCTCCTGGTAATGGGTCAGCACCCATTTTTACGCCATCAAGAAGAAACTTTCCTGCTCCTTGAAAATCGCCTGATTTGATAGCTAAAAGGAATTGGTCTTTTCCGCTCTGACCATTCAAAAACATACTATTCGGAAGCCCTGAAATAGTATTTAAAACGTCGTCATTGATTTTTAATGCTGCTGTTGTGTAGTCTCCGCTTTGAAGTGCGGTTACAAACGCTTGTACTCCTTCGCCTCCGCGTTGACTCATGACAGCAGCTAGCCCGGCTAACGTATTATCAATGGAACCACTTACTTTTACAAAGTCTTGCCAAACGGCACCTAATTGTTCATCACTAATATTTCCCATTTCTGACAAACCTTTTGCAAAAGTTTCTGCGTTTAAAGTCCCGCCGTTCGCGATAATAGCATTCATTTCACTAGCCCATTTTTGTAAGTTTCCAGCTAATGTTTTGTTCTTCTTAGTTTGTTCGTCAATTTGAATTTGATAGTTTGCTTTTTCAGTTTCAGTTGTAGCATCGCTTTTTTTTCTTTTCAAATCAGCTAGTTCTTTTTCGCCTGTTTCAACGGCTTTTTTTCTATCGCCATATAAGCTTTTTTGCACTTCAATGCTTGTAGCGCGTTCTTTTTCGTTTAACGTCTTGCCGTTTGCTAATTTCAACAAGTTACCTTCTACATATAGTTGATTTTGTTTTGCTAACTCTGCTTGAATATCCGCCGTTTGTTGTTGTAAAAATTTCTTTTGTTGTGCCGTTAACTCTGTACCATCAACCCATTTATTATCTTTTAGTAGTTTTGCATAATCTGCTTGAAGAGTTAAAAGGGTACCGTTATTTTTGTCAATCTCTGCTACTAACGTTGCGTTTGCATCTGCTATAACTTTTTTACGTTTTTCTCCTTCAAGACTTTGTGCTTTTTCCATTGCTGCTGTGTATTTGTCTTGCGATTTTTGGGCTGATTCTTGATAATTGCTATATAGCTCCTTAGCAGCATTCAAAAATGATTTTGTTTTTTCGTTTAGTTTGTTCCCGTATTGATCAACGCCACCAGATAGCATAGTATCGATAGCTTGATTTGATTTAGAAACAGTTGCTTCTGTCTGCTTTGCTGTTGATTCAACTAATTTCAAGCTACTAGATATTTTTTTGTTCGACGTTTCCGCTTTTGTTCCAGTCTTTTCTGCTTCTCCTCCCATTTCTTTGAGCGATTCAATTGTCCCAGTTAGGGCATAATTATCTTTATTGAATGCGTCTTTAATTGCAGAACCAGCATCTACAAAAGCATCTTTTGATTGCTCAATGCTTTTCTTAGCACCTTTAAGGTCCCAATGTGCGGCTTGATTGGCTGCTTTTAGAGCATAATATAGACCTTGCAAAGCTTTAATAGCCACTAGAACTATTCTGGCTAGCACTTGAATAATATCAACGACAGTCGCTAGCACAATACCAAAAGCGACCCAAACGCCAACACCAACATATTTTAAGATATCTTTAAAACCGCTCCCTACAGGCTTCAAAGCAGATACAATTTGTTTAAAAACATCTACTATCTTGCCGAAAGAGTTTTTAACTGCATCGAACATTCCAGATAGAAAGCCTTTAATATTTGCTGTATTTTCTTTAAAAGCTGCATACATGCCATATAAAACTGCAATTACAGCGCCAATAACGGCGGCGATAACACCAAAAGCCGCCGTAGCTGAACCTAGAGCGACTTTCAAAGCCAAGAATGAGCCTCTAACTGTATTTATAATACTTCCAAGCAACGAACCGCTAGAAGCTAAACCTTTGATAGCTCCTACCAAACCAGCTATTTTAGAATAAACACTACTAATGATGTTAAATGCGATAAATCCAGCAGCCACTTTCGCTAAAATTGGAGCTAATTCGATTAGTACAGGTATTAATTCTTTTATTTTCTGAATCATATCAGAAAGCTTTTTCTGAAATTCTGGACTAGCTGTTACTGACGCAAACTGTTTAAATGCGTTTTTAGCAACATCTAGCGCTTGAATAATCGGGCCTTTTAAATTTTCTGCAATGTTGGCCAAGCTTTTAACTGCTGCTGTTTTCATGTTTGCAAATGACCCGCTAATAGTATTACCTGCTGTTTTTGCTAGACCCGCCATTTTAGCCGTGTTCCCAGCCATTCCAGTTGTTCCTTCTTCAATACCTTTTGTTAGCATTGCGATAGCTTTTGTTGATTCTAAAGATCCTTCGGAAACATATTTTTTCATTTCTCCAACGCTTTTCCCTGTGGAGTTAGCTAAAATTTGCCATGCAGGAACACCCGCGTCAACTAAGCGATTAATATCATCCGCATAAGCAACGCCAGACGCTTGTAACGCAGAAATTGCATCTGTCATCTGGTCAATTGATTCTGAACCGTTTCCGACCCCATAGGCAGCGTCAGCAATAGCGGTGAAAACAGGTTTTACATTCGCCGCTTTCATACCAGCCGCGACCATTTTTTTAGCACCTAACGCGACAGCATCTAATGCGATTGGTGTACCATCGATAGCAGCAGTTAAGTCTTTCATAACAAGTTGTGCATCTTTTGCAGAACCAGTAAGTACTGTTAAGGATTTAGTTGCTGTATCAATCGTATCAACACGACCGATTGCGCTACCTACCACGTTTTTTGTTGCTGCAATTAATCCAAACGCCGCTGCTAATTTGAGAATACTAAATCGAGCTTGTTCTGCCGGTCTTTCAACTGAATTTTTAAGCGCTTCACGCATCCCAGCGCCTGCACCTTTAGCTGCTGACCTAGCCGCATTAAAACCACTAACTAATCCATTTTTGATTAGTGAACCAGTATTTTTAGCAATGTTTCCGAGCCCTTTTAACGCTGATATTCCAACTTGACCAGCTGTTTTCGCTCCAGATTTAATTGCACTAAAACCAGTTGTTAGTGCTGTTTTTACGGTAGTTCCTGTTGTTTTCGCCGCACTCACTACTGCGCTAAACGCTGTTTTCATTGCGCTACTTATTGCTAACGCCGCTGATTTTGTTGCGTTAGGAATAGCTTTCACAGCGCTAATAGTTCCTTTTACGCTCATATAAGCAGCAACTACCACCGCTTTGTAAGCTACTACGAAACTGTTTTTCACTGTAACAGCTGCTGTTTTTGCTGCTCCAGGTATACTTTTAATTACATTTACAGAAGTTTGAGCAAAAGAAATAGCAGCCATTTTAGCTGCTTGTAAACTACTTACTAATGCTGATTTAATACTACTTCCAGCACTTTTAATTGCGCCGGGGATGGATTTAATGACATTAATTGATGTTTTGACAGCTGACACAATACTGCTTTGCACTGTCTTAGCAATTGAAAAGAAGCCGTTTTTGATATTAACCGCTGTGTTTTTTATGCTCGTTCCTAGATTTTTAACAGCTGTAATAGATGCTTTAGCAGCGTTTACGAATCCGGTTTTGACAGTTGAGGCGAGTTTGGATAATGCAGAACCAACATTTGCAGGCAATTCACGCATAAAGCTTAAACTAGCTTTTAAAGCATTTGATCCAGCATTTCCCATCGATTTAAACGCATTTACAAACGTGTCTTTTAATCGTTTTGATTGACTTGCAATATCAGATACCGCTTCTCTGTATGCTTTATCTAATGCCGCCCCCGCGTTAGTCCCCGCTTTTGCCAAATCTTTTTCGAACGTATCAAGCTGTTTGTCTGCTTTTGTATCGTCTAAACTAATCTCAATTACTACTGATCCATCACTCATGTTCTCACCTCTAATCTTTTAATTTGTAATGATTTTTCAACTTGATTAGTGCATCACGTTCTTTTTCCGTTCCCTTTCCACTTGGCAATTCAGCCTGTCGAATGCTCATGATAGATTTAATAGCTGTGTCGTCTCGCAAGCTCTCAAATAAAGCTCTAAACTTGTACCAGTGGAGCTTTCCCCGTACTTCTATTAAATCGATATTGTAATCTTGTAAAAATGAAGCAAAAATATAGTCACTATCTTGTGTTAGTGAATAATAAGCAGGTTCTTCGCCATCTTCATTGGTTGCGCTCGGCATTGGATTACCGTCTATATCGCACTGAATACCTTCGTCATTATCTTTAACTATATAATTTTCAAAGATATCAAGTAACACGATTGATTTTTCTTCTATATTCGAAAATGGGTTGTCTTCATCATAAGGGTTCCACGGCATTACATTTTCGAATAAAACATCAACTGCAAGGTTAACTCTAAAGTCATTTGTCAGCTGATTATTCTCTGTTAACTCAATTACTCGAAGTACATTATCAAAAGATAAATCAAGTTGATATTTTTCATTTTTATAAACGTAAATATCATCTATTCCATCAGCGAGAGAAAGCATTTATATCACTTCGCTTTTTTAGTCATTTTAGCTTGATATTTCTTTTGAATTTCATTTTGTTGTTTTTCTACTGAACCAACGATACTTTCTGCAACTTGATCATAAACTTGATACATTTTTAAAATATCTTTGCACTGCTTGTAACATTTAGCGAATGCTTCTTCATCATCTAATAAAACTGCATATGCTTCAGTTAAAGCCTCTTTTACATCTTCTTCTAAAGCAAAATAATCTTCTGAACTCATTTCGTCTGTATTATCAATGTTGTATTTATTTAACTTTTCCAGTTTCTTCTTGTACTTCTCATCCGCTTCAATCCATTTACGGCGCATTTCATCGCCTAACCCGACTTTAAACAGCTCCGTCCCAAGTTGAAATTCTTGATACGACTCTTCTAATTGAATATTAATTACATTATTTTGTGCCATTTATGTTTTCCTCCAATTTATAAGCCCCTACTGCAAAAGTAAGGGCTTTGTTTATTATTCTGCTGCTTCTACTGTTACTTCAACAGTTTTCTTAATTGATGTTTTTTCTTTTGATGCAACTGTAATAGTTGCTGTTCCTTCTGCCATTCCCTCAATCACGCCACTTGCGTTAACTTTTGCTTTAGGCGGATTAGAAGAAGTGAAAGTTACTTCTTGGCTTGCGTTAGTAGGTAAAACAGAAGCTGTTAAAGCAACTGTTTCCCCTACCTTAATTGTGATTGTTTCGCTGTCCACTACAACGCTGGACGGGCTCTCATCAGGGTTTAGTAATTGTTGGTGTTTCGTCGTAAGCAATGCGACAACCAAATGCTGGGAACTCTGTAGCATCACCGCCACCAGCGGAACCTTTGATTTCTGATACAGTCGCTTTTCCGATAGCTGTTTCAGTATCCGGAATTTCGATTTTAAACATAATGCCGCGGTTTTCTGGCGTTCTACGTTTAGCGACAATTAAGTTTTGCGCTTCGTCTTCACGATCGTGTGTCCCTTCAAACGTGTAAGCTTCTGAGTAACCTAAAACAACTGTTTTTTCGTTGCCATCGCCGTCGTAATCGCCTTGCTCTTCAGTGTTATCAGACCCATCATCTGAAACGTTTGTAATCCATTTTGACAGGCGTTTCCATACTGGCTCGCCCACACCATCAACAATTTCAGCTACAAAGTATTTCGTTTTCGCATTTTTAATTCTAGCCATTTTTATTTTTCCTCGCTTTCAATATATAATTTGATTTTGAAACTAGCGCTATAAATAAACGTTCCATCGTCACTAGCAGAAACGAGGTTCGGCACACTAGTTGTTTCTTTGTCTTCTAGCACAAAGCTGTTATTTAAGCTCTGAATGCTTTCTAATTCTGTGTTATCAAAATAAGCAGTAATTGCATTCAACACATTTAAAACTTTCATTTCTTCCTTGCTAGAGCCGTTTAGGTTAAAAGAAAAAGACCGCTCATAAGAGCCGTCTTGATAACCTTGTTTATCGTTATTTGGAGTCAGTAGCAAAGCGATTGACTCGGGTTTTAATATCGCTGTTCTTAATTTCATATCTTTTAAATCGACGTTGTTTTCGATAGCATCCATAACACTATCTAAAAAATCTAATGACATTATAGTCCCTCCTCAACCGCTTTTTGTGCTACTTCTATCCAACTTTCTAGCTTATCTACTTTTGCACGTTGGTCCCATTTAGGACCAGCTAACGGATGATGTGAGAGTGTGAAATTGAAGTTTATTCCGTTGTAGAGTCTCCGTGCATAAATAGATGTCCACATTATTTCTTTGTCGTTCATAATAACGTATTGATTTGATAAATCACCCTCCAAAAACGGCACATAAAGCGCAATATCCGCAGCCGCTTGGTTAATTAAAGCAAACTGACCTCTTTCTTTCGCCTTTTTTACGCTCCCTTTTGCTTTTGAGAGGTCCACACGTACTTTAATCGGCATCAAACCACCTCGATTTCCCAATGATGCACGCTATTAGAAGTGGCATAGCAAGGTATAACTTTAACAATCTTATAAGCTTTTCCAGAGAAAAAAATTCTCGATCTACTTATAAAATCATATGGCACGTTCATGCTGTTCACTGCATCAATAAAAATAACCGCGTCATATCTATCACTATCAGATAATCCCGCGATTTGATTTGATTTTGAGAAATCGACACGAACATGTTCAATCTCAATGCCTTTTTCATAACCGACCTCATTGTGTCTACCTTCTTCTTTATACGCTTCATAGCTTATGTTATGAATTAACCAATCGAGAGGTAACGGAGGGGCGTTTGTTATCGGTTTTACTACTTTCATTAACGAACACCTACCCCGTTGTAAAGAAGACCTGTATGCGCTAAATAGGACCTTACATCACTGCCTACTAATCCGCTATTAAGCGATGTAGCAGTTGATGCAAAGTTACTATCACTAATAGAAGTTCTCCCAATACTCACGTTATCCGGCTTGGAAACAGCTAACTCACTTGTTCCGCCCGCCTCTTTGAAATACTCGATTTGATTACAAGTAGCTAACTGTATTTGATGCTGAATAAATTCGCTAAACGATTCAATCCCGCTTTTTCGTATTCGGTAAAATGTCACTGAATCGATTTTTCTTTCAGCGTGCTTTAACAGTTTGTCAAATTCATCTTGTTCCAAATGTTCCCCAGCATACTCGTTAGTATAAAATTCTAGTGTCGTGTAAGGCATAATATTCGCCCCCTTTTATCATGCTCCGCTAGCTGGTAATTCTTCAACTAGATGCTGAATACCAACGATACCGATTTGTTTATCTTCGTAAACTTTTTCCCAGTTTCCAGCTTTTGCTAGGTCCGCATTTGTTGGAGTGATTTCGTTAGCATCACGAACTGCATTTTTAAATTTAACTCCATATGGGTGCATTGTGAAAGCACGTCGAGTAAACACTTGGTCATTACCTTTAGAAGCATCACGAGCTGTTTCAAATGTTGTTAACTTAGCTGGGTTCCCTATGTTTCTTCCGATGGAACCTGTTGCAAATAAATATGAAGTGTATACTTTTGCTGCTCCTGTTCCTGTGGAAGGCACTCCGTCGTCTACAACTACACGATATCCTAAATAAGTTGGGATATTGACTTCCCCACGAGCATTTGGAATAAATGCAATTAAGTTTTGTTTTTGCAAGGCTGTATAAACCGCTGAATGCATAACCATTAAGCTTAAACGATCCGAAGAATCTCCAAGAAGCTGTTTTGCATCTAATACTAAATTCCCCGAAATTGCAGATGTTGGTTTTGATAGCAAGTGGGAACTTGCCAATGCACCGTTTTTAGCGAACAGTCCATTTAACACGGAAATTAGTACAGTTTGCTCTCGACGCATCCACCAAGAAGCGATTTTGCCCATTAAAGCGTCTAAAGGGTCGTCTCCTGAAATGACCGCCGCAAGTTCGTTGACTGACCAGCCGCGCCCACGATACATTACCGCCGCAATGTCAGCGCTAGCCGTAATTTTACCTGTTTCTAGTCCTTTTTCACCGTCACCTAAAGTTTCATCTTCGCCGTCTAAATCGTTCCAAAACGGCATATTAACAAGTAACCCGCCCGCTGTAATATTTTGCGCAACGCTTGGATCAGCAACTGCGATTCCCGATTGGATAATTGCTGATTTTTCAGATGTGAAGTTATCCATGTACGCATTAAAAACCTCTGGTGTTACTACGTCTAATAATTTTGTGATTTCATTTGCCATTATTCACTCTCTCCTTTTTCTGTTAAAAATTTTGTTAAATTAAATGAATCTGATTTTAAATTTTCCTTCAACGAACCGCTGAAACCAGCCGGAGCTGTTGGATTGCCACTGAATCCAAATTTCGGAACCGCTTCGCTTTCTTGAGCAAACAAATAAGCATCGCTTTCCTGCAATGCTCCTAGCTGTTCGTCAAGGCCTTTCAACCCTTCATCTGTTAATTCTAGTTTGTCGTTATCCAAAAGTGCTCTTACCGCCTTTGGATTTTTCGCTTTTGCACTAGCAAGTGCCAGTTCAATAGCTGAATTCTTTTTGGTTTCGGCAATTTCAGATTGGTAATTGGACTCTAAATCTGTATTTTTTTGCTGCAAGTCCTCGATTTGTTTTTTCAATTCTTCACTAGTACCAGAATCTTTTTTCAAATCGTCAATATCTTTGTCCCGTTGTGTTAGCTGGCTTTTTAAGCCGTCTCTCTCTGCTTCCACCTCAGATAATTGTTGTTTAGCAGCTGTAATGTCCTTACCGTTTTCAGCCATCACTTTATTAATGACTTCATCCTCCAAGCCTAAACCCTTTAAATATTCTCTTTGCATCTTTGTTCCTCCTCCGATATTTTTACGCGGCAACGACCGCGAGAGCCGTCTTTTTACGACTTCCGAACAGGTCGAATGTTAGGCATATACTTTTTCTCTGCTATACTGTCTTGTTAAATTGTGCGTTTTTACAAATGTCCTTAGCTTGCTTTGCTTCGTTCTAACAGCTTGTTTAGCCTTTTTAACTGCTAGTTCATCACCGAGCTCTTCGGCAGCTGATAATTTGCGTTTAGCTGCTCTTATATCACGTTCCATCAATCGTTGTTGCTGACTCAACATATAAACGCGTTTGTTTTCTTCTTCGTCTACTAGCTCGCTCTCGTCCGGCGCAATGTTAATGCCTTCAATAAAAGCAAAACGATGATGACGGCAATTACAACCGAAAACACCATCACCGTATCCATACCGCAATTCTGGTGAATAAATAGACATGTATTTATTGCCATATTTTGAGCGAGTTTCTTCAACAGATAACAAACAGATAACTTTGCCTTGAATGATTGAACATGTTGGTCGAGCGCCTATGTGTTGCGAAATACGCACTAAATCAACGCCGAATTCATTCATTCGCTCGTCTTCAATGCTGTTATAAACGCTGTTGACGGTTGTTCTTGTAACGGTTCGGACGTATGCTTCAGGTGTCCACCGCTTATTAGCTTTATCTACAAGCGCAGGAACGCCATTTTCAGCGAATTTAGTTACTGTTTCAGCTAATGCTTGTCTATGTGTTTTTAAACCGGCTAAGACGCTCTGTGTCGTTTCGTGTATGATATCTGAGTATATTTGTCTTGCTTGCGATAACATCGTTTGATTGATGCGCTTATAGTTGCTTTGCGCTAACTTAAAATAACTTCTCATTACTTTATCGACTATCGTTTGCCCGTCACCCACAAGCGGCAACACAGCACCTGCTTCGGCTAATTTACTGAAATAGTTATCTACTTGTTTTAAATCGCTATATCCTGCGTCTTTGACAATAGAAAAAAGCTTCTTAGTCGAAACGCCGGAAGCTTTGGAAATTTTATTTATCATTTGCTGATCTAGTGCATGAACTTGATTAAGTTTTTCTATTTGCCAAGCCAACACATTGTCAGCGCTGATATTTTTCTTTGTTTTCAATCGTCTAACAATAAGAGTGAACAGTTCATTTTCGAGCGTTGTGTATACATCAACGACCGGTTGCACAAATAAGTCAAGTTGTCGTGGAGTTAGTGCCATCTAATCCACTTCCTTTTTAGAAGTCTTTTCCTTCTCTTTGATAGTGAAGCCATTGCCAGCATCCGCTAAAATCTTTCTCGCTTTTTCTTCATCAAATGGAAATGCAGCAACAATCATTTCAAGTGCTGAATTATAAGGAAGCTCTCCTTTAGCCACTGATTGAACTATATTGACTAATGAAGTTATTTGAGCGCCGTTTAGTGACACCTCTTGAATAGTTTCGCCTGCAACAGCACTAGCTTCTAATGTCCCGTCCGCGTTTTCATCTGGTAGCTCAATATCTCCCAACAATCCAGATAAATCATTCCCCGGAATTTCTGCTCGTGCATCTTTTTCTATCTCTTCTTTCCACTCTTCCGCTTCTGCATCGGTAATATTCCAAGCACGCTGTAAAGCAATTTTCAGCGGAATCATACCTTGGTTTTTCGCAGTAGTATAACGATTGATAGTTGTATCTTCGTCTTGCGCTATAGAGTCGTCAAAATCGACTGTAATCGTGTCTAACTCAACTATATCGCCAGAATATGCCTCAATAAATTTCCCGACCTCAAGAATGCTCACAATCATTTCTTTTATGCCTTGCTCGATTAGTTGCGAATGACTGTTTTTAGTTTGATAGGTTTCTGACTTCTCGCTTACAACTTCTGTAGCTGTTTTTAAGCCGTTTTCATCGAAAGTGAATGTGCCAGCAGATAATCCAACTTGCATCGCATAAATGCGTAGCATTGCGTTTATAGACTCGATAAACTCAGTTGAACGAATCTCTACAGATATATCTTTTACTGATTTACCATCTGCATCCTGGTCACCTTGATATAAAAAGAATGCTTCATCAGTTGAATCGAAATACTGTGAAGTCGAGCCATCCAAGTTAACAGCCGTTTTAACGAAGCTCGAAGGCACCAACACTTTCTTTTTGCCTAATTTAAATTCTTGATAGTATGAATCGAACATCAAATCAAGCGTTTTTAATGTGTCTAATGCATTAGCATAAATGGAAATGCCGAGCGGGCTCGTTAGATTCTTGTTATTCGCAATGTTAGGTTTGATATAAGTAAATGTCGGACGTGTAAACTTTGACAATGACGCAACAGGCTCAATATCATCAAACAGTAACGCTAAACTTACTTTTGTACCAAGCTCGTTCGGGTCGTCTGATTGGTATAACTCCGTTGTGACTGTGTATACTTCTACTTTCTCCCCTTTCCATTCGAGCCATTCGAGCAACGTATAATATTTATCGTTTTTATGAAAACTATTAGATATAACACATTCGTCTACATTCTCGCTATCATTTGACAAAGGATACATACAATCAGCTGTCGCAAATGAAACTTTGACGTTTTTATTGCCGTCGTGGTAAACCTTTATCACAAAACCGCCCATCGCTTCGCCGTACTCAATGTAACGCTCCATATTTTTTGTAAAACCGTTCGTTTTCAATACATTAAGCACGAATTCCTCAGCGGCTTTATCATCAATATTGATTTTCACTTTCTCATTAAAAAGAAGTTTAGACATGTACTTAGCTGTAACTTTCGGCAAATTCATAGATAATTGACGTCTGTTAACCGGATTGCCATTATGCTCATAATTGAGATTATGCCATTCGGCGTAATGACCTTGATACAGCCGTTTCCACATGTCAATATACTTATAATCTTCATCATTAGCATTTACTTTTTTATGGTCTTTTACATCTTTCAGTGCTTTCAATAGTCCCATTCTCCGCATCACTCCTTTCACGCTTGCGATTATTTGATTAATCAAGGTTTTCACCTCCTAATATTTGAGCCCCAATTTGCGTAAATTATCTTTTACATAATATTGAAAAGCGTCACACGTATGATCGTCTTCTTTGATGACCTCAGGCTTATCTGTATTAACTGTTTTAACATCCCACTGATACTTACGATGCTCTTCGATGAATATTTGATTTTCTTGTATATCAAGATAATAAAAACGACCTTGCGCTAACAAATCACATGCAAAGTCAACCATATCTACTTTCTTGCTTTTTGCCACAGGATGTAAGCTAATGCCGTAATCCTTGTAATACTGATTACGAAGTCCACCTTCTGCGCTATCAACTGTCTGCGTATCAACTGGAACGCTGTACATTTTCACAACTTTAGTCATGAACTCTCTCAGCTCTTTTGAGTAATCGCTAGGCGCTTTCTTAACCACTTGGTTTGCGGGGCTATAATAGTACGTGTCTAATAAAATTACATTTCGCTTTGCTGTAAGCCCGAAAGCTAAACACGTAGTAGCTGAAACTTGATGTCCTGTATCAATAGCAAAGTCAATTAAAATAAGCCTGTCATCCGCAGGAATAGCATTAAGCGATTGAAACAGGTTCATGTTATAAACATTATCGCCAAGACCAATTACTTCACCTAAATACATCCATCTATAATAATCGAAGTCGTTCTTCTTGTATTTCTCAATCTTCTTAATGATTTGCTTAGATAAAAAGCCTTTTTCATCATTCAAGTAAGTGGTGTGATGTATTAAATAATCATCGTCACTTCGTCTATTATCTACATATTCATTCACCCACTCATAAGGATTTCGAGGCGGGTTAAATGACATGTACGTTGTAACTTCTTGATTATCTGGTAAATCTTCGCGGATAAATGTATCTTCTACCACATCAATATCAGTCACACCGGAAAATTCGGCTAATTCCTCGAACCAAAGAGCGCTAACATAACCGACCGGTATTTTCATAGATTTAAGCTTTGCTGGATCATCACAACCAGAAAAATAAAAGCCGGTTCCCCATTTTTTGTGGATAATTTCCATTGGTGATTTACCGAAGTTAAATTGGTCCGCAACGCCCATTTCATATAAAGCCCATTTAATCTGCTGATAGACTGACTTATAAAGTGTATTAGCTACTTTACGAAGACACACCATATTAGATTGCGGATTAGCCATTTTCTTCTCAACTAGCTTTAAACTGATAACAGACGACTTCATAGAAGAACGTCCGCCCTTGGCTATGATGTGATTATGTTTAGATAGCCACAAGTCATAAAAAGCAGGATTAATCATATCTGTTACATTGATAACCTGGTAATCAATTAGTTGTTTGTGTATCGTCGCGTTCATCGGTGCCACCTGCCTTTTTGTCAAGGTAGGCTTGCATTTCATCAACGTTCGACATGATAATTGTTGTTGTTCCTTGATTGCTTTCTTGCTTTGTATCTGCTCTTAACTTATTGATTTGCGCTTGAATAAGCTCTTCTTGTAATTTGTCTCTGCCGCCTGCTACATGGCGCTTAACAATCTCTTTTAGCGCTGATACCCGTTGATTGATGTCAGCACTCTTTGTAACGACGGAAAAGCCATCTCCATTCGAAACAATTACTTCTTCTTCCATTTCACCTCGAGCTATTTCGGTGAATAATTGCATAGCCTCTGTATAGCCCATCACTCGCTTTTCTTCGAGTTCACTTAAAACCTTGTCTATATAGCCTTTTATAACTGGTTTTGACAAGTTTTCGGTCGCTATACGATTAGCCGTTTTCGAGCTATAACCAGCAAGGCGAGCGGCTTCTGTAGCATTACCGCACTTTATATATTCATCTGCAAATCGTTTTTGTTTTTCGGTTAGTTTCACTACATATCACCAACTCCCTTATTTTAATTAACTGAAATCTAATCTACATCTTGCTTATGAAATAAATTATTATCCTTCAAGAACTGATGCAATGTAATTCCCACTCTATTTACTACATCCTCGTCTTGCTCTTCAAAGCCCGATTCATAAAAGATTGCATGTACTATTTCATGAACCAATATTTGTTCTTTTCTTTCTTCGGATAATCCTTCTAAAATTTCGATATGATTATCATAAAAGACACATACTCCCCAACTATCCGCGTCATTATCAACTAAAGTTTTTTCTTGAACATCGTAATTAACAGCGCCTATTTTAACCTGTTTTGGAATCGCCATAAGCTTCCCCCTTTATTTTTATGTATCAAAAAAGCCCCGAATAATCGGAGCTATAACTATTATTTAATATCCGTAGTTATGAAACCAGTAGACTTCTACGGTGACGAACGTCTTCGTCTTGTCTTTTGTTTCCTCATTTAATATGCTTAGTGCTTACCAATTTGGCTGAGGTATCTACATACTGCGTACAGCATGAGACTGGCTATTAAAAGCCTTCCTGTCAGAACTTATCTGCTATTAAATAGAGAGAAGGCATTGTCGTTTAAATATACTCGGCAAGGATTTGCACCTTGCATGAACTAATTAATTTGTTTTACAGGAGTTTTAAGCTAAGACATACGTTTCTTAGCCACACTAGTTCTATCCTGTGCTTCGTCTACCTATTCCGTCACGAGTATAAACTGTTAACGTACAGCATAACGCCACAAGCGTGTTTTACATCCAGTATGGATAGGATGTGAGAAGTAAAGTGCAGACTCAACATAAAATTTTATTTTTGTAATCATCTTTACTTCTCACTAATATCATATTATCACCTTTTTTTGCTCAAAAAGTGCCAGAAAAGTGCCATTTTCAATTTAGCACTTCAATCCCAAGTGTTGTTGCTAATTCAATAACAGCCTTCCGTTTCTCTCTTTTGTATTGCCTTTCTTCGTAAGGAATATCAAGCATAATAGTTATATCTTGTAAGTTATGAATGAACTTCTCAAAGAGTATCTTTCTATGAATGTGCTCAAGTTGATTCAAAATAGCATCGTATTTTTTAACCGCTTCTTGTGCCGCATGAACGTTATCGACATTATGAATTGCAGCATCTTCTACTTTTGAATGAAATTCATTACTGAAATTCGGTGGCGTTAATTTGTATGTTGTCGTCATTGTTGGCAATTTACGACTTCCTGCCATCACTCGCAGCATTAAATAGTCTTTAAAGAACTTTCTTACTGCTCTGACTGTCTGAATGTAGTTAATATCTTCAACTTGTGGTAGATTGAATAGTTGTCCCATAAAGTCGCCCCCATCACTTTATAAATTTTCGATAAACTCCCTTATTTTCTCAACCTTTTCAGCTGTATCAATAAAAGATTCTTCACTAATTGCTTCTAATTCAATATTATAATTAGCGATTTCTATGTCCTCTCCGTGACAAATTGTTTCTCTGGTAAATACATTTAACTTTTCAATTTGCATTTTCATCCTCCTAAAACATATTACTCCAAGCCCAAAATATCCCTTTAACTGCTAATCCTAGTACAAAAATCAGTACTAGAACCCATAAGGCGTAAATAGTGAAAGCTCCTATAAATTTCGCTACTTTATCAATCATTCCATATCTCCTTATTTTTTTGATATTCGTTCATGTCAAAAATCTGATAGTATTCTTTTTTGTTTCTTTGTGTGTAATTGAAAACTACAGCCTTCGACACTTTGAAATGCTCTGCGATTGCGTAACACGTTAGTCCTGCATTACGTAAATCAGCGAATTCACGAATTGTAATTTCCGGCCGTTTTTTCTTTTTCACGATTCGATCGAACGTTTTGGTCCAGTAAGTTTTTTGCTTTTCTATTGTATTCTCGTTCATTAGTTGATTGAGTTCTTTTTGCAACTTTAGTAATTCGTCAAGCTCTACATCGTTATTTGCTATATAACTAATTATCTCCCGCTGCCTCGCTTTACTCTTCGTTATCTCCATTACCGCCATTTGTCACACCTCCACGAAATTTCGCCCTTTCAGCTTCAAACACTTAATTGATTGCATATAACGCAGTTCGAAAAGTTTTTGTTTGATTCGAAACTCTTTTGTTAACATGCCTTTTATGTCGATTAATTCCTCATGTCCATCACTGTAACGAACGAGAAAATCAGCTTTATATTTAATCGCTCGATACAGTTTCCCATTTTTCCGAAAGCTTTCTTGTAGCACAAATTCTGGCTGTAAATCGAAACTCACTACTTCACCAGTCATTTTTAATAGTTTCAATTGCTGATAATATGCTGCTTCCGCTTTGCTATCGAACTTTATATTGTCAATAACAACTTTCTTCGCATTATATTTACTTCGCGTACTCGTTCGCCTCGTTAATGACGAACGCCGTATATTTCGCCTCAATCTCTTCGTCCCCCATACTTTCGATTTCGCTAATTTGGTAGTTTGTGACTTCTGCAATCGCATTAGCCATTTGTCTGATGCTCATTGATCTATTTCTCAACTTTTTTATTGCTGTTTCTGCTGTCATTTTTATTCACCCTTTTATTAATTTTTAGAAATCCTTTCGAATAGTTCAAAATTGCCAATAACGGTGCTTCCTTCTTTGAGCTTTTGTGATATATAACCGTGGCTTTTCCCTAAAAAGCGACTAGCTTCTGTTTTGCTCCGGAAATATTTAGTTTCTTTAGTTTTAGAATTAACCAAGACTATGGCTTGTGCGTTTTCATTTAAACGATTGTCGAATGCGTGTAATAAATTTTCTCTATAATTACACCATTCTAGGTTATTAACGTTATTATTACTTGGGTTACAATCTTTATGGTTAATTAAGGTTTTATTTGGTATTTGCGGAATAAACGTTAATGCAATAATCCTATGAACTAAATAATCCTTACTATTTCCATTCTTCCATAGAGAAACGCGTTTATATCCACCTTTATCTTGCTTCTGTTTTAAAATTCTTTGCTTCCATCTGCGCTTTCCGTGTTTACTTGAAAATGTAGTTTTTTCTTCATGCGTTCTTATATTACCTTCGTTACTAGCTTGATAGATTAATTCATATCCTGGTACATCCTTCCAAATTTCCATTTTGTTTTCACTCCTTTAGAAAGGTAAATCATCCGGATTAATATCAATCGGCTTACCTTCGTTTGCAAATGAATCGCTCTTCTGGCTCGTATCCGCTCGATATGAGCTTGTTTGATTGTTGTTTGAATAATTAGCTTGATTTTGGTAATTATTCGATGTATCGCCCTCTGCGTGGTTTCTAGGCTCTAAGAATTGAACTGACTCAGCAACTACTTCTGTAACGAAAACTCGTTTACCGTCGCTATCCTCGTAATTACGGGTTTGAATTCGTCCATCAACGCCCGCCATGCTTCCTTTCTTCAAGAAATTAGCAACGTTTTCTGCTGGTTTACGCCAAACAACACAATTAATGAAATCTGCTTCTTGTTCTCCTTGTGCATTTTTAAATGGGCGATTTACTGCTAGCGTAAAAGTCGCAACAGCTACGCCTGCTGGTGTGTATCTTAAATCCGGGTCTTTCGTTAGTCGTCCTACAAGTACTACACGATTCATCATTTACCTTCCCCCTCAAAATCTTTAATTTCCGGTCGTTCTCCGTGAGTTTCAACCATATATTTTTTTGTTTTTTCAACTTCTTTTCTAAATTTGTCTAATCCATTTGCTTCGATTTTTTTCTGGATTAAAGGAATCACTTTATATTTATAAAATTCAATTGCTGTATTGCGAGTGCTTACATCTAGGAAATCTATGAGATCGATTGGATAATTTAACAATGAAGCTCCACTAGATATTTCATTAACGTGCAAGAATACTTGGGTTAATGCCCTTTCCGGATAAATTGCAAAGTCTATTCCGTCAATCGTCACTTGTGTTCCCGTTTTCGCAACCCATCCACTTTTCGTTGCAATCTGGAACACTTTATCTATTTCAGATATTTTTATTGTATTAGTCATTTGATTACCTCCTATACAATCCCTAAGACGACAAATCCGTCTTTTTGCTCATAATCTGTCATGTAAACTACTTCAACAGCGATCTGAAAGCCTGAAAATTCATTGTTCCATTCGCGTAAAATCAAAATATCTCCTACTTGGAAGTCACGGTCATTCTTTCTAATTTCGAAGGTTTTACGCCCTTCCGTCACAGCTGCAAAAAAATCGGGTGTTATTTTTAATTCGTGTGTTTTAGTCATTCTTCCAATCAACTCCTTTACATTTCGGACAATCCACATATTTTGCTCTTGTTAAATCACTTGCATTGTATCGAGCGTAAGCGACAAGTACTTTTATAGTTCCAGTTCCTCCGCACATATCGCAAGGTAGTAGTTTTGGCATTTCAATCGCTGGGTCGATTTTAAATAAATCACTGAAATTAGTATCGGTCATTTTCCAGCCATCCAATCGCCTCCACCAATGTTGTACCATGTTTTACACGCTGTACATTGGACATATACCGGACGATTAATTTTTATACTTTCAAAAATAGCTATTGCATTAGAAGTTGTATTCATCCAACCACATTCCGGGCAGCTTGAACGTGCTTCGTCAGGTTCTCTGGAAAAATAAAATCCGACTTTTTTCATTCTTCTTTTCAGCTCCTCTCTTTAGTTGTTGTATTTGCCATTAAAAGCTGTGTAACTGTTTAACAATTCGTCAGCTTCTTTGTATAGTTTCTTACTGTAGTCAGAACGATTTTCGTTTAATTCGGTCACAGTGAAGCAAAGACCTGTTTTAATAAAATCCCCCGGTTTTACAGTCCTAAATAAACGTCCTCCGCTTGAGCATAGCAGAACTACTTCTTGACTCGTGTCGTAAATCTGCACAACCACGCCATAGACTGTGATTATGCCTCCCTTTTCTTTTATCTCATCTCCGATTCGCAAATCCCTCAAGGCTCTTTTGTTTTTATACCTATCAAAAATAAAGATTAAGATTAAAGTAAAGATACTTGCTACAGCTAATATCCCTATAGATGCTAAAATACTCATTCCGCCACCTCTTCGAAACTTCTAATATCAATTTCTTCCACCATTTCAATCTTAAAACATGATGGTAAATAATCTCGTTGTTTAGCCCATTCATATATCAAATCTGATAATTGTTCTTTATGTTCTTGAGTTACGTCATTCAAATATTCCTCCCCGCACTCCCCAACTTCGTCATAAACGCATTGAGCTATATTTTCAAGCAAAGTATCTACTTCGGTAGGAAATTCGACTTCTTCTATTTGACCAACGAAAAATGTATAAATGTTTTCATGTTCACATGGATATAGGTTTAATCCATCGGATAAATCATAATCTCTGCGTTGTTTATTATCTAAACTATTGTATTCAGTTAACAACTCAATTCCATAAAATATGGCTTCTTCATTTGTATCAAAATATTCGCAAGCTTCCCATCTGTCGCCGTCTGTGCCATTTAACATCCATTGTCCGTGTTTCATTCCGTTCCCTCCAATAAATCCGGATTTACTTCCAAAATAGTGGATTCGTGCACAGGCGGATACATCAAGTCTCCGTCAACAATCAAATCGTATTTAGCTTCTCCACACTCGCACGTACCGCAAAATATGATATATCTTGTGTGCTTCTCTAATGCTTCTCTTAACGTCATTTACTGTTCCTCCAATAATTCCGGATTTTCTTCCACATTTCCAACAACTTCAATATTGCTAACTTCGTTCAACTGATATAGTCGTTGATTCTTGCGATCATTCACTGCCCACATATATTCGATGAACTCAATAAGACCAGTAATTTTTTTGTCGAAAAACTGACAAGTTGCAATGTCCTTTTCAAATATTTTATTGTTGTGAATGTCTTGCCTTTCTGTATATTGCATCAGTACGGCATCATCAAAGCTGTACCAGTCGACGCACAGCGTACATTTCGCATTACCACAACCGCTCACACCTACAGCTTCTGTTTCGTTAAAGCACAAATCAGTGACTGGAAGCATTTTCTTAGTTTCTTTTACAAACGCTCTATATTCAATGTCTCTCATTATTCGCCCTCCAATCTCAAATTAAATCAGCATCAATTAGTAAAATCGTTTCATTGGAAGTTTCATAAAACCCTTGTTTTATTTCTTCCTCTGTTTCATATTCTTGCAAGGATGACATGAAGAGTTTCAGCGCTTTTTGCTCTGTTAATTCTGTAGTGATGAATTTTGTCATCAGTCCTGATATTGCAAATTCTTCTTCGCGAGCAGCAACATCACGTTTATAGATAAAATCAGCTTGTTTTTTGCTTTCTGCTTTAATTAGCGCATAATATTCGTTTTCTTCTCGTGTGTATTCGAAGTATTTGCTCATGCTTCAGCCTCCACTTCTACTAAACTGATTTCTACTATTTCGTCAGAACCATTTAAAGCACAGTTATTTTCTGCTGTTTCTCGGTTTACAAATAAGCAATCTTTAGACAGATTAGCATCATACCAACTGTGTGGAAAATGTTTGTACAAGCCATCTTGCTTGATTGCATACAAGTTTTTACTCATTGTCTTCACCCTCCACTTCCTCCAAGTAATCCTCAAGTCTGTATTCTTTAGCTTCCGAATCGTCCATCCAGCCGTCATCACCATTTAGTCGATAATAAAATACTACCGGTTGCTCTTCATAACAATTTCCACAGAATAAATCTTCACGTACTTTTAATAAATATGAGCCTTCTTCAATTTCTTGTTTGCACATTGTACAGATAACAGATTCTTGTTTTGTCGCGCTTTCGTCTAAAATCAATTCCTCTCTACTGCAAAACACCAAATCGCTAAATCCAAAATCAACCGCGCACTCCATTTCTGGTGGTCTAAAATCGTTAATGCTAACTACCTTCCCAATAACATTTTTATCTTTAATCCAAGTAACTTTATCTCCTACTTTGAAATTCATGCTTGTTCCTCCTTAAATAATTTCGCTATTTTCCAAATTACATTCTCTGTAACGCTATTTCCTGATTGTTTATATAATTGACTATTGCTATTTACTTCTGCTGCTCGATCAAATGCCCAATCCGGAAATCCTTGAAGGCGCCAGCACTCACGAGGTGTTAGTTTTCGAATTCTGAAATTACCTTTCTGTAATAAATTATTTTCTTGCCAACTACTTGATGATAATGTAGGCGCTATGTCGTGTTTTCCTCCCTTGTTATAGCCACGCGCTTTTTGAATAATGGCTACTTTTTGACCTTCGCCTTTATTTGTTGTTAATGTTGGCGCTAACCCTTCACTTGAATAAACTTCACCATTCATCCCTCTTTTACTAGGATTCACATTTCCGACTATTGCTATTTTTGGCTCTTGTCCACCGCCTTGCATCGTCGTCAAAGTTGGAGCCAAACCTTTTTCGCTATAAATACGGTTACTTTGCTCTCGTCCTGATCCTTCCAGTTCACCAAACACAATGATTCCGTGCTGATCTTGAGCGGTTAAAGTGAACGCTGGCTCACCTAGTGTTTTAAACCTTCGTCCATTTTGCCTTTTTATAATTCTATCTGGTGTTAAAACTGGCATTACTTGCTCGCTTTTCCTTGTCGTTTCAATATATGTGCCTTCTCGTTGACTGTATGGGTATCGGGCAGTAAGCGTGTTTGCAATGACTCTGCTTTCATCAGCCGTTCTAGATGCTTCTGCGAGAGGAAATATTTCTCGTCCACCTGCTCCTCTAAGATGTCCGATAATGAACACGCGTTCTCTGTTTTGTGGGACTCCGAAATCTTTGCTGTTAAGAATCTGCCATTCCGCATCGTACCCCAGTTCATGAAGCGCGGTAAGGATTGTAGCGAACGTTTCTCCTTTGTTGTGCGATAGTAACCCTTTAACGTTTTCAAGGAATAAATAGCGTGGTTGGATTTGTTTAGCTGCTCTAGCAATTTCAAAGAACAAAGTTCCTCGAGTTTCTTCGAAGCCCAGTCGCTTTCCTGCGATTGAGAATGATTGACAAGGAAATCCTCCGCAAATAATGTCAACTGTTCCGCGCAACGTTCTCCACTCCTCATCTGTAACTTTTGTGATGTCTTCACGTGTCCACTCTCCTTCCGTATCGTGAATTGCTTGGTAACTCTTTCGTGCGAATTTATCAATTTCAACATAGCCCACGCACTCATGTCCGGCGCGTTCCATACCTAAACGAAATCCGCCAATACCTGCAAACAGATCTAAAAACTTCACTTTCTAGCCTCCTTCTGTTCTTCCGTAAGCCTTTGAGTAAGCGATAACACGTACTTTCGTTCTACCGTCTCGCATAAATTCAGACTAGCTCTATACCTAATTTCGTTAAATTTCATGTTTGTAACTGGTTTTGCGTCATCATAAATCGTTAAAGTTTTGTCTTTGAACATAGCAGGATTTCGCAAAATAAATCTATACATTTTTGTAATATGATTATAGTGTCGAATTTCCGACGGCTTCCCTCCAAGCCTTGACACGTGCCAATAGTATTTCCCCAAGAAATTTCATCCTTTCTAACTTCATAACTCATAAATTCTTAATCTCTTCTAACTTTTCAATCAGTTGTTCGGGCGTTAAATTTCTAAGAACATCGTTTGTTACAGATGTGCTGTATTCCAACTCCCAATTCTTGTCATTTATAAATTGAATAACCGCAAGTTCGACGCCGGGGCCCATATATTCCTTGATTACACTAGCGCCATACCCATTTTTAAAACGATAAATAGTTTGCCCAATTCCAAATTGATTATTTTCCTCATGTTCTAAAATGTGCTCGTTGATGTATTCTTTGTATTCATTTGTGATTGTTTTCATGCCTTGGCCTCCAATTCGTCGCCTCTTCCAAGTTTTCGCATTACCTCTTCATAAGCTTTTTTCTTCTCTTCTCGCTCTTCTTCCGTCATCTCTGGCTGTTTAGGCGCTTCTTGCTGCTCTTTGTCGAACCAATCTGGCAATATTTCTTGTTTAACTGGCTTGTTGTATTTGTTGAACGGCTTGTTGAATTTCTGCTCAATTTCTATCTGTCGTTGTTTTTCCGCTGCATCAACATCAGCTATTGTTTTAAATCCTCTGCTTTCCCAGTTTTTGAGAATTTTATTAACATAGGCGTAATTTCGTTTGTTAGCTCCTTGTTCTGATGTAACTTCCAAAGCCTTCATGACAATTTCTCGATTACCATCAAAATCATCTACCCAAGCAAGCAGTTTTTCCATTTCAACTGGAAGCATCATTCCGAATCCATTTTGTTCCCAAAAATCCTTGAAATTTAAATCGCTGTTGTTGTTGTTTTTATTACATTCTTTAGTTCTTACATTCTTGTTAGTTGTTAGCTGTTTGTTAGCTGTTTGCGAGTCGTTTGTTAGCTGTTTGTTAGCAAGTGTGTTAGATTTATTTTCCGAGTCTTGATAAACGCCCCAGTTCACTATGTTTATAAGGGTGTTTACCTTTGTTGATTCCTTTGTTAGAAATCCGTAATTTTCAAATCTTTTTAGAGCTGTCCTGACATTTTGCGAAGAGATACCTTTGCCGCATTCCTCCGTAATTGACTTAATACTTGTGACGAATTCACCTGGTTTTGCTTTGAAAGGTTTCCCCATCCACTCCCACTCGTTTTCCTTGTGATTTGCCATCATTAACAAAGTCACAAGGATGGTTTTTTGCTCGGGTGTAGAGCTTCTCCATATAGGCTTTTCTTTCAAATCTCTATGCAATTTAACCCACCCATGTGACATGCTTCTTTTCTCCTTTCAAATTAGATCATTGACCCTTGAACTACCGAGCCAGCTTCTAACGTGTCAGACGGCGTTATAGGCGCCTCTATAATGTCCGGTATTGATTCATCGTCTGTAACGTCTTTTCGTTCTCTAGGCTCTGCTTCGTCCTCTGTAACCGCTGTTTGCATATCAATGGATAAAATCCCCCACTTGCTTAACATGTTTCTAAGAACAGTTTTTTTAGCCATTGCATCGTAGTCTTTTTTCCATCCAAAATCCGATTTACTAAATTTCTGTTTATGCGCTTCTATTTCTTTACGAGTCCAATAGACCGTTTTTTCAAAGCCATTAATTAACTGGAAATAGCCACAGTAGCCAACAACTTTTTCACTTGTATTGTTGTCTAAATCTAGTTCGATTTCTTCGGTAAGTCGGTTCCATTTCAGTAGCTCACCTTCGCGCACTTCGATAACATTAATGCTTTTATATTGTCCTGTGCGTAGTGCTAACTGGATGTATCCTTTATAACCAAGTTGAAACTGTGCTCTGCCTTTATAAGGAACAATCCACGCATAACCTAAATTTTTGTCGATTGGTAAATCTAGTGTTGCAGCAACCATGGCGGAAGTAACAACTGTCATCGGGTCAGTTTTTTGTAAATAGTCGTCGCCATTATAAAGATTTAAAAGGGAAGTTAAAAATTGAGGCGCTTTTTTATCTAGTACCTTTTCGAATTTCTTGCGCATTGTCGGTGCTTCTAGCAAACCTTTTAAGTCTAATGATTGTGCGCTTGCTACTTGCCCTCCATTTTGTTTATTTGCTAATTGATTTTTTAATTCATCGTTAGTTGCCATTATTTATTCTCCTTCACTGCAAATTTTCTATAACTAGTTTCTTTACGTAATTTTTTGTAAATGTCTGGATGTTCTTCTTTTAAACGTTTAGTGTCTACTCTTGAAGTAATAACAGGCTTCCAAGTAATCGTAAATTCGTCTGCGATGGCTGTTTCAGCTTCTTTTAAATCATTCTTGATATTATTATCAATTTCTTTCTTTCGTGTCTCTAAAAGCTTTATATCGCGTTCTAAATTTGCTCTTTCAGCCAAAAATTCGTTGTATTTTTTTGATAAAATAACTTGTTTAGCTTCTGACTTAGCAAAACGATCTTTTAAATATTTTTCTGCGGCACTTGAACCGTCTAGCGCCGGCGCTACATGTCCTTTTACGTTCGTTTCCCAAAAATCTAACTCAAAAGCAATTATTTGATTGATTAACTCGTCATCGCGTTCAATTTCTTTCCAAATAAATTTATTTCCTCCAATTAGAACAGCTACATAGGCTTTGCTTTTACCTGTGACCGCTAAATAGTGTTGTATTTGCACTAGATAAGTCGCTGGTACTTCGTCAGCTTCCCATTCCTTTGCTAAGTATGCTGATGCTGTTTTACATTCCAAAATAGCGTCTTCACCAACCACAAACCTATCAACGTTTGCCAACATAAAATCATGCTCTGGATGTTGATACATCATGTTGCTACGTCTTACTTTCTTTCCAGTTCGCTTTTCGAATTCTTTTGCGACAACTTCTTCCATTTGATTGCCCCAGTATGCGGCTTCTCCCGCTGATTCATCTGGTAAAACTTGGTCTGTCTTATCTAGCCACAGCTCAAATGCTGTTTTGTACTGATTTAATCCCATGATGATTCCCGCATCGCTTCCGCCAATGCCTAAACGTCGAGTTAGCAACCATTGCGTTCTATCCATGTCTTTTACACTCGCTAAGATGTTCATTGTCTTTTCTTTTGCAATAGCCATATATGTTACCTCCATTGATTTTTTAATGGACCTGAGGTATAATTTTGTTAAGGTAATATCTCAAATCCTTAAAGCGCGCACTGCTATGCGTGCTTTTTTAATGTCTAAAATCATCGTTCCAAAGATCATCAACCACAAGTGGATTCTCAACCATGTTTATCACTTCCTCTCAGCCAGTAGCCTGCAATTAGCGACATAAACGACACGAAAATCATTACCATAAATACATCCATTATCTTGTGACCTCCTCGTAGCCTTTTAACTTCAACTCTTCGATATAGTCCGCCATGTTGTCGCAACCTGTTTCGTTAAGCGGTATTTTCTGCTGAAATGCCGGATTAGCAATCATTTTTGTTCTGCTATTTGTGTGAATTTCGCTATCACCGAAATTTGTTGTCTTTCTGAAAACTCTTTCTGTCATTGTTGTAGTCCTCCTTCAAGCCATATTTTTTGTGTTTTCTTCAATCCAAGTGAAAACTAAATTCCGTGGATATCTAGATTGCAAATGCTTAAACTTTGGAAATCCTTCTTTTTTTACAATCGTCGAACTAACATAAGACGTTGTGCAAGAAAATATTTCTGCTAAATGTTTGTTTGTTAGCAGTTCGGGATACTCCATGAACGACTTGCGTCCATCGGCTACGCCTTCTTTATATGCTTTATCAGCAACTGCTTTAAAAATTGGCATTAACATTTCCGCGTCTTTCTTCGCTAAGGATATATCCATTTAACTCTCTCCTTTGTTAAACTATTATTTATTCCGGCTTTGTATTAAGCCCTCTTTTTGGTAAAATTTATCTCTCTTTTCTAAAATTTGCTGTAAATCTATACTGAAAGTTTTTGCAATACTTGTGTTTAGTGTTAAGGCAGTTGCAATCACGTCTGCAATTTCTGCAATAGCTTGTTTAGCTGCTTCTCGTTGTAACATGTCACCTTTTCTTAAATTGAACGTCATCGTCTCTAAGCCGTTTTTCAGCGTGTTTATTGCTTCCTCAACTTCTAGTTCAAAGCGATTAGTTAAAGAAGCGTGATGGTTGTCTAAGCCATCAAGTAAAGGCGGTATCATTCCGTTTGAAAATTCATGTGCGAATAAATAGGTGCTTTCTGGTTCGTTGTAGCTATCAATTAACTGTTCTGCTTGTTCAAGTGATACCGTCCGCTTGCCTTTCAGCTGATTACTTATTAGTGCTGGCGTTACATAACTATCTATCGCTAGCTCTTTTTGCGTGCGAGTTTCTGCTAAAACTTGCATCGCGGCTGTTGCTGATATTGATTTTTGAAACATAATATCTCAATCCTTTTTTGTTATTTTTTTAGCGACAAATTAACAACTTATCGTTATATACTATTGTTAGTCGCTCCCCGTGACTGTGAGTTGTCTGTATAAGCGTCGTTGTGGTAGGCGGCGCTTAAATTATGACTTGATTCTGTTCTTCTAATAATTTATTTAATAGATATACTTGCCCTTTTCCTGTTATTGTTGGCGTGTAGGTTGTTATCATTAAGCCGTTTCTATCTGTATGAATATGTGTTTTTTGTTCGAACAATCCTAAATTCATTGCCTTTTGTGACGGTTTGTTATAATAAGCCCCTTTATTTAGCAAATAACCGCTTCCTCTCAGCCATTCGAAAAGCCTATTTTGTCCTATATCTAATCCTTTTTGTTTCAGAATAGTAGCTAAATCTTTTACTAAAATCGTGTTCTTACTCGTTTGTACAGCCTCCGCAAAAACTACTTTCGGCTTTTGTTCTTCAATTTGTTTTAATGCTTCTTGTTTCTCTTGTTGTTCCTCAATCCATTTTTTAGCTCTAGCAACTGGGTCATCTATCATATATGAAAATGTTGGATATTCAGTTGCTAATTTCCTCGCTTGTTTTTCTACTTCAATGAAATATTTTCTAATTGATCGACCTTGTTCCGTATTCTCTACCATCGCCAATTCTTTTCCAGAGTCGAGAGTAAAGATATAATCTATTGATGTAGTGCCACCTATCGCTCGTTTCTCATTTTTGAGAAGTGAGAAAAAATCTTCATTTTCTACAAATCCGTATTGGCGAATTCGTCTTTTAATCCAATCAGCGAATTTAGTTGTAGTCATTAGTTTTTCATGCAATGCTCTAGCGTTTACAAATTTTTCACCTTTTTCATTTTCAAGGACTGGCAACATATCATTTGCAATTACTTGTAAATTTGACATTTTACAACCCCCTATTTAATTGGTAAATAATATATGTCTTCTAAAGCTTGTTTTAAACTTTCTTTGTCTAAATGTCCTAAAACATCATTAGTTATCGGCGTATCATAATCAATATCCCAATTTTCGTTTGAGAAAGATATAACCGCTAATTCTAGCCCGTAAGTATAAGGACCTAAAATAACGCTCGCTCCATAATTATTTGGAAATTTATATAATATCTGTTCGTTAAAAAAATTTTCGTTTTTATTGTTGATAACGTATTCTTTAAATTCTTCGATAATAATCATTTTTCTTCCTCCTAAATTATGATTTTTATTATTTTCCAGACCATATTAGTCTTCGCATTTCTTCGCTGATCGTGAATGGATGATATTTAACTTGAACAACTGGCAACGAACCTGCTTTTAAATCTAGCTTCACCGCTGTGATTCCTTTTCCTAATTGCTTTCCATTAATTTCTAATAGTCCATAACAACAATTTCTATCTCCTTGCATCTCAATATTTAACGATTTCAAGTTTTCTGGTAGTATGTTTTTGGTTTTAAAAATCAAATCTTTTTCTTCACTTCTTTTCTTACTCAAATATCTTATGTTCATTTTCTACCCTCCTATTTTCTTTTGCCCAAATCGCCGTTAGTTTTTTCCGATAATCTACTAGCTAATGAATTAATTTCTGAATAAAGTTCCGGCAAAATACTTAAATCGCTAAAATCTTCGCCAGTTATACTTAATTCAATGGTGAGTACTGACTCTTTTCTATTTCTCTTAGTTAGGAAAGAGTTTGTAAATGCAATTTTTTTCATTTTCTAGCCTCCTATTTTGATTACTCTCCAATCTGCTATAATTAGTTTGATTGGAGGTGATATTATGATTAAAGTTTCGCTAATTGAAGAAGGGAAAGTTCTTCAAAATATGGAACTCTATTATTTACCTAGAAAAGGTGACGTCATTTCAAGTACCAATATAAAAGCACCGCATTACCTAGTTAATGTAGTAGAACATGTAGATGGTCACGAACTGGTAAATTTACATGTCCAGGAATTCGCGAATCAAGTTGTCGCAGGCGATGAGATTAACGGTTTCCGAAATAATCGATGAATCTATTGTTTTAATCCAATATGCATTTTTAATTGTTTCGCTATCTAAGTACACTGCTTGTTTGGTAAGCACAATAACTTTTTGTCCACCTTGATAAGTTACATAACCCTTCCTAACAAGCAGTGTGCCTTCAGTTGTTTCCTCAATTCTTCCAACTACTCGTCCCGCAATTTCTAAAATGTCTCCTACTTTCATTTTCTAGCCTCCTATTTTTGTTAATTTTTAATTAAGATACATTTTGTATCATTAATATCCAAAAAAATATCTGGAAAAATTTCTTCCATATTAGAATTTAAAGCTTTTGAAATTTTCACCGCTGTATTTATACTTGGATCTCTCTCTCCATTCTCAAGCTTTCTTATAGAGATTTCCGCCAACCCCACAGCAATCCCTAACTCCTTTTGAGTCAAGCCAGCTTTATTTCTTTTTTCTTTAAAAGATAATCTCACTTTTAATCACCTCTTTTCGATACATTTTGTATCTGATACATATAATATACATGATACTTTTTGTATCGTCAAGTCTTTTAGATACATTTTGTATATTTTTACTCAAAAAGATACCTTTAGTATCTAATTCGTGTTAATATTTTTTAAAGGCGGTGTGAAAAATGTTTGGCAACAGACTTAAACAATTAAGAAAAAATAATAATAAAACGCAAGAAGATATTTCAAAAATATTAGGAATTTCCAGAGGAGCTTACTCGCATATTGAAAATGGTAGAAATGAGCCAGACATGGAAACGATAGTTAAATTGGCGAATATTTTTGGAGTTTCAACTGATTATTTGCTAGGTAGAAGTAATAACGGTTTTATCGACACAATCGCCGCTCACATCGATTCAAACGCAACAGAAGAGGAAATGGAGGAAATTCTCGCTTATATAGAAGAAAAAAGAAAAAAATATGCTAATGAAGAGGAAATAGACATCACAGATATTGCAGCAAAAAAAGATGCTGACGTGGCAAAGTTCGTAGAGGAAAATCCAGATTTTAAAGCAGTTGCTGCACGTGTCATGAACGATGAGGAGGCTGTTAAAGCGGTCAAAACATTTATTGAATATTACGAGCAACAAAAAAAGAAGTAATGTGTAATTTATTTACTATTAAGCTACTTGACTTGTAACTTAATTACTTGTTATTGAAGTTAATTATTAACATTGTGTGAAAACGTGATATATTCCACAAAAATTATGTATAATGTAAGTGCAACGTTGCAATAAAATCAACGGGGTATAAATACATGAAAAAACTAGATGAACTGAACATGCAACATGATGTAGTGATACTAGAACACGAATTTACTTCTTGTTCATTCACTTTAAAAAAGGAAGTTTTCATAGTTATTGATAGTAGATTAAGTCAAAGCGAAAAGTTAGAAGATGTCGCAAGGCTTTTGAATAAAATATAACTATGTAACCAGTTCGCGGCCGCGGGTTGGTACATATAAAAAGGAGATAACGGGATGAGTAAGTATAGTTACTTGTTAAAAAAATGGTGGTTTTGGGTGATTTTTTTATTGGTTATCATCGGCATTGTTTCTTTATTTTGGTATACACAAGTTTATACTTCCGAATGGGGAAAAGGGTTATCAAAGGAAGACAAAGAGGTATTGGAAAAGGCAAATAAGTCAACAAACGAATTTAATAAATTTGCAAAAGAAGCTAACTCGGGCATCAAATCGTTTAATAACGATGTAACAATTGATCCGCAAATAGTAATTAATCCTTTTACTAAAATGGGAGATAATATTACCGAAAGATCAGACGACTTTATTAAACATTACGATGAATATTCTATCTCAATCCAAAATATCTTAAAAGATGATTATAATAATATAAAAAAACTTAGAGATGACGTTGTTGCACAACAGGAAGAAATTAAAAGTATTTACTCAAATGCTCATAATTATAACAGAGAATTATCCACTGTTGAATCTAAAATAGTAGAAAATATATATCAAGAAATGCATAAAGAACAAAAAGAAAGCTTAGGATTAAAAAATCATGAATTCAAAAAAAATGCTGAGTTCAGTGATAAAGCAATAAAATTAATGTCTGGCGTTGATTAAAAGATAACTCCGCACCTTTTTTATTCAAAATATGAAAAATAATTAACAGGGAGACTAAATCATGAAAAAAGGGATTGTTTTATTAACAGGTTTTTTATTAGCTTTTAGTATTATCTTGGTCGGTTGCGGAAATGAAAAAAACGATATACAAGTAACGGATACTAATGATAAATCAAATTTCAAAGAGTCTGAGAAAGAAAAGTTCACTCCTAAAGAGTTTGAAAGCTATTACGAGTCGACAGGCTATTTGTATGTTAATATTATTAATTCGATGACGGATGAAGATTTGCAAGGCGTAAATGAATTAAACAATAAGTTAGCACAGCAATTAGATGAGATAGAAACATTGATGAATAATAAGAGTATTGATAGTTCATTTAAAGTTGACTTAAATAACTATTTAAATAATCTTACTGACTTTAAACAAAACATAGAAAACTCTAATTACGATTCTGTTTCTGATATAAGCTATAGAATCGGCGCTAGTGTAAAAGCTTTAGCAGATAACCACTATAACGAGAATCTTCCAGCTGCCGTAAATACGTTTATTGAAGAAAGAGAAAAAGCCCAAACAAAAAAAGAATACAGTGTTGGAGATAAACAAACACTTGGTGGTATTACGGTTACGCTTGTGTCAGCCACTAAAACTTCTGAAAGAAACCAATTCGATGAGACTAAACCCAAAAATGTGATTAAGGTCAGCTATAAGGTTGAAAACAATTCAGGAAATGAATACTATGTCAATTCTGATATTGATGTATATGACTCTAACAGCACTATGGGCACAAGATATCCACTTGATAACACCACCGGGAAAATATTAAATGGGAAAAATATGAATGCAGAATATTATGCTGGAGTTGACGAAGGCGGAAACATTGAAATTGTTTTCAATTTATTTTCAGATGCGAGTTTAACTTTCCATGCAAAAATTTAAAAGAGAGCCTCCGGGCTTTTCTTTTTTACCGAAAAAAGAACGTATGTGCGAAAGGAGATATTTTGATATGGCTACAATACAATCATATATAACAAAATCTGGCGAAAGATTTTTTTATCAGATTTACGAAGGCGTCGATCCAAAAACAAGAAAACCTATATTCAAAAAGAAAAGAGGTTTTTTAACTGAATTAGATGCTCGATTAGCGGCTAAAAATTATGAGGATAACGCTGGGGAAGAGAAAAAAATAGTCGATTATTCTAAATTAACTTTTTTAGATGTATATAATGAATGGTGGAAATTGACTTCAATAGGTTTAAAAATAAGTACAGTTGCAACATATGAATCATTATTTAAGAATCATATATTGCCTGTTTTAGGAATGTGGTCTATTCAGAGCATAACAAAAAAAGATGCTCAAACATTTATTACTGACTTAATGGCTCTAGTTAATGATCCAGATATTGAACTTTCTCGTTCTACAGTGCAAAATATTAAAATCAAAACAGCACAAGTCTTTAAATATGCAACGGAAATGGACTATGTAGATAAAAACGCATTTGAATTTGTAGTAGTTCCGAGATCGTTTGACGATTTGTACGCAATGGATGATGAAGAACAACAACGAGATTTTTGGTATCGAGATGAATTGTTAACTATGCTGAATTATTTTAAAGAAGAGTGCGAAAACAACGTTTATATGCTATTTAGATTACTTGTTTTTTCAGGTGCGAGAAAAGGAGAAATTTTAGCATTAAAAATTTCAGATGTTAACTTCGATAGAAGCGGAATCCATATAAGAAAAACTCTTTTTTATAAAAAGGGATATCACTTATTAAAAACTAAAAATTATAAAACAAGATTTATCCCACTCGACGACATTACAATCCATGAATTAAATAAACATATTGCTAACTTAATTGATACTACTAAAATATTAGCTGCTGAAAATATAAAATTTAATAATGATAACTTCTTGTTTCCTCGCTCTAATGGAGAACCTCAACGACTAGCAATGCCAAATGATGAACTAAATAAATTGTATAAAAAGCACCCAGATCTTTTAAAATTAAAAATTCATTCATTTAGACATTCGTACGCCTCTGCTCTTTTTGCCGAAGGGAAGCCCGCTAAAAAAGTTCAAGCTTTACTTGGACACAAATCAATCAAAGAAACTATGGATACTTATACGCACGTAATTTTAGATTATTATGATCCAGAAATAGAAAAAGACACCCTCCCGTTGTATAATTTCATCTAACTATGCCAAAAATTATGCCAAAACTAAAAAATCAACAAAAAAAGCATTCCCCTTCGAAAAAGGAAATGCTTTGAAACGTTGATAATTAACGTTTTGAGAACTGAGGTGCACGACGTGCGCCCTTCAATCCGTATTTTTTACGTTCTTTCATACGTGGGTCACGAGTAAGTAGGCCAGCAGATTTAAGTGCTGGGCGGTACTCAGGAGCCACTTGTAATAGTGCACGAGCTACACCATGACGGATAGCACCGGCTTGACCAGTGTAACCACCACCGTGAACGTTTACTAGTACATCATAGTTACCTAAAGTTTCTGTAGCTACTAAAGGTTGTTTGATAACTTCACGAAGAGCTGCAAATGGGATGTAATCTTCCCAGTCTCTATTGTTAATAACGATTTTGCCGTCGCCTGGTACTAAACGTACGCGAGCTACAGAGCTTTTACGACGACCAGTTCCGTAATATTGTACTTGAGCCACTTAGTATTCCTCCTTTATTAATTAACCGCGTAATTCGTATACTTCTGGTTGTTGAGCTGCATGTTCGTGCTCAGATCCACCATATACGTGTAATTTTTTGAATAATTGACGTCCAAGAGAATTTTTTGGAAGCATACCTTTGATAGATAGTTCTAATAATTTCTCAGGATTGTTTGTACGCATTTCGCCTGCAGTACGAGATTTCAAACCGCCTGGATATTGAGAGTGACGGTAGTAAATTTTGTCAGTAGCTTTTTTACCAGTAAGACCAATCTTACCAGCGTTGATGATGATTACAAAGTCTCCAGTGTCGATATGTGGAGTAAATTGTGGTTTGTTTTTTCCGCGAAGAATTGAAGCAACTTCACTGGATAAACGTCCTAAAGAAACACCAGTAGCGTCGATAACGTACCATTTACGTTCTACTTCGCCGGGTTTCGCCATATAAGTTGTACGCATGAATTACCCTCCTAAATAAATTGAAACAAATTAGCTCCCGAAAACTGTTCCTAATTCCCGAAATGCTATTCTATATTTTTATTGTTTAAACACAACAACCTTCCGGGGCTTATTGTGGGGCAAACAATACCATAGTCCATAATACAGTTTTTGGAGCAAAAAGTCAATGCGTTCTGTAAAAAAACATCCAATTTTTATTCGTAGTCCACTCGCCATAAATATAACCCTTGTGGCGGCGCTGTTTTACTAATTAATTTTTGCCGGTCACGTGCTAATAAAGCCTTCGAAATATCATCCGGAGAGATTCGACCTTGCCCTGCATCGAGCAGAGTTCCAGTCAAAATTCGCACCATATTATACAAAAAGCCATTGCCTTGAAAAGCAATCACTAACGTCTCGTCGTCCTCTTCATAAAAATCAATACTATAAAGCGTCCGGACTTTAGAATCGCGCTCCGTTCTCGCCGAACAGAAGCTAGTAAAATCATGCTCGCCAATCAGGCGTTTACTCGCCAACTTCATTTTTGAAATATCCAGTTCATATGGATAATGTAGCGCAAAATCCCGACTAAAAGGATCAAAAATTTTCGTCCGCTTTACCACATAACGATATTCTTTTCCAACTGTGCCAAATCTAGCGTGGAAATCATCCGGTACTTCTTCCACGGTTAAAAAGCTAATATCAAACGGAGTCATGACTTGCAAAGCTTTTTGAAATTTTTCGGCAGTGATATCAAGTTCCGAATCGAAATGAATAACCTGACCTTTCGCATGAACACCAGTATCTGTTCTTCCTGATGCTGTAATCCGCACAGTTTTGCCTTTATGCATTTTTGTCAATGCTTTTTCAATTTCCGCTTGGACCGTCCGTGTATTCGGCTGCACCTGATAGCCATAAAACCCGCTGCCATCATAAGAAATTATTGCTTTATATCTTGTCATTCATTTCAACTCCGCAACCAAAATAATAATCCACTTAATACTGCTAAAGAAATTAACAAGAAAGTATCGGCGAATCGCCAGCGTAGTATACGGAATCTCGTTCTCCCTTTACCACCACGATAACCGCGAGCTTCCATTGCAATCGCTAAATCTTCCGCACGTTTAAACGCACTAATAAAAAGTGGCACGAGCAGCGGAATAATCGCTTTAATTCGATCACTCCATTTTCCACTCGTAAATTCAACGCCACGAGCTTTTTGCGCTTTTAAAATTTTCTCCGTTTCATCCATCAATGTTGGAATAAATCGTAAAGAAATACTCAGCATCAAAGCAAGTTCATGTACTGGTAAATGCACTAAACGAAACGGCGCTAAAATTTTCTCCAGGCCGTCTGTTAGTTCAATCGGGCTTGTCGTTAATGTTAAAAGTGTTGTCATAAAAATAATGAGAACAAAGCGACAAAACATCATCGCCCCATTTGTCAGTCCGAGTGTCGTTATTTGTAAAAGTCCTAAATCGACTAAAACTGTCCCGCCTTTTGTAAAAAAGACTTGCAGTAATAGCGTAATTAAAATAAGCCAGAAAATCGGTTGTAACCCTTTAATAAAAAATAAAAATGGCACTTTCGAAGTTAGGACTAAATACAAAACATACGCAAACATAAGCGCATAGGTCAGCCAATTGTTCGCTAAAAAGACAATCGCGATAAACGCCATAACAGCAGTGATTTTCGCACGTGGGTCAATTCGATGCAACCAAGAGTTTCCCGGAATATAACGTCCGAGAATCATTTTATCCATCATAATTATGCCCCGCCCTTCGCTAAATAAGGCGCCATTTCAGTTGTTAATTCATCAATGGTTAAACAAGTTTTTGTTAATTTTACATCAAATTTGCGTTCAAAAAGCCCTTGGAATCTCACCACATCTGGTACAGATAACCCAAGATCAACCAGTTCGTCTGGCTTCGCGAAAATTTCACGTGGCGTACCGATTTGTAGAACCGTCCCAGCTTTCATCAAGACAATCTTTTCCGCATAACGAGCAGCATCTTCCATACTATGTGTTACAAGGACCGTCGTGAGTCCTTTTTCTTTATGAAGATTGTAGAACATTTCCATGATTTCCTCGCGGCCATGAGGATCTAGTCCCGCTGTTGGCTCGTCTAGCACAAGTACTTCTGGGTCCATCGCCAAAACGCCTGCAATCGCAACCCGGCGCATTTGCCCACCAGAAAGTTCAAACGGCGAACGTGACAAAATTTCCTCGGTCAGTCCCACTTCATAAATCACTTTTTTAGCGCGCAGTTTCGCATCTTCCTCGGAAACTCCAAAGTTCATCGGTCCAAAACAAATATCCTTTTCGACCGTTTCTTCAAAAAGTTGTGCTTCTGGAAATTGGAACACAATCCCGACTTTTTTACGTAAATCGCGTAGTTTCTTTTGCTTTACGCCCGCAATGATTTCCCGATCCCCAACTGTAATTTTACCTTCTGTTGGCATTAAAAGAGCGTTCAAGTGTTGCAGCAAAGTTGATTTCCCTGAGCCAGTATGTCCAATAATTGCAGAATAGCTACCAGAATCAAAAGAAACATTCACATCAAGTAATGCTCGCTTTTCAAACGGGCTATTTTTTTGATAACAATAACCTAGTTGTTCGAGTTTAATTTCCATAATTGATCTAGTAATGCTCCTTCCGATAGCACGGTGCTTCCAGTTTCAAAGCCGCCTGCAACTAATTTTTCTTGTAATTCAATAATAAATGGAACACCTAAGCCAATTTCGCGCATTGCATCTGCTTGCTCGAAAATTTCTTGCGGTGTGCCTTCACTGTGCACTTCTCCGTTATTCATGACAATTACTCGGTCCGCAAAAAGAACTTCATCCAAATCATGTGTAATCGAAATAACGGTAATGTCTTCTTGTTCACGCATAATCCGAATAGTTTCCATTACTTCGGCGCGTCCTCTTGGATCAAGCATAGAAGTTGCTTCGTCCAAAATAATGACATCTGGTTGCAGCGCCAAAACACCAGCAATCGCTACCCGTTGTTTTTGCCCACCAGAAAGTCTAGCTGGTTCATGTAGTGCATAACTTTGCATACCAACCTCATTCAAAGCTGACTCGACGCGTTCCACCATTGTATCGTGAGGAACCCCGTGATTCTCAAGTCCGAACGCGACATCGTCTTGCACTGTAGCTCCAACAAATTGGTTATCTGGATTTTGAAAAACCATTCCTACTTGTCGTCTAATGTCCCATATATTTTTTTCAGACAAAACAAAGTGTCCGATTTTGATTAAACCATCTTCTGGAAAAAGCAATCCGTTGAGTAATTTCGCAATGGTAGATTTACCTGAACCATTATGACCAACAAGTGCAACCCATTCCCCTTTTTGAGCAGAAATAGATACATCTTTCACTGCATATTTTTCCGTATCCTCATATTTATAAAAAACGTGCTCTAATCTCACAAAACTTTCTGCCACGCTTAACACCTCACTTTTTGACCATTCATTGTTTATTATAGTATAAACATCCATCCGGCGCAAAATTTCCTTTTTGCTTGTTTTGGTTTAATGCCAAAGGGAATATATTAACGTTAAGGATGTGATAACTATGTTAGCAGATTTTATTTTACGGCTTGTTGTTGCGGGTCTCCTTGGAGCAGTTATTGGACTTGACCGAGAAATCAGGGCGAAAGAAGCTGGATTCCGGACACATTTTCTCGTTTCTCTTGGTAGTGCGCTAATTATGATTGTTTCTCAGTATGGTTTTTCCGAAATTGCCACCATACAAAATGTATCGTTTGACCCAAGTCGTGTCGCTGCCCAAGTGGTAAGCGGGATTGGCTTTATTGGTGCGGGTACGATTATTATTCAAAAGAAATTTGTCCGCGGTCTAACAACAGCAGCTGGACTTTGGGCCACAGCTGGCATTGGTCTTGCTATTGGTGCAGGTATGTATTGGGTTGGTATCGCCGCGACTTTACTTACATTAATTGGTTTAGAATTCTTGAGTATCGTTTTCAAATCATTCGCCTTTCACACGACAGCAATTATTTATTCAACCGACAAACAAGAAAATCTAGTGAAGGTTACAGACAAAATCCAACAAAACAAACAACAAATCGTTTCGTACTCAAGTGAAAAAGAAATTATCGGAGAAAGTCTTTTTATCCGCGTGAATATTGTTGTAAAAACAAAGAATAAGAACGAAGAATATGAACTATTTCACTTTATCCAAACACTTCCCAATGTAACCGTTGAAAAAATGGAATAAACAAAGGATTTCTGGTATTTTCACCCCTATTTTGTTCACATAATATCCATTTACTTCCAGCTTCCCATTTTGCTATAATTCACCCGTCACCATAAATAGAATAGAGAGAAGGGATGAAATGAAAAACTTTGTAACCTCAGAGCGCTCGATTTTTGAAATGGATAAATCAGCGGAACCTGCGATTACAGTGAAAGATGGCTCTGTAGTAAAAATAAAAACAAAAGACTACTTCAATGGCCAAATTAAGAAAGAACAGCTTCACTACGGGGAACTAGATTGGAAGCAATTTTCACCAACTACCGGGCCGATTTATATCGAAGAAGCCAAACCCGGCGACTTATTAGCAATAACCATTGAAAAAATCGAACTCCTAGGGACGGAGGTCTTTTTGCTAAATGGACCAAACATTGGCATAACTGATGAATTACTAACAAGTAACGCTACTCGTTGTTACAAAGTCAAAGATAACCAAATTATCTATTCAGATGACATTCATATTCCAATAACTAAAACCATTGGCCTGCTAAGAACAGAGGGGCTCTTCAGCTCTAAATCACCAACGAAAAACGGTGGCCTACTTGATGCTTCCGAAATCACAGAGGGCGCAACTATCTTTTTACCTGTTGAAAAGTATGGTGCTTCACTTCATATCGGGAACGTCCGAGCTACAGCCGGTTTTGGACAAATTACTGCAACTAGTGCGGAGGCGCCTGCCGAAGTAACTGTACGATTGCAAATTCTTAAAAACCGTAAAGCTCCAACGCCGACTATCATTCATAATCACCATCTAATTTGTTTAGCTTCGGATATAACTATTGAAAAAGCAACAAAAAATACGATGAAAAATATGATTACTTTGCTCACTGAATCGGACAAAATGACTAATGAAGACGCGATGTTTTTAATTTCTCTGCAAGCCGAATTTCAAGTTTGTAAGCTCTGTAAACCTAATATTACTACAAGCATCAAATTGCCATTGGATTATTTTCCAGAAATGCCGTTTTTATAACAAAAGAACCTCCGCCAGAGTGGGGGTTCTTTTATATCTGTTCGAAAATGCAACCTTGATAATCTTTACGTAGGAATCTAGCTAATTTTATCGCTTCTACTTCTACTAATTTTTGACTTTTTTTAGTTAGTTTTTTACTTAGATAGAAATTGAAAACTATTTTGTCGCCGGAAACTTTATATCTCCATGTTCCAAAAAACTGACCATTTATGATTAATACAGCTTCAATTTGCCCTGCGATACGCCAAATAAGACTTGTTTCTTTTTCGCTCGCAAGCCAGTTCTTTTTCGCGTAACTGACGAAAAGCGGATCGAACTTCCCTAGGAGCAACGGCGAATCCATTTCCACCTCTTCTTGAGTTTCTGTTTTACTATAATAGTTCTTGCCATCTTCACCGATATAGCAGATATAGTTTTCCAGTAACTTTTCTAAGGTTTCCTGAAAGTCACTATTTCGCAAGCCACTCCAATGCTTGAAGTCTTGGATTGTAGCAGGCCCATATGCACTAAAATAACGATCAATCATTGTTTCTAACCCTGTTCTACTTCGCTTATTAGTTATCCAAGCTTCTTCTGACTCTGACTCAATTTGATTTCTATGGCTATAGAACCTCGTTTTGGGCGTTTCTGGCACACAAAACAACTTGCCATCAAGTGAGCCTTGAATGAAAACTCCACCCCAGGTCATCAGTTCTTTTGCTTCATCGCCTAGTAGCGCCGCAAAGGACTCTTTAGACACTTTCTCTTCACGTAGGAGCAATTCTTCCATTTGCACTAAAATCTCGTCCAAATCGCGTCCCAGTGAGTCTGCGTGCTTTCTTAACCAATTGTTTTTATTCGCATAAACATCATGGACATAAAACCAGTCATCGGGTGTGTACATATGGACCGTCATTCTTTGCCCCCAAATTTTGATTAACCCTTTGTCATCATATGTCGTTTGCAAGCTTTCTTTAGTTAAGTTATTTACACGATTAAATAAACTAACCTCTCCAAATTGTTGATATTGCGATTGAATGCCAAATAGCGCTCGAGTTGCATCCTCTGCGCTTGGAAATTTTGATTGTAGTAGTCCGGAATTAAGTAATCTATTTTGAGCTATTTGCGAGTTAGTTAAAGCACGCATTCTTCGTCCCTCCACTGGTTATCTTTGGGTTTCACTATAGATGTTTTACCGAATAAAGGCAAGAAAAAAAGACCTGCTATACGTAGATAACAGGTCAAACAAAAAAAGCCTGCTTCCTAGCCTACGATTAAGTAGACTAGGAAACACAGAGCTAGACAAGGAAACACGAAGTCTCCATATCATGACACTCCACTTGCTTTAAACGTTTTATTATTAAACTAATTCAATAATAACCATTGGTGCGCCGTCACCGCGACGTGGACCTTTTTTCAAGATACGAGTGTAACCACCTTGACGTTCCGCGTAACGTGGAGCAACATCATCAAATAGTTTTTGTAGAGCGTATACAGGACGGTTTTTCTTCACAGTAGAACCATCTTTACCTTTAGCATCTACTTGTACTACTTCTACAACTTCATGACGGATGAAAGCAGCTGCTTGACGACGAGCGTGCAAGTCTCCTTTTTTCCCAGAAGTGATTAGTTTTTCAACAACTTTACGAATCTCTTTAGCGCGAGCTTCTGTTGTTTCAATACGTTCAAATACGATTAAATCCGTTGCAAGATCACGTAGTAACGCTTTACGTTGTGAGCTTGTACGACCTAATTTTCTGTAACCCATGGAATTGCCTCCTTTATCAGTTTTCGTTTCTTAGAGATAAGCCAAGGTCAGCCAGTTTTACTTTAACTTCCTCAAGCGATTTACGGCCCAAGTTACGGACTTTCATTATATCGTCTTCGGATTTGTCAGCAAGTTCCTGTACTGTATTGATTCCAGCGCGTTTCAAACAATTATATGAACGAACAGACAAGTCTAATTCTTCAATAGTCATTTCAAGCACTTTCTCTTTATGGCTTTCTTCTTTTTCAATCATAATTTCAGCTTTTTGTGCTTCATCTGTTAAGTTAACGAAGATACTTAAATGCTCAGAAAGAATTTTAGCTCCAAGTGAAACTGCTTCTTCTGGGCTGATACTTCCGTCAGTCAACACATCAAACGTAAGCTTATCATAATTAGTTGATTGTCCAACACGTGTATTTTCCACTTGATAGTTCACACGGATAACCGGTGAAAAGATTGAATCGACTGGAAGTACACCAATTGGCATATTTTCGCGTTTATTTTGATCAGCAGGTGTGTAACCACGACCACGAGTCGCATTTAAACGCACATGAAATTTAGCATTATCACTTAATGTAGCAATGTGTAAGTCGGGATTTAAAATCTCAACATCGCTGTCATAATTAATGTCAGCTGCAGTCACTACACCAGGACCTTGCATATCGATTTCTAATGTTTTTTCTTCATCAGAATAGATTTTTAGCGCAAGTTTTTTGATATTTAAAATCATGGTTGTTACATCTTCTACTACACCTTCAATTACAGAAAACTCATGTAAAGCTCCATCAATTTGGATAGAGGTTACTGCTGCACCTGGAAGAGAAGATAATAGAATACGACGTAAGGAGTTACCCAAAGTTGTACCATATCCACGCTCAAGTGGCTCTACAACAAACTTTCCATACTTGGCATCATCGCTGATCTCAATCGTCTCGATTTTTGGCTTTTCAATTTCGATCATTCAAATTTACCCTCCTTCAAAACGTCTAGAATATCAGTCTTTATGTCAAACTCTCTGCCTTGATAGTTAAGACAGTAAAAATCTACTATTGGCAAAAGAAAACGACCACTTATACGCGACGACGTTTTGGAGGACGACATCCGTTATGTGGAACTGGAGTTACATCTTTAATAGCTGTTACTTCAAGACCAGCTGCTTGTAGTGCACGGATAGCCGCTTCACGACCTGAACCAGGACCTTTAACAGTTACTTCTAATGTTTTTAAACCATGTTCTTGTGCTGATTTTGCTGCACTTTCAGCTGCCATTTGCGCTGCGAAAGGAGTAGATTTACGAGAACCTTTAAATCCTAGGGAACCTGCACTTGACCAAGCTAAAGCATTACCATGTGTGTCAGTAATCATTACGATCGTATTATTAAATGTAGAACGAATGTGTGCAATACCGGATTCGATATTCTTTTTCACACGGCGTTTACGAGTATTTGTTTTACGAGCCATTCACTAACTACCTCCTTTACTATTATTTCTTTTTGCCTGCTACTGTTTTGGACGGGCCTTTACGAGTACGGGCATTATTTTTTGTATTTTGTCCGCGAACTGGAAGTCCACGACGGTGACGCATGCCACGGTAAGAACCGATTTCGATTAGACGTTTAATGTTTAAGTTTACTTCACGACGAAGGTCACCTTCAACTTTAATACGGTCTAAGATTTCACGGATTTTACCAAGCTCTTCTTCAGTTAAATCACGAGTACGAGTATCTTCAGAAACGCCAGCTTCAGCAAGAACTTCTTTAGCTGTTTGTTTACCGATACCATAAATGTAAGTCAGGGAAATAACAATACGTTTTTCACGTGGAACGTCCACACCTGCAATACGTGCCATTTACTTAAGCACCTCCTCTTATCCTTGTTTTTGTTTATGTTTTGGATTTTCACAAATTACCATTACTTTACCTTTACGACGAATAACTTTACATTTTTCGCACATAGGTTTCACTGATGGTCTTACTTTCATATAGATATACCTCCTTGTTTATTAGAGAAAATGTCTCTATAAACCGATAATTTCTAAGCTGGTTAAACCAGACCGGTATATAAATTCAATTTCGGAGTGCAAATTATTTAAAACGATAAGTAATTCTTCCGCGTGTCAGGTCGTATGGAGAAAGCTCTACTGTCACTTTATCTCCAGGTAAAATACGAATGTAATGCATGCGGATTTTACCAGAAACAGTTGCCAGTACTTTATGACCATTTTCGAGTTCAACATTGAACATCGCGTTTGGTAGAGTTTCTTGTACTACGCCTTCTACTTCAATAACATCTTCCTTTGCCATATGTTTGCTACCTCCTTCTTGTATTCTTGGATTTGTTCCTGATGCAGGCCTAATCCTTTCAGTGTAACTATTTCTCTTACATGAAAAAAACGTAAAACATGCAAAAATGGATGCACTTCATTAAAAGGCAACACATTTCGCCAGCTTTTCAGACAACCTGTAAAAGTGAAATCCGTAAAAACCAGAAGAACTGTCACTCGCAAAAGCATTGCGGCTGAACAGATCAAGGTAGAACATATACGTCATTCGGATGATCTTCAAACGGTTCTCTCGTTCATCATGATTTGCTTAGATGCCTTTAATTCCACTGCCAATTATCCATTATACTACAAACTAATCTAATTTGCACGCATTGATTTTGGCAGTGATTCAGCACAGCTTACTCCTCAAAAAGAAGTAAGAATTTTTTCCACATCTACAAAAACGTCTTTAATGTCTTGCTCGCCGTTTATGTTATGAAGTTTACCCTTTTCAGAATAAAAATCTAGAAGCGGCTTGGTCTGTTTCATGTTTACATTTAGTCGTTTTTCTACCGTTTCTTTCTTGTCGTCATCGCGTTGGTAAAGTTCTCCACCATCTAAATCACATTTCCCAGCTACTTTCGGTGGGTTGTAAATTTCGTGGTAAGTTTTACCGCAAGTCCGACAAATCCAGCGACCGGTAAGACGTTTCATTAAAACATCTTTTTCAACATCAATGTTAATGACAGCATCAAGTTCTGTCCCTAAATCACTTAGAATGTTTTCTAATTCTTGTGCTTGTTCCACAGTACGCGGAAAACCATCAAGCAAGAAACCATCCTTCGCATCATCTTCGCTTAAACGTTCACGAACGATACCATTTGTTACTTCGTCAGGAACAAGATCGCCGTTATCCATAAAGGATTTAGCCTTGCGTCCTAATTCTGTATTATTTTTCATAGCTGCTCGGAACATATCTCCAGTGGAAATATGAGGAATGTTGTATTTCTCAACAATCTGTTCCGCTTGTGTGCCTTTTCCGGCGCCGGGCAGTCCCATTAATACTAATTTCAACTGTTTCGCCCCTTATTACGCGCTAGCTCCTGCTAGGAATCCCTAACAAGAACTGCGTGTTATTTGATAAATCCCCGATAGTTCCTTTTTACAAGTTGTCCTTCGAGTTGTTTCGTAGTATCTAATGCTACCCCGATAACAATTAGTAGGCTTGTACCACCAACGGCAAGTGACTGCGGTAAACTAAACACAGTAGTACCGATAGTTGGAAGTATAGCAACCGCTGAAAGGAAAATTGCACCAACAAATGTTAGACGGTAAAGTACCGATGTAAGATAAGCTTGTGTTTCCCGACCAGGACGTTTACTAGGAATATACCCACCTTGCTTTTTCAAGTTGTCTGCAACTTTCTCAGGGTTCACTTGAATGAAAGCATAGAAATAAGTGAAAGCAACAATTAGTGCAACATATAAAATCATACCAATTGGTTTTGTGTAATCAAACACGTCTTTCAATACTTTTACAACATCGTTACTTTGATCAAAGAAAGTAAGGATAGTTTGTGGTGTAATAATAAATGCACTTGCAAAGATAACTGGGATAACTCCGGCAGAGTTAAGTTTTAACGGCAAGTGCGTTGCTTGCGCGCCCGATTGTTTTGCTCCTGCTACACGTTTAGAGTATTGAATTGGAATTTTACGTAGTGCTTGTTGGAAGAAGATTACAGCTACAACAATAGCTAAAATCGCAACCCCTACACCAACTAATGTCAGAACATGTAGGAAAAGTTGATCACCAGCGTTTTCAATTTGCGATACATATAATTGACGTACTCCATCAGGAATACGAGCAACGATACCTGCAAAGATAATGATGGAAACACCATTACCAACGCCTTTAACAGTGATCTGCTCACCTAGCCACATTAAGAACATTGTACCAGTAGTCAATACAATAGCGATAATTGCATATCTACCAATGGAAGGTTCAATTACTAAGCCAGCTGAAGACATGCGGTTAAATCCGTATGCCATACCGAAAGCTTCAATCAAACCAAGTCCGATTGTCATGTATCTAGTAAGTTGATTGAGTTTTTTACGACCCATTTCCCCTTGCTTAGACCACTCAGTCAATTTAGGAACAACGTCCATTTGAAGTAACTGAACAATAATGGAAGATGTAATGTAAGGCATTACACCCATGGCAAAAATTGAGAAGTTTTTTAAAGCCCCACCATTAAATGTATTTAAGAACCCCAAAATACCGCCATCCATACTAGATTGTAAAGCTGCTGCGTTAACTCCCGGTACTGGCACGAATGTACCAATACGGAAAATAACTAGCATTGCTAATGTGAATAGTATTTTTTTACGGATGTCTGCTACTTTGAAGAAGTTAACTAACGTTTGAAACATTAGATCACCTCAGTTTTTCCGCCAGCTGCTTCGATTGCTTCTTTGGCAGCTGCAGAGAATTTGTTCGCTTTCACAGTAAGTTTTTTCTCGATATTTCCATTAGATAAAATCTTGATTCCGGATTTTTCGTTACGAATAATTCCAGTTTCAACTAAAAGTTCTGGTGTTACTTCTGTACCATCTTCAAAGCGGTTTAAAACATCTAAGTTCACGATAGCAAATTCTTTACGGTTGATATTTGTGAATCCACGTTTTGGAATACGACGGAAAAGTGGAAGTTGTCCACCTTCAAAACCTAAACGTACGCCACCACCAGAACGAGCTTTTTGTCCTTTATGACCGCGTCCTGAAGTTTTGCCGTTACCAGAGCCTGTTCCACGACCAACACGATTACGTTCTTTACGAGAACCTTCTGAAGGCTTAAGTTCATGTAGTTTCATGTCAAGCACCTCCTCCTATTTAACAAATTCTATCAATTGCATAATAATTTTAAGCTTAAACTTCTTTGACGTCCACTAAATGACTTACTTTAGTGATCATCCCACGAATTGCAGGATTATCTTCTTTAACCACTACAGAATTTGTTTTACCAAGACCTAATGCTTGAACAGTTTTGCGTTGTGGTTGAGGGCGTCCGATTAAGCTACGTTTTAGAGTAATTTCTAACTTCGCCATAATGATAATTCCCTCCTTATCCTAACAATTCTTCTACTGTTTTGCCACGAAGTTTCGCAACATCTTCAGCGTTTTTCAGTTGTTTAATTCCGTCGATTGTAGCACGTACCATGTTAATTGGTGTATTAGATCCAAGCGATTTGGAAGATACATCAGCAACACCGGCAAGTTCTAGGACCGCACGAACGGGACCACCAGCAGTTACACCAGAACCGGCACTAGCTGGTTTAAGAAGAATTTCTCCGCCACCAAAATGTCCGACTACAGTGTGTGGAATAGTTGTGTCTACAGTTGGTACAAGCACCATGTTCTTTTTAGCATCCTCAACAGCTTTACGGATAGCATCTGGAACTTCTTGTGCTTTACCAGTACCGAAACCAACATGACCATTTTTGTCTCCAACAACAACAAGTGCTGTGAAACGGAAACGACGTCCACCTTTAACTACTTTAGCAACACGGTTGATTGTAACAACGCGTTCTTCTAAATCTAATTTGTTTCCATCAATTTGCTCAGGCATGTAATATGTCCCTCCTTCTTATTAAAATTCTAGTCCATTTTCGCGAGCTGCTTCAGCAAGAGCTTTCACGCGGCCATGATATAAGTATCCTCCACGGTCAAAAGTGACAGAAGTAATACCTTTTTCGGAAGCACGTTTAGCAACTAGTTCGCCAACTTTGCTTGCTGCATCAACTTTGGATTCAGCAGAACCGAAATCTTTATCTAAATTAGACGCACTTGCAAGTGTCACACCATTTACATCATCAATAATTTGAGCATAAATGTTTTTGTTTGAACGGAATACGTTTAAACGTGGACGACTTTCAGTTCCAGAAATCTTAGAACGAACACGAGCATGTCTTTTTTTACGTACTTTATTTTTGTCGATTTTGGTAATCACACGACTCACCTCTTCTCTCATTTGCCTAATTAAGCGGCATTATTTACCAGTTTTACCTTCTTTACGGCGTACATGTTCGCCTTCGTAACGAATACCTTTACCTTTATATGGCTCTGGTGGACGTACGGCACGAATGTTTGCAGCTAACTCGCCAACGTGTTCTTTGTTGTATCCTTTAACAATCACTTGTGTGTTTGCAGGAACTTCAATATCTACGCCTTTAGGAGCAACAAACTCTACTGGATGAGAGTACCCTACGTTAAGAACAAGCTTGTCGCCTTGTTTTTGCGCACGGTAACCAACACCGATAAGTTCTAATTTCTTTTCATAACCCTCGGAAACTCCGACAACCATGTTATTAAGAATAGCACGAGTTGTACCATGAAGTGCACGGTGGTTTTTATTATCAGTCGGGCGAGAAACGTTAATTTCGTTGCCTTCGATTTTAATAGTAATTTCTGGGTTGAACTCTTTTACAAGTTCACCTTTAGGACCTTTAACTGTTGCTGTTGATCCATTAAGTGTAACTGTTACACCTGCAGGAATCACAATAGTTTTTTTACCTATACGGGACATTTATTGCACCTCCTTATGGTTTACTTTTTCTTACCAAACGTATGCTAGTACTTCTCCGCCGACTTGTTTAGCACGGGCTTCTTTGTCGGTTAAAACACCTTGGGAAGTAGACACGATTGCGATACCTAGACCGTTAAGTACTTTAGGCACCTCAGTTGATTTTGCATATACACGCAAACCTGGTTTACTAATACGTTTCAAACCAGTGATTACACGTTCGCCAGTCGCTCCATATTTTAAGAAAACACGGATTGTTCCAGCATTGTCATCTTCAATATATTCAACGTCACGGATAAAACCTTCACGCTTCAATATTTCAGCAATTTCTTTTTTGATTTTGGATGCAGGCAGTTCTAATTTATCATGTTTAACCATGTTTGCATTACGAATGCGAGTTAGAAAATCTGCAATTGGATCTGTCATCACCATGTATAATACCCTCCTTCCTTAAACTCTTTCTTACCAGCTTGCTTTTTTCACGCCGGGAATTTGACCTTTATAGGCAAGTTCACGGAAACAAATACGGCATAATTTAAATTTGCGAATAACGGAATGTGGACGACCACAACGTTCACAACGAGTATATGCTTGAACAGCGTATTTTGGTGTACGTTTTTGCTTCGCGATCATGGATTTCTTAGCCACGTTTTCGCCTCCCTACTAAAATTAGTTTTGATTACTTTTGAAATGGCATCCCTAGTTGAGTTAGTAACTCATGAGATTCTTCATCACTTTTGGCAGTTGTAACGATTACTACGTCCATACCGCGTACTTTTGATACTTGATCGTAATCAATTTCAGGGAAAATAAGTTGCTCTCTAACACCCAACGTATAGTTACCACGACCATCGAAAGCTTTTTTCGATACGCCACGGAAATCACGAACACGTGGAAGTGAAACAGTAACTAATTTATCTAAGAAATCATACATGCGTTCACCACGCAAAGTTACTTTAGCACCGATTGGCATTCCTTCACGAAGACGGAAACCAGCGATAGAATTTTTTGCTTTTGTGATTACAGGTTTTTGACCAGTGATAAGAGCTAACTCCTCAACTGCACTGTCTAAAACTTTCGCATTTGCTGTAGCGTCACCAACACCAGTGTTGATTACGATTTTATCTATTTTTGGAACCTCCATTACGGAGTCATAATTGAATTTGCTCATTAAAGCAGGAACAATTTCCTTAAGATATTGATCTTTAAGGCGATTCATGTAATATTCCCTCCTTCCTACGACTATTATTTATCTATTACTTCACCGGATTTTTTTGCTACGCGTACTTTTTTGTCGCCTTTAACTTCGTATCCTACACGAGTAGGTTCGCCTGTTTTAGGGTCAATTAGCATTACGTTTGAAACGTGGATTGGTGCTTCAACATTCAAGATTCCGCCTTGCGGGTTGACGTTGGAAGGTTTTGTATGTTTTTTAACCATATTGATTCCTTCGATAAGTACGCGATCCTTTTTCGGAAATGCTGCGAGCACTTTGCCGGATTTGCCTTTATCTTTACCAGTAATAACTTTTACTTTATCACCTTTTTTGACATGCATTGGTATAGCACCTCCTTGATTTCTTGGAACTTATTTTTTAAAGAACTTCTGGAGCTAAAGAAACGATCTTCATAAAGTTGTTTTCACGAAGTTCGCGAGCAACAGGTCCAAAAATACGTGTTCCACGAGGACTTTTATCGTCACGGATAATGACACATGCATTTTCATCAAACTTGATGTAAGAACCGTCTTGACGACGTGCTCCACTCTTAGTACGAACGATTACTGCTTTAACAACTTCACCTTTTTTGACAACGCCGCCTGGTGTTGCTTGTTTAACGGTACACACGACAACATCGCCAATGTTAGCAGTTTTGCGTCCTGATCCACCTAGTACTTTAATAGTTAATACTTCACGAGCACCAGAGTTATCAGCCACTTTCATACGACTTTCTTGTTGAATCATTAGGACACCCTCCTTCCAGAATAACGGGTCGGAAAAATTGCACTCGGCAACTTTTCACAATCTATTTTTAACTTTTGATTTAGATAATTACTGCTTCTTCTACAACTTCTAGTAAACGGAAATGTTTAGTTGCAGACAATGGACGAGTTTCGGAAATACGAACTACATCGCCAGTTTTTGCAATGTTATTTTCATCATGCGCTTTGAATTTTTTAGAATACTTCACGCGTTTACCGTACAAACCATGTTTCTTGTACGTTTCAACAACCACGGTAATTGTTTTATCCATTTTATCGGATACAACACGACCAGTATAAACTTTACGTTGGTTACGGTCAGCCATGTATTAAAACCTCCTTACGATTCTTTTTTAAGCAAGTTCTCTTTCTCGAACGATTGTTTTCATACGGGCAATTGCTTTACGAACCTCACGAATACGTGCGGTGTTTTCTAATTGACCAGTAGCTAATTGAAAGCGCAGGTTGAAGAGCTCTTCTTTCAAAGCTTTTTCTTGATCTTGGATTTCGGTAGTGGATAAATCACGGATATCATTAGCTTTCATTTGCTTCACCACCAATTTCTTCACGTTTAACGATCTTAGTTTTGACCGGCAGTTTGTGTGCTGCTAGACGTAATGCTTCACGCGCTACATCTTCAGGAACACCTGCGATTTCAAACATAATTTTGCCACGTTTGACTGGGCTTACCCAACCTTCCGGAGCACCTTTACCTTTACCCATCCGAACCCCGATTGGTTTAGAAGTGTAAGATTTATGAGGGAAAATTTTAATCCAAACTTTACCGCCACGTTTCATGTAACGAGTCATTGCGATACGAGCTGCTTCGATTTGACGGTTTGTAATCCAAGAAGCTTCAACTGCTTGAAGACCATATTCACCAAATGCAACTTCAGTTCCGCCTTTCGCGCGTCCACGCATGTTTCCGCGGAATTCACGACGGTATTTTACACGTTTAGGAACTAACATTATTATTTTCCTCCTTCCACATTGTTTTTCTTCGTAGGAAGGACTTCACCGCGGTAGATCCAGACTTTAACGCCTAGTTTACCATAAGTTGTGTCAGCTTCTTCCCATGCGTAGTCGATGTCGGCACGCAATGTATGAAGAGGTACTGTTCCTTCGCTATAGTGTTCAGCACGAGCGATATCCGCTCCGCCAAGACGACCAGATACTTGAGTTTTGATACCTTTTGCTCCAGCACGCATAGTACGTTGGATAGCTTGTTTTTGCGCACGACGGAAAGATACACGACCTTCCAATTGACGAGCGATATTTTCAGCAACCAATTTTGCGTCTAGGTCAGCACGTTTGATTTCTACGATGTTGATATGAACACGTTTTTGAGTAAGTTCGTTTAAGTTTTTGCGTAATGCTTCAACTTCAGAACCACCTTTACCGATAACCATACCAGGTTTTGCAGTATGAATAGTGATATTCACACGGTTAGCTGCACGTTCGATTTCTACACGAGAAACAGAAGCGTCAGATAGACGTTTTGCAACGTAATCACGGATGCGTAAATCTTCATGTAAGAAGTCCGCATAATCTTTTTCCGCGTACCATTTGGAGTCCCAATCACGGATGACACCGATACGCATACCTATTGGATGTACTTTTTGACCCACGAATTATCCCTCCTTCACTTCAGATACCACAACTGTAATGTGGCTAGTACGTTTGTTGATTGCACTTGCACGACCTTGTGCACGTGGACGGAAACGTTTAAGTGTTGGACCTTCGTCAACAAATGCTTCCTCTACTACAAGGTTGTTAATGTCTAAATCATAGTTATGCTCTGCGTTAGCAATAGCAGATTTTAATACTTTTTCAATAATTGGGGAAGCTGATCTTGGAGTATACTTCAAGATTGCAATTGCTTCGCCAACTTGCTTGCCTCGAATTAAATCAATGACGATTCTAGCTTTGCGAGGAGCAATACGAACCGTTTTGGCAACGGCTTTTGCGCTTGTAACTTCACTTGCCATTAGGATATCCCCCTCTCAAATTAGCGTTTAGTTTTTTTATCGTCGCCCGCATGACCGCGGTACGTACGAGTTGGTGCGAATTCGCCCAGTTTGTGTCCTACCATATCTTCTTGAACATAAACAGGAACGTGTTTACGTCCATCATATACTGCGATTGTTTGTCCAACAAAAGTTGGGAAAATCGTGGAGCGACGAGACCAAGTTTTAATTACTTGTTTCTTTTCGCTTTCTGCTGCTGCTTCCACTTTCTTCATCAAGTGGTCATCAACAAAAGGTCCTTTTTTCAAACTACGACCCATGACGGAACCTCCCTTCGCATAGTCAGGAAGCTGAGAACGCATGTCCTCGCTATCCTGCTACCAATTTTATTCAATCTATTGATCCGATTATTTTTTCTTACGACGACGTACGATAAATTTATCGGAGTTGTTGTTTTTCTTACGTGTTTTGTATCCAAGAGTTGGTTTACCCCATGGAGACATTGGCGATTTACGGCCGATTGGAGCTTTACCTTCACCACCACCGTGTGGGTGATCGTTCGGGTTCATTACAGATCCACGAACAGTTGGGCGTTTACCCATCCAACGTGAACGACCTGCTTTACCGATGTTGATAAGTTCGTGTTGTTCGTTACCAACTTGACCGATTGTAGCACGGCAAGTAGCAAGGATCATGCGAACTTCACCAGAGTTTAAGCGGATTAATACGTATTTGCCTTCTTTACCAAGTACTTGAGCACTTGTTCCAGCAGAACGTACTAATTGTCCACCTTTACCAGGTTTCATTTCGATATTGTGGATAACAGTACCCACTGGAATATCTTTTAATTCTAGTGCATTACCGACTTTGATGTCAGCTTCTGCTCCTGAATAAATTGTTTGACCTACTTCAAGGCCTTTTGCTGCGATGATGTAGCGTTTTTCTCCATCAGCATAGTTGATTAGAGCAATATTAGCAGAACGGTTTGGATCGTACTCGATCGTTGCAACGCGTCCAGGAATACCATCTTTGTTACGTTTGAAATCAATCACGCGGTATTGGCGTTTATGGCCACCGCCGTGATGACGAACAGTTAACTTACCTTGGTTATTGCGTCCGGCTTTCTTTTTAAGAGGACGTAGTAAAGATTTTTCTGGAGTACTTGTAGTAATCTCAGCGAAATCAGAACTAGTCATGTGCCGGCGCCCGTTAGTGGTAGGTTTATACTTTTTGATCGCCATTGTTTCCCCTCCTCGTTAGATTTATTTAAAGTTAGTCGAATTATACTTCAAAGAATTGAATTTCTTTGCTGTCAGCTGTAACAGTAACAATCGCTTTACGGCGTTTGTTAGTGTAACCTGCATAACGGCCCATACGTTTAAGTTTGCCTTTGTAATTCATTACGTTTACTTTAGCAACTTTTACGTCGAAAATTTCTTCAATTGCGTATTTTACTTGCGTTTTAGTTGCGCGAGTATCTACTTCAAATGTATATTTCTTATCGTCGAGAATGCTTGTAGATTCTTCAGTTACAACTGGGCGCTTAATGATGTCGCGTGCATCCATTATGCGAGCACCTCCTCTACTTTTTCGACAGCTGCTTTAGTGATAATTAATTTATCATGTTTAGCAACTTCTAGTACTGAGATACTTTCAGCTGGAATAACTGTAATGCCTTGTAAGTTGCGTGCAGATAATTCTACATTTTCACTTTCACCAGCAACTACGATTAGTGCCTTAGTATCTACAGAGATATTTTTAAGAAAAGCCGCAAATTCTTTTGTTTTAGGTGCATCGAAAGTCAAACCTTCAAGTACAACTAATTTTTCTTCATTTACTTTAGAAGAAAGAATTGATTTAATCGCTAAACGACGAACTTTCTTAGGTAATTTGTAAGCATATGAACGAGGTGTTGGGCCGAATACGACACCACCGCCGCGCCATTGTGGGGAACGGATTGAACCTTGACGGGCACGACCTGTACCTTTTTGACGCCATGGTTTACGTCCGCCACCACGTACTTCTGAACGATTTTTTACTTTGTGAGTCCCTTGACGTAGGGATGCACGTTGGCTCAAAATCACATCAACAACAACTTTTTCATTTGGTTCGATACCGAAAACAGTGTCGTTTAAAGTAATTTCGCCAGCGTTTGTTCCATCTTGTTTAAGTAAGCTTAATTTTGGCATTCGTTAGTCCTCCTTTCCAAATGAATTATTTTGCTTTAGTAGCAGTTTTAATTTGAACTAATGCTTTTTTAGCGCCTGGAACGTTACCTTTTACTAAAAGAACGTTCTTTTCAACGTCTACTTTAACGATTTCTAGGTTTTGGATAGTGATTTGTTCTCCACCCATACGACCTGGAAGTAGTTTATTTTTGAAAACACGGTTAGGTGCTACTGGACCCATTGAACCTGGGCGACGATGGTAACGGGAACCATGGGCCATAGGGCCGCGTGATTGTCCGTGGCGTTTAATAACACCTTGGAATCCTTTACCTTTCGATACGCCTGTCGCGTCGATGATGTCACCTTCTGCGAATACGTCTACTTTTACTTCTGCACCAATCTCATACTCGTCTAAGTTTACATCGCGGAATTCGCGAATGAAGCGCTTAGGAGTAGTATTGGCTTTTGCTACATGACCTTGTTCGGGTTTGTTTGACAAAATTGCTCTCTTATCTTCGAAACCGATTTGTACAGCTTCATAGCCGTCAGTTTCAACAGTTTTCTTTTGAAGTACCACGTTTTGTGCTGCTTCGATTACTGTTACTGGAATAAGTTCGCCGTTTTCAGTGAAAACTTGTGTCATCCCTACTTTTCTACCTAAGATTCCTTTGGTCATGAGTCACACCTCCTGTTAATTTAATATTTTCTTATTATAGTTTGATTTCGATGTCCACACCGCTTGGCAAGTCTAAACGCATCAAGCTATCAACTGTTTGTGGTGTTGGATTAACGATGTCGATTAAACGTTTGTGTGTACGCATTTCGAATTGCTCACGAGAGTCTTTATATTTGTGGACCGCACGCAAGACTGTGTAGATTGACTTCTCTGTTGGAAGTGGAATCGGACCAGATACGGAAGCACCTGAGCGTTTCGCTGTTTCTACAATCTTTTCTGCTGATTGATCCAAAATACGGTGATCATAAGCTTTTAAACGAATACGAATTTTTTGTTTTGCCATTACTTTCCCTCCTTTTCGCCTACTTTTAAAGTAGACATTCTCCGTGAAAATTACCTGAACATCCGCCATGGCAAAGCGGCCGGGTGTGTCAGCAACCTTTCACTTCATCACATGGGCATTCCCGGCAATACCGGGGTGCTCGTTGTCAAAAGGGCAGACCAATGCCTGTCCATTTGCACTTTATCTATTATACACGGGTTAGGGGTAGTAATCAACCGCTTTTTGAAAAAAGTTTTAAGTTATTTTCATTGGAGCTATTATATAGAAGATTCTCGGTTTCGGTTTATCTTCAAACTGTCTGACAGAGCCATTCTGCTTATTTTATCCAAAAGAAAAAACATCCGTTAATATCGAATGTTTTTAAGAAGTTCTTAGTATTACAAGTCCCGCAGTTAAAAGTATCATTATACATGCAGCAATTAGATCCCCGAAATGCCAATGCAGTATTCGGAATCGTGTGCGACCTTCGCCACCTTGATAACCTCGCGCTTCCATTGCATCTGCTAATTCTTCCGCGCGGTTAAATGAACTAACAAATAGCGGAATAAAAATTGGGACAACTACTTTCATTTGCTCGAAAAGATTGCCTTCACCAAAATCCACACCACGAGCTCGCTGCGCTTTCATGATTTTATCCGTTTCTCCCATGAGTGTTGGAATAAAACGAAGCGCCACCGAAATCATTAACGCAATGTCGTTCACCGGCACTTTGAGCACTGCAAACGGACGAAGAATGTAAGCAATTGCGTCTGTCAGGTTCATAGGCGTCGTTGTGAGCGTGATAACGGTCGACATCATGATAATTAAGACAAAGCGCAAAAACACAAATACGCCGTTCAAAAGCCCAAATGAAGAGATTGTAAATGGACCCCAATCAAAATAAATCGTTCCGCCACTCGCAAATAGTATTTGCATTACTACTGTAAATAAAATTAGCCAAATAAGTGGTTTTACACCTTTTATAAACACTTTTAACTTGATACCTGTCATTTGAATGACCATGAGTGTGAACAAAACCATTAAGGCGTATGTCCACCAGTTATTCGCTAAAAATAAAATACCGATATAATAAAAGCCTGCTAAAAGTTTCGTTCGCGCATCCAGACCATGAATCAAGGACTCCCCTGGAACAAAACGACCTAATATTAGTTTTTCTATCATTCAAAGAAGCCCCCTTTTCTCATGTCAATTGTTGAAGCGCTACACTCACTGCCATTAAAATCGTCAACGTCGCATTAATTAATACGAAATTACGAATACCGATGACAAATGTTTTTGACTTCACTTGCTCTTTATTGAATTTCACTAAATTACGATACACTGGATAAATTGTTATAAGAGATAATAGCATGATTGGATGCAAGAAGTTTATAGCCACTGAAATAATCACTGCTAAAAACGAAGCATAGTACAGAGCATTAAATAATAGGACGCCCATTTTTCTCCCTATATAGTATGGAAGTGTATAACGGTGATTCCTAATATCTTCATCTAAATCACAAAGATTATTTGCGAGCATGATATTAGCAATCGTGAAAATACATGGTAAGGATACCACACCTATCCGGATGATTTCTATTAGATTGAACTGAATCGTCACCATTTCTCCTTGCCAAAGCAAATTCGCGATTCCTGCATCGTATGCATTTACATATACAGCTAAGAAGAAAATCCCAAACCCCATCGTTACACCTGAAAAAATTTCACCTAACGGCATACGAGAAAGTGGTACAGGACCAAATGTATATAAGATTCCTATACAAAAGCAGACAAACCCAATTAAGAGCACTAAAAGATCTGTGCGGAAAACTAACCAAACACCTAATCCTGTTGCAATGAAAAACATCAAGAAAATAGTTATAATAACTGTTCGCACAGGAATTTGCTCTTGTCCGATTACATTGCTGGTAGTTCGATAATCGTAGTCATGATTATCTGTCGCCTTGCGATAATCCATATAGTTATTAATCGCTGTCGTGGTCAAGTCAAATATGAGCATAGAGCCGAAAAATATCAGCGTATTAATGGGTTTGAACATATCATATTGATATACAACGAATAGCGTTCCTAACATAAACGGAAAAACACTGGCTATCTTCGTTTGAATTTCAACCAACTTTAGAAACGATGGTATTGACATATCCCCTTTTTAGCCCCTTTTCTAATTTATTGAGAGCAGAACCCAGATCGAATTCTGCTCACTTTCTTCTATAATAATAGTTTATTTTTCAAGCGTGTCCATTTGGAAATTTTTATCCGTTAATTCGAATTGACCTTTTAAGCCAGAAGTTTCGTATACTTTTTTCTCTTTACTAATGAAAATAGCATCTACACCTTCGAATTGTTCAATATAGTCCATTCCGCCTTTAATTCCTTTGGAGAAAGTAGCGGTGGATAGACCGTCGCCGTCAATGGATTTTTTAGATACGATTGAAACTCCAGCGATATCATTATCAAACGGATATCCTGTTTTCGGATCTAAAATATGGTGATATGTTTTACCATCAACTTCAAGGTAACGTTCATAAATACCAGAAGTTACAATCGACATATTAGATTCAGGGAGCTTCCCAATAACACTTCCTCGAGGAGAAAATGGATCTTGAATTCCGACATTCCATTTGTTGCCATTAGGATTATTGCCTTGAACGTAGATGTTTCCGCCTAAATCTATGATAGAGGTAGTTACTTTATTATCTTTGAATACTTTTAACGTTTCATCGGTAATGAAACCTTTAGCAATTGCACCTAAATCGAGTTCCATGCCTTCTTTTTCCAAGTAAACAGTTTGATCTTCATCATTCATTTTAACGTCTTTGTAGTTAATTAATGGCAACACTGCGTCTATTTCTGCTTGAGAAGGTTTTCGAGCATCCGAAAAACCGATGTGCCATAAAGAGGTTAACGGTCCAATAGTAATATCGAAGCTACCGCCAGAGTTCTCGGAGTATTTAAGGCCTTCTTGAATTAAGTAGTATACGTCTTTCGATACTTTCACTGGCTTTTTACCAGCTTGTTCGTTGATTTTATCTACTTCAGAAGTTTTTTCTGAATCACTTGTGGTAATTTTGGCAGCTAAATCTTTGATTCGATCGAAGCCTTTATCAAGGACGTCTTCTTTGCCTTTGTCATAAATTTTAAGCGTTACAACTGTGCCCATCAGAAAATCCGTTTTGGAGTATGGTTGATCCATTAAATTTTTTGAATCGCTTGGTTCTTTTTTTGTTTCTTTACTAGAATTTCCGCACGCTGATACTACAAGTGCCAATATGATAACTGAAATTATTATTTTCCATTTCTTCATTAGCTTTTTCACCTTTCTAAATCCGTGATCTTTACTTGAATAACTATAGCGTAAAAAAAGGAATAAATCTACAGTAAAAAGGCTTAATTCCTCTGTTTTTCGATAAAAAAATCGGCTAGCCCTAAAGATTAGGGCCAGCCGTTTTGTACATAAATTGTGCTAATTATTCAGCTTCTACTAGGTTGTACACTTTGATTGTGTCAGTGTTACCGTTTTGTGCAGCATTTTGAAGTTGAGCTGCGTAGATTTTGAATTGGTTAGAAGAGTTAGTAGCACCAGAAACAGTGTCTACTGCAGCAACGTCTTGTTTTTCAACAAGAGATTTGTTAAGTGCTGGGATGTATTCTTTTGGACCAGTACCAGATTTAGCTTTCATGTTTTTCTCATATTCAGCGTCGTCTGATTTAAGTTTGCCGTCTTTGTCAACATAGTTGTAGTCAGATTTAGTAATTTTACCATCTTTAACGTCCATGCTGAATACTACACGGTAACCATGTGCGTAGTTTTGTTCTTCAAGTTTATAAGTTCCATCTTCCATTTTAGCTAGGTTGTTGATGGAAATTGTAGTTGTATCAGCTTTTTGAGCTGCTTGGATTAATTGGTTAGCATAGTTGATGAAAGCGTCAGAAGAATGAGTTGCTCCTGAAACTACTTCTACAGATGCTGCTGCTTGATTTTTAACTAAAGAATCGCTTAATTGTTTCAAATATTCTTGAGGACCAGTACCTACTTTATCTTTCATTGCTTTTTCGTAGTCTGCATCTTCAGATTTTAATTCGCCATCTTTGTTTTTGTAATCGTAGTTAGCTTTAGTAATTTTACCATCTTTAACTTCGATTGACATGAAACCTTTCCAGCCTTTGTCGTCGAAATTCTTTTCTTCTAATTTGTAAGTACCATCAGTCATAGTACCGTCAGTTTTAGCTGTTTTCTTTGTTTCTGTTTGTTTTGTGTCTGTGCTCTTCTTGTCTTTGCTGCTGTCGTCGCTACTACCGCAACCTACTAGTAATAGACTTGAAGCCATTACTACGGTAATACCCATTGCTACTTTTTTCAATTTCATATTTGCTCCCACCTTTTGGTTTATTATAACTTTGTTTGTGATTTCGTGAACACAAACCGATAGTCTGCGAAAGCGATATCACTTTTACAATACAAATGATACCATCAGCGTCCGGTTTTGTCTACTGTAATTCTAAAGACATAATTCATCTAATTTTCAAAATAATGACTATTGATATACAAAAGATGGCTTAAACCAACCTTTTCTAGCAAAATAGCAAACAAAAATGTCTAACATCCTATGTTAAACAAGGACTTTTAGCCTGCTTAATTATGTAACATTTGCACAAAGTCCTATTTTTCAAATTTAGATTAGAATTGTTCTTTACTATCTAGACATTAGTGGGAGGTTTCTGTTAAACTATGATAGGTTATAATAATACTGTGGGGAATTTTGGACTCATTTTATTTTTGTGAATAAACTTACAAGGAGTTGAGGAAGCATATGCCTGAAAAGAATATCGTTTTAATTGGGGCAGGATATGCAGGTGTACACGCTGCTAAGAAATTAGCTAAGAAATACAAGAAAGACAAAGACGTTAATATTACATTAATCGATCGTCATTCGTACCATACAATGATGACTGAACTACATGAGGTTGCTGGTGGTCGTGTTGAACCAACTGCAATTCAATATGATTTACGTCGCTTGTTTAATAGAACAAAAGTTAATCTTGTAACTGATAACGTGACACATGTAGATCATGATAAAAAAGTTGTAACAACAGAGCACGGAAGTTATCCGTTTGATTACCTAGTACTTGGTATGGGCGGAGAACCTAATGATTTCGGGACTCCTGGTGTTGGCGAAAATGGCTTTACACTTTGGTCTTGGGAAGATTCTGTTAAATTACGCAATCATATTGAAGAAACTGTAACAAAAGCATCTCGCGAACAAGACGTTGAAAAACGTAAAGCAATGTTAACATTCGTTGTTTGTGGATCTGGATTTACTGGTATCGAAATGGTTGGGGAACTTTTAGAATGGAAAGATCGTCTTGCTAAAGATAACAAAATTGACGCATCTGAAATTAAACTAGTTGTAGTAGAAGCTGCTCCAACAATCCTAAACATGCTTGAAAGAAGAGACGCTGACAAAGCAGAACGTTACATGGTTAAAAAAGGTATTGAAATCATGAAAAATGCTGCTATTGTTGAAGTTAAACCTGAAAGCATCGTACTTAAATCTGGCGAAGAACTTCCAACAAACACATTAATTTGGACTGCTGGTGTTCGCGCTAACTCTGATACAAAAGATTACGGTATGGAATCTGCTCGCGCAGGTCGTTTGAAAGTAAACCAATATATGGAAGCTGAAGGTCTTAAAGACGTTTATGTCGTTGGTGACCTTGCTTACTTTGAAGATGAAGAAGGCAAGCCAACTCCGCAAATCGTTGAAGGTGCTGAACAAACTGCATTAACTGCAGCGAAAAGCATCATCGTTGAAATGAGCGGTACTGGCGAGAAAGAACCATTCCAAGGTAAATACCATGGTGTAATGGTTTCTATCGGAGCTAAATACGGTGTTGCTCACCTTGGTGGAATGCACTTATCTGGTTGGTTCGCTATTTTAATGAAACATATGGTTAACTTGTATTACTTCTTCGGTATCCGTAGTGGTTACTACATGTGGCAATATATCATGCATGAATTCTTCCACATTAAAGACCACCGCAATATTTTCCGTGGTTGGACTTCTCGTTACGGTAACGTACTTTGGGTTCTTCCTTTACGTGTATATCTAGGTTGGTTCTGGATTGACGAAGCTCTTTCTAAAATCTACGGTGAAACTACATGGGATAAAGTAAGTATTACAAACTTAAAACCTTTATTTAACGGTATCGGTTCTGACTCTTGGTTAACTGCAACTAGCTCTAAAATGCCATTCGAATGGCTACAAACTGCTGCTACATCTGGCGCAAGTCAAGCTGCCGGTGATGCTGCTGGGGCTGCTGCAACAAACGTAACTACTCCAATTCTTAGTCATATGCCTGGCTGGTTTGAATGGATTATGAAACTTCTAATGCCAAACCTTGACGTTGCTCTAGTAATGCAAAAAGTTGTACCTTTTGTTGAACTTGCAATTGGTCTTGCTATGGTAGTTGGTCTATTCACTTGGCTTGTAAGTATCGGAAGTGCTGGATTCCTAGTAATGTTTACACTAAGCGCTATGCTTGGTTGGGACAAATTCTGGGCATTACCAGCTTCTATCGCACTTCTAAATGGCGCTGGACGCACATTTGGTCTTGATTATTGGGCTGTTCCTTGGTTCCAAAAACATCTTGGTCATTGGTGGTACGGTAAGCCGAGGTCCGTTTACAGAGACAAGTAAATTAGTTAGTTAAATTTTAAATAAAAACTCGGGAGTGCATCCAAAAGCCAGTTTTGGCATAGGAGGTGCTTCCGTTTTTATTATTTGTTGATTTCTTAAACTTTTTCCTATTATATTTAGGCATTATCCTTTAAAATAGGATTTGTACATGACATTTTGAAAGGAGGCAATACGGTGAAGAAGTATCTTTCTATGGTGAAGCGTTGGGATATTATTATTATTTTATCTCTTTGTATACTCTCCTTTTTGCCGATTGCTATTTTTTCATATGTAAAAGCGAATGAACCGGCTCCTGCTAATGGAAAAAAAGAGCTTGTCGCGGTTATTTCTGTGGATAGTAAAGAATATAAAACTGTTACGCTCACTGGACATAAAGGAACGGAAAGCTTTGATGTGAAACAACCAGATGGACATACTAACACGATTGAGGTTTCAGGGGAAGAAATCCGAATTAGTAAAGCGAACTGTAACGATCAAGTATGTGTTCGGACTGGGGCAATTGATAAACAAGGCGATACGGTCGTTTGTCTTCCACATAAGTTAGTAATTGAAGTAAAAGCGAGTGACGGGAGTTCAGGCGATTCAGATGATCCGATTATCTCTTCCTGACCTTATCCTCTAATAGATAGGAAAGTGTTTCTATGACAAAAAACAGACGATTAGTATATATAGCACTTCTGGCTGCTCAAGCGGTTGTCATTAGTTTACTCGAGCGGGCTATTCCGTTTCCATTTGCGTTTGCTCCTGGGGCGAAACTTGGTCTTGCTAATATTATTACGTGTATATCGCTTTATACGTTATCGGCAAAAGATACATTTATGATAATCTGCATTCGATTAGTTTTATCCACTTTGCTTGGTGGGACTATTTCGACCTTTATGTATAGTGCGGCGGGAGCTATCTTGAGTTTTCTTGGGATGTGGCTCGTACAACAACTTGGGCCGAAACGCGTGAGCATCATTGGCGTTAGTGTTACCGGTGGGATTTTACATAACGTTGGACAGCTCGTGATTGCAAGTTGGATTGCTGGCACTTGGTCCGTTATGCTTTATTTGCCAGTATTATCTTTCATCGGCATTCTTTCTGGGATTGCGGTTGGGATTGCAGCAAATTACCTACTGAAAAACGTCCAAACTTTGCGGATGTTCGCTGATGCTAAACAAAGTCAAGCAGCACAAAAATAACTTTAGAAAAAGGAGTTCAATATGCAACTTCATGCTATGTGGGATGAGTATCCTGCACTTTCCAAAGATTTACAAGAAGTCTTACAAACGATTGAAAAAAATATTCAAATTCGCGATAAACACGTAGAACAAAACGTAAAAGATTTGATTCACGCTGGTGGAAAATTACTGCGCCCTGCTTTTGCGCTTCTTTCTGCGCAAGCTGGTCCTGATTATGATAAAGACCGCGCTGTTTCGATTGCTGCTGCACTTGAAGTACTTCATATGGCGACGTTGATTCATGATGATGTCGTTGATGATTCTCCATTACGCCGCGGGATCCCGACAATTCATTCTAAATATGGTCGTAATTATGCTGTTTATACAGGCGATTATTTATTCTGCATCTGTTTCAAAATTCTATCCGCACATGCTTCTTCCGTGGAGAACATTGAATTTAATAGTAAAAATATCGAAAAAATCTTAATGGGCGAACTAGACCAAATGCGTACGAGCTACAAAATGAATGTAACTGTTCGTGAATATTTGACGCGTATTTCTGGTAAAACAGCACAATTATTTGCACTTAGTTGTTACTCCGGTGCAACAGGTAGTAAAGCAACACGCATGACAGTTGCAAAATGTTATAATATCGGGCATTACCTTGGCATGGCTTTCCAAATTATTGACGACGTACTGGATTACACAAGTACGGATGAAGGCCTTGGCAAACCCGTTTTAAATGATATGAAACAAGGTATTTATTCTCTGCCACTTATTTATGCAATGAAAGGTCACTTGGCTGAATTCGAGCCACTTCTTTCTCAAAAACTAGATATGACGGATGAAGCTTCCGAACAAGTTTTAGCACTTATTTCTAAGTATAAAGGTGTCGAACAGGCATTCAAACTTGCCAACAAATATACGAATAAAGCGCTTCGCGAAATCAAAAAACTACCAGCTGGCACGTATCGTGATGATATGTACCGCTTGACGAAAAATATTTTAGATCGAGATATCTAAACCGTTTAGAACATTGCTCCTTACATTTTGAGTTTTGTTCTAAATTTTGGAACTCATTGTGAAAATACAAACATGAAAGCGTGATTAACGTGATTCGATTTTTTAAAATAGTTACACCGATACTCTTATCTTTTTCTCTCGTCGCTTGTGGTTCTGCAAGTGGTAAAACGGAGAAAATTACTGCGCCAATTGAGAAAGACCGTAATTTATCGATGGTCGTAACGACGGATGTTCATTACTTTGCGCCATCACTAACCGACAATGGAAAAGCTTTTGAAAAATATGTGGCTGCGGGTGATGGGAAACAGTTAGCTTATAGCGATGAAATAACCGATGCTTTTTTAGCGGATGTTGAGTCCAAAAAGACAGACGTTCTTATTATTAGCGGCGACCTTACGAACAACGGTGAAAAAACAAGTCATGAGGAGTTAGCCAAAAAACTTACTCAAGTAGAGAAAACTGGGACGCAGGTTTTTGTTGTTCCGGGTAATCATGACATTAACAATCCTTGGGCTCGCAAATTTGAAAAAGATAAGCAGTTACCAACCGACACTATATCACCAACTGATTTTAGTAAAATTTATAGTGATTTTGGATATGAAGATGCTATTTCAACTGATGAGTTTTCGCTGAGCTATTTAGCAGCTCCTTCTTCCAAAGTATGGCTACTAATGTTAGATACGGCTATTTATAAAACAAATATGCAGCAAGGAAATCCCACAACGGAAGGCGGACTAACAGCCGGAACATTAGATTGGATAAAAGAAAGCAGTGCGCTTGCTAAGAAAAATGGCGCTAAGCTTATCCCTGTTTTGCATCATAATTTAACTGATCATAATGATGTCATCCAAAAAGGTTATACTATTAATTATAATCAACAAGTGATTGATGCTCTTACGGAAGGCGCTATGGATTTTTCTCTAAGTGGTCACATCCATACGCAAAATATCCGCTCTGCGAAAAGCACAGATGGCAAAGAAATCACCGATATCGTAACCAATGCACTTTCCGTTTTCCCGCATAAATATGGCAATATTACTTATAGTGCCAAAAACAAAAACTTCACGTATCAATCGCAAAAGTTAGATATGGAAGCTTGGGCAAAAGCGCAAGGCTCTACGGATGAAAACTTGCTTAATTTTGATCAATTTGATTACGAAACTTTTTATAATAGTGGCTATGATAAAGCAATGATGGATTTAATGACCGATGAATCTTATGATAAATACAACCAAGCAGATAAGGAAAAAATGGCAGATACGATGGGATTAAATAACATGTATTTCTTCGCTGGAACTGCCCCTCCAAAATCTGATGGTATGGCTTTATGGGATTCCGCACCGAATTCATTTTTGAAAGATTACGTTTTAAGTTCGTCTAATCCACCTAAGAAAAGTAATGACTATTATGTTAGTCCTTAAATAGCAAAAAACTGGTAGCCTTTTGCGGCTTACCAGTTTTTTGTATTAACTAGATGCGGCGGCTGCACTCGCTGCCGCTGCTGCACTGACTGCTGCAGCTTGTTCCATCGCAATTAAAATATGCACATTGACCATTAAACCTTCTAATTGTTCCTTACTCATTTGACCTGATTGTTTTTCCGTATATAGGCTTATTGCTAGAGCTGTAACGAATTCTCGTCCGAAGCGCAAGCCTGGTTGTTGCTGTAATTCATCAATTAAGTTCACTAACCCTGAATCGATTTTTCGCCCATCCATGACAAAAGCTAAAATTCCAATACTCGAGTAATGTAGCGGTTTTACTTTTATCCCTTTTTGGCGTAGTTCTTCTACAATATTATCTACTCTTCGAATGAATTTACTATCTTTTTCACCGTACAAAAGCGTTCCTGTTGTTGCTAAAAATTGTAAGCTGTCATTTTTGCGGAAACCTTTCGCGGCGAACTCTTGAAAATAGTACTCTGTTATTTCAGCCAATTTCGTGGTATTTTCTTCAGGAAGATTTGCTAAGAAAACAGCCGTTGTTACATCTTCACTTTTAGTCAAAAATGGATGATCTTTTTTGAAAAGTTGGTGGATCGTTTTTGCTTTTTGGGCTGTCTTTGTTGGATTATCTGATTCTAGTAATAAATATGCCGCAAAGTAAGTATATTCTGTGCGCTGGAATCCTGCTTGGATTAACGTGTTATAGTTAGCAATTACTTGCTGAACGCTCTCTCGGCTGGCATTATTGTTTGCCATAAGTAATCCTACAAGAGATGCGCGAACATTTCCGTTTAGCGCAGTGAATATGCCTAATTGTCGCTTAATTTCTTTATTTATTTCACTAAATTTCTCCGGATTAACCACTTCATTATTTCCCGCAAAAAGACGAGCAATCAGAAAGCGAATTCGTTTATCAATAAAACTAACACCACTCGTTTTCACTAACTCATAGTTCTTCATCAATAATTTCGTTGCTTGTTCGCTATCAAATACATATGCTGAATCCATCGGCCACACTCCTTCTTGTTTTTTGAATTAATATTCCTCTCTGTACAAACTCAAAATAAACGCTTCAAAATTATCAGCTAGCTTCATTATTTTATAATCAGCCTCTTGATCAATATGAACGACTGCCGGCTCGCCTGTTTTTCCGCAATTTCGGTAATCCAAGAAAACCATATCATGTCCGGCTGACGGGCAATCGGCAATAGCTAAACCAACATCGGGATAACCCCACTCTTCTATCCAAAAATTTGTGTTGTGCATACCATTCAATGCAGATATCCCTTGGTTTCCTATTCCCATAATCCCAGTAATAGCTACACAATTCTCCGACCATGAACTTGGCTCTGTCGTAGGAACAGAACCGGTTGATACTATACCTCCATTTTGGGTATGGCGCATTAAGTAGATATAAGATTTAGGTAACTTATAGCCTAGTTCTGCTTCGATTGCAGCCACCCTTTGCGGCGTAGGGTATACATCTTTATAGTCATTTTCGTAATCAAACTCTAGCCAAAGCTCTGCTAGACTATACCCTTGGAAAAATGTCCCGACCTCACTAAAATATTCATCTAACTCAGCGAAAATTTGCTTAGCTTTTTCACGTTCGAACTCGACTGCTTCCAGATCTTGCATCTCTTCTAAAATCGACATGAGCTGTTGATAGATTTCGGGAAAACGTTCGCCACTTTGGTAGAGCACATCGCTAAGTAATACCGTTGCTGTAAAGATATCTCTTTTATTTTCGGTTGTCACTTCTTGTTTCCAACAAGTTTCAAGTAAACGAATCGCCTCTTTTGTTTTTCCTTTGTCTAAATAATATAATGCTTTTCTTGTTGTAAGCATATTATTCCTCCATTAACCTTAATAACTTCATTATACTAAAAAAACCCTAGGGAAACAAAAACCCTAGGGACGCTATTTTTATAAATTCATTCCAAGCAATGGAATTCGCTCATTATATTTATCAACAAGTGCTTGGTTATGTGCATCGGCATTTTCGACATTTCCACTAATAAATACTGGCGGTGTGAAGTTGTCGTTTACCATTTTTTCAATTGCTTCTGCAAAAATAGATTGCAAGATGACTGCGCCCGTTACCGTCGATGTTGGGGCAAATGCAATATCGAAATTTGCCGATTTTAGGACGGCATCACCTTTGACAGCACCGTTATCAATTACAATGTCCCCTGTATCAGATAAACGTTTTCCGGATGTGTGGCGAGATTTTTGGCTAGCGGAGTATTGGAGCGAAGTAATGACGATGACAAATGCACCTTTTTCGCGGGCAATTTCAGCAACATCAATTGGTACGGGGTTTCGCCCAGATGTTGATAACACAATCATGATATCCCCTGGACGGATATCCTCCTCTGCCATAAATGTTTTCGCATAATCATTTTTCCGTTCCAGCACAGATGACGCCGCAGCTCCTTCGTGAAGCATAAGTGGTTCATGCAAAATCGGATGAATCGCCGCAAGCCCACCTGCGCGGTAAAATACTTCTTCTGTTAAAATATGCGAGTGACCGCAACCAAATAAATGGATTACTCCATCGTTTTCGATGGACTCGGCTACCTTCGCTCCTGCTTCTTTTACATAATCAGCTTCATTATCGAGAATATTTTCTAATAAACGAACCGTAATATCGATGTAATTATTAATCATTTAATTCCCCTCCAAAGCTGCAAAAATTTTCGCGATTTCTTCTGGTTTTGTCCGACCTGTGGTTTTATCAATTGTTTTTCCAAAAATATGCGGCATATAAAAGGGAATTCCAGTAGACTTGATGGCGGTTGTTATTTCAAGGATGTTTTCAGCGCCAATCCCTCCTGCCGGCTCAATGCCATAAATACCTTTATTTGCTGCAATTTTTGTTAAATAAACTAGTTCATCTAAATATTTTGTGCCCTCAATGCTCATAAATTTGATGGACGGGATGTTGGCGGATAGACAATAATCGACAGCTTCTTCAGCGGTAATTTCGTCTCCGGAAGATAGTTTGACGATGCCGATTTTCCCGGTTGGTCGAACGAGTGCATTAGTGTATGTTTCTGGAAGTAAGTCATTTGTTAATCCCGCGGTTTCGATTGGTTGGTTAATATGACTGTTTGGGGCAAGGCGAGCAATATGAAGCACATCACGCCAGTTTTGCCAGTCTCCACCGCCACCAAGGCCAACACTGATGACTGGGGCTGTTGTTTGTAATTCTTTCACCACATTTGCGGCTTCTTCTGCTGTTTCATAGTTCGTTGCAACGATTCCCGGAACGGCAAAACCGCGAGCTGCTTCCATGACTTCCAGACTATTTTCTTTATCTTTTGCTAAAAAATTAAATAGCGCAAAATTATTCCATTTCGGTAGATTTTCGAATTTTTTCTTGTTCAAGTTTTATCAACTCCACACATGTTTTTAACGTCTTTTCAATCAAGTATTCGCCTTTTTCTGCTGTTGCTAAAGTTGCTTCTCCCAGCACTGCTGTCTTCGTGAAGTTTTGCCATGGGGTTGGTGTGAAATCCGCATCGATTGGTAAAATTGGCGGATCATCTATAGCGCGGCTCATATCTGCATTTTCTGGGGACAAGTAGAGCATGAGAGATGTTTCGATTTCACAAGCATGGATGTACGTATGATGGTTAGCTTTTCCTTCGCGCACGTCCATTGCTAATTTTTGGATATTTGGGTAAAAAATGTGCAAGATAACCATATCAGGATATTTTGCATATAGTTCGCGCGCAGCATCTTTGAGTGCCGCCATGTTGCCAAGGTGTCCACTCACTGGGACAAATAGCCGAAATCCTTGTTTATAAAGGCTTTCCCCAATTTCTACGACTACTTTTGTAACTGTTTCATTAGATAATGTTAAGCTTCCCGGGAAATCTTGCAGGCTCCATACTTGGCCGTATGGTAATACCGGAAGTACGAATCCGTCTGTTTCCGTCGCTATTTTAGCAGAATATTCTGACGCTAAAATATTGTCTGTCCCTAGTGGCAAATGCGGCCCGTGCGCTTCAACCGCTCCTATTGGCAAAATGACTGGTTTCGTTTTCGTGATTTTTGCGCCAATATCAAATGAATTTTCATCTGCATATAACACAGATTTCGCCTCCTATTTTTTAAATGTAAAACATCTTGCTGGGTTATCAACGAAGAATTTTTTGACTAATTTTTCTCCGTCAAAGCCTTTTTCGTTTGCTTCATCAATAAAGCGTGGCACCCATTTTTTGGCGATGTACTCAAGTCCTGGTCCGTGACCGTAATGTTTATAATATGTTTTGCGCGCTGTATCACCACTAACTAAAATCTGATCTTCAAAGCCTTCCGAAACTAGGTATAGAATCGCTGCAATCCGAGCGCTTTCTGGTGCGTATTTGATTTTTGCGATGCCATCGAATGACATGAATGCGCCTGTTTTGGCAACTTGCTTGTGATAATACGGGTCTAGGTTGCGATCCATATGCCCAATAGATAGATATTCTAACGGGATATTTTCTTGTTTTAAAATCTCAATTTGCTCTAAAGCCATCGTTCCCGCTTCTGTGTGAGAATGAATTGGTGCTTTTGTCTCGTGATGTGCTCTAGCAACCGCGCGTATCGTCTTTTCTTCTAGAGGTGTAATCATATTGTAGCCAGTACCAAATTTCACCTGACCGGCCTTATACGGCGTTCCTTCAAGCCCATTTTCTACTTCATTTACAACGAATTCCGTTAGTTTTTCTATAGAAGTATTTTCAATCCATTCATAATAGGTTTCAAAATCCCCAATGATTGGCTTCAGTTCTGGTTTAATTTTCCCGTCCCATAAGAAACTTTTGTTAAAGCCAGCTGTTCCAACGATTTGGATGCCTGTTTCTTTGGAAATTTGCGCCACATCGAGCACGCGTCTGCCGTAATCAACCGCGGTTGCATCGACAATTGTTTTGCCTCCTAAATCCGCGAAATCTTGTACATCAAGCTGCGATTTTTCTTTATCATCCAAAAGTAAATCATCGGCATCTCGCTCTTGCCAGTAAGCCGGTACACAAACGATGTGCTCGTGTGAATAAGTGAAGCCCAACTGATCCGGGGCAATATCTCCATAAAAAGTACGAATAAAACTCATTTTTTAAAACTTCCTTTCAAAAAACCTCTTCCTCTTGAATGCTAGACAAGGAAGAGGTTTAGATTTTACTTAAAAGAATAACTTCGCTAACATGCTGACAATTGGTCCGAGGATAAACATATCTGAGTCGGCTGCCCACATTGCTGTATCTGGAACAGTCGTATTGATAAAGAAGGTAACCATAATATATTGTCCCCAAGCAACAACCGTAGCCGTTAAGAATCCACCTATCAAGGCGCCTCTCACCCCACCAGTTGAGTTACCGAATACACCAGCAACTGCCCCGTGGAAGAAGAGAACAATCATTGTTGGCACAAACACGTAGCCAACTGTATTTCCAAGTACTACTAACCAGATAATCGCTCCAATGAACGCACCCACGAAACCGATAATTACGGAGTTTGGTGCATATGGATAAACGATTGGCGCATCCAGTGCAGGTTTCGCACCCGGTACAAGTTTTGTTGCAATACCATTGAAGGCCGGTACGATTTCACCGATAAACATCCGCACACCTACAAGAACGATGGCGATACCAGCCGCAAACGTAAAGGACTGAACGATGGAGTATACGATAAAGCTTTGATTTCCAGCTTCTGCGATTAATTTTTCTGCTCCCGGTGTTTTCTTCACCATCAGAATCACTGCACCAACTACGAACAGAATCCCCATTGTAAGAGCGGTAATAACGTTAGAGTCACGTAGGAACTCTAATTTTTTCGGTAAATTAATATGTTCTGCATCATTTTTCTTATTCCCAAACACTTTTCCTAGTAAAGCGGATAGAATTGCTACACTGGATGAAGTATGTCCTAACGCGACGTTATCATTTCCAGTAATTTTACGTAAGAATGGTTGTGTAATCGCTGGTTGTAATGTCCAGTAAAGACCCATAATTACTGCTAAGAAGAGTACAAGTCCCCAGAACGGAATATCTCCGCCGACAGCTTGCACAGTAATTCCTGCAAAAATAGTCGTTGTCCAGAACATCATATGACCAGTTAAATAAATGTACTTAAATGGTGTAAATCTTGCTAATAATACGTTGACTAAAAATCCAAGAGTCATCGCAAGCGTTACCGCACTACCAAATTTTGCATTAAAGGCTTCTTGTCCTAAAAACCCTGCAAGTGGCGGTGTTTCAAGCCCGAATACTTCTTTCCACATTGGTTCAAAAATCCCAAGAGAACCAGTAATAACAGCCGCACCAGCGTTAATAATTAAGAATCCAATAATGGCTTTGAACGTTCCGCTAATCACTTGGCTTAAATTTTTCTTCTGTAAAAGTAACCCGAGAAGTACGATAAAACCTAAAAGTATGGCTGGGGTTCCAAAAAAGTTATTGGCAATCCACGTAATAATCTCCATTTTTTTCCCACCTTTTTTTGTCTTATTTAACTATTTATTGCTTCAGATAATGCCGTTTTAATTTCTGCGTTGTCAAAATAGTTGTTGACGATGACTACTTTGGCGCTTGTATCTGTTCCAAGTGTTTCTGCTAACTCTTGGCTCGTTACAATAATATCCACATTCATCGAGCGCGCAGCTGATACATCAATGTGCTCCACGTCTGCATCTACTCCCATATCGCGTAAAACTGTCTCTACATTCATTCGTAAAATTAGGCTTGTTCCTTGCCCAAGTCCACACACTGCTAAAATTTTCATCGTTATCCCTCCACTAATTCTCCAATTGCTTGGTAATCTTCTGAATGAATCATTTTTTCAATGTTATCGCTGTTACTAAGCAAGGAGACGATTTTTTGAATGACTTTCAAATGTGCCTCACTTGAAGTTGCTGCAAGTCCGAATACTAATCGTACGGGATCATTCGCGGCGTGTCCGAAATTCACGCCTTCTTTTAATACGACTAGTGATACTGCAGAGTTTTCCACACCGTCCGTTGGTCTTGCGTGCGGAATGGCTATTTGAGGTGCAATGACAAAGTACGCACCATTTTCATGATAAGATTCCACCATTTTTTCTACGTACTGCTCGCTCACATAACCTGCATTAACTAATAATTCTCCTGCTTGCTCGATAGCTTCGTCAGCATTCTTAGCTGATCCATGCAGATTCACAAGCTCTTTATCCAAAAAAGACATATCTCTTCATCCCTTCTAACTAATTGATAGCGCTATCAATAACTTACACTCTTATTATAGCTGTAGCGCAACTGTTTAAAAAAGCCCAATTCCTTTCTTTTCGAAAGTGCAAAAAATAGACTGTTACATTTTGTTGTTAGCGAGCATACAAAAAAGCCAGCGCGGCATCTTGGTGCCCCACTGGCTTTCTTGCTTATTGTATGGTTAACATTGCGGCAATTTCCGCTGCTGATGTCGCTTGTTCAATCTGCTCTAGCAAGTGATGTTTCATGATTAAATTAGTGAGTTGGCTCAGCGCATTAATATGTGTGTAGGAGTCAATGGAAGCGAGCACAATAATTAACTTCACTTGATCTTTCGCTTTACTTGAAAATGATACTGGCTGATTTAAGCGCAGTAAGCTCATTCCAACTCGGTATGCGCCGTCATCCACAGACGCATGGGGAAGCGCAATCCCTGGCGCAATAACGATGTATGGTCCGAGTTTCTCAATATTTTCAATCATCGCATGCTGATAATTTCTCGAGATGTAGCCTTCTTGTTGCAGCGATTTCGAGGCAACTAGGATAGCTTCACGCCAGTCCGCCACACTTTCTTTAAAAGTAATTCGTTCTTTCGGTAAAAGTTCTTCGAGTGTTGGAGATTTTTCTAGTTGGCTGTCTGATTGCACTTGGAACAATACCGACTTCAGCTTGGCCGCCAATTTTTCGCGGTCCTCCACTTTGGCATATTGATCCACCACATCAAGCACAGAAGACAACATGCGCGCATCCGAGTCTTTTTGTAAAATGTGCGGGGCAATCGCCTTCATCAGTTGTTGTTTCTGCGCCTCAGTCAAAATCGGACTCACAATGAAAACTGGTGCTTTCGGTTCCATAATCGGCAAAGTCGACACAATAAAGTCTGGCGCGTATAAACCCTTTTCAAATTCACGGATGGAAATTGGTTCTAATATCTCTACTCGTTCCCCGAGCAATTGCGATAATTGCCGTTCAATCATCCGCGACGTCCCGACACCTTTGGAGCAAACGATTAAGAGTTTTTTTCGTTCAACTAAAGTATTATTTTTGCGTGAAAGATATCCACCGAACAAGATTGTTACGTATGCTATTTCATCCTCTGGAATTGTTTCACCAAGTAAATCTTCTAGCGGTTCGAGTGATTTTTTCGTAATCTCGTACACATCACTGTAGCTTTGTTTAATGTCTGTCCTTAGCGGGTTAATCCACTCAATTTGGAATTTAAGCCGGTAGTAGGCTGGTTGCAAATGGAGCAATAAATCTTTTTTTAAATTGCGATGGTCTTCAAAATTCACGCAAGCAAGGCGCTCAAATTCGGCGATAATTTTTTCAACGATGAGATCTAGTTTTCCTTCAGCAGCCGCATCATCATTCAAACGACTCGCCCCAAGCAAAAGTTTACCTAAATAAGTGATTTCTGCATGATTCATTTTAAAATTCTCACTTTGCTGCAATTGCTGATAAATTTCCTGCGCAATCTCAAAAGATTCTACTTCATGCTCTTCCTGTTCATTTAAATAGCAATTACGCTTCATTCGTTCCTTAAAGAAGAAAATCATAATACCAATGCGCTCGAGGACCTCGTCGGTATAACGAATTCCGATTTTCTTCTCCGTTACAGCTAAAATTTCGAAAATCGTATCTAATTTGGGAAATAACTCCTGATTTTTTATCATCGGATTAATTTTCATTAAATCGAGCAACTGGTCTGCGGTTGCGATTTCTTCGTTATTCATACAATAGTGAATAAAAAATTGGCGAATACTGCGCTCATCACCGAGAACCATATTGCCATTTTTACGATCATACACAAGTTCTAAATTAAACTGTTTTAGCGCTAATTTTAATTGTTTAATGTCCTGCAAACTTGTATTACGACTGACTTCATTGCATTCATTAATCGTATCGATAATTACTCGCGCATCTGTTACGAGCAGAAAAAATAAAATACGGATGCGACGTTCACTAGCTGAAAAGACTTTGTGGCTCGCTTCCCTATTTTCAAGGATTTCTTTAATTGTTGGTTTTTCTTCTTCTAATAAATAATACCCTTGTCCACGAACCGATTGAATACCATCAAGTCCTATATTGTCTAATTCTTTATTAATTTTTTCCACATCATATTGAAGTGTTCGTTTGGAAATTCCTAATTCTTCTTGTAATTTCTCGGGTGCAAGATATACATTCGCTACAACGAGCGATTCGAGCAACGCCATATTTCGAGCATCAAATTGTACCACTTGGCCTACCTCCTTGATTTCGGTCTAGAAGGTAAAAAGATATGTCTACTTTAAGGTTATGCGAAAATGTGATATTTTTCAAGTTAATTTTTATTTCAGGCACAAAAAAACCGACAAAGCCAAATGACTTTGTCGGTTTGAATCGTATCAGATATTATTTGCTGATGTTAGAAACAACGCCAGCGCCTACTGTACGTCCGCCTTCACGGATAGAGAATTTAGTACCGTCTTCGATAGCGATTGGTGCAATTAGTTCAACTGCAAGCTCAATGTTATCACCAGGCATTACCATTTCAGTACCTTCTGGAAGTGTAACAATACCAGTTACGTCAGTAGTACGGAAATAGAATTGTGGGCGGTAGTTGTTGAAGAAAGGAGTGTGACGTCCACCTTCTTCTTTAGTTAAAACATAAGTTTCAGCTTTGAAGTTAGTGTGTGGAGTAATCGAACCTGGTTTAGCTAATACTTGACCACGTTGGATATCTTCACGAGCAACACCACGTAGAAGTGCGCCAATGTTGTCGCCAGCTTCAGCGTAGTCTAGTAATTTACGGAACATTTCTACTCCAGTTACTACTACTTTTTTGCTTTCTTCTTCAATACCGATAACTTCTACTTCGTCACCAACTTTAACTTGTCCACGTTCAACACGTCCAGTTGCAACTGTTCCACGACCAGTGATTGAGAATACATCCTCAACTGGCATCATGAATGGTTTGTCAGTATCACGTTCTGGAGTTGGAATGTAAGAATCTACAGCTTCCATTAACTCGTCAATTTTAGCTTCCCAGTCAGCTTCACCTTGAAGTGCTTTAAGAGCTGAACCTTTGATTACAGGAATGTCATCGCCAGGGAATTCATATTCAGTTAATAGATCACGAATTTCCATTTCAACTAATTCTAGTAATTCTTCATCGTCAACCATGTCACATTTGTTCATGAATACAACGATGTATGGAACACCAACTTGACGTGAAAGTAAGATATGTTCACGAGTTTGTGGCATTGGGCCATCAGCAGCAGATACTACTAAGATAGCTCCGTCCATTTGTGCAGCACCAGTGATCATGTTTTTAACGTAATCGGCATGTCCTGGGCAGTCAACGTGTGCATAGTGACGGTTGTCAGTTTGGTACTCAACGTGAGCAGTAGAGATTGTGATTCCACGTTCTCTTTCTTCTGGAGCACCATCAATTTGATCATAAGCTTGTGCATCAGCAAAGCCTTTTTTAGCAAGTACAGTTGTAATTGCAGCTGTTAAAGTAGTTTTACCATGGTCAACGTGTCCAATAGTACCAATGTTAACATGGGGTTTAGAGCGGTCAAATTTTTCTTTTGCCATTTTAAAATATCCTCCTCGATAATTCAATAATTATTTTTTACTTAGCTTAAATTTAAACTAAGTAATACTTCTAACTAAAGTTATACTTGATGTTGCGAAAAAAATCAATTAATCTTCTTTGTTGTTTCCACCATTAGCTTTAATGATTTCTTCAGCAATAGATTTAGGAACTTCTTCATAGTGGTCAAATTGCATAGTGTATACACCACGACCTTGCGTACCTGAACGAAGGTGAGTTGCATAACCAAACATGTTTGCAAGTGGTACAAATGCGCGAACAACTTGAGCGTTACCGCGAGCTTCCATACCATCTACACGACCACGACGGGAAGTAATGTTACCCATGATATCACCAAGGTATTCTTCTGGGATAACAACCTCTACAGCCATCATAGGCTCAAGGATTACAGGATCACATTTCTTAGCAGCATTACGTAATGCCATTGAAGCAGCCACTTTGAAGGCCATTTCATTGGAATCGACGTCATGGTAAGATCCGTCGTAAAGTTTTGCTTTGATGTCAATCAGTGGGTAGCCTGCAAGTACACCATTATCTAGTGCGCCTTCAAGACCTGCTTGTACAGCTGGGATGTATTCACGTGGAACAACCCCACCAACGATTGCATTTTCAAATTCAAATCCTTTACCTTCTTCGTTTGGTCCGAATTCAATCCAAACGTGACCATATTGTCCACGTCCACCGGATTGACGTACGAATTTACCTTCAACTTGAGCAGATTTACGGAATGTTTCACGATAAGAAACTTGTGGATCACCAACGTTAGCTTCAACGCGGAATTCACGTCTCATACGGTCAACAAGGATGTCAAGGTGAAGTTCACCCATACCGGAGATAAGAGTTTGGCCAGTTTCTTGGTCAGTTTCAGCACGGAAAGTTGGATCTTCTTCCGCTAGTTTCGCAAGAGCTTGCCCCATTTTATCTTGGTCAGCTTTCGATTTAGGTTCGATAGCGACTTGGATAACTGGTTCTGGGAATTCCATGGATTCTAAGATAATTTGTTCTTTTTCATCACATAAAGTGTCCCCAGTAGTTGTATCTTTAAGTCCTACGGCAGCAGCGATGTCACCAGCGTATACGATCGAAATCTCTTCACGGTGATTAGCGTGCATTTGAAGGATACGTCCAACACGTTCACGTTTACCTTTAGTCGAGTTTTGTACATATGAACCGGAATTCAAAGTACCGGAATAAACACGGAAGAAAGTTAAGCGTCCAACATAAGGGTCAGTCATAACTTTGAATGCTAGGGAAGAGAATGGTTCTGAATCATCAGCGTGACGAGCAGCTTCTTCTCCATCAGGCAATACGCCGTTAATAGCTGGAACATCTGTTGGTGCTGGAAGGTAATCAAGTACTGCATCTAACATTGGTTGAACACCTTTGTTTTTGAATGCTGTACCACAAACTACAGGATAGAACTCAACGTTAAGTGTTCCTTTACGGATACCAGCTTTAAGTTCTTCTTTTGTAATTTCTTCGCCTTCTAGGTATTTCATCATTAACTCTTCGTCAAGTTCAGCAACTGCTTCCACTAATTTACCGCGGTATTCGTCTGCTAAGTCTTTCAGATCAGCTGGAATTTCTTTAATATGAGGGTCATTTCCTAAATCATCTTCGTAATACAACGCGTTCATTTCGATTAAGTCAATGATACCTTCAAATGTATCTTCGGCCCCGATTGGGAGTTGGATTGGGTGCGCGTTGGCAGCCAAACGTTCATGCAAAGTACCTACAGAATATAGGAAGTCTGCGCCGATTTTGTCCATTTTGTTGACGAATACTACACGAGGAACCCCGTAAGTAGTAGCTTGACGCCAAACTGTTTCTGTTTGTGGTTCTACACCAGATTGTGCATCTAGAACCGCAACAGCACCATCAAGTACACGAAGCGAACGTTCAACTTCAACTGTGAAGTCTACGTGTCCTGGTGTATCGATAATGTTTACTCGGTAGCCTTTCCATTGAGCTGTTGTCGCAGCAGAAGTGATAGTAATACCACGTTCTTGCTCTTGCTCCATCCAGTCCATTTGAGAAGCACCTTCATGGGTTTCACCAATTTTGTGAATACGCCCTGTATAGAAAAGGATACGTTCAGTAGTGGTAGTTTTACCCGCATCAATGTGGGCCATGATACCAATATTACGAGTCTTTTCTAAGGAGAACTCTCTAGCCATGTTGTATTTCTCCTTCCATAAAACAATTTTTCAGGCAATACGCCTGGAATTTGTCAGTGATTTTTTTACCAACGATAGTGAGCGAACGCTCTGTTAGCATCAGCCATTTTGTGTGTATCTTCGCGTTTCTTAACAGAAGCACCAGTATTATTGGCAGCATCCATGATTTCGCGAGCAACACGTACTTCCATTGTTTTCTCTCCACGAAGGCGAGCATAATTTACTAACCAACGAAGACCAAGAGTAGAACGACGGTCAGCACGTACTTCGATAGGTACTTGATAGTTAGCACCACCTACACGGCGAGCTTTAACTTCAAGAAGAGGCATAATGTTCTTCATAGCTTGTTCAAATACTTCCATCGGATCTTTACCAGTTTCTTGTGCAATGATATCGAATGCGGAATATAGGATAGCTTGAGACTTTCCACGTTTTCCGTCAACCATCATTTTATTAATTAAACGAGTTACTAGTTTCGAATTATAAATCGGATCTGGTAACACGTCACGTTTAGCAACAGGACCTTTACGAGGCATCGGATATCCTCCTTTCATATTTTATAAGTATTATTTTTTAGGTTTTTTCGTACCGTATTTAGAACGGCTTTGTCCTCTATTTTCAACACCAGCTGTATCAAGCGCTCCACGAACGATATGATAACGTACCCCTGGTAAATCTTTTACACGTCCACCACGAATAAGAACAACACTATGTTCTTGTAAGTTGTGACCAATACCAGGAATGTAAGCTGTTACTTCAATACCATTACTCAAACGTACACGGGCATATTTACGAAGCGCCGAGTTAGGTTTTTTAGGAGTCATGGTACCAACACGAGTACATACGCCACGTTTTTGCGGAGAGTTAACGTCTGTTAGTTCTCTTTTAAAACTGTTTAGGCCCTTGTTCAAAGCAGGTGATGTAGATTTTTTAATTTTAGATTGACGAGGTTTGCGTACTAATTGGTTAATTGTAGGCATGGGATAAATTCCTCCTTCCTTGTTTAGTAGTTCCACACATCCAGGTGGTTCATTTTTTCGGTAAAATAAAATGGCTGTAAGTTCGACCTACAACGCTGTTTTATTTTCAGGCCTCTGTTTATAGTAGAGGCACCTTGAATATAGTAACACCTTGAGGTTTAGATGTCAAGGTGTTACTTGAAATTTAGTTAATTAGCTAAGACCATTCAAACGTTGATATAAATCTTTCGCGTAGCTGTCGGTCATGCCGCAAATGAAGTCTGTTACGAGAAGTAATCGCAAGTACAGTTTCATTGTTTCGCTTTCGCCTTCTGCGTTTTTGCGGTAACAGCCTAGGTAGTTGTCGGAAATCAAGGTTAGTAGGCGTTTGTCTTTGGCTGTTTGGCGTTCTGGGGTTTCGCTGTCGTAGTAGATGACAGCTGGGATGAACGTTTCGAGCAATTTGGAGATGATTTCGTTGCCGGCGATTTCGGATTCAACAATGCCTTTATCTTGGTAAATGTACGTGAATGATAGGCTTTGTAAAATTTGTACGAGTTGTTCGGCGCTTGAAGCATCAATAAGTGAGTCGTTGAATGTGCCTGCCATGATGGCGTCGTAGTTCTCGTAAAATACTTCGAGTGATCGATTGATTAATTGGCCGCGAACGTTCGATGCGAGCCATTGTTGTACGATGAAACTTTCTTCTTGCCCTTCGTAGCGCTCGCTTTTTTTCTTGAGTTCGTTGTAGCACGCGGCAGTTACTTTATTATGCTCTTCTACTTCTTCAAAACCTTTTAAGATTTGCGTGATGTTGACGATGCCTTTTTTCACGCCGTCTTCTAGATCGGCATTTAGGTACGCGATGTCGTCTGCCACTTCTAGTAAATAAGTGAGCGGATGACGGTTATCAAGCGCTTCTGTTGCTGTTGTTATTTCATTAAAAAGTGATTCATCAGCGTAAAAATAGCCTAGTTTTTTGCTTTTGATTTGTTTTTTATTTACTTTTAAGGAAGAAACTGGGTATTTGATGACCGCATTTAAAGTGGCAAATGTTAGGTTTAAGCCGTATTGGTCGAAAAGATAATGCAGTTTGGAAACTACACGAAGCACTTGCGCGTTACCTTCAAAGTAATAAAAATCTTCTTTCATTTGCGGTGTTAGGATTTCAGCTAGGCTTTTATTTTTGTAAGTGATGGTTGCTAAATTGTCGCGGAACCACTCACGGATACTTTCTTCACCAAAGTGACCGAACGGCGGATTGCCCATATCATGTAAAAGTCCTGCACAAGCAAGGATTTCCGGAATTTTATCCGCATGATCTTTTGTAAAATCTTTGTCTAAGTTTTCTTCTTGAATCGTGTGTGTAACCATGTTTCCCATTGATTTTGCGATCGTACTTACTTCCATTGAATGGGTTAGTCGTGTACGCACAAAATCGCTTTTTTCTAGTGGGAATACTTGGGTTTTATCTTGTAAGCGGCGAAATGAAGCACTCATAACGATACGCTGAAAGTCATTTTCAAAAGCGCTACGTACATCGGTATTTTTCGAACGAGTGACACCGGATTCGCGGCGGCGTTTATCATTTAATAGTTTATCCCATTTCATTTAAATCCCATCCTTTCATAGGTTGCTTAGTTTTTCCATTTCGGCTTTAGTGAGCCTATGTACGGTCCATTCTGACATTTTTTCTGCGCCAATTTTTTCGTAAAAATCCATGCCTGATTTGTTTTCATTTAGGCACCACCATTCAAATCTGCCGCAATCACGCTCTAAAGCTAGTTTGGATAAATAGCTGAAAAATTGTGTTCCAAAGCCCTTTCCGCGCATTTCTGGAATGATGTAAAGGTCTTCTAAGTACAAGCCTTTTTTGCCAAGTAATGTGGAAAAATTATGGAAAAAGAGTGCGAAACCAACTGGCTTCCCTTCATATTCAGCAATAATTACTTCGGCTGATTTTTCTTGAAAAAGGGCTTTGTGTAAGCCAGGTTCTGTTGCTACTACATCTTTTTCAATGCCTTCATGAATTGCAAGTTCGGTAATAAAACGAAGAATTAACGTCGTGTCTTGTTCTGTACCGTTTCGAAATGTTAGTTGTGTCATGTATCTCTTCCTTTTCGTTGTCGTATTAATTTAAGTATAAGCTAGTGCGCGGGATGTATCAATTAAAAAAATATCTACTATATAATATAAAAAAACTAGGCGCTTTTTTTGGGCAACCTAGTTTTTTCGTATTTTATTTTTTTAAGCCTTGAATGCAAGCTACTTTATCTGTTGCTCCAAAGAAGTACGATCCGGCAACGAGGACGTCTACGCCCGCTTGTTTGCATTTTTCTGCGGTTTCGGCATTTACGCCACCGTCGACTTCGATCACATAGCTGCCGTTATTTTCTCGGCGCCAATTATCCAGATAGCGCATATTTTTGATGGTAGAATTAATGAAAGCTTGTCCACCAAACCCTGGATTTACGGTCATTTGTAAAACTAAATCTACATCGGCTAAAACGGCATCCAGCACGCTCGCCGGAGTTCCTGGATTGAGCACAACTCCAGCTTTACAGCCCGCTGCTTTAATTTGTTGGATGACGCGGTGGATGTGCGGTGCGGCTTCGATGTGCACGGAAATAATGTGTGCACCTGCTGCTGCAAATTTTTCAATATAGTTTTCTGGGTTCGAGAGCATTAAGTGGACATCCAGTGGAATAGTTGCTGTTTTCTTAATTTGCTCAACCATATCAATTCCAAACGTTAGATTCGGCACAAAATGTCCATCCATGACATCGATATGAAGGTAGTCAGCTCCGGCATCTTCTGCTTCTTTAATGGAGTTTGCCATGTTCATATAATCAGCTGCGAGTAAAGATGGCGCTACGAATGTCATACGCGCACACCGGCTTTCGCAATCACAGCTTCGACGCGATCCGCCACATTTTCTGGTGTAAATCCATAAGCGTTAAACAAATCTTTTGCAGGGGCAGATGCGCCGAAGTGATCGATTCCTAACATATCGCCTTCTGACCCAATAAATTCTTTCCAACCGAATGTTGCTCCTGCTTCAATCGCAAATCTCGCTGTGACTTCTTTTGGTAAAATGCTTTCTTTATAAGCATCGGTTGTTTTTTCAAAGCGTTCCCAGCTGGATAAACTAACAACGGAAACGTCGATATCTTTTTTCGCAAGTTCCGCTTTCGCTTCAATTGCAAGGGACACTTCTGATCCTGTTGCGATAATGATAGCGTCTGGTTTGGAACTATTTGCTGGTGCTACGATATAAGCACCTTTATCTACACCTGCATCCACTTCTTCTTGTGCATTTTCAAGTACTGGTAAGTCTTGGCGTGATAATACAAGTGCGATTGGACCATTGGTGTTAGTTGCAGCAATTTCCCAAGCAGCGCGGGTTTCTTTGGCATCGGCTGGGCGGATAACTGTTAGGCCTGGCATAGCACGAAGCGAGGCTAGTTGTTCGATTGGTTCATGTGTCGGGCCGTCTTCACCTACAGCGATACTGTCATGCGTGAATACATAGGTTACTGGGAGTTGCATTAAAGCAGCCATCCGCATTGCTGGACGCACATAGTCTGAGAAGACGAAGAAGGTGGAGCCAAATACTCGTAAACCGCTATGAAGCGCCATTCCGTTTAACATTGCTCCCATCGCAAATTCGCGCACACCGAACCAGATATTTTTACCAGCTGGGTCTTGAATGCTGTATGCTGGGCTCGCATCAATAAATGTTTTGTTCGAGCAACCTAAGTCAGCAGATCCCCCGAAAAGTTCCGGTAATTCGGCTGCAATTGCGTTAATCATTTTTCCAGATGCAGAGCGTGTTGCAACATTTGTGCCTGCTTCAAAAGTTGGCAAATTGGCGTTCCAATCGGCAGCTACTTCTCCCGCTAACACGCGGTCTAATTGACTTGCAAGTTCTGGGAATTCTTTTTTGTAATTAGCGAGCATTGTGTTCCAAGCACCCTCTAGTTTTTCCCCGCGAGCTTTGTAATTTCTTAAGTAATCACGAACTTCAGCTGGTACTGTGAAAGGTTCTTCTGCCCATTCGTAATGCTCTTTTGCTCCAATTGCTTCTTTTTCACCGAGCGGAGCACCGTGACTTGCGGAGCTGCCTGCTTTTGTTGGCGCGCCGTAACCGATGACTGTTTTCACTTCGATTAGCGTTGGTTTCGATGTTTCTAATTTTGCTTGAACAATTTTTTCTTGAATTGCCGCTAAATTGTTGCCATCTTCTACACGTAAAACTTGCCAGCCGTATGCACGGAAACGATCTGCTGCATTTTCACTGAATGTTGCGCTTAAATCTCCATCTAAACAAATATCATTGGAATCGTACAATACGATTAATTTCCCAAGTCCTAAATGTCCTGCAAGCGAGGCTGTTTCTGATGCCACGCCCTCCATCAAGTCCCCGTCACCACAAATCGCATACGTATAATGGTCGACAATTGGATAATTTGGTTGGTTATACTCCGCCGCTAAATGAGACTCCGCAAGCGCCATTCCAGCCGCCATACCAATCCCTTGTCCAAGCGGGCCACTCGTTGCATCAACTCCTGCAGTCCATCCAAATTCAGGGTGTCCTGGTGTCAAACTATCTAATTGACGGAACTGTTTTAAGTCTTCCATTTTTACATCATAACCAAATAAATGAAGCATGCTATAAAGTAGCGCGGACCCGTGTCCTGCTGATAAAACAAAGCGATCGCGGTTAAACCATTCTGGGTTGGCTGGGTTGAATACTAAATGTTTCGCAAATAGCATATACGCCATTGGAGCTGCTCCCATTGGCATTCCTGGGTGTCCTGAGTTTGCTTTCTCAATCATATCAATGGATAACGAACGAATCGTGTCCACGGCTTGTCTATCTAATGTTTTTTTCAAAACTGTCATCTCCCTTAAATTGTTTGTGCTTTATTACACATGTTTTTCTACATCTGACCAAATGTGTACTAGTCTTTCTGCATAACTCGTTTTATCTCGGTCATGAAATAGCGCGGATGTGCCTAGTACATAAATGTCTGGTAAACAATCTCGCATCAAGCTTACTGTTTCTTTATTAATATTGCCATCCACTTCAATGAGCGGCGCATGGACTTTTCCAGCTAGTTTTGCTTTTAAATCATGCAGTTTTTGTAATACATCTGTTTGAAATTTTTGTCCCGCAAAACCCGGGTTTACAGTCATCATTAACACCATTTCGACATCATCTAAATAAGGATAAATGGCTTCGATAGGGGTTTCCGGATTTATAGCGATCGATGGTTTAACGTTGTAAGAGCGTATTTTCCGGATGACTTCTGACACGTCTTCCGCTACTTCTACATGAAAAGAAATATATTCCGGTTTCACAGGGCCAAACATGTCAATATATTTAAGTGGGGTAATAGTAGCCAAATGTATGTCTAGAGGGATTTCTGTATTGTTTCGCACTATTTCCAAATATTCTGGACCGAGCGCAAGATTATTCACATATACACCGTCCATCACATCGCAGTGTAGTAGTTCCACACCAGCGGATTCAAGGCGCCGGAGTTCTTCACCTAAATGTAGTTGGTCTGCACACATAATTGAAGCGGCTATTTTCCTCATGTTCATCCTCACTTTCTTTCGAGTTCAGTAATTTTATCCAAGCGGCGTTTATGGCGATCACCTGCAAACGATGCCTCAAGCCAAGTATCCACAAGTAAAAGTGCTAATCCTTCGCCGATGACACGTTCGCCTAGGCAGAGAACATTGCTATTGTTATGTTCACGAGTGGCACGCGCTGAAAAAGTATCCGAAACAACCGCAGCACGGATTCCATCGACTTTATTCGCAGCAATACTCATACCAATCCCAGTTCCACAGCACAAAATACCGAGTTCAGATTGCCCGCTTACTACTTGATTGGCAACCTCTTCTGCATACGATGGAAAATCGACACTTTCGTCTGTATATGTTCCAATATCAACAACTTCAATATCTTTTTCACGTAAATGTTTCACAATGGCATCTTTTAGTCTACGTCCGCCGTGGTCGCAACCAATTGTTAATTTCATTTAATTTCACCTTCATTAATAGATTTTTTTCTTTTAACGTCTTATAATGAAATGGAACCGAGAACATACGCGAATATGTTCTCGGCTCATTTCTAAGGATGACTACTGTAAAACATCTGAGCCCGAGAAGCTTTGGATTCGTTTGCACGGTTATCCTTTTTTTGATGTTTTTTCATACAGCCCATCCTCCATTATTAAGATTTCACTAATACTTTAATTTCATTTCCTGCCATAACTGCCTCGAAAGCCTCGCGCCAGTCATCCAAACCGTATACTTTAGTAATCATTTTATCCGTATTGATTTTGCCATTTGCCAGTAAGTCGAGCGCTAAAATCCAAGAAGATGGTTTTTGCGAACGGCTGCCAATATAAGCAATTTCACGTTGGATAATGGATTCTTCATCAATCGCATTTTTCTTTTCAGCAAAAAGTCCTACTTGAACAAAATCGCCTTTTTTCTTCGTTAGAGGTAATCCTTGATTTACAGCGGGTACTGCGCCGGAACAATCAAATACGCGTTCCGCTCCGTAACCATCTGTCATACCGAGCACAACTTCAGCCAAGTCTTCTTTTAAAGTATCGACAATCCTGTCCATTCCAAGTTCTTTTGCTAGACGTAAGCGGTCGCTATCTTTGGTAATTCCTGCCATAATCACCGTTGCCCCTTGCGCTTTCACAACTTGAGCTAGTAATAAACCAATTGGACCTGGTCCGAAAACAAGTACTGTGTCATCTGGACGAATCGTTGTTTTTTCAAGCGCTGAATGCACACAACATGCAAGCGGTTCTGTTAGTGCTGCCGCTTCAAGTGAAATCCGTTCATCAAGCACATGACAACTTTCCTCGCGAGATAAAACAAATTCTGCAAAACTACCATTTGCTTGCGTACCAATACCACGACGATTGCTACATAAATTGTAATCACGTTCTTTACAATAAATACATTCTCCACAAGTTTCAAAAGTTGTTTCACTTGTGACGCGGTCTCCCACTTTGATACTCGTTACATCTGGCCCAACTTCTACAACAACACCAGAAAATTCATGTCCCAGTGTAACGGGAGTTGTTGGATTTTTGTATTCACCTTTAAACGTATGGATGTCTGATCCGCAAATACCAGTAAAAGCTACTTTGATTTTTACTTTGTCGCCATAGACTTGTGGTTCTTCTACATCTCTTAGCTCCATTTGATCGTATCCGGGGTTTGTTTTTACTACTGCTTTCAAATTAATCGTCACCTTTCTGCGGCAATATCATCACTTTGTTATAATCATGCTCTCTGGAAAGAATCATATCAAAAGCTTCTTTCGTTTCCTCTAGCTTATAACGATGCGAAATTAGTGGTTTCAGCTTAATTCGACCTTGTTTCACGAATTCAATCGACGTACGCCACTCCTCACCTGGAAATGGTGCTGAGTAAGAATTCCAAAAACCTTTAAGCGTAAGTTCACGTCTAAAAATATTTTCAAAAGCTTCTTCGTGTAAAAGCACATCTGCGTAGGCGATTCCTAAGTAACCAACTTTACCTTTTTTCTTCGTTACAAGAAGGCATTGTTCTTGCGTTATTTTTGAACCAGCACACTCGAGCGCTATATCTGCCCCAAGACCATTTGTATAAGCAAAAACGCGTTCTTTTAAGTCTTCATTTTTTGGATTAATAGTGTATTTGCAACCGAATTCCCGCGCGTCTGCTAATTTTTTATCACTGATATCAACCGCGATAATATCTTTCACGCCTGCAAGAAGTAAACATTGTACAACCAAGATTCCGATTGTGCCAATTCCGAAGACAATGACCGTATCGCCAAGTCTCGGCTGAATACCAAGTACCCCGTGCATCGATACAGCAAGTGGTTCAATCATCGCACCTTCTTCAAAATCAAGGTCGCCGATAGAAATGACATTGTCGGCTTTCATGACGACATTTTCAGCAAATCCGCCGTGGAAGTGTGATCCCACCATCCGGTAGTTGTCACATAGCGCGAAGTCTCCTGCTTTACAATAATTACATTCCATACAAGGCTCGAGCGGAATCCCTGCAACACGGTCACCGATAGCTACGTTTGTTACTTCGCTACCAATTTCTGTAACTACACCTGCGAATTCATGTCCCATTACAGCAGGCAGTGGGTATTTCCAGCGAGTCTGCATTTTATGAATATCCGATCCACAGATGCCAACTGCTTTTACTTCGACACGAACTTGATCTTTCCCACAAGTCGCTTCATCAATTTGTTCTGCTTTTATTACATTATTCTCGTATAACACAGCTGCTCTCATGTTACTATCACCTCTTCTATATCATTAAGACAAAACTTAGAAAATAGCTGCCCAAGCTTGAGAGAATTTAAGAATAACCCAGTTAAAGAAGTTACCACCCATATCAAGTGTACTAACTTGTGTTGCTCCTTTAGGGAATTCGTAAACACCTTTCATCATTTCTGTATGAACAAGACCGAAGTCAGTTGCCATAAGAAGCGCTAGTGCAATAACTACAGTTCCAGCTAAAACAGAGTGAAGAATGTTACCTTTACGAGATGCTACTACGAATGATACGTAGAATGGAATAGTTGCCAAGTCACCAAAAGGAAGTACTTTGTTACCAGGAATGATAACAGCTAAGAAAAGAGTGATTGGAACAAGGATTAAACCAGTAGAAATATTCGCTGGGTGACCGATTGAAAGTGCTGCATCAAGCCCGATATAAAGTTCACGGCCTTTGAAACGAGATTTCATGAATTCACGAGCGGATTCTGAAATTGGAATTAAACCTTCCATTAAAATTTTAACCATACGAGGCATTAAGAACATTACCGCACCCATGGACATACCAAGTTGTGCAACTGCGCCAACGTCATAGCCTGCAAGAATACCGATTGCAATACCTAGAATAAGACCCATCATCATTGGTTCCCCGAAAATACCAAAACGTTTTTGAATAGTTTCTGGGTCAACATGGATGTTTTTAATACCAGGGATTTTAGCGATTAGCCAACCAACCGGAATACCGATGAAACCGAATGCTGCTGTAGAACCTGTTGGTAAGGAGATCCCTTTTAATCCGTAAAATTCTTCTACCATAGGTTGTGTTCTGTCTGCCATCCAAAGAACAGCAACTTCATAGATGATCGCACAAAGAATCGCGAACCACCAGTTACCACCAGTTACGATATAACCAGTTGCACCTGCTGCGATGAAGTGCCAGTAGTTCCAAATATCAATATCGAGTGTTTTCGTAACTTTGAAGAAAATAAGTGCTAAGTTAACTACCAAACAGATTGGAATTAAAATTGCTGCAACTGGAGAAGCCCATGAAGCCGCGGCTGCTGCTGGCCAACCTGCATCAATAATTGTTAAATTCAGTCCAAAACGCTCAACCATTTGTTGCGCTGCCGGACCTAAGTTACTAGATAGTAAACTAATAACAAGGTTAATACCTACAAACCCGATACCAATCGTAATCGCTGAACGAAGCGCTTTCTTTGCTGGTACTCGGAAAATTAATGCAATAAAGAAAATCATAATAGGCAAAATAACTGTAGGCCCCAAGTTTAAAACATACTGTACTCCTGACAGAAGTGTATCCATTTAATATTTCCTCCTTTTTTCTCTGTTTAATGATGATTTCTAAACTCCCTTGCGCAGCCTTTATTTAAGGTGCGCAAGTATTTCTTCGTCTAATTCTTCCATACCCATACCAGTGATGTAAGAAGTTGCAATAATCGCTGGGATTTTGTAAGTTGTTGGTAAAATAGTTGTTGATACGATTAAATCCGCTCCGTCTTGCATAGATGCTGCTTCTGAAATTTTAATTTGTTTTACTTCTGCATCCACGTTGTTTTCTTTTACCAAACGTTCTACTCTGTCCGTTACTACTGTTGATGTTGCAATTCCTGCTCCACAAGCTACCAAAATTTTAAATTGTCCCATGATAAATTCCTCCTAATTAATTGCTGCGATTTCCCGCGGCTAATTTTCCTGTTTTTTTAAACGGTAATAGTTTCTAAAATTTGTTTTACTTCGTCTTCATCTTTCGCTCTGAGTAATGCGGCTACATTGTCTTTATCCTGAATCGTCCCCATCAATTGCTGAAGTACCGCGAGCTGGCTGTGAGGTTCATTTAGTCCGAGTACGAAAATCAAATTCGCTTCAACCGTTTGACCAGCATCTTCCATTAATTTAAATGGAATGCCATCTTTCACAGTGATTACGGCGATAAATTGTTCCGTAACGCATTCTGGATCCGTGTGCGGTAATGCCACGCCGTATCCATCTAATTTTAGCCCCGTTGGAAAGGTTTGTTCACGGTCTGTTAGTCTTGTTAAAAAGTCATCCGTTACATACCCTTCAGACTTTCCACTTTCTGCGACCATTTGGAATAGGTCCTCTTGTTTCTCGATATCCGATTGAACCCAAACCATTCCTTTTTTCAAAAATTGTACTAAATCCATTACGAAATCCTCCTGTAATTCTTTCTGACTTCTCTACATTGTCTTTTTTGTTTCCAAGTCCGTGAAGTTTTTAATTATTTGGTGCATTTCTTCTGTGTTCGCAGCATCCGCAAGTTTTTTCAGTTCTTTTTTGTTCTCCGATAATTCCATCAATTGTAGTAAAGCTGTGAAGTGAGCATTTTTATCTATAGCTGCGATGACGACGATAAAATGTAGCTCTTTACCGCCTTCGAGTGGCAGGCCTTCTTCTAGATAAAGCAAGCTCATTCCGAGGCTATTTACTCCTTTTTCCGTTTCAGCATGAGGGATAGCTATCGTATTACGGAGAATGATGTTCATAATCGGTGCTGGATATTGCCGTTTCATTTCTTCCACGTAGGCTGGCTCCACCACTCCCGCTGAAAGTAACGGTAAAGCTGCATGATAAATTGCTTCATGCCAATCTTTCACTGATTTCTTACGTGTGATTCGCGTTACTTCAAGCAAATCCGCGAGTGAGCTTTTGCCTTCGTGTTTGGATGTGTTTTCTTCTGGAACTGGCATTAAATAGTCTGCTAGCACTTTTTCAAGACGGGCAGCATCTTTAATATCAGCAAATTTGGAAATTGTTTTCATTAATTGATCGACGCTGATATTCACCTCATCCACTAAGTAAACCGACCGCATCACCCGGCGTCTAAGCTCGAGGCGCTCTTTCCCATCCATCAATTGGTTGATAAGGAAAAATTTCTTGTCGGTCGAAAGTGGCACTGCGGAAAATACAATGTCATAACCTAACTTTGTTTGTTCAAATTCTCGAATCGACATCGCTTGATAGAAAAATATTTCCGGGAAAAGGCTTCGTAATGTTTTTTCCATCAATCTCGAAATCGACAATCCGTTCGGACAAACCACAACTGCTTTTAGTCTCGTTTGTAATTTCTCTGTGGATTCGATTAAATGCCCTCCAATGAAAAGGGTAATAAATATACTTTCATTTTCAGGAACTTTGCTACCAATAAAACGTTCTAATGGTGCTAACGACTCTTTCACGATGTAATGCACGGCTTGGAATTCTTGATCAATCTTGTCTAAAATGCTGTAATCTGTTGTAAGATGATACTTAATCCGATAATACGCAGGTTTAATGTGTGCAAATAATTTTTCAAGTAACGATTCTTTGTCTACTAGTTGAATACAAGCCTTTTTCTCAAATTCGCTTAGAACTTGTTCCAGTGCCAGCCTTAACTTGTGCGTTTCCTCCGATTTCAAATATTGTTTCGGAAGTACATTGGAAGTTAAAAGTTGTAATGTGATGTACATTCGCTCTGCTTCTGGCATATTCGGCTCTTCTTCAATAAAAATCTCTGCTGCTCCGTATTCCCGAGTATCTGACAATTCATTGTAGTCAATCAGGAAAGATGTCGTAATTGTTTGCCCCTTCTTCATCCGCCGAAAAACAGCTTCTAAAATGTAAGGCAGTATTTGCATTTTATTGTCAATAAAATGCAAATTCAGGTGATGCTCAACTTGTTCCAATTTTTCCCGAAGCTCTTTAATTCTCGCTTCGTCCACTTGCATGAAATCCTGTAAATACTCTTCGCCGCCAAAACTTTCTATGATGTGTTCTGCCGCATAAATGAGTGCCGTCCGCTGGTTCCACTCGTCTCCGTCAATTAAATAGCCACGCATCCGCGAATATTTAACTTCGAGGTTGAATTTCTCAAGTGTCTTTTGTACCAGCTTCAAGTCTCGTAATACGGTGTTCTTGCTCACCTCCAGCTCGCTTATAAAGTGATTAAGGGATAACTCTTCACTTCCTGTTGTTAACATGAGGATGATTAGACTAGCGCGTTCCTTTTCTGACGGGATGTACCAATCTGTTTTTTCGCCATCTTCCTCACCAATGATTTGAAACAGGTCAGGTTCTACGATAAATCGACCATTTGCGGCACGATGAATCTTCGGGTAAGTCTGTTCTTCTAGCCAATTATTAATTTTTTGGAAACTATAGTCGACTTGTCTTCGAGTTAAACCGAATTTTGCTTGTAAGTTTGTACTCGATGTGTCAGGATGTCGTAAGAGTTCTTTTAAAAGTGAATTACTTCTCTCATCCAAATACATGTCGTTCCCTCCTGTTCGTTTTAATTATAAATCTAAATCTAATAAAAATGTACACGCTTTCATCCCAATAACTTGCGGAAAGAATGTACATCATTGGGCTTTACTTGTGACTTTTTTAACAATCCTATTATTTGTAAAAGTACGAAAGTTGTTTGTAAAGCTTGATATATAGCGAGATTATGAAACTTCTTGAAGGCAGGTAAAATCTACTTTGAAACAAAAATGAGAATGAAGTAAAGGAGTTTTGCGGGGCGTTGTTTCTTCTTAATCATACAAAAGATGTGCGGTTCTTTCTATACGTTTTGTAAAAAATAACGCAAAAAAAGGCGCAAATGATAAAAAATACCATTCGCGCCATAATCAGTTTCTCTATTTTCTTTTCTGTTTATCGACTCTGAGTATACTTTTGTTGAAATTCTTAAATGGAGCCGCGCGTTTCACTTTCATTTTCGGGAACGATTTTAACATTCGTCGTTCATTAAATTTAAGTTTGCGCATGCTAGCAGCAAGTTCTTTGTCTTGCTTACGTTTTGCTTCTATTTCAGCAATTTTCATATCGACATTTTCTTGTTTCTTCAAAAGTCCTTCTTCAAATTCTTTCGCCCGTTCTTTTACGCTTGCTTTTAGTTCATTTGCTTGGGCAGTTAGTTTTTCATTAAATTCGGCAAGTGCTTTTTGGAATGATAGCATACTTGTGACAGATTTAATCGTATCAATAAGCATCAGAACCACGATGAGCGCAGGAATAACCCAGCCACCCCAGCCTAAAATCCAATCCGCAAATTCGGTGACAAGTGGGTGCAAGAAGCGTACAACGATAATACAAGCAAATCCCCAAAAAATCGAAATCGGCAAGCAAATTCGACCTTTTACATTGAGTGGCCAGTTGTGATAATCCCACCATGTTGTATGGAATAATGCTTCTAAAATCGTTGCGGTAACATATTCAATCACCGTACAAATAATCATCGAAAAAATAAATAAGGCCCATAAGTTATTTTGAAACGGTAAAATCATCATTAAAACTGTCGTTACCCCAAACCCGTAAATGGGACAATATGGCCCATAAAGAAAACCACGATACACTAACTTCTTCTCTGAAATCGAGCAAAAAACTTCCTCCCAAGCCCATCCAAGAACAGAATAAATAAAGAAGTATAGGATAAACATATTAATATCCATCTTTTCATCTCCTTTTTGTTTTCTTTTTCACAATCAATTTCATTATAACAGAAATAAGAACTTCTTAACTAAATTAGTCAAAAAGTTCCGCTTGTTTATATTTTGGCAACTTATTCTTCGCTTCTGAGTATGCATGCTGGATTAATGCGCGAATCAAGTCTTTATCTCGTTCTTCTTTCAATAAAACAGAAATCCAAACTCGTTTATTCATGTAATAACCGGGAACGATGGCTGGATTTTCTGCGCGAAGTTGCTCACTTTTTTCGGCATCGCACTTCAAGGTTAAAATGGGCTGTCCTTCTTTATTCGTTCCACGCATTGCCATTAGCTGATCCAAAACATGATAGCGCTCCGCTCCCCATTCTTCTTTAAAAGAATACTGGACTCCTTTAAGACCACTGATTTCCTCCCGTATCCAAGCAAATTCATTAATCATTGTAAGCCCCTCCATATTGTTATTTTAACAAAGCATATTCGTTTTTCATTGTATATATGCGACATTTTGTTGCATTACATAAATCAGGAACTACTAAATTATTTCCCGGGAAATTTCTATCATCTGCACACTCGGTAGATATTCTTTATAGCCTGCACGCTTTGGTCTAGCTACAATGGGATAAAACGTTTCTAGCTTAGCCATAAAGAAACCTCCTTTTCCTCATAGTACCACAAAATTTTCTCTTTAATCATGCTTCTTTCTTTTATTTATGGGTATTAAGTAAATAATAAGGGGAAAACTTTTGAGAGGGTGATACAAAATGTCTGCTTACAAACGGATTCTTGTTGGTGTTGATGGATCAAACGAAGCCGAAGCCGCGCTAAGACGTGCTGTTCAATTTGCCAAAATGGATGGTGCCACACTTGGTATTGGCTTTGTCGCTGATGTTCGCCGGATTGCACCGTTAATCGATTATGAACAAACCTATGCAAAAAAAGCCAAAGCATACGGAGAAGAATTAGTTGAGATGTACAAAAAAGAAGCCGAAAAAGCTGGCGTAGCGCATGTTGAAACTTTTGTTCACTTTGGTACGCCAAAAACTACCTTCAATAAAAAAATAACGCGAAATTTTGAACCCGATTTAATTTTAGTTGGAGCAACTGGACTTTCGGCAACAGAGCAATTTATTCTTGGTAGTGTTTCTGAATATACGGCCGCCCATGCACCTTGCGACGTTATTATTGTTCACGCAAAACCTTGGCGCAACAGAAAGACTGTCGAAAAACTCTAATTCATGTATAATGAAGGTATTGATTATACGGCAGGAGGAGAAAAAATGACAGTTAGTAAAGTTGCCATTGCTTCAGACCATGGCGGAATTGAATTACGAAAAAGTATTATTTCTTATCTTGAAAGTGTTGGAATTAGTTACGAAGAATTTGGCCCCGAAGCACCAGAATCAGTGGATTACCCGGGACTAGCGATTACAGTTAGTGAAAAAGTTGTTAACCAAGAAGTCGACCGCGGCATTTTAGTTTGTGGTACAGGTATTGGTATGAGTATCGCAGCTAATAAAGTAAAAGGCATTCGTTGCGCACTTGTTGGTGATACATTTAGCGCTCACGCAACGCGCGAACATAATGATACAAATGTCCTTGCGCTTGGAGCGAGAGTCATAGGTCCGGGGCTAGCAGAAGACATTGTCAAAATTTGGTTAGAAACAGCGTATGAAGGTGGCCGACACGCAAATCGTGTAGGACAAATCACCGCTTACGAAGATAGCCACGCTTAAAAAAATTATAACGACCAAGTCTACTTTATAGGCTTGGTCGTTTTTTATGTTCCTTTTATTAATCTTTCACAAATAGTAATTTGTTCCCGTTCTTATAGCACAAATGAGAACATTTACGCATTGCAAACAAGAACATTTGTTCGTATAATGTATGTAAGCAATAGCTAAACATTTGAAATATTGGAGGTGTCATCATATGAGCTATCAAGATCGCGGCATGAAGAAATGGGGCGGTTTTTTATTAAGCGAACATACCGAGGCGATGCAAAACGCCGAACCAAATTTAGTATGGAAAGAAGCTATGACTACAGAATTTATCGAGAGCGTATTAGCTAGCGCGATGACACATCAGTCTACGCTTGTTATCCAGAAAAAGCCGCTAAATCCAGAAGCCTCTCCCGAAAACGACATTATCGGCCGTATTTCCGGAGTGGAAAATAATACCATTTATATAAAAAATTCTGAAGGTATTATCCCGCTTTCCTTCTCTGCAATTCGCAATGTAGAAGAAAGGAGTGTCGACAAATGGTACAAGTAGAAGATTACAGCCGTGCACCGCGCCGTGATATTTTGTGCATCGATATTAAATCGTTTTTTCGCCTCGGTTGAGTGTGTCAAACGTCGGCTGAATCCACTTGAAGCATATTTAGTAGTAATGAGTAACGCCGACCGGGCTGGCGGACTTGTTTTGGCTGCCACTCCAAAAATGAAACAAGAACATCACATCAAAACTGGCTCAAGAATGTACGAACTCCCGACTTGGGATAAGCGCATTATTATCGCACCCCCGCGAATGAAACTTTATTTAAAAGTAAATGCGATGATTCAAGCCATTTTCAGACGTTATGTTCCCGCTGAGTTTATTCACGTTTATAGTATTGATGAATGTTTTTTAGATATCACTGGATCGCACTTGTTATTCGGTAGCACGGAAGAAATTGTTCGCAAAATCCAGCGTGATATTTTAGAAGAATTGCGGCTATACGTTACAGTTGGAATCGGCGACAACCCCCTTCTTGCCAAACTCGCGCTCGATAACGTTGCTAAAAATCGCGACGATGGAATAGCTGAATGGCGCTACGAAGACGTTCCAGAGACAATTTGGAAGATTAGGCATTTGGATGATGTCTGCGGAATTGGGCGTCGGACTGCTGTTCGCCTGCAAAAAATGGGGATTTTTAATATGTATCAACTAAGCCAAACGCCGCCACAAGTACTGAAAAACGCAATGGGTGTAGTTGGCGAACAACTTTACTATCATGCTCACGGCATCGATTATAGCCTTTTAAATGAAAAATATGTACCAGTTAGTAAAAGCTACGGAAAAAGCCAAATCCTTGAAAAAGACTATCATGTGCCGACCGAAGTAGAGATTGTCATCCGCGAAATGGTCGAGGAAGTAGCAATGCGTTTGCGCCAAAACCATGTGGATACTGCTGTTATTCATCTAAGTATTGGCTACAGTAAATACAGCATAAAAAAAGGATTCAGCCATCAAGCTAAAATCCCTCCTACTAGTAGTAGTCATGCGCTTATTCCTTATTTCCTGCAACTGTTTAGACGTTATGATGAACGAGAACCCGTACGCTCCATTGCGATTTCATGCGGTAAGATTACTTTGAAAACAGGGTTGCAGCTCAATTTATTTGAGGATGCTACCACAACTTTAAATCATGAGCAATTAGAAATAACGGTCGACAAAATCCGTTCGCGTTATGGGTTTAAATCCCTCATGCACGCAAGCAGTTTATTAAATGGAGCGACTGGCTTAAAACGGTCTGAAATGGTTGGCGGTCATAAAGGGTAATCATTCTGGATTTACACGGAATAAGAAATCTTGCACCATAGTCGTAAAGATTTTCGGTTGTTCGATTTGCAAATTATGACCTGCAAAATCAAGAATAGCAATCGATGCATGTGGATATTTTTCAAGCAATGTAATCCCGTCTGCGTATCCCACGTGATCATCTTGACGACCAAATAAGAATAATGCCGGCACATCGAATTGCGCTTTTTCGTCTGGATCAAAGCTCAGCGCATAGTTCGCAGATAATCGGTCTAAAAATTCTCCATCTGCATTAATTATTCCCGCCATCACTTCCGCCAAGAAACGATTCCAGTTTCTTGCTGTTAAAATGACGCCGCTTTTTGAAAAGTACGCTCGGTCTTCTTTGGATAGCGACCGTACAAACGTATCATCTTGGTACATGACTTTTTGTTCGGGTAGCGTTCTTCTTTCCTTTTCAGGATAAATGACTGGGCAAATAAGTAAGACACCCAGCACTCTATCTGGCATTTTCGCTGCGATTCCGCGGGCTAAATAACCACCATATGATTCTCCGGCGAGTACAAATTGCTCGCCCGGAATTACCGCTTCAATAAATTCTAGTAAAAGTGTGAGCACATGGTCAGCGTTTTGAATCGAGTCGTAATTCTCGGTTTTTCCCATTCCAGGCAAATCCACATAAATGCGTGAAAATGGACTTTCCTTATCAAAGACTGGCTCCATGCAACCAATCATCAGCTGCGAATCAGGACCAAAGCCATGAATCATTATTATCGGTATTCCTTCACCATATTTTTCATAATAAACGTCTACGCTACGGATTGTTTTATGCATATTAATTCCTCCTGGCGTTTATTTTTATCATAACATATTATTATTCTTCTGCCATCCGGTACCCAACTCCAACTTCTGTCAAAATGTATGCAGGTTCTGCTGGATTTTTTTCAATTTTACGTCGGATATTACTCATATTGACCCGAAGCGCTTGATTTTCACTAGGATAAGGTCCCCAAATTTCGCGAATAATAAAATCATGCGTAAGGACTTTTCCGGCGTGGCGAGCTAATAGAAGCAAAATTTTATATTCAATTGGCGTAAAATGAATTTCCGTATCGCCCATTTTGACAAGTCGGCGGTCGTCATCAATAAAAAGGTCTTGAATGCGAATAATATGGTCATTTGGCGTTTCTTTGCTACTTGGTTGAATGTGCCTTAGGGCAGTCCGAATCCGCGCCAGTAGTTCCGATGTGCCGAATGGTTTCGTAATATAATCATCTGCGCCATGGTCAAGTGCCGTCACTTTCTCTCGTTCATGATCGCGCGCGGATACAACAATAATCGGTACTTTTGACCAAACGCGAATATCACGGAGCACATCCAGTCCTTCTACATCGGGCAAACCTAGATCAAGTAGCACAACATCTGGTGAATGGCTCGCTGTCTGCTCTAGCGCTTCTTTTCCATTCACTGCTTTAATCACCGAGTAATCACTTGCAGTCAAAACAGCTGAAATAAAATTACTGATGCCCTCTTCATCTTCCACAATTAGCACAAGTCGTTTGCTGTTCATTTTCCATCTCCTCCATCTAGTGGCAAAGTGAACCAGAATGTCGCCCCGCCATGTTTGTTGTTTTTCGCTTCTAGCGTTCCGTCGTGCGCCCGAATAATCGACATACAAATTGATAAGCCCAGCCCCAAGCCACGGGACATGTCTGAACGTTCTCTTGCCTCTACCGCAAAAGTATCAAATAAATCTGGCAAACGATTTTCCGGAATCCCTTTTCCATTATCACGTACACTGAAAATCGCACTTTGCTTCGTTTTCGTCACGTCTACCCAAACTTCTGCACTTGTTCCACCGTGACGCAAGGCATTTTCCATTAAATTAATAAGCACTTGTTCAATCAACGTCCCATCCATCGGAACCATCAAAAGATCGCGCGGAACTTTTACGTGAATGATTCGGTCTCTGAAACGTTTTTTTATGCGTCCAACCGCTTCACCAACAATTTCTTCAACGGCTTCCGGTGCTCGTTCCAAACTTACCAAACCTTCACTAATTCGTGTCACAGATAGCAAATTCTCGACCATCCGAATGAGCCAGCCTGAATCATCTTTAATACCTCTAATTAAGTTTCGCTCGGTTTCTTTGTCTAATTCATCTTCTTTTTCAAGTAAGGCGGAACTCGCGCCAATGATTCCTGTAAGTGGCGTTCGCAAATCGTGTGAAATAGCCCGTAGCAGATTACTTCTCATCTTTTCTTTGGCTGATTCAATAACGATTTGGCGCTGTTCTTCTGATAGATACTGGCGCTCTAAAGCCAGCGCGACTTGAGAACTAATCATTCGTAAAAATATCCGGTTATCTTGTGTGAGCGGTCCTTCTTCAGGGGAACAAGAAACCCCGATGACACCAAGTACTTTTCCTTGTGACATCACCGGCATATAATAACCAAAAGCCCCCATTAGCGTATCTGTCCCAGCGCCTGCTCGTTTTTTATTTTTAAATACCCAGTGTGCAACCGCTTCTTCATCTGCATTAAGCAGCGCGCTCGCATCTTCTTTTCCTTCTGCTTGTACAAAAATCCCTTCATTACTTTTGGCAGGGTCAGCAGAATAAAAAATAACGGAACGGCTAAATAAATGTAAAATATATTCATTTGTAAGATTAATAATTCCTTTTAAATTGCGCGTCACCAAAAGTTGTTTATTGATTTCATAGAGTACTTCGGTTCGGCGTTCCCGCTCGACAGCAAGGCTCGCTTGTGTTTTAATTCGAACCGTTAGCGCACTCGTAATCAACGCCACCAAAAGCATAATTCCAAAAGTCACCGGATATCCTGCCTGAATCGTGTTAAATGTATAAAGCGGCGACGTGAAGAAAAAATTAAATAACATAACGCCAATGATGGAACCTAGAACACCATACACATAACCGCTCGTTACGCGAGAAATAATTAAAACGGACAAAATATACACCATAATCACATTTTGATCGCCAATGCCAAATTCACTTAAGCCGACACAAATCGCTGTCGCTAGCGTTAATAGTAAGACCATTTTCGCCATATCGTGCCATGTGAGGAAACTTTTAAAACGCATTTTCATTCGCCGTTTTTTTGTTTTCGGTTGGCTTGAAGGGATGATGTGCATATCAACGTTATCCAAATGCGTGATAAGCCGGTCTTCAAAATCCTCTTCAAATAAGGACCGCAAGCCCATGCGTCGGCGCGATTTCCCAACAACGATATTTGTCACACCGGTCAAACGAGCATACTCCGCTACTGTTTCCGCAATATCATGTCCAGCGAGGGTAACAATCTCTGCACCGAGTCGTTCAGCAAGTTCCATCGTTTCCCGCAAACATTTTTTCTCTGCTTTGGTCATATAATCATTTTCTTCATTTTCAATATAAAGAGCAGTCCATGGTGCGCGGAAAGCCTCGGCGGTGCGCGCTGTCCAGCGAATGAGTTTTGCAGACGAAGGCGATGTCCCAATACAAACAAGCCATTTACTACTCGCACGTTTTTCTGGATAAATACCCGTTTGATCATATTCGTGGCTAATTCGGTCAGCCGCTTTCCGCATCGCAATTTCGCGCAAGAGTTTTAAGTTTTCTCTAGTGAAGAAGTTCTGCATAGCTGTTCGCGCACGTTCTGGTTGATAAATTTTTCCTTGTTCGAGTCGTTTTAAAAGTTCGTCGGGTTCAATATCAATTAGTTTTACTCGGTCTGCTTCATCAAAAACATAATCGGGAATCGTTTCGCGCACGGCGACCTTGGTAATACCTTCAACGATATCATTCAAGCTTTCAATATGCTGCACATTAACAGTTGTGTATACATCGATTCCTGCTTGGAGTAATTCTTCCACATCTTGGAAACGCTTCTTGTTTCGCACGCCTGCTGCATTCGTATGCGCGAGTTCGTCTACCAAAATCAGTTCTGGTTTCCGTTTCAACGCTTCGTCCAAATCGAATTCTTTGAGCGCAATATTTTTGTGAGTAATTGCTTTTGGTGGAATAATCGGGATTCCTTCTAACATTCTCAGCGTTTCCTCGCGAGCATGAGGTTCAATATAACCCGCCACGACATCCACACCTGCTGCTAATTGATCTTTGGCGTCACTTAACATGGCATATGTTTTCCCAACACCTGCCGCAAAGCCAAAATATATTTTTAATTTACCCACGGATGAATCTGTTTCTTCTTGCAAATTCACCAGTAGCGCATCCGGACTTGGACGATTCGTTTCCATATACTCGCCTCCAACTTACATTTTCAATCTATCTAATGCCAAATTCACTTGTAAGACGTTCACAGTTGGCTCACCCCAAAAACCTAACAATCGGTCACTTGTATGTTCTGCGATAATTTCTTTGACTTGTTTGGTGGAAATGCCTCGTTCTCTAGAAATTCGGTCTACTTGATATGCCGCAGCAGCCTCTGAAATATCCGGATCCACACCACTTGCTGATGCTGTTACGAGATCCATTGGAATAACTCGATTGTTCGTCGGATCTAGTTTATGCCACCAAGCAATTCGTTTTTCTACTAATTGTTTTTGTTCTTCGCTAGTAGGGTTTAAGTTTGTCGCCGCTCCGTCACTTGCCGCCCGTCCAATCAAGTACTCAGGCTTAGTAAACGTTTGGCCAATTTCAGCAGAACCAACTTTTCTGGTCGTACCATCTGCTCGTTTTTCTTCTATTATACTGCCATTTGCTTTGTCGTGGAAAGCTGCACTTGCAAAAATAGTGACAATACCCGGATAAACCACACCACACATCAATGTCAAAAGTAGAAATCCAACTACTGCCGGCTTCCAAATTTGCATAAATCTTTTCATGTTTTCTCCCCCTCTTAAACGATTCCTAAAACAGTTAACAGCATATCAATCAATTTAATCGCGATAAATGGAGCAATCAAACCGCCCAGACCATAAATCAACATATTTCTGCTCAGTAATTTCCCGGCCGGCATTTCACGATACTTCACACCTTTTAAAGAAAGCGGAATTAGAATAATGATAATCACCGCATTGTAAATAATCGCTGATAAAATAGCGCTCGTCGGGCTGGTTAATCCCATTAAATTAAGTGCTTCAAGCTGTGGGAAAATACCGTAAAATAGCACTGGAATAATCGCAAAGTATTTCGCTAAATCATTAGCGACACTAAATGTTGTCAGTGCACCGCGCGTCATTAAAAGTTGTTTGCCAATCCGAACAATATCAATTAATTTAGTAGGACTAGAATCCAGATCAACCATATTCCCAGCTTCTTTTGCAGCTTGTGTTCCTGTATTCATCGCAACAGCTACATCCGCTTGTGCAAGAGCTGGCGCATCATTTGTCCCGTCTCCTGTCATCGCCACTAAATGACCTTCCCGTTGATATTCGCGAATTAATTCCAATTTTGCTTCTGGGGTTGCTTCTGCTAGAAAATCATCGACTCCTGCTTCCGCCGCAATGGCTGCTGCAGTCATTGGATTATCGCCAGTAATCATAATTGTTTTAATACCCATTTTTCGTAAATCGAGGAAACGTTCTTTCACTCCATTTTTCACGATGTCTTTTAAATAAATAACGCCTAGCACTTTGTTATTTCGGACTACTACAAGCGGTGTACCACCAGCACCAGCAACTTTGCTCACAATCGCATCACACTCTTTTGGGTACGTCCCGCCATTCGCCGTTACGTAAGCGCGAACCGCATCCGCCGCACCTTTTCGAATCGTATTTTCTTGATAGTCAATTCCGCTCATTCGCGTCGTTGCAGTGAAGGGAACAAATTCTGCGTGCATTTCAGCAAAATCTCGACCGCGAATGTCGAACCGTTCTTTCGCTAATACAACAATACTCCTGCCCTCCGCTGTTTCGTCCGCAATCGAGGAAAGTTGCGCCGCATCGGCCAGCTCTTGTTCCGTCACACCATCCACAGGCAAAAATTCGCTTGCTTTCCGGTTTCCCAGTGTAATCGTCCCAGTTTTATCGAGCAAAAGCACATCCACATCACCAGCTGCCTCAATCGCACGACCACTCATCGCTAAAACATTCGCTTGATTTAACCGGCTCATCCCTGCAATTCCAATCGACGAAAGTAGTGCACCAATGGTAGTTGGCGCCAAACAAACAAGCAAAGCAATCACATTCGTAATCGAAATTGCCGATCCAGCACCCGCCTGCTTACTCGCAAATTCAGTAAATGGTAAAAGTGTCGCTGAAACCGTCAGAAAAATAATCGAAAGCGTTACAAGCAAAATTTGTAGAGCAATCTCGTTCGGTGTCTTTTTCCGTGAAGCACCTTCCACCATTGCAATCATTTTATCTAAGAAACTTTCTCCAGAGACCGCCGTCACACGAACAACAAGCCAGTCAGAAACAAGCGTAGTTCCACCCGTCACGGCACTTCTATCCCCGCCAGACTCTCGAATTACGGGGGCAGACTCCCCAGTTATTGCACTTTCATCAACTGAAGCCGCACCTTCAATAACCTCACCATCCATCGGGATTTGTTCATTCGCAAGGACATACACAATGTCGCCTTTTTTCAAGTCATTCGAAGCAATTTCGATCACATCCGTTTTATCATCAATATTCTTCAATTTTCGAGCTAAAACGTCTTTTCGAGCCATTTTCAAACTATCCGCCTGTGCTCGACCGCGACCTTCCGCAATCGCCTCAGCAAAATTCGCAAATAACACTGTAAACCATAAAATCAGTGCAATTGCTAGCGTATAACCAGACTTCTCATCCGAAATCCCGAAGAAACCGAGAAAATAAAGGCTCGTTGCCAAAATCGCACCAACATAAACAAGCAACATCACCGGATTTTTCAATTGCAGTTTTGGAGACAGTTTTTTCGTCGACTGAATCAGCGCATCTTTCCAAATACCTTTTTCCATCATTTCCATTCACCTCATTTGAAAGTTGTAAAGAAGTCCGCAATCGGTCCAAGCGCAAGTGCTGGCAAGAAACTAAGCGCGCCAACAAGTACCACAACACCAATTAAAAGACCAATAAACATGCCATTTTTCGTCGATAACGTCCCGCTGCTCGCTGCAACCGAACTCTTTCCAGCCATATTTTGCGCTAAATAAAGCGCCGCAACAAGTGGAATAAAACGAGCAAGTAACATCATTACTGCGCCAACCATATTTGTAAACGTCGTGTCCGCCGCAAATCCAGCAAAAGCACTACCATTATTATTTCCCATCGAAGTAAATGCATAGAGCACCTCAGAAAAACCGTGCGCCCCACTCGCCGAAACAGAAGCTTGCACACTTGGCATCATCACCGCAACCGCCGTACCGAATAAAGTCAAAAGTGGCGGAACCAAAATAAGCAAACAAACCATTTTCATATCATAAGGTTCAATTTTCTTCCCTAAGTATTCCGGTGTCCGCCCAACCAAGAGCCCCGCAATAAACACCGTCAAAATAATAAAGCCAATCATGCCATAAAGCCCGCTACCAACACCGCCAAAAATAACCTCACCAAGTTGCATAAAGAACATCGGCACCAGTCCCCCAAGCGGAGTCAAACTGTCGTGCATTGCGTTCACCGCTCCATTCGAGGCTGCCGTCGTGGAAGCTGCAAAAAGCGACGAACCGCCAACACCAAATCGAACCTCTTTTCCTTCCATACTGCCAGAAGTCGCAACACCTTGATAATGTGGACCTGCAAATTGTTCGGAGATAGTTATCGCAACAACACCAATAACAAAAACAATCATCATCGCTGTCATAATCGCGCGTCCTTGCTTACTATCCTTCACCGCACGCCCAAACATCACAACAAGCGCCACTGGAATAAGTAAAATCGCCAACATTTCTATTAAATTAGTAAAACTAGAGGGATTTTCAAACGGAAACGCAGAGTTCGCTCCGAAAAAGCCACCACCATTTGTACCAAGCTGTTTAATAGCAATTTGGCTCGCTGCTGGGCCTAACGGAATCAACTGCTTTGCCCCATTTTCAAGTGTTTCAACAACCGAATAATCAGCAAAGGACTGCACCACTCCTTGTGAAACTAAAAGAAGCGCCAAAACAAGCGAAAGTGGTAGTAAAATATAAAGCGTCACTCGAAATAAATCTTGCCAAAAATTTCCCACTGTTTTCTGTTTCTTCCATATAAAGCCGCGAATTACCGCAAATAAAACTGCAATCCCTGTCGCCGCCGAAACAAAGTTCTGCACCGTTAAGCCAATCGACTGCGAAAAATAAGATAAAGCCGTCTCACCAGAATAAGCTTGCCAGTTCGTATTCGACACAAAACTCGCCGCCGTATTAAACGCCAGACTAAAACTAAGTCCTTTCATACCTTCCGGGTTGAGCGGTAAAAAGCCTTGTAGCATCAACACCGCCATTACAAATACAAAGCCAACTGCACTAAAAGCAAGTACGGATACCGCATAACGTTTCGCGGACATTCCAACCTCACTCACACCCATCAACCGATAACCAAACCGTTCAACTGGCTCTAACACTCGTGACAAAAATACCTTTTCCCCAATCATCACTTTGTACATATAAATTCCAAGAGGCACCGCCAAAACTAATAACAATACAACAAAAAACACATCTTGCATCACGATATACTTCATAAGTCCTCACCTCTAAACAACACATAAAATAAATACACCAACAAACCTAAACCGATTATTCCAGCAATTACTAGAACAACACCCATTTTCCGTTCACCCCTTCACCGTACTCTTTCCACCACTAATCCTACCAACAAACGTATAAAGACAGTGTTAAGATTCTAAAGCTCCGCATAAAGATTCCGTTAATATCTCTATGTGTGTAAAATTTACACACAAAAAAAGCCAATGTGTAAGCAAAAAACAAAATGAAAACCCTTTTATAGCCACATTTAAAGTTGGCACGGTACTTGCATATATAAATAAGTGTTAAGAGAATTATCTAGAGGAGGAAATAATCATGAAAACAATCATGTTAGTATGTTCAGCAGGTATGTCTACCAGCTTACTAGTTACAAAAATGGAAAAAGCAGCTGCAGAAAAAGGCCTTGAAGCAAAAATCTTCGCCGTTGCAGAAGCAGAAGCAGCTAACCATTTAGACGAAATCGATGTTTTATTACTTGGACCACAAGTACGTTTCTTAGAAGGAAACATGAAGAAAAAATTAGAGCCAAAAGGTATTCCATTAGCTGTTATTAACAGTGTTGATTACGGAATGATGAAAGGCGACAAAGTTTTAGAACAAGCATTAGAGTTAATGAAGTAAAAAGAGGGTAATTACAGCTAGCTAGCTGAAAATTATAAAAAACTAAAGAGGTATAGTAATAACGCCATGTTTTAGAAATTATGTATTCGTCTTAACCCGGCTATTACTTTATCCCTCAAAAAAGGAGAATAAAAAATGAATGGTTTTATCGCATTTATGGAGAAATATTTCATTCCCTACGCTGCCAAAATTGGTGGACAACGTCATTTAGTAGCAATCCGTGATGGTTTCATTACAACTATGCCACTTATGATTCTAGGGTCTTTCGCCGTTTTAATTAACAACTTCCCAATTCCAGCTTACCAAAAGTTCATGAATAACTTATTTGGTGAAGGAACTTGGCAAGCATTCGGCGGAAACGTTTGGAACGGTACTTTTGCTATCTTAGCATTACTTATCGCTTTCACTGTAGCTTACAACTTAGCTAAATCTTATGACAAAGATCCACTTTCTTCCGCAGTAGTTTCTGTAGCAACTTTCTTCACTATTGGCGCAATTGCTCCAGGTGCTGACGGCGTTGCAAACACTGGTGGTCTTGGATCAACTGGTCTTTTCTTAGCACTTATTATTGCAATTCTTTCCACTGAAATCTTCACTCGTTTAAGTGGTAGCCCGAAACTTGTTATCAACATGCCTGATGGTGTTCCACCGGCAGTTTCTCGTTCATTCGCAGCTTTATTCCCTGCAATGATCACTGTTTCTATCTTTGGTCTTATCACTGCGTTCTTCCAAGCAGCTGGTGTGACTAACTTAGTAATTTCTTTCTACGAATTAGTACAAGAACCATTCATGGGTCTTGCAAACTCCTTGCCAGCAGCTTTATTATTGGCATTTGTTTCTGCTTTCCTTTGGTTCTTTGGTTTACACGGTGCGAACATTATCGACCCGTTCATGCAAACAATCAACATCCCAGCTATCGAAGCTAACGTAAAAGCACTAGAAGCTGGTAAAGAACTTCCTTACATCGTTAACAAACCTTTCTTTGACTCTTTCGTTAACTTAGGCGGAACTGGGGCAACTATCGGTTTAATCATTGCTATCTTTATCGTAGCTCGTAAACATAAAGCGTACATGACAGTTTCTAAATTGTCTGCAGCGCCAGGTATTTTCAACATTAACGAACCAATGATGTTTGGTCTTCCAATCGTCTTGAATCCAATTATGTTCATTCCGTACATCTTGGCACCACTTGTACTTGTAACTGTAGCTTACTTTGCAACAGCTATCGGTTGGGTACCAGCTTGTACTATCGTAACTCCTTGGACTACACCACCAATTATCGGTGGAGCACTTGCAACACAAAGTATCGCTGGTGGCGTACTTGCAGCTGTAAACTTAGGTCTATCTATCCTAATCTTCCTTCCATTCGCGAAAATTGCTCAAATCCAAGAGCTACGTCGTGAAAAAGAAGCACTTGCTGCTGAAGGCGTTACTGCAGAATAATTTTTAAAAACCAAAACTTTAAGGACGTGTTTACAGATGGATTTAGAGCAAACTATTATGAGCTTGATCGTGTTCGGTGGTAACGCTAAAAGCGATGCTATGTTAGCCATTGATTCCGCTAAAAAAGGGGATTTTGCTCAAGCAGACGAACAAATCGCCCAAGCAGAACAAGCACTACTTGAAGCGCATCATTCTCAAACAAAACTTATACAAGGTGAAGCACGTGGCGAAAAAACAGAAGTTTCCCTTCTACTCGTTCACGCACAAGACCACTTAATGAATGCAATCACTTTCAAAGATTTAGCGAAAGAAATTGTAGACCTTTATAAGAATAAATAAAACTAAAAAAACCAGTTGTCGTCATGACAGCTGGTTTTTTTCTTCTATTAAATCGGCATCTGACCGGATAATCGCTAGCACTACACCCACTGCAATAAAATTACCTAGCACAGCACTCCCACCATAACTAATGAATGGAAGCGGGATCCCTGTCAGCGGCATAAGCCCAACAGTCATGCCAATATTTTCAAAAATATTAAAGGCAAAACTCACTGCAAAGCCCGCTAAAACAAGCGAAGAAAAGGTATTCTTCATCAATAGCGCTGCCATAATTAATTGATGGATAAGTAGCATAAATAAAATTAACAACAAACTTACACCAACAAACCCAAACTGATGCCCAATCGTACTAAAAATCATATCAGTATGGCTTTCAGGGATATACGCATTTGTCCCCGAACTACCAGTCATCATCCCCGAACCAACCGCCTTTATCGACAAGTTAAGTTGGTACACGGCGTCTGGGTCAGTTGTTGGATCAAGCCACGTCTGAATCCGCGAAAACTGGTACGCATGAAACCCAATTTTCTCTAATAAGCTAATGTGATACACGACAACATACATCCCAACTGTTGCAGCTGTTAAGATTAACGTAATAATTCCGACCATCAGTTTGGTTGATTTAATTGCCAGTAAAATAATCGCTAGCGCCGTAACCCCGTAAACAATCGTCGTACCAAGGTCTGGTTGTTTCATAATTAATAGTAATACTATCCCAGTAAGCACCGTCAGAATCCCTAATTGTTTCCATTTTTGTGCTTGATATTTCACTGCAAAATGCGCCAATACAAAGATAAATATGGATTTTACTACTTCAGAAGGTTGAAAAGATAGCCCTGCAAAACGATACCAACGTGTCGCCCCATTTATATTTTGTACTAAAGGATTAGGAATGAGTATACCTAGGAGCGTAATGACCATAATCACATACAACCAAATCGCATGATGTCGCAAAAACTCCACCGGAAGCCTAGAAACACCAAAACACGTAAGCGTCCCAATTGCTAAAAACACCAATTGCATTCCTAAAAAATTCGTATTGTACTGATTTGTCTGCTGCGCATAATAGATTGCCACACAACTAACTAAAGACAATAAGAACACCGATAAAATAATCCGGTTATAAAGTACATCTCGTTTCATAAATACACGACCTCTCTCGTTTTAGCTAGTACGTTCCGTCTCGCCGCCGCCAGTACAAATCCTACTGCACACGAAAGCATGACAACCGAACTGCCACCATAGCTAATAAATGGCAGTGGCACACCAGTAAGCGGAATAATTCCACTCACTCCACCAAGATTCAAAAACATCTGCACCGACACCCAAGAAGAAACACCGATACAAACCATCGAATCAAAAATAAAATGACTACTAATAGCAATATAGAGCGCTGTAAAACTTAGCATCATCAACAAAAATATCGTCCAAATAACACCAAAAACACCAAGTTCCTCTGCAATTACCGTCATAATAAAATCCGTATGCGGCTCCGGCAAATAGCCTAACTTCTGGACACTACCTCCTAAGCCATTTCCAAATATCCCACCGCTCCCAATCGCATAATAACCATTTCTAAGTTGATAGGAAGCATCTAAATTATCCAGGTTAAACGGATCCAGAAAAGCAAATCTACCCAATTTTGCTGAACTAAAAAAGTCTGGGTGAAAGAAGTAAATCAGCATTGCTACAAGCAATAAGAGACCGAAAGACCAAATAGCTACACGCACAAGGCGTGTGAGGCCAACTCCGCTAGTTAAAAACAAAGCGACCCCAATAACACCTAAAATCAGTGCAGTGCCAAGATCCGGCTGCAAGAAGACAAGCCCCACTGTTAAAAATAAAAATCCAAGCAACCAATATTGTACGCGAACACCACAACCTTTTTTCAAAAAAACCGTGGCGATTACTAGTATCAACAGCAATTTAACCATCTCAGTAGGTTGGAACGTCACACCCGCAATAGACAGCCATCTTTGCGCATTGTTCGCCGCGCTTCCTGTTAGAAGCACTAATAGCAGTAAGCCAAGCAAACTTCCAGCCAAAATCCGAAGCGTTCGTCTCAGGTAAAATAGTTGCACATTAATACGCGAGCAAACGAGTAGTCCTAAAAAACCAAGCCCATAAAAAAGTAATTGCCTATTAAAGAAATAACTCGGCTCCACTTTATATCGCATAACAGCAACACCGTAACTCGTGCTATAAACAAGTATCAAACTCCATATCGTCAGAAGTAAATACGTTACAAATAGCACGCGTCCAGCACGCATTTAAATCCACTCCCGGAATTTCCGAATGTACATAGTTTTCACCAGTTGCATCGTAGCCATATATCCAACCAAAATCAATATCAACCAAGGGAAATAACTACCAGGCAAGCTGACAAAACCAATGCTGTGACCGAATCCTGTAAATGGAATAATAATCCCAAGCGCCATTACACTAAGCGTTGCAATCATGACAGGTGCAGCTGCTCGGCTTTGAATGAACGGTATTTTCTCTGTACGAATCATGTGTACAACTAATGTTTGCGTAAGTAAGCCAACCACGAACCAGCCACTGTGGAATAATGCTTGCTCCGCCACCGTATTCGCGCTAAATACAAACCACATAATTAGAAACGTCGCTATATCAAAGATCGAACTTACCGGGCCAATGCACAGAATAAAGCGCAACATTCCTTTTTGTTCCCATTGATGCGGCTTCTTCAAAAATGAACGATCCATTTTGTCCCAAGGAAGTGTTAATTGGGAGAAATCATACAGCAGGTTTTGCAGTAAAAGGTGTAACGATAGCATTGGTAAAAATGGAATAAATGCACTCGCAACCAAAACACTAAACACATTACCAAAGTTAGAGCTGGCCGTCATTTTAAGGTATTTTAGAATATTACCGAATACATTCCGACCCTCCATCACCGCATCATTTAAGACCGTTAAGCTTTTCTCAAGTAAGATGACTGAGCTGGCATCTTTTGTAATATCGGCCGCTGTATCAACCGAAATTCCAACATCTGCTTTCCTAAGAGCAGGCGCGTCATTGATTCCATCACCAAGAAATCCAACCGTATGCCCCGCTTTTTTAAGCAAACCAATGATTCGCGATTTTTGCATTGGGGTTAATTTAGCAAAAATGTGATATTTTCGCAGTTCTCGCGTAAGTTCTTCATCGGAAAGCTCTTCTATATCCGCACCTAGTAAAAATCCGTTCGCTGGAATGCCGACTTCCTGACAAATTCGTTTCGTAACAATTTCGTTATCACCCGTCAAAACTTTTACGTTAATTTGATTTTTGAAAAGATGAGCGATTGCTTCTTTCGTCGATGCTTTTACTGGATCGCGGAAACCGAGGAATCCCGCAATAATCATTTGTTCTTCGTCGGTCTTAGTAAATGCTTCTCCGACTTTTCCAGTTTTATAGGCCACAGCAATCACACGAATTCCTGAGCGATTCATTTCGGCACACATGTCTTGAAGTTCGCTCTTTTCTGATTCAGATAGTGTCGAAACAGCACCGCCAAATTCCTTATGAGTGCATACAGTGAGCATTTCTTCCACCGCGCCTTTTGTAATCATCCTTGTTTCTGCCTTATTTTCGACCACTACGCTCAAACGGCGACGATCAAAGTTAAAAGGGATTTCGCCAACTTTTTTCCAATCCGCTGCAGTGCTCTCATCCAATTTGGCAATAACAGCATGATCTAAAACATTTTTCCAACCAGTTTGGAAGTAACTATTTAAATAAGCCATTTTCAAGACGCGCTCTGAGGTTTCGCCAGCACTATCAATGTATTTTATAAGTTCTAGTTTATCTTCTGTGAGTGTCCCAGTTTTATCCGTACACAAAATGTCCATTGCACCGATATTTTGAATGGCGCTCAGTTCTTTCATGATTACTTTTTTCTTCGACATATTGATTGCACCTTTTGCCAAGTTCGTGCTGACAATCATAGGTAGCATCTCGGGTGTAAGGCCAACAGCAATCGCTACTGCATATAGAAATGCTTCTAACCAATTGCCCTTCATAAGCCCATTAATCATAAATACAATCGGTACCATCACCATCATAAAATAAAATAGTAATTTCGAAATTGATTTAACACCTTTATCAAAACTAGTATCGCCGCGCCGTTCAGTAGCTGCGATGGACAACGAACCAAAGAACGTCGAGCTTCCAGTCCGCAAAACAACTGCCCGACCATGCCCACTTAACACATCTGTCCCCATAAATAATAGGTTTTCCCGTTCAAAAATTTCTGGATTGGCACTTTTGTCTTCCACAAATTTTTCAGCAGGAATCGATTCTCCCGTGAGCGCCGATTGATTAATTAATAAATCCGTAGCCGAAATAACTCGCGCATCTGCTGGGATAATATCACCCGCCGAAATTTCAATTAAATCTCCAGGTACGATTGCGTCTTGCATTATCAAATCCATGGAGCCATTTCGAATAACATTGACTCTATTTTTCACCATATTCTTTAACGCGTAACTCGCCCGTTCTGCTCTACTTGTTTGAATAAATCCAAGTATCCCGCTCGCAAGTATCATTAGCGCCATAATCACGGTCGCTTCCATGTCGTCCGTCAAATACGAAACAACCATTAACATCGCTAAAATATAGATAAACGGATCATTAAACGCCCGAATAAAGAGCCGTAGATTTGATACTTTTCTTTCTTCCACTGTTTGATTGGGACCAAATTCCGCTAATCTTTCCGTAACTTCTACGTTTGTGAGTCCCGTTTCCATAACACCTAACTTTTCCAAAACTTTTTCCTTGCCCATTTGTGATTCTTTGAGCAAATTGTTACCTTGCTTTTTTACGTGTAGTTTTTTCATTTTCCTTGCCTCCAATTCTTTCTAGGCAAGCTGAGAATAACGTTTATGTGCGCCAGAGATGAAGGTTAGTCACTCTTGCAGCTTGATTACTATAATACGAGTCCGGGTCTTCTACTTCCTCTCCCTGATGGTGGTCCATTGCCTTCATCTCCTTTCGAATTTTATCTAAGCTCAATTATCTGAAAAAAAGATTTTAATTCCCAGATAATTATTTTCATAATAAACATGAAAAAAGTCCTTACCAAAACCTTGGCAAGGACTTCTGAGTTTATACGCATACTAAAACAGACTCCCCTCGCTAAAGTTTTGGCACTATGCAACGTAAAGAATACTCTTAGCCACATTATGGAAAGCCTTAATCCGACAATCCCTGTTCTACCCATTGGCGTCTTTGGACATTTTTGGGCAGTGGCCTGTGTTTGCATAGGAGCCTCACCTAACAGGCAAAACTACATATTTATTATCGCTCTAATCGTCTACGAGTTTAACATAGAAAATCTAAGCCCGCAAGACAAAATGTAAAATACTTAACTTTTATTTAACTTTTCGTGATTTATTTCAATAATTTTAATAAAACATCTGCTAATGAATCTGCGGTTGTTGTAATCGTTGGCGGGCGCTTATAAATATCATCGCGTACTTTTTCCACCATAATAAGCAAAATAACACTATTTAAAATCAAAGAAATCGCATCTGCTTCTTGCGCAGAGTTCTTACTCGGAACCATTTCTTTTACTTTTTGATTAACCCGTTCATACAAATATTCCACAATCGATGGATCAATAAATTCCATATCTTTGCTGCCCATTTCTCGAACGGAAATTACCATAAAATCCCGATATTTTTCATAAATATCTGAAATAAATTGGCTCGCTTGTCGTAAAAATACTTTGGCACTCTCAAAATCTTTATCAAAAAATTGATTGATTTCTGCCTTCATACTTTCAAATTGGACTTCCAGCGTCATATGAATAAGGTTATCTTTGCTCTTGAATTTTTTAAAAATTGTTGCTTCATTTATTCCAGCGGCTTCTGCTAATTGTCTTGTTGTGGAGCCTTTAATGCCGTGTTTCGCCATCATACAAAGCGTTGCATCCATGATGGATTCGTTTGTAATCATTATTTTACCCCCGTTCAACTAAGTAAGCACTTGCTTATATTCAGTATAACAAAGACAAGCCTTTTTGACAATTTAATTACAATTTGTCGATATCAATCATAAGTAATGTGAAGTATGTAATAATGGATGTAGAATATTTTAAAGAATTGGAAGTGACTTACCATGCAAAAGACGAGAAAAGAACGGATCCTTGAAGCCTTACAAGAAGAAAAGAAAAACAAAAAAAGTAAAAAATTCAAAACTGGTGCAACGATTGCTGGGGTTACTGCCATCGCAACCTCTATCACTGTTCCAGGAATCGAAGTAATCGTTAGCGCAGACGAAACAGCGCCTGCTGACGAAGCATCTAAAAGCGCGGAAGCTAACACAACCACAGAAGCACCAGCAACTGCCACTCCTGAAAACACAACAGAACCAACCGTTGAACCTAAGCAAACGGAAACAAAAGAACAAACAAAAACACCAGAAGAAAATCAACCCGCAGCGAAGCAAGTAGAAAAAGCTCCAGCTGAACCCGCTACAGTTAGCAATCCTGATAACGCAACAAGCTCTTCTACACCAGCAACTTATAACCTATTACAAAAATCAGCACTCCGTTCGGGAGCAACTGTTCAAAGCTTTATCCAAACAATCCAAGCCTCTTCTTCCCAAATTGCAGCAGAAAATGACCTGTACGCATCTGTCATGATCGCCCAAGCAATTTTAGAAAGCGCCTATGGAACGAGTGAATTAGGTTCTGCTCCAAACTATAACCTTTTTGGAATCAAAGGAGCTTACAACGGCCAATCTTACACAAAACAAACACTAGAAGATGACGGTAAAGGAAACTACTACACAATTACAGCCAAATTCAGAAAATACCCATCTTATCATCAATCTCTAGAAGATTACGCCAAAGTTATTCGTAACGGCCCAAGCTGGAACCCAAATTACTACTCAAAAGTTTGGAAAAGCAACACTACTTCTTACAAAGACGCAACTAAGGCTTTAACTGGAACGTACGCAACAGACACAGCCTATGCAACTAAATTAAATGACTTGATTAGCCGATATAATTTAACCCAATACGACAGTGGCAAAACAACTGGCGGAAACTCCGGAAGCACTGGTAATGCTGGAAATTCTAGCAACACCGGAAACACTTCCAATGCAAAAGTCTATACAGTCGTAAAAGGCGACTCGCTATGGAGAATCGCTAACAACCATAAAGTAACCATCGCGAACCTAAAAGCTTGGAACAACTTGAAATCCGATTTCATTTACCCTGGACAAAAACTTAAAGTTAGTGCCGGTTCAACTACATCGAATACGAATACATCGAAACCTAGCACAGGAACAAGCACGTCCAAACCAAGTACAAGCACTAGCACAAACGCTAAAGTTTACACAGTTGTAAAAGGGGACTCGCTTTGGAGAATCGCTAACAACAACAAAGTAACTATCGCGAACCTAAAAGCTTGGAACAACCTGAAATCCGATTTCATTTATCCAGGTCAAAAGCTTAAAGTTAGTGATGGTACGACTACAAGCAACACGAATACATCGAAACCGAGCACAAATACTAACACAGCTAAACCAAGTACAAGCACTAGCACCAATGCTAAAATTTACACAGTTGCTAAAGGTGACTCACTTTGGAGAATCGCGACTAATAATAAAGTAACGATCGCGAACCTGAAAACTTGGAACAACCTAAAATCCGATTTCATTTACCCAGGACAAAAACTTAAAGTTAGCGCTGGTACGACTACAAGCAATACGAACACAGCTAAACCAAGCACAAATAAACCAAGCAACTCCGCAGTAAAAACATACACTGTCAAAAAAGGTGACTCACTTTGGGCCATTTCAAGACAATATAAAACAACTGTAGATAATATTAAAGCTTGGAATAAATTAACAAGCAACATGATCCATGTTGGTCAGAAATTGACGATTAAGTGAATATAAAAAACCTAACTCCTGAGCGAGGTAGGCCTGAAACTGCAGATAAAGCGAGAAATTGCTTTGTCTGCGGTTTTTTTATTAAACTTAAAAATCTGAATAACAGATGTACTAAATTTTTTACTCGTGATAATTCTTTACCTATTTATGATGATAATTCATCTATCTCACATCGATAGTTTAAAGCATCCAATTCCCATTTAATCTTTTTCATTGTTAGCGCGTGGCTCTCTTTTCAATTACATACTAACCACTTTAAGTTAATTTGATAAAGAGAATTCCTAAGTTTATTAGCCATCTATAAAAAATGGGAAGTCATTGATTTACCTTACTGCCAAATCTTATCTTTTTTATTTGGATACTTCTCTTTGACATAACTCATAAATAATTGTCTAATTACAGTATTCAATATTCTCATATTCTGATAATTATCTACATCAATCTTACTTTCGAGTGATTCTTTATCTAATTTGCCCAATCTTTTATCAAATACTTCATTAAATTCACTTACATATTTTGAAAAACGAGTATATAAATAATTATTCTTGTCAACTCTTGTAAGTGGGTTAAAAGAACTGACATAATTGAATCTCGATCTTAATTCAGGTGAAAATACTTTTTCATAATCAGATACACTTACGTTAGACGTGAAAATAAAAATGTAACCAGATAACTCTATTTCTTCCCCCAACATGCTTGTTGCCACACCACTTTCTAAAATCTCTAAAAAATAGTTAAATACTTCTGGTGTCGCTTTTTCAAATTCATCTATAAGTATTACTCCCACATTAGAATTCTCAATTTTATCAAAAAGCTCTCCATTTTCACTACCTATATATCCTCGTGGGCTACCTATTAGGCTGTTCAATGCACCTTGACTACTATAATTACCAAAATTGATTTTTGCAACTTGTTTATTTCCCATCAAGTATTTATGAAGTAATTTAGCAACTTCTGTTTTCCCAACTCCCGAATCTCCCATAATAAAGATAGAAAAAACTTTATTTTCTTTAATTGCATTAAACATCTTAAATTCTAAAAACAGCTCTAATAAGTCTTCTTTGAATCGATCGTGACCAATTAAAGATTCACTAATTTTGGTCGTAAGTTTCTTTATTTCTTCATTTGATAAGTCAGTTATTAATCTTTTTCGTTTAACTGTCTTTTCAACTATAGCATTACCTTTTTTAGGTAAATATTTCTCAATTGTGAATATATAACTCATATTATCTTTAAAATCTTCTTCATCACAATCTGTTATAAATGTCGCATTATCAAAAAAATCCCTAACTATTTCTGGAAAAATAAATTTAATTATATTTTCTTTGAAATTAAGTGAGCCTAGCACAGACATATCAATAACATGAATACTTGAATCAAAATAATCTATTGTAGCTTTTCCTTGTGTAAAACTATAAACGGTAGAAATATCTATTAATTCCATTCCTTTATCTTCAAATTCTTTTTTTAGAGCTTTATAGTAAAATCTGTTAAATATAATTAATTTAGCCATTATTTATCTCCCGTTTTCAAAGTTATATTCTGGACTACAGCAATAACATCTACAAAGTGATAACTTGACGAAGCTTTCGCTTTCTCTTGGCCTGATTCTATATCTACTGATGTAGAAGGTCTTATTTGAGAACCCTCTTCTTTACTAATCGTATTTCCAAGCTTAGACATATACATAAATGTATTAGATAGTTGTTTTTCAGAAATTGCTCCTTTGTATATACCTATTACCATTACATTACCTAGTAATAAATCATCAATAGCATAATTACTCTCAAACTGCGCATTTAAAGGTATTTTAAAAATCACATCTTCGTTCTCCTGATTTTTCCCCGATAGAAGATAAAAATAGTCATTTAGCATTGAGTTCATCAAAGAATCTGCATTAAGTTTCATTCCTTCAACTTGTAATCCCTCTGCTTCAGTTACTGTCCCAGGCTTAATCACTTTAGCAGCTCTTACATCTTCTTCATTTCGTATTAGTATTGACGAAACTTTAACATTGATTAAATCCCCCTCACTTTTAAAATCAAATGAATTATTCTCTGTAGAAATAGGTATAGTATCTATTATTCCTTTTAAAACTGTGGATTTCGATTGAATTATTTGTATATTTTCAACTATTTTTTTGTCTATAATCTTTTCGTTCTCATTGGTAATATTTGCGGAAAGTGCTGTTCTTAATTTGGCAAGAATTGGAATTATCGCATCTCCTTCTAATTTTGCAGCTACACCTTTCCCCTTCTTTGCTCTTGTTGAATCTGTGCTTTCACTAAGCTCAGAATTTGTAACTCTATTGTCTATCAACATAGCGATTTCAAAAGCTTTATTATAATTTAGATAGTAGATATTAAAAATTTTCTTTTCCTCCCTTTATTTACAGTGTTAACTATCCCCTATATTATGCAGTCAATTGAATACATTTGTTAGAGGATTATATTGACGGACTCCTCTACTCATATATTAACATATTTCTTAATTTACCAAGATTTAAATAAAGAAAAAGCAGGTAGCCCTTATCGCATACCTGCTTTCCCACTATCTGTTTTAAAAATGATGGAAACTTTCCACCGGCATTACAAACACGGTTGCGCCGCCAACTTGTACTTCGATTGGGTAAGGCACATACGTATCTACCGTCACACCTAAGGAAGCGGATGGTGTCATCATTTGTTCGCGTGCTTTACAGTTTTCCTTGATTATCGCTAGGGCATCTTCTACACGTTCATCTTCTGTCCCGATGATAAATGTGGTGTTGCCTGCTTTTAAAAATCCACCTGTTGTAGCTAGTTTTGTCGCACCGAAATTGCCTTTTGTAAGTGCGTCAGACAAACGGTTGCTATCTTGGTCTTGGACGATTGCAAATATCAGTTTCAAAGAAATCAACCCTTCCTAAAAATCTATCTTTTTTCTATTATAGCAAATAAATGCCATTTTAAAGAGCGATATGCACTTGTGGCAAGGTGTTGAAGTCACATTAGATGTTAGGCTAATTGTCGTAAAATGTCAGCTAAAATAGTTTCTGTGATTTCTTCTGGTGTCTTTGTAGCGTCCACTCGCATAAAACGTTCCGGGAACATGTTGATGACTTTTTCGTAGCCAGCTTGGACTTTTTCGTGGTAGGTAATATCTTCTTTATCCAAGCGATTGACTTCACGGCCCTTATTAGCGGCGATTCTTGCTAAACCGACTTCGGCAGGCACATCGAGATAATACGTCCGGTCAGGCAATGTATCCTCAATCGCATATAAATTCACTTGTAAAACTTGTTCCATATCCATGTCACGTCCGGCACCTTGGTAAGCAAGTGAGCTATCCATGAAACGGTCACAAAGCACTGTTTTCCCTACCGCTAGAGCTGGACGGATTGTTTCAACGACATGTTGACGGCGCGCGCCTGCAATAAGTAGTACTTCTGTTTTTGGATCCATTTCTTCATTACCAATTCCGAGCACGATATTTCTTACTTTTTCTGAAATCGGGCTGCCACCTGGTTCACGTGTTTTAATAAAATCAATGCCAGCTTCCGTCATTTTTTGATTAAGTAGTGTTCCTACTGTTGTTTTACCAGAGCCATCTGGGCCTTCGAGTGTAATAAAAATTGCTTTCATTTAGTAATTTCCTTTCCCTTTCGCGTCGCTTTCTGTTTGATTATAGCATAAATTAGCGGAATACACGGATGTAATTCTCGGCTAGTTTTTCACCGCCTTGGTAGTGGCGTGTGCGAATGTTTTTTAGTTCGCGGATATGCTTTTCTGTGATGCTTTCTCCGCGGATGATTGCTGGAATTCCCGGCGGATAGAGCGAGATTGTTTCAGCCGAAACGCGTGTCGTAGCTTCATCTAGAAATACGAATTCGGTCGCGCGTGCGTGCATTTCTTCATAAGTTAGCGCAAGACCTGACGCAAAAGGCGCTGACATTTCATATGGTTCTTTCGCGATTTCTTTTTTCGATGGAGAATGAATCCGACTAATTGGCGTGAAATCAATCCCTTTTTTGATTAATGGTAAAATCAGTAATACCTGTGACTCGTCGGCAAGCTCTGGAAAATAAGAACTTTCTTCAAAAATCGCTTGCAGTTCGTAGCCCGTGTAGCCTGTTTTGCGCACGATGATTTTAAGTGGATCATCTGGCAAAATGACTTCAAATTTATTCTTTGTTAGCCATTTAATCCATCTGGCACGCATTTTCCAAAAAGCTTCGACGTCTGCCGCTGTGTAAGTTGCCGCATATTTCCGCGCCGCATCTAGTGACGCCATAATTAAATAAGATGGGCTGCTCGTTTGGAATACTTGCAGATAATAAGCTAGTTTTTCAAAAATCGGTAAATCATTCACCACATGTAAATAGGAACCCATCGTTAGCGCCGGCAACGTCTTATGCGCCGACTGAACAACCACATCTGCACCAAGCTCCACCGCACTTTTCGGAAATTCAGAACTTGTGAAAAAATGTGCTCCGTGCGCTTCATCGACAAACACAACCGCGCCAAAATCATGCGCAATTCGAATACATTTTTGCAAGTTAAAAGTCGTTCCGTAGTAGCTCGGATAAGTCAAAATACATAGTTTTACATCTGGGTGATTATGTAATGTTTCTTCGAGAAGTTCGGTTGTCACGCCACTCGCGACGCCAACTTCTTTGTTTGTCGCTGGGGTTAAGAAAATCGGTTCTCCGCCTGCCAGTTCGATACCATGCAAGATTGATTTATGCGCATCTCTTGGCACTAAAACTTTCTCCCCACGCTTTAAAGTTGCCATAATAACCGCCAAGTTTCCTCCGCTTGTTCCGTTAACTAAAAAGTAGCTTTTTTTGCTTCCATAACATTCTGCAAGTAACTCTTCTGCTTCCAAAATCACATCTTCCGGGTGGTGCAAATCATCCATTCCAGTGATTTCTGTTACGTCCCATTTCAAAAATTTTTGCCATGCATCTGGATAAATGGCTCCGCTTTTGTGTCCAGGAACATGGAGTGATATTGGGCAGGATTTAGCATGAGCATCTAACCGTTCCACTAAAGGCATTTTAGTTTGATCTCGCATAACAATTCCCCTTTTCAAATTCTCTCTTTCATTGTACCATTTTGCTGGATTTATGACACATTCTTGCAGTTTTAAAGCGTTTTCATTTTCTAAGTTGTATAATAAAAGGAGCAACTACGTTTTGACTTTCTAGTAAAGGGAAATTGAGGTAAGAGGACTATTTTAAAGGAGGTTTTTTGTCAGATGAAGAAGATTCTTAACGGTACTGATCAAGTAGTAGAACAGATGGTGGAAGGTTTAGTGAAATCGCATGCTGATGTTGTTCACCGTGTCGAAGGAACTCGCGTCATTGCAAGAAATGATAAACGTCCAGGAAAAGTCGGACTTGTAAGCGGTGGAGGTTCTGGTCACGAGCCGGCTCATGCTGGTTATGTAGGTCGCGGAATGCTATCTGCGGCTGTGTGCGGCGATGTTTTCACTTCCCCAACTCCCGACCAAATTTATGAAGGTATAAAAGCCGCAGATCAAGGCGCTGGTGTACTTTTAATCGTAAAAAATTATACTGGTGACGTAATGAATTTTGAAATGGCGGCAGATTTAGCAGATGCCGATGATATTAAAGTAGAACAAATTATAGTAGATGATGATATTGCTGTTGAGGATAGTACTTTTACAACGGGACGCCGCGGTGTAGCCGGGACTGTTCTCGTGCATAAAATTATCGGAGCAGCCGCAGAAGCAGGCGCATCTCTTGAAGAACTGAAAGCCCTTGGTGAAAAAGTAATTGCTTCTGTTAAAACGCTTGGTGTCGCACTTACTCCATGTACTGTTCCTGAGGTTGGCCATCCCGGCTTTGAGCTTGGTGACGACGAAATCGAACTAGGTATTGGTATCCACGGTGAACCTGGCTTTACACGTGAAAAAATCATGCCATCTGCAAGTTTGGCGAAGCAACTGTACGAACGGATTAGCAATGAAAGCAAACTCCTACCTGGAGATAAAGTGGTTGTTCTCGTGAACGGCATGGGCGCAACACCACTTATGGAACAATATGTTTTCGCAAATGATGTCCATGAACTTCTAAAAAATGCCGGCGTTCAAGTCGAAAAAACACTCGTTGGAGATTATATGACTTCTCTTGAAATGGCTGGTTTATCCTTAACTATTTTGAAATTAGAGGACGAAAAATGGGTTGATATGTTGAAACTCCCAGTGGACACAATTGCATGGTAATAAAATTTGGAGGAATGAATCATGACTTATGATAAAGATTGGGCGTTACGCTGGTTAAATGATTTCGGCGAACGCGTACAAGAAAACAAACAATTACTAAGTGATCTCGACCAAGCGATTGGTGACGGAGACCACGGTATCAATATGGCTCGCGGACTCGGCGAACTCAAAAAAGCTTTCACAGAAAAAGAACCAGCTGATTTAAAAGATGTTTTCAAAACGGCCGGAATGACAATGGTCAGCAAAGTTGGTGGCGCATCAGGTCCACTTTACGGAACAGCATTTTTGAATATGAGTAAGGCAGTTGATGCGGATACAATCGATGCGGTCGGCCTTACAAAAGTCATTGAAGCTGGTCTAGAAGGTATCGAAAAACGCGGTAAATCGCATGCTGGTGAAAAAACAATGATTGATGTTTGGGAACCGGTTGTTCACGCGCTTCATCAAGAAGATTTAACCGATGATGTGGTGGATGCCGCTTTACAAAAAACAAAAGATTTAAAAGCTACTAAAGGTCGCGCAAGTTATCTTGGCGAGCGTTCAATTGGTCATCTTGACCCCGGTGCCTACTCTTCCGCCCTGCTATTTCACGCAATGCTTCAAACGGAGGTGAGCTAACTCATGGCTAAACCTTATGGCGTTGTTATCATTTCACATTCCAAAGATGTGGCAAAAGGCGTCCATGATATTATTAAAGAAATTGCCCCAGACGTTTCTATCACGCATGCCGGTGGAACAGAAGACGGTCGCATTGGCACGAGTTTTGATGCAGTGAATGAAGCAATTGAAAATAACGAAGCTGATAAAGTCTACACTTTCTACGACCTCGGAAGCGCCAAAATGAACATAGAAACAGTAGAAGAAATCAGCGAAAAAGAAATTATTCTCTTTAATGCACCAATTTTAGAAGGTGCTTACGCTACTGCTGCTCAAGTTCAAATGGATGAAAAACCAGAAGTCATCGCAGCAAATCTTAAAACAATTGAAATTAAATAACTGAAAAAAATCCCTTTAGATGCACTTTGTCTAGAGGGACTTTTTTATTTAATGGTATGATTATTTAAAACAATTTCCCATTCTAAAAAGTTAGGATTTGAAACGATGAATATTTTAATTAAAATACGAGAACTAACCAATTTAACCAATAGTGAAAAAGAACTTGCGAATTATATTTTAGCGAACCCGAAAAAAACATTACAGTGCAAACCAAAAGAATTAGCTACTGCTGCCTTTGTCTCCGCTGCAACTATCTACCGTTTAATTAACAAACTAGGACTAAATGGAATCGGTGAACTGAAAATCGAAATTGCCTCGAGTCTCCGTGAAACAAACGAAGAAAAAGATTTAAATTACGACTATCCTATTTTGGAATCCGATACGCCTTACCAAATAATGACCAACCTCCATCAAATATACAAAGGAACCATTGATGAAACATTAAACAACGCCGATCCAGAAGAACTCGTCAAAATTGGCGAAAAATTAATTCAAGCGAAAACCATCGATGTTTATGCAGCTTCCGCCAATTTATTTTTCGCACAAAATTTCAAATTTCAAATGCAGGAAATCGGTGTTTTAGTCAATGTCCCTGAAGAAGATTATATCCAAAGCTTATCGGCCGCCAACAGCGATGAAAACCATATTGCCATCGTCGTTTCTTACGGCGGTCGGAGTCGGACACTACAAAGGGTCGTCAAAATCTTGTCCGAAAACAATGTCGATATTATTTTAATTACATCTATGCAAGACAATCCTTTAGTCGAATTTGCCACACACAAAATCTACATGGCATCCGCTGAGAACCATTACAACAAAGTCTCTTCGTTCTCAACACGCCAATCTTTACTAAGCATTTTCGATACGCTTTATTCCATTTATTTTAATCAAAATTACGAAAAAAATATTCAATACAAAACGACTAATTACCAAAAAATGAACACCGAATTGGAATGATTTTTCAAAAACATAGCCGTTTTCCTTTCGAATTGAAAAAAAGCTCTCAATATGCGCCACATCTGACTTTTTCTTAATTTCTAGTGATACAATAAAGAAAAAAAGGAGCTAAACTCACATGACAACCCAAGCGATTATTTTAGATATTGATGGCACTTTATTGAACGACGACAAAAAAATCTCACCAGAAACAAAAAAAGCACTCATCACCGCGCAAGAGAATGGTGTTAAACTTATTCTAGCATCTGGTAGACCAACCACAGGAATGCACGCATATGCGGAACAATTAGAAATGGAAAAACATCACGGTTTGCTCGTTTCATACAACGGCGCTAAAGTAGTTGATTGCGCGACAAGTGAAGAATTATTCAACCAAGCACTTACTGTTGAAGAAGGAAAAGCCGTTTTAGAACACATGAAACAATTTGAAGTGAAAGTAATGATTGATAAAGAGGATTATATGTACACGAATGATGTATACGACTGCTACGTACCTTACCGCGGCGAAGTAATAAATATCGTTCAGTACGAATCTCGCGGTGGAAATTTCAAACTCTGTGAAAAAGATGATTTAGCCGCATTTTTAGATTATCGTCTAAATAAAATTCTCACAGCTGGCTACCCAGCCTATATGCAAGAAAATTATCAAGCAATGATGGCACCTTTCAAAGATACACTTAATTGTGTCTTCACAGCTGATTTTTACTTTGAATTCACAGCTCAGGGCATTGATAAAGCCAAAGCCCTTGATACCGTTTTAACACCTATGGGCATTCACGCTGAAAATGTTATCGCATTCGGAGATGGGCATAATGATATTACCATGGTCGAATATGCAGGAACAGGAATCGCTATGCAAAATGCCGTCCCTGAATTAAAAGCCGCAGCAAGCTCTGTTACTTTATCCAATAATGAAGACGGCATTGCGCACGTGCTAAACAGTTTAATCCCAAGTTAAGAAAAAAGGCTGAGATTCAGCCTTTTTTATATTTTTAAAAAAAATCCCACCATTTCTTCCCTTCATTCTACAGAAATTCTCCATTTTCTGGTATGCTTAAGTTAATAAACTAAAGTAGGAGGTAAATGAAATGACACTTTCTTTCTCGGATACATACAGACTGAACAATGGAATTGAAATGCCTAGACATGGTTTTGGGGTCTACAAGCTAACGGATGAAGCGCGTATGCGTACTGCGCTGGAAACCGCGGTGGATGTCGGGTATCGCTTGTTTGATACGGCTTCATTTTACCATAATGAAAAAGAGCTTGGAGACTTTTTTGCGTCAAGTGGCTTGAAAAGAGATGAATTTTTCGTCACAACAAAAATGTGGAATACAGAACAAGGTTACGATGAAACGCTTCGAGCTTTTGAAAAATCGCAGAAAAAACTACAATTGGACAAAATTGATTTATATTTAGTCCATTGGCCAAAACAAGATACTTTTTTTGACACTTGGCGCGCTGTGGAAAAATTATATGACGAGGGACTTGTTCGCGCAATTGGTGTAAGTAACTTTGAAGCGCATCATCTGGACCGCCTGCGTACAAGTGCCAATGTGCTTCCAGTAGTAGATCAACTCGAAACACATCCACACTTCCCGAATCATCTTTTACACCGCTATTTAGAGGAGTTACATATCGTTCACCAAGCTTGGAGCCCACTTGGTCGTGGTGGGGTTTTACAAGAGCAAATCCTTATTGACCTAGCGAAAAAACACGGAAAATCACCTGCTCAAATCGTCCTTCGTTGGCATTTACAAAATAATATCTCCATTATTCCAAAATCAGAAACACCTTCAAGAATTAGAGAAAATGCAGCTATTTATGATTTTGAATTGTCAGAAGCAGATATGCGCCAAGTCGAGCGTTTAAATACTGGTGAACGTGTGAGCCACGCACCAGACGTGATGTATGTAAGATCAGAAATTTAACCTAAAATAAAAATCTACTAAACCAATTTGGCTTAGTAGATTTTTTTATTTGTTTTTTAATTGTCTTGTACGTGCTTCTTTGAAAAGGTAAAAATAGCGAGCTTCTGCTTTCTTTTCCTCATATTCTAAATTAGGATCATATTCAAAGCTTTTACGCATTAGAACTTTTTGTTTGTGCCACTTTTCTTGCGTGACTTCAATCAATTCCATCAGATAAGCATCATAGGATTTGTGTAGTTTACCAATCTTCTTGTTTTTCTTCCGACCAAACTTATTGCTTCTGGATTCCATTTTATCACCTCTGATTATACTTCTCTTCGCCCTTCCATTGCTTTTGAGAGCGTCACTTCATCCGCGTATTCCAAGTCTCCGCCAACTGGAAGGCCATGCGCTATTCTAGTTACTTTTATGCCTGAAGGTTTTAATAAGCGCGAAATATACATCGCCGTGGCTTCCCCTTCAACATTAGGGTTGGTTGCTAAAATAACTTCCTCAATCGTGTCATCTTGCAAACGTTTCAGCAAATCAGGAATGTTAATATCTTCTGGTCCAATTCCATCCATTGGCGAAATTGTTCCATGAAGTACATGGTATAAGCCATGAAAATCACGCATTTTTTCCATTGCAATGACATCTTTGGATTCTTGTACTACACAGATAACACTTCGATCGCGTGACGTATCAGCGCAAATATAACATGGATCTTTATCTGTAATGTGACCACAAACGGAGCAAAAACTTAGGTTTCGCTTTGCATCTACAAGTGCTTTTGCAAAATCTAGCACATCGTCTTCTTTCATATCTAACACATAAAAAGCTAGTCGAGCTGCCGATTTCGGGCCAATTCCAGGTAATTTCATAAAACTATCTATTAATTTCGTTATCGGCTCAGGATAATGCATAATTCGTCTTCCTCTCACCTTCAAAATACACAATGTTTCACGTGGAACTTTCTATTGAAAAATAGTTGAGACTCTTGTAAATAAGCCAAGAGTCTCAAACCAAACAATATTACATTCCAGGAATATTTAATCCTTGTGTGAATTTACCCATTGTTTGTGAAGTTGTATCTTCAATTTGTTTTAATACATCATTTGTTGCTGCAAGTACTAAATCTTGTAGCATTTCGATATCTTCTGGATCAACTACTTCCTCATTTATAACAACATCTGTAATGACGCGTTTACCAGTAGCTTTTACTGTAACCATTCCGCCACCAGCTGTTCCAGTGAACTCTTGAGCTTCTAAATCAGCTTGAGCTTTCGCCATTTCCTTTTGCATTTTTTGCATTTGTTTCATCATACCTTGCATATTTCCCATTCCACGCATGAATAATCTCCTCTTTCTTCTATTGTTTTTTAATCTTTAATTTCAAGCAAATCTTCACCAACGAGTTTTGCGGCTTCTGCAACAAAAGGATCTTCCGCTGGTTTTTTAGCTTCTGGATTTGCGCCGTCCTCCGCATCGCCGTCGCTACCATGACTATGCAGGAAATTCTCTCTTACGTCAGCCCATTGATCTTCTGGGATACCAATAAAAGTATAATTTACTTGAGTCAGTCGCGCAATACTCGATGTGATGGTTTCAACAAAGTTCGGATTATCCATCGCCATTTGACAGTGAATCTCATGCTTAAATTTTAACACAAAAGTGTCCTGAGATGCAGCCACAGGTTCTGCGTCATTTAAAAGTGCTGCTTGAGACGCCATCAACATTGCTAATAACTCGCCCCAACAACCACGGATTAACTGTAAATTCTCTTTCTTAGCCTCACCTAGCACATGGTTGATTTTACCAATAGGCGCTTTAAATTGCTTGCCGTTGTTGATTGCTTTTTTAGAACCGCCGCGATTTTGGGTTGGTTTATCGGCTGGTGCTGCTCCGGCCCCACTGGCAATTTGTTTTTTCAGCGTTTGTATCTCTTGATGCATTTGCTCCATTTGACGTTTTAAGTCAGAGACATCACTTCCAGAAGCTGCATCTACCGGCGCATTTCCGCCACCTCCTGCAGCTGATTGCCCGGCTTGCGTTAACTGCACGAGCGCCACTTCGACATAAATACCTGGGTGATTAGAAAAACGCATTTGTTGTTGCGCTGTATTTAAAATTTTCACGAACTCATACACTTTAAGTGAATCTGCTCGTTTTGCCAAAGCAACAAAATCATCATCAATCAAAGCTCGTTCCAGTGTTTCTTCCAGATTCGGCGCTTTTTGATACAGCAGCACATCTCTAAAGAATACGAGTAAGTCTTCCACTAAACGAACTGGGTCTTTTCCTTCTGCTAGCAGTGCTGTCAGCGTTGAAATAGCTTCCGCCGCATCACCGTCAAACGCTGCACTTACTAGTTTTGTAAGGAGATTTTGAGCAACCGAACCCGTTATTTCGAGCGCGTCTTCCACGGTAACTTCTTCTGATCCGTAGGAAATAACTTGATCGAGCAAGCTAAGCGCATCACGCATCCCGCCTTCAGCCGCACGCGCAACAATCATCAACGCTTTTTCGTCATAAGGGATTTTTTCTTCTTCCAAAATAAATTTCAAACGACCAATAATATCTTGTGTCGTGATTCGTTTAAAATCAAACCGTTGTACCCGCGAAATAATCGTTAGTGGTAACTTATGCGGTTCTGTTGTTGCCAAAATAAAAATGACATGTTTCGGCGGTTCTTCCAGCGTTTTTAGTAGCGCATTAAACGCTCCCGTCGACAACATATGCACTTCATCGATAATATATACTTTATATTTCGCCACAGTTGGCGCATATTTTACTTTTTCCCGGATATCTCGAATTTCTTCAACCCCGTTATTACTGGCAGCATCGATTTCAAGAACATCTGGTATAGAACCGTCCGTCGTACCTTTACAAATCTCACATTCATTGCAAGGCTCCCCGTCATGACCGTGTTCACAGTTAATCGCCTTCGCAAAAATTTTCGCCGCACTAGTTTTCCCTGTTCCCCGAGGCCCAGAAAATAAATAAGCGTGCGAAGTTTTATTTTGCACAATGGCATTCTTAAGCGTTTTCGTCACATGTTCCTGTCCAACAACATCCTGAAACGACTGCGGCCGAAAAACCCGATACAAAGCCTGATACGCCATCTGCCACTCTCCTTCACCTAAAACCATTTTAGTAGTTTTATTATAACGTATTGTTGAAGAACTTTCAAAATGTACTTTATTTTGATTTAGTTCTTCAATATAAATCTGAGCGCAGCGATGATTTAATCCCTAATAGAACTTTCAAAACATCCTGAGTCGGGCTAGCTTCAAAAACCACCACCACCAAAAATCCAAAAACAAAAACCAAAAAAAGAACCAGACCCCCGAAAAAGCCCGATTCCAAACTCTTACTGTTCACTTTTAGCAGCCAATTTCTCCTGCTTCTTCTTACTCTCATTAATAACCGAAAGCTCAATCGATTTCAGCAAGTTTTTCACACGTTTTTTACGGAAGAAGCCAAACATAAAACCAACAATAATATTATTCATTTTATTCATTGTTTTTTCCGTTTCAATTAATTCGTTATAAGTCACTTCGCAAGTTGTCTCACTTGTTGACTTTATCGTATACGTCGTCGTATGAGTGTTCACACGGCTGCTCGTTTCGAATTGATAAAGTTCGTTAGGTTGCACTTTAACAATTTTTGTTGTAGCAAGTGCGCCATTAGACATCGTACGTTGATATTTATATCCTTCTAACTTGCGTACTTGAAGCGTTTTACCAGTGGCATTTTTTACATCATAGATTGCTGAGCTAACTAGTGTATCAAAGCATTCTTTTTGAGAAATATATAATTTCTGTGTGACATTCACTTTTTAATCGACTCCTTCTAATTCTTTTCTTTCTTATCTTTACGGATTTTTAGCACGATGAAAACACAGCCGATTAAAACAACCGCAAGTCCTGTAACTAGAAGAGGTACACTAGCCATCCCATCTTTTCCATAAGAAGGACTAAACATAATAATAATAAGACCTATACTAATAATAAATAGTGCATTAACAATTTTCATCTTCAACCCACACTAACTTGGAAATAGAGTACAGAGCCTATTTCAGTTGCTTTTATTGTTTCTTTGGCGATTTTTGCTGCCTTTTCTTCATCTTCAATATTTGTTTCAAAAGTAAGCTTCATACCTTGTTCAGCAATTTTTTTAAAAGTTACACCGTCTTTATCGTGTGTTTCAAGTAATTCTGTAATATAATCGCGTTTCATTGGACAATTAAGAATAATCATTTAAAAAAACCTCCTTTTCTATAGTTTAACTTTATCTTTCACTTCTTGCAATGAATAAAAATGGTGCAGGAATTCCTACATGATATACTGGCTAGGCACAATTTAGCTGCACCTAGCCAGAAACTTATTATTTTCTAAGCTTTCATCTCTTCTTCTGGTACACCAACGCGATTTGCGGTAATAACAAATGGTACCCAAATCAAGAACGCGACGACCATATTTATGAGTGAAATTACTGGTGCCATCCAATCTCCCCCGGTTGCTAAGAAGGAATTCAGAAGTGGCGGCATTACCCAAACTACTGCAATTTTAACTGGGCCGACAATACCAAGTGTTGTTGCAAAGTAAGCGATTGTTACCATTACCATTGGCGCGATAAGGAATGGTATTAAGTAAATTGTATTTAATACGATCGGTAAACCAAACATGATTGGTTCGTTAATATTAAATATACCTGGTGCAAGAGACAATTTCGCAACTGTTCGTGCATCCGCTCGTTTCGAGAACATTAGTAACGCGATAATCAGTACAAGCGTACCGCCTGATCCACCCATCCATACATACGCATCGAAAGAACCACGTACCCATTCGAATGGTAATTTAGCGCCGTCTTGTGCCGCACTAATGTTTTGTAGTTGTGCTGTACCCCAAAGTGATTCTAGAACCGGAGCAAGTACGTTCGGACCATGAATCCCGAAGAACCATAGTAGTTGTACTAAGAAAGTAACTAGTAAAACAGCTCCGTAACCTTGCGATAGTGATAATAGCGGTTCTTGAATTGTTTTGGAAATCCAAGTAATAACGTCCATATTTGTGATTTTGAAGAATGCCCAGTCAATAATACCAACAACATAAAGTGCAACTAACGCAGGAATGATCGCCGCGAAAGCTTTACTTACAGCCGGTGGAACAGAATCTGGCATTTTGATAATAATATTTCTGCGCATTAATTTCGCATAAATAATAGTTGATATAAAACCGAAAATCATTGCGGTAAACAAGCCGGTACCATTTACTTGGCTTAGGCTAAAGAATCCGTAAATTCCAGCAAATTCTTTTGGTAAAGTAGCTACATCGAAATTTGCATTAGAAGCCGCAATCGCAGCTTTTACTGCATCTAAGCTAACAGTAACAGTTAAGTTCATAACAAAAGCAGCAAGAGAAACTAGCCCCCCAGCTAATCGATCCACTTCATATGCTTTTGATAAATTATACCCTAGTGAAAAGGCAAAAATAATTGAAACAATTGCTAACGTCCCATTGTATACATATCCATTAATATCGATAAGTGGTTGCATCGCTTCCACAAATCCTGTCCATCCCCAGTCAGTTGGAAAATCCCTAAAAAACGCATTTAAAAGTACTGCAATTGACCCAGCCATAGTGATTGGCATTGTTGAAATAAAAGCATCACGTAATGCAACTAGATGTTTTTGTGAACCAATTTTCGCTGCTACTGGCACAAAATACTTTTCCAAAAATGCTGTTAATCCATTCATATTTTATCCTCCCGTAAACCTTTTTATTTAACACTCATCTTTTAAACAAAATATAATTTCTATGTATAAACTCCCTTTAAGTTTATCAGCTATATCTGTTTACTTTGTCCTAGTAATCCCCATTACTAAAAACAAACCAGATGGAATCTTTGCATGACCTCGTGAAATTTTGGGAGTCCTCCTCTCTGCTTCATGATAAGGCTTACATTTAGATTCACTTTAATCTATTGCAATTTCCGTGCCAAGTACTAAATTCGGAAAAAATATACGTTAATCTCTTGAAAACGTTGTCTTTCTTACCTTTGAAATCGGATTACACACATACAGAAAAAAACTGTGTAAGTAAGCGTTAACATTACACAGTTTTACTAATTTATCTGTTTTCCTTTCTGTGTTATAATGAGCATAAGCTAAGTAATACCAATGAGTCGAGGTGATAATTATGGCAGTCAAAAGAGATATGCCGGAAGAATCAAAAAATAGTAAAGTAGTCAAAAAAGAACATTTTTCGATTGTGTTTCCCGATGATATAAAAGAACCCGCTACCGTTGAAGAACAAAAGAAACAAGACACTGAAAAGAAGGTAGACGACAATTAATAGAAGAAAAGAGCATCCACTTGGGATGCTCTTTTTTATTTAATAGAGAAGATGACCATTTCTTTATCCTCATCCACACGGACATTTACGTCCATGCCTAATTTATCTTTAAGTAATGCTGTAATATCTAGATAGTCGTCGTAGCTACCGATATCACTTTTTTTGTATCCTTGTAGAATTGTCGGCTTAATGCGCACGATGTAGTCATCATTGGATGTTTCTTCTGGATTGTAGGAATAGATTTTCTTTCCATTTTTGTCGAAAAAATCATAGGTTGCATAGGATTCATTATTTGTTATATAGACGTCTTTTTGGGTAACGTAGGCATTATCTGCGACGCTATAATCAATTAGACCTGAATAATATTTATTGGTAGATGGTTCATTAATTTCATATTGTTTATAAGCTAGTCGGAATAAGTAATCAATATTGTAGTAACTATTCACGCGGAAATAGAGATTTTTATCTTTGGATTTTTTATCTACACCAATATCTGTCGCACTAATTGGGAAGACCTCATATAATTTGCCGTCTATTTCGTAAGCTACTTCATACTTGTCAAACACTTCTTGGCGTTGAAAAAAGCCAAACATAATTGCTAAGATTACAATAATTCCTATAAAAACTGCGATGATTAAAGCTGGCAGCCATTTCTTTTTTGATTTTAGTTGTTGCATTATTTTCATCCTTTGTCATGAATTGCTTTACTATTTTATATTGTACCAGTTTCTGGATCATTATACATTATTTTTCTGAGGATGGGGCTGATTTGTAGAAAAAAGACTACTCTGCGCTAAGCAAAATAGTCTTTTATATATTTAAAATTAGTGTCGCGCACCTCACATCGACATGCAATCATCTGCGTTACCCTGATAGTTAGCTCGGGCCAGGCGACCTCGCGGCACATGAGAAGCACTGCTTAATGCTGCTTCCTTCCGGACCTGACATGGTTCACAGGTTCCCATTGCGCAAGACCCAACCTTCAACACCACTTGTCAAGGGCAGACCAAACAATTACGATGCCTCAAATGAGGAATTCAACCCCGCTAGAGCGGATTGCGGGTTACAGGGCGCCGCTACCTCCCCGTCTAGCACGACAAATTTGCTACCAATAATTAAATGCCAAATAAAAATTATTTAGCGCAAACTCTGAAAAGAGCTCAATTACTAGTGTACCTTTTTCGTGTAAAAAGTGCAAGCGGGAACAAGGAAATATTTTTTAACGTAAGTAAACACTCATGATTGCTGCGATAATCGTACCAACTACACAAATACCTACTAATGTTAAAGCTATCCATACTATTTTTTTATTCATGGTTTTCTCCCCCTCGTCATCACTTTTCTTTTAGTGATTATATCATGAAATCCAAAATTTAGCTGTTAATATCAAACTTCTTTTGCCAACTATTTAATTGGCTGTAGCTCGACATTAACTGTGTGGTTACTTGTTTAAAAATCAGACGTAATTCCGCGTATTTAAGGACGTTCTCACTTGGATGATATACCGCTTTAATAGGCAGCGTATGTTTTAGATTCAAATCTTTCAAAATCCCGAGTGAGCGCATACCAATAATTGCTGCTCCTAAACTTGAGCCTTCTATCGTATGCGGAACACGTATCTCACGGTTCAAAATATCCGCTAGAAGTCTACACCAACCATCATGCGCAGAAATCCCACCTGTGACGTAAATAATGTCATCTGGAGCTGAAACTGCCTCATAAACTTCTGCAAGATTAAAAGCAACACCTTCCAAAATCGCTCGAATAAAATGGGCTTTTGTATGATTAATCGTCAGCCCAACAAAACCTCCGCGAATATCATTAGTCCAAAATGGTGCGCGCTCACCTAGTAAATATGGCTGGAATAAAAGACCCGCAGCACCTGGAGGAACTTCCTCCATTTTTGCAATAAAGCTTGCGAAGTCTCGCCCCTTAATTTCCTCTTCAGAACCAAATTGTTGCAGACCCCATTCGACTACTTTTCCACCATTGTTCACTGCGCCACCTGCGATAAAGTAGCCATCACCAGCTCCGTAGCAAAATGTTCGACCACGAGAATCTATTTGGAATTGATTGGTAAGTTTGCGAACTGCACCACTTGTGCCTACTGTAATCGTAACGTCATTTTGGCCGGTCGCTTGAATACCAATATTAGCTAGCGCCCCGTCACTCCCCCCTACAATGAATGGTAAATTTTCTGGGATTCCCATTAATTCAGCATATTCTTTTTTCACGCCAGTTAATTGATATGTTTCTGGTACAACTTTTGGCAAAAAATCAGGAGTCAATTTGACAATTTCCATTGCTTCAAATTCCCAGTCGTGCTCCATAATATTGTATAACCCTGTTCCTGAGGCTAACGATTCATCCATCACCCAAACATCAAACAAGCGATACAAAATATACGATTTGATATCAACAAACTTCTCTGCGCGTTTAAATAATGCTGGTGCTTCCTCTTTTAACCAACAGATTTTGGCAAAAGGGCTCATAGGGTGTATTGGCGTCCCTGTGGCTTCATAGAGTTGAAACAAGTAATTATCCCTTTTTACTTTTTCGAGCGTCTCACTGCTTCGTCCGTCCGCCCAAGTGATACATTCGGTCAAAAGCTCTCCGCTACTTCCAACCATAATTAAACTATGCATCGCAGAACTAAATGAGATTCCTGCTAATTCTTCTTTATTTACGTTTTTCATTACAGCTTGAATAGATGATAAAACAGCCTCAAAAATTTCCGTGGGACTCTCTTCTGCTTTCCCAGTTTCATCGGTTATTAGTTCATAATGCGTCGCCTGCCGGAAAATCACTTCTCCTCGTTGATCAAAAAGTACTGCCTTCGTGCTCGAAGTTCCGATATCTACGCCCATTATGTATGATTTGCTCGTCAAACAACTCACCCCGCGTTTTCGTTTCTTTTTATTATACGTCAAATGAAGAAAATTTTGGGGCTGGGCTACTTAGCTTTTTTCGTCAAACAAAAAAAGCTAGAGAAATTCTCTAGCTTAGTTGATACCGTAAAAAGTTTTTATTCGGCTTTCTTCGCCTAGCACAATAAGCGTGTTTTTGTCCGCGAATTTAAGCACTTCTTTTGTATTGGCTTCACTTTGAGCGACGCAACCTAATGTGTAATTGTATTTCGGTGAATCAACATGATAAAACACAGCCGATCCTTTTCCTTTCACACGATTAGCGTTGTATTTCACTTCCATTCCGTATGTGTACTGCGGAATCTTCATTTTTTCATCTGCAGAACTGGAGGAATTGCGTTCTTGCCAAGTGTTATAGGATTTGTCGTTAGAGTTAGAAATCCAATAACTTCGATTAGTGATTGCTCTGAATGTCAGCTTTGTACCAGGATTCCCCTTTTGTCCAAAAGCAATTCCTGTGCGGTAAACACCAACTGGAGTGCCAGAACTTTTTTCAGAGAATTTTGGATCAAATCCCCATTTGCCAATGTGACTGGTAAAATGACGAACTTCATACCAATTTCCTGCACTATTTTTTTGGAAAAAATACGTTGTTGCTGTGGTGCTTTTTGGTTTTGTGGTGATGATTGCTTTTTTACTGTTCCAAAGTGCTGGAACGGTGTCCGCAATTGTTGGTTTGCCAATATTTGTAAAGGCTCGTGAGTCAATCCAACCGATTGTAGTATTCCCTAGCTTGCAATAATACCATTTAGCTCTTGCTGTTTTTCCTTCGCGTGTAATAATCAATGTCTTCTTGTCGTATTTCTTAGCTGAACCGAGATACTTAACACTGCTACTCGTTTTGTACATTTTGCTATGAATACCATCATTTCGTTTTGACTGATTTACTACCCCTTTTAGGTTAACTGCTTTGTCATAAATGATTTTTTCGTAGGATGCTGCTTCGGCGTTAAAGGAGTGACCAAGTAGGCTAACCATTAAAACAATAATTAAACCGCTTAATAACTTCTTCATTATTCGCTCCTTCTTTTTGAGTTATTCCCTATAGCAATTAGCTTATTTTTTTCGTTTCCTAAGTAATAACACTGCTACAAGAATAACTATAACACCCGCTACAACGAAAATCCATTCTGCACCTTTGTCACCTGTGCTTGGCAAATCGGTTTTGTCATCTTTTGTAACTTTTGCAACATCTGTAGGTTTTGCGGTTGCACTTTTGACTGCGTTCTTTGTTTCGATTTTCTTTATTTTTTCAGGAGCTGTTACGACTGCTTCATTTTGTTTTTTCGCTGGAACTTGATAGGTTACTTCTTCACTAAAATTACCGTCTTCATCAAAAGCATATGCCGTAATTTGTTTTGGTGTTGTCGCCCATTCTGCATAAAAATGACCATCTTTGTCCGCAGTTGTTGTTCCTTCTCCAAAGTTTTCATCTACAGGGGAACTCATATATACACTGGCAAATGGTTTTGTTTTACCTGTGAAAATTTTTGTTTCTAAATCAAAATTCATATCTGTAATAGTTAGTTGGGCTGTTTTTTCTTTGACTAAATAATTGAGTTTAACTGCGGTTGTTTTTCCGTCTTCATTTTCTCCAAGTAGCGTGACTTCTTGGATGCCTGTTTGTGCAGTACTTAGTTTAGAATTGGCTGCTAAGCGATAATTGGTGAGTTTTGTGTCGGTATATTTGGTTAATGTTTCAGTGAAATCTTTGAGGTTAATTTTGCTATTTTGTTCGTAGGAGTAGACTTCTTGTGAGTCCGTAATATCTATCGTTGTTTGTACTTTGCTTTTTTGCGGTGGTGTTACGGTGGTGTCTTTTGTCGGTTCTGCTGGTTCTGTCTTTTTTTCTGTCATTATATTTTTAGTAGTGTCTGTTGTTTTTTCTTCTGTAGGGGTTGCGTTGTTACCATTTTCATTTGTTTCAGCGCTTGCTGCCAATGAAAATGGGATAATTAGACTAGTCAATACTGCGGTGAGTACCAACCCGTGGAATTTTTTCATAATAAATTCCCCTTTCACTTTACTTAGTTTAATCATAAGCAGAAATGTGGTGAAAGTCAATTTTAAATTACAATTTTGTTACAAATATTAAAACTACGCTACAAAAAAGGCTTGCTATGTATCTTCTTAGCAAGCCTTAAATTTATAATTCGATTGGACGATCTAGTTGATATAGACGTTTATAACGAGGTTCTTCTGCCATTAGTTCGGCATGCGGCCCTTCCATTAATGTCTTACCTTCTTCTAAGAACAAGACACGGTCCATTTTTTCTGCCCCAACTAAATGATGCGTTACCCAAATAAGTGACTTATCTGCTAACGTTTCAAAAATAGTCGCTAGTAAATCGCGTTCTGTAATTGGGTCCAGACCAACTGTTGGTTCGTCTAAAATAACGATTGGTGTATTTTGTAGTAGAATCCGAGCGAGAGCGATACGACCGCGCTCACCACCGGAAAAACGTTCACCCATCTCACTCATTTGTGTATGGTAGCCATCTGGCATGCTCATTATAAAATCGTGCAACTGAACTTTTTTCGCAGCTTCGTATACTTCTTCGTCCGATGCATCTTGATTTCCTAGACGGATGTTGTTTAAGACGGTCGTACTGAAAAGGTGCGCTTTCTGATTTAGCATGGAGGTTAATTCAGGAATTTGTGGTCGCAAATTTTCTACTTCCACGCCGTTCATAGTCACCTTGCCAGCGGTTGGAAGCAGAGCGCCTTGCACTAATTTCAGAAAAGTTGATTTCCCTGTCCCGCTTCGTCCGATAATCGCCACTTTTTCGCCTTGCTTCAGTGTGAAATTAAAACCGTTTAAGATTTCTGGGGACTTTTTATCGTATGCGAAAGTTAAGTTTTCTGCCTTTAAAATCACATTTCCTGTGTTAATCCGTTCCATTTCGTTCATTTCTTCTTCAAAAGTCGGTAGCGTCGGGTCTTCAATTTTGTCTAAACGAGCAAGCGAGTCTTGGTATAACGATTTGTCGCTAATAGCACTTGAAACTGGTACAAACGCTTCTGCTAGCGCCATAATTGCCAAAACAAAAGCGGCAATCATCGTTCCGGAAAAGGCTCCGTCACGTGACTCTGCTGTACTCCAATAAACCATCACAATAACCATAAAGCCAACAACTAACTGACTAAAGAAATCGCGCCAATTAACAAAATGAAACTGTTTATTTTCTGTTCGAAGCATGTCTGCCTCGTCTTTTTCGTAGTTAGAAATAAATGTTTTTTCACGTCCACTGAATTTCCAATCACTAATACCAAACACTGCATCGGTAAATTTTTGATATAGACTATTGCGCCCTTGTTTTAAATAAGCATTCTTTCCACGAGCATATAAAAGTGATACCCACGGAAGAACGAGCACAAGTAAACCTATCAAGAGCACGAAGAGTGCAGCAAATGGAATCGAGAATGCTCCAAGCGCGATAACGACTCCCGCGTAAAGCACGAGGCTAACAATTGCCGGTAGCATTGTAGTTAAATAGAAATTTTGCAAATGCTCAATGTCACCAGCGAGGAGGCCCAGAATATCGCCAGTTTTATAACGTGATTTTAGTAATAAAGCTTGCGGTTCAAGTAAACGATACAAGCGAACACGCATCTTTTCTAGAATTCGAAGTACAAGCGAATGGCTCGAAAGGCGTTCCACATAGCGTGACACGGAGCGCATAATACCAAATGCACGAACACCAACTGTCGAAATATAAACCGCCATGATGGATTCCGGCATCAAGGATGATTTCGAAATTAAATGTCCAGACGTAAACATAAGTGCTCCAGCAGATGCAAAAGTTAGTGTTCCAAGGAAGATGACAAGTAAAAACAAGCCGCGGTTTTCTTTAATATATGGGATAATCCAGCTACTTTTCCGCATCATACTTCCTCCAATTGGGCTTTGACTAAATTGTAATAGAAACCTTTACGCGAAAGTAGTTCTTCGTGTGTTCCAGTTTCGACCACAGCCCCGTGATCTAAAACGATAATTCGGTCCATTTCGAGCATCCAGTGCAAGCGATGCGTCGCGAAAAAGACTAATCGATTTTCAAATAAATCTAGCATTGGTTTTTTTAACTCATATTCCGTTTCAATATCTAAGTGCGCTGTTGGTTCATCCATTAACACAATTGGACGATCCGTTAAAAATGCACGAGCCAGTGCGACACGTTGTTCTTGTCCGCCACTAAGCATCCGCCCAGCTTCTCCGACAAGCGTTTCATAACCATCTTCCAGTCCCGCTACAAGCTTATTTAAACCGGCAGATTCTGCTGCTTTTTTCATTTCCTCGTCTGTAGAGTTAGGATGATAAAAGCGAATATTTCCAGCAATTGTATCGTGGAAAAGGTATGGATGTTGCGGAATATAAGTGACTTGGGTTTGCCAATCACTCGAAGCAAGCGAAACACCACTTTCCCCATTCCAACGAAAATCTCCAGAAGTCGGGGGCAAAAAGCCACTCAAAACGTCAATCAAGGTGGATTTCCCAGCACCCGTCGCACCAATAATCCCAATTTTTTCAAATCCTTTTACCGTAAAATTGGCTTCATGAAGCGAATCTGCATCATCTGCGCCATGTTTCACGGTAATATTTTCAAACGAGAATTCCGTATTTTCAGCAAAAGTTGTTAAAGGTAGTGCATTCGTTTCCGGTTTTTCTGCTTTGGCTTGGTCAATAATTCCTTGAATAACGCGACCCGCCTCTTGACCATCAAGTGTGGCATGATAATCCGAGCCAACTTCACGAACTGGTAAAAAGTATTCTGGCGCAAGGATTAGGACACTAAGCGCGATTGGCAAATTCATATTACCGTCAATGAGACCAAGACCTAGGAACAGCGCAACGAGCGCAATCGATAGCATCGTAAAGAAATCTAGCGCGAATGACGACATAAATGCCACACGCAACGTTTTCATCGTAGCTTTACGATAACGCGAACTAACCGAAGCAATTTTCCCTTCATGGTCGTGACTAAGCCCCAAATACCGCAACGTTTCTAGACCCTTCAACGAATCTACAAAGTGGTTAGAGAGCACGCGATACGTTTCAAATTGAGAATCTGCTTGTTTTTTTGCAGCTAATCCTAGAATAATCATAAATACAATTAAAATCGGCAAAGTAATCATCAAAATAAAAGCAGAAGTCCAGTCCTGAAAAGCAATATACACCCAAATCATTGCTGGAATAATTGCCATATTCATCATTTTAGGTAAAAACAGTTCCAAATAATTTCGGAAATCCGCCACACCTTCCATAACCATTGTGACCACTTTCCCAGTACCTTCCGCACGAGCAAAACGCGGTCCAAGCGCGAATAAACTATCAAGCAACTCTTCCCGCATCGTTTTCGCAAGTTTTGCAGCGTAACGGTAAACGATTTGTTTTTTCCATACGTTCAAAAAGTGACGCAAGAAATAGGCCCCCGCGAAGAGACCTATTTGTATTGTGACTGATTGAAATGGATGCTCGTGAAATAAGTCAGTAATTGCACGAGCCAAAGTTATCGCCATCACGATAATCGCAGCACCTTGAACTAGCGTGAAAACTGCGAGAATCGCCATTATTTTTTTAATTCCTTTGTAGTTCCTTAAATCTTTTCCCATTAATACGTCATTTTCTCCTTACTAGAAACGCGCTTACGGAAAACATAGTAGCTCCAAATTTGGTAACCAAGAACAAACGGCAGTAGCGTAACGGCAACTATCGTCATCACACTAAGCGAATATTGTCCGGAAGCTGCATTTTCTATAGTTAAATCAAACGCACTGTTGATAGAACTGATCATTACACGTGGGAATAGTGACACGAAAATCGTACCAATCGTGAAAACAATTCCAAGTCCGCCGAATGTAAATGCCAAAATATCGCGATCTTTCCAGATGAAAAGAGCAGATAACAAGTACATTACGACAACAATTCCAATCATTAGTGGTACAAGTACTGGTCTAACTTGGAACATATCTGTATTGAAGTAAGCAAGTACAACAAAGATTAATAATGCTGGTACAGTAATAAACCAAACACGTTTCGCCATACGACGAGCACGATCTTGAATATCTTCTTCTGTACGTAAAGTAATAAATAGTAATCCGTGAAGTAGGCACATAAGCGTAATCGTCACGCCACCCCATACGGAGAATACGGTAATGTAATCAAAGAATCCAGCGTACATGTCCATATCACTGTTAATCGGCATACCTTGAATCAAGCTAGCAAATAATACACCAAATAGGAATGGCGGTAAAATACTACCGAAGAAAATAACCCAATCCCATGTTTTTATCCAAAGCGGTGAATCTTTTTGACCACGGAATTCAAAAGAAACACCACGGCCAATTAGCGCAAGTAATAAGAAGACTAGCGGAATATAATAACCACTAAACATGGTTGCATACCAGTTAGGGAAAGCGGCGAAAATCGCGCCCCCTGCAGTTAGTAACCAAACTTCATTTGCATCCCAGAACGGTCCAATCGTATTAACGAGCACGCGGCGTTCCAGTGCATTTCTAGCCATAAATCGTGTAGACATCCCAACACCAAAGTCAAAACCTTCAAGGAAGAAGAATCCAATGAACAAGATGGCGATTAATAAAAACCATAACTCATTTAGTGACAAAGCTTTCATCCCCCTTATCAAACGGATCTACGGAAATCTCTGCTTTTTCTGGTTTGTGTCCGTCTGGTCCTTTTTTAATTTCACGTATAAACAAGTAAACCAACAGAATGGCTAAAATCGTATAAATTGTCGAGAACGCAATTATCGAGAACAAAATTTGTCCTGATGAAACGTTTGGCGATACGGCATCAGCAGTTTTCATGTAACCGAAAACTACCCATGGTTGTCGCCCTATTTCTGTCATAATCCAACCCATGGAGTTCGCCAGGAACGGGAAGCCAATCATTGGAATCATGAAACGTAAATACCATTTTGCATTAACGAGTTTTTTCTTCCAAGCAAGCACGATACCAATTAATGCGAATAAAATCATTAACATACCAGCGCCAACCATGATACGGAAGCTCCAAAATGCTGTTTTAACTGGTGGGATGTAGTCACCTTCACCATATTTTTCTTCATATTGTTTTTGCAGCGTGTTCATACCTTCCACGCTACCAGTTAATGTTCCGTAAGATAAGAAACTTAGCGCGTACGGGACATTGACTTCCCATTCGTTTTTCTTCTCTTCTGGGTTGATCTTGGCAATCATCGTCCACGGAGCTGGGTCAGCTGTATCTTCCCATATCCCTTCCGTTGCTGCCATTTTCATTGGTTGTGTTTTAACCAAGTATTGTGCTTGCGAGTGACCACTGAAAGCCACACCAAAGCCACCGATTACCGCCATGACCATAGCAATTTGGAATGATCGTTTAAAGAAGGCGACATCTTGTTTTTTGAGCATCTTATACGCACTGACACCGGCAATGAAAAAGGCCCCAGTGGCAAATGCCCCGAATATAACGTGCGGGAACTCCACAAGTAGTTGTCCATTAGTAATAAGTTGCAAGAAGTCATTCATTTCCGCGCGGCCGTTCTTAAATTCAAAACCAACCGGATGTTGCATAAATGAGTTCGCTGCTAAAATCCAGAAACTAGACATAATTGTTCCGATTGAAACAAGCCAAATACATGCTAAATGAAGCTTTTTGCTAAGTTTGTCCCAACCAAAAATCCAAAGTCCGATAAACGTAGATTCCATAAAGAATGCAAGTAACGCTTCGATTGCAAGTGGTGCTCCGAATACGTCCCCAACAAATCTAGAGTAATCCGACCAGTTCATCCCAAACTGGAATTCTTGAATAATACCGGTTACGACACCGACCGCGAAGTTAATGAGGAATATGTGACCCCAAAACTTCGACATTTTTTTGTAAATTTCTTTCCCCTTCACGACATACAACGTTTCCATAAGAGCAACCATAAATACAAGTCCAATTGAAAGTGGTACAAATAAGAAATGGAAAATCGTTGTTGATGCGAATTGAAAACGGGCTAAAAATAGTTTATCCACCCTTTTCTCCTCCTTTTTGTGCTAAAAATTACTGCTTCGTTCCCTGATTTGTGCTTCTCTCTTAAAAACCTTGTGAAAAACCGCCCAAAGTGACGTGTTCAGTTGCTCTGTAATTCACAAAGCATGATAAAATAATATGTAATCCTTGTTTTCCACAGATTTAGGAACCAGTTAAGAAAGATTTTTACTTTATAATGAGTTCTATATGGAGTATATTTTATCCTATTTTACGACAAATTTATTTAGTACTTTCGATGTTATTTTGTTTTAGTTAGATTGTGATAAATTTCGCAATTATTATCTGGCTGTAAATGTTGGTAAGGCTTATTGCTTTTTATTTCACAATAATGGATGTAAAAGTACAATTTCTCATAATGAGTATTAAGACCTATTCAATTTATTCCGTTTTCGTAGATCTTGGAAAAAACTTTTTAACATTTCGCTGCTTTCTTTTTCCATTAATCCTGCTTCTACTTCACACGTATGATTAAATCGGTCATCTTGGAGTAAATTCATTAACGATCCCGCTGTTCCCGCTTTTGGATCTTTGGCTCCGTAATAAACTTTTTCAATCCGCGAAAGTAAAATAGCACCGCTACACATCGGACATGGTTCTAGCGTGACATACAGTTCTGCACCGCTAAGTCGCCATGAATTCTGATGTTTACACGCATCTTGAATCGCAAGCAACTCCGCATGGGTCACTGCGTTTTGGCTCGTTTCACGCAAATTATGCGCCCGCCCAATAATTTCTCCATCTAAAACAACGACTGCACCAATTGGAACTTCCCCAATTTCTCGTGCTTTCTCGGCTTCTTCAAGCGCTTGTTGCATAAAGAAAGCTCGTTCCATCTATGCACCTCATTTCTAAAAAGTCACTCATTGTTATTTTAGCATAGCTTGGATTGGATGTAGCAATAATCTGCTCAAACTTTCACAGGAACACTTTAGTTGCTTTCACAGACTATTTATATTACCATATATTAATACTAGGTACTAAAACAAAATTATCAAAATATACAATCTACTTATAAAGGAGAGTCATTATGAATTCAGAAAATTTAATCGCTCCAGAACTTTATAATATTACCGACGAGATTGCTAAATTCAGTTCTGAAAAAACTGCTTTAATTTGGAAAAATGAGCATAACGAAACAAAAACTTGGAGTTACCGCCACCTGCTTGAACAAGCGAACAAATTTGCCAATGTTGTCAAAGACGCAGGCATAAAAAAAGGTGACCACGTTATCGTCATGACACCTAGATTACTCGAAACTTACGCAATTTACATGGGCTTATGGAAAGCTGGTGCCATTATCATCCCGGCATCCGAGCTACTTAAAGCGCACGATTTAGAATACCGCATCCACCACGCAAACGTAAAAGCAATCGTTTCTTACAATGGAATGACTGCTGAATTTGATAAAATTGAAAGCATCCCTTCTGTTTCGAAAAAAATTATTGTTGGGGAGAAATTATCCGGCTGGGATCACTACGAAACATTAATGGAAGCCGCTTCAACCGAATTTGAACGCGTGGAAACTTCGCGCGATGATGCTTGTCTGCTTGCATTCACGAGTGGAACAACAGGTAATCCTAAAGGCGTTGTACATATTCACGGCTGGGGTTACGCGCATATTCGTATCGCTGCTGATCATTGGCTCGATATTCACGAAGACGATATCGTTTGGGCCACAGCTGGTCCTGGTTGGCAAAAATGGGTTTGGTCTCCTTTCCTTTCTGTACTCGGAAAAGGTGCCACTGGATTCATTTACAACGGTCGTTTCATTCCAGAAAAACAACTTCATTTACTGGAAGAAGAAAAAATCAACGTGCTCTGCTGTACGCCGACAGAATATCGCTTAATGGCAAAGGTTAATAATTTGCGCGAACATGATTTAAGTTCCCTTCGTAGCGCCGTATCAGCAGGAGAACCTCTAAACCGCGAAGTTATTCAAGTTTTCCAAGATAATTTTGATATTAAAGTTCGCGACGGCTACGGCCAAACGGAAAGCACGCTGTTGATTGGAACACTTGTTGATACGCCGATTCGCCCTGGTTCAATGGGCAAACCAATTATGCCTGAATACATGGCGATTATTGATGCTGACGGAAATCCAGTTGGTGTCGGTGAAATTGGTGATATCGCGATGCGTAGAGATTTCCCAGCACTTTTCAAGGAGTACTATAAAGAACCAGAACGTTTGCAAAAAGCGATTCGTGGCGATTACTTTGTTTCTGGTGACCGCGCTATCCGCGATGAAGATAATTATTACTGGTTCCAAGGCCGGAATGACGATATTATTATCAGCTCTGGCTACACGATTGGCCCGTTCGAAGTCGAGGACGCGCTCACACATCACCCAGCCGTAAAAGAAGTCGCTGTTGTCGCAAGTCCTGATGAAATCCGCGGTACGGTCGTAAAAGCATTCATCGTCTTAAAAGATGGTTACGAGGGCACGGAAGATCTTGTGCACGAATTACAAACATTTACGAAAGAACAAACTGCTCCGTATAAATATCCGCGCCGGATTGAGTTTGTTGAGGCGTTACCGAAAACTGATTCTGGTAAAATTCGCCGCGTTGAGTTGCGTGATGCGGAGTTTGCTAGTGTGCATGGATAATCAAAAACCCAGCCTTCCTAATAGAAGGTTGGGTTTTCTTTTAAATATTCAACTCACTCGCCGCTTCCTCGTCCAGCACCACTGTAAAATTAGGGTGTAACTGGAAAATCGAGCTTGGAATGTTTTCTGTCACTGGGCCTTGTAGGGCTTTTTTGATAATCGCTGCTTTTTTCTTACCGTTTGCGAATAGGATGACTTCTTTTGCGTGCATGACGCTTTTTGGTCCCATTGTTACATAGTATTCGGGGACTTTTTCTGCATCGCCGCCAACTTCTCCGAGCAAAATATCGAACATATCTGGGCGTGATTGAACGGAAACAAGTCGGGTTTCATCGCCGAATTTGGTTACGCCAGGTAAGTTCCCGCAGAAGTGACCATCTTCACCAATCCCGATTAAAATCGCGTCCAAACCGCCAACTGCTTTCAAATGCGCTTCATGGTCTGTATAGTTTTTCGTATCTAGCATGTGAATTTGTTCTTCTGGAATTCCCGCCGGATCAAAGTACATCGCTTTTAAATTGGCAATTGTCACGCCGTATTTTTCGTCTCCAATTGGAATTTCGTCAAAATTATAATAGCTTACATTTGTCAGTGGTGCTTTTTCTTTCATTTCTTCCACCATCAGTTCGTACATTCGCTTCGGTGTGGAGCCTGCTGTGATGGCTAAATGAACCAACTTGTCTTGATACATTTTCCCTAAAAGCAGTTGCATCGTTGTTTTACTCATATTTTCGTAATCTTTTTCCACAATAATTTTCATTTTTTTCACCTCTCGCTTTGAATTACCTTTATGATAAAGTGTATAGTAACTATAGAGTCAAGACGAAAGGGTGATAAATGTGGAACCGCTTTTTTCCATTGGGGAAATGGCAAAGAAAAGCCAACTCTCCATCCAACGATTGCGCTATTATGATAAAATTGGGCTTTTGGTCCCTGCTTTTACCGATCCGACTTCTGGGTATCGCTATTACAAAACGGCTCAAGAAGAACAACTCAACCTCATTCAAGCGTTGCAGTATATGGGGTTTTCCTTGCAAGAACTGAAACAATACCTCGACAAAAACACATCGGAAAGCTTGCCCGATTTGCTTATAAAATACCAACAAAAATTAATGGATGAAGAAGCTCGCATTGCCCGTAAAAAATGGCTTATTGACCGTTATCAAGGTTTGTTAAAACGAGAAACTAACTCGACAAAACCTCTAACAACTGCCCGACTTTTGCTTACAGAGCCACTTCTAACGCCTGTTCATGCGGATATTTTAAACGACCCAGCTTTTCATCAAGAAGTGCAGGAAACCGTGAGTCACCTTGGTCTTTCGAAAAGCTATCAGCAGTTTCCTGGTTATTGTATTTTAGACAGGCAGACTTATCTTTTCATTGAGTTAGATCATTCTATTGGCACGCCTGGTGAACGCCGTTTGTTATCAAGCGAGCGGCAAGCTTTTGTCACGCCGCAAAACTGGGAAACTCCTCTAGAAAATGAAAATTACCTTTTACAAGAAACGGTGGCTTGGATTAATCAAGAGCTGGTTCGTGGTTATTCCTATGAAACAAAATTAACTTTTGAATAGATATTTTAGAAAGATTGGTTATAATAGAAAGAAATAACGTGGAGGTGGGCGCCGTGGAAATCAAGCAAATCAAAGCAAAAGACACGCAAGATATTAGGCACCGGGTTCTTCGCCCAGAACAGCCTGAAGAAAACGCAATTTACCCTAATGATGATATGGAGGGTACTTTTCATTTAGGCGCTTTTGAAAAGGATGTTTTACTTGGGATTGCCAGTTTTTATCCAGAAAAATCGACTGTTATTATGAATCCCGCTCAGTACCGGATTCGCGGTGTGGCGACAGAACGCCGGATGCGCTTGAAGGGTCTTGGCACGGCTTTACTTGCAGAAGGTGAAGCGGAAATTTGGAAGCGCGGCGCAGATATTATCTGGTGCAATGCGAGGATTGTCGCTGTTGGTTTTTATGAAAAACATGGCTACCGCAAAGTTGGCAAATCGTTTGTCATTCCTGGCATCGGCGAACATTACTTAATGAAAAAAGTAAATCCAAATAAAAAAGTGGACCAAGATAACTAATATCTGGTCCACTTGTTTTTTATAATTTAGAATAAGGTTGCGTATGAATCATCCAGGAAATCCCGTACTCATCGACGAATTGTCCCATTTTCCCGCCCCAAAATTGCTCTTCGAAAGGTAACGTTACTGTTACTCTTCCGGAGTTGCTCACTTTTTCAAAGAAAGCATCGGCGTCGGCTACTGCCGCTGGATCTTCACTGTTAGAATCAAGCATAATCGAAATTTGATTGGATGGTTTTACTTCTTTGCCGAATGAATCTGAACAAAATAAGTTTGCCCCAAGGACGGTAAAGCCACCGTGAACAGTTGTGTTCACTAGGTTTTCTTTTGCTAAGCCAAACATTTCGCTTTGTTCCTCACTTACTGGAAGCCTTGAAATATTCGTTGCTCCGAACACTTCTTCATAATATCCTAAAGCCTCTTTTGCATTTTCAAAAGCCAAATACGGGTACATTTTTGCCATAAAAATCGCTCCTTTGTTTTTGAGACACTAGTTAGAAAATACCCAATTCGTTTTACCTTAAACTATCTCGGGATTTTTAAAAATTCGGCGCCATGTTTTGCTCATAATCACTAGACAGACGGTGAACGCGCCTAAATCTGCTAATGGGAAGGCGTACCAAATACCATCTAAACCGAAGAACTGCGGCAAAATAAGTAAAAGTGGTACTAAACAGATGATTTGGCGCATTAGGGAAATGATGAATGAAATTCTTGCTCGACCAAGTGCTTGATATAGCCCACCGCAGACAATTTGGAAACCAATTGTTGGCGCAGCTAGTAGCATAAATCTAACAGCATTTGTTCCTTGTGCAATCAGTTCTGGGTCGTTAGAGAAAATTCGTACGAGCATTCCTGGGAAAATTTCTACCAAGCCCCAAGCAATTAGTGACATCACAGTTGCAGCTATCATTGATACTTTAACAGCCTTCATTACGCGTTCGAATTGTCTGGAACCGTAGTTGAAGCCGACGATTGGTTGCATCCCTTGTGTAACACCATTGATTGGCATAATGACGAACGACGCAATCCGGTTCGCAATTCCGTATACTGCAATCGCCATCGTTCCACCATAAATATTAAGCATCCAGTTTACCGCAACTGTCACGATACTACCTGCGGACATCATAATAAATGACGGGAACCCGATTGCCATAATCCGGCGAATCAGCGGGAAATCCATTCGGAATGAGAACCCTTTTAAAGATAAAGTACTTTTTCCTGATAAAAAGTAAATCAAGAGCCAAATCGCGCCAACAGCCTGTGCAATAACAGTTGCAAGGGCAGAACCACGAACGCCCATACCAAATCCCATAATGAAAATTGGGTTTAAAATCATATTTAAAATAGCGGAAATAATCATGGTTAACATCGCTGTTTTCGCATTACCTTCTGAGCGAACGATATTATTCATCGCCATCGCGAAGGTTTGGAACACTGCGCCTAACAAAATAAGCGATAAGAAATCACTGGCAATATCATGAATATCCGCCGGTGCTCCAAAAAGTGTAATAAGCGGATCTAAAAAAATAAAGGTTACAATTGCAATAAAAATGCTGGAAATAAGCACTAACCAAATAACTTGATGGAATACTTTATCCGCATGTTTTTGTTCCCCAGCACCGAGCGAGCGGGAAATAATCGACGCGCCACCAATCCCAAACATCGCTGCCATTGCCATTAGTATCATTTGAACTGGGAATGCAATTGAAAGTGCTGCAACCCCTGATGGTCCAACGCCATATGACACGAAAATCGTATCAACAATATTATACATCCCCATAACAAACATGCCGATAAATGCCGGTATCGACAATCTCGCCATGAGTGAAGGAATGCTATCTTCACCTAATCGTTTACTCTGTTCTTTCATTCAGATTCTCCTCCTTCGACTGCTATAATCGCATTATCTGAAAGTCGTCCTATCAAATGCATTAAGTCATCTTTTTCCTTTTCACTAAAATTCGCTGTTAAAAGTGCGGACCATTCGGCTGTCACTTCTTCAATTAAATCGCGCATCTGAAAACCAGTTTCCGTCACAAAAATCCGCTGAATACGCCTATCTTTCGCATCAATTTCACGGCGAATCATCCCCAGTTCTTCCAAACGCTTAATGTGCCTTGTCACACTTGCTTTATCGACCATAAACCTTTTCGCCATAGATTCTTGGGAAATACCATCTTCTTTATAAAGCGTCCATAAATAACGTAATTGACCTATATTAAGACCAGTTTCTAGTAATTTTTTATTTTTAAAAGTGCTTTCTGAACGATGAATAATTGCGATGGCTTTCGCTAAGCTTTCCTGTCTATCTGCCATTTATCCGACTCCTCATAAAAAAATCCGCCACATAATTAGTTGCGGCGTCAACCATTATAGTATAGCAGGATTTTAGTTGACTGCGCAACCTTTTTATTTCCCGGGCAATAATTTGACTTCCTATCTTTCTTTTGTAAAAATAAAGAATAGAGAAGGGGTGCTATCCACTGTGCATATTAAAATATTAAAAAATAGATATCCCAATATAGTCGTTTCAAAAAATCCAATAAAATCCAGTTCAGATACGATTTCTTTTTTCGAAGAACCGTATTATTTTACTATTCCTAAAAGCAATCTTTCAGAAGAAGAAGCGATGTTATTACATACGCTATTTCCAGAACCATTACCAACATTTCCTAAAGAATCTACCCAATTTTGGTTCGATTTATTGTTTGGAAACAAGGAATTGGCGATAACAAATGAGAAAGAAACATATCGCATTACGCAGTTCCATATTAAGACAACTACAACTAAAAGCATGTTACAAGAGTGGCAAAAGGCTTTGCTGAGTTTTTTCAGTCCAGAAGCTGAGTTAATTATGTTTTCGACTAACTATGGCGTTATTATTGAAAAATCAACGGGGTCGCTGCTTGGCGAAGAGGAACTAATCGCCGTTGCCGGTACGCTTGAAAATGATTTCTATATACAATCCACTTTTTTCATGGGTCTTTTCCATCCTTTAAATGATCGATTGCGTGGTTTATTTGCAGAAGAACGTGCCATTTTCAACCATAATAATCGTGAGGTAGTTCAGACCGTGGCTTCCGAAAGTTTAAAAGTTATCGCGCTTCGAATGAAAGAAAGTTTAATCACGAATGAACTCAACGATCTTTTCCATCAAGATGACACTTGGATTCCACTGATTCATACGTTATTTAAAAACCAAGGAAACATCAGTCTCACGGCTAAAGAACTTTTTATGCACCGAAATACCATTCAATATCGTTTGGACAAATTCTATGAACAAACAAACTTATCTCTCCGCAAAATGGATGGATTGCTCTTAGCTTATCTGTCTACACTTCAAACAAATAATAGCAATCATGAATAAATGATCATGGTTGCTTTTTCGCTTGACTTAAAGTCCACTTCAAGGAATACAATCATTATAGAAAATCAGTAAAGGAGAATGGCTATGACCAAAAATAAAATTAGCTTTTATGTGGTGGATGCTTCGGAAGACTTAACGATGAATATCAAAGAAGCTAGTGAAAAAAGTGGCGTTTCTGCCGATACAATTCGCTACTACGAACGCATTGGTTTAATTCCACCTATACATCGTAATGAAAATGGGATTCGCAAATTTGGCGCAGAAGACATACGCTGGATTTTGTTTAGTCGCCAAATGCGCCGAGCTGGTTTATCTATTGAAACACTAATTGATTACTTGGCACTTTTCCGGGAAGGCGAACACACGCTGGAAGCTCGCGCCGAATTGCTGAAAGAACAACGCATGGAGTTGAAAAATCGCATTGATGTCATGCAAGAAGCGCTCGATCGACTTGACTTCAAAATAGACAATTACGATACCCACCTCATTCCGGCTCAAGAAGAACTAAAAGATTTTAATGTCGAAAGGAGTAATTCATAATGAGTACACTTGAAAACAGCGTTATTTTTGATAAAGGTGAACTGATTACTAATGACTACTTTACCGGTAATGCTTATTTAAAAATGCTTGTCCCAGAAGATACTGTTTACAATTGCCCGATTGGGAACGTTACGTTTGAACCGGGAGCTAGAAACAACTGGCATAAACATGACGGCGGACAAATCCTACTTGTGACAGGCGGAACTGGCTACTATCAAGAGGAAGGAAAACCCGCTCAGTTACTTAAAGAGGGTGACGTGGTAACTATCCCGAAAGACGTGAAACATTGGCACGGCGCTACGAAAGATAGCTGGTTTGTCCATTTAGCCATTTCGACAAACGTGGAATTAGGTGGAACTACTTGGTTAGAACCTGTTTCCGACGAGCATTACAATAACTTATAACAAAAAACCCGCTAGCCTTCATTCAAGGTTGGCGGGTTTTATTTATTTACTTACATAAGCTAAAATATCTTCTGGTTTTTCGAAGACAAGTTCTGCTTTTTCAAAGCCATCTGTTGTTTTTGCACCCCAAAGCGCTAAGCCAAAATGAGCTCCGGCCGCATGGGCACATTTCATATCGTACGAAGAATCACCAACATAAAGCACTTCATGTGGCTCTCTTCCAAGAATTTCTAATCCTTTAAGCAGTGGGTCTGGGTGAGGTTTATGGTTTTCGGTATCACTTGCGCAAACAATCGCTTGAAAATGATCCTGGATATTAAACGGATAGAAACCTTTTTCCATTTCTAACGCGTTTTTAGAAGTGACAACACCGCTTTCTGGAATAGCATGCAGTACTTTATGAATGCCTTCGAACACCTCTACTTCTTCAATGAAAGTTGCTTCTCGTTCAATCCATTTATCCAATACTTTCTCTTGATCCAGAATGTTTAATTGTTCCACCGCAGCAGCTCCAGTAATTCCAAGTACAAATCGTAATTCGTCCAGTTCATAACTTAATCCTTCTTCGGCTAAAACCGCTTGAAGAGAATGCAAAACAGCTCTCTCCGTGTCTAGAATTGTTCCATCTACGTCAAAAATTATTGCTTTATACATATAATTTCCTCCTTCAAGATTTAGCGAAGTTGTGATAATGGTGCGTTGTATATCTTGCTTTTTTCTTACTTTCCGCCTTTTGGATTTCTGCGCTGTTGGTGCCTTTATTTTGAAGCAAATCCCGAAATTCGCGCAAATTATCATGGGAATTTCCATTTATTTCAAATTCAATATTATCGCAGCTAAATGTTAGCATGATTTCCTCTTCTTCACGAACTAGCGCAATATGCCCTAATTTTGCAACAGGAAACGTTTGTCTTTTTTTCATACCCAAGCTAAAATCTTGGTCAAAAACAAGATAGTCTCTATCGATGTAAAACTCTCCGAATTGATACTCCATTCCAAGTGCTGAATTAATCTTGCATACCCCATCTAATTTCATATCATTCGCCTCCTTCATTGCCTTATATATTAGTTTTAAATGATGAAATGGGTTTCATGTCAAGCAATTTCATAAAAATATTTTAAATAAGTTTTTTTTGCTGTTCAAAAATATTTAGAATCAAGTCAATCACGATTAACAGTGGGGCATGATGATGCTTAAATAAATCTTCACCAAACTCCTCACTGGAAGCATAGATAATCGTCTCTACATATTGAGAAATCTGGGCATTAGGATTATTCACAATCGCAATGACATTCGATAAATTATATTTTAAATGTTCCGCGAGTGAAAGGGTGTTTTCGGTGCCGCCACTTTCAGAAATAATAATAATCAAATCATCTCTTTCAACAATTTGTGGCAAAATATCGATAATAAATGAATCATAGGTGAAAACTACATTCTTTTTCGATGTGACAAGACTTTTGGAAAAATATTCTCCTAATGTTTTCGTCATACCTAGGCAGGCAATATAGATTTTAGGTGCATAAGCAATTCTTGTCGCGACTTGTTCAATTTCTTTTTTTGGAAGTTGCTCAATTCCTAAACGAATTTTTTCTAAAAATGTAGATGAATAGTCTTTTGAAAGGGGTTTTGTTTCTGTTTTATCCGAGTGAAGTAAAAATTTCAGCTCAGAAAAACCGGAAAGCTTTAATTTATGACACATTCTAATAACGGTTGTGGTACTGACATTGGTGGACTCCGCTAGAGATGTGAGGGACATTTTTTCAATGGTAGAAATATGGTTGTCAATATAGAAGAAAACTTGTTTTTCAGCAGGACTTAAAAATTCAATTTGAGGCGCAAACAAGCGATAAAGTGAAGTAGCTGACATAATAAATACCTCCATGGCTATCCGAATTAATTTTAGTATACATGAAATAAAAGCGAATGAACAACACTGCGTACAATTGTACGATTTTCGTACTTTTTCAAAAAAATAATATGGTATAACTAAAGTAACCTAGGGAAAAGACTGTTAATAAAGGAGCTGATAGCATTGAAATTAAGCGATATTACATCGGAGCCACTCATCTTTTTAGATAAAGATTGGCGCACTAAAGAAGAAGTATTTGATGGATTAATTGATGCTTTACACAATCAAGGAGTTTTATCAGATAAAAATGAATTCAAAAAAGCTGTCTTAGAACGCGAAAAGATTTCTGAAACTGGTTTAGAGAAAGGTTTTGCTATTCCACATGGTAAATCTAAAGCCGTTAAAAAAGCTGCTTTTGCATTTGCTCGTATCAATCAACCAATTAATTCTTGGGGCAGCATTGATCCAACAAATGAAGTAAAATATATCTTTTTATTAGCTATTCCAGAAAACGAAGCCGGTTCAACTCATTTAGAACTTTTAGCAGCTTTAAGTAAGCGTTTACTCGACCCTGCTTTTATTGAGAGCATTTCTACCGCTCCTACAGTAAACGAATTTATGACCGTACTCGATTCTGAACAACAAGAAGATGAAAAAGTAGATTACAACCGAAAAATCGTTGCTATTACAGCGTGTGCAGCGGGTATCGCCCATACTTATATGGCAGCGGAAGCCCTTGAACTAGCTGGTAAAGAACTTGGTATTGAAGTTATCGTCGAAAAACAAGGTGCGAATGGTATTGAAGACCGCATTACTCCTGAAATCCTTAAAGGCGCAGAAGCAGTCATTTTCGCGACAGATATTACCGCAAAAGATAAAGAACGTTTCGCCGGAATGCCTTTTATCCAAAGACGTGTCGCTGAGCCACTTCGTAGTGGTAAAGAAATGATTGAAACTGTATTAAGCAAACCAGATGGCTATGTTAAAGCTGATACAGATGGTTCCGAACAGCAATTTGATAATAATAAGAGCAGTGTTTTCTCGCAAATTTATCGTGGGATTTTAACTGGTATTTCTTATATGTTACCTGTTATTGTCGCAGGTGGTTTAATGATTGGTATTGGCCAACTTGGCGCAACTGCCTTTGGTCTTGAAAAAGTTATTGGTAATCCAGAGTATGCAACAAACTCTAACCAGCTTATTGTAATCTTCCATTATCTCGGTTTATACGGAAATATGATTATGAAATTCATGTATCCTGTTTTCGGTGCCTTCCTTGCTTACTCAATTGCTGACCGTCCTGGACTTGCTCCTGGGTTTATCGGTGGTGCTTTCGCAGCGGGGCTACATTACACCTTCTGGGGCGTAGATGGCGGTATACCATCTGGATTCTTCGGTGTTCTAATTTTAGGTATCATTGCCGGATTTGTTGCTAAATTCTTAAACGAAAAAATTAAATTACACAAAAATTTACAAGCTATGAAACCAATGTTCCTGATTCCAGGGATTACCGTTTTAGTCTTGTTCTTCGTCAATTACTATGTGGTCGACCCGGTATTCGGGGGCTTAAACGCATGGTTACAAGAACTAATTATTCAAAATCAAGATGCAAGTGCTGTACTACTTTCGACAATTATTGCTTGTTTGACTGCATTTGACTTAGGTGGACCAGTCAATAAAGCAGCCGGAGCTATCGCAATCGGACTCGCAGCAGACGGAATCTTCCCGCTAACTGCTCGTGTTTTAGCAATCGTTATCCCGCCAATCGGACTTGGGCTTGCGACTGTATTAGATAAATATGTTGTTAAACGTCGTGTTTTTGATGAAAACTTACGTGTTGCAGGTACAACCTCTATTTTCCTAGGGTTTATTGCCATAGGAGAGGGCGCGATACCGTTTATGCTACAAAATCCGCTTATCACTATTCCAATTAATATGATTGGGGCTTCTCTTGGTGCGGTTACTGCAGTTTTACTTGGTGCAGTACAATGGCTTCCACTTCCAGCAATTTGGGGTTGGCCGCTCGTTGAAAATTTCTGGGCCTATGCGATTGGTTTAATCGTAGGTATCGCCTTTATCACATTCGCGAATATCTTCGTACGCTACGGCTTAATCACACGTAAAGAAAATAAAATCAAATAAAAAAATAGGCTGACAGGTACTCTCGTTAGTACCTGTCACTTAATTTGAGAGGTTTTTAAAATGAAAAAAAATAAAATTGTACATGTTGTCGCACATTCCCACTGGGATCACGAATGGTATTTCACCATGGAAGATTCCAATATCTTATTAATTGAGAATTTAGACTATCTTTTAAACGTTTTAGAAACAAAAGATTCCTTTGCAAGTTATTCCTTTGATGGTCAAATGTCTGTCATTGAGCGTTACTTAGATATTCGTCCAGAAAATAAAGCGCGCGTTGAAAAACTTATCCAAGATCGTCGTCTATTCGTCGGTCCGTGGTATACACAAACCGATAGCTTGTTAGTTAAAACAGAAGCTGTGATTCGCAACTTACTTTATGGTTATAAAATGGGCGAAGAATTCGGTCATAGCATGAGCATCGGTTATTCCCCAGATATTTTTGGGCAACATGCTTATCTACCAGCTATTTATAAATCATTTAATATGGAGCATAGTATTTTCCAGCGTGGTGTTTATAACGATCAAGTGCAAGATGACCTTAACTTCCACTGGACTTCTCCAGACAACAAGTCCATCCCAACCAACAATATTTTCTTTGGTTATGGACCTGGTAAATTTTTAAGCAGTGAAAAAAGCTATGTAGAAACTCGTCTTCTTCCAATTTTAGATCGACTTGCTGAAATGAACACACATACAGATGTCCTTCTTTTACCAGCAGGCGGCGACCAAGTACTTGTGCGTGAAAACTTCCCGGAAATTGTCGCGGAATTGAACGAGATGGACTTAGGTTATACCTTCATTCTGTCCGATTACGAAGCATTTATGAATGATGCTTGGACTTCTACTTTCCCGAACGAAATCACTGGTGAACTGCTTGCTTGCCAAAAATCACGAATCCACCACACATGTCGTTCAGAACGCTACGATATTAAACGTCTTAATTACTTAGTAGAAAATAGATTAGTCAACATTCTAGAACCACTTGCAACAATGGCCAATAAATTCGGAATCAAATATCCTAAACCTTGGTTAGATATTATTTGGAAAAAATTATTTGATAGCCACGCTCATAACGGTATTGGTGCTTCGAATTCTGATGATGCAAACCATGACATCGTAGTTCGGCTAACTAGCGCACTTCGGATGACAGATGGCTTAATTAACCTTTTGAAAAAACAAATTACGAAGGCCGTTAGTCAGGAAATGGGCGACGAAAATATTGCGCTATTATTCAATACTAACCCAGTGGCAGAAGAAAGAACTGCAAAACTAACATTATTCACTCCTGAAAAATCATTCCAACTGTTCTCCGGTGATGCGGAAGTGACTTTCAGCGTTGTACATCAAGAAAAATTAGACGGTGGACGGAAAGTAATTGTAACTGCAAAAGGCGAAAAAGAAGTTGCTGTTCCTGATTATTATCGTACAGAAATCTACTTGAAAAGCGGTCTAATCCCTGCACTTGGTTACAAAACATTGCAAGTGAAAACCGTTACTACAGAAATGGACCAATTAATCAGCATTTCCAAACAAACAATTGAAAATGAAAAAATCATTGTTCAATTCGAAAACGGGAAAATCAATCTTTTAAATAAAGAACAACAAAGCATTATAAATGACCTTATTCGCTTCGAAAATGTGGCTGACGCTGGGGATTCCTTTGACTTCTCACCACTTGAAGGCGACCAAGCCATCTATATCGAAACAAGCGAATTACTAACCGTTGAAAAAAATCATCTATATAGCAAAATGATGTTAAAACATACTGCTGTAGTTCCGAAAGATTTAGAAGCCCGCGCACAAAAAACAAGTACAGAAACATTTGAAATTTTAACAGAAATCGAACTTTTTGACGGTGAAGAATTCGTCCGTGTTCGCCATACGATTGACAATAAAGTAAAAGACCACCGCATTAGAGCATTGATCAAAACCAATGTAGCAGAACCTAAATATTCTTACGCAGACCAAGGTTATAGCCTCATGAAACGCAGCGTCACAAACCCTTACCTTGCAAACTGGCGCGAGGACAAATTCGTGGAAGCACCTGTGCCGATTTTCCCAGTGGAAAATATCGTCGCTGTTTCTGAAGAAGACGCAACACTTGCCTTGTTAGTTGGCGGTATCAAAGAATATGAAATCTTACCGAAAACTGCTGAAATCGCATTAACTCTTTTCAGAAGTAATGGTTTGCTTGGAAAAGATGATCTCATGTGGCGTCCAGGCCGCGCTTCCGGTATTAATAACAAAGTCGTTCCTACACCAGACGGTCAAATGCTCGAAGAAATGATTTTTGAATATGCTGTGTACGTACAACCTGAGAAACTAAATGAACAAACGCTCTACACGCAAGCTAACATTTTTGAAGGTCATACAGAAACCTATCACTTACAAAACCTAAATACATTTGAAGAGCGCCTAGAACGCTTTGAAGTAGATTATCCAATCGACCGTTTGCCAGCTCAAAATTCTATCTTTGAACTAGATAACCTGAACGTATTCATGAGCACTTGCAAAAAATCGTGGGATGGCACTGGCACAATTATCCGCCTATTTAACCCATCAGACAAAGAAGAAATCGTTCGCTGGACAACTAACGCTTCCAGTTTTGAAGTTTCACTAGCGGAGGAAAAAATCGCAGAACTAAAAGAAAACACTATCTGTATTCCTAAAAAAGGATTTGCAACTATTTTGTTGGAAGGAGAATAATATGCAAACCGAACTGGTTAATCAAATAGAAGTAAAACTAAGAAAAATTTATCAAGCTGCATACCAACCCGCATACTTGGAAAAAATGCTCGCATGCGCTGAAAACTATTCTAATAATGCGCGTGGTTCGATTGATACTATTTCCGAAAAAAACGTCTATCTTATTGCTTATGGCGACAGCATTTTCGAAAAAAACAAGCATCCGTTACAAACATTAAATGAGTTCCTACAAGAATATGCACAAGATGTTATTACAGATGTCCACTTGCTGCCGATTTTCCCTAGTACGTCAGATGATGGCTTCTCTGTCACAGACTACAAGCAAATTGACGAACAGCTTGGCGACTGGGATGACGTTCAAAAAATGTCTGAGAACTTCCGAGTGATGCTTGATTTCGTAGCCAATCATATGTCGAAATCAAGTGATTGGTTCAAGCGATTCTCCGATAACGAAGCGCCGTACAATCAATTTTTCATCGAGAAGGACAGCCAATTTGATTATAAAAACGTCACACGTCCGCGGACTTCTCCGCTATTCCACCAATACGAAAACGGCAAAGAACTTTGGACTACTTTTAGCGAAGATCAGTTAGACTTAAACGTCCGTAATATCGATTGCCTTGTAGCCTTAACAGATGTCCTGCTTTTCTATGCATCCAAACAAGCTACAAGCATTCGTCTTGATGCCATTGGATTTTTATGGAAAACATCTGGCACGACTTGTATGCACCTACCAGAAACGCATGAAATCATTTCGCTTTGGCGTCTGCTGATTGATGAACTATATCCGAATCTGCAAATTATCACAGAAACCAACGTCCCTCATGAAGAAAACATTAGTTATTTTGGCGATGGCGAAAATGAAGCAAATATGGTTTATCAGTTCCCGCTTCCGCCACTTGTGCTCCATACCTTCACTTGCCATGATACAACGAAACTTTCGAAGTGGGCGAAATCCATTTCACAAGTTTCTAGCACAGCGACTTATTTTAACTTCTTAGCAAGTCATGACGGAATTGGTATGCGCCCTGCGACCGGAATTCTTTCCGACGAAGAAATCAATTCTCTCGTCCAAAAAGCGGTCCAAAACGGTGGCCAAGTTTCCTATAAAGACAACGCAGATGGCACGCAGTCGGTATACGAACTTAATATTAACTACGGTGAAGCTCTGCAAAACCCGGGCGAAGACACAACCGAAGAACTCGTAACGAAAAAAATTATCGCTGCCCATAGTATTTTGCTAACACTTCAAGGCGTCCCAGCGATTTACTATCATTCCCTTCTAGGTTCTAAAAACGACCTTGTTGGTTACGAAGAATCCGGTATTAATCGCCGCATCAACCGTGAAAAACTGGAAAAAAATCAATTGGTTCATGAACTTGAAACAGACACTTATCGCCAAACCATTTTCACATCGTTGAAAAAATTGGTGCAAATCAGACGAAACCACGCCGCTTTTTCACCATTTGCAACCCAAGAAATTTTAGATTTAGGACCAGATGTTTTTGCGATAAAACGGGAATCTGAGGAAGAATGTATTTACGGAATTATCAATGTCACTTCTCACAATATCCGCAAAACGCTCGCTTTCTCTGGCACGAATTTATTAACTAATCAACCCGTTGCGAGTGAACTTGATTTAACTGCGTATGAAGTTGTCTGGATTAAGAAGGCTGTCCAATGAAAATCGTCATCGCACCTGATTCATTCAAAGAGAGCGCCACTGCGGTGGAAGTAGCAACTGCCATAAAAAAAGGCTGGACTAAAGCTCGTCCAGCCGATCAAATTAGCCTTGCCCCTGTTTCTGACGGGGGTGAGGGTTTTCTTACTGTTTTAAGTGAGTCTTCCGAGGTGGAATTGTTCCAAGCAGAAGTAACCAACCTAAACGGTCACAAAATAACGGCCTCCTACGGTATTCACACTAGCCAAGAAACTGCGATTATCGAGTCCGCCAACACGATTGGATTAGATTTAATCCCAGCGGCAGACCGCAATCCAGCTTACGCGAGCTCTAAAGGCGTCGGTGAACTAATTTTGGCGGCACTGAATCACAACGTCAAAAAAATCATTATCGGGCTAGGCGGAAGTGGTACAAACGATGGCGGCGCTGGGCTAATCCAAGCTTTGGGCGTTGCACTACTTGATAAAAACAAACAGCCTATTCCGCCCGGTGGCATTCATTTGCAAGAACTAGCCTACATTGATGCCAGCAACCTTAATCCAAAGCTGAAAAACATTCAATTCCAAATAGCCTGTGACGTCACGAATCCACTTCTTGGAGAAAACGGCGCTACCTTCGTTTTCGGTGCTCAAAAAGGCGCAACTCCCGAAATGCTCGTTCAACTAGAGCACGCCATGCAGAACTACGGGGCAAAACTTGATCAATTTTCATCTCAAAAAATCACTACAAAAAAAGGAGCCGGAGCCGCTGGTGGTATCGCTGCCGGACTAATGACTTTCCTAAATGCAGACGTATTAAGCGGTTCAGCTCTTGTTATGGAACTTTCTAATATGAAGGATAAAATGAAAGATGCGGATATCGTCATTGTTGGCGAAGGGCGAATGGACAAGCAATCGATGATGGGGAAAATCCCTGTTCAAATCGCTCAAGAAGCTAAAAAACAAGGTTGTTTCGTCCTAGCAATCGTCGGTAGCCTTGCACTCGAAAACAATATCGCCCAACAACACGGTATCGATGCGTTCTTCCCAAACATCCCAGAAATAACAGATTTACCCACTCTTTTCGAAAATACAACAAAGAACCTCGAACGCACGGCGGAAAACATTGCCAAATTAACTTTAATTGGCAAATAATTTTTTAGACTGTTTTCCTTCTAATCAGCTCATGCTCCACTTTAATTCTTTGCAATTTACCTTGCTCAAAAATAGTAAAAGCATTTTCTCCCAATTTTTTTAGGTTATGATCAAGCGTTGTGATTTCTAAAACCTTACCAATTGGGAGATTTTCTTGCCCTAAAATAGCGACATCTTCCGGAACACGCAGACCGAGTTTTTTCACGTGATACATAACCCCCGCCGCAACCTCGTCACCATTCGCATAAATCGCATCAGGCCAGTCTTTCCCCTCTGCGAAAAAATGCTCCCCAGCCTTCAAACCATCTTCAAGCGTATAACACTCACTTAAAAACCGATTATCACCCACTGGACCAAAAACTTGCTCATAAGCATTGATTTTTCCATATGTACTCGTACTTTCACGCGATGCTCTCCCCGCTGTAAAAGCCACTTTTTTATAACCTTCATCTTCCAAAAACTGAAATCCAGCCCGGTATGCTTTCACGCGGTCAATATAAGAGCACGATACTTCTTTTGATTCCACATACTCGCACGCAATAATCGGCCCATACGCTAGGTACGGCAAAATCACGTCCCAATTATTGGCACGAGAAGTAATAATCAGGCCATCCACCTGTTTCGTTTTAAGACGCATCAAGTACTTTTCTTCTTCTTTCGGATCATATCCTGTTGGAAAAAGTGTCACCGAATAACGGTTTTTAAAAGCTACTTCCAAAATACCATTTACAATTTTGTCAAACCACGGGTGATCATTATAAGGTATAATCACGCCAACCGTATTTGTTTTCCCACGCGCTAAGTCCATGGCACTACGGTTAGGTGAATAATCTAATTCATCAATAACAGCTTGCACACGGGCTCTTTTCTCCTCCGCAACATACGGATGGTTATTGAGCACTCGTGACACTGTCGTCACTGAAACTCCCGCTAATTTGGCTATTTCTTTAATATTTGGCATTTTAAAAACCTCATTCCTAAGAAAAAAGTGCGGACAGATTTCTCATACCGCACTCCTATTTTTATCATTAAGCCATCTGTTCAAGTTCGCTTGTTTGGATGTCTTTTTCAACACGAACCGAAACCAGTCTGGCATCATTCATTTCTTCTACTGTAAATCGAAGTGTACCGTATTCTACTACTACTTTATCATCTTCTTCTGGAATTGTCCCAGTTAAAGTAAGCACAAATCCAGCCACAGTATCTACGCCACGTGATGGAAGTTCCACGTGAAACATTTCATTAAAATCATCAAGCGGCATGCGGCCTTCTACGATAAATGTCGTCTCATCAATTTTCTTTACTTCATCAGAAAACACATCATTTTCATCGTCAATCTCGCCAACAATTTCTTCTAATAAATCTTCTACAGTGACAATTCCTGCAACACCACCGTATTCATCCATTAAAATAGCCATTTGATTTCTAGTTCTTTGCATATTTTTAAGTAGATCGTCAATAAACATCGTCTCTTGCGCAAAATACGCGTCTTTAACGAGCGCTTTCACATCAATGTTTTCAAAACCTGACTTTCTCGCTTCCGCAAAAAAATCTTTCATATGCAGAATACCTAGCACCGAGTCCTGATCGCCTGTATAAACGGGAACCCTTGAAAAATTCTCACTTAATAATGCGTCACAAAGTTCTTCCGATTCTATTTCGGCATCAACCATAAACGCATCTGTTCGCGGTACCATCACTTCACGCGCATATTTATTATCCATTTCAAATACACCACGAAGCATTTGTAATTCTTCTACCTCAATTACACCGTCACGTCGACCGGTTTCAATCAGTAGCTGCATTTCCTCTCGCGTCATTTTTTCATTATCCGTATTTTTCTCCATTCTCGTTAATTTCACAAGAATATCAGTTGAAAAAGACAGGAATTTCACGAACGGACGAAGCACAACACCAACTGCCATGATTGGTCGCACAGAAACACGGGCAATTTTTTCTGATTTTTGAAGTGCTAAACGTTTTGGATAAAGTTCACCGAAAACTAACGTGATATAAGATAGCACAATAGTCACGACGATAATGGATAACTCTTTCGCAAAACTACTTCCTCCAAAAACGGATTCAAGTCTAGTCGCAATACTAGTCGCAGCTGACGCACTGGAGAAGAATCCCGCAAGCGTAATACCAACTTGAATAGTAGCTAGAAATTTACTTGGATCATCTACGAGTTTAGCTAGCATAACCGCTTTTTTATCACCGGTTTCTGCCTGGCTTTTTACACGATTTTTGTTCAGTGATACAAGTGCCATCTCTGCTGAGGCAAAGAATGCGTTGAGCATTGTCAACACCACAATAAGAATTAACTGCAAGATAATCTGCTGACTCTCGGGGTCAGGGTTCATATGGAACTCTCCACTCCTTATTTTCATCGAGAAAACGACCATGCATTTTCTCTAAATATTCCGGACAATTTGCCGGTTAAGAAAATTTTATCACGCCACCCCTATTACTGCAAGGTTTCAAATCTCCGCAAAAACTTTCACCGCGTCGCTTTCCATCATTTCAAAAGGATAAGGAAGCGAAATTCGTTCTTTATTCACAGCAAAAATTCGCGCTTTTTTATTTCGATAATCGGTTAAATTACAAAACGGACTCACACGGAAAGAAGTCCCTACTATAACAATCAAATCCGCTTGTCTAATAGCTGCAAGTGATTGATCTATCGCACTTTCTGAAATCGCTTCTTCATAAAGCACCACATCCGGACGAATGACGCCACCACAACCCGAATGGATATCCGATTTCAAGTACTCCTGCGCGGTAACAGACATTCCGCATTTTTGGCAATAACAATGATATAAACTACCGTGGAAATTCACAACTTTTTTTGAACCCGCTTTTTCATGCAACCCATCAATATTTTGCGTAATAATCGTGACATCTTTTTCCGCTTCGATTTCAGCCATTTTTGTATGAATCGCATTTGGCTCTGCATCCGGATAGTACATGTTTTCTGTAACAAATTGATAAAACTTCTCCGGTTCACGCACAAGACACGTATGACTCAACATATATTCCGGACTACTCATCCCAGCATATAAGCCGTTTTTCGAGCGATAATCCGGAATTCCAGAAGGGACAGAAACACCCGCCCCAGTTAGAAAAACGATGCGTTCAGCTTTTTTAAGTGCTTCATTCAACTTATTCATTCTTTAAATTCCTTTCATTTGTATGTTGTTTATCTTTCCAGTTCCACCATTTTCGCAAATCAACATCTTGCTCCGCTTCATCCGTTTCAGCAACGTAGACTGCGCAGCGATACGTATAAAGTACACAAGGATCCATTCTCTCGCCTCGCTTATCGCAAGTATTCTCATATAACTCAAGCGGATTCTTCCCTCTTAAATCAGCAACCTCTTCAATCCCAATTTCATTTAACATTAACACCATTTTTTTACCTATTCCTGGTAATTTTATTAGATCAGTTGGCATGATTTCCCTTCTCTCCGTGCATTTTTCGGTTGAAATAAAAACTGATTAGTACATTGATAAAAATAAAGCCCGCAACTACAAGGAAGACATCTCCGTAACCAAAATGCGCGGCAACACTTGACCCAACAAGCGGCCCGATGACATTCCCAATGTATTGAAACGATTGATTATATCCAAAAATCCGACCTGAAACCTCGCGCGGTGTATTTTTTGTAAGCAACGATTGAACCGCTGGAAGCAAGGCGCCGTCTGTAAGCCCTAATAAGAAACGTAAAATCCCAAGTTGTAACGGGTTTTGTGCGAAAGCCATTGGAATTTGGAGTAACATTGAACCTATGAGCGCACCTAACAATATTCGCTCCGAACCAATTCGGTCTCCCCATCTCCCAAGTCTCGGTGCTGCAATAAGCGCCGCAACCCCTGGAACAGATGCAATCATCCCACTAATAAAAGCAATGTTTTGCGCATTTCCTGCCAAGTCACGCACGTATAATGTCAAAATCGGGTTCACTGAGTTGGATGCAATTTGAATCATCATTGTCGTAATAAATAAGGAAATAATCAAGCCCGGGTTTTTAAGCGATAAGAAGACTTCTTTCCCCGACCGCATTTCCTTTTTTTCTACTGGTGTAAAGTTCTCTTTTACGAAGAACAGTGTGAGGAAAAAGCTACCTAAAAGAAGTACCCCTGTGATGTAAAACACTGGTCTGACGCCAAATGTATCAGACAGCGCTCCGCCAATTAACGGGCCAATTAGCACACCCGAAACCGCCGCCGTTGATAATGCCCCGAGAGCCCAGCCGCTACGATGACGAGGAACTTGTGTAGCGATAAGAGCATTTGCTGTTGAAATATATCCTGAAAAAATCCCCATTAATAAGCGCAAACCAACAAATTGGTATACATTGCTTACGAGTCCCATCAGAATCATCGCTATCGCCATACCTAGCGCAGCTCGCAAAAGCATAATTCTCCGCCCTTTTTGGTCAGCTAGTTTACCCCAAATTGGTGACATAATAGCTGATACTAAAAAGGTCGAACTAAGTGCAATCCCTGACCACATGCTTACTTGATCTGGATTATGCACCCCTAATTCTTCAATATATAATGGTAAAAATGGCATGATTAAATTTAATCCGGTCCCGGTTAGAAAGCACCCTACCCAGACAACATACAAATTCTTCTTCCAATTTTCCATAAACCCACCTAGATTCTTCTATCGTTATCCTTAATTATTCCACAAAAAAAGCGAAAGTAAAACTAAACCCTCCGCTTTTTTGCTATATTTACGTAAAATGTTTCACGTGGAACATTTTATGCTTCTAAATTTTCTCGTGGTACCCAGCCAGCTTGATTTTCTTCTGACACACACCAAACCCAACCATTTAGCTCGCGATTACTTTCTAATTTATCGCCTGGTTGAACATTTAATTCGCGCGCAGAGTAGTCTTCTGATACGGTTCCACTCTTCCCATCATTACTCAATTGAATAATTTGTTTCGGAACCCAGCCTTCTTTTCCGGACGACTTCACTTTGCAAAAAATCCAGCCTGGATATTCTGTATCTTCTTCAAACACCCAAATAGACTCATTTTTATTCACAAAAAGGGGATTTGGATATTGACTAACATGTTCTTTTTTCACGATAAATGTTTGATTCATAGTTAGAAACCTACCTCTTTATTTTTTCGCCGCTTCCCAATCTGCAAGAAATTTGTCAATCCCACTGTCGGTCAACGGATGTTTTAGCATTTGTTCGAACACTTTAAATGGCACCGTAGCAATGTCGGCACCGGCTTTGGCACATTCAATAACGTGGATTGGGTGTCGCACACTTGCTGAAATAATTTCTGTTGGAATCCCGTGAATCTCGAAAATATCCGCAATGTCACGAATCAGAACCAAACCATCGTCACCTATATCGTCTAATCGTCCTAAAAATGGCGATACATATGTCGCACCAGCTCTTGCCGCAAGCAAGGCCTGCGTGGCAGAAAATACGAGTGTCACATTGGTTTTGATGCCTTCTTCCGTCAACACCTTTACAGCTGCCAAACCTTCGCCAGTCATCGGGATTTTTACAACCATATTCGGATGGATTTTTGCAATAACTCGACCTTCCGCAATCATCTCATCTGCTTCTAAACTTACTACTTCGCCGCTAATTGGTCCGTCAACAATGGATGTAATTTCTTGAATGACCTCATTAAAATCGCGACCTTCTTTGGCAACAAGCGATGGGTTTGTCGTGACTCCCGCAATGAACCCCATTCTGTTAGCCTTTTTAATCTCTTCTACGTTCGCTGTATCGATAAAAAATCTCATTAAAACATCCTCCTTTTCTATCAAGCGCTTTCAATTACAGAGCCATTATAACGCAAAAAGGTGAATAATGCTTTCGAAGTGCTTTTCCACAAAAAAAAGAATGCCACTGAGCATTCCAAAAAGTTTCACGTGAAACAAATTTATAATCGCGTTTTGTCCATCACTAAGAGAGGTTTTGGTCTATTTCTAATTATATCCTCTTTAATTAAATGCATGACCGTATGAGCCACGTATTCGCGTGATGTATTGGTGTATCTTGCAAGTACTTCTTGCGTAATTTCTCTTGGTAGCAATATCCCGTTATCAGAAAACGTTCCTAAAGTTTGAGCGCATTTGAGAATGGCTTTGCGGATTCGTTCTTCCTTTTTTAAGAAGCTTAGTTTTGCAAATGTATGGGCTTCACGTAATTCTTCTGCCATCACTTTAATCATAAAAAAGTTATTCTCATCTTCTTTGTCGAAAATAGAGAACAAGAAATTGCTATCTACTTCCATAACTTCTCCGTGACCTAAGCTTTGCATCGAAACATGTGGGCTCCATTCATCATAAAAAAGATGATATAATCCAAAACTATCTCCTTTTTGCAAGAAACGAACAATGCATTCTTTACAGCTATCTTCTTCCATTTCTGCATCTTTCTCTACAATCATCCCGTATATGCCGCTTAGAACAAAATATACTTTTGTTCCAGCCGGACTTAAACTTTCTAGAACCTCACCCTTCTTGGTGCTGATAACCGAGCAGTAGTCTTTGTAATTTGGATGTTCAAAGCACAACTCCATTAATTTGCTAACCGTTAGATTGGATTCAAGCTCTTTTAAGAATAGCATATTCTCTCCTTTGCTATATTATATTGAAAAAACTCCTCGTAATTATATCATAAAGGCCATACTCAAAATTCCATTCTTAGTCATTGATAAAAACCCGAAAACACAATTAAAGTTAACTATATTACAACTATTTATATAATACTTAATTTACTTATCATTCTCGCTTGCTGTTTCGACATAAATTCGAACTTTTTGTTACTTTTGCTAAATATTCCAAATCCCGATATTAATTCCATAATTACCACTTTAGACTGGTTTATTTTTAGATAAATTGATTATACTTAAAAAGTAAGTAATTTATGGATAGGTAACTCAGGAAGGGTGAAATGAATGGATCAAAAAAAATATAGTTGGCGAAAATTTTTCCAGTTACTTATTAGCGCAAAACCTGCGAATTGGATAATTTTCTGCGCTTTATTTGCCAGTGTGATAACTACAGTTGCTGGCCTTGTTGTCCCGCTTTTTACAAAGAACTTAATTGATGGCTTTTCGATAGCTTCACTCGATGTAAAAATGATTGCTTTAATAGTTCTGGCGTTTGTTTTACAAGCAATAACGAATGGCTTCTCGATTTTCCTACTTAACTATATGGGGCAAAAAGTCGTAGCAACCATTCGCGAGCGTTTGTGGAAAAAAATTGTGCATTTGCCTGTGTCTTACTTTGATAATACCAAAACTGGCGAAATGGTAAGCCGCATGGTAAATGATACAGTCGTGGTTAAAGAGCTAATTGCCGACCATTTCCCGCAATTTGTAACGGGGATAATTTCGGTTGTCGGCGCGATTATTATTTTGTTCTTCATGGACTGGAAAATGACACTTATCATCTTAGTGGCCGTTCCAATTACAGCTCTAGTTGTTGCGCCACTTGGTCAGAAAATGTTTAAAATCTCTAAAGGGCTTCAAAATGAAACAGCTGACTTCACTGGTTCCATTAGCCAGACCCTATCAGAAGCTAGACTCGTGAAGGCTTCGAATGCGGAAACACTGGAAACAGAAGCTGGTCATCAAGGGATTAATCGTCTATTTGGTTTTGGAATTCGTGAGGCGAAAGTTGTCGCTGTGCTTGGACCGCTGATTTTCTTTGTTGTCATGGGTGTTATCGTTGGCATCATTGGTTACGGTGGGATTCGTGTTTCAGCAGGAACGATGACTACAGGTACCCTCATCGCCTTTTTACTCTATCTGTTCCAAATTATTGTTCCCGTCACTTCTTTCGCGACATTCTTCGCCCAACTTCAAAAAGCAAAAGGTGCAACAGAGAGAATTGCGGATATTTTAAATGAAACAGAGGAAGATTTCGACGCTGGTAAAAAAGTAGATGTGAGCGGAAAAACCATTCGCGCATCTGATATTTCCTTCTCTTATAATGAAGGCGATCCTATTCTAAAACATGTTTCTTTTGATACGAAACCTGGAGAAGTTATCGCATTCGCCGGCCCAAGTGGTGGAGGAAAATCAACCTTATTTGCGATTTTAGAACGTTTCTATCAACCGGATACAGGAGAAATTTTTGTAGGTGACATCCCGCTTTCCGAGATTTCGATTAACTCATGGCGTACACAAATTGGTTACGTTTCTCAAGAAAGTGCGATGCTTTCTGGCACAATTCGCGATAACCTTTGTTACGGGTTGGACCGAGAAATTACGGAAGATGAGCTATGGAATGTAGCCAAACTAGCTTATGCTGACGGCTTTATTTCCGAGCTTCCTGACAAAATGGCCACCGAAGTCGGCGAACGTGGCGTGAAGCTCTCAGGAGGCCAAAGACAGCGAATTGCCATTGCCCGAGCTTTCTTACGTAATCCTAATATTCTCATGTTAGACGAGGCGACAGCTAGTTTAGATAGCCAGTCCGAACAAATTGTTCAACAAGCTTTGGCAAACTTAATGGAAGGTCGTACTACTTTTGTTATCGCCCACCGTCTTTCCACTATCGTAAGCGCCGACCAAATCCTCTTTATCGAACATGGTGAAATAACTGGTCGCGGCACGCATAGTGAATTAGTTGCTTCTCATCCACTTTACGCTTCCTTTGCAGAGCAACAGTTAAAATAACTATTTCCCGGGAAATAAAAAAGCGACGATGCGCAAATGCATCGTCGCTTTTTCTATAAGGATTGATGAAACTTTTTGAGTTCACTTTTCTTTGCTTCGTCTAAATCGTGCCACCTGATACCTTGCACAGCTCCTTCAAGTGCACATAGTTCACTCAGACAAACGCTAGAATCATTTTCCCAAATGCGTAAAAAGGCTTCTTTGCTTCCAACATCTTTTAGCTCGCCGGGAGTTTTTATTCCCGCTTTGATTAAGTCCTGCTCCAGTACTTTGCCAATGTTTGGTAATTCGCTAAGGTTCGCCATTACAGTTCCTTCTTCCATATTATTTTGGTAATTCTATTTTCTCAATGCCGCCCATGTATCCTTGTAGTACTTTCGGAATGCGTACAGAACCATCTGCATCTTGGTAATTTTCTAAAATGGCAGCCACTGTACGTCCAAGCGCTAAGCCAGAACCATTAAGTGTATGCACGTATTCTGGTTTGCTTCCTGGTTCACGACGGAAACGAATGTTAGCGCGTCTTGCTTGGAAGCTTTCAAAATTACTGCAAGAAGAAATCTCACGGTAAGAATTATAGCTTGGAATCCAAACTTCTAAATCATATTTTTTAGCAGCAGTGAAGCCTAAATCAGCCGTACACATGCTTAATACGCGATATGGTAATTCTAGTCGGCGCAATACTTCTTCTGCGTTTCCAGTTAATTTTTCAAGCGCCGCGTAGGAATCCTCTGGTTTAACAAATTGAACTAATTCCACTTTGTTAAATTGATGTTGGCGAATTAAGCCACGCGTATCACGACCCGCAGATCCCGCTTCAGAACGGAAACATGCGCTAAATGCTGTATATTTTCTTGGTAAATCTTCTGCTTTTAAAATGTCTTCGCGGTGGTAGTTTGTTACTGGTACTTCCGCTGTTGGAATAAGGAAATAATCTTCTGCTTCAATTAAGAAAGCATCTTCTTCAAATTTCGGCAATTGACCAGTTCCAGTCATGCTCGCACGGTTCACCATGTATGGCGGCAACATTTCTTCATAGCCATGTTCATTCGAATGCAAGTCCATCATGAAGTTAATTAGCGCCCGTTCCAGTCTTGCACCTAATTTTTTATAAAAGACAAAACGGCTACCAGTTACTTTCGCAGCATTTTCAAAATCAAGAATATCAAGGTCAGTTCCTAAGTCCCAGTGAGCTTTTGGTTCAAAATCAAATTCGCGAACTTCGCCCCACTTACGGATTTCCACGTTATCGTCTTCCGATTCGCCAACTGGAGTAGACTCATGTGGAATATTTGGAATCGACATTAAAATCATATCTAATTTTTCATCGATTTCTCGTAATTCGATATCTAATGTTTTAATTCGGTCTCCAACGACACGCATTTCTTCAATCTTAGCATCCGCGTCTTGTTTTTCGCGTTTTAATTTAGCGATTTCTTGAGACACTTCATTCCGTTGACTCTTCAGGGCTTCTGTCTCCACAATCAGCGTACGGCGGCGTTTATCTAACTCGCCAAATTTCTCAAATTCACCCAGATCTTCCCCGCGATTTTGTAATTTCTGCTTTACTTCATCAAAATTATTACGTAACAATTTAACATCTAACATGCTAACTCCTCCTTTATTTTTTTCCATATAAAAACTCCCGTACTTTCCCGAATTAACAGGAAAGGGACGAGAGTTAACCGCGTTGCCACCCTTATTGGGATCTAAAAAAATCCCCAGCTTCATTTAGGTTTAACGGACCCAGCCGGAATGATTTACTCGCAAATTTTTGCTTTCCACCACTCACTCCAAGATGGATTCATAAGGAAACTTCACCAGTTCACACCAACCACTGGCTCTCTTTAGAAACTCTACCTTATTACTACTTCTTGTCTTCGCTTTTCGTATTAATTTAAAGTTATTCTATCGCATATCTGCTTAAATTACAAGCAAATCTTTAACCAATCAAATCGAGCGTGTCTGGACCGTCATCATCAGAATTCAGTATTCTAATTTGTTCCGGAACAATTTTTATAACGACAAAGGATGGTGAATCTTCGCCTCGGAACCATTCTTTAGAAATATTTTCCCAAATACGTTCTTTGATTGATTCATCTTCTTCAAGAGACGCCAAACCATTAATTTCTAAAAATGCAGAACCAGGGCTTTCGTAACCAATTAAAACGGATACGTGTGGGTTTCTGCGAACTTCTTCTGTCTTCGGTAATTCTTTGCCAGATGGTGTATAAAGCGTTAAGCCATCATGAAGAAATGTCATATACCTAGCATGAGGATAGTCTCCTTGTACGGATGTTAATACACCCACTTGATGTTGTTCCAAAATGGCAAGAATCTTATCTTCTAGTTCATTTTTCATCTCAAACACCTTCCTTTGGTTATTTAGTGTACCTTTCCACTCGGCTCCCGGCTTTAAACATTCGGGCTTGTTATCTCTCTAGCTATTTGCTATAAAAGAGTATAACCGTTTTAACTAGGGGGATTTAAAGTGATTTTAATCATCGACCATAATGATTCATTTACATATAATTTATACCAATATTTTTTAGAGCTCCAAGAAGAGGTGCAGGTTGTCTCTGCTACCAGTTTTTCACTTGAAGCCTTTCAACAAATCGCTCCCGAAATGGTAGTTTTATCACCAGGACCAGGTTCCCCGGAAGACTTCCCTATTAGTTTAGCTCTATTAGATAAAATTCAAGTTCCTATTCTCGGCATTTGCCTTGGACATCAAATGATAGGTCATTTTTTCGGGGCAAAAGTGGTGCCGGCAAACGTCCCGGTTCACGGAAAAACAAGTATCATTTCGCATAATGGGGAAGGTTTATTCGCAGAGCTTGCACCAAAGTTCCAAGTAACGCGCTACCATTCTTTAGTTATTGATCCTGCCACAGTTCCCGCTAATTTAAAAGTAACCGCACTGACAGAAGACGGCGTTATAATGGGACTAGCTCACGTATCAAAACCAATTCACAGCGTCCAATTCCACCCAGAAGCAATCCTATCTGAAAACGGACATGCAATACTTGAAAACTTTGTACGATTAGGGAGAAATGTTAAATGAGCTTATTACGATTTGATTTTGAAGGCGACACAAAGATTTTTGAAAACCCACTGTATGAACTAGTTGCGCATGATTTAGCAGAAGTTCTTCCTATAATGAAAGCAGCCGAAGAAGCCCAAAAATCCGGAAAATATGTTGCTGGTTTTGTCAGTTATGAAGCCGCTCCTGCTTTTCGAAGTAATTTAAAAACACACAAGCCTGATGCGCGTATGCCGCTCGTCTGGTTTGGTGTATATGATGGCTTTACCGACACAACTACAAAATGCCCTGACTCCGCGCCTCTTTCATTTAAAATGGATACAAATTTCCCTAAATACGCCGAGAAAATCGACCAAATCAAAGCTGAAATCGCTGCTGGAAACACCTACCAAATTAACTACACAGTGCGACTTAAAAGTGATGTACCAAACAACTTTTCTTCTCAAGCGACTTATAAAACGTTACAGCAAATTGGGAAGGCGAATTATACTGCACTACTTTCAACAAATGATTTTGAAATTATCTCCGCCTCACCCGAACTCTTTTTTAAATGGAAGGAAAACCTTCTAACGACACGCCCGATGAAAGGCACTATTCGCCGCGGAATAACGGAGCAAGCGGACTTAGAAGCACATGATTGGCTAAAAAATGATCCTAAAAACCGTGCGGAAAATGTGATGATTGTCGATTTACTTCGAAATGACCTTGGGATGATTGCTGTTCCCGGGAGTGTCAAGGTTCCTAAGTTAATGACGCTAGAACCTTACCCAACTGTTTGGCAAATGACTTCAACCGTAACAGCAGAAACGCCTCCAGAAACTGATTTAACAGCTGTTTTTAAAGCACTCTTCCCATGCGGCTCAATAACTGGCGCGCCTAAAGCACGAACAATGGAAATTATTTCAGCGTTAGAAGATTCTCCTCGCGGTGTTTACTGCGGCGCGATTGGCTTTTTAGAGCCCAATGGAAATGCGATTTTTAGCGTTCCGATTCGAAGTATTGCTATCGCTGACAACAAGGCAACATATGGCGTTGGCGGCGGTATCGTCTGGGATTCTGATGCCACTAGCGAATTTTCCGAAATCCACGCAAAATCAGCTATCTTAGAAAAAGCAACGGAATTTTCTTTGATTGAATCTCTGCGCCTTGAAAACGGTGAACTTTTTCGAACCGAATATCATTTAAAACGACTTCAAACAAGCGCAGATTTTTTCGGAGTTCCTTTTAATAGGGAAGAAATAGAAAAACTTTGGACTGAAACTGCGCAAAAAAATACGACTGGCACATACAAAATGCGCTTTCTATTACATCCTGATGGTGCAACTGATTTAGAACTAACAGAAATTGATGCGAAAAACAAACGAATAACAGCGCAACTTGCCGATAATTCCGTACCTTCAAACGATTTATTTCTCTACCATAAAACGACTTATCGGGAGATCTATGAAGACTTAAAAAATCCTCAAACCGCTGAAACCCTGCTTTGGAATGAACGGGGCGAACTGACTGAATTCATTACCGGTAATATAGTTCTAGGTATAAATGGCTGTTTTTACACCCCTCCAGTTGCTTCAGGTCTTCTCCCAGGCACAATGAGAGCCGAACTGCTAGCTAAAAATAAGATTTCTGAAAAAACACTAGTAAAAAAAGACCTTTTTGAAGCAGACTTTGTGTGGTTAATTAATAGTGTAAGAGGATTTGTAGAAGTAGAAATCGAACAATAAAACGACAGGTATTTCACAATTTAAAATGAATTTCATTGTCGATTTTGCCATATTTTCGCCATATTTACAATTTGTGAAAATATTACTTGCAAATTTTCACAATCTATATTAGAATATGTGTTCGCACGTTTTTATTTCCGTTTTCCAAGGGAGGAAAATCATGAAAGTATTGTTTCACCATCTAAAAAAATACAAGCTACAAGCGACACTATCTACATTGTTTGTAGTAGTCATGGTTATCTCACAACTATGGCAACCAAAGTTACTTCAGCAAGTCCTAGACGCCATCATGAAAGACAATATGGATGAAATCTCATCCATCGGCGCACTTTTAATCGGTATTGCCGCAGTCGGCCTTATCGCCGGGATTCTAAACACAATACTTTCAGCCAAAGTCGCTCAAGGCGTCGGCGCAGATATTCGTGAATCTAGTTTCCGTAAAATCCAAACATTTTCATTCAGCAACATCGAAAAACTTTCGACAGGTAATCTAGTTGTTCGACAAACAAACGACATTACCCAAGTACAAAACTTAGTGATGCTTTCACTACAGTCGCTAACAAGAATTCCGATTATGTTTATCGGCGCTTTTATTTTAGCGATGTTTACTTTACCTGAATTATGGTGGGTAATTATTGTACTCGTTGTTCTTGTTGTTCTGATTGTTGTATTCACATTCGGGTCTATGGGTAAGCACTTTGCCATTATCCAGAAGTTAATTGACCGAGTGAATTCTATCGCAAAAGAAAACCTAGCTGGCATGCGCGTAGTTAAATCTTTCGTGCAAGAAGACAATGAAATCAGTCGCTTTACAACTGTCAGTGACAAATTAACTCGCCACACAATCATCGTTGGGACACTTTTCTCCGTAATGATTCCTGCATTTATGCTCGTTTCTAACTTAGCAATTGTTGTTTCTATTTTCTTTGTAGGCGACATGGCTGCTGAAAACCCTGAAGTTATCGGGGCTATCGCATCATTCATGAACTACTTAATGCAAATTATGATGGCAATTATTATCGGTGGTATGCTGATGATGATGGCTTCTCGTGCGCTTATTTCCTTGAAACGTATTACCGAAGTTTTGGAAACAGAACCAGATATTACCTACAATGAAAACGCACCAGAACAAGACCTAGAAGGTACCGTTGAATTCCGTAATGTTAGTTTCAAATACGACGGTGACGATACGCCTGCTCTTAATGATATTTCATTCAAAGCAAACGTTGGCGAAATGGTTGGTATTGTTGGTGCAACAGGTTCTGGTAAATCTACCCTTGCCCAACTGATCCCTCGACTTTATGACCCAACGGAAGGTGAAGTTATTATCGGCGGAACGAACCTAAAAGATATCAACAAAAAAACACTTCGCAGCACTGTTTCCTTCGTGCTTCAACGCGCAATCCTATTCTCCGGAACCATTGCAGACAATTTACGTCATGGTAAAAAAGATGCAACTACCGAAGAAATGGAACACGCAAGTAAGATAGCACAAGCGAAAGAGTTTATCGACAAGCAAGCAAAACTATATGATGCACCTGTTTCCGAACGTGGAAACAACTTCTCTGGTGGACAAAAACAACGTCTTTCGATTACACGTGGCGTTATTGGTTCTCCGAAAGTCCTAATCCTCGATGACAGCACAAGTGCGCTTGATGCAAAATCCGAGAAATTAGTTAAAGAAGCACTGAATAAAGAACTAGACGACACAACGACTTTCATCATTGCACAAAAAATTTCTTCTGTTATTCAAGCAGATAAAATTCTCGTGCTCGATCAAGGTAAACTAGTTGGCGTTGGTTCCCATAAAGAACTACTGAAAGAAAATGCAATCTACCGTGAAATTTACGACACTCAAAAAGGCAAGGAGGTAACCGCATAATGAAAGAGTTCAAACAAATTAGTCGCTTTTTCTGGCACTATCTGCGGGGTTATAAGCCTCAACTTTTTGTCATTTTAATTGCTGTAGTTTTTGCGACATACCTTCAAGTAAAAGCACCACAATATATTGGTAACGCCGTTCAAGAGCTTGGAGATTACGTTGTTAATTTAATGCAAACGGGTGTTGATGACAAGAGTGACTTCATCCATATCATTTGGATGCTGATTCTCTGCTACGTACTGCTCGCTGCTGCCACTTTTATCCAAAGTATCATTATGACAGGGGTAGCTGGTAAATCGACGAACAGAATGCGTATAGGGCTTTTCCGCAAGATGGAAAAACTATCAATCCGTTTCTTCGATAGCCGCAATGATGGCGAAATGCTTAGCCGCTTCACTAGTGACTTGGATAATATTTCCAACACACTAAACCAAGCATTGATTCAAGTACTATCCAACGTCGCGCTAATGATTGGTGTTATCATCATGATGTTCCAACAAAACGTGGAACTAGCCTTGGTTACTTTAATATCTGCTCCATTTGCAATTATTATTGCGACAGTGATTATTCGAAAAGCACGTAAATTCGTTGATGTTCAACAAGATGAACTAGGCGTACTTAACGGCTACATTGACGAAAAAATCTCTGGTCAAAAAATCATTATCACAAATGGTTTAGAAGAAGAAACAATTGACGGCTTTGTTAAACAAAACAATATCGTTAAAAACGCCACTTATAAAGGTCAAGTTTACTCCGGTTTACTTTTCCCAATGATGCAAGGTATTTCACTATTAAATACAGCTATCGTTATCTTCTTCGGTGGATGGTTAGCTCTAAACGGCGACCTTGAACGCACAGCCGCTCTTGGTTTAATCGTTATGTTCGTTCAATATTCACAACAATTCTATATGCCACTTACACAAATTTCGTCCCAGTACAGCTTGCTACAACTAGCAATCACTGGTGCGCGCCGTGTTAGTGAAGTATTTGCAGAGGAAGAAGAAGTAGAACGCGAAAACTTACAAACAATTGATGGTATTAATAAAGGTGTCAAACTAGATCACGTAGATTTTGCTTATGACCCTGCAAAACCAGTTCTAAAAGACGTTTCGATTGATGTAAGTAAAGGTAAAATGGTTGCTCTTGTCGGTCCAACTGGCTCTGGTAAAACAACTGTTATGAACCTTCTTAATCGCTTCTATAATGTCGATGGTGGCGCGATTCTCTTTGATGATATCGACATCCGCGACATTCGCCTTGATTCCCTTCGTAAACAAGTCGGTATCGTGCTACAAGATTCCGTACTATTTACAGGAACCATTCGTGATAACATTGTTTTCGGTAAGCCGGAAGCAAGCGACGACGAAGTAATCAACGCTGCAAAACAAGCTAACATCCACGACTTCATTATGAACCTAGAAAAAGGTTATGAAACAGAAATCAGTGACGAAAACAATATTTTCAGCGTTGGTCAAAAGCAGCTTATGAGTATTGCGAGAACTATTATTACGAACCCTTCTCTTCTAATTCTAGATGAAGCGACAAGTAATGTAGATACCGTAACCGAAAGCCGCATCCAAAAAGCTATGGACAACGTAATCTCCGGTAGAACTAGTTTCGTCATCGCCCATCGTTTAAAAACCATCCTCGATGCCGACCATATCGTCGTGCTACATCAAGGTGAAGTGATTGAACAAGGTAACCATGATGAGTTGATGAAGGCGGAAGGATTTTATTCTGAGCTTTATCATAATCAGTTTGTTATTGAGTAGATAGACGCTTTTTGCGGTTTGAAATAAACAGAAAAAAGGAAGTTCTCAAATGTTAAACATTGGGAACTTCCTTTTTTAACTTCATTAATTTCTTACTTTTAAATAGTTATTTTTTAGCATACAAAGTCTTCTTATCATTTTTATCTAGTATAATTTATAACTAATTATTATACTTCCTAGCTATCCTCATGTGTTTTTGATATAAAATCAAACTACTATTTTAAATTAGATTCCAATTTCATATAACACACCTGATTTTTTTATCGCCTCATACTCATCGATAAGTTTGTCCATCCCGCTCAATTCATTAGGGTTATAACCTGAGAATAACAAAGCTTCTAGGACGTTACCCATTAATCGTTTCCATTCATTCATAAATTTTTCGGTTTCCATAGTAAATTTATTTTTAGAATTCAACAGGTCGACTGTATCCCCTACAACTGTTTCCCAAAATGAGGTTACAGTGATTACACCATCTGCCCATTTTATATGCCATTTACTCTCAAATGTATTGGATGGCCATCTAATTTCTAGTTCCCCTGAGAATGATAATCTTATACTATTTAGCATCTTTATAATGTCTTCCATCATACAGCTGATGTCATATTTATACGACAAAGGAACATATATATGATTCCAAACTAAAATTGCATCCTCTGTTAACATTGGAAATATCGTCTCTATAGCCGTGGATAAATCGTAATCGTCGCTTTCAAATACACCTGTTTTTTGCGGTGTATTAGCTTGAATAAAAAAGTTCATAAATTTAGCATCTCCTTGTTTGAATCTTATGGCATTGGATATCCATGCCAAGTTCCCGTACCATTATTTTCTTATTCATATCTTGGTAGCAGGTTTAGTAGTTCCATCTGGCATATGAATTTTGGAGGTTGATTCATTCATTTCACCGAACTTATAAGCTTACTCAAGTTTGATAGTCTTTTTTATTTTACAAAGTAACTCTTTATACGCACTTAAGAGAGCTTTTTTAAGCTCTCTTAAGTAAGGTTGTGAAAATGTGTATAACTTTACAGAATTTCCTTGATTTAAATAATAATTCTTGTTTTAGCGTTTAGAAATGCTTTAACTTCATTTGAAATTTCAGGAGTTATTCACATAAAGTGCTTTTTAAGTTTCGCAATTACCTATTTTTTTGATACAGATTCAAATTTAGAAACATCAATCACCTATAGCAAATATCTTCTGATTACATTCTAAAGCATTTTTACACAATTCTTCCTCTAATCCTACGATTTCATTATCAAAATCAATGCTATCATTGGACTCTGCTCTGTAAAAATCCAAGCTCATTATTTGCCTCCTACTATCCCGCCAACACCAGTAAGAAAGCTCTTTGATTAGTAAAAAATTAAAGCTTTACTTTCCTGGCAGCAATTGGGATTAAGGTTTCTTTTTCATTTGAAATCTGGTTTTATCCACAAAGATTTTAAATGCTGCTCATTATCAATAACAGCCACTACATTTTTAAGAAACTCAACGCATTTATCATCACTATTATTTGTAAAATTCCCAAAGCATAGCCACTTTTGTTCTGAATCATAGTAAGCAAGCCACATTTCTTTTTTATCTAATCTCCAAGATCCTGGTTCAAAATCCTCTTCTAGACTGATTTCTCCCTTCTGTATGTTAGACGGTAAAGTTAATTTTTCTTCATGCCAACTTTCTCTTGGCGTAAACCCCCATACTTGATTAGCAGTCATTAGAATAGAGTCAAATCCTATATTTATATAACTGATAAGTAATGAAATATCCGAGTTTACTCTAGGGATAAAATCTAAACTTCCATCTTCATTATTGTACTCTATCTGTCCACTGATTATTTTATTCTCAAGTTTCACATTTAGTTTAAACATTTTCTCACCTCATTAATTTACAAAATTAAAATGAACGATTGTATTTGTTGACATATCAACGACTAGTTCCCATGTACCTTTAGAATTTCTAAATACCCCTTCCACATCCCATCGAAGGCCATTTGATAACACCCTGTCTTTCACAGGGGAAGCTGCATTCATTATCTCGTCTAAAAGTAAAGTTGTCCCATCCGTATCAATATAAGGCCTTGATAGCTGACCCTTATTAGCACCTTTCTTAACAATTTCCTCTATATGCTTTTGAACTGTATTACTATTTTTCAAATCAGTTGCTTTTGGAATGATAATTTCGCTAGCTTCCTTAGTTGCAGTCTTAGCTGCTCCTTTAGCTCCGAACTTATTCGCTCCCCAAGAAATTATTTTTGGACCAACTTTCCCTCCAACTTTGACTAAAATTCCAGTAATTAATAGTTCTTCTGGACCCGGTATGACCAGCATAAGTGCATAAGTGCTCCATTCACCTATTTTCTCAGAAACTTCTGCGCTTTTTTCCTTATCAATATTTCCGTTAGCATCGAAGGCCCACGCTTCATCCGGTCTTGGATAGCCCGCTTTGTAGTCGTAGGTTGGATCGCTATAGCCTTTCTTTTGACTTTCTAAGAATTCTTGGTTTTTACATAAGGCTTCTTTGGCTGCGGCTTTTCGATCAGCTTTTTCTTTTTTTGCTTTAGCTGCCGCTTCTTTACCTGCGGCTATTATTGCATTGGCTTTTTTGCCGACTGTTTTGATTTTGCTAGTAGCTTTATTTATTACTTTGGTTCCGGCTTTTTTGACTGTTTTAACAACTTTTTTAGTAGTTTTCTTGATTTTATTTACTTTTTTCACGACAGTCTGTTTGGCTTTTTTATAGACCTTCTTGACTGTTTTTCGAGCTTGTTTAATCGATTTCTTAGCTGCCTTCTTGAATTTCGTCACTGTTTTTTGGACTTTTTTTGTTACTTTTTTGACGGCGCGCTTGATTTTTTTGGTGGTTTTCTTGATGGCTTTTTTGACTTTTTTCACGGCGCGTTTTACTTTTTTGACGGTTTTTTTGATGACTTTTTTGGCTTTTTTGATGCCTTTGCTTACTTTTTTCGCGGCTTTTTTGACTTTTTTGGTTGCTTTTTTAAGCCATTTTGGTATGTTTCCGCTTGGGTCGCCGAATGACATTGGGTTATTGACGCCGTAGATGTAGCGGTTTTGGCTACGTGGGTCGTCTAGGGATCCTCTGTAGCTATCGACTTGTTGGAAACGACCAGTGTTTGTATCATAATTTCGGGCACGCAGGTTTTGTGTGTCGCTTGTGTCGTGCATTTGCGCGCGATAACCGATTTGATTCGCAACTGGAGCTGTTGCAAGTGCGGTACCATAGTCTGTGTAATCATAGTCAGTACTTGTTTCACCGTCAGTTGTTGTTGTGATGTCGGTTAGGCCGTTTTCATGATAGCTTTCTTCTTCGGTGCCAATTATTTGATTGTCGTCACCAAAACGGAAAGCGGTCTTGGTAGTGCTTGTTTCGCCGTCGTCTTCTGTCGTCTCGTTAAGCTGAGCGACTTGGGTGTATTCTTGCGTTAAATCGTTGACATAGCGAATGGTATTTACAGTTTGATAGCCAACTGTTTGGGTCATTTTTGTGGTGCGCTGACTGGTTTTGCTTCCGCTGCTATCGCTTCCTTTAAGCTCGGTTTTCCCTTGCATGCCATCTTTAGTCACTTTTTGCGTACTTGCTTCTGCATACGCTGAGCAACCTTTAGAAGTTTCATTGGCGCGAGTTTCTAATTGTGCCGCTAGTGTTTCTGTTTTGCCTTTTTGACTATCCTTGTCGTATTCTGTAATCCATTCACTGAGCGAGCCTTTGAAGGACTTGGTTTTGTCTGTGATGGTTTGTTTGCCTATGCGATTACCAAATGCGTCATATGTGTATGTCGTCTGGTTTCCTTCGTTGTCGGCGGATTGAATCAGTTGGTTTTCGCCATTGTATGTGTATGTTTCTACTTTACCACTTCGTAAGGCTTTTTTGGTAATGTTACCGTTTTTGTCATACGTGTAGGTTGTGTCTTTATCACCATCTGCTTTAATCATGGTGAGCGCGTTGTCATCGTCGTAATGATAGTTTTCCGTGGTTTTCTTACCGTTTTTATTACGTAAAAGTTTACTTCGGTTGCCGTTAGCATCATAGATATACGTAATTTTTTCGGTGGTTTTTCCTTTGGTTATTGTTGTTTCCATCAGCTGATCATCGGCATCATAGGTGTGGCTCTTGGTTTGTTTTTCGCCACTTTGATTGATGGTTTCTTTGGCTACGTTACCGTTTTCGTCGTAGTTGTAGTCAAATGACGCGATGGTTTCTCCGGCTTTATTTTTGGTGATGACTTGCTCGGTTTCGCCAGTTGCTGTGTATTTATAGCTAGTCGTTGTGCCATTGCTGTAATGAATGCTCAGTGGCAGACCGTTCGCGTCGTATGTGTAGCTCGTTTTCTTGCCGTCTGATTCGATGACATCGGTTAGTAAGTTGGCGTCATTGTAGCGGTAAGATACACGCGTGTTATCTGGATAAATGAGCGCGGTTTTGCGGCCGATTGTATCATATTCGTATTTCAACGTTTCGCCGTTTGCATCTTTGACTGATAGTACGTCACCGAATTTATTGTAGGTAAACTTGGATGTTCCGTCTTTTGATGTGGCGGTTTTTACGTCGTCATTACTGTCATACGTGTATTTGTAGCTGCCACCATCAAATTGTTGCTCGACTAAATTGTTTAATTCATCGTATTTGAAAGTTGTTTTTTCACCATCTGGCTTCGTTTTAGACTTTAAAGAACCATCTAATTGGTATTCGTATTTTTCGGTTTTGCCTTCTGGTGTTACTTCTTTGACGAGGTCACTGCGATCGTTGTAGCTATATTTTGTGACAAAACCTTTGGCGTCTTTGATTTCCGTGACGTTATCTACTTTGTCGTAAGTGTAAGTTGATTTTTGTCCTAATCGGTTTTGTGCCGCTGTCATGCGATCTAGTGCGTCGTATTCGAAGCGTTCTTTGTTGCCTTTTGCGTCTGTTGTTTCGCTAAGATTCTCGTTGCCATCGTAGGCCATTTTTGTTGTGTGACCTTTGGCATCTGTTATAGAAGTTAGCAGGTTACGCGCATCATATTGGTATTTAGTTATTGCGTTTGTTGGGTCTTTGATGCTGATAACTTGGTCGTTTTTATTGTAACGATACTCTGTGCTTGCTGCGAGTGGGTCGATTTCTTTGGTCATGTTGCCTTTTTTGTCGTAGGTGTATTTGTAGACTTGGTTACCTGGATCAATCATGGAGGTAACGTTGCCGACTTTGTCATACTGAATTTTAGTATCATTGCCACGAACATCTCGCATTGTAGTAACACGGTCTAGTTTATCGTACGTATAGCCGACCGCAAGTTTATTTGGATACGTAATTTGCGTCATGCGCTGGGTATCGTCATATGTGTAGCGCGTGATTCGACCTTGAATATCTTTTTTCGTCGTTTGCTGACCCAATTTGTCATACGTATAGCTGGCAATCGCCTTTTTCTGCTGATTATCACTTTCTTCAATAAGGTCGCCGTATTCGTTATATTTGTAGCTTTGTTTATAACCAATCGGGTCCGTTTCAGATAAAAGTTGATCGTCTTTATCGTAGCTATAAGTGGTCGCATTGCCCTTTGCATCTATTTCTTTGGTCACATTGCCACGTAGGTCGTATTTAAACGTCGATGTGGTACCATAAGGCTCTTTGACTGTCAAAATGTTATCTGCGTTGTCGTACGTGTATTTCGTCGTGTTTCCGCGCTTATCTGTTTCGGTGATAAGGCGTCCCGCTGCGTCATAGCTGTTCAGAAGTTTGAATCCTGCAGCATCTATTTCAGTTGTTAGGCGTCCTAATTGGTCATAGCCGAATTGTGTTTTATTTCCTTCTGCATCCGTCTGACTTGTAATTAAACCTGTTGCGTCAAAAGTTTGTTTTGTTATGCCGCCGTTTTCATCGGTAACTGCTGTAACGTTGCCATTTGCATCGTAAGTGACGCTAGATTTAGCGCCTGCTGGATTCGTTGTCGTAATCAGCTCGTCGTTGCCGTTGTATTGATAGCTTGTTGTTTCGCCTAGCGGGTTTGTTTCTGACAACAAGTTACCTTCTGCATCATAATTATAAGTGTATTTCCCAGTATTTGGTAAAACTTCTGAGGTAATATCGCCACGTTTGTTGTAGTCAATGCTTTGCGCCTTGCCTGTTGGGTTTTGTTGCTTCACTAAGCGGTTGGCTGCATCATATTCGTAGCTTGTTTTATTGCCTCGCATATCGGTTTTACTGCTGACATTGCCAAATGTGTCATAGGTGTAGGATTCAGTGCGACCTTTACGATCAGCAACACGGGTTACGTCACCAGTTGCGTTGTATTTGTAGCTCTCTTTTTGACCTGTATTGTCTTGTTGTTCTAGCAGTCTGTCCATTTTGTCATAAGTATACGTTGCTTTTGTGCCATCTGGATTTTTTTGTTCGATGACACGGTCCGCCTTATCGTAACTGTAGGTTGTTTTTCGACCGAGTGGATCAGTACTTGTTGTCAAATTGCCACGATTATCGTAATCATACGTTGTTTCGTTACCTAGGGCATCAATGATTTTAGACACTTCGCCCGTTTTTGTGTAACGATAGCTTGTTTCGTTGTTGTATGGATCGATTTCTTTAATTAAATCTCCGTTTTTGTTATAGCGATATTGAGTGATATCGTTTGTTGGTGAAATTTCCGTTTCGACTAAATGGAGCGCATTATAGGTATATTTTGTGGTATTACCTTCTGCGTCCGTTTGGCGAATCACATTACCAGCATTATCATACGCCATTGTTATAGTATGACCATTACCGTCCGTGATTTTCGTGACATTTCCGTCTGCGTCGTACACATAGTGTGTTTTTTCGCCAAGCTCGTCGGTTTCGATTTCTACTTGATCAACTTTATCAAAACTATAGCGCTTTACGCCGCCAGCTGCGTCTTGTTCTGAGGTTACACTACCATTTTCATCGTAGCTATATGTCGAAACACGGCCAGCTTCTTTTAATTTTGTTGTGTTTCCGTTCGCATCAAATTCATACGTCTGAACGTTGCCAGCTTGATCGACAAAACGTGTAATATTGTCCATTGCATCATAGCTAAACTCTTCTGTTGTCTCGTCTGGATAAGTGATTTTCGTGACATTTCCGTCTGCATCATAGGCATAGCTTGTCTTGTTGCCGAGTGGATCTGTTTCTTGTGTCTTATAGCCTGATTTTGCATCATATAGATAGCTTGTTTTTTGACCATCTTCGGTTTCTTCGGATAATTTTTGACCAAGTGCATCATAACGATATGTAATGACCGAGCCGTCTGCCGCAATCGCTTCTATCATCCGATTTTGCGAGTCATACTTAAATTCCTCTGTGTTACCGAGTGGATCTGTTTCGCTAATTTTATTGCCATTTCCGTCATATTTATACTTTGTAACGCCGCCTAGTGGATTCGTTTCCTCACTCAAACGACCAAAAGCATCATATTCAAAAGTAGTGCTATTCCCATTCTCATCGGTTTCACTTGTCTTATTACCATTGGAATCATAGGAATATTTTGTTGCTGCTCCATTTGCATTCCATTCGCGCACTAGTTCACCGCGCGCGTTTCGTTCATATTTTTCCGACTTACCATTTGCATCAGTAATACTACTCAACATCGACAAATTATCATAGGCGTATGTTGTCTCATTGCCACGGCCATCCGTTACTTTTGTCGGATTTCCTTTCGCATCATAAGCGGTCTTTGTTACCGCGCCATTTGCATCAGTCTCTGTAACCACCTGACCATCTGCATTATGTGTAAATTTCTTCACACCACCGTTTGGCTCCGTTATTTGTACGACATTTCCTTTAGAATCATAGGTATAGCTCGTTACGCCTCCACGGCTATCCGTCACGCGTATCAATTGATTTTTCGCGTCAAATTCGTTCGTTTCTGTTGTCCCATCTGGATATACGGTTTTTGTCAGATTTCCGTTTGCATCATTTTCAAAGGTTGTCGTATTTCCCAATTGGTCGATAGAAGCGACTAATTGATGTTTGTCGCCATATTTATTTTCAGTCGTTGTATCGTCGGCATACTCCGTCTTCGTGGTTTGGAAGCGCTCATTAAAATAAACCACCTTCTTATTACCGTTGAAGTCTGTTGTCGTTGTTTTACCTTTCTCATATTTCAGTGTGGCAGTATTGCCTTCTCCGTCCGTTTGTTCCGTCACACGACCGTCCGCATCAAATGTATTCTTAATCAATAATTTTCCGTTATGGTCTTTATACGATGTCATATGGTGTTCCGAATCATACTGATATGTAATTGCTTTTCCAGTTTGATCCACTAGTTTTGTCAGATTTCCATCGTCATCATATGAATAAGCCAATTTCCCGCCATCAGGCAACACAATCTCTTTCAAATGCCCATCTGCATCCCACGTATACTGCAATATCTTCCCGGAGCCAGTGATCATTTTCACCAATTCACCATCTGCATTGTACGTATAGTTCGTTGCATTTCCATCCTTACTTGTCACTTTTAAAAGCAGACCGTTTGCAGCAAAAAGAGAGATTTTGCCTGTTTTTGAATCTACAATCTCAAATTCACGCGCGCCGTTTTTATTCACTTTTTTTGTAAGTGCTAGTGGCTCATCTTCTTCTATTTCAAAAGTTCCATCCGGCTGCTTCTCAAAAAACACACTCCCGCCATCTGAGCGTGTCAACATCACGGTGCCGTCTTCTAAGAAACCTAGCTGATCAGCTAAATTAAAGGTCCAATTACGTCCGATTGGGCTATCTTTACCTTGTGCCATCGAATTATAAGTCCGCGTAATCGTCTGTTCCTCATCGAAGTCAAACCATTTCGCATCCTCCATGTTATAAAGCAAGTTCCCACTATCAAAATTAATTGGTTCATATCCGAATGTACAATGCTTGCCACGCCCTATCGCAAGCGCATCAAGCCGCATTTTATCCGCTGTGTCGTAATTTCCCGACTGGTAGGCTTTACCAGCATTCTTTTGCGGATTCCGAATAAACACAACGTTTCCTTGAACGAGCAATTCATCCTTCATATTATTATCCAGCATAAACTGCGACCGTTTATTGGCAATCCCATAGAATTTCAAGAGACGAGGCAACGAGTCTAGACCTGTCACTTTATAAATCTGAAACGTATCGTATTTCTTACTTACAGATTCGTTTCCATCTTTAATCTCCGCTTCTACTTGATACAAATGATTTTCTTTCAAAGCACCTTTTAAAAGTAGCGTGTTAGTCTGCCAGTTACTCATTAACTCCCGATATTCCTGTGTTTCACTACTTAGCCTCGGATAATTCGGGAATAAATAATCTCGACCAATTGAAGGATCCGTTCCGCTAAATGCTACCTTGTTTTTATCCGATGTATCGATAATTTTATAATTAATTTTCGCATCAGGACGTCCAACACCATCCATTCCAAGTGCTGTAAAATCCAGCTTCCCATCATTATTCGCACTTACAAACGGACGCAAATAAAGCTTTGTGTCTTTAAGTGGCATGTCCGCATCAATCGGCGGGCGCTCGCGGTGTTTAAATACCACATACGGCGACTCGCTCGTCACCCCAGACTTAGGCGCAGCAAATACATCTGCTTGCGAATACGGTAGTTCAAATCCATTCACTTTTGCTGTTTTCACAATCACACCGTTGTTTTTACCGCCATTCACCCAGTCCTTCGCGACATTTGTAATATCAAAAGAAACCCGGCGATTCGCATCATCAATTCTTCCAATATACGTTTCTTTTCCGTCTACATTTGCAGGCGGACCATACGGGAAACCAAGATTTTTAAATTTACCATATGTTAAATCGGCAATATTACCAACGTCTTTCGTAATTCCATGCACTTCAAATAAACGTTTCACAACGCTTCCTTTACTATCTTTTGCCCGGTCTCCCCAAAAGCCTTCCGTGCCGCTTCTAAAAAGAGACAACTCTGCCGATTCAATTTCACGGTTTGTGCCAATTTTTTTAATCTCACTATCTGGCACTTTCACAACACCATAAGTAATAAAATGAGCTGCTCCGAGTGTCCCCGAGTTATTTCCATCATCGTAACCAATATACATGTACGGTTGGAAAGAATACGCCACATCATCCCGATATTGACGTAAACTAGTGGCTTGAATTCCATTTGTAATTTTTGTGCTCACAAAAGAAACAGCCACCTTGGCCAAATTACCTTTAAGATTGGTCGTATTAAACTTCGCGACCTGCAACTGATACCCGGTTTCCGTCTTCACCGTTTTCGCAGTTAACGTATCCATAACCGAACCCGTCTCATCTTCTAAAACAGGGCTTGGAATCGCGCCAATCAAAGCTTCGCCACGATAAATTAATGTTGCCGCGCGCTTTGCATCGTCTTTCAAAGTCACGTCACTTGGAACCGTCAAATCAAATGTAACCTGTTGTTCCGTATCTTCTCCCGTCTTCACGTACTGCCCGAGCTCCATACCAAAACTGTCGGCTTGCAACGTGAATGGCTCCGTTTTATCCTCTTCACTCGCATACATGATTCGGTTATCTTTCGCTACAACCTGAGCCAAATCAGCCTCTCCACTCGGACGAACAGCCACATTCGCACCGTCTAAGCTAAGTGTTGGCATCGCCTCTTCCGTCACTACTTTTGGCGTCGTAATCTCTTTCGCCGTCTCACTTGCAGTCCAATTCTTCTCGCCATCTTTCACTAGCGTCGTATCAAAGTCCGTCCACTTGCCCGCATCATCCTTAAAATGCACAGGCTCTGTAAAATAATACGTCTCTCCCTCGCCCGTATTTTCATTTACAAAAGTTTTCGTATTCTCCGTACGCTCCGAAATAGCCTCCGTCATACCAGCAGCTGATGCATCTTCCGCTAAAGTATCTGTCACATTAGGCGTCTCTTCCTCAAACAAACGAACAGCATCCGCATTCTTATCGCTTAAATCATCATCAAGCGTTGTGTCTTCCGGTGTGCTCTTATCCTTTAATTGCTCCTGCGCATCCTCATTTAAGTCCGCCACAGTCACTTTATCTTGCGTAGAAAGTTGCTTTCCATAATAATTTCCAAACTCACTCTCAACATTTACCGCTCCTTGCACGAATTGCCACGGTAACAGTGGAAATAAAAGTAACGCCACCAGTAAAATTTTTATGCCCTTTTTCATATGTAATCCCCGTCTCCCTTTTATATCTCAGTTTCTTTCTTTACACCTTTCTCTATCTCTAAAATCTTTGTCAGAACCTGCTGGGCTTGTTTAAAATCCTCTGCCTCAATCGCATCATTCATAACTTTTAGCTCTGAAGATACATCCCCATATGCTGTATAAATGGCCTGATCTTTTTTTGATAAGCCATCCCATATTTTCGGTTTTTTAGCCTCTACATAAATTGTTCCAAAACTCTTTTCCATCTCCCGTAACTCCGCTAAATAAAGTGGATTACAAATGTCCCCATTCAACTTTAAATCCGACCATTTTGCGTAATTTCGTTTGAAGTCTAGTTCTACTTTTAACGGTCCTGTTCCTTTTTCATCGTGTGCACAATCTTGAAGCACGAATAAAAGTATCGCAATCAACACTAAAAGCATTGCCAAGACTATCCATAGCTTCTTCTTTTTTGATAAATTTCGCATCCTATATCCTCCCGTTTTTCACAATCTCAGCAAGTATATCATAAAAGCAAGTTGATTTTGTATGCTTGAAGCAACGTTCGATTTTCTGTCACATTTGCGTTTTATACCATCCATAGCCCCCCTCAAAAAAGGCTCGTCAATCTATCAGTTGAAGCTAAGTAAATATGCCTCAAAAACCTTGGAGGGCAGTCTTTTTCATCACATACAAAAAAAGGTAGCACTCCGAAGAATGCTACCTTTCATATCCATATCATCATAAAAAATATGGAAAATTCTCTATTAGTAAAGCTATTTAAAATCATAAAAAATCATTTCATCACTAGAATTGTGTCATTTTGCTTAGACTTATAATTCACAAAATCACTACTATCTATAAATTATCAACTAAACCAACCTTGCACACCATTAGAAACGTAACTTCCAATGCCTTTAAAGAAAGAACCTACTGCTTGCGTGGAAAGCATGAACCAGTTTGCCTTTTCGACATCGCTGGCAGTTAGTACGTCAATTGTTTCTGTTTGTTTTCCGTCAATATAGCCTAACTTGTCGCCATCTTTTAAAGATACTTCCATTTTGCCGACTTCTGTACCTTTTTTAACTGGTGCTTCTATGGTTTTTTCTTCCAGTTTTACGTTTGTATTTAACTTAGGTGAATTGTCGTTCTTCGGTACCACTAGTTTTACTGCGTCTTTTGTAACGAGTCCAACTGTGTCTTCTTTTCCTTTATCTACTGCAATAGTAGAAGGATTCTTCACTTTTGAGCCTGCTTTTTGTACTTCTTTTACTTTGAAATTATTAAAAGCATAGTCGAGCATTTTGTTTGTTTCATCAAAACGAGCACTTGTATGCGCGCCAGGTGCCTCACCATTTGCATGGAGCACGACTGTGATTACTCGCATCCCGTCTTGTACAGCTGTTGCAGTTAAACACATTCCTGCATAGTCAGTTGTTCCTGTTTTCAAACCATCTACACCTTGACGACCGTAAATCAAGCCCGGTAACAGCCAGTTCCAGTTTGTCATATCAATTTGATCTGATGTGCCTTTACGAAACTCTTTTTTAGTTGTACTAGCAGTTTTAAGCACGTCTGGGTAATCATTAATTAAGTGTTTTGCTAGCTTTGCCATGCCTCGAGCAGTCATCTTGTTTTCGTCTTTCGGTCCGCCTACTTGTTGACCACCTTTTAAGTCTTCGTTGTTAAGACCTGTAGAGTTAACAAATTGGTGTTCGCCTAGTTTTAGTTCTTCGGCTTTTTTATTCATAGCGTCAACAAATTCTTTTTCAGAACCTGCAATTTTTTCGGAAATAGCAATTGCTGCGCCGTTTGCAGAGTAAATTGCCATTGCTTCATATAATTCTTGTACAGTATATTCTTCGCCAAGTCTAAGCGGTACGTTTGATAGCGATGTGTCTTGTGAAACTTTGTAAGCATATTCAGAAATGGTTACTTTGTCGTCCCATTTAATTTGTCCTTTGTCAATTGCTTCCAGTAGTAAGTATTCATCCATCATTTTTGTCATGGATGCGATGCCCATTAGCTTGTCAGCGTCTTTTGAATATAAAATTTTACCTGTACTTTCTTCAATTGCGATTGCTGCGTTTGCATTTACATTTGGTGCTTCCGCGGCTTGTGCTGCTTTCGGACTTACTAAGAAGCCACTTACTGCAAGGGATGCTGCCATGATTAGGATCCCTGTTTTTTTAATTATGTTTTTCACTGCAACTTCTCCTTCATTTGAGCAAATTATTAACTCATTTTATCTATATTTTCATAAAGAAACCTATCATAAAAATTCCCTTTTCGAATAAGTTTCATTTTTTTGACGGATACTTTCATATTTTACCATGATTTACTAGCGCCGTATATAAAACTTTTCGCCCAAAAGTCTGAGCTTTCTATCGAATAATTGGAAGGAGAACATGGGACGGGTATTCTGGGCTATGATAAATAGTCTGGTTGGCGATTTGGCTTTCAGTGGAATTAATGAAACTATCACCTGTATTTGGGTTAGGATCAAACCTTGGAAAATTACTTGAAGATATTTCGATGCGGATTTGATGCCCTTTTTGGAAAAGATTACTTGTTGCCCAAAGGTCGATAGTGTATTCATTAATGTTATTTTGCACATTAGCGCCGTGTTGCTTGGCTGCCCGGATAATGCCATCTGCCAAATTAAAAGCTGTACCATCTGGAAATACATCTACTAATTTCGCAGTAAAATCTGTGTTAGGTGCATCTGTTTTCGCCCAAAGCTTCACTTGAATTGGTCCGGTAACTTCGATTGCTTCTTCTAGAGGTTCTGTGGAGTAGCAAAGGACATCTTCGCGAAGTTCAATTTGTTGCTGATCACGAGGTCCATCTGCATGTAGCGCCTTATGTAAGGTCCCTCCACCGTTTGATGGTACTGGATTTTCTGGATTATAGCTAAATTTCGCTTCCGTGGCTTTGGTAGGCGGTGTAAATTCTGCGCTCACTTTTTCATTTTTAAAATACAGAGGTGTCATATGTGCATTTTGAGGCGGCCAATTTTCAGCTGTTTTCCAGTCATTTAGCCCCATAACAAAATAATTAACCGGCGCTGATGCTGGTAAAGGCGCTTTTTTCAACCAGTGATTGAACCATTCTATATGCCTAGCATGCATATTCGCCTCACCCCATTTAGTGGCAGCCATTCCAAAATCACGGTCGCCAATCATCTGCGCGAAATTAGCGTGCGTCCAAGGCCCAATAATGAGCTTATCTCCTAGGCCGCGATGATGCCCATTTTGAAAATTAGCGATTGTTTTATCTAAAAAGCAGTCATACCAGCCAGCTACATGGAGTCCAGGCACATTAATTTTATCATAATTGCTTTTCGCATCGATTTTTTGCCAATGGTTATGTGTTGGTTCATAATTTAATAGCTCAGAGAAATAAGGCATTTCATTTTGACCAATTGCTGGCCAGTCTTTATACGGTTTAAATTGATAAAGTGCATCTAAACTATCTAGATTTTTCATTAATGTGTTCACTGCTTCTTCTAATTCATCTTGCGTTTTATAAGTACGGGCTAACATGTTTGGAAGCATGGACTCTAGATTCCAAGTTTCCCACATTCCAAGTTCTAAAGCGCCGTCGTGGTCATTAAAAACATCTGTCATGCTATTTTGAGCCATAATTGGAGCAATGGCTTTCAAATGTTTGTTTCCGCTAATCGCAGCTAAAATTTGCGTATAACCATAATAAGATAAGCCAAACATGCCGACATCTCCGTTAGCATAAGGCAGGTTCGCAGCCCACTCAATCGTATCATATCCATCGTCAACTTCTGCTATGTATGGAACAAAATCTCCTTCTGACGTATATCTGCCACGAACATCTTGAACAATAACAACATAACCTTGCTCCGCCAAAATATTAGGACGAATAAAGTGAAGCCCGTATGATTTACTATAAGGTAATCTTGTAAGTAAAACTGGATATTCCCCCGCGTCTGCTGGACGATATATATCTGCGTAAAGCGTTACACCATCTCGCATTTCAGCTGGGACATCCGTTTCAATAATTAATTGATTATGTTTCACGTGAAACATCTCCTTTTCAGTATTGATTGCTCTTTTATTGTTTCGTATACGACAGACTATGTCAAACAAAGCGACCCACTCAGTATGAGTGGGTCGCTTTGTTTAAATTTATTTATCTAGCTTTAATTTAGCAAGCGCTTCAGCCATTGGATTGTTAAATGGTTCATCTTCTTGTTTGTTTTGTTTTTTCATAAATTTAGCTACATCTGTTTTGGATACGTTTTTGTTTTTCTGTTTGTCACGCCGCTGTTGGAAGGCAGATAGTTTCTCCCGGTGTCCACAAACACATACAAAAATTTGTTTATCACCTTCGCCGCGCATTTCCATTCGTTTATGGCAATTAGGGCAACGAGCATTCGTCGTTCTTGAAACAGATTCACGATGACCGCATTCACGGTCCTGACAAACTAGCATCGTACCACGTTTGCCTTTCACTTTTAGCATCGGCTTACCGCAGTCTGGGCATTTTTGTGAAGTAATGTTATCGTGACGGAATTTTTTATCGTTTTGTTTAATTTCAGTTACTGCTTTTTTTGCATAGTCGCGCATTTCTGCAGTGAATTTACGATAATCTAGTTCGCCTTTTGCAATTTTAGATAATTTTTGTTCCCAACGCGCCGTTAGTTCTGGGGATTTCAAATCTTCGGGGACTAATTCTAGCAATTGGCGTCCTTTTGAAGTAATTTGAATGTCCTTGCCTTGTTTTTCTAGGGAGAAACTATTGAAAAGTTTTTCAATGATGTCCGCACGAGTTGCAACGGTTCCAAGTCCACCTGTCTCACCTAGTGTTTTGGCGAGTGCCTTGCTTGTTGTTTCCATGTATTTGGACGGGTTTTCCATGGCTGAAAGTAAGGTTGCTTCATTGAATCTTGCTGGCGGTTTTGTTTTCCCTGTCTCTAAATTGATTCGTTTAACTGGGATTGTGTCGCCTTTTTTCATTTTAGTTAATTGATCTGGTTCGCGCGACTCTCCGTAAATACTTTTCCAACCAAGTGATTTGACAACTTTACCTTTTAAAGTGAATTCTTCTTGGCCAATTTTGGCTTTAACAGAGGTTTCTTCATAAATATATGGGTCTGAAAGCACTGCTAAAAAGCGTTTGACAACAAGGTCATAAATTTTCCGTTCTTTATCGCTTAAATCTCCGAGAGAAACGGGTTGCTCGGTCGGAATAATTGCGTGATGGTCGCTCACTTTGCTGTTATCTACAAATGATTTGTTCGCTTTGATTGGTTTTCCGCTGATTTGACGAGCAGCTTTTGCATTTTCACCCACACCGCAGGCCGCTAAACGTTCTTTTAGTGTTGGGACAATGTCCGTTGAAATAAAGCGCGAATCTGTTCGTGGATACGTTAGTACTTTGTGGCGCTCGTATAGTGTTTGCATAATATTCAGCGTTTCTTTCGCCGAAAAATCATATCTATTATTCGCATCGCGTTGTAATTCAGTTAAATCATATAAACCTGGTGAGAAATTTTTCTTTTCTTTCATAGAAACGTCTGTGATTACCGCATTTTCCCCTTGTAAAGACTTTACTAGTTTTTCTGCTAAAGCTTTATCAAAAGTTTGCCCATTGTTCCACGTGAAACTTTCTTGTTCGGTTAGCGCGGTAATTCCATAGTATTCACGCGGTTTAAAATTACGAATTTCTTCCTCACGATATTGAATCATTGCAAGCGTTGGCGTTTGCACTCGGCCACAGGAAAGTTGTGCGTTATATTTCGTTGTCAACGCACGCGTAGCATTGATTCCTACCACCCAGTCAGCTTCAGAACGAGCGACTGCAGAGTAATATAGATTTTCATAAGCTTTCCCTGGTTTTAAGTGTTCGAAGCCTTCACGTATCGCTTTATCCGTTACAGAGGAGATCCATAGTCTTTTTAGAGGCTTCTTGATTTTCGCATAATCAATAATCCAGCGAGCTACAAGTTCTCCTTCTCTACCTGCATCTGTTGCAATAACGATAGTGGTTATATCTGTACGGTTCATTAACTTCTTAACCGTTTCATATTGCTTTCTCGTTTGCTTGATTGGTTCTAGCTTCATTTTCTCCGGAAGCATTGGTAAATCTTCCATATTCCAATTTTTATACTTCGAATCGTAGCGCTCAGGGTCAGCTAGTGTTACAAGGTGTCCAAGCGCCCAAGTGACTACATATTTTCCACCTTCTAAATAGCCGTTCTTACCTTGTTTAGCCCCGAGTACCCGGCCGATATCTTTACCGACAGACGGTTTCTCTGCCAGTACTAATGTTTTTGTCATCTGTCAAAACCCTCTCTTCTATTTTATTTCGATGCCTCTTGTTGCAGTACAGCCAAGAATTCTGCACCGTATTTATCGCGTTTCATCGCACCAATGCCTTTGACTTCAAGCAGTGCATCTTCCGTTTGTGGCATATATGCACACATTTCACGTAACGTTTCATCTGAAAAAATGATATATGGCGGCACCTTGTGTTTTGCTGCCAGTTCCCGCCGCACTTCCCGCAATTTCTCGAAAAGGTCACTATTTACATCTATTTTAACTTTTTCAGCCCGTTTCGCTTGTTTTCTTTCCACTTTTAGCTCGCCTCGTAAAACCGAAACGGCTCTATCCGTCAGTTTTAAGGAAGGGAATTGACTATCAGTTGGTTGTAAATATTTTTCTGCTGTAAGGTAATCAATTAGTTGTAACACATCTTTTTGGGAAGCATCTTTCATCAATCCATAGGTACTGAGTTCGTCAAAGCGCCAATCTTTCACTTTCTGGTCAGCAGAACCTGTCAAAACCTTGGCAATTAATACTTTCCCAAAACGCTCACCCATTCTTTTTATACAAGAAAAAACTTGTTGCGCTAAAATTGTAACGTCCGTGGCTTCCCTAGTATCTAAGCAATTACTACATTTCTCGCAGTTTTCCTCGTCGTCTCCAAAATACTGCACGATGTATTTCTGTAAACAAATTTCCGTATAACCATACCCCGTCATTTGGCGTAGCTTAGCGAACTCATTTTGTTTGCGCTCATCGTCCATTTCGGATTGTTCAATTAAAAACTGCTGGATGCGGCTATCTTGCGGGGAAAACAACAAGATACAATCACTTGGAACCCCGTCTCGCCCAGCACGACCCGCCTCTTGATAGTACGCTTCAATATTGCGCGGAATATTATAATGAATAACAAAACGCACATTAGATTTATTAATTCCCATTCCAAACGCATTCGTCGCCACAATCACTCGAATATCATCATATAGAAACTTCTCTTGCCAGTCTTTCCGTGCTAAATCGGTCATTCCGCCATGATACATACCAGATTCAACGCCTTTTTTTAGCAAGAAACTGTGCAGCCGCTCTACTTCTTTCCGAGTCGAAGCATAAATAATTCCGGATTCCGTTACATTTTTTGTTAAATAATCAATCAAATACTTATCTTTATCTTGCCCTTTCACTACTTGAAAAGCCAAATTATCTCTGGAAAATCCAGTTTTAACGACTGAATCTACTCCTATTTTTAACAATCGGCAAATATCGTCTGAAACAGCCTGCGTTGCTGTAGCAGTAAGCGCGATAACGAGCGGCCGTCTGGTCATTTTATCCAAACTATCGCACAGCGTCAGGTAGCTAGGACGAAAATCATGACCCCACTGCGAAATACAGTGCGCCTCATCTATCGCAAATAATGAAATAGGTACCTGCTCAATTAAACGCTGAAAACCTGGTGTTTCAATGCGTTCTGGAGCAATGTAAAGCATCTTTAACTCACCTGAAAATGCAGCATCCAGCCGAATATCTATTTCTCTATTAGTCAGTGTACTATTAATAAAAGTAGCTGCAATCCCCTCTGAGACTAGCGCATCTACCTGATCCTTCATAAGTGAAATTAGTGGAGAAACAACAATGGTCAAACCGTCAAAAAGAAGTGCTGGGATTTGGTAACAAAGTGACTTCCCGCCACCCGTTGGCATGATTGCTAACGTATCTTCTCCCGCGCAAAGTTTCGAAATGACATCAACTTGTCCATTCCGAAAATCTTGATAACCAAAGTTTTGCTGTAAAATAGCTCTTGCTTGCTCTATCATTATCTTTTTTCACGCCTCCTCTATAGAAACAGTATAGCGGTTTTATGACTTTAATTGAAGCTTTTTGGAGAAATTCGTGTTTTCTCGCAGCTTTCTTATTTTTATAGTAGAAATAAAAAAGCAGAAACCTCTTTTGGAAGAGATTCCTGCTTTTTCGACCTTAAGAAATGCTATAGTTTGGTGCTTCTTTTGTAATTTGAATATCATGTGGGTGGCTTTCACGAAGTCCGGCTCCAGTCATACGAACGAACGCCGCTTCTTCGCGAAGATGTCTTAAATCAGGAGAGCCAGTGTAACCCATACCTGAACGAATACCGCCGACTAATTGGAAGATAATATCAGCAACGGAGCCTTTGTAAGGAACGCGACCTTCAATACCTTCAGGAACCAATTTTTTCGCATCTGCTTGGAAATAACGATCTTTCGAACCGTGCTCCATCGCTGCCAAACTACCCATACCACGGTAAGTTTTGAATTGACGACCTTGGAAAATTTCTGTTTCACCAGGGCTTTCGTCTGTTCCAGCAAGCATACTTCCTAGCATAACCGCATTTCCTCCAGCAGCTAGAGCTTTCACGATATCACCGGAGTATTTAATGCCGCCGTCTGCGATAATTGTTTTACCAAATTCGCGTGCAACAGTTGCACAATCGTAAATCGCTGTGATTTGAGGAACCCCAACACCTGCAACAACACGTGTCGTACAGATGGAACCAGGACCAATCCCAACTTTGACGATATCAACACCAACTTCAAAAAGAGCACGTGCTCCTTCAGCTGTTGCAACGTTTCCGGCAACAATTACTACATCTTTGAAAGTTTGGCGGATTTCGGAAATTTTATTAATAACTCCCGCTGAATGTCCGTGCGCAGTATCAATAACAATCGCATCAACACCCGCTTCGATTAATTTTTCTACACGTACAAAAGTATCATTCGTAATTCCAACAGCTGCTGCGGCAAGTAGTCTACCATGCTTGTCTTTAGCAGAGTTCGGGAATTCAATTACTTTTTCAATATCTTTAATAGTGATAAGCCCTTTTAGAATGCCTGCTTCATCAACAAGTGGCAATTTTTCAATGCGGTGTTTTTGCAGAATCTGCTCAGCTTGTTTTAGCGTAGTTCCAACTGGCGCTGTCACTAGGTTTTCCTTTGTCATAACATCTTTAATTACTGTAGAATAATCGGAAATAAAACGTAAATCACGGTTAGTTAAAATCCCAACTAGTTTGCGCTCTTTCTCGTTGTTCACGATTGGAACACCTGAGATACGATATTTACCCATCAAATGCTCTGCAGCAAAAACTTGGTGATCTGGAGTCAGATAAAATGGATCAATAATAACGCCACTTTCAGAGCGTTTCACCTTCTCGATTTCTTCTGCTTGTTGTTCAATACTCATATTCTTATGAACAACACCGATTCCGCCTTGGCGCGCAATTGCAATTGCCATTTTGGCTTCTGTAATTGTGTCCATTCCGGCACTCCAAATTGGTACATTTAATTTGAGTGATGGAGCCATTTCTACACTTAAATCTACATCATTTGGTAATACGTCCGATTTCGCTGGAACAAGTAAAACATCATCAAATGTTAAGCCTTCTTTTGCAAATTTTGTTTCCCACATGGGTCGCAAACACTCCTTTTTTATTGGTACTCGCTTTTTTATATAGAAAAAACGCATCATCTTATCCTTATTTTCATAAAGAAAAAATGGTGGAAAATATCCACATCATGCGACTTGTCTTCTATAATCATGCTGAAATAGCCAATGTATATTTTTAGTTATTGAATATGATGTTACAAGAAGCTTGGAGCTATGTCAAGAAGGTTTTCCGTTGTTGTTTTATTCAGAAAATATAGTAAAAAATGTTTCACGTGAAACATTTGAAAAAGCCGCCTAAGATTGTTATCTTAAACGACTTCGCTATTTATTAATTTGTTGTATAACTTCAAATTTTCTTCATCGAAACAAACAAAGCGTATTTCTTTAATACTTGTGTCATACTCTTCTTCCGCCCATTTACGAACGGTATAAAGAGCTACTTCTGCTGCTAGTTTTTTAGGAAAGCCATATACACCAGTAGAAATATTAGGAAAAGCAATCGAAGTTAAGTCTTTTCCAGCCGCTAAATCTAGCGCTTTCCAATAACAAGATGCCAGTTTATTCGCTTCTTGATGCTCTCCGTCTTTCCAAATCGGACCTACAGCATGAATAATGTAACTTGCTTGTAAATCGCCGGCAGACGTAATGACCGCCTCACCCGCAGGACAAGTCCCAATGCGATTAATAACCTCTTGACATTCTTTTAATAAATCCGGACCCGCCGCTTGATGGATAGCGCCATCCACTCCGCCGCCACCTAAAAGTCCAGGGTTAGCAGCATTTACAATGACATCTACATCTTGTTCCGTAATATCACCTTTTACAACTGTTATCTCCATACCATCACCTCTTTTCTTCATTCTAATTTATTTTGAAAGTGATTTCCAGCAAGTCGATTATCTTCGCTTACTAGTTGCATAACTGTAATTGCCTTCATAAACGGTTAATTGTTTATTCTCCAGCCAAATTACTTTAGAGCATAGCTGATCAATAAAATAGCGATCGTGCGATACAGTGATAATTGTGCCGCTAAATGCCCGAATTGCTTCTTCTAAAATTTCACGCGAGGCGATATCTAAATGGTTAGTCGGCTCATCAAGTATCAGCGTATTCACTGGCATATTAATAAATTGCGCCAACCTAAGTCGCATACGTTCGCCGCCGCTAATATTCCCTACTTTTCGGAAAACCATCTCTCCATAAAACATAAAGCCTGCTAGCATTTGTCGTGCTTCTCCTTCTGTCACAGCAACCTTATCCCGAAATGCATCCAGTACAGTCAGCTCTTCATTCAGCTCTTCCATTTGCTGAGAAAGCGACGCAATTTTCACACTCGCGCCAACCTTAATCATGCCACCATCAGGAACAACTTTCCCTTCCATTATTTTAAGCAAAGTAGATTTGCCGGCGCCGTTTTCACCTATAATCGCTACTCGTTCTCCTTGCCTAATTTGCAAAGAAACATCTTGTACGATTGCTTTTTCGCTAAATGACTTGCTTAAGTTTTCCATAACCACAACTTCTTGTCCACTTCGACCAGCTTCATCGAATTGTAATTGCATTTGTTTTTGCGTTAACACTGGACGCTTTACTTTTTCCATCCGTTCTAATGCGCGTTCCATGTTTTTCGCCCTTCGGAACATGGCATCATTTGGCGGATTGGCTTGCATTGCCCACTGGCGCAATCGTTTGATGGCTTGCTGCATCTTTTTGATTTTCTTTTGTTGGTCTTTGTAATCTTGGAATTCCCGCAATAGCCGTTCTTCTCGTTCTTTCAAATATCCAGAAAAATTCGTATGATAAACTATTAATTCGCGGTTCTCAAGCTCCACCATTTTCCCGACTACTTCATCTAAAAAGTAGCGATCATGAGATACAACTAATACGGTTCCCGAATAATGTTGTAAAAACGCGGTCAACCATTCTACCGCCATCAAATCCAAGTGGTTCGTCGGTTCATCTAAGAGTAATAAATCTGTTTTCTGTAATAATAAATGCGCTAATGCAGCCTTCGTCTTCTCACCACCACTTAAGTCTCCCCATCGTTGCGACAGTAGCAAGCCAATACCAAGCCCATTCACCACTTTATTCAAATTGGCATCCATCTCATAGCCGCCAAGCTCGCCAAATAAAGCCATTTTATCTCCGTAGCGGTTCATTAATTTTTCGCTTGAATTTGTTGCCATTTCCCCTTCTAACGCTCGTAATTCTTTTTCCAGATCCTCTAACTCGCCAAAACTAGTTCGTAAATATTGTTCTACTATTATATTAGGATCCACCGTCGACAATTGTTCTAAAAGTCCAATTTTCGCGCCCTTTTTGCTCGTCACAATCCCGCTATCAACGCCCTCAGTTCCTTTTAAAATCTTCAAAATAGTACTTTTCCCTTCGCCATTACGACCAATTAAACCTACGCGTTCACCTTCTTCTAATTGAAGAGATACTTTCTCTAAAATAATATCTCCGGTAAAACTTTTAACTACATCATTCATTGCTACTATTGTCATTTTATCCTCCATTTATCCAAGGAAGCATGGCAAAATGTTTCACGTGAAACATTTTTAGACAACAAAAAAAGCGTCAGACAAGCGCCCGACGCCAATTATAAGTATAATACTAATTTAGCACTATACAAACCGATTGCGTGACTCCATGCTTCTCTCATTTTTTCTAGTTATACAGTTTTTTGGGCAGACTTCGCCAATGTAACTGCAATACCGGAAAAAATTGCACGGACAATATACAAAAATTTAGCTATACTAGTTCGCGCATTCGAAAGAAACATGTCATCTCACCTCTTTTCATTAATACATATAGAATAAGGGATACTGCCCCAAATGTCAATTGCTCTTCCAATCACATGCACGAAACACAGCGTTTCAACTCAGAAACTTATACCATTGATATGAAACACGAACCCAAAGCACCAAAATCTATTTACCAATTAATCGAAACCGTTTACATTAATAAGGCAAGCAAAACTAAAACAGACTAATCGCACATAATTTTTGGAGGTGCCATAATGGAACATAATAAGTTGAAACCTTTCCCAAAAGATTTTCTATGGGGATCAGCTTCTGCAGCGTACCAAGTAGAAGGTGCCTGGGATGAGGATGGTAAAGGACCATCTGTATGGGATGAATTTGTTCGTATTCCTGGAACAACATTCAAAGAAACAAACGGAGATGTAGCGGTGGATAATTACCATCGTTATAAAGAAGATGTCGCACTAATGGCTGAACAGGGCCTAAAAGCATATCGTTTCTCTGTCGCATGGAGTCGAGTTATCCCGCATGGTAACGGGGAAGTTAACGAAGCAGGACTTAAATTCTATGATAATTTGATTGATGAACTTCTTTCTTATGGAATTGAGCCAGTCGTTACACTTTACCACTGGGATATTCCGCAAGGGCTTCAAGACGAATATGGTGGATGGGAGTCGCGCAAAGTCGTAGAAGATTTCACTAACTACGCTGCCCTTCTATTCGAACGCTTTAACGGCCGAGTTAAATATTGGGTAACACTTAATGAACAAAACGTATTTATCTCACACGGCTACAAATTAGCGTATCACCCACCTGGCGTTTCTGACGACAAGCGTATGTTTGCGGCAAATCACAATGCGAACTTGGCGAATGCTTCTGCAATTGCTAAATTCCGCGAGCTAGGTACATCCGGAAAAATTGGCCCAAGTTTCGCTTACGGACCAAGTTACTCCATCGATGCCAACCCAGCAAACGTGTTAGCTTCTGAAAACTCTGAAGAATTCAATGCCCATTTCTGGATGGATGTTTACACATGGGGTGAATATCCGACTGCTACTTGGAACTGGCTGGAAGAGCACGGTCTTGCACCGGAAATCTTACCAGGCGATACGGAACTTCTAAAAAAAGGAAAACCTGATTTCATGGGAGTTAACTATTACCGCTCAATGACTCATGCATTTAATGGGAAAGACGGCGTTGGTTCTGGGAAAATGAATACAACTGGTGAAAAAGGCACTTCCGAGGAAACTGGTGTACCGGGGTTATACAAAAACACCAACAACCCATACTTAGAGAAAACGAATTGGGACTGGGACATTGATCCAACTGGCTTGCGCATTGGCTTACGTAGAATTACTAACCGCTATAAATTACCAATCATGATTACAGAAAATGGTCTTGGTGAGTATGATAGCTTGACGGAAGACCATAAAATCCATGATGAGTACCGAATTGAATACATTCGTGCGCATGCTCTAGCAATCCAAGAAGCAATCACGGACGGCGTAGAGATGCTCGGTTACTGCACTTGGAGCTTCACAGATTTACTAAGCTGGTTAAACGGCTACCAAAAACGTTACGGTTTCGTATATGTGGACCGCGACGAAAACGATGAAAAAGAATTAAAACGCTATAAAAAAGATAGTTTTTACTGGTATAAAAAGACCATCGAAGCAAACGGAGCTAATTTAGTAGAAGAACAGGGCAAATAAGCCTTGTTCTCTCTGCTTCAACCATTTTGGGAGGGAAATTTTAATGAAAAAAATATTACTTGTATGTGCGGCCGGAATGTCGACAAGCTTACTCGTTACTAAAATGAAAGCGCACGCAACCTCTATTGGGGAAGAAATTGAAATTGAAGCATTACCAGTATCAGAAGCTAGCAGCGTTGTGGACAAAATGGATATCGTAATGCTTGGACCTCAAGTCCGTTACCAAAAACCGCAAGTAGATGAACTTGTACAGGGTCGCATTCCTGTTATAGTTATCGATATGAAAGATTATGGTATGTTAAACGGGAAAGCCGTTCTTGAAAAAGCTTTCGCGGAGATTGGTTAAGGGAGATTCATTCAAAATAGGGAGGTTTTAAAATGAGTATAATGTCAAAATTTGAACACGGCATGGAACGTGTTTTAGTACCAGTTGCGAATAAATTGAACTCGCAGCGCCATATTGCAGCAATTCGTGATGCATTTATTTTAGTTTTCCCATTAATTATGGCTGGTTCAATTATCACTTTGATTAACTTCGCAGTATTATCACCAGATGGCTTTATTGCAAAAATCTTATTCCTAGGGAAAATTTTCCCTAATTTAGCCGATGCACAGGCTGTATTTTCGCCGGTAATGCAAGGTTCGACCAATATTATGGCCATTCTGATTGTATTCTTAGTCGCACGGAATCTCGCCATCTTCTTTAAACAGGATGATTTGCTCTGTGGACTGACCTCGATAGGTGCATTCTTTATCGTGTATACACCTTACACAGTAGTTGACAATGCATCTTACATGACAATTAAATTCTTAGGCGCACAAGGTCTTTTCGTTGCTATTATTGTAGCGATTATTACTGGGGAAGTATTTAGCCGTCTAGCTAGATCCCCTCGTTTAATGATCAAAATGCCTGACCAAGTACCACCAGCAGTTGCTCGTTCTTTTAAAGTATTAATCCCAGTTATCATCATCACTATTCTTTTCTCTGTAATTAACTACTTAATCACATTAATCGCTCCAGAAGGTTTAAACGACCTTGTTTACACAGTTATTCAAGCGCCACTTAAAGACATGGGAACTAACGTATTCTCTGTAATTATCATCGGGCTTGTTTCTAACTTACTTTGGGTACTTGGTATTCACGGACCTAACACTGTTGCGGCTATTCGTGACACCATCTTCACTGAACCAAACTTAGATAACTTATCTTACGTAGCACAACACGGTTCTGCTTGGGGAGCTCCATACCCAGCAACATGGGCTGGCCTAAATGACGGATTTGCAAACTACGGTGGATCTGGTATGACTCTAGGTTTACTGATTGCTATCTTTATCGCTTCTCGCCGTGCAGACTACCGCGATATCGCGAAACTTTCTCTTGCACCAGGGATTTTCAACATCAATGAACCAGTTATTTTCGGTTTACCAATCGTATTGAACCCAATTATGGTTATTCCTTTCATCATTACACCAGCAATCAATACATTAATTGGTTACTTCTTTATCTCAACAAAACTTATTCCACCTGTCGCCTATCAAGTGCCTTGGACAACTCCAGGACCACTGATTCCATTCCTTGGTACAGGAGGAAACTGGCTCGCGCTTCTGGTCGGCTTGCTCTGTCTAGCCGTCGCAACAGTCATTTATCTACCATTCGTACTTGTATCTAACAAAATTGCCGCGAGTGATGCTGCAATGGACAAAAATGCAACAGCCTCAACGGAACAATAGGATGTGACAAAATGAAAATTGCAGCTTTTGATATCGGTGGAACGGCCCTTAAAATGGGGGTCGTTTTGCCGCATGGTGAAATTATATTAACAAAATCAGCCGAAATCAGCGGTAGCGACGGCGACCAAATTTTAGCAGAAATGACATTATTTCTTACTGAAAATAAGGATGTAACCGGAATTGCAGTCAGCGCGCCTGGCTATGTGAACCCGAAAACCGGACTTATTACAATGGGCGGCGCTATCCGTAGATTTGATAACTTTAATTTGAAAGAATGGCTTGAAGCGGAAAACGGACTTCCTGTTGCCATTGAAAATGACGCCAATTGCGCCCTACTCGCCGAAAAATGGCTTGGTAAAGGACAAGATTTGGATGATTTTCTTTGTCTAACAATCGGAACTGGGATTGGCGGCGGTATTTTTTCTAATGGCGCATTAGTTCGTGGTGGTCGTTTCCGGGCTGGCGAGTTTGGTTATATGTTTAGCGAACGTCCGGGGGCTTTCCGTCCTGGCAAATATACGCTAAATGAGACAACCACAATGCTCGTTCTTCGTAGACAATATGCAGAACTTACCGGACGCCCTTTGGAAGACATTACTGGTGAAGAGATTTTTGCTACGTATGACGCGCATGATGCCGTGTCAGAACGTCTTATTAACGAGTTTTATACCGGGATTTGTACAGGTCTTTATAATTTAATTTACTTGTTCGATCCAACGCATATCTTTATTGGCGGCGGAATTACAAGTCGCCCTACTTTTATCACGGAGCTAAAACACCATATGGAGAGCTTTGGGCTGCGTGACACGATTATCGAAACAGCAACACATAAAAACCAAGCTGGCCTACTCGGCGCAGTGTATCACTTTTTACAGGAGGAAAATAGACATGAATGAAATGGAAACAGTAATCTTTGGGATGATTAGCCAAGTTGGTTCTGCGAGAAGCAGTTACTTAGAAGGACTTCGCGCGGCTCGTGAAGGCAATTTCGAGGAAGCGGAAGCAAAACTAAAAGAAGGTGGCGAAACACTCGCAAACGGGCACCACGAGCACCATAAGCTAATCCAAAAAGAAGCATCCGGTGAAAAAGTGGAAATCCAATTACTTCTAATCCATGCAGAAGACCTACTCATCACAACAGAAACATTAAGAGAAGTTGTCACTGAGTTCGTGCATGTATACAAAAAAATAAACTAAAGAAAAGCGTGTAGGCTCTGAAACCTACACGCTTTTCTATTCGTCTATTTGCTCTTGATTATAATTTTTCTTCGCCATCGCTTCCAGTAAAAAAAGTACTGGGATTTGCGTCGTAATATTCGTCTTATCAACCATTTCTTGCGTTACATAATACGGAATATTAACATCAGATAAGCCCGCAAGCGTATTGTGGCTCGTATTAGTAATACTTATAATCCGACTGCCATATTGTTGCATATTTTGCGCCTGTTCAAGCACCTGGTCCGTCTCGCCCGACACAGAAAGTATAATCATCACTGCTTTATTTTTAAATTGCTCCCCCGGGTTAGGATAAAATGGATCTTTAATGTAAAAAGTCCGCTTCTTCATATTGGAGAAAAAACGACTGCCATATTCTGCCAAAATCCCTGAAGTCCCAATTCCGAAAAACACGACTAAATCGGCTTCATTAATAATTTCCGCCGCCGCGTCTAACACATGATCATAATCACGGTTCATTGTTCGTTCAAAGAATTCCTCTAAAACTTCCACTGTATCCGCTGTTTTCTTCTTTACCTCACGAGTCGCTTCTTGTTTTAGCTTCACTTTAAATTCCGAAAAGCCTTCACAGCCTAATTTTCTTGTAAATCGAACAATCGAAGCCGGCGAGACGTGCGTCACTTCCGAAAGCTCGCGCACTCTCATAAACATAACTTTGTCCCGATTGTCCATTATGTAACGGTATAAATGATGCTCTGTCTCTGTAAATTGTCTAATCACTTCATACGAAAACATAAGTTTATTCACCTCATCTGTATCAGTATTTCCCGGGAAATAAAAACAGGCGACCCAACTCGCATTATGCAATCTAGGTCACCTGTCCGTATCCATCTTCTTATAAGGATGGAATATTTTTCTTTTTCTTCACATAGAAACGTAGGGCAATAATAATTGCACCACCAACTGTGTTAACAATCGGACTTAACGCTACATTGATATTTGGAGGAATAGTTACTTGTACAATCGTCATTACAAACATCCACACTGCAATGACTCCGACTGCTACTAATAAGTATTTTATCGTTCCACCTTTTTGCCCTGCACGCATGTTAGATGCGTATTTACGTAAGATAAGCATTGCAAAACCACCGACAACCGCAGTGATTAACAACACGATAATTCCCAAAGTCTGCGCATTTTTTTGGAAATAAGCACTAATTCCGGAAATCAGCATCATCGCTCCAAGTACAAGGAGTCCGCCGTCAAGTACTAGCCACCATTTGTCCGTATTTTGCTCCACTGTAGCAGCTTTCACATCTAAAGAAACAACATATTCTGTTGGTGTTAAATTAAATAATTTTCTCGCTGTTATGCCTTTTTTCTGTTCGGCTAAAATCTTTTCGCTCATTTCATAAACAATAATCTCTTGTTGTTCGGCGCCGTAATGAGTTTCTCGCAAATGTTTTTCTACTTCCATCACATATTGCAAGTTCCGCTTCGTTAAATTAGCTTTCAATTCAGCTAACTGCGGTTTAATCGTTTCTGTTTCTGTCGTCAATGCTAAATCCTCCCTCGCTCATTCTATCCTCTATTATACCGGACTTGCCAACTATAAAAAAGCTATTTTTTTAATTCGTTTTAGACAATTGAAAAAGCCCTCGCATTTTGTTTAAGATGTAGAGTGCTAAAATAAAACTACCAATAGTCGCGCCTATTCCCCAAGCCAAATAGCCAATGAAACCAAGCTCTGTATCCGTCACTGCCATATTGGCAACAACCATCCCAACAAACACCGAAAATAAGACTAAAAATGGCCATTTAACCCAAGAAAAAGCAAACAAATAACCACTGCGTTCAATATGCTGCTTCTTATATAAAATTAAAATAGCTACAACCATTAGCACGCTTAATATTACGCTGAAAATAACAGCTCCAAACGATGCGGACTCAAACGAAAACGGAGAAAATATATTTACATAATCCTCAAATCGTAACAGTTTAGACATCCCTTCATCCCCGCCATGCGGCCAAATAAAGTTATACATGTTATCTAGAGTAGGATTTAACACACTTGGTAGTAACATCACCCCAAATGCCACAAAAGCTGCAGCAATTGGCGAACCTATCAGTAAACCAATTAAAATAGCCACTAAAAATATAAGAATATATGTAAATAATCCGCCAATAATATCTACCCAAAATTTCGGTACATCTAGCTGAATATATTCTTTTGGAACATGCGACATGAAGTACCCCAAGCCTAATCCCATTGAAACGAGATAACTCAGTGCAATCGTCGCTATTCCCATCACCATTTTAACCCCAACAATATGCGTCCGCTTATACGGTAATGATGCCGTAAAGCGATTCGCTCTTGTGTAGCGTTCGAATATAACTGCCAAAACCCCTAATATAAAAACACTCACCTTAATTAATGTAAAAAACATTTCTATTTGAAAATAAAACATAAACGGCATGTAATCTACAAACTCTTCTTGAACAAAATTTGTATACATCGGAATCGCCAAGTAAGCCACTGTCAAACTAGCTTTCATTTCTTCATCAGAAGTTTTAAATTCAGGATTTTCTTTCTGCTGTTTTAAAAACTCGCTCGATTCGTAGTACTCTTTTTGACTGTTCCATCTATCTGCATCTGACATTAACCCCAAAGTAATTCCTAAGAAAAATAATAGCACCACACCCAAAAGCATCCATCTCATATTACGCCATTCTCGGTACCATAAACCTCGATTAAACATGATTAGCCTCATCCCTCCTGCCTGTTTTAGATCTCGTAATAATCTATTTTGTCATTCGCTAAATGCACCGTGAAAATATCTTCTATCGAAATTGACATCTCTTCTAGTAAAACTGGCTCTTCTAAACGTAATTCAGCAAGAAAACTGCTAGCGTTTTTAGTCACTAGAAGCGTGTAAATCCGCCCATTACGATACAACAATTGCGCGTTATTCTTCACAAAGTCAGGTATTTTTTTCGTTTTAAATGCCACTTGTATTTTCACTGCGTCCGTCCGCATGTCTTCTAAATAATAATCAAATTCCACACTCGCGCCTTTTAACACAATTACTCGGTCCGCAATCGCCTCAAGTTCTTCCAATCGATGAGACGCAATCACAACACTCGTTCCGCGCTTTTTCACCGTATCCTTTATTATCGCTAGAATCTGCTTTTTAATAATGATATCCAGCCCGTCCATTGGCTCATCCAGCAGCAAAAATCGAACATTAATCGAAAAAGCTAAAATAATAAAAAATAGCGCTTTTCGTCCTTTTGAAAAAGACATTAACTTAGCCTTCATCGGCAGTTCAAATCGCTGCATTAATTCACTGAAAAAAGCCTCATCAAAAGTCGGATAAATTTGCCGATAAATCTTAACAACTGTTTGCACACTATATGTATTAAAATGGTTCATATTATCTTCCAAGAAAAATAGCTGTTGCTTCACTTCTGGGTGTTTAAAAATACTCTCTTCATCTAAGAAAACATCGCCCTCATCCGGCAAATAAATTCCCGTCATCGTCGAAAAAAGTGTCGTCTTCCCCACGCCATTTCGACCGATTAATGCGGTTATTTCTCCCGCTTTTAAATCAAATGAAACATCCTTCAAAACCAAATTATCATCCATCTTTTTAGTTAAGTTCCGAATTTTCATTATTCCACCTCTTTCACTCATTATATAAGCTCTACCATATTTTTTCTACATTTTTAAAAATTTTCCACCAATTCCTTATGAAAAATTACAAACCAATCATTATACTAATTTCACATATTGCGGTAAAATATCCCTATATGAACTTATTTAAAACCCCTGAGGTGAAAACATGATAAAACTTGATATGACAATGCTCGATTCTTTTAAAGAAAACCCAACACTCCGGAAGTATTTATTTTCTGGACATTTTGGTTTAGAAAAAGAAAATATTCGCGTAACTTCTGATGGAAAATTGGCTCTTACGCCACATCCAGCCATTTTCGGTCCAAAAGAAGATAACCCATATATCAAAACCGATTTTTCGGAAAGTCAGATTGAAATGATTACCCCGGTAACGGACTCGATTGACTCTGTATATGAATGGCTTGAAAATCTTCATAATATCGTTTCGTTGCGCTCAGAAAACGAACTACTTTGGCCGTCTAGCAATCCACCCATTTTACCAGCAGAAGAAGATATTCCAATTGCTGAATACAAAACGCCTGATAGCCCGGACAGAAAATACCGCGAGCATTTAGCGAAAGGCTACGGTAAAAAAATCCAATTATTATCTGGCATTCATTATAATTTTTCATTCCCAGAAGCTTTAATTGACGGGCTTTATGACAAAATTAGTCTTCCAGAAGAATCAAAGCAAGATTTTAAAAATCGACTATATTTAAAAGTCGCAAAATACTTTATGAAAAATCGCTGGTTGCTTATTTATTTAACTGGCGCAAGTCCGGTTTACCTTGCTGATTTCTCGAAAACGAAGCACGAAGAATCCCTTCCAGACGGTAGCAGCGCGCTTCGTGATGGAATTTCTCTTCGAAATAGTAATGCTGGCTATAAAAACAAAGAAGCCCTTTACGTTGATTACAATTCATTCGACGCTTATATTTCTAGCATCTCTAACTATATCGAAGCAGGAAAAATCGAGAGTATGCGCGAATTTTACAACCCGATTCGTTTGAAAAATGCGCATACCGACCAAACAGTCGAAAGTTTAGCGGAGCACGGCGTGGAATATTTAGAAATTCGCTCTATTGATCTAAATCCATTGGAGCCGAATGGTATTTCTAAAGACGAGCTTGCTTTTATTCACCTATTTTTAATTAAAGGTTTGCTTTCAGAAGATCGCGAATTATGCTCCAACAACCAACAATTAGCCGATGAAAACGAAAATAATATCGCGCTTAATGGTCTCGCGCAGCCTGCCCTGAAAAATTGTGATAATGAAGAAATATCTGTCGTAGAGGCTGGACTTTTAGAGCTCAATAAGATGAGCGATTTCATCCAAAGCCTGCGACCAGAAGACACCAAACTCCAAGCAATCATCGAAAAACAAAAAGAACGTCTGCTACACCCTGAAAAAACGATTGCTGCACAAGTAAAACAACAAGTAACAAAAGAAGGCTACGTTGATTTCCATTTAAACCAAGCCAAAACTTACATGGAAGAAACCGAAGCTCTAGCCTACAAATTGATTGGCGCAGAAGACATGGAGCTTTCCACCCAAATCATCTGGAAAGACGCCATCGCGCGCGGCATCAAAGTCGACGTATTAGACCGGGCCGAAAACTTCCTTCGCTTCCAAAAAGGCGACCATGTGGAGTATGTAAAACAAGCGAGCAAAACATCCAAAGACAACTACGTTTCCGTTTTAATGATGGAAAATAAAGTAGTAACTAAACTTGTACTTGCAGAACATGATATTCGTGTTCCATTTGGCGACAGTTTTAGCGACCAAGCCCTTGCACTAGAAGCTTTCTCCCTATTTGAGGATAAACAAATCGTTGTTAAACCAAAATCCACCAACTACGGGTGGGGTATCAGTATTTTCAAAAATAAATTCTCGCTAGAAGATTACCAAGAAGCTTTAAATATCGCATTTAGCTATGATAGCTCCGTTATTATTGAAGAGTTCATTCCTGGCGACGAGTTCCGCTTCTTAGTTATTAACGACAAAGTTGAAGCTGTACTAAAACGTGTCCCCGCTAACGTAACCGGCGACGGAATCCATACAGTGCGCGAGCTGGTTGAAGAGAAGAACACTGATCCTTTGCGCGGAACAGACCATTTAAAACCACTTGAAAAAATCCGTACTGGTCCAGAAGAAACGCTAATGCTTTCCATGCAAAACCTTTCTTGGGACAGCATCCCTAAGGCAGAAGAAATCATCTACCTTCGCGAAAACTCCAACGTCAGCACAGGTGGCGACAGCATTGACTATACCGAAGAAATGGATGACTACTTCAAAGAGATAGCTATTCGCGCGACACAAGTACTTGACGCCAAAATTTGCGGCGTAGACATAATTGTTCCACGTGAAACAATCGACCGTGATAAGCATGCTATCATCGAGCTTAATTTCAATCCCGCGATGCATATGCACTGCTTCCCTTATCAAGGGGAGAAGAAAAAAATTGGTGATAAGATTTTAGATTTCTTGTTTGAATAAAAAAATCCCAGCTACTAAACTCGTAGCTGGAATTTTTATTATTTAAGTCCTAGATAACAGCAGCCTGTTTGTAATTAAATTTAAAATGAAATAGATTAAAACAAAGGAGCCCCAATAGATAAACAAGTTTTCATATCCAAGCAATAATACCCTAAAGAAAATTTTATGAATAAGCACCACAAAGAGTATTAATAGACTATTTACTAAAGAAATACTAACAATTTTCATCCTATTTCGCCTCCTTCAATGTAAATGATTCGATCTGCTTTTCCGGATATTTCCGGGTCATGCGTAACACAAACGATAGTCTTACCTTGCTTTTTCAATGCTAAAAATAATTCAATGATTTTTTGTTTGTTTTTAGTATCTAAATTTCCTGTTGGTTCGTCCGCAAGTAAAAGTTGAAATGGTTTGAGTAAAATGCGCACAATTGCAATCCGTTGTTTTTCTCCACCGCTTAATTGGTATACTTTTTTTGCTAAATAGCTCTCATCCATTCCTACTTCTTCCAAATGCTCTATCATCAGCTTGCGATTTTCTCCGCCTGTAATGGATAAGTTTTCAAACACTGTTTCATTTTCCATCAATAGATAATTTTGGAATATAAAACCTAACACCTCTTTTTTTAGAGTCATAACCTCTTTTTTCGTCTGATATTCCATCTCGTTAATAATAACTTGCCCACTATCTTTTGAATCTAAGTGTCCGATAACATTTAGCAGCGTGGTCTTCCCACTACCACTCTCGCCGACGACTGCAATAAATTCACCAGCTCCAATAGAAAGAGAGACTTTTTCCAAAATCAATTTATCTTGTATCTTTTTACTGACATTAACTAATTCAATCATATTTTTCACCTTTTAGTATGGCTTTAAAATCTTTATTAATTACTTTTTCCTTTAAGAAGTAAATAACACATAGCTCTATGAGAAGAATAACTACACTAAAATATAAAGCAATTGATTCTTTAGTAATGATGAAAGTAATGACTCCCGAAAAAGCACACACGGCCAAATTACTTATAATAAACCATTTACTACTTTTCCAAAACGAATATCCAAATACATGGTAAATAAGTTGTTTATATAAGTTCTCCCGGTAATATGACAATACAAGCAATATCATAAAAGAATAGGAGCTTATCGCTAAAATAATCGTACCTATCGATTGCTGATAAATTTGCCATTTTAAAGCAGTTAATTCGCTTGATACTTCTTGATAAACACTCGTTACATTGGTAATTTCTCTTGCATTTGAATTATTAATAAGTGGCAAAATAGCATTAAACGCATCGCCCTTCGTTTTATCAACGAAATATACAGAAGAAGTTACATGAGCGCCAATACTAGATGAATCAATGTTCCCTGTATAGATAATCGCTATTGGATCTGTGATGTTCCCCGTTCGTAAATCCCCCGCACTACTATCATAGGAAAAATAGTCTTGGTTATTTTCAGCATAAATAATATTGATACTTAAGTCGTCCTTACTTATCTCTAAAACAGGACGATTCAAAGCCTCATTGTACATATTAGCTAGCTCTACCTTTTGAAAATAGAAGTGATCAAGATAAGCTTTTTTTATGTCTTTCTCAAATTCCTTCTTGCTCATAGGAACTATAATATTCAAAACTTTATCATTGATTATTGCTTCATTTTCCACGTTCTGCCCTTGTACACTTTTAATCGGGTTTAATTTTAAGTAATTAAAATCAATCTCTACGCTGTTCCCTTCAGGCGAATTTATTTCAGAGATCTTATTCAAATAGGTTTCATATAAAAAAGTATCATTTTCAACCCGCGTAAAATTATTTGAATACATTAAAAACATCTCTTTTTTAGCTGTTCCTTCTTTATAAAAAGCATTTAACTTATCATTTAATTTTCTATCAGCTTTTAAATCGTCTTGAATATTCTCGGGCAAAACTCCTACGTTTACTTTAAAAATGTTCTTTGCATCATTCCACACGTCCATATTAGCTAGTCTTGTATTTAACGTCTGCAGCGACTGATAGGACGCTATAATCGTGCCTATAAATACACAAAGCAGAGCAAATTTAATAACTAAATTGATAGCCAAATGTTGTTTTGCCGACTGCATATGTTGGTCAGATTTTGGTTGATCGATTTTCTGTATTCTAAGTAAACCAAAGAAATACATCGGAAACAGAATAAAAATCAACAAAAGTATATTAAACAAAAGCAACTTCCATACTATTTCTACTGAGTATGCGGATAGCCCTCTTACTAAAACTATGCCAACAAAAACCACCAAAATCACTAACTCACTAAACAATGTAAATTTAATAGTTTTATTGAACAAAGACTTTAATGTAACTAACTTAGAATTCCCCCATATACGATTAACTAATAACCGTTGTTTAGAGTATCTTAAATAGTAATATGTAAAAACAAACAAAATAGCGAAACACAAAAGCAAAGTCATAAGTAACGGGATATTAATATATTTCCACCAGCTCACGTCAACACTTTTCGTAGTTATTTCCCCGTACTGTTCAAATTCCTTTAAGAAAGCCTGATAAGTATCTTGGTTATCTAAGCCACTTACATAAAAAGTATCACTTAGACCCACATTTTTAATCTGTCCAAAGTCATAAACCTTTAAAGACCAATACTTAGAAGGATGATAAATCACACCCGATTGTTTTTCATCGCCACTTTCCCGATTCGCCAAAAAACGGTTTTTATCGGGATAATCTCCTTTTTTAAGCTTTATATTTGGTGAATACTGGGAATTAGAGGCATAAATATTCAAATCGCGTTCATCTAAAAATGTATACTGAGCTATGTTAATATTGTTCGCTTCTGAAAATTGCTTTATAGAATTATTAATTTCTAAAACCTGAAAGTCATCTTTATATTTAAACTGCACTTCTGTCTGGTCTTTAAAAAGAAAATCACGCGACAAAGTATTACTAATAAAATTAAAAAACATTATATTACCAATGACAAGTGTTACTAAAATAATAATAGAAAGAAACTTTTTCATTACACCATCCTTACTTTAATATAAAGCTAATAAACAGGTTAGAATATATCCTTCCCTACGAAACCTCCAAAGTTTTAATTTTATAATATTCCAACTATTCCCAATGTAACACAAAAAAGTAATGTATAACCAAAAATGTAATGAACGACTCAATTCTTATCCTAAACGGCTAAAGTTATAGTGTCTTAGTGCATTTTCTACACATATCGTGTTACAAAAACTTCATTTTCAGAATAAAAAAAGCACTAGACAGCTCATTATACATGTTTCTATTCAGCCTCAAGCTTGATAGTCACAAAAGTTTCATATACTAGCTTAACTTAACCACATATATTTGAACTTGTTCACTTAAATGCTGAATTCATGTAAATATCAGTGTATATTTATTCAATCATCCACCGCCCCTTTATCTTTCCGCCCATATGTACTACAATAAACTTTAACGAAAAAACGGAACCATCTCCGTTTAAAATAGAAAGGGGTGACTGCATGCTTTTTTACGAGCGTATTAAAATCATGGTCCCACCATTTCCCTGTGAAGGATGTTTTTTTCCCAGATAAATAACTTATTCAGGAGAGAATTTTATGGAAAAAAACATCGAAACAAAGAAAATCAATTTAGCATTACTTGTTTGCCTTGTGGGGTTTCCACAAATTAGCGAAACTATTTATACGCCTTCTTTAACGGAGATTGCTACGAGCTACGGTGTCTCATTAAATTTGGCTCAAATGACTTTAAGCATCTACTTTCTTGCTTTTGCAGTTGGTGTCTTCTTTTGGGGCGTTAGTTCCGATTTTTTAGGTCGACGAAAAGCAATGAACTTTGGGATATTTATTTACATTATAGGTTGTTTGGTTTGCCTTATGTCTAGTAGTATTACTGTCCTTTTTATCGGGCGGTTTATCCAAGCATTTGGGGCTAGCACGGGCTCGGTTACTACGCAAACCATTTTACGCGACAACTATCACGGTACGGATCGCCATCATTTATTTGCAAAAATATCAGCTGCCTTAGCCTTTTCGCCAGCAATAGGTCCATTAGTTGGTGGGTTTATCGGACAGTATTACGGCTTTCGTGTAGTATTTCTATTTCTAGTAATTATGGGGATGGGGCTGCTATTCTGGAGTTTGAAACGACTACCCGAAACCATTATTGTTACATCTCATTCTTTCAGTGCGCAGAAAATGGTAGGAATTGGTAAAAAAATGGTGTGCGACCGCTATACTGTTGCTTTTGGTGTGTTGATTGGTATTTTTAACGGCATTTTGTTTAGTTACTATTCCGAAGCCCCAACTATATTTATCGAAAAGTTCCATTTTAGCCAGAGTCAGTATGGCTTTATGGGATGTGCTGTCGCGGCGGCAACTATATTAGGTGCGTGGCTTTCCAACCGGCGTCTAAAACAGCACTCGCCTCAAAAGATAATTACAGAAGGAATTTTGTTAGCCCTTGGCGGAACTCTATCTCTTAGCATAGTTTCTGCATTCCCCTTAATAATCCAAGTGATAGCGTATATTCTTTTCGTTTCTATTATCTTGGTAGGAATCGGCATGGCATTACCAAACTGTTTGAGCTTAGCGCTAGTGAAATTTCAAGAAGTTGCAGGTACGGCTGGTGCCTTTTTAAGCTTAGGGTACTATGTCATTGTCAGTATTTGTACGTTTTTAATTGGCATCCTACACTCAGGATCACTGCTTGTATTTCCAGCGTTTTGCACAGTGCTTCTTTTAATTGCACTTACTTGTATAAAAGCAGTAACTAGAAAAAATAGCTAACTAAAAAACAGGAAACTTTTGAAAGCCATTTTGCACAAACGGTGGCTTAAAGAAGTTTCCTGTTTTATTTCAAACTTAAGCTAGTTGGCTTGTTTACATCCAACCTTATTTTAAAATTAGCGCTTGATTCCGCAACTACGATACCTTCGCACTCTTCCATAATATTTACAAATGGATTGGAAGTTTCCGAGTATAAAACCCAAAGTAAATTTTTACGCTCATCAAGATAAGCAACAAACCCTTCCGAACCATAACTCCCCTCACCAACACAACAGTAGAAACCATTGGATAACTTGATTTCCTTAAAAACATCGATTTTTGTCATGTTTTCTTGATCCTCTTTATAAACATCCAAAAATGAAAAGTAATGACCCTTTTTGATATCCGGAATGGGATAGTAGCTGATTTCCACCTCCACCCCCGAACCATCTGAAAAATGAATGCCATTTTTAATCAGCAATTCTTCTCTATTCCATAAATCATTTATTCGTATCATGTATTTCTTCTACCTCTCAATCTATTTTTCACACATTCATATGATTTTCTGCATTGTTAAAGTCAACAATTCTTGTAGCGAATCATATAACAATTCACTTTCTCCAGAGTCATGATAATAGATAGTTATTTTTCCAGCAGTATCCATCAAAATTGGATTTCCTGATCCATCATCTGAAACAACATAACTCTCGCTTAATTCTTTCGAGATAGTTTCTCCATAAATTTTTCTAAACTTAAGGGTTAAATCTATTACTGTCGCTTTTCCAATTAACGAACCATTGTTAAATGCATGAATACTTATTCCGCCAAAAGCACCACCAAACTGCTTTATAAAATGAATATATTGCTTATTAAACTGCGCATCTAGTATTTTCTCCGCTTCATGTATTTGCTCTTCAGTCGCTGGTTGCCCCTTCAAACCACTATGCTGCTTATAAAATTCTTCTAGTTTCTCAAAAACATCCAATACTATCCCTCCCGCTCAATCTGCTCGTCATGAATTATTTCCGCCACATTAAGCTGATTCATCACGTTTTTCATGAATTTATATCTACTTAATTTATCCGCATTTCTTCCCTCAATAAACGCCATATTAATAATTGTTTCATACTGCTTATGTTCTTCATTCAACCATTCATTTGAGTGTAAATAATTATCCGTTATCTTTAATTCATCCGCATGCATTCCCCTATATCGAAAATAAACACCGAAGTACGAACTATCATTTTCTGTGCAGACTATATCCCATCTCGTATCAAGAAAACTACGTATTTCCTCTTTTGAATAATTACTGCCATATTCTAAATAGTAGGTTTTTATCATAAATCTCCTTTCCGTTTCCAGTAACTCTTTTATTTTAAATTATTCAAAATAGAAATTTCATTGGTTTTCACATTTAAAGTAATAAAGAATCCTGCTGTAGACTTTATATATACAATATTATTATTGGTTGTTAGTTCGATAAAAGGGTTTGATGTCGTAGAAAAAAGCATCCAATTAATCTGACTATCTGCATCTGTTTTGACTATAAATCCTTCATTACCCATCTCTCCCTCACCACAGAAAACAAATTGATCATCAACCGAAATACGATCATTTATTTGGTAATTTGCCCATGGATCCTTATAATCTTGCAATAGTTTAGGCAATGTAGTATCTGCACCGTATGAAATAGCATACTCTTTTTTAAAAGTATCTATTAACTTTTCATTGTGCGTATATGTAATATCAATTAGTTTCACCTGTCCAGAGTCTTTAACGATAACATCTATACCTATTAGTTGGTTTTGTAGCCATCTTCTTTGTAATTCGTTTAACATCTGTTCACCCCATATCTAATATTTCCCGGGGAATAAAAACTCCCCCATATACCTATCATAACAAAAAAGCATCAAACTCCTGGGAGCCTAATGCTTATTGTTTTATGCTAATTGTTCGCTCATGCTTTCCATTTGGGCAAGGAAGGCTTTTTGCCATTTTTTCTCGTTTAAGAATTCAATTGGGAACTGAGGGTCAATTGTATGCAGGATTTTAGCCCATGCATCCGTACGTAATGAAGATGCTTGACGAATACTCATAATAAACATTATTACTGTACCAGCGATTAAATACAGCGTCATAATAATACCTAATATGATCGTAACTGTCATGTTCCCTCTTACTGCGAAAAAGTAAATTAAATAACCTAAAATGACTGCTGTCGCAAAGAAAGCGCCAACGAATATCAAGATTTTCTTACGAGTACCACCATAAGTAGAAATACCCAACTCTTTTTCTAACAAAGCCATTTGGCGAATTGGATTCTTTTTCTTTTCCACTTGAATACCGTATTTATCAATTAATAAATGTGCTGCTTTTCTTTCTTCTTTGTTGTTTTTAGGCATTAATATAATAAGAACAACAAATAGTGCTATAAAAACTAACTGTGCCAAACAAAACACTCCTATATTAAGATTTTCAACTAATTATAGCATTATTAATGTTATTGCAAATTGTATATTTTGTGAACTAATCAGCGCAGAAAAGTTTGAATTCAGTAGAATCTTACTTGACAATTCACTTTAAATAAAAATTATTTGGTTATACTAAAGATTGAACCATTTCCGTCCATAAAAATTCCCCAAAATTATCAGCAACAATTTTCTTTTCAGTATTGTTTTCGAATGATAATGGTGTTTCCACGATCACAGCTTCACCCGCACTCCCAATCATCGAAGTGTCAATAGAAAAAATCGAGCCATATCCGGAATTTTTTACTATAATTAATTCTTCATTTATATCTCCAAGAACGCGTGCCTGTTCCGTTGCATACCTGACATCTGGGATAGAAGTTGCACTTAACCCATTGTGGGATACGCCATAAAAAGATTCACCCTTAAAAGTTAGCGTTCCATATTTTTCTAAAAAAAGTTTGTACGAATCTGGAAAAACATTTTCTAAAACGTTTTGATAAATTGTAATTACTTCAGCTGTTGCAGTTCCACTAGAATGAAAGGGTGTTTTGCTTTGCATCATCAGTTTATCTACTTCATCAAGGAAACTATTAGTCATCATTTACACTCCTAAAAGTTCATTTATTTAACACACCTTTATTATAGCACCATTGTATTTATAGACTTTGTAGATTTTGTGACCAAATCCCACAAAAAAACAATCTTTCGACACATTTACTTGTCAAAAGATTGTTTCACGTGAAACATATTAAACGTTAAAGCGGAAATGAACAACATCTCCATCTTTCATTTCGTATTCTTTACCTTCCAAGCGTACTTTACCCGCTTCTTTGGCCGCTTGCTCTGAGCCGTATTCAAGTAAAGCGTCATATGCGACAACTTCGGCACGAATGAATCCGCGTTCGAAGTCCGTGTGGATAATTCCCGCACATTGTGGAGCTTTCATGCCTTTGATGAATGTCCAAGCGCGAACTTCTTGAACGCCTGCTGTGAAGTAAGTCGCTAAGCCAAGCAATGTATACGCAGAACGAATCAATTGGTCTAAACCAGATTCTTCAATTCCTAGCGCTTCTAAAAACTCTAGCTTATCTTCGTCTTCAAGTTCAGCAATTTCTTCCTCAGCGCGAGCACATACTACAATAACTTCAGAGTTCTCACTCGCAGCGAATTCGCGTACTTGTTGTACATATTTGTTATCGTCCGGACTAGAAACATCTTCTTCACTTACATTTGCTACATATAAAACTGGTTTTCTTGTAAGTAAGAAAAGGTTGCGAACGATTTTCTCTTCTTCTTCGTTAAATTCAATCGCACGAGCTGGTTTGTCATTTTCGAATGCTTCACGTAGTTTAACTAAAACGTTATATTCAGCCACAGCATCTTTATCTTTTTGTTTAGACAGCTTCTCAACGCGTCCAATACGCTTCTCTACTGTTTCTAAGTCCGCTAAGATAAGTTCTAAGTTGATTGTAGAAATATCGTCTAGCGGGTCTACTCGGCCTTCTACATGAGTAATGTTTTCATCGTCAAAGCAACGAGTTACATGACAAATTGCATCCACTTGGCGAATATGGGATAAGAATTTGTTTCCAAGCCCTTCCCCTTTACTAGCACCTTTTACAATTCCGGCGATATCTGTAAATTCAAAAGTTGTTGGAACGGTCTTTTTCGGTTTTACAAGTTCCGTTAGTTTGTTTAATCTGTGGTCAGGAACTTCAACAATTCCTACGTTCGGGTCAATCGTCGCAAACGGATAATTCGCAGCCTCTGCTCCTGCTTTTGTGATTGCATTAAAAAGTGTCGATTTCCCAACATTAGGAAGCCCGACAATACCAGCTGTAAGTGCCATTATATATAAACTCCTTTTCATTAACTTCATTTTGAAAATGCCTGTCAAATAGACATTTTTTCACTAACGTATATTATAAAGGTTTTTCAAACAAAAAGCCACCCACCAAAAAACGAAAACCCTTTAATCAGTAAAGGATTTCCGTTTTTAATTATTTCATCTCTTTCCAAATAGCAATCATCTCATAAGCTACATCGCGTAATGTGTAAGTTGTCATAAATTGATCTTCCGCGTGCATGAAGAGGATAGAAATTTGTACGTCTCCGCCATCTGCCTCTTTTTGAATTAGTTGCACATGATTTTTATGACCTTCGCTAAGAAATTCATTAGCCTCGTCAATTTTTTTATATGCTTCTGTGAATTTTCTTTGTCTTCCGAATTTCATCGCCTCAATAATGCAACTTCTTGCGGCGCCAACAGAACTAATTATTTGAAATGATGCGAGTTCCATTCCTTCCATTTTTTGCTAGCCTCCTATGATTGAAACTCGCCCTGTTAATTTAGTATCAGAACTTCCACCAACGAAAATTTCTATACCACCGGGCTCCACCTCATATTTATTGTTAATTGACCATATTTTAAAACTTGATTTATCTAGCTTAAATGTCACTGTAGCTGTTTGTTTCGCTGCAATACGAACCTTTTTAAATGCTTTTAATTCTTTTTTTCTTCTAGTAATACTTGCTTCCATATCATGAATATAAAGTTGCACAACTTCTTCACCAGCTAAATCAGAGATGTTTTTCACGTTTACTGTTACCTCTACAGATTGCCCGCCAAGAAGTTCTGCTATTTTTATAGATTCTTGTTTTATCTGTAAATCTTGATATTCAAAAGCGCTATAACTTAAACCATAGCCAAATGGATAAAGCGGCTTACCAGTTAAATCAAAGTAGTCTTCTTTATACTCCACTGCCTTTTGATTATAGTAAATAGGAATCTGCCCGGAGGATCTTGGTATGCTGACTGGTAATTTACCTGAAGGATTGTAATGACCGAAAAGAACCTCAGCAATCGCCGTTCCACCAACACTTCCTGGATACCAAGCTGTGAGAATCGCATCTGCTGTCGAACTAATTTCTGGGATAGCGATTGGTCTTCCTTGAATCATTACGACAATTACAGGCTTTCCAGTACGCTTCATTGCGTAAAACAAATCTAATTGCGGTTGTGGAAGCGTGATATCAGCAACATCCACATTTTCACCTGCATCCATGTTCGGGCCTTTAGAGCTTACCGCGCCATTATTTAAAAATTTCATGTCAAAATTCCGTGCGCTTGAACCACCGAGCACCATAACAATAGCATCTGCCTCTTTAGCAACCACTTCTGCTCTTTGAATGCCATCCGGAAGCTCTTCACGAATTTCAGCCCCTTTTTCAGAAAGGACTTCCCAATTTTCAGGAAGCTGATTTTTTATTCCTTCTAAAACAGTGACACATTCTGATTCATTTTGCGGAGCTGTATAGTCTCCCAGCTGATTATAAAGCGCATCTATGCTAGGACCAACAACAGCTATTTTTTTCCGTTCGCCCGCTAGAGGTAATGTTTCGAAGTCGTTTTTCAAAAGACAAATACCCTCTCTAGCGGCTTGTAAATTTAGTTGTTTCCAATCAGACTTCGGTGCTTGAATTTCTTCTTCTACAAACGGTTGTTCAAATAGCCCTAATTGGAATTTCACTTGAAGCACTCGCCTCACAGCATCATCAACGACCTTTTCATCAAGAATGCCTTTTTCCACGCTTTCTTCAAGAAACGGAAACACTTCATCCCACAAACTCAAATCCACACCGGCTTCAAGAGCCATTTTTGCGGCTTTTTTTGGATCAGGATTTAGTTTTAATAATCTATCAAGAGCGCACCCATCTGCCATGACAATCCCGGAGAATCCCATTTCTTCTCGTAAAATGGTTGTCAAAAGCTCTTTATTCGCGTGACATGGAACCCCGTCAATCTCATTGTAAGCCGCCATAACGCCAAGAGCACCACTTCTAATTCCAGCACGCATTGGATCCAAGAAAATCTCTCTAAGTTCCCTTACACCAATAGAAACTGGCCCAGAATTATGTCCACCAATCGGCTCGCCTTGTGCAGCAAAATGTTTTAAAATAACAGCAATTTTCCCGCTCGCTTGAAAACCTTCCGTAATCGCCGCTGTTAATTCCGCTGCAAGATATGGATCTTCACCGTAACACTCTTCAGCGCGCCCCCATCTCGGGTCTCGAAGTATATCTAATGCTGAAGCAAGTGCTAGATGAACTCCCTTTTCGGAAATTTCTTCTGTAATCGCACTTGCGACCTGTTTTTGCAACTCTGGATTAAAAGAAGCAGCACGAGCTAAATTTACAGGATAAGATTCGCTATCTAACGCTTGGTGACCGTGCGGAACTTCCTCTGCTAATAGTACAGGAATCCCTAGGCGCGTATTTTCTATCACATAGCGTTGAATTTTATTAGCTACTTTGCCAGCATTTTTCCGACTTACACCCGTGACCTTATTCATTTTGGACCATGGATCAGCGCGGAACAGACCGTATAAAGCGCCTATACCTTCAAATCTAGTTACTTCCTCTTTAAATTTTTCTGTGATTTGAAACGTTTCGCCATCTCTTGAAAAAGCTTCCCAGCCATACATTCTTTGGTTTAGTTGACCACATTTTTCAGCTAAGGTCATCTTGGAAAGTAAGTCTTCTACACGTTCTGAAACTGGTTTCTCCTTATCCAAATAAACAGCCATATTCTTTCTCCTCCTTGCTAAAAAACTAGGAATTTCACAATAAACTAATTGCTAAATCTAATACTTTTTCACCATTCATTCGGCCATAATCAACGATATCAATAACTGCCACCGAGACATTATCCCCAACTGTGTCTATAACCTTATCTTTCATATAATTCACTTGCGGTCCAAGTAAAATCGCATCTGCTTTACGCCAATTTTTTTCGAAATCCGTCTCTGAAATAGCCCAGATAGTTAATTCTAGATTACGTTCTTCTACAACGCGTTCCATTTTCCTCACTAAAACACTTGTAGACATTCCCGCATTACACATCAACATAATATTTTTCATAAAAAATTCCTCCAATTAGGCTTTAATTCGGTCATTGGCTTTTAAGAATGGTAGGTAAAGAAGTACGCAGACGCCAATCAAGAAAATTTGGAATACTGCAGCGCGCCAGTCCCCACCTGTTGCAAGGAAGCCGGAAGCAACAACTGGTGTCGTCCACGGAACCATTACGACTACCTCTGAAATCATATGCAGTTTCGTCGCAAAGTATGCTAAACATAAACAAAGCGGAGTTGAAATAATGAACGGAATCATTAAACTCAAGTTATAAACAATCGGAAGTCCAAATACTACTGGTTCATTAATGTTAAATAGACCAGGAGCTGCCGATAAAGTAGCTATTTCGCGATAATCTTTTCGTTTTGACCAAATAAAAATTGCTATTAACAGCGCAATAGTATTTCCGCCGCCGCCCATAACGCCAAAAACATCACGGAAAGTAGTATTAATAATATGAGGAATCTCTGTGTGATTCGCAAATGCTGTCATATTTTCTTGCATATTTGCCAAAAGAACTGGGTCCATAATCGGGCCTAAAATCCCACTACCAGCAATACCGATAGAATAAAGCATTTGCGAAATTGTCATTAACGTTAGGAACCCTGGAACGCTTGTAACTAGGAATGTTAATGGCTCCTGAATAATTGCGCTAATTAAAGAATACAAATTCAAGCTGAATAATGTCACTACTAAGAATGAAATAAACGCAAAAATAAGTATTGTTAACATTGTCGGAATAAGCACATTGAATGATTTAATTACTGCTGGAGGTACGCTATCCCCAGAAATATGGATCTTCATTTTCTCACTCTTAGAAAGGCGAATGAATACTTCTGTTGCAAGAAGCGCCGTTACAATCCCAACGAACATGCCCGCCGAACCCATCAAGGCTATTGGTAATACTCCAGCAACTTCCACAGATTTCTCTGCACCAATCGGCACAATTTCTGTTACAGCTGGGATAAAAATAACAATAAGTGCAATGGTCATTAACGCTGGTGCAAACGGATTTTCAAACTTCCGATTTTGCGCTAAAAAGTAAGCAACCGATGCCCCAATTAAAATAGTAATAATCCCTAAAGTCCCGTTTACAATACTGTTACCTAGCCCTTGCCAAGTCGTAAGTGTTTCGGAACTGATAATCGCCGACATAAAACCATCCGGCTTAATAATGACGTTATTAATTAAAACCATGAATCCTGCTAACATAATAAAAGGTAAAATAGTAGCAAATGCATCACGCATAGACTTTAAATGAATTTGATTTCCAAGCTTCTGCGATAACCAACTTAATTTCTCGATGAACTTTTTCAATTTTCATACCTCCTTTGATATTACAATAAGTGTAGCGCTTTCTTTTTGTTAAATAAATCTAGTCTTTTTCCGCATCTGCATTTTACATGCGGAAATTAAAAAAAGACCCGTTAACTTTTTCCTTTTAAAAAAGTCTAACGAGCCTTCTAGTTATAATGTTTGTAACACACGCATAAATTCTTCAAAACTCGTCACCCGTTTTAGCTCTCCCATTGCTTTCGGACTTTCTACTAAATTACTAATTAATTCATACACAGTCGCAAGCTGCTTTTGCTGCTTATTTTTCACTGCTAACATAAAAATAACATGTGCCTGGTCTTCCTCGTTCCAATTCACACCTCCGCCACTAGCAATACATACTCCGATAGCTGTTTCTTGAACATTTGCCTCAATTGGGTGCGGTGCCGCAAGCCCATTACCTAAATAAGTCGGCACAATTTCTTCCCGCTCAAAAAGTGATGGCAAATAGTCCTCGCCAACAATATTGCTTTCCAACAAAAGATTCGCTAAATCTATCAGCACCTGCTCTTTATCCTTTTTATCAGTAATTAAAAACAGTGATTCCTTAAAAACCTTGCCCACTTCAAATTGGTTCTTCGCCTCATCTTGATTCATTAACGCAGTAATATTACGAATATCCGCCTTTGTCAAAAATGGCGACACTTGAATAAATGGATGCAACTTCATTCGTAGTGGCACAGTAGAAATAACAAAATCACACGTCGTTCCACTCTGTTCATATTCTTTAAATGAGTACACACCAACTATTTCAAGTGTATTCTCAAACTCTTTTCGTACTTTAGATTCCAAAAGTTGGGATGTGCCTAAACCCGAAGCACAGACAATCAACACTTTTTGCTTTTCAGATACTATTTCTTTATCTAGACCATATAAAAAGTGAATAGCCAAATAGCCTACCTCGGCTTCGTCTACATTTGTTTTTAACTCCTGCTCAAGCACCTCTTTAGCAACCAATCCTAATTCAAAAGCTAGCGGATAATTAGCCTTTAGATTTTTCAAATAGGGATTTTGAATATTCATATTGAATTTAATCCTGTTAATTGCTGGCTTTAAATGTAGCGCAATATTTGAAATCATTTTTTGATCTCGTTTAAAGTCGTAACCGTACAGCTCTTTAATCTTCGCTAACATCTTATCAACGATGATATATTCTCGGTAATTATTAAAATCGCTCTTTCTGTTTTTCGAACTAAGATGTAGCAACAGATAAGCAGTCTCACTTTCTGGGAAATGAATTCCTTCTAAAAGATTTATTTCTTTTATAATACCTTGAGCCGCCCGTAATTCAGGCATACTAAATTCAATATCTTCCAAATCTGTTGCTGGCACATAACAGTTATCTTTTACACGACATACAGCTATTGCGATATGAATGATTAAATTTTTAACCGAGATATCCGTCATATGAATATTATATTTAGCTACATGAGAAACAATAATCTGCTCCATCATTTCCAAATTAACTTCTCCAAAAAAATTTCTTTCCGCTTCTGTAATAAGCGGACTAGTGGACTCCACTAACAAATACCTTGAAAAACAAAATCGGATAGCGAGTTCTGCGCCAGTAATTCTAATTCCGTAGCCAGCTCGTTTTTCCACTTTCAGATCATTTTCTTTGAGTTTTCGTTTAACTTCTAAAATATCCAAATTTATCGTAGACTTACTAACAAAAAGTTCTTCTGCTAACGTTTCAAGCTTTACATAGTCATTTTTAAGTAATAAATATCGAATAATATAATCTGCTCTGTCCTCTGCAAACATCGGTACAATATTCATATTAGCTCTTCCCACCGAATCATCCAAAAGAGCTTCGCGAAGCGCTTTTTCATCACCAATAACTAGCCGATACCCTACACCAGACAGTGATTCAATTTCGTTTCCACCTATAGTCAATATTTGATTAATTCCTTTAATGTCATTTCTAATTGTCCGAGGGTTAACAGCCAATGCTTCCCCTAATTCTCTACCACTAATAAACTCCATCTTCAAATAAAGCATATGAACTATTTGTTTCCATCTTGGTAATGATAATTTTGAAGCACTCACGTAGCTCCACTCCTCACGACAATTAATTTAAGCTATTTCATTCTGATTATAAGCCTATCACCTGATAACGACAAGTCTTCCAGAAATAGTATCAAGTATTCTAATAAAAATCAACATCGCTAAAACGCCTTTGCAACAACCTTCAAGCTAAAAAAGTTTCACGTGAAACATAAAAAAACGAAAACCCTAAAGAGGATTTCCGTTTTCATTTCACTTATTTTAAATCAGCCACATGCTCTTCAAGGTTAACACCAGTTCCCGCAGCAACTCGACTAGCGAATTCCGGATCTACTTGATAGAAATTACGTAAGTTGCGGATTTTAATATCCTCACGCACTGCAGACCAATCGTCAACAATGTTTTTCACAAGCGCCGCACGTTCAGCATCTGAATAGCGATCCCATACTTCCTTTGCATGACCAAAGTTATTTGGTTTTTCAGCAATCAGACGACCAGCCACATCACCACGAATTTCCTGCTCCGGTTCGATAAATGCTGGATTTTCTTTTGGTTCTGTATCATAGCTATTTGGCTCATAATTAATCGAGCTCGTTTGTTGTTTAAATGGCATATGACCGTCACGTTGGTTGTTAGCGACAGGCGCTTTCGGGCTGTTAATTGGCAGTTGCAAGTAGTTAGGACCTACGCGATGTCTTTGCGTATCTGAATACGAGAATAAACGACCTTGCAACAAGCGATCCTCCGAAGGTAGCATTCCGCGTACAAGTACACCAGGGTTAAACCCAACTGATTCTGTCTCCGCAAAAATATTATCTGGGTTGCGGTCTAGCGTCATTGTTCCTACGTGTTCATAAGGAAATACATCTTCAAACCAATCTTTTGTTGCATCTAATGGATTAAAATCAAAGTTATCCAAGTCTTTCGGATCCAACACTTGCACGTATAAATCCCACTCTGGATAGTCTCCATTTTCGATTGCTTCATACAAATCACGGCTTGCATGGTTAAATTCTTTTGCTTGAATTTGAGAAGCTTGCTCCGTCGAAAGGTTCACGATTCCCGCTTTTGGAACCCAGCGCAGTTTTACATAGACTGTTTTGCCTTCTTCGTTAATCCATTTGAACGCATGAACACTCGAGCCACGTATTTCGCGGTAAGAAGCCGGCGTTCCTTCATCACTGAATAAGTATGTGATCATCGTCGTAGCTTCCGGCGTAAGGCTAAAGAAATCCCAGTAACGGTTGCCATCTTGAATATTTGTGCGTGGATCAGGCTTCAAAGAATGAATAACATCCGGAAACTTAATCGCATCACGAATGAAGAATACAGGCAAATTATTTCCGACAAAGTCATAATTCCCTTCTTCTGTATAAAACTTAACGGAGAAACCGCGTGGATCACGTAATGTTTCTGGAGAATGTTGCCCATGAATTACTGTTGAAAAACGAGCAAAAACCTCTGTTTCCGTTCCTTCTTCTTGCAAAAATTTAGCCATTGTATATTTTTTCATGCTTTTTTTAGTGACAAATTTCCCGTGCGCACCAGCACCACGAGCATGCACAACCCGTTCTGGTACTCGCTCTCTATCAAAATGCGCCAATTTTTCAATAAGCACATAATCTTCTATCAAAGTTGGTCCTTTACGTCCCGCTGTCATCGAATTTTGGTTGTCACCAACTGGTACACCTTGATTCGTCGTTAAATTTTTTCTATCTGTCATATGTATATACCTCCATAACCATTTTATATCATTTTTATTTATAATAATTATTAAATGATACTATTTATATTTTAAAGAAGGAATAGACAAACTTCAACTAAAAGGCTTATATATTATCCGTAAGATGTTTTTCATATCATAAAAAGACCACTTCTCTTTTTAAGAAGTGGCCTTTTTTATTCTTGTTCAGCTTTAACTAAAATTTTCTTCACTTTTCGTTCGAATTCGCGGCGGGGAATCATCACACTATGACCACAACCTTCGCACTTAATCCGAATATCCATACCCATTCGTATAATCTTAAACCGATTGGTACCACAAGGATGCGGCTTTTTCATTTCTACAACATCATTTAAATCGAAATGCTTTTTTTCCATAAACATCACAACCTATTCATCATCAAACTGAATATCTAAAATCTCTAAAATGCGATCTAAATCATCATCTGATAAAAATTCAATTTCAATTTTACCTTTTTTATCGCGACGTTTAATCGAAACTGCCGTACCAAATTTATCACGTAATTGGCTTTCGCTTTCACGGATAAAGATAGGAACTCTAGCTGGCTTAATTGTTTCACGTGAAACATTTTCGTTTAGATTGTTTATAACATCTTCTAGTTGGCGAACTGTCAACCCTTGCGCCACAGCCTTTTTCGCAGTTGGGACAATATTTTTCTTGAGTTTTAAACCTAGCAATACACGACCATGTCCGGCAGATAATGAACCATCACGTAGCATTACTTGCACTTCTTCTGGCAATGTCAGTAGGCGAACAAAATTCGCAATGTATGGTCGACTTTTACCAACTCGTTCTGCAAGTTTTGCTTGAGTTAAGCCTAATTTTTTCATAAGGAATTGATAAGATTCTGCTTCTTCTAACGGAGATAAATCTTCGCGTTGCAAGTTTTCAATCACAGAAAGCTCCATCATCTCTTCTTCTGTTAGATCACGGACAACCGCTGGAATTTCTTTTAATTTAGCTTCTTTTGCTGCGCGATATCTACGTTCACCAACAACAATTTCATATCCTTTATCTGTATTTCTTAAAATTATTGGCTGTAAAACGCCGTGAATTTTAATGGAGTCACGTAATTCATTGATTGCTTTTGCATCAAAGATTTTACGTGGTTGATATGGGTTTGGCTTGATTTCTTTTATCGCGATATTTTGGACTGTTTCTTCGTTAGTATCTACATTATTAAATAGTGCATTGATTCCTTTACCTAGACCCTTAGCCATGTGCAACCACTTCCTTTGCTAATTCTAAATAAACTTCTGCACCTTTCGATTTTGCATCATATAACAAAATCGGTTTTCCATGACTAGGTGCTTCACTTAGGCGTACATTCCGTGGAATAATAGTATTAAATACTTTGTTTTGGAAGTATTTTTTCACTTCTTCTATTACTTGAATGCCTAGATTTGTTCTCGCATCAAGCATTGTTAGTAAAACACCTTCAATTTGCAAATCTTCATTTAGATGTTTTTGAACGATTCTTATTGTGTTTAGTAGCTGGCTTAAACCTTCTAGCGCATAGTATTCACATTGAACAGGAATTAAAACAGAATCTGCTGCTGTTAATGCATTTAAAGTCAAAAGCCCAAGTGATGGCGGACAATCAATAATCACATAATCATAATCATCACGGATTGAGTCGATTGCTTTTTTCAATCTAATTTCACGTGAGATAGCTGGAACTAGCTCTACTTCAGCACCTGCAAGTTGAATTGTAGCTGGAATAACATTTAAATTATCCAAGTCTGTCTTTTGCAACACATCTTGAATGGCTACATCATCAACTAGTACATCATAAATACAATGTTCAATTTCACCTTTGTTAACACCAACTCCACTTGATGCATTACCTTGTGGGTCAATATCAACTAGTAACACTTTCTTACCTAAAAAAGCTAGGCTCGAGCTTAAATTCACAGATGATGTCGTCTTACCAACCCCACCTTTTTGGTTTGCTAGTGCAATCACTTTGCTCAATCTTTTTCACCAACCCTTATTTTGTACCGAGATTTCCGGTTCTTTTATCTTCTATTCTACCAAAAGATTTTCATTTAGTCTTACAAAAAGTAAAAATAAATTGAAATTCGTGTTTTGAAAGCTAAAAAATGATGAAAATAACGTTTTGAAAAACTAGAAATGTTTCACGTGAAACATTTTAAAATAAAAAAGCAACCAACCTAAGCTGATTACTTTTCTATCTTCAATCTACAGAGAATGTTGCCTTAACGCCTAGAACTGTGCAGACTTTCTGATACATTCTAAGAGTTAAATCTGGATCTCCGGCTTCTAAACGACCAATAATGACCGGAGATAAATCTGATTTCAACGCTAAATCTAGTTGCGACCATTTTTTCTCCATTCGTTTAGAAAATATATATTTACCGAGGCTCGCCGAAAAACTTTCTAAGTAATGGGCAATGCCTTCATTTTCTAATGCTTTATTTTTCAGTGTTTCAAATTGGTAATCTGAATTACCAATGCTTGTTTCTGCTTCAATACGGCGTAAGAATACGCGTTTTACTTCTTCACGGTAAGAGCTCATTTGATCCGTGAACGGGTTTTTATCTTTAAAATAACCTTTAACGAAGCAATAATAGGTTTCATCTCCACTAAATGCAGTGAAGTAAATTAATCGACAATTTTTATCTTTAAAATGTGCTTTCATCTCTTGAATCGGTTGGTCTACACTTGTTTCTATACGAGTGGTTTGCAGTGAATAAGCTTGACTTTTACCAATGATTAAATGTACATCGGGAAGAATTTGTTTCCCTGTACTAAGTTTTCTTGTTTCTGCTGTCTCTAATTGCAGCAGGCCTTGAAATACTAAAGTGGCCATTAGTGGTTCTTCCACAATTAAATTTTGTAAGAAATCATACGCTTGGAACTCATTTTGTTCGTCTTTCACAAAAATGATTTTTGCCATTCGTTTCGTGATTCCACCCAGAGTTGAGTGAATCACTCCCTCCTTTACAACTTTACCTAATTCTATTGTACTTTTTTCTGTTCAAAATTGCACTTATTTTCTCTAGTTTTTACAAAATAAACCGAATCCACTCGAATTGAGTTGTTTTTCTTTTTGAAAATAAAAAACCCGCTTCAATAAGCAGGTTTTGCAGCTATTTTTTAACTTCTTTCGCTATTTGGTACCAACTGTAAATCTTCACTATTGCAAAGAAAGTATAGCCAAATGCGATGAGATATGCCCCGTAATTAACTAATAAAATGTTAAATCCACTTCCCCATCCGGACTCTTCTGCTACGGCAACTGCTCGGGCATAAGGACTGGTAAAAAAGTAGGTAATATATAGTGGATTAAAACTTAAAATAGCACTTGTAATCGCTATTACGAAAGATGGAAGTACCATCAAACAACTAATGACACCAACTGCATGTCCAATTATCTTCAAAAACCTCACTGCTACACCTCTTATTTCTTTTTAGGAATTTGAATGGTAATTTGATAAAAATCATCTGTTTCTTCTTCGGTGAAATCTAGGTCCATTCCGTTATCTTTGACCATTGTAACCGATTGTTTAATCGTGTTCATAGCGATACGCACGTCACGACTAATAGCTTGGCGTTTTGGTTTTGTTTTTTTAGTAGCTACTGGCTTTTTTACACCTAAAATTTCTTGAATTCTTGCTTCGGTTTGTTTGACGTTCCAATGGTTTTCGGCAATTTCGGCTAAAAGTGCGACTTGTTGTTCTTCTGTTTCTAATGCGAGTAACGAACGAGCATGGCGTTCTGAAATTTGTTTGTTAAGAACCGCTTCTTGGACAGTTTCGGGCAGTTTTAGAAGACGCATTTTGTTGGCGATGGCAGACTGGCTCTTCCCAACACGCTGCGCAAGGGCTTCTTGAGTGACCTCTTGCATGTCCAGTAAGCTCCGATATGCTTTCGCTTCCTCAATTGGCGTCAATTCTTCACGTTGCAAGTTTTCGATTAAAGCAATCGCTGCTACTTCTTCATCATCTAAATTTTGAATGATTGCTGGGATTTTTTCCATTTCTAAAGAAAGTACAGCACGAAAACGACGCTCGCCTGCAATGATTTCATAATAATCCGGTTCCATTTCTCTAACCACAATTGGCTGAATAACGCCGTGAATTCGGATAGTTCGAGCAAGTTCATCAATTTTATCTTGATCAAATACTGTCCGTGGTTGGAATTGGTTCGGGAAAATTTTATCCATAGGAAGTTCTTGTACGCGTTGTACTCCTTCTTCTACTATATTATCTATATCATCCATTTGATTCTTCTCTTTTTTTCCAAATAAACGTGAAAAAGGCATCTGGGTCCTTCCTTTCCGGAACATCTTGGGGTTTCTTAATATATTATGTAGCAATCCGCAAGTCTCTTAAACTATTTTAGCAGAAATGTCAGAGAAAAACACGCTTATTCTGTCGTTTAAATGTGAAAAAAATAGATAGAGCTGCTAAAAATCTACAGCGCTATCTATTTTCTTAATGAAATTCATCTGTAACGGTATTAATGGTTTTTTCCATATTGTCGCGGTAAGACTCATTTTGTAGTAGCATCATGGAAATAATATCCATCACATACATAATCGAAAACTGGCTATTGGCGAAATAGTGTTTGCTTACGAATAAAGTATTATAAACTGGGATGGTCACATCACTAATCTCCGTCATTTCACTGTTTTCAAAGCTAGTGAATGTGGCTACTTTACTTTTGTTTTTCTTAGCGATTTTTAGGGCTGTGACTAGCTCTGGGGTGTTCCCTGAATTGGAGATACCGATAACGAAATCCTCTTTTGTAGTAATCGAACTGGTAATAATCATCATATGCGGATCATTGACGCTAATGACGTTTAACCCCATCCGAATAAGGCGCTGTGACATTTCAACAGCAGTGAGACCAGAACTTCCTACTCCGCAAATATAGACCCGTTTGGCTGCTTGAATATACTGTACAATCTCGCGGATTTTGGCCGGCTCAATCAGCTTCACCGTGTTATCAATCACTTTATGATAAAACGAATAAACTTCTTCAAAAAGATCATCGTAACCAAGCGACGGAACCATTGTGGCTGCTGTGTTAACCCGCATTTTCAAATCAACAAAACTATCACAACGCACATGACGGCAAAACCTCGTTATCGTCGAAATGGACGTACCAGTTTCTTCGGCTAGCTCTTTAATGTTAATATTCTTGAGTTCATCACTTTTTTCTAAAATATACTTCGCAATTTGTTTTTCTTTATTCGGTAATCGATTGTAATTTTGTTGGATTTCATTTAAAATCGTCATCTTTTTCGGCCTCTTTCTGGTTTAAGAAATGATAAAGCGCGCCAATCATCCCTGCTTCATTTCCCAGCTTTGCGAAAGTAATGTCTGCTGTATCGAACATCGGCGAGATTAATTTGGTTGAGATAGCCGCTTTTAGACGCGGTTTGAAGAATGACTCTTCTTCCATTAATCCGCCACCGAGTACAATCACTTCTGGGTTGAAAATATAGATTAAGTTTACTACACCTTCCACTAAATTCTCAATCCATTGCTCTATTTCGATCAGTACATCCGCATCTCCGTTATAGGCCCATTCCATGATTTGACGACCATTTAGTGCATTTACATCCAAATTTTTTCGTGTGGCTACTTGTTTAATTAATGCTTTTGTTGAAGCCACATCTTGAAATCTGCCTTGTGAAAGGTGCATATAGCCCACTTCACATGCTGTAAAAGACGATCCATTTATTAGTTTGTCATTTAGTAACATTGCTCCGCCGATTCCGGTTCCAATGGTCAAACAGAGCACGCTCCCACGCCCCCGTGCTCCACCCAACCAAAACTCGCCAAGACAAGCTGCGTTCACGTCATTTTCAACTGCGCACGGAAGATGAAATCGGTGCTCTAGTTCTGCTTTTATTTCAGTTCCTGTGTATTTGGGAATCGTGTAGCCAGCATAAATAATTTTGCCTTTCACAGAATCCACAACACCCGCAGAGGCCACACAGATGCCTGCTACATCCGTTTTTTCTTGTTCGACAATCCGAATAAGCGCGGGCATGATTTGATTCGCTCCGTCGCTTATAGGCGTCACACAAGACTTAAGCTCGCCCACCCGCTTACCTTCTTGATTAAATTTAGCATATTTGATACTCGTTCCACCAATGTCGACACAAAGATAATTTTCCATTTCTTCACCTCTTTAGTGAAATTATTATCCTTCTTTTGTTAACTCATCGTAAAACGCTTGGCTTGAATTCGCTTCGATCAAACGGGTTACCTTTTCCTCGTCCATGAGCACTTCTGCAAGCTCTGACAACACTTCTAAATGGCTTTCTGAGTCTGTTGCCGCAAGGGTAATAACTAGTTTCACCGGGTCGAACATGTCGCTTCCAAAAGCCACGCCGTCAGCCAGTGTTGCAAAAGTTAGTCCGCCGCGAATGACGCCGAATTCTGGTCGCGTATGTGCTAACGCGATATGTTTAGCAATCACTATATATGGTCCATTATTTTCTACACTTTGAATCATTCCTTCAATATAGCTCTCTTTGATAGCGCCTCGTTCTAGTAAAAGTCTCGCTGACATTTGGATAGCTTCCCGCCAGTCTTCTGCTTTTAAATTTACCTCAATATCCTCTAAAGTTACTCGGTCCAATAACATGCCCGTACCCCCTTATTTATTATATTCAGCCATTATTTCTGTTAAATCTACCTCCGCCAGCGACTCTCGCTCCAAATAGTTCGGGGTTAAATCACTATGTTTTGTTACTTCATTTGGAATGACAAGAACATTGACACCCGCACTGTTTCCCGCCAAAAGGCCATTGCGCGAGTCTTCTACGATAAGAGCCTCCGATGGCTTAACATCCAGTGCTCTCAAAGCTTCTAAAAACAAATCCGGTTCCGGCTTGATTCGCGTAACATCCTCCGCCGTAATAATCGCATCAAAATATCCGAGCAAGCCTAGTCGTTCCAAATGATAGAGTGGTTTTGGTCGCTGCGATGAGGTCGCAAGTGCTAATTTTAATCCACGTTCTTTTAATTCACGAATAAAGCTTTCCACGCCTTCTTTGGCCGGTAAACTTTTACTGTTTTCAATAAACGTTGCTTGTGTTTCCGCTTCGAAGTCTTGTCGGTTAATATCCATTTGCTCTGTCCGATTAAGTTCGCGAAACAAATCGTCCACATTTGACCCAACGCACTGCAAAAACTCCTCGATAGAAAGGTCATAATTCTGCTTCGTTTTAAACCATTCTTTAAAAATTTCATACCAAACTACTTCTGTATCAATAACAATTCCGTCAAAATCCATCACAATCGCTTTTAACATTGTCTTCCTCCTACCCACTTTACTATTCAAAGCGCTCCTAAAAAGAAGCGCTTACAAATAAGTTAATTCTTTTGTTCTCGATCTGCAACTATTTTATCTATTAGTTCTTGATATTCTGGTGCGCCGAGGTAATCCGTTATTTCTACATAATACGCATCTGGTTGCTTTTCTTTGGCTCGGTCGATAAGGGATTTATGCGTCACGACCACATCGCATTCGGTCGGCAATTCGTGGATGGCGATATGGAACACTTTAATATCCTCTAAGCCAGCATTTTTGATTTTTTTCTGTAGCACGGTCGCGCCCATCGCACTAGATCCAAGTCCCGCATCACAAGCATAAGCAATTCTTTTAACATTTTTAAAATTAAAATCATCTACTGTAGATTCGAAAACGGAGGAAATACTGCTCTTTTTGCCTTTAAGGCTTTCCATTTTCTTCGCTGCGTCTTGTAGTTCAGAGTCTTTGTTACCCATGCGTTTAATAAATGGAATGGCGGTAATGAATGTAACTAGTGCCGCACATAGCACCGCAATAAGGATTTTAATGTGATCACCGGGTGCTGCCATCATCATGATTGTGATAATACTACCAGGAGAAGCCACACCAACAAGTCCCGCATTTGTCATTGTTAAAATAAATGTTCCTGTCATACCACCAAGAATTAGCGGTAAAATAAGAATTGGATTCATTAAAACGAACGGGAAGTAAATTTCGTGAATACCACCAAATAGATGGATGACACTTGCCCCGTAGGAAGATGCTTTGGAGTTTCCTTTACCAAAGAACATATAGCCAAGTAGAATTCCAAGTCCTGGTCCAGGGTTTGATTCTAGTAAGTAAAGCACTGATTTCCCTGTTTCTGCGAGTTGCAAGGTGGCTAGTGGACTAAGAATACCTTGACCGATCGCATTATTTAAGAATAGTACTTTGGCTGGCTCAATAATTAAAGCCGTTAGCGGGAGCAAATGATTGTTAATTAACACATCCACGCCACTTGCTAATACTTTTGTTACAGCTTCGACCATTGGAGCAATTGCCACATAAGAAAATAGTGCTAATCCCGCTCCAATTATCCCAATCGAAAAGTTGTTAACTAATAGTTCAAATCCAGCTGGAATTTTTCCATCAATACGTTCATCAAATTTTTTAAGTACCCAAGCAGCGAGCGGGCCCATTATCATTGCGCCGATAAACATGGTTATATCCGAACTAATAATTGCTCCCATTGTCGCAACAGTACCAATAACTCCGCCTCGGTAACCGTGAACCGCTCGACCTCCAGCAAAGGCAATAAGAAGTGGTAACAAGTAATTTAGCATTGGTGCGATGAACCCTTTTAACATCTCAGAGCCTGTAGCCACCCCAATTGCCGTTAAAATACCCCAAGCCATAAAAGCTCCTAAATTCGGAATGACCATACCACTTAGCTTACTCCCAAACTTTTGTACATGTACCCGAATAGACATATTTCCCCCTCCAATCATATGTGTGGCGCTATTTTATAGTGATACTTCTTTCCCCTCAGAAATCGAACGTTCAATCGCATCTACTACTCGTAAGGAATCATACGCTTCTTTTGGTGTAATGATTGATTTTGTGTTATTCGCAACGTTATTAATAAATGCCATTACTTCTTCTGCCAAATCGCCGGAAACTTCGCCATTTGTGTAATACCAATGTCTTGAATCCGGATAAGATACCCCTTTTTCACTAACAAAACGAACACCATGGTCGCAAGAGTCTACATATGCTACGCCTTTTGTTCCGACTAATTCAAGTTTGTCGTCAATGATGGTTGGTGAATTTTCTGGCAAGACCCAGCAAGCTTCCAGGCAAGCAATTGCGCCATTTTCGTACGTAACAATGGCATAAATCACATCATTCATGCCGTATTCTTTTAGCAATACACTGCGGCTTTTGGCAATAACTTTGACTGGCTCGCTATCCATGTACCAGTTAATATAATCAATATCGTGAATCATTACGTGCATACTTAAATCAGAAGCACCTATGTAACGCTTTGGCCCGGTAATTGGGCTGTTACGACGACAATAAAGATGAATAATATCACCCAATTCGCCGTTATCGAGGCGCTGTTTAATCATATTAAAACGAGGATCAAATCTGAGTAAAAAGCCAACTGTAAACACTTTGTCGTAGTCTTTGGTCAGTTCATACATTGCTTTGCCGTCTTCCAGTTCTTTTGCAAGTGGTTTTTCGAGTAAAATGTGTTTTTTGTATTTTACAGCTTCTTCCACGCAATCACGGTGCATATTATCAGGTAAAACAATGCTCACAGCTTCAATCTCCGTATTTGCTAGGAGTTCGTGGTAGTCTTTGTATGCTTTACACTGAAATTTTTCTGCCATTTCGGCACGTCTTTCATCGTTGTACTCACAAATTGCTACTAACTCTACTTGCGGAAGTTTTTGGTAAATTTCTGCATGATACTGCCCCATTTGTCCAACGCCAATTACGCCAACTTTGATTTGCTTTGTCATATCACTTACCTCTTTCTTCTTGAATTTTTTGGATTTCGTTTGTAAAGCGGGTGGTTATTTCCTGTGGCCGAGTTACTGCGCCGCCAACAACAACGGCATAACAACCTAACGTAAGAACTTGTCGTGCTTTACTAGGCGAATCGATTTTCCCTTCTGCAATCACTGGGCGCTTCGTACTTTTCAAAACTTCTTTTAAATGGGAGAAATCGTCGTCGCTGATATTTTTATTCGCTGTTTCTTCGGTGTAGCCGTAAAGTGTCGTGCCAATTAAGTCGAAACCGAGGGAATCAGCGTAATAAACGTCTTCAATACTACCTGTGTCTGCCATGAAAAGCGTGTTTGGAAACTCTTTTCGAATGGCGCTTAGTATTTCTTTGAGGTCTTCGTTATGTGGTCTTTTTCTCGTTGTTGCATCCATCGCAACAATTTCTACTCCCGTTTCACATATTTCTCTGACTTCTTTTAAGGTTGGTGTGATAAATACGTCCGAATCATCGTAGTCTTTTTTGTAAATACCGATAATGGGGACGTCGATCTCACTTTGAATCGCCCTAATATCTTTTGCAGTATTTGCTCGAATACCGACAGCACCACCTTGAACTGCGGCCAGAGCCATTTTCGACATGATAAATGCACTATGAAGTGGTTCGTCTTCTAAAGCTTGGCAGGAAACCACTAACCCGCCTTTGATTTTTTCCATAACAGAATTGCCCACTGATACTCCTCCTCTATACTGTGTTTCAGTGTAAAGTATGCGTTTTCAAACAGACTATATCATAAGAAAATGATTTTATCAATATCAATTAAATGAAAATGATTTTCATATTTTAGTGTGGATAGTTGCGGAAACTAGCTTTAAAAAATGACGTTGCTGTTAAAAATAAAAAGTCCTTTCGTTTGAAAGGACTTTGTTAGTTTATTCGATTGGTAATTTGTTGGGTGTTCCTGGTTTGCGTGGATATTTGTTAGGTGTTTCTTTTGTTTTCGTGATGACGTAAATATTGCGCTCGCTTTCTTCTACTGGTAGGGAGAAAGCGAAGTGTTCCTCGACTTTTCCGCCAAATAGTTTGATGGCTTTTTCGGCTGTTTGCAGCTCTTGCTCGGCTTGGGCTGCTTTCATTACTAGGAACGAACCGCCTTTTTTGACAAGTGGCATGCACAGTTCGGATAATACGCTCATTCTTGCTACGGCACGTGCGGTTACAAGGTCGTATTTTTCGCGGTGCGCTTTGTTTTGACCAAATATTTCAGCGCGATCATGGTAGAAATGCACATCCGTTAGGCCTAATTTTTCTGCTAGCGCATCAAGGAAAGTCATGCGTTTTTTCAAGGAATCCACGATGCTCACTTTTAAATGTGGGAAGCAGATTTTAATTGGGAGACTTGGAAAACCAGCGCCAGCCCCGACATCACAAATAGTATCGAACTTAGTAAAGTCTACATAAAACGCGGCAGAGATAGAATCGTAAAAATGCTTTAAATACACTTCTTTTTCATCAGTAATGGCCGTTAAATTCATTTTTTCGTTCCATTCTACTAACATTTCGAAGTAATCGTGGAATTGTTTTAGTTGCGTGTCGCTTAGTTCTATTCCTTTTTCAGCAAGTGCTGTTTGGAATTGTTCTGGGTTCATGTTTTTTCCTCACTTTATTATCGCGAATTTGCCATGTTTAGGATGTTGGAACGTGTTGGTTTATACTTTAAAACTGGCTTATACCGTAGATTTTCTATATTTTAGCTCATTATTTTCAAGTATAAGTATTTTCGTCCTTTTTAGCAAGTTCGTATTACGTTTAACAATGATCGAACTTGTTGGCATTCTCTTTAAAACTCGCTTTGGCCTTTGTAACCCATTTGCCTTTTGCGGTAGTGGAAAGCCCGTCTATGTAACTTGTACAATTGCTTTTTATATCTTCTATTTTGTCCTGCTTCATCATTTTTAACATTTGCTTGCGGTTTTCTGACGCGGTGTAGGTTTGTCTAGCCACAAACATCCAAATAAGGTTTATTTCTAGGCTTTTTCGTGACTCCAACAAATCCGCTCTTAATTTATCTATCATGGTATCAATCACGTTCCTTTTTCAGCTGATGTAGTTCTTCTTCATAAGCAGTCACTTGCTTCTTATAAAGGGTTTGATGTTCTTCGGACTCATTTTCTAAATGTGTTACTGTATTTTTTACCATCCATTCGCCTTCTTCTTGGATAGAACTGATTAAATGGTAGGCTTTTGGTAAATCTTCTGATGCGTCATAATCTCTTTTTTGATAGATATACCTGATTTTTTCAGAAAGATTTTCAAGTTCTTGGTTAAAACGCCATTTTTCTTGGGATGCGCCGTCCATCGCTTCGGCTAATTGTCGTCTTTTTCTATTAAACTCCTCATCTAAATTCTCGATTTTTAGCAGTAGTTGTCTTTGTTTATCCATACATGCTCCCTATCTGTTTGGCTAATTCTTGGTCGGTTTTTAGCTGGCTTTTTATGGCTTCGTTGATTTGTTCTAGCAATTTATCATATTCTTGTTCTATTTTAGTTGCTTCGGCTAATGATTTTTCGCAGTCTTGCACTGTGTCTATCACAATTTTTGATTCTGTTGCATTGCCAAGTGCGAGTGCCGTGAGTATTTCTGATTCAGATAGCTTGGAACCGATGTCTCTTGCGTCCGAAAGTGTGTCCCGCCACAACTCTTCGGCATTCTCGATTGCTTTATCAAACATATCTTTTAAGTCTTTTATTTCGCCTTGAATCGTTTGCTTCATTCCTTGTGTAATCGCGAGCCCCTCTGCCGCATCTAAGAATATTTCTTCCGATGAAGATAGGGCACCTCCACTTTTTGAGAAGTTTGTTCGCATAATATTAATTGCTGCTAATTGCTGAGCTGTTGCGTATTTAGCTAATCGCAAGCTTCCTTCTTTATTTGTTAGGACATTTCCATCTTCGTCGAATTGATAACCACCCCACATATGTTGCTCAACCATACCAGCTTTTTTCGACTCAACCTCTATTAAATGGCCAATTGTCGGGTCTCCGATACCATAACCAATTGGCACATAATCCTTCCTGTCAACAAAATTAAATAATCTATCTAAAGCGTTTATTGCTTTTACGGTATCTTGTTGTTTTGGCGTTAGGTTGGAGTAGATATTCGGACCTTGGTAGAAGAAACCCCCGCTGATGCGTTTGATGTCTTTTTTATCTAAGTCTGCGATAGCGTACTGGGCGTTCATGGAGCCTAGAGAATGACCGTATACGTAGATTTGAGCGTTTGGGTAGAGTTTCATGGTTTGTTTTAAGGTTTCTGCGGAGGTTTTTAGTTGGGGTGTTACTGTGGATCCTCCGCCATTTGTGATTTGGATTGCAGTTGGAATATCATTACTTAACCAATCCTTCCTCACATCTTTATAATCTGGATGTTTTGGAACATTAAAGTTTCCATTAGCCGGTGCGGTAGAACCTTTGTAAAGGATTGTTAGTTCTTTTACTTTGTTTCTTTCGCTGATGGAGGCTGTGGGTGGCGTGTATTTGTCTGTGATGATGTAGGATTGTTCCCCGGTTGATTTGTTGTTGATTTTTTGGGATACGATTCCGATGGTTTTTTCTTTTTCATCAGAGGCGGGGATAATCACTTCTTTCTTAATCTGCAATGGATCATACTCTTTTTTTGCCAATCTGACTCTGTCTTCATCTGTAATGACTTGATTCATTTATTTTCCCTCCATCTCCCCAATAATTTGGAAAGATTTTCAGATAAACTCGCTCCACCTCCATTTAGCTTGCCATCAAAATTATCCAGGGTATATGTTATATCTAGTTTTGAATCCTTATTTATAATTAATGTAACATTTATCCCTCCCATAGGATTTCGCTCGATACTGTTCTTATCGATTTCATAAGACTGTATTTTTCCTTCTTCTGTGAATGCTTTTGCATCCAAGTTTGTCAGCCTTTTTTCGAATACTTGTTTCGCTTCATCACTATAAACTACATTCATCATTTCTTTATTTAATTTCTCTTCATCCATATAGAATTTCACCCCTAAACCAAAAATGGTTATTACTGTAATTGCTAGTACTATTATCCATCTCTTTTTCAACTTTTCACCTCTGTTGTATGATTTTATTTGTAGGTCTATTTTATCACATGTTAGAAATTTTCACTTTCTTTTTTTCAGTCTTTTAACGTTTGTTTAATTTCTTAGTTAGTATTGGCTTGACTATCTTAACTCCCTTTAAGTTCTAATTTCTTTGTAAGGTCTTTAGATATGCTAGCGCCACCACCGTCTAATTTGCCGTTATGTTTTCCTAAAGTATAGGTAACATTCCACTCTAAATCCTTATTTATAATTAAAGTAACATTGATTCCTCCCATTGGATTTCTCTCTATACTTTCTTTATTAATTTCATATGATTGAATTGTACCTTCTTTCGTGAATGCTTTTGCATCCAAGTTTGTCAGCCTCTTTTCAAATACTTCTTTTGCTTCATCACTATAAACCACTTGCTTCATTTCTTTGTTTAATTTCTCTTCATCCATATAGAATTTTACCCCTAAACCCAAAATGGTCATCACTGTAATTCCTAGTACTATTACCCATCTCTTTTTCAACTCTTCACCTCTGTTGTACGACTTTTTATTTGCCGGTCAATCTTATACATGTTAGAAATTTTCGCCTTCTTTTTTCAGTCTTTTAACATCTATGATTAGTATTGGCGTAATTCATTAACTCTCTTCTAGTCCATAAGAAGTTTATCAAGATTTCCCGATGTAACTGAAGCTCCACCGCTCAATTCTCCATTAAAATTGTTCATAGTATATTTTATATATAATTCTGGATTTCCGTTTATAATTAAAGTGACATTGATTCCTCCCATTGGATTCTCCTTTATACTTTTCTGATCTATTTCATACGATTGAATTACACCTTTTTCTGTAAAAGCATCTGCATCTGCGGCTTTCAATCTAACTTCAAATACCTTTTTCGCTTCATCACTATAAATCACATTCATCATTTCTTTATTTGATTTCTCTTCATCCATATAGAATTTTACTCCTAAACCAAAAATAATCATTATTACAATTCCAAATAGTATTATCCATTTCTTTTTCAAATCTTCACCTCTGCTGTAAGCCTTTTTATCTATGGGTTAGTTTTATTATATGTTAGAAATTTCCGTCTTCTTTTTTCAGTCTTTTTGCTTATTTATTTTCTTCCCAACGTCCTAACAGCTTGGAAAGTTTTCCAGCTATACTTGCGCTTCCACACTCTAATTTGCCATTAAATTTATCCAAAGTGTATTTTATATACAATTCTGGATCTTCGTTTATGATTACTGTAACATTAATACCTCCCATAGGATTGTGATTAATACTTTTTTCATCAATTTCATATGATTGAATTACGCCCTCTTCAGTAAATGCTTTTGTATCTAAATCTTTTAAGTCTGTGTAAAAAGCATTATTCGCTTCACCACTATAAACAACCTTCTTCATTTCTTCGTTTAATTTTTCTTCACCCATATAGAAATTCACCCCTAGACCAAAAATCATCATTATTGCAATTCCAAATAGTATTATCCATCTCTTTTTCACACATTCACCTCTGCCTTATGTCTTATATGTAATCCTATTTTATCTTATTGGAAGATAAGAAAAAACCACATTGTTCAGCGGAAATTTCAGACTTAGATGGTAAGTTTGAAGTTTCCGTGAACATGTGTTTTTGGTTGTAGTAGTAATCCAATTTTCACTTACGTACTTTCGCAATTTGATATTACTCAATCCAGTCTAAATATTGAATGTCAATCACTTATAATATCATGTCAATTAAATTCAGAAAAAGAACCTAAAAATCCGCATTTTTTTATTTTCAGTTTAAACTCATTATGTTGTTGTCGGTCATAACTATGGAGATACCATATCATATTTTTAGAATTTAAATGTTTAAATATTTCCTTAACATAAATCAAATCGACTTCTCCAAAAGAAAAACCGTATGAATAAATAGAATCAATTTCTCCCTCTAAGTTCTTAAAAAAGTACGATTTTTCTTCAATAATTCTATCTGTGGGTTTCTTTAAGTTTTCATTCATAGAATTTATATAGGTATCTTGATGATAACTTTGTTCCTCTATTCGTGAGGTATTATTGTGGCCTATCACAGGGGAAGTTTGATTTCCGTGTATGTGCGTCACCTTCTCTGCCTCATATAAATTTTCCAGAGTTTCTGTATAATTAAAAGTTAGAAAAACATCATGTTCTTTGTCAATTAATTCCAAAATAGAATAATAGTTATCTAAATTGAACACAGAAAAGCAATTTTCCAGAGTAGGGATATTATTTATCCATTCAGAGAAAAGCTCAGGTAATTTTAACATTACATTACTTAAATCATTATATGCATCTTCATAATTATTTCCCGTATGAAAAGGATTTATATCCCCTTCCTTATCATATTGAATTTCTATATCCTCTTCTAACAAAGCATAATCAAAACGCCCAATAGCTCTTTCAAAATCGCTCCAGTTCTCTCCCCCGTCTTCAGAACCATTCCTTGAACAACTATCACAAATCATGAAATCAATTATTTGTGCACAATCTTCAATTTTATAACATATCTCACCATCGTAATCTGTAGAAGCAGGTAACCACAGACTAGGATATACATCGTGTTCATATAAATATGTAGATCTAAGGTACTCTTTAAAATGATTAAAAGTAGATGGAACCCCATGTGCTAAATCAAACCCATTCCCTATAATAAACAACTTATTTATAATGCTCACTTCCTATCTCTCGCTAAGGATAAGTTCCTCGTTTATTTTAATAATATATACTACTAAGACGATTAGTAAATAAAAATAATCATCCTCGTTTTCGTCTACAATAGATCCATGTGAATATTTGTTTCTTATACCCAATGCATTGTCAAATTCAGAATTATTAAGGATATAGTTTAGATAGTCTACCTCAGGTTTGGCAAAAAAAGTATTCTCATAAATTAATAATTCCTCTTCAATCATTTCATCTATCTCTTGTTGTTGATATGCCAACTCTTTATTAATATCCAGTTTTTTATCCGAATGGTAATAATGAATAACCCCATATTTATAAATATTAGAAAAAATACGGATTCGTAATAACTGCTTTTCAGTTATGAATATATCTCCTTTTTTATCAATCGAAATAATATAATTATCAAGTAAAAATTCAATATCTAATCGTTGATAATTATGAAAATCATCTTTTTTAATTTTATTATTAACTATTAGTTCTACAAAATCATCTCCATTTATCTCTTTAGTTATATACGTTATATGTGATTGATCTGAAAAAAGTAAATACATAACTCTGAGAATGGCTTTATTATTCTGATTTATATATATATATTTCCTGTCTAATCTACTCTTTAACGACTTAAGCGTTGGCGTTTCTTCTAGTTCGAATAATTCTTTATCTATTTCATTTTCCTCAATGTATAGTTTCCATTGTTTTCTTAATTGTTCCTCTATAGTAACTAAGTTTTTAGTCTGAATATGAATTTTTTCTGACTTGTTCGTAAAATCTATTGGTAGCCAGTTTACAAGAAAGTATTCCTTACTATATTCCGAAAAAAAATAAACTATCAGTTCTTCTATTCTTATATCAAAAATCTCTTGTAGTTTATCCTGATATATTTTAAAGCTTATTAACATCAAGATATTTTTACCATTGAAATAAAAACTTGTTTCATAATTTTTATTAGTATGAATCCCCAATAACTTTTTCATTAAAGTTGAACTTTCGATGTTAGGAAAGCTACATAAATTTAAAATCCAATTTCCTGTGAAAAAACCATTAAAATACATCATATACTCTAGTAAATTTTCTTTGGATTTTTCTTTTTTTAAATAGTCAATGTCAATTAAGTTTTTAAAATCTTCTTTCGCCATATCATACTTTTCTTTGTCTGAATAAATAACTATTGATTGCTCTATTCCATTATTTGCATTACCATTTTCATCACTAAAAATTTTCTTCTCTATTTGCGCACATCTTTTCCTAGACTTTAATTTTAATTTAGCATCAATTTGAAGTTCCTTAACACCTTGAATTCCTTGTCCAACCAAATAAAGATAATTTAAATCAGCTGTCTCACCCTTTATATATAGTTCGCAAAGATTATACATTTCATCTTTCGTAATGTTGTGAGGAATAAAATACCTAGTTTCGCTAGGAGTATAGTTATCTAAAACTAATTCGATATTTCTTGCTTTCGCAAGAAATATATCCTTTATTACAGTAGGATAATGTTTCACAAAATAATTAGTTTTCAAAAAATATTCAACAGGGATTTCGTATTCTTTAAAAAAGCATCTCATGTCATTTTCACAAATTCTCACATCTAATTTATGCTTTTCAAAGCATTCTAAAAAGTCTTCTTTATAAAGAGTGTCACTATACTTGTCCATATCAGTATATTTTACTACATTTCCACCTAAATCGAGATTATTTTGAGCAAAAAAATACTTAAAACATTCTAAAACATCTTGTTTTGATAACTCTCGGAAAAATTGATTAAGTTTTCTGTTAAGTATACTCTTAGTCTCTTTAATCTGCTTATCTGATAAATTGACAGGATAAGTTTCTTTACTCATGAATTTCAAAATATTATATACTTCTAGCATATCCAAAAGATTGTTTGTTTCCATGTCTTCACTAGACACGATAAGTTCTTTCAACCTCTTAAAATGATAACAGCTAGATATATCTGATGAACTATAAAATTTAATCCGTTCCATACTATACTCACCTCTTTTTAAATTTATTTTAACAAATCGTTAAATATTATAAGAAATAAGCTTCTTCTCTTACTCTTATAATAATATCAGTTCTTGAATTATCTTCAATAGCTTTTTCACGCACTTACTGTAGATTATATTTCTTCATCTATATTGGATGTCATTCTCTAAGAAAATAATTACTCCCAACGCTTTAACCGATTTCTTTTTCATCTCTAGTATGTCTTCTTCTATGTAATCCCATTCTACCTTAATTAAAAACAAGAAAAAACCACATTATTCAGCGGAAACTTTCAACTTAGATGGTAAGTTTGAAGTTTTCGTGAACATGTGGTTTCAGTTATTGTAGTAATCCGTGTTCTTATTTACTTATTTTCGCTATCTTTCCTTGCTCAATATAAACTAGCAAAATAGATATATCGGCTGGGTTTACTCCGCTGATACGGCTCGCTTGGGCGATGGAAAGGGGTTCGATTTTCTTTAATTTTTCTAGGGCTTCTGTTGCTAGGCCGCTGATTGCATCATAATCGATATTTTCTGGGATTTTCTTGTCTTCCATGCGCTTCATTTTTTCTACTTGAAGGTTGGATTTTTGAATGTAGCCTTCGTATTTAATTTGAATTTCTACTTGTTCAGCGATTTCGTCGGTCACAAATGTTTCACGTGAAACAATTTGGGCGATTTTGTCGTAAGTTATTTCGGGTCGGCGGAGTAAATCTGCTGCTAGAATTCCGTCTTTTAGCTCTCCAGAACCGATTTCTTTTAGCATCGCTTGAACTTCGGCAGTTGGTTTAATGCGTGTTTTTTGTAGTCTTTCTTTTTCTGCTTCGATGGCACTTTGTTTTGCTAAAAAGCGTTCATAACGTTCGTCGCTAATTAAGCCGATTTCATGACCGATTTCTGTTAAACGTAAATCTGCATTATCATGGCGTAATAGCAAACGGTATTCGGCACGAGATGTAAGTAAACGATATGGTTCTTCGGTTCCTTTTGTTACTAAATCGTCAATTAAAACGCCGATATAAGCTTGGTCGCGACCAAGGATAACTGGTTCTTTTTCAAAGACTTTACGAGCAGCATTGATTCCTGCCATTAAGCCTTGTCCGGCTGCTTCTTCGTAACCACTTGTACCATTAATTTGGCCGGCTGTGAAAAGACCTTCGACTAATTTAGTTTCAAGTGATGGCCACAGTTGGTCTGGCATTACTGCATCATATTCGATAGCGTAGCCAACACGCATCATTTCTACATTTTCAAGACCTGGAATAGTTCTTAACATTTCGCGTTGTACTTCTTCTGGCAAACTGGTGGAAAGTCCTTGGACATACACTTCTTCGGTATTTTTGCCTTCTGGTTCAAGGAAGATTTGGTGTCTTGGTTTGTCGCTGAAACGAACAATTTTATCTTCAATGGATGGGCAATATCTTGCACCAGTGCCTTTTTTCGTTGCTGTAAACATTGGTGAACGGTGTAAGTTCGCTTGGATTATTTCATGGGTTGTTTCGTTTGTATAAGTTAACCAACACGGTAGTTGGTCAAGCAACATTTCCACCGTATCAAAGCTAAATGCTCGCGGATGGTCGTCACCCGGTTGTTCTTCTGTTTTTGAGTAGTCAATCGTACTTGATTTTACGCGCGGTGGGGTTCCAGTTTTAAAGCGGCGCAGTTCAAAACCTAGTTCTTCCAGATGCTCTGAAAGTTTCACAGAAGGTTGTTGGTTGTTTGGACCGCTGGAATAGCGCAGTTCACCAACAATAATTTCGCCACGTGAGAAAGTTCCGGTAGTAATAACAACTGTTTTCGCGTAGTAAATTGCGCCACTGTTTGTAATAACGCCTTTACACACGCCATCTTCAATCACTAAACGGTCAACAAGTCCTTGGCGCAAAGTGATATTTTCTTCTTTTTCAATTGTGTGTTTCATTTCGTGTTGGTAATCCCATTTGTCTGCTTGAGCACGTAATGCACGAACAGCCGGGCCTTTACCAGTATTTAGCATCCGCATTTGGATGTACGTTTTATCCGTGTTGCGACCCATTTCGCCACCAAGAGCATCAATTTCACGCACAACCACGCCTTTTGCTGGACCTCCAACAGAAGGATTACATGGCATAAAAGCGACCATATCTAAATTTATCGTTAACATCAGTGTTTTTGCGCCCATTCGACCACTGGCAAGACCTGCTTCTACTCCCGCATGGCCTGCACCAACAACGATGACGTCAAAAGTTCCTGCATCATAGGTTTGCATTTTATAAAAACATCTCCTAAAAAATCATTTTCCAAGGCAAAATTGATTGAACAACTGATCGAGTAATTCATCCTGGACAGAATCACCAGTAATTTCACCTAGTAAATCCCATGCACGAGTCATATCGATCTGGACAATATCCACTGGCATACCGAGCTGAATCCCTGTTGTAACGCCATTTAAAGCTTCAAGTGCTTGGTGAAGGAGCGCAATGTGTCGAACGTTCGATACATATGTTGCATCACCCGCATCAATGTCACCCGCAAAAAACAGTGTTTTAATCGCTTCTTCTAAAGCCTCTAAACCTTCATCGTTTACTAGAGAAGTGGAAACAATCGGGTTTTCCCCTGCAAGTTCACGCACTCTATTTATATCAAGCTTTGTTTCCAAATCTGTTTTATTTAAAACGACCACATAATTATGACCCGCGGCTGCTTCAAATAACGCTTCATCTTCCACTGTCAGCTCTTCGTTTTGATTTAATACTAGCAGGATAAAATCGGCATCCGCCAAGGCTTTTCTTGAACGTTCTACACCAATTTTTTCCACAATATCTTCTGTCTCACGAATTCCGGCCGTATCAATTAAACGCAGCGGAACACCGCGAACATTGACGTATTCTTCTATAATATCTCGCGTCGTCCCAGCAATATCAGTGACAATCGCTTTTTCTTCTTGAATTAGTTGGTTAAGCAAGGAGGATTTCCCAACATTTGGTCGACCAATAATAGCCGTTGCCAATCCTTCGCGGAGAATTTTCCCTTGGCTTGCTGTTTGTAAAAGTTGCTCGACGGAAGCGCGAACTAGCTCGGTTTTTTCCAGTAGCATTCGCTGGGTCATTTCCTCCACATCATCGTACTCCGGATAGTCGATATTTACTTCGACTTGCGCTAGTGCATCCAAAATTTCTTGACGTAAATTGCGAATCAACCGTGAAAGATTTCCGTCCATTTGCCGAATTGCCACGCCCATCGCCCGGTCTGTCTTGGCGCGAATTAAATCCATCACAGCCTCCGCTTGCGACAAATCAATTCTTCCATTTAAAAATGCACGCTTTGTGAATTCACCTGGTTCAGCTAAATTAGCCCCATTTCGAAGTAACAGTTGCAACACGCGGTTCACGGAAACAATTCCGCCGTGCGCGTTGATTTCTACCACATCTTCCCGTGTAAAAGTACGCGGCGCACGCATAACCGTGACCATTACTTCCTCAATTACTTCGCCGTCTTCTTTTATGTGACCGTAGTGAATGGTGTGACTTTCCGCTTCACTCAAGCTATTTTTGGCATAAAAAATACGATCCGCTATCTGAATCGCCTCTGGACCGCTTAATCTAATAATAGCAATGGCCCCTTCTCCCGGCGGTGTTGAGATTGCAGCAATAGTATCAAATTCCATTCTTTACTCATCCTTTCTCATTAGAATTTCAGCTCAAATAAGCCTTATCCTATTTTGAATAAATTTTGGCACATGATTTTGTGCATTTTCAACAACTTACGCTCCGCTTTGACCAAAGCAATTAAATTGTTAGTATTTTGAAGGTTATCCATAGACTTATTAACATATCCACAGAAAAACCATTAATAAAAATTCATCCATACCATTTTAACTTATCCACATGTGAATAACAATAGTTTTATCCTTACTAGTTAAGAAAACTTAAATTTTCTCGTTAAAGCTTTAACTTATCCTTCCACTTCCTTGGCTTTAACTCAATTCTTTTTATCTATACTAAAGTTAAAAGGAGGAGAAAAAATGAAAATACATAAATTAACTTGGGTGCTATTAATGGGGCTATTACTGCTCTCATCCTGTTCCACGAAGCAACCAAACCTATACTTGTCAGCAAATGCCGCCGCGGTTTATTCAGTCGAAAATGGCAAACCATTATATGAACAAAATGCCGATAAAGTAATGCCAATCGCAAGTTTAAGCAAACTAATGACAGCTTTTTTAATTTTAGAGGCTGTGGATAACAATGAATTATCGTGGGATGAAACACTTGACCTTGTTCGATTGGATGATCCTTCCGCCGTCTCTCTTTACGCGATTACACAAAAAAGAACGTGGTCCGTCAGGGATTTATACAACGCTATGCTCACCATGTCTGCAAATGACGCCGCAGAAACACTTGGGGACCGTTTAGACGGAGCAGATTTTCCAAAAGAAATGAATAGACAGGCTACAAAATTAGGCATGTCGAGTAGAACCAATTTTGTCAGTGCTAGCGGACTGGATGTTGACGGGAAAACGGCTGTTTCCACCACAAAGGATTTATTTTTGCTATCATCTAAATTAATTTCCACTCATCCTGAAGTGTTAGAGACAACTTCCAAACCTACCGTCACCACTGATGAAGGCGCCAAACTCGAATCCACGAACGACTTACTTGGTTCGATTCAAGGGTTAGATGGGCTGAAAACTGGTTTTACCGATGAAGCCGGCTATTGCTTTATTGGAACAGCGGAACGCGGAGGAAAACGTGTGATTTCGATTGTTTTAGATGCAGGAACCGCGGAAAAACGATTTAAAGATACGGAGAAGCTGATGGAGGTTGGATTTAAAGGACTATAGTCACATTAAAAAGGGATTTGCTTTTTAACAAATCCCTTTTTAGTAGTTTATTTTTCTTGTAAAAGCTTCATTCGTGTCATGGAATCTGCCACTTCTTCATCATGATCTATGCAGTAAAATTTAAAATCCGCTGTTTTATTAATTTTTTCGAAAGTTTTTGTCTCCGAAAATTTTATGATACTTTCTGTAAAAGTAACTAGCAGCTCATTTACATATACTTCCCATGCTTGATAATCATCATCGACTTCATTAGGGTATATTTGATTAAAAATAGCGGTCAGCTCTTCTTCACTAAAAACATAAAATGTATCGAAACATTGGTATTTCCAATCGCCTGTATTGTATTTCAATTCTTGGATTTCTTCTTCCGTTTGATAGTTTTCACCATACTTGCCATTTTGATAACGTGCCAGCGTTTCAGCAAAAGCTTTTTCCGTGTTTACGCATAAATTAATCTCAGCATATTCCGCATTACAATCAAATGCAAAAGCATAGTATGTTAACTCAGGGTTTTCTTGTAGGAACTTTTCCACCCCTTCAATTGCAAAATTAACGATTTTTTGTGTATCCACCTTCATATTGTCCTCTTCCTCTCTGTTTGTTGTCATTGGATTACTTCTCACCTTTTCATTGATTTTTTAAAGCGCAAAGATACTTTTCCATATAAACATCTTTATTTTTAGAATTATATTGCATAATAAAACGGGGATGTTCCAAAGGTATGATTGTACCAAAAAAATGATGCTCGTCATTTATTTTCGATAAAAAATTAAAATTCTCGCCGCTGCCAATGCAGTAACAGACCGAAGTATCTATCCCGCAATCTATTTGGTTTTGGAGCGATTCTAAAATAAATGGCCTCAGTGCCTCTTGTAATTTCTTATTCTCATAATAGTTGCAATTAACCTCATTGCCTTTTGCATTCATACGAACAATACCAAGTGGACAGACAAAATTCATATAAAAATCAGTATAAAAAGCCTCACAACCCCCGTATTCTGTCATAACATCATATAAAAAATCTGAGGAAGACTGGTTTATATAAAATTTATCAATAAAAATACCGGTTTCGTTTTGAAGGTGTTTTGCGTCTTCAAAAGGAACGCCTGTCACAGCAGAACCTCTCCGCGCGGGAGAACTTCCAAGGATTATCCGGCGAGGTTTAGTATCATTATAGTATTTCTGATAAAATGCTGTCGTTATTTTTTGCACTAGTTCGCTTTGATCACCAGAATATGGGTTAACGGTGCAATACCCCTCCGGCAAATCAAACGAACTATTCGCAAGCGCCTCATTAAACTGCAATATCCGTTTAGCAATAGTTGTATTTTCAGTCATGTAAATTAGCCCTCTCTGTATTTTTATTTCACAATCTGCCAAACATCCTCAAATAAATCCGCATACCCTGCTTGTTCCCACCTGCTTGCAAAATAAGGATTATGAAAATAAGTGAATGCCGTAATAATCGCGGTTCCTTGATTCGTTCGACCGCTCACTTCTTCGGCTTTTTGTGCTAAATGGGCTACGTGGTTTTTCACTAATTCTTCATTTTGTTCAATATAATCCGTATAAAGTAAAAACATTTTTCGGTCGGTTTTGTATCGTTTTTTCTTAGTATCGGCCAAGAGCCAAAGCCAGTCGTGAAGCGCATCATCTGGTGTTTGCCCTGCGTCCTGTGTCCAATCGAAAATCTCCCGCGAAGTTTCCTCTAACCAACGTAGCGCCAATTTTTGAAATAAATCCTCTTTATTTCGATAATGCTTATAAAGTGCCGCATGTGTGACGTTCAAATTACCCGCAATATCATACAGCGTCGTTTTTTCCATGCCTTTTTCGTAAATGATTTTCTCTGCCATATTTAAAATAATTTCTTGTGATAGTCTCGCCATTTTAACCCCTCGATTCAACTCATTCTTTGCTTTTTATTATACAGGAAAACAGAAAAGTTACAAATCCTTGACAAAGTAACTAAAAGGAGTATACTTCCAACTATAAAGTTACTAAAATTATAAAAAGTAACCATTTTGAATTTAAAGGAGCGAATAGATTATGACAAATAAACGTGTTGCATTTATTTTAGGGGGTTCTGGCGGTATTGGTAAGGCCGTCGTCCAAAAATTGGTCGAACAAAATTTTGCAGTTGTGGTTCATTATGCGGGTAATAAGGCTAAAGCCGAGGCGCTTGTTGAAAATATTGTGAAGTCTGGTGGAGAAGCGATTAGTGTTGGCGGCGATGTTGCTGACGAGGCGCAGATGATTCATGCATTTGATTTCATTGAAAGTCAGTTTGGCGGAATTGATGTTGTCGTTAACACGGCAGGTATTATGAAATTAAGTCCGATTGCTACTTTGGATATGGATGAATTTGACCTGATTCAGCGAACCAATGTCCGGGGCACTTTTGTTGTTTCCAAGCAAGCTGCCCTCAGAGTTCGAAATGGCGGCGCGATTATCAATTTCTCCACTTCAGTAACGCGAACCAGTTTTCCGACTTACGGGGCCTATGTTGCTAGTAAGGCCGGGGTTGAGTCGCTCACATTGATTCTGGCACGCGAGCTTCGTGGGAAAGATATAACCGTTAATGCAGTAGCACCCGGCCCGACCGCCACTCCGTTATTTTTGACTGGAAAAGACGATAAAACAATCGACAACTTAGCAAAAGCCACACCTTTAGAACGCCTAGGACAACCTGAAGATATCGCAGAAACCGTAGCATTTTTAGCCGGACCTGCACGCTGGGTGAATGGTCAAGTCATTTTCACTAATGGCGGATTAGCTTAATTAAAAAAGGAGGAAAACAGAGCTATCTGGTTTTCCTCCTTTAATTTTATTGGTCTTTTTTAATCGCTAAAACAATCAATCCCGATGCTAATAAAGTTAACGCCAAGAACAGAAAAGCCGATTGATAAGAGTTAGTCGCATTTACCAAATCCCCTATAATCATCGGTGCAAAAAAGCCACCTAAAACTCCGCCTGAGTTAATGGCCGCGTATTTCGTCGCAATATGGCTCTGTTGAAACAACTTGTGCGGCAATCCCATTAGCGTTGTAAAGGCCATGATTAGGAATATATTACATAAACACAAGCAAATAACCGATAGCGCTAATTGTTCAAATAAATACACCCCGTATACCGCAAACGCCCCAAGCACACAAAATGCGAAAATAATAATCGGCTCTTTTCCTTTGAAAAAACGACTAATAAAATAGCCACCGACAACTCCTGCAATTAAAATACACAGCCCAGCTAAAGAACTAATATAACTCACTTCGCTAATAGAAATCCCTCTAACCTCATTCAAATAAGAAGCAAGCCAACTTGTTAAACCGTAATTCGCCGCATTTATAAAAAGCGCGGATAACAAAAGAATCCACAACTGTTTATCTTTCAGAAGTTCTGAGAAAGGTACTTTGATTTTTTCTTTTTGAGCATTCAGGTCTATTTTCGGCGCTTTAGGTACGACAATTAAAATCAGAAAGCCAATCAAAATCACCGCAATACCAATCCAGTAATATGTATTGCGCCAACCTACTGATAGCAACAGTTGTGCGATTAATAATGGTCCAATAAATGCCGCAAAACCAGAGGAAGCAAGCATTGCGGACTGAGCAAAACCTCGCTTGTTTAACGGAATATGAAGTGAAATATAATTGCTGACAGACGGGGGATAACCCGCGTGTCCAAGCGCTCCGGATAAGAAACGAATAACAACCAAAAACAACAAGGAATAGCCAAAGCCAAAAATAACAAGAAATAGCCCGACAATAATAATTGATACTGCAAGAACTGGTCGTGCGCCAATCCGATTGTTTAAATACCCCATTGGAATTTGAAAAAGCGTGTAACCGAGAAAGAACGCACTTAAAATCAGTCCCTTTTGACTTGGATCAAATCCTAAGTCTTGAGAAACAGTTACAAGTGAAATTCCAATAGTATATTTATCCACGTATACACTGGTGTAGCCTATAAATAGAACAAGTAATACAATTAATGAATGTCTTTCTCCTTTGACCTGATTCATTTGAATTCACTCCACTCTTCTATAGTCCCGCCAATTGCAAAAGAGCATAACCAGATTCTTTTTCTGACTATGCTCTTTTCAAAGCTATTATCCATTTAATTTATAATAATCTAAAACCACGTCCGCAACCGATTTGGCAGCAACTAACAACGCATCTTCATCAATATCAAATTTTGGATGATGATTAAAATAAGCATTCGAAGTATTTTTCGGTTTCGCGCCAATATAGAAGAAGACTCCAGGAATTTTTTGTAAATAATAAGCAAAATCCTCTGATCCGGAAAGCATGTCGTATTCAGAAATGCCCGTTAAGTACTCGCCAACACCTTTTTGCAAACTTGCAACTACTTGTTCCGTTACTGCTGGATCGTTGTAAAGTGGTGGGTAGTCGTTCGTGTACGTTAGTTCCACCGTTACACCAAACATCGCTTCAATGCCAGCAACTATACGGTGGATTTCTGCATCCATTTTATCACGATTTTCGGTATTCATATAACGAACATCGCCTTCTAACTCCACCGCATCCTTAATAACATTAAAACTACCTTTGCCGTCAAAAGAACCAATCGTTATAACGCCAGTATCAAATGGGTTCAAACGGCGGCTCACTACTGTTTGAATGGCTGTCACAAAATAAGCGCCTGCGACAATCGCATCATTCGCCATATGTGGAGACGAACCATGCCCGCCAACACCTTGAATTTTAAGTTTAAAATAAGTGCGACCAGCCATCGCGTAGCCACTATGATAATAAACTTGTCCGCTTTCACCAAATGGAAATACGTGAATACCAAAAATTTGATCCACATCATCTAAAATACCCGACTCGACAACGCTTTTCGCTCCGCCGGGAGGTGTTTCTTCGGCATGTTGATGAACAATTTTTATCGTTCCAGGGATGTTTTCTTTTAGTTGGATTAAACAATCTGCCAAAACGAGTAAATAAGCAGTATGTCCGTCATGACCACATGCATGCATTACGCCAGGATTTTTAGATTTAAATGGCAAATCCGTTTGTTCTTCGATGGGAAGAGCATCAAAATCGGCACGTAACGCAATCGTTTTCCCCGGTTTCCCGCCTTTAATCGTTACAACAACGGCATGACCATTACCCACTTCAGTTGCAACTTCTACGTCTTTTCCTTTGTAAAAATCTTGGATGAATTTTGCGGTTTCTGCTTCATGGAACGATAATTCAGGATGTTCGTGCAAATGACGTCTAATCTGAGTGATTTCATCTTTTCGTTCCTGAAGCATATTCATTAACTTGGTACGCATGATAAATCCAACCTCCTATTCTTTTGCGGCTTTTAATTCGAGCGCTTTTTTCGCAGACGGTGTTGTTATAGCAACGGAAATAAGTGAAACGACACAAAAACCAACGTTAGTTAAAAGCCCCACCATTGCGGCTAAATCAATATTTCCAGAAAGTGCAATCACACCATAAATCGTAGCGGAAATTGCCACACCGAATGAGCCACCTAACGAACTTGCCATTTTGTAAATACCTGATGCTACTCCGACTTTATCCTCTGGAGCATTAGAAATAGCTGTATCTGTAGAAGGAGTAGCATACATACCAAGTCCAATCCCGAATAAAGCAAAACCGATAAATACAAGCACCGTATACAATGTTCCCGGAATAAAAGTGAGTGCCATTAAAGCAATACCAACAGCCGTAATTCCAGAGCCTAAAATCATTGGTTTACGCGCGCCAACTCGTTGAAGAATTTTTTCACCAATACGAATCATTCCAAGCACGCAGACAAGGTAACCGATAGAAAGTAAACCGGATTGGAATGCTGTAAAACCGCGACCAATTTGCACATAAGTATTTGCAACAACCAGTGTTCCAGCAGCTGCATTTAACAAGAAGTTGGAAAGTGTCGCACCAGTATAAGCTTTATTTTTAAATAACGAGAAATCAATAAATCCGTTCGCTTGTCGTAATTCCACCCGGAAAAATAATCCCGCAGAAATAAGGAAAACAACGAGCATTGTAATAGTAATTGGGCTTGTCCAGCCAAATGTAGCCCCACGAGTAATGATAAGGTTCAAACAAACCATTGCGATAACAAAAAGAACAAGTCCCAATGAATCAAATTTTGCTTTTGTATTTTGAACGACTTTACTTTCTGGAGTACCTTTAATAAGTAACATTCCAAGCAGTGCAAATACGATGGAAATAATGAAAATCCAGCGCCAGCCCATGTATGTTGCGATAGCTCCACCTGCGAATGAACAAATACCTGATCCACCCCATGAGCCAATCGACCAGTAACTAAGCGCTCTTTGTCTATCTGCCCCTTCAAAATAAGTTTTCATTAAGGCAAGGGTTGCTGGCATAATACAAGCAGCTGAAAGCCCTTGAATAATACGGCCGATAATAAGTAACGTCGACCCTTGAGTGACAACAAGTAACAGTGAACCGATGATACTAAGAATAAGTCCGATATAAGTTAATTTCACGCGACCAAATTTGTCAGCCATACCACCAGCTACAACGATAAAAATACCTGAAAATAGCGCGGTTAAGCTGATGGCAATACTAAGTAAATCAGAGGAAATTCCAAGGTCAGATTGCACGGCCGGAACGATATTCACCATTGATTGGGCGAAAAGCCAAAACGTGATAACCCCGAAAACAATCCCAACAATAAGTTTATTTGTACCTTTATACGCTGTTGAAGTCATTAGTTATTCTCTCCTTTTAAGTAATCTACAACACAAGCTCCCATGGCTTTTGATGCAATTAATAATGAATCTTCATTGATGTCGAATTTTGGATGATGATGCGGATAAAAATGCCCATCTGCCGGCATCGCTCCCACATAGAAAAATGAGCTCGGGCGTTCTTTTGCATAATAAGCAAAGTCTTCTGATGGTGGTTGCGGTTCACAGCGCACAACATCCGTAATTTCAGGGATTTTCGCCCCTTTAATAGATTTAACAACAAAATCAGTTAAAGCTTCGTCATTATTTAAAACAGGATAATCATTTTTGTAATCAAGTTCACAAGTAACGCCAAACATTGCCTCTATGCCACCAACGATACGGGTAATTTCTTTTTGAATAATGTTGCGTGCCTCCTCAGACATCGAACGCACATCACCTTCAAGCTCAACCGCATCCTTTATAACATTAAAACTACCTTTTCCGTCAAAAGAACCAATTGTAATCGAACCAACATCAAATGGATTTAAACGACGACTAATCACCGTTTGAACAGCTACTACAAATTCACTTGCTGCAACAATAGCATCATTTGCTAAATGCGGAGATGAGCCGTGTCCACCTTGACCTTGTACTTTAAGTTTGAAATAAGAGCGACCAGTTTGAATGGCACCCTCACGGTAGAAAACTTCACCCGTTTTCATCGTAGACATCACATGAATCCCAAGGACATTATCAACACCATCCAGCGCCCCGTCTTGAATCATTTGAATCGCGCCACCAGGAGGAGTTTCTTCCGCATGCTGATGTAAAATAACTATTTTCCCGGTTAATTCTTGTTTCATTTCAATAAGTGTTTCGCCCAAAATAAGCATGTAAGCTGTATGTCCATCGTGACCACAAGCATGCATTACACCAGGGTTTTTAGATGCAAAAGCTAGACCTGTTTCTTCTTGGATAGGAAGTGCATCAAAATCAGCACGAATTGCAAGTGTCTTGCCCGGCTTGCCTGTATCAACCGTTACTACAACGCCATTCCCACCAACATGCGTCCGCACATCGCAGTCCATTTCTTTATAAAAATCCGCAATATACTTCGCCGTATTTTCCTCTTGAAAAGAAAGTTCAGGGTGTTCATGTAAGTAACGACGAATTTCTATCATTCGATCTCGTTTTTCGTCTAGTTTTTGAAATAACTTCTCTTTCATTGTCCAAACCTCCATTTTTAATACTTCCGCTGGCCAGAACTTCCGTATTTTCACTACAACTTAATTATAAAAAAAACCAAGCGAAAAGAAGTTTACTTTTTTGCTTAGTTTTAGCTTGAAATTTTCTTCTTTTGTAAATTACTCAAACCAATGTCAAAAATCCGGTGCTGAAGTCACAAAAAAAGCTCAACTACTAGAGTTGAACTTTTTAAACCGTACTTCTAAACTCATAAAAATGAATCGCATTAATATCTAAATAAGCGTAAAACGACCAATCTTCCGTAATCGTTTCATCACTCACCGTAAGTGTAGGCTGAGAGGCATCCACAATATAGTCCAAAATCTCTTTATCCAGTCCGTACTTACTATTAAGTTGCCAATACTTCGAGTAAAGCGCCCCATTATCACGGTCGAATTGCCATTTACAGACTTGATAATCACCCGCGTGAAGCCCTGTAAGTCTAATATGCACTTCTTTTTGTTCTTCCTTAATGAACCTTTCCTCCACAGAATAACGCGGATTAATCGTCGCACAGTTCATCAAAATAAGCTGATAACCGTCCGCGTGCTTCGTCATAATATAATCTTCACCCTTAGCAACCACAACACCCTTAAGCCTTCTCAAAAACTTCACTGCATAAAACGCCGGTCGTTTACCATTGAAAAAGTGGAACATTTCAATTCCGTCAAGACTAATATTTAATTTGCTATCGTCCCCTTCGTGAAGTTCCGTATTAATCCAAAAGCCTAATGCGTCTACTTCTGGTACCAAATCTAGCATCGTTTTCAAAACTAATGCTCCTCTGAAAAAAGTCCCGTTTGTGTATCTCGTATTCCCAGATAACGTATTCCAGTTTACTAACATTAGCGGCTTATTGATATGATGATGTTTCAAGAAAGCCTTTAATTGAAGCGTTTTTGACAAACAATAATCCTCTGAAATCGAAAACGACTTCATATCCTCTTTCGAAAAATCTACCGCTTCATTTTGATTCGCATTATAGGCGACAAAGTCCATTTTATCCGCTTCTTCTAAAAACCACGTATGTCGTTCAGGCACTGCATTTTTAGACAATGAAAATGGGACAAAATTTCCGACTTGGATAGCTGGAAAACGCGATTTTATAGTGTGATATATTTTCAAGTAAAGTTTTTTCAGTTCTTCTTTATCAGCATATGTATTTTTCGGTTCAAAAAACATAAAATGCCATTTTGAAACAAATTCCCGCCCAAAAACCTGCATACAATGCTTTAAAAAGTGATCCAATCGTTCAAAAACAGCCGCCTCATCGCCTACAATATCTTGATACTCCAAGCGAATAAACAATTGTAAATTTTGCTGTTTTAAAAAAGTGAGCGCTAAATCCGCATTCGCATATGGAGAAGAAGTTGGCACTAATTCGTCCGTTTCCGTTTCAGGCAAGAACGTTGAACCTCTAAACAAATGACGAATACCAATATAATTAATCCCAATCTCATCACGCGTCGTAATAATCTGCTTTTGGACATTATCTTTAAGCACTTCTTTAAGCTCACCAATCGTCAAAATATTCATATTCTCACTTAAACAACGTTCGGTCTTTTCCGTGATATCAATTTTCTTTTTCTCAAATGGCGCTTTATTTAATTCCTTACCCGGCTCCACATCATGATAAAGTCGTGACAATTTCACTAAAATTTCCGGAGATGGCACAATTTGCTCTATACTAGCGCCCAGCTCAGATGTCTTATCTTCTATTAATAAATTCGTTTCCACATGATGTTCCGCTCGGTACTCACTTGGCGTTAGCTCAAAATGAAACTTAAATACTTCTGAAAAATGCTTTTGGCTCGAAAAACCATTTTTTAACGCAATCTCTGTAATACTTTCCGCCGAATATAGTAAATCTTGAATCGCATGCTTCAATCGGACTTCCGTCAAATACTGTAAAAAACCAAGCCCCGTCGTTTTTTTAAAATAACGTGATAAATACGCCTCACTTAAAAACTCTTTTTGCGCAAACTCACGAAGCGACAAGGCTTCATCAAACCGCTCTTCCACTTCTCGAATAATGCGCGAAATCCGTTTATCATTGACTTCTTTCCTAGCAGAAGATGGAATTCCTTTTTTCAAAAAACGCGTAAGTAATAATAAAATTTGGAACAACGCCGATTGTGCTTCTAATTTATTCGCTCGTTTCTTCGTCGCCGAAGCAATCAAAAGTTCACTCACCGACTTCCTCAAAGACCCAACAACCCGCTCTCTCCCAGGGTCACTCTCCTTCGAGAAAAATTTAAAAGAATGCTGAAAATAATCCTCATAATAATGCGCAAAAAATGTATCTGAAATCGTTAAATTAATAAGTAAATTATCTTCATTTCCCTCAATTGTATAAAAGGTATTGCGATCAAGAACTAAAACATCGCCTTCCTGCAAATAAAATTTTTGCTCAGAAACCTTGATTGTTATTTGTCCAGAAATAGCAAATAACAATTTAGTTCCAAGTGATATTTCCGACGTCAGCTGCTTTATATGTTGAATACCAATCGTATAATCTTTTAAATGAGACACTCGATTCACCCCTTCGTTTAACTTAATCGGACACTTTTATATTATCATAAATAGCGGAAATTGATTGGTTTGTTTTAAACTTGAGAACCTCTTCTATATTAAAATTTTCCATAAAAACAGACTCTGCTTTCCCTTGTATTAACAATTATTCAGCTTTATAATAATTTTAAAAACAGTCTTCACGGGAGTGTGCTTAATGACAAAGAATAACTCAAAAAAATCAGCACAAGCAGGAAATATTTCTTCAAACAAAACTACAGCATCGAACAGTTCTAATTTAGCAAGAATACAGAAAATAGTCTCCGCGCATGGGAAACTATCACTTGATGATCAGATTACTTATATGAAACATAAAGGGATAACTTTTAATTATATTACAGAAGATGCTGCCAAAGATTATTTATCCCAGAATACTTATTATTATAAAGTAACAGCTTTTAGAAAGAATATAGCTAAAGTAAACGGAAAATACACCTCTTTGGACTTTGGTTTATTAAGCGATTTAGCAACCATTGATATGTATTTAAGGTACGCTCTAATAAAAATAAATTTAGACATCGAACATACACTTAAAGCTTTATTGGTAAACGTAATAACTAAGTCAAATGCTGAAGATGGATACACTATTGTAAAAGAATATGATACGTATTGTAAAAACAAATTGCTGGAGGAAAAACCTAAGTTTAAAGAAAAAAATTATATTCCTGTAGACAAAAAAATAATGAGCAGAAATAAAGAAATAGATGGATATCATTATGATTTGTATACGAAAAGAAAAAACAATCCTCCTATTTGGGTCTTGATTGAATTAATGTCGTTTGGAGAACTTATAAGGTTTGTAGAGTTTTATTATGATAGTAATAAATACAATAAAAAACTTTTTACGCCAGCATTTATATTATTAAAATATACAAAAAACCTTAGAGATTCCGCAGCACATAGTCGACCTCTTTTATTAGATGTTGTTTTACCAAAACAGATAACCCCAACTCAAAATGCAACACAATATGCTGAAAAAGCTGGTGTAGAAAAACTAGAACGTAGGAACTTAGTTTCAAATAAAAAAATTCATGATTTTATTTGTATGCTCATTCTTCATGATGAATATATTAAAAGTGATGCCATGAAATATGATAGAAAAATAGAGTTAGCTAATATAATCGAACGCTGTACAAAACGGTCTCACTATTATAAAGATCAAGCTGACTTAATTAGGGTTTACAGAGTTTTGTCTAAAATCCTTGCCAATTACCACCAAAAATGCTAAAATTTGTTCAAAGGAAAAAACGGTTCGACCGTTTATCACTTATGTACAACATTGTATGTAAGTTGGTTATTCTTCACAAAATAAACTATTTAAGACAAGCTTCCGTTTTCTAGTCTGTCTTAAGTAGTTTATTTTTTTACTCTATAAAAAGCCGGCCAGGTTTAATTTCCCGACCGGCTTTTTGATTTCAATCTTCTTCCACTTGGATAGAAACACCCACATCCAGTAATTCCTCAACTGCATCAATCACAGAAAACTCCCCATAATTGTATACTGCATCATCTACAACTAAAATCGGCAAAGCTTCCATTCCATTCTTATCAATCAGCATTTGAACCCGCTCTGGCAAGTCCACTTTCCCGACCTCTTCCAGCTGAATATCAAACACGATGCCTGTATAATCAAAATGGATTTTTCGCTCAGTTTCACTTTTATTCATAAACATTTTCCATATCTCTAGGTTAATCTCAGACTCATTTTCCGCAGAATAAAAGTAACTAATTTGCTTCATATTAAAATTATTTACTTTCTAAATCATGGACAAACAGCCCACTTAATAATTTCGGTTCAAACCAAGTCGATTTTGGCGGCATGATTTCTGCTGCATCTGCTACACTAAGTAAATCGTCCATTGTTGGCGGGAACATCGCAAATGCCACTGAATGACTGCCATTATCCACCAAACGAGTCAGTTCTTCTAAACCACGTATTCCGCCGACAAAATCAATGCGGTTATCACGGCGAATATCTTCAATTCCAAAAATCGGCGTTAAAATTTGCGATTGTAATATCGAAACATCTAGCTGACCGATAACATCATTTGGAATCACTTCGCTTTTCGCCGTAAGTTTGTACCAATTTCCATCTAAATACATCCCTACTTGTTTTGGCTTCTCTGGTTTAAATGCTTCTTTTCCAACCTTCTCCACGTCAAAACTAGCCTCTACTTTGCTAACGAAATCCGCTTCAATTGGCACATTCACAACCCTATTATAATCAAGAATTTCTAATTGCTCTTCTGGGAAAACAACTGATAAAAAGAAATTAAATTCTGCTTCTGGCCCAGCCTCAGGGAATTCCTCGCGCCGTTTCAAACCAACTTTCACAGCAGATTCCGTTCTATGGTGACCGTCTGCGATATATAGCGCTGGGACTTCCGAGAACGCCGCTGAAAGGTCTTCTAAAATATGTGCGTCCGTAATTGCCCAAACCTTATGTGCGACCCCGTGGAAGCTCTCAAAGTCATATTCAGGTTCATTTTCATTCACCCAAGACTCAACAAGTGTATTAATAGCTTCTTTTCCTCGATAAGTAAGGAAAATCGGACTTGTATTTGCATCACAAACATCTACATGACGAATCCGGTCTAACTCTTTCTCCTCACGAGTTAACTCATGTTTTTTAATTTTCCCATTGGTATAATCATCAATCGACGTACAAACAACCAGCCCTGTTTGCGGGCGACCATCCATCGTCAGTTGATAAATATAAAATGCAGGGTTTGCTTCTCTACCAAGCCAACCATCCAACTCAAATTGTTCCAAATTATCCGCTGCTTTTTGATAAACAGCTGGGTCGTATGGGGAAACCGCCGGATCTAAATCAATTTCCGCCTTATCAATATGTAAAAAAGAATACTTATTTGCATCACCAAGTTCGCGCGCCTCTTCCGAATTAAGTACATCATATGGCAAGGAAGCCACCTTTTCCGCTAAATTTTTAATCGGACGAATTGCTTTAAATGGACGTATATTTACCATTGTTATCCTCCTTTTTAGTAAAAGAGCATGAACCCGTCTGGCAATAACCATAAAGTTTCATGCTCTCATTATTTCCCGGGTAATAATTTTAAACCGTAACACCTAATGGTTCAATAACTCGAACACGCAAAACCCCTTGCACAGCTAACAAATCTTGTTTTAGTTGCTCCAAATTAGCTTGCGTTTCTTTATCAATATCAATTAATGTGTAGGCATATTCATTTTTACTGCGATTTATCATATCTAAAATGTTTAACGAATATTTCCCTAGCTCCGTCGTAATTTGTCCGACCATATTAGGAATGTTTTTGTGACAAATCCCAATTCGCGGATGTCCATTATACGGCATTTCCACGTTCGGAAAATTAACCGAGTTTTTAATACTACCTGTTTCAAGATATGATTGCAGTTCTTTCGCAGCCATTTTAGCACAGTTGGTTTCGGCTTCTTCTGTCGATGCACCTAAATGAGGAAATACATGCACTTTTTTGTGGTTTAGTAATTCTTTTGTCGCGAAATCTGTAATATATAAACGTAAAAGTCCATCATCTAAAGCTTCTTTCACAGAGGCTGAATCCACTAACTCACCACGAGAAAAGTTTAATAAAACAGCATTATCCTTCACTAATTGTAGTGTATCTGCGTTAAACATGCCACGTGTTTTATCCGTTAAAGGCACATGAACTGTTAAATAATCGCATGTAGCCAAGACTTCTTCTATCGTCATCGCACGTTCCACTTCTTTAGAAATTCTCCAAGCCGTGTCTACTGAAACGAATGGATCGTATCCAACCACATCCATCCCAAGCGATAAAGCGTCATTGGCTACCAATGCACCAATTGCGCCTAGACCGATAATCCCAAGTTTTTTGCCAGCAAGTTCTGTTCCCGCAAAGGCTTTCTTCCCCGCTTCGACTTTCTGTTCGACATCATCTTCAGCCGGCAGTTCTTTCACCCATTCCGTACCTTCCAAAATTGGACGCGCCGAAACGAATAAACTCGCAAGAACTAGTTCTTTCACAGCATTGGCATTCGCGCCAGGTGTATTGAATACAACAATACCTTTTTCAGAACAATTTTCTACTGGGATATTATTAACTCCTGCACCAGCTCTGGCAACTGCCTTCACTGTCTCCGGAAAGTCAAAATCGTGTAAGTTGTAACTCCGTAGTAAAATCCCGTCTGCTGGCTGATTTGCATCAATCACATATTTTTCGAGATCAAATGTCTTTAAGCCTTCTTTTGCGATAGCATTAAACGTTTGGATATTAAACACGTACTTCTCCCCCTTTTCTTGCATTTGCAAATTTTTCCATAAAGGCGATTAGAGCTTCCACCCCTTCAATTGGAAATGCATTATAAAGACTTGCTCGCATACCGCCCACTGAGCGATGTCCTTTCAAGTTTTTAAAACCATTTGCTTCAGCTTCTTGAACAAAAGCTTTATCAAACTCCGCTGAATTCGTCACAAAAGGAACATTCGTGAGCGATCTAGCAGAAGGTTCGACCGGTGAAGAAAAGAAATCCGATTGATCAATATAATCATATAATAAGGCCGCTTTTTTGCGATTTAACGCTTCAATTCCAGCAACGCCACCTTGCTCCTTAATCCATTCAAATACTAATTTTGCTACATAAATGGCAAATGTTGGTGGTGTGTTATACATGGAATCATTCTCGGCTTGTACTTTAAAATCTAACATAGAAGGAAGTCCCTCTACTTGCCCTATCAAGTCTTCGCGCACGATGACGAGCGTTAATCCAGCAGGCCCAATGTTCTTTTGCGCTCCTGCATAAATTAAGCCAAATTTTTTCACATCATAAACGCTCGATAAAATATTGGAGGACATATCCGCAACGACCGGGACAGCTGAGTCTGGCACATCAAACATTGCTGTTCCTTCGATTGTATTATTTGTAGTTACATGTAAGTAAGCCGCGTCACTAGAAACTGTAGGAATCTCAGGAATATAGCTGAAATTGCGGTCTTCCGATGAGGCAATTACTTCCACCTCTACACCCTGAATTTTCTTAGCTTCGGAAATTGCTTTCTTCGCCCAAGATCCAGTATTTACATACGCTGCTTTTTTGCCATTTGCAAGATTCATTGGCACCATATCAAATTGCAAACTCGCGCCACCTTGCAAAAATAGTACTTTGTAATTTTCTGGAATCTCCATCAATTCTCGAATCAAGCTCTCCGCATCGTCTAGGATGTTTTGAAATAATTCTGAACGGTGACTCAGCTCCATTACTGACATTCCTGAACCATTATAAGAGAGTAGCTCCCTTTGAACCTTTTCAAGTACCGGTACTGGTAAAACTGCCGGACCTGCCGAAAAATTATAAACACGTTCCACTCAACATCTCTCCTGTCTTCAAATTTCCCCAATTACTTACAAAAATTTTCACCAATAATCGAATACTTATTGGCCAGATATGAGCCTTCCTCGTTACACTTATGCTTTTCGAAGTTCTGTTGTTAAGAAATAAAAAAGCCGAACCTGTGATATTCTACACAATATTCGGATTTTTCAGCGCTTAAAAGTAAACACTGCCTTTTGTACTTTTGTATATTATAGCAGAAACAGAGCTGTTTTTCAGAAAATTTATACTAAATCTACAAATAAATGTGATGTTTAAACTTTCTGACATTAAAAAAGCACGAGAAACCGCTATTTAAAGCAATTCTCGCACTTCTACTTTTTGAAAAACACTTCACAAGAGATGTTAGCTATTTTTCTCTTTTCGTCCTAAAGTAAACCAATACACGGCAAAAAATACAACAAGTGCAATAATTGCTGTGCGATACATGATAGCATAATTGTAGTAAGTCGCAACAATACTCAAACCAAAACTACCAACAGCCATCCCAATGTCCATTCCCGAAAGAAAAGTCCCATTAGCGGTACCTTTATTGTGCGGTGCAGCCCGGTCCACAGCCAGTGCTTGAAGCGCCGGTTGCGACATCCCGTAACCTAACCCGAAGAATAACGATGCGATAAACAAGCTGATTGCACCAGTTGCAAAAGAAAGAATTAATATCCCAATTATCATCGAAAGCGCTCCTGGAATAATAACAAAACGGTGTCCCTTCGTATCATAAAGTCGCCCAGCAAACAAACGGCTCACAAGAACCATAATCGCTTGCCCGATAAAATATATCCACGTTGTCGAAATCCCCAGTTCTGTTCCATATACCATCATAAATGTTTGGATCCCACCAAGCGGAATAGCCATTAATAAACACAAGCCCGCCGGAAGCAAGGCCGTTTTCTCAAACAATTTCATTTTTTGATGTACAATCTTTTCTGATTTTGGAATTTTCACCTGTGTCATCAAAATTAAAATAAACACCATCAAAACAAGCGAAAACGTCACTAAAACATCGAAAGAAAAATAATTCATAATTAAAATAGCGATAATCGGCGCAAGTGACATTCCAAGTGCAGTCGTAAGCCCATAAAAACCAATACCTTCTCCCGTTCTGCTTGGCGGCACAAGTTTAGAAACGCCTGTTGCAATGGAAGTTGTTCCGATACCCCAGCCAGCCCCGTGAAAAAGCCGTAATATAAGTAAGGCCGCCACCGCAGTTGACCAATAAAAGTTCACTGTAGTTAAAATTAAAATCAAAAAGCCCACGATAATAAGTACTTTCGGTCCGAATTTGTCATTCCAACTCCCAGCAATCGCCCGCATTAATAGCGCTACGATGGAGAATAGCCCAACAGCCAAACTAGCTTCCATTTGCGTTCCACCTAGCTCAATAATGCGCGCCGGCAACGTAGGCATAAACACCATAAATCCAATATATAAAAGTACACTTCCTAACAATAAAAATACGTAGTCCTTCGTCCAAAGTCTTGTCTTATTTTCCAAAATTTACCCCTCTTTACTCTATATTAGTAGAAATGTTCTTTAAAATAGCCGTGAATTGTTCCAAATCTGCGCGAGAAATCCCAGCAAACATTTTTTCACAACTCGCCTCCACGATATCACGAAGTTCATGCGTCTCTTTTCTCCCTTTGTCCGTTAAAGATAAAAGTGAAATTCGTCTATCTTCTGTACTCACTTCCCGCACAACAAGCTCTTTCCTAAGTAAAACATCGACAATCCGATTCACGGTTGGCGTGTCCTTTTTCGTCCAAAGAGCAATCTCTTTTTGCGAAATTGGCTCGTTCGCCTCAATTCCCTCTAAAACTGACCATTGCTCTGGGGTCACATCATAACTTGCAATCGAACGCAACAAAAATAAATGCATTTTTTTCGCTGTCGTATTTACATCAAATGATATTTCATCATAATATCCGCGCATATTTGTCCTCATTTCTATTGTCGTAACAATAATTGTCATAACAACTATTATACATACTGATTACTCTTTTGACAAGAAAAACAGCCGAATAAACGACTGTTCCTACAATAATTCCACATCTATAATATCTCTAAATTCGATTACATACTCATACCCAACAATATCTTTCAAAATAACTTCTTCCGTTAACATATCTATTTCTAGCGGCACTAAGTCCTGTGTTTCAATCTCTCCAAGCCCAAGAAATGCGGAAGGATATTCAAATGGTGCTAAACGCAGAGAAGATACATCTGCTTCTTGAAAATATTTTAAACGAACGACCCATTCTCGCTTTATAGCGTCTTTTAATGTGATAAAAAAGCTTTCGCGCTCTAAATAATCCACTTCTGGCCGACTCGTTAAAAAAGCAGCATTCTTCTCTGTTCGCACTTGCTCTTTCTGAATTGCCGTAACCATCATTATCACCTCTTAACTTTATTATACGAACAAACGTTCTTAAAATCAAGTAATTTGCTAAAAAAGTTTTTTCATAAGAGCCTGAACCTGTTTAGCGCTTACATAATCTTTTTCCGACAAAAACACTTGCAAATTAATGAATAGTTGCTATACTTATGTAAGTAAATAACATTAACAAAGGAGTTTTATTATTATGACTAATACATTTTTAGATTCTATTAAAGTTCGTCGTTCCATTTATGCACTAGATAAAAACGTTTCCGTTGAGGATTCCAAAATTGAAGAAATTATTAAAGACGCTGTTAAATATAGCCCATCTTCATTCAACTCCCAAAGCTCTCGCGCTGTCATTCTTTTAGGAGAAAACCATGATAAACTTTGGAATATCGTAGAAGATACATTACGAGCTATCGTACCTGCTGAAAACTTTGCAGCTACAGAAGAAAAAGTTGGTTCTTTCCGCGCTGGATACGGAACAGTTCTTTTCTTTGAAGATACTGCTGTTATCGAAGGCTTACAAGAAAACTTCGCTCTATATGCAGACAACTTCCCTGTATGGTCTGAACAATCTTCAGGTATTGCACAACATTCAGTATGGGTTGCTCTTGCAAACGCTGGAATTGGTGCATCTCTACAACATTACAACCCACTAATTGACGATGCTGTTAAAGCTGAATGGAATATTCCTGCAAGCTGGAACTTACGCGCGCAAATGCCGTTTGGTAACATCGTTCAAGAAGCTGGCGAAAAAGAATTCATCGATGACGCTGATCGTTTCCGCGTTTTCAAATAATAAATGTTTCACGTGAAACAAAAAATTCCGCGACCATTAACTGGTATCGCGGAATTTTTATTTTGCTAAACTTTTAAATCTGCTTCTAAGTTCATCACAACTTACAATACCAGCAATCCCGCCTTTAATTTCTCCATCAACAAGAACAAGCGAATTTGGTATTCCTTTTACATCAAATTTCTGAGCTAATGCGCGTTGTTTATCTACATTAATTTTCACAACTTGGACATTACCTTCTTCCATCTCAGCGAATTGCTCAAGTGTTGGCCAAAAGCAGCGACACGGTGCGCACCACTCTGCCCAAAAGTTAAGTAATATTTTAGGATGGCTACTAATAATCTCTTCCAAGTCATCTTCTTTTGCAAAAATAATCGCCATACATATCCACCTCACATTCAGAATATTCCAAAGTTGTATCGTGGTCAAGTAAAGGGTTTTAGAATAGCAATATATCTTGCTTTTTGTTCATTTTTTGACACTTTTGTTTCACGTGAAACATTTTATTTGCTATGTAAGATTTCTAAAATGCGTAAATCTAGCAAACCAGTACTCTTCACAGTCATATCCGCGTCACGGAGTCCGGAACCAACACCAACGCTTACAATTCCAGCTGCATTTATTGCTTCAATTCCAGCTTGAGCATCTTCAATTCCGACTACCTCTGATGTTTCTAAACCTAGACCACGGCAAGCTTCCACAAAAATTTCTGGATCAGGTTTTGATTTAGTGATTTTAGCCGCGTCGACAATATAATCAAATTCTTGTTCCATTTCTAATGCGCTCAAAACCGTCCGAGCATTTTTCGAAACAGATGCAATTGCGCATTTGAGATTTTGCTTTTTAAGATCCACTATAAGTTCTTTAATTCCTGGTAAAACATCCGCTGGCGTAATTTCTTTTAGCAAGCTAACATAAAAGTCATTTTTATCAGCTGCAAGAGCTTCAATCTGCTCTTCTGTAAAGTCATTTTCGCGACCGTCTTTCTTTAAAATAAGAAGTAGGGAGTCAATTCTGCTCACCCCTTTTAAATTCTCATTAAATGCTTCATCAAATTCGATTCCAATACTCTCAGCTGTTTTTTTCCAGGCTAAGTAATGATAATGTGCTGTATCCGTGATGACGCCATCTAAATCAAAAACTACTCCTTTTAATGCTGTTGTCATTCTACTCGTCCTTTCCAAACTGCCGCAACATTTCGCGCGGTTCTTCTTAAATTATTTGGTGTTTCTTTCAGTATATTTTCTAAAGTTGCTGGTTTGGCAATGGATGGAAATACTGCGCTGATTCCGACTTCATATACTGCTTCTAGTCCCTCACCGACACTTCCACAAATTGCAAAAACTGGTGTTTCTTTCGGCACTACTTTCGCAACACCCACAGGAGCTTTCCCTTGTGCGGTTTGCCCGTCCATTTTCCCTTCCCCTACAATGACCAAATCTGCATCCTCACAAACGGTTTTGATTTGAAGTGCTTCAATAACAAAATCAATTCCCGATAATAGGTTAGCTTTTGCAAACGTCACAAGTCCAGCACCAATTCCACCCCCAGCACCTGCTCGCGGCATTGTAACCATGGCAGGATTCGCTAACTGATAAAACTGGCGCATTGCTTCATCAGCTGTTGCTAAATCTGTAACGGCTAGCCCTTTTTGAGGACCAAACACATACGATGCGCCTGCTTCTCCACAAAGCGGATTTTCGACATCCGTCACAATATTTACTGTGATGTTTTCTAGTTCAGCTGGGACCTTTTCGGAACGAATGGTTGCTATATCAGCTAAATTTGCGCCAATCGGGTTGACGATATTATTTTCTGCATCTAGGAATTCATAGCCAAGCGCACTAGCCATGCCAATTCCGCCATCGTTTGAAGCGCTTCCACCAATCCCGATAATGATCTCGGTCGCACCTTTTTTCATTGCGTGCAAAATTAACTCGCCCACTCCTTTAGTACTCACTTGAAGTGGATCGCGTCTAGTCGTCGGAACCAAGTGCAAACCGCAAACCTCGGCCATTTCTATTAAAGCTTTTTTGTTCCCTTCTGTGAAAGCAACTTGCGCTGAAACTGGTTCACTAAAAGGACCGGACACATCGATTTTCATTTTTTTCGCGTCTAAAGCTTTACTTAAAATCTCTAGCGTACCTTCCCCGCCATCACTGACAGGGAGTAAATGATAATCAGCATCCGGATAAATTTCTTGAAAGCCCTCTTTAATATACTCTGCCACCTCATGCGCCGTCAAACTTTCTTTGAATGAATCCGGTGCAATGACAATTTTCATAAAGACACATCCTTCTGATCCAACTTAATAGTTAATGTATCAGTTAATTGCTGTTTTTCTCCGTGAATAACTAATTCTAGCACGCTTTTTGTGCTTTTTGAAAGTTGTAAAGTGTTTGGCGCGATTTCTACCAAGATTTTTTCACCTTTCCAAGAGAATTCAAATGCCACAGATTGCCAGGAATCCGGTATGTTTGGCGCGATTTCAAGTATTTCTCCACTAGTATCTATACCCGCAAATCCAAAAACCACCGCCAGCCATATTGCGCCGAGTGAGGCCGCATGGAGCCCGTCATCCGATGAATGCGGCTCATTTCCAAGGTCAATTAAACACGCTTCTTGGAAAAACTGGTAGGCTTGTGCGCGATTCCCAGTTCGATTTTCTACAATTGCATGGATTGCTTTACTTAAAGAGGAATCATGAATGGTTCGTTTTTCATAGTAATCCAAGTTCTGCTTCACAGCATCTGGTGCAAACATCTTCGGAAACAGGTAAAACAACATAACTAAATCTGCTTGCTTTAAGATTTGTAGTTCGTTCACTTCTTGACGAGAATAATCTAGTAGAATCCCTTGTGTTCCTTGTGCTGCCTTATATTTATCTAAATTTATCCAATCTTTTTCTAAGAAAGTATCATCTTGTGGAATTAAGCCAGACTCACTTGCGACAGGTAAGTAGATTTTTTCAAGAAAAGCTTCTGCACGGGCAACAAAATCGGCATTATCTTTATTCCATTCTAGTGCTTTTTCTACATTATAGTGTGCCATATAATTCGTATAAGTATTATTATCGATATGCTCGGTGTATTCGTCCGGACCAATCACATCAAGGATTTCCAGTCGTCCATTACGATTAGTTGCACGGCTTAGCCAAAATTCCGCTGTTTCAAGGAGCAACTCTGAACCACACTCTTTCATAAACTGCGCATCCTTTGTCGCCGCTTCATATTCACAAACTGCGTAAGCAATATCCGCAACTAAATGATGCTCCGAAATCGCCGAAGCTACTTTTTGACGTGTGCCAGTTCGAATATTAATCGCTGCAAATTCAGGCGTTTCTTCTTCGCCAGAGAATGCACTTTCCCACGGAAAAAGTGCCCCATTATAGCCGTTTTTCGTTGCCTTTTCTTTCGCTTCTTTCAAATGAAGGTAGCGATATTTTAATAGTTGTTTGGCAATTTCCGGCTTATTATAAAGGAAAAATGGCATAATAAAAATTTCTGTATCCCAAAAAACATGCCCCTTGTATCCTTCTCCGGTAAGTCCCTTCGCCCCAACGCTACAGCGGAAATCATCTTTTGGGGTCATAATTTCTAAGTGATAGCACGCAAAATCTAGTGCAAATTGGTCAAAATCATTCGTGCTCTCAACACGGACACCCGCGTGCTCCCAAAAATCTGCCCATAAAGTTTCCGAAGCTCTTTTCAGTTCTGCATAAGTCGTATTTGGAAGTTCCGCATCCACTTGATCCAGGGATGTTTTAACCATGCTTATTTTCTCCAAAGTGAAAAGTTGATTTTCAGCGATTTCTTGCTCTACTTCGGTCATTAATTGTCTGTTTTTCGCTGTGAAAATCCCTTTTTTATTCACTTTTGTTGCTATTGTAATATGCTGTTTGCTCTCGATGGTTTCATATTCGCCAACCATCAACTTCTCATCAAAAATCCGCAAACTCGACTCTGCCAGCTGCTGTGTTCCAAAATTAGTTTGTTGCGCATCAATACCAGTTTTTACTTTGACTTTCGCCGCACCGCTCAAAGGCGTTATCTCCACTTTAGCAGCAATGACGTGCTTTGTTGCTTTTGAAACAAATCGGTGAAAATTCAGCTGATACTTCTTGCCAGCGCTACTTTCCCAAGTGATTTTTCGAACCAATTCTCCTGTGTGCATATCTAAATAACGTTCATACGCATGGATTTTCCCCGCTTGCATCGAAAAAGTTTCCCCACCAAGCATCACTTGGAAACGCGTCACATCCGGCAAATTCACTAGTTCCGAACTCAGCGAACCGCTCGGACGATTATAAATCCCCGCTACGTACATACCTCGAACTTGCTCTGGATATTCTTCTTCAAGAGCACCGCGCACACCCAAATAGCCATTTCCCACAGTCATTTGGCTACCATATTTATTTAGATAATTTAATGCAAATTCCTTCTCGATTATTTTCTTCATAAAGAAACACTCTCACCTTTTTCTGCCGATTCGTATAAACTTTCAACAATTTTTTGTATGATATAACCTTGTTCAGCGCCAGCAAGTTCCACTTTTCCAGCACCAAGAACGCTATCAACAAATGCTTTCATGCTGTTTTCGTGTTTATTTTCTTCCAGTTGTCCTAACTTCTCTAACAACTGAAATTCACCTGCATTATCTGTATAAATTTCAGCCGGGTATAAACTTCCTCCTGCTAAATCACCAAAAAAGTCCACATTTAACGCACTTTCTGGCTTAATATGTAGCGCAAAAGAAGTATCTAGTTCAATTAATCCGCCATTTTCCAGTTCAATAAAGCCGAATAAAGAATCCTCTACCGTATATTTTTCCGGATCCCATGAACCAAATGTCCCCGCACTTTTCTTGGTTCCGATTTTTTGAAAACTTTTTGCCGTTACTTTCTTCACTTTTGGAAAACCAAGGACAAACATCGCTGCATCAAGCATGTGAATTCCCATATCAATCAGCGGGCCACCGCCTTGCATTTCTTTATTCGTAAAAGTTCCCCAACCTGGCACGCCAGAACGACGAAGCGCGGTTGCTTTCACACAATAAATTTCACCTAGAAGCGCCGAATTTCTCTTTAAAAACTGTGCTTCACTGGAAAAACGATGATGGAAATCGTACGCCAAAATCGCGCCTTTTTCTTCCGCAAGTTCCCACATTGCTTTCGCTTCCGCCGCACTCATTGCGGGTGGCTTTTCACACATAACGGCTGCTCCATTCGCTAGTGACAACATCACATTATCAAAATGGAACCGATTAGGCGTGCAAATACTAACAATATCGATTTTCTCGACCGCAAACATCTCTTCTGCCGTAGCATAATGCTTCTCAAAACCATTGTTCGCGCGGAACTCTTCGCCACGCTCCAAACTTGGGTCGCAAACAGCTACAAGCTCCAGTTCATTTCTTGTCTTATAATATGCAGCGTGGACCTTCTCAGCGACTTGTCCAGCACCGATAATTGCAACTCTTTTCTTCATTATCCGAAACTCCTTTTAGAAAAATCCGTCCGCTTTAATTGGGACGGATTTTCTATTTTAAATTAAACAGCTTTTTAAATGTGCCAACGCATCTTTATAAGCTTGTTCAGGATTTTCACTGCGAACACGACATTCAAAAGTTAAAAATCCGTTGTAACCATTCTTTTTCAGTTGATCAAAACTTGTTTTAAAATCAAGGCTACCGCTTCCTGGTTGGTAGCGATGATTGTCAGCAACATGAATGTGACCAATCGAATCCTTATACGTCTCAAGCGCAGTCGGAATGCTATCTTCTTCAATATTCATATGATAGAAGTCAGCGATAATTTCTACATTTTTAAGATTATTTTCATCAATGTATTTCTGCGCATCACCCAGTAAATTAATCATATGATCTTGGTATCTGTTAAGCGGCTCAAGATAAACTTTCGTGCCAGTCTCACCAGCAATTTTGTCCAAATAAACCAACGACTCGCTCACTGCTTTGAAATCTCCTGCTTGGCTACGCGGTGAAACCATTGGTGGGAGGCGGTACGTGAACATTCCCCAGGCTGCAGGAACGACAATCCCTTGCCCGCCGACTTCTGCTAAAGCTTCTAAAATCGCTTTAATTTCTTCTAAACCGTTCAGTCTGCGCTCTTCAATGAAGTCACCAATCCAGCCATCATAGCCACCACATGCAGTACTAACAGGTAGCCCCGTTTTTTCGATAGCTTTCTTCACTTCGTCCAAATTTTCAACAAGTAATTTACCATCAATTTCAAAACCTTCAAAGCCCATTTCTTTTACATAAGCAAATTTTTCTTCTATATTTTCTGGGAAAAATGCTTGGTTTTGTGTGCCTAATTTCATTATTATCGCTCCTTAAAGGGTAATCCCCATTTTAATACTTAAATCAGGTTGTTGGTCGACGTATTTCATGTAGCTCTCAGCTGAATCTGCGAACGGAACGACTGGATCAATAATGTCCGAACAATCCAAGTAACCGTTCATCAGTAGTTCCCAACAAGTTTCCTCGATACGCTTACGATCCCAGCGCGGATAATCCGGATTTGGTTCACTAGCCGCACGTGAAAAGACGATTTTCGCATTGTTGAAATGAGCTTCCCGACCAAGATTAAATCCTTCTGGGAAAGGTTTCGCGAAAGCAACATAAGAAATTGTTCCGCCGTAAGCTATTCCGCGTAGTGCCGCTTGAAGCGCCGCCGCATTCCCGCTCGTTTCAATAATCGAATCTGCGCCAAGTTTACCAGTCAGACGCTTCACTTCTAAGCCAACATCTGTCGTAATCGGATCAAAAGTAGCATCTGCTCCATGTTTTTCAGCAATTTCACGACGATGACTAAGCGGATCTACCCCGATAACAACACTTGCTCCAGCTTTTTTCGCCAGTTGAATCGCAATTTGACCAATCGCACCAAGTCCGACAACAACAACGTAATCGCCCGCGCGAACATGTGCATCACGCACGCCACTCATCGCAAATTGAGCCGGGTCATAGCAAACCGCGTTTTTCCAATTAGCACCTTTTGGCAATTTACGTAGTTTATAATTATCGACAGCTTTTACAATAACAGTTTCCATAATCGGCCCGTAAGAACAAACGATATCTCCAAGCTCGTATTCTGTTACTTTGCTCCCACATTCAACTACTTCACCAACGACCATATTTCCTAGCTGAAACTCGCCAAATACAATGCCTCGCGCACTATTTGTTTCACGTGAAACAAATAGATTCCATTCTGGTGAAAATTCTTCATCAATAAAAGGACTAATTCCTCTAAAATCAACTACTTCTGTACCATGTTTTGGAGAAGCGAATTGAACTTTAATTTTTACTTCATCTTCTAAAACTTCACGATCATGATATTCTACTAATTCCGCCACACGAGGCGCTGTCGCTACTAATTTTTTCATTTTAAATAACTTCCTTTCTTATCCTTTAACTCCACCGTCTGTTAAGTTTCCTTTGATAAATCGTTCTGAAATTGCGTACATAATAACGACCGGAAGCGCCGTAACAAGCGATGCAGCCATCATTCTACCCCAAATATAATCTGGTGTACTAAATAATGTATTCAAGCCAATCGGTAACGTGAATTTCTCTGCGCTGGATAAGAAAATCGAAGCAAACAGATAATCATTCCAAGCTACCATGAAGCAGTATACGAACACAGAAACAATACCCGAAATCGCAAGCGGAACAATAATTCGTAAGATAATCTGGAAGCGATTCAGCCCGTCCATCATTGCTGCTTCTTCAATATCAGTTGGAATCGTATCAAAATAACTTTTCAGCATAAATACTGCAGTTGGTAGTGTTTGTACAACCATCGTGATAATTAAAGCTGTTTCCGTATCATACAATCCCAAACTCGAAATTATTTTGAACAACGGAACAATTAATAAAATCCCAGAGAACATATAAACCGTATAAAAACTTGCATTAATCGTCATCCGCCCTTTAAAGCGTAATTTCGACAACGCATAAGCCCCTAAAATCCCCAAAACAACTGCAATCCCGGCCGCAAAAACCGAAACAACCAAACTATTTTTAAAGTACGTTAAAAACGGAAAAATATCTGGGTTGAAAATATCGATGTAATGCTGGAAAGTGAATTCTTTCGGGAAAAATGTTGGATGTGTAGAAATGGCTTCTTTACTGCTCTTAAATGAAGTCATTAACATAATCGCAAATGGGAACAACGTGATACATAAAAATGCAACCATCGTCACATAAAACGCGATTTTCTTTGTTCTTTTTGACTTTTTACTACTTACCGCCATTCAAGTCCACCCGCTTTCTTGCAAAAATAATAACAACAAAAATAATGACAAATAATATGACAGAAATCGCTGCTGCTTTTCCTAAATCATTGAATGCGAATGCTGTTTTATATAAATAAACTCCAAGGATGTTTACTTTATTCGTGAGTAAGTATACATCGGTGAACATATAGAACATCCAAATCGCACGAAGCGTAATAACTGTCGCAAGTACCGGCATAATCGCTGGCAAAGTAACAATTTTGAATTTATCCCAAATGTTCGCTCCGTCCATATCAGCCGCCTCATAAAGCGACTTATCGACCGTTTGCAAAATCGCCAAGAACGAAATAAATGCATACGGGAAGTAACGCCATATTGCAAAAAAGGTTACTAAAAAGAAACTAGAAACTGGATTATCAAACCAAAGTGGCGCTTCTTTGAACAGATGGAGTACATCCACAGTCATAAAATTAATTACGCCATAACCATTATTAAACATATATTTCCATGCAAAAATAAGAGAAATAGATGGTGTTACATATGACAAAATAATAAGCGACCGAGCCGTTCTTCTAAAACGAAATTCACGATTAAAGAATATCGCCACAAGTAGCCCCATCCCAGTACTTCCAACCACTACAAGTACTGTATAAGCCACAGTAAGACCTAGTGATTTATAAAACTCTGGATCCTTCAAAATATCTATATAGTTTTGTAAACCGATAAAGACCGATTTAATATTCGGATTTAGTGGCATATCTAAAAAACTAATCTGGATATTTGAAATCATCGGATATAAAACAAGTGCTGCCAGTAAAACAAAACTTGGCGCAAGTAAAATCATTGCTAACTTAAAGTCGGACCTTTTATATACTTTCGTTTTCATAATGCCTCCTTAAATCAAAAAGCGACGTGCTAAACTGTTAAAAAAGGCGGGGAGACTCACTCCCCGCTATTTGATTATTTACCTTCTTCAGCTTTTTTCTGTGCAGCTTTTAAGTCCGCTGATACATCGCCACCGCCAACAGTTACGTTATTAACCATCTGTGCGAGAATGCCTGAGCTAGTAATATCTCCCATTTTTGTAAGGTTTTTACCGTCAACAAGTCCGAAAACTTGGATGTCATTGAATGATGCTGCGATTTCATTTGGAAGTTCACCAAACGATTTAATTACTTCATTTTCTTTGTATGCTTTTTGTTCTACTACTTCTTTATTTACTGGTTGCGCTCCACCTGGAGACATTAATACCCAAGTTGCCATATTTTCTGGTTGAGACAAGTATTCAACAAATTTCTTCGTTGCTTTCTTTTGCTCATCATCAAGTCCTGCTGAAATAGTTAAACCAGAAACTGTACCATAAACTGCTTTTTCTTTTTCTTCTGGAATTGCGAAACCGATATTTTTTGGATCGCCTTCTTCATAAACAGATGGAAGGATATACGTAGAGTACATTGCCATCGGAACTGTTCCATTCATAAATGCATCTTTAATTTCAGTTACATCATTTGAACCAGGCATCGTGTATGCTGACAAATCTTTATAATATTGAAGTGCTTCTTTCATTTCTGGTGTATCAATCGTTACATTACCTTTTGCATCTAAAACATTGGCTTTATTAGAAAGTGCAAATTGGGAGAAAGCTTGCTCACTCATCGTGCTTTCTGCTGTTGGAATTGCAATACCGTATTTTTTATCTGCTTTATTTGTGAATTTTTTCGCTACTTTTTCAATATCCGCCCAGTTTTTAGGTTCTTCAAAACCAGCATCGGCTAAAGCTTTTTTGTTGTACCAAATACCTTGAACCCAACCGCTTAATGGTGCTGCGATATAGCTTTTACCATCTTCAGAACGTACTAAGTTTGTTGCACCTTCATAGTATTTATCTTCTCCAACCGAGTCGATAACTGCTTTTACTGCATCTTGGTCAATTAACTGATCTTTATCCATTACTTTGGCAAAATCTTGGCTTACTTCCATAACTGCTGGAAGTTTACCGGAACGAGCAAGTGTTACAACTTTAGTATTAAAAGCATCTTCCTCTACTGGAATTTGTTTGATTTTGATTGTTGGATTTTCTTTTTCAAAATCAGCAATTAATTTATTAATAACATCTAAACGCTCTTTTTCAACGGATGAATGCATAAATTCAATCGTTACTTCCTTACTACCAGACTCTTTTCCTCCACATGCAGCTAGAACCGCACTTAGAACCAACACAACAACAAGTAATACAAGACTCTTTTTCTTCATTTTTGTTCCTCCCTGTAATTTTTGGTTTTTAGCCAGCAGAATTCATAGCCACTAAGCTTTATGGAATCGCTCCCAGTTACCGTGGAGCCCTTATAAAGATTTGTATAAACACCGCTGTCTAGTGAATAACTCACTTCTTTTTCTGATAAATTATGAATCAATATAATCGATTCCGCGTCGGATGAACGTTTAACAACAAACAATTCCGCCGTAGATTCTAAAACTTCCATCGGTATTTCTGGATGGAAAAGTGATTCCGCTTTTCGTGTGCTAATTAATTTCGTTAGCGCATCATAAGTTGCTTTTCGTAAGGAGCCTCTTTGTTCCAACTCTGCTGTAATTTCCGCCAAGTCGTATTTTTTTCGATTAATAGAGCGATTGTGGCCTGTTGTTTCTACGCCTGAATAATCATTGCGGCTTCCTAAAATACTTTGAACATAAACGGCTGGAACGCCTGGGATAGACATTAGTACTGCATGAGCCACAAGAAATCTCGACATCCTCAAGTCATCTGTGTCCGCCTGTTTACTTAGCGCATCCATGTACGTCACGTTAATTTCATACGGACTCTTAGAACCATCTGGATTTTGCTTATATGAAACGAGCGCGCCTTCTTCCTCCAAATCATTCACTAAAGCCAAAATTTCAGCTTCTGGAATAATGCCGCGCACTGGATTTAACCCAATCCCATCATGTGAGGCAAGGAAATTAAAGAATGTCCGCTTGCCTTCTGGTAGCTCTAAATTCTTCGCCCAGTTACGGAGGAATTCTGCATTACCATGATGGATAGCATGGAGCACAAGTGGTGGAAGCGGGAATTGATAAACCATATGCGCTTCTTTTTCACCATTTCCAAAATAACTAATATTATCAACATGCGGCACATTGGTTTCGGTAATAATAATCGTCCCCGGAGCTGCAATGTCTACTAAATCTCTAAATAATTTCACGATTTCATGCGTCTCTTCTAAGTGAATCGAACTCGTTCCCGGCACTTTCCACATAAAGCCAACCGCATCAAGTCGCACATATTCCGCACCTTCTTCTAAATAGAACATCAAAACATCAATCATCTTGTAAAGCACTTCCGGAGAAGCAAAGTTTAAATCGATTTGATCCTCACTAAAAGTCGTCCAAATATGTCCTACTTTTCCTGAATCAAATTGAAATGGTGTCAGCACTGGTGTCGCACGTGGCCTTGTTACCGAACTAAGGTCCGTCTTTGGATCCATTTCCACAAAAAAGTTCCTAAACTCCTCGTCACCCGCCAAATATCGCTTAAACCAATCACTTTTCGCCGACATATGATTACAAACAAAATCAAACATCAACCGCGCCGACTGTTCCATCTCCTTAATATCTTCCCAATCACCAAGTTCCGGGTTCACCGCTTTATAATCGATGACCGAAAACCCATCATCCGAAGAATAAGGATAAAAAGGCAAGAAATGAACTACCTCAAAAGTCGATTTTAAATAACTATCATACATTTTCTTAAAAGTTGTTAACGTTTTTTTGGATTCCTCTTTAAATTGGTCTCCATATGTAATTAAAACAATATCTTTCTCGTCCCACTGATCTTTTCGTGTTAACTTTCGTTGTTGCGTTTGCTGTACCCGCGCTTCGATTCTAGCTGCCAAACTATCTACCACATCTTCGGCATATAACCGCGAAAGTCGTTTTCTTAAATTCGTCATCATTTACCTCCTAACCGGGAGCGCTCCCACAAGAAGAATTATAGTATGGAAAGCGCTTTCTGTCAAACACAATTTTTAATGTTTTTTCTAACACGTTGCTAATAGTGAGTTTTATCTCATATATAACATCTAGTTGGACATTTACTAGAAAATTGAGTAATATAAACATGGATGATAATGACCGGAACCGATACCGGAAACAATAGAGAGAGAAAGGAAGATTACCTTGGCATCTACCATATATGACATAGCAAAACACGCGGGAGTTTCAAAATCGACGGTATCTAGAGTACTAAACAATCAAGCTAATATCTCCGAAGAATCACGAAAAAAAGTACTAGCAGCGATTGACGAACTAAACTACCAACCAAGCAAACTAGCACGCGCACTTACCTCTTCGGGCTTTGATGCCATCATGGTTATTTCAAATCGCTCTACTACAACCACAACCGGAAACCCATTTTTTTCCGAAATAATTCAATCCATTTCCACTCAAGCTGAGTTGGAAAATTTCGACCTAATTCTTCAAACTGCTAAAAACAGCGAAGACGAACTTAAAAAATGCCTCTCCAAAATTCAAGAAAAAATGATAAAAGGCATTATTATGCTAAGTTCTCCCGCTGATGAAGATTTTTTTCACCAATTAGACCCATATAATATCCCCATCGTTGTGACCGGAAAAGTAGAAGGACATTACAAAAATATTTATTCTGTTGATACTGACAATTTTGGCGATAGTTATGCTCTAACAAAACATTTAATTACGGAAGGCCATAAAAAAATCGCTTGTATTCATGCTCCACTTGATTATCACGTTTCCATAGATCGTCTTGCTGGTTTCCGAAGCTGCCTGTTTGACCACCAATTAGATCTACGTAACGACTGGATTATTGATAGCGGTTATAGTATAGAAGATAGCTACAAAGCAGCGCTACGCCTAATGGAAGGCCCAGATAAACCAACCGCAGTTTTCGCAACCGACGATTTAAAAGTCCTTAGTATTTACAAAATGGCCGCCGATAAAAATTTACAAATACCTGCAGATTTTTCCGTCATCGGCTATAATGATAAAGTAGCGTCCTCTTTCTTATCGCCGCCGCTAACGTCTATTGATATTCCAATCAACAAACTAGGAAAAAAAGCGACTAACTTATTATTCCGCTTAATCCATCAAGATAAAAATGTACCAAAAACAACGATTATTAAAACCGAAATGATTGAACGTGAATCCATTCAGAAAATAAACGCCTAAGCTTATTTTCTGAATTTACTTGGTCCTGTAGCTCAGTTGGGAGAGTATCACCTTGACATGGTGGGGGTCGCTGGTTCGAGACCAGTCGGGACCATTTATCAAAAAAGCACCCTTTTATAAAGGATGCTTTTTTGATTTTATTCAAGAATATCAATACTGATACCCCAGTTATCATCATGGATTTGCTTATTGACCTTAATATAGTCTTCCAAATCTTTCCCCGAAATAGCAAGATTGTAATACGGGATATTTTCTATATAACAAGAAGCTCCATATTCTTTAACTTGCTTAGTAACACAATAATTCACATACTTAGATTTAATATCGCATTCTTGGCGTGTAACTTGCTTATATTGATCAATTGGCATATCAGTCGTCAAATGAATCTCTGTTTTGATAGAATTACGATCTACCCAATACGGGATGTCTTTATGAAAGTGCTCCGCAGCCTCATCATCAATAAAATTATTCCAGTCCCAGTAGTGCAGATAGCGTTTTCCATCTATAATTTCATAGGGATTTAAAATAGTTGCTTTATAAACAAGTGAAAGCTCGTTTAATTCTTTATTATCTTCTACTATTTGAATAGAAGTGTTACTAAAGTATTCATCAATTTTATCTTGTTCATAATTTTCATATAGAAACATACAAGCATAGATTGCAAAATTATAATTATTGATTATGTTTTCATCAGACCAGCTTTCAAACATAGCGCGAGCTTTGTTAGCAATTCCCCCACGCAGCTTTTTTTCTAAAGTAATTTGAGCAACATTTTCTTTAACATCGCAGGAAAAAATTTCTTCAACACTAAAAATTTTATTTTCAAGCGGTTGTCGTTTTTGTATGTCTATACCTGCTTTAATTTCCAAATAATAAATAAAACTTTTTTGATCACGATTAGCTAAAAAACCCTCATCGTGACTCATTGTAACATCAATAAAATAATCCTGATTATCAAGTGTTGCTTTCAGAATTGCTTGTTTAAAAGTAGATGGTGATGGACCGTACACAGGTATAAATAAATCCTGACCAAAATTAACAAAAACAAGTTGTGATTCTATTCCTAAATAATCCAGAATAACTTTCAAAAGAACTGTTTTTGCTCTAGAGTCCCCGCACTTCGTCTTATACGTTATTTCTGCTGATTGCGGCTCAAAATTATTTGTTTCAGGCTCATTAAATACTTCTTTTTGCACAAAATCGATGGCATACTTAATTTTATGGTCTAAAGATGATAACATATTTAATTCAGTAACCAAGTCTTCCGCAAAACTCACTAAATTAACTTGATAAAACGTTTGATATACATCGCTAATTTCTTTTGTGATTTCAGGATACGTTTTTTCGGTCATAAAATCAATGAATGGCCCAATTTCAAATTCTTTTGGCTCATCTCCAACATAGTAATCTTCTTCTATGATATAGGATTGATTTTTTTCAATTATTACTTTATCTTTTTCTAGAATCCTACCAACTTCATCTCGGAAATATTGAAAGTTTGCGCTTAAATTTTGCTCCGTCTCATTTTTTAATTCGTAACGATATTTACCATAAGCCCAGTAGGAATCTGGCATCGTATACATCCAGCGGAAATATTTGTTGCGTATGTTACTTTCTTCATATTTGCGCTCAACAGTTGTTTCAATGATAAAAATATCATTTAACTGCAAATCACTTATTTGTACTACTACTAATTTATCAGTATTAACTTCTGTTTGATTTTCATCACACATATAATTTAGTACATTAATGTCAATATCATTTATCTTATCAATCAGTTGACCGTCACGGACTACAGTTAGGGTATGAATGTATAATACTTCATCTTCTCCTACATCAAATTGAGCATTTTCAATCAGATTAATTAAATCTGGATTACTTAAAGTAATTACTCTAGAAATAAAACTTGAATGAGAATTCGGTTTAACTGTTTCGACATCCTCATACCGAATATAATAACCTTTTTCTTGTGCAATTTGAGCATCGTAAAAATCTTTATCCTGGATTGTTAACCAAGAAGAAATATCTTCTTGGTTTTTTTTTAGAGAGCTTAATTCGGGCTGTAGAATGCAATATTCTTTTGTCATGGGGTAATCTCCTTGTGAGCTTTTTTTATTTTATTTAAATAACTTACCTAATTTCTTAAACAATCCATCCTCAATGATATCAATACCGATACCCCAGTTGCTATCAAGTACTTGTTTATTAGCTTTAATATATTCTTCCAAATCTTTCCCTTTAATAGTAAGGTTATGATACGGACGATAATCTATATAACAAGACGCACCATTTTTGTGAATTTTCTTCGTCATACGATGTTTCAAATACTTAGATTTGATGTCGCATTCTTGACATGTGTAGTGTTCTTGTTGATCAATTGACTTATCTGTCGTCAAATGAACCTCTGTTTTAATTCTGTTCCGATCAATCCAATACGGGAAATCTTTATGGAAATGTTTTTCCGCAGCATCATCGATAAAGTTTCCGTAGTTCCAGAAGTGTAAATAACGGTTTTTCTTTTCAACTTCATATGGATCCGTAATAGTCGCTTTGTACACTATAGAAAGTTCATTTAAATCCTTATTATCTTCAACTATTTGAACAGAAGTATTACTAAAATGCTGTTCAATTTCATTTTCTTCAAAGTTTTTATACAGTGTCATACACTTATATGTCGTATAATTGTAACGGTTAATAACCTCTTTATTAGATTCATTTTTAAACATTTCTCGCGATCCGTTTGCCATTCCTCCACGTAACTTTCTTTCAAAGACAACCTCAGCCACGTTTCCTTTCACATCACAACGGAAATTTTCTTCCACAGCTGGCTTTTCATCTTCAAATGGTTCTTGTTTTTGTAATTCCGTACCAGCTTTAATTTCTAAATAATACATAAAACTATTTTTTTGACGATTAGCTAAAAATCCTTGGTCATTACTCATTGTCGCATCAACAAAGTAAACTTGGCCTTCATGTGTTATTTTTAAAATCGCATGGTTAAAGTTGAATGGTGATGGCGTATAAACTGACAAGAATATATCACTATCATAGTTAACTAGAATAAGATCCGAGTCCACACCTAAATAATCTAAAATAACCTTCAAAAGAACTGTTTTCGCTTTGCAATCCCCTTGTTTTGTAGTATAAGTTACTTCAGCAGCTTGCGGCTCGTGCCCATCCATCTCTGCTTCATTGTACAAATAGTATACTTCTTTTTGAACAAAATCGATGGCATGCTTAATTTTATGGTCTAAAGACGGAAGCGCATCTAATTCAGTCACTAAATCAGCCGCAAAATCAGCAAGATTTACTTGATAGAATTTTTGATAAATGTCACTGATTGTTGTGGTGATTTCCGGATACGTCTGCTCTGTAACAAAATCAATGAAAGGTACAATCTCAAGCTCTTTCGGATCTTCTCCAATATAATTTTCCTTTTCAATTGTATAAGATTCGTTATGCGGAACCATCACTTTATCTTTTTCTAAAATAGTGCCCGCTTCATCTCGGAAATAATGGAAATTCGTTTCTAATTTTTTCTCTGTTTCATTTTTTAATTCAAAACGGTACTTTCCATAAGCCCAGTAAGAATTTGGAGCCGAGTAAATCCAGCGGAAGAATTGATTGCGAATGCTGCTTTCCTCATATTTTCGCTCAATTGATGTTTCAATTACGAAAATATCATTCAAATGCAAATCGCGAATAAGAACGGTTACTTTTTTCTCGTCGTTAAAGCTCGCTTGATTCTCATCACGAACATAGTCTAATACTTTTACATTAATATCATCCAATTTATCAATCACTTTACCGTCACGAACAACAGATAAAGTGTGAATGTACAATACCTCTTCTTCGGATAAAATAAAGCTTGTTTTCCCAGCTGAATTGAGCATGTTTGGTTCATTTAATGTATATGCCATTGAAGTATAGCTTGTCCGAGAATTCGGCTTAGCTGTTTCTACAATGTTACACCAGAAGCAATAATCACGTTCTTGTGCAATTTGGGAATCATAAAAAGCTTTATCTTGAGTCTTTAACCACGCATCAATGTTTTCTTGTTTTGTTTCAGGAGAGCTTAATTCTGGTTTTATAAAATAATATTCTTTTGTCATTGGGTAATCTCCTTAAATGTTTTAGATAACCTTATTCTAGCAATAAATAAATATAACAAACAAGAAAAAATCTTTATGATATAGTAACTTTCGGTTTATCTACACTATTTAGTAAAAAAATGGACACATTTATTACTAATTTTCATCTATCCAAGAGAACAATTTCACATCTTGGTAAACCGCACCAATTTTTTCATAATCCCGCAGTAATCCTTCCTCTAAAAAACCGAGCTTATCGAGTAATGTTATCGATGCGGTATTTCTTGGATCTACCTTTGCTTCAATTCGGTGCAAATCAAATGATTCTCGACCCCACTCTATCAATGCTTTCACGGCTTCTGTCGCATAACCACGTTTCCAAAAGCGCGTTCCTAAATCATACGCAATTTCTGCACGATGATTTTCATGATCAATATAGTTAAAACCACATGTACCAATAATTTCTCCTGTTGCTTGCAAAATAATCACACATCGAAGAGCCTTTCCTTCAATTTCTAGTTGTCTTAGCATCTGAATCATTTCTTCTACCGGCTGCAAACTTTGAAAAGGTTCAATATTCATATATCTAGTAACCGAATCATCTGACCAATAGCCAAACAGAATTTCGGTATCAGCCAAGGTCATTTCACTTAAAAAAAGTCGTTCCGTTTTTATCATTTGTTTCCGATTTTCCATACGCTAAACCCCCGCCTTTTTAATAAAAAAAGCTTATCAAATCTCACTCGCAAAGTAAAATGTTTCACGTGAAACATTTGCTCTTTCTTTATCATCAGAGATTTTAGGTTTATAATGAAAAATATCTCAAAAAGCTTCAAAAAGGAGAATGATTCATGGAACAAACGGATAAACGTAAAACTTTAGCACTTATTTCAATTATGCTTGGAGCTTTTATTTCATTATTGGATACAACGATTGTCAATGTTGCTTTACCTGATATTACAACTGCTCTTCATGCCACAAGCGAAACAATTGAATGGGTTATTTCAGGCTATGCACTTGCTTTTGGACTCGTACTTATTTTAGCTGGTCGACTTGGAGACAAATTTGGTCGAAAAAACATCTACATAATCGGAATCACTTTATTTCTCATTATGAGTGTGACAGCTGGCTTTGCTGATTCAGAAAATAGTCTAATTATTTCCCGGGTAATACAGGGACTTGCTGCCGGATTATTTTTCCCGCAAATCAATGCCACAATTATGGATATGTATTCTGGAAAAAGTCTCGGGAAAATCTTCGGGATTCTCGGCTCTGTTATTGGTGTTGGAACGGCCATCGGACCTCTTACCGGCGGACTTTTAATTGAATTATTCGGCGCTACTAATGGTTGGCGCGCTGTCTTTTTTGTTAATGTACCTTTTGTTTTAGTCACACTCGTCCTAGCAATGCTTTACCTTCCAAAAAGAACTGTCTCCGCGAAAAAAATTAGTTTTGATTTGCCAGGAGTTGGGCTACTAACCATTGCACTTTTACTATTACTGTTCCCACTTATTTCAAACGGCGCAAATGACTTCAAACCGATAGACTATCTTTTAATGGCGCTATCTATTCCACTCTTTATCATTCTTTACAAATGGAGCGTCTACCAAGAAAAGAAAGGAAATCAGCCATTAATTGCTCCCAACCTACTTAAAAATAATCAATTTGTTTCAGGTATGCTTTTATCGCTTGTATACTTTGCCGCTTTTACTAGTATTTTCTTCGTCCTATCGCTAACTTGGCAAACTGGTTTCAATCGTTCGGCTATTTTATCCGGGCTTGCAATTAGTCCTTTTGCTTTAGGTAGTGTGTTAGCTGCCTCTAATAGTTACCGACTAATCCCTATATTAGGTAGAAAGCTCTTAATGCTTGGAGTTGCGCTTGTTATCATCGGGCTTGGCACCGTGTCTATTGTTTTCCATTTGAACGACGGCGCTTTTTCTGCTTGGCTCTTATTCTTACCTCTTTTCATCGCTGGTATCGGCAGTGGTTTGACTATTGCACCATTGAATAGTTTTACCCTTTCCACTGTGACTGGTATAGATCGCGGCGGAGCTAGTGGTATGTTTAATACAGCGCAGCGAATTGGATCGTCCTTTGGGATTGCTGTTGTTGGCTCAGTCTTCTTCCGCACACTTGGAAATACTGCCGCTACTTCAAAAGCAAGCGCCTTTTCCGACAGTTTGCAAATGAGTATGTACGTCAATATTGTTCTGCTTGTTGTTTGTTTCCTACTTGTATTCCGGTTACCGAAAAATATTTAAAAAAGAGACATGACTTTGCGTTAAAGTCATGTCTCTTTTCTTATGCTAAATAGAAAACTTCTTTTAAATCTACCGCAACCGGGCTGTTATTAGGATTTGATTTCATAATTGGAGCCATATATTTCCACCACTTTTGACAAATTTCTGTTTCTGCTATTTTGTCATAAATGGCTTTATCCTCGACTTCCACATAAGCAAATAATGTATCCGTCTTTTCTTCTAGAAATATCGAATAGTTAGCTGCTCCATGTGCTTTTAAAGCCTCTTTCATTTCTGGCCAAAGTTCGTCGTGTCTTTTTTTATATTCTTCTTGATTACCAGGATATAAATACATAATAGATGCCACTCGTTCCATTATTGTTACCTCCTAATTATTTAAATAACCTGCCTTTGCTTCAACGCTAAATCTTTCACCAAGTGCTTTCAATTGTTCATCTGTAATCGCTTGTTTAATACCGCCTTGTGACATCACAATAGTATAAACTTCTGCTGCTTTCTCCGCGGTTTCAATTAATCCAAATGTTTCATCCATTGATTTTCCCGCACCATAAATCCCGTGATGTGGCCAAACGATTAAACGATTTTCCTTCATTTTTTCAGATGTAGCTTCTCCAATTTCATTCGTACCAGGAACCAGCCAAGGAATAATCCCAACCCCTTCTGGAAAAACGACTAAACATTCCGTACACATTTGCCATAAAGTTCTTGTGAATTCTCGTTCCGTTAGCTCATGTGTAAATGTCATCGCGAGCAAATGAGTAGCGTGACAATGCATAACAACGCGGTTTTCCGGATCCACAGAAAGTCTTGCAATGTGACTCATAAAATGCGCTGGAAGTTCACTCGTTGGTAGTCCGCCGTCTGTATAGCCCCACAACAAATGAACTGCTTTCCCGTCTTCACTTACTTGAATTACACCTAAATTCACAGCTGGAGCTTCTTCAACATTTTTAAAATATTTACCCGAACCAGTTACTAAGAAATACTTGCCAGCAAGCTTTTCACCGTCAAAGTCCATTGGAATTGTGCGGATGATTTGCTTTACATCTAAATATTCCACAACTTCTTTTTCATCCAACAAATAAGTGATATTGCCACCGTTTCTTTCATCCCAGCCTAACCGGTATAAATTTGAAGTAGTTTTCGCCATTTCCTTAATAAAAACAGCATCCATTATATCCTTTGTCATCGTCACTATCTCCTATCTTTTTAGTAATACATCTTCTTCATAAGCTTTTACTTCTTTCAACCAGTCCAAGCCAACTGGGACACCATTAATTTCACAGAAGTAGTTCCATACATCGCCAAATGGGAAGTCTTTCAATTCTTCAGTAATTGCCATACGAGATGTAAAGTCATTTTCCAGTTCCATTTTTTTCAAATCAGCTGTAGGTTCTAAAAGGGCTTTAAGTAATGATTTTTGCGTATTTCTAGTTCCAACAACCCATGCAGCAATCCGATTGATTGTTGCGTCGAAGAAATCAAGACCGATATTTGTAATCCCAAGTAAATCATTGCGCACCAATTCGCGACCAATTTCAATTAATTCATCATCCATAATCACCACATGGTCACTATCCCAGCGGACTGGACGACTCACATGTAACATGACGCCTTTACTGAAAAGTGCTAAAGAAGACAATTTATTAGAAATAACTTCAGTTGGATGGAAATGTCCCGCATCCAAGCAAATCAATTTGTCCCGCGTAATTCCGTAACCCATATAAAATTCATGCGAACCAACTGTATAAGCCTCTGCTCCTAAACCAAACAGCTTACTTTCTACAGCTTCTTGGGTATATTTTTCATCTAATTTTTCTGCAAAAACTTCATCTAAAGCTTCCATCAAACGTTTTCTCGGGGTGTAGCGATCAATCGGACAATCTTTTATACCATCCGGAACCCAAAAATTATTAATACTTGTTTGACCAAGTTCTTTCCCAAAGTACTCAGAAATTTTTCGCGAGCGTTTCCCGTGCTCTATCCAAAAATCGCGAACTTCTTTATCTGGTGAAGCTAAAGTGTAATTGTCTTTAAACATTGGATGTGAAAAGAAAGTTGGGTTGAAATCAAGACCCAAACCTTGTTCTTTCGCCCACTCTACCCATGGAGTGAAATGCTTAGGTTCAATTTCATTTAAATCTACTTTTTCATCTGTATCTACATAAATTGCGTGTAAGTTAAGTTTATGTTTTCCAGGAATAAGTGAATAAGCTTTTTCCAAATCTTGGCGTAATTGCTTAGGAGTATGAGCCGCACCCGGATAATTCCCGGTCGCCATGATTCCGCCTGTAAGTTCGCCGTCTGGATTTAAGAAACCTTTAACATCATCGCCTTGCCAGCAGTGCATCGAAATTTTAATGTCTTTCAGTGTTTTAAGCGCTTTTTCCGTATCAACTCCAATTGCTTGATAACGTTCTTTCGCCACTTGATATCGTTTACTAATTTCTGTTTCTTGTCCCATTTTAAAAGCCTCCTAATTAAATTCAAGTACCTTAGTAAATCTTTCTTTTATTTCCTCAAATCTCACATCACCACAAGAAAATTCGCCAATTTCAAATGAATTTCGAATAATTTTTCTTCCCGCACGCATAGATTCGATTTCACCTTGATTAATCATTTGTACAACTAAATTTCCAATCGCCGTTGCTTCAGAAGGTCCCGCAAATACTTCTATCCCTGCAAGTTTAGCTGTTAATTGATTTAGCATAGCTACATTACTTCCTCCACCGACAATATAAAGTTTTTCGATTTTCTTACCAGTAATTTCAGTCATTTTCTCCAATTCTAGTGCATAATAGAGTGCCAGACTTCCATACACACAATTTGTCAGTTCGCCAATCGTCTCCGGTATAGTTTGTCCAGTTTCTTGGCAATACAATTTAATCTCATCCACCATGTTTTCCGGGTTATTAAACCTGGCATCATTGACATTAATAATTTGCTTGAAATAAGGATAATTACTCGCTTCCTCAGCCATCTCAGCAAAACTATGCTTATAGTCGTCCATGCGCGCAATTTCTTGAACAATCCAAAGCCCCATAATATTTTTTAAAAAGCGATAAGTTCCATATGCGCCCCATTCATTCGTGTAATTTTCTTTAAAAGCTGCTTCGTTATTAATTGGCGCACTTAGCTCCATCCCTATTAGCGACCAAGTCCCACTACTCAAGAATGCCCAATTTTCTCCTTCTGCCGGAGTTCCCACCACTGCCGAAGCTGTATCATGTGTTGCCACTGTCACTACATCACAATTAGGAATATCATACTCCTCTAGCCACTCCTCTTTTACTTTACCTAAATACGTACCTGCATCCGTCAGTGGTGCAAATTTTTCCACATCAATGTTCAAATGCGAAAGTAAATCCTTATCAAATAATTGTTCTCGCAAGTTAAGCATTTGCGTAGTCGATGAATTGGTTGTTTCTGCCACCTTAACCCCCGTGAGGACATAACCAATATAGTCAGGAATCAACAAAATTTTCTCCGCTCGTTCTAGTAAATCTCGCTCTTCCACGTACAGCTGATATAGAGTATTTAATTCCATAAACTGAATACCTGTTTTTTTATAAATATATTCTCGTGGATACTCACTCGTTAAATTCTGCACCGCATTTAAAGTTCGTTTATCGCGGTAACTAATTGGATCTGCTAACTTCTCACCGGAAGCCCCTATCAAAACATAGTCAACGCCCCACGTGTCAATACCAAGCACACATTCCAAAATTCCTAGTTGCTTTACTTTTTCCAAGCCAATAAAGATTTCCTGCATCAGTTGATCAATTTCCCAGCGTTCGTGCCCATCTCGGTACGTAAAACCATTTTTAAAACGGTGAATTTCTTCTAATTGTAATTTTTCATTCACCAATTTTCCTAGAATTAATCGACCACTTGATGCACCAATATCTACTGCAACATAATGTTTCACTGGTCTAGCTCCTTTTCTTTAATCAATTGTATTTCCGTAACGTTCCTTCGTAATATCATCAAGTGATCTGCCACGTGTTTTCGGCGCCCAAATTACACCGATTAAAAGCGACACTGTAAGTAAACCAATCATAATTGTCCCCGCCACAGTAAAGCCAAGATTTGCCAAGATTACTGGGAAGACAATCGACCAGACACCTGTACTACCACGAACTAAGAAAAACATCACGCCTTGAACCCCACCACGATATTTTGTTGGAAAAAGTTCTGTTGACCAAAGTGCGTAAAAAGCTTGTGCACCAATCCCTGCTGAAATACCCCATAAAATAACAAATGTCCATAAACCAACCCAAGACATTCCAACAAAAGTAAGTACAACCCAAGAAGCAACTGCCATTAAAGCCCCTACAAAAAACAACCCACGATGACTTACTCGATCACCAAATTTAGCAAAGCCAAAGTATGTAGAAGCTGCTGTGAGTATCCATAATACAGCTTGCAATAAATTCGCTTGTGTATTAGAAAGACCACCCACCGTTTCATATACAAACGGCATAAAGAATCCCATTGCACCCGCTACTAAATTCCAAAATAAGTACACACCCACTAAGAAAAGTACTGATTTTACATTTACCATACTAGAAAATGCTGTTTTAAAAGGATGTTCCAAACGATTACCACTTTCTTTCATTTTCACTTGCTCCGCTTCCCAGTCCTTCGACTCCTCTAATTTACGTTGCAACTGCCAAGCAACAAACGCTACAATCAATAAAGATAAGAAAAGTAAGCGGTTACCTAAAAGTCCAAGTGGAGATACAATAATTCCTAAAGTAAAGATAATTGCTGGCCCACATGACCAAGCAAATTGAGATATACCAATATTTCTAGCTCTTATACTAGGATCCGCCATTTCAGAAATATATGTCCATGAAGCCGGAACCCCAGCCCCAACAGAAAGACCTGTAACTAAAAATCCAATTAATAGCATTGGGAAATTCATTGCAAACATAATGATTGTAACCCCAAGCATATACACCAACATGTTATACGTATAAATAAATTTCCGTCCATATTTATCTGCTAAATGACCACCAATAAGTGCGCCAATTGCAGAACCAAACGCATTCGCGCTCACAGCCCCAAGTAATCCCACCGCAAAACTGCTAAGTCCGAATTGTGTTGCCCACAAAGTTAGTCCACTTGCTCCCGCTACAATACATCCAGAATCTAAATAGTTCGTCAAAGATACCGCTATCGTTCCTTTTTTACTTGTACTCGATCCAGCCATTCTTTTAACCCTCCTACTTATTTTAGTTAAGCGCTTACTTTATATTAAACAATTAATGATTGCGCTTTACAATATCCTGTGTTTATAATTAAAGTATCAAATTTACAGAAGGAGATTGTGAAATGGAAGCGCTTAATAAAAAATTGTTTCGTCTAAATTCAAAAGAAAAAATCCAAAAAAGCACTGGCACTTTTGTTCCCGATTTACCCAATGGATCCTTTTTAAAAGAGAACGGCAGTATGGAGTTATTAAATGATTATTTCTTCAAAAACAAAGACATTTATATAAGCAAACACAACCGATTTGCGGACTATCCTTATCATACACACCAATTTCTTGAGCTAAATTACATGTATTCAGGAAGCTCCGAACAAGTCATTGAAGGAAATAAAGAAACTTTACATGAAGGAGAACTTTTACTTTTAGACAGCGGCTGCCATCATTCCATCAAAGCAACAGGCGAAAAAGACATTCTCATTAACATCCTTTTCCGTGACCAACAAATCAGCCTAGAATGGCTAACGAGTATAAAGAAAAAAAACAGCCTTCTATTCGACTTTCTTCTTCATTCCAGCGTAAGCGAGCAATCTTTAAAGAAATATATTATTTTTCAAAGTGCGCAAATTCCGCATATCCAACAAATTTTAAACCAAATTATCACAGAGTATTTTTTAGAAGAAGAATTTTCATCACGAATTATCACTCTTTATTTGCCAATTCTGTTCACTGAACTGGTACGTAAATGTGATACATATTTAGCTGATGACCTTACCAACTCACAATCAAGCACCACTTCCACCGTGCTCGAAGTTATTAAGCTTATAGAATCCAACTATCGCACAATCACATTAACAAGTGCCGCGGATACATTAGGTTACAATAAAAATTACCTCAGTAACTTTATTAAAAAAAATACCAATTTCACTTTTACCGAACTAGTCAATAAACAAAAAATGCTCGCAGCAAATCTTTTAATTGAAACCACTTCCACTCCAATTGAGTTGATTATTGAAAAAGTTGGCTTTAGTAACAAGACTTACTTTTACTCCTTATACAAAAGAACTTTCAATCTATTACCCAATGAAGTAAGAAATAAAAAATAAGAGTACTGCATTAATCGCAGTACTCTTCTATTGTTTCACGTGAAACATTCTATTTATAAACAACTTCAAACTCTTCACAAACCACTAGAGCATCTTCTTCAAATGGAATACCGAGTTCTACACATTCATTACTGAAAAAGGATGTATGTACTTCTCGCCAATATTCTAGCGTTCTGTCACCTTCTCCTTCCAAATAAGCAAACGTTTCAGGTACTTCATTAAAAGGCATAATTGTTACGTTTATTAATTTGATAATTCCTATAGCTTCTTCTTCTCCATCTAAAAGTACAACATGGGAACCAACAGACGGCATCGTTTCCCCGCCTTGATCATACCAATAGAACAAGCTGCTCGTGCCGGTTTTTATCCCATCCATAACAAGCCCACCAAGTTCATTTGCCATCTGAGCAGAGTTACCAAATGCCCATGCCTCAAACTTACTTGAAATCATCGGGTGTTCTGTACGGTATTTCTGCCACATTTCATTAACTGAATCCTTATAAATCGCCATTTAAGTATCCTCCTAAAAAAAGACTGAGGTTCGTTAAAACCTCAGTCTAAGAATTTATTTCCGAACTGGCTTAATCACAATATAACGGTAAGGATCGCGTCCTTCAGAATGCGTTTCAATTTGTTCATTCTCGCTTAAAATAGCATGAATAATTTTTCTTTCAAATGAAGGCATTGGTTCTAAATGAACAGCGCGCTTCGTTTTAAGAGCTTTATCTGCCATTTTATTTGCTAAAATTACTAACGTTTCATGACGTCTTTCACGATAATCCCCTACATTAACAATAATGTTTTTGTATTGGCTCGTTGTTTTATTAGCAATTAATTGTGTTAAGTATTGAAGTGCATTAAGGGTTTGACCGTGTTTGCCAATTAGCATACCCAGGCTGTCACCTTTAATTTGCAACTTCACATCTTTTCCAACTTCTTCTACATCGATCGTGATTACTGCACCCATCTTGGTAGCAACATCTAAAAGATAATCAATCGCTACTTGGATACCATCTTCTTTTTCAATTACTTTTACCATAGCCAGTCTCGAGCCAATTCCGAAAATACCTTTTTTACCTTCATCTAGAACTTCTACTTCGACCTTGTCGCGTGTTGTTTCTAAAGTGGATAATGCATTTTGGATTGCCTCTTCAACGTTTGAGCCTTGCGCAGTTATATCTCTCACTTTCTTTTCTTACCTCCTTTTTTGGAAGCTTTCATGTTAGCTGCTTTTTTCTTCAAACGATCTTCAGCAAGTTGAGCAGCTGCCAGCGCCTCCTGTTCACGTTTGTTTTTAAAAGGATTATTAATTAAAAGTGTTTGGAATACGGTGAAAATGTTACCGATAATCCAGTATAGAGCAAGTGCAGATGGTAGTGTAATACCCATAAATAGAATCATTACTGGCATGATGTAAACAATCATCGCCATTGATTTATTTTGCTGTGTTTGCCCCATCATAGAAATTTTCGATGATAAGAATGTTGTTAATGCCGCTACAACCGGTAAGATGTAATATGGATCCGGATTTCCCAGTTGCATCCATAAGAATGAATCGGTTTTGATCTCTGCCGTTCTACTGATTGCTTGGTAAAATCCTAGTAGAATTGGCATTTGAATTAATAATGGTAAACAACCCATCATTGGATTTACGCTATTTTCTTGATATAGGCGCATTGTTTCTTGTTGTAATTTTTGTTTTGTTTCATTATCTTTAGACGAGTATTTCTCTTGTAGTTCTTTGATTTTCGGTTGTAAATTTGTCATGGCTTTTTGGCTTTTCAGCTGTTTGATCATTAAAGGCATGATAAGTAGACGGATTAAAATGGTAACAACGATAATTCCGACTGCATAACTTCCCCCGAATAAATCGGAAAACCATGTAATAGTCCAGGATAATGGGAATACAATGTAGTGACTCCAAAATCCAGTTGATTCTGATGTAATTGGATCAGTTGAATAGCCACAACCCGAAAGTACAGCCATTAATCCGATTACAAGACTTGCGATGAGCAACTTCTGTTTGAATCGCTTTTTCTTCTTCAAATTGATGTAACCTCCAATTTCGCCTTTTTAAAATTCCCACTCACTTTGAATTGTTTGGTTTTTGCTTTAAAACACGCCCCACTTTTAAAACATGAATCAAACTTTTCTTTACTTCATGAAAATCCATATTGGCCGCCGGTTTTCTGGCGATGATAATATATTCATTTTCAGGATTGATTTGGCTTTCTAGTTCATGGAATGATTGTCTTATGTAGCGTTTAATTCGATTTCGACAGACAGCGTTTCCAATTTTTTTACTAACTGATAAACCAATTCGAAAATGAGTCGATCCTTCTTGCTTTAAAGTATAAACAACAAATTGACGGTTAGCAAAAGATTTTCCTCTTCGGAATACTTTTTGAAAATCGTCATTTTTTTTAATTCTATATTTTTTTTTCATACATTCTCCATCTTCTTACATATCTTAGTATAAGGCCGTTTGACTCAGGGATTTTTCAAAAAAAAAACCACTGAGTCGTTTTCAGTGGTCTACGCAGATAAAACTTTTCTTCCTTTACGACGACGACTTGCTAAAACTCTACGTCCGTTTTTAGTACTCATACGCGTACGGAAACCATGCACTTTTTTTCTTTTACGTTTACTTGGTTGATATGTTCTTTTCATTAATTACACCTCCCATGAAAGGGTCCAATCGAATTTATCTATTAGACAGTCTTAGATATTGTACGTGAACTGGTCATTTTTGTCAATACTATTTAGACGAATTTCTATTTAGACTCCGTTCACTATCATATCATATTTTTATAGCGAGAAAAACCATTTTTCGAAAATTATTGTGACAAATAGATATATTTTTCTCTCGTGGTGTCTGGAATAGTAATTTCTCGACCAGAAACCTCTACTAAATATTTAGCAAACTCCCCGATTTTCTCAAATTCAGCAGGATACTCAAAAATTAGTTTTTCCTTTATTAAATAGTTATCAACGTAATGGCTTGTTTCTGGCTGAAATGATAAAAGACCTTCTATAAAACGAATAACTTTAGTAAATTTTGGAATTTCCTGTTCTTCTTCTAAATCGGTAAAGTGAAAAAACATCGTGTAAATATGATTTTTTTTGATATTCACTGAAAAAGCTTCTTTATTTATATTACTTTTTGCAAATACCTTAAAATCATCAATTTCTGCTGGTTCCCGTTTGTCGTGAATTAATAAGTATCCAAATACGTCGTCAATATTCCCGTTTTGTATAACTCGATAAAATTCTGTATCTCTCGTTTTCAAAAGCCGTTGAAATATCATTTTTCACAACCTCATTTTTTTGTCTTTTTCTTATTCTGGTAAATAGTTTAACACATTGTCGCAATGAAATCCTTTTCCAGAAAGTGTGGATAACTCGTTAATAACGTCATTTTTTTGTGGATAACCTTTTAATCTACTTTAAACTTATACACAATTAGTGGTTAATTACACACAATGGCTTGTGGATAATTAAATCTAACAATTTCGTTACAGATTTCTTTACACACAAGTTATACACAAGTTAACTGGCTGTGGACAACCGTTTTTCACATCTGGACAGTTTTGTGGATAGATTTTGTAAGTCCTTGCTATCAGAGTGATTTTCTGATATTATAATTCCTGTCGAATAGAAATATAGCTGGGGAAAACTAAAGTTATCCACAATACATTTTTACTTTGTGGATAATTTTTTAACAGTGTTTGGATAACCTTATCCATGGCTTTTTCTATCTGTGGATAACTTTATAGCATCCATTTACATTACATAAAAAAGGGGGGTTACTA